>NZ_JBIUZK010000019.1:0-1089 GCF_044744955.1 Pseudomonas sp. NPDC087185 | reverse complement strand
AGGCGAGATCACCGACCCGGTGACCGGGTTGCAGCGCCGGACCATGAAAGAGCAGAAACTCGCCAGCTTCCACCTGTACCCGCTGCCCGCCAGCCAAGGGTTCCAGCGCTACAAGGTGGCGCACCGCAGTGGCCTGGTGGAGATTCTGCAGCAGGTCGCAGCCGACCAGCCGGCCCTGCCCGTGGAAATCTATTCGGCCGAAGGCCACACGTTGACCCTCGCCTATGTGCGTTCCAGCCGCGCGGGCAACCCCTGGCGGCTGTCCACCATCACCGATGCGGCGGAGGCCATCCTGCTGCGCCTGGACGACGTCGCCGATCCCCAGCAGACCGGTGTCGCAGTGCGCTACCGGCCGATCGGCAACACCGAGTTCGCGCGCTTTTTCATCCAGACCGACACCGCCGGGCGCGTCGACCAATTGCGCCTGCCCGCCACCAATGACAGGGGTGACCTGGCCAACTGGGCCTTCACCTATGTGAGCGAAAAAGGCCTGGACTGCATCAAGACCGCCCGCACCCCGGCGGGAGCCAAGGAAACGCTCACCTACGACCCGACCGGCCATGCGTTCCCCATGGGCAGCCAGCGCGAGCCGCTGCCGCGGGTGGCGAGCCATGTCATCGACCCCGGGCACGGTCAGCCCCAGCAGTCGCTGCACTACAGCTACCCCAGGGACGAACACAACTTCCTCGGCAACGGCCTAAACATCGTCTGGGCCGAAGATGGCCTGGACAACCTCTACCTGCACCTGGGCACCTATACCTATGGCTCAACCGAAGAGTTGCGCGACGGCACCAAGGTACTGCGCAGCGTCGAGCGCCAGTACAACCAGTTCCACTTGCAGGTACTGGAAAAGACCACCCGCAACGGCCATGTGCACAGCGTCGCCAGCGAATACGACCACGACCCCAGGAAGTATTTCGCCGACCAGGTCGCCAGCTGCCAGCTACCCCGCACGTTGACCACGCAATGGTCGCTCGGCACAGGCACGCGTGAAGAGAAGGAAACCTACGAATACGACGCCCTGGGCAACCTCAGGAAACAGACGCTGAAAACCGGGGTGGTCGAGGACTATGCCTGGTACCCGGCCAG
>NZ_JBIUZK010000018.1:0-1292 GCF_044744955.1 Pseudomonas sp. NPDC087185 | reverse complement strand
TGGTAGTGTGGGGTTTCCCCATGTGAGAGTAGGTCATCGTCAAGATTCATTTCGCAAAACCCCTATCTGCGCATGCAGGTAGGGGTTTTGTCTTTCCGATATTCGCACACCTTTCTCCAAGCAAAGATGATTTGTCCGTTTCGTACCTGCGCAAAGGCGCTCAAGGGTGCGACAATTAATCCTGTTCGTTTACGTGACTTTGCCCTGCCCAAGCTGCGTCAAGGCTTAGGTTCGGGGCATCCTCGCGCCCGGACAGAGCGATGCCAGCGTGCCGTGCTGCGCATTTCTGGACCTTCACCGTCCTAAATAATTGAGGTTACAAGCAAGATGGCCAAGGCCGCCGATGTCGTTGTGCAATGCCTGGAAAACGAAGGTGTCGAGTATGTGTTCGGCATCCCTGGTGAGGAAAACCTCGACCTGCTGGAATCCCTGCGCAAGTCGAAGATCAAGCTGGTCCTGACCCGCCACGAACAATCTGCAGGCTTCATGGCCGCCACCTATGGCCGCCTGACCGGCAAGACCGGCGTCAGCCTGTCGACCCTGGGCCCTGGCGCGACCAACCTGGTGACAGCCAGTGCCTACGCCTATCTCGGCGGCATGCCGATGATGATGATTACCGGCCAGAAGCCGATCAAGAAGTCCAAGCAGGGCCGCTTCCAGATCATCGACGTGTGCGGCATGATGGCCCCCATCACCAAGTACACCCACCAGTTCGCTTCGGCCGACAACATCCCGTCGCGCATGCGCGAAGCGTTCCGCCTGGCTGAAGAAGAAAAACCGGGTGCCGTGCACCTGGAGCTGCCGGAAGACATCGCGGCCGAGCAGACCGATGCCATGCCGATCCCACGCAGCCTGCACCGTCGCCCGCTGGCCGAGCATGTGGCCATCGAAGCCGCGATCGAGAAACTGCGCACCGCGCGCAGCCCGATCCTGGTGATCGGCGCCGGCGCCAACCGCAAGATGACCGCCAAGGTCCTCAAGCAGCTGATCGACAAGACCGGCATTCCGTTCGTCACCACCCAGTTGGGCAAGGGTGTGGTCGACGAGCGGAGCCCGCGCTTCCTGGGCAACGCCGCACTGTCGTCGGGCGACTTCGTGCACCGCGCGATCGAAGCGGCCGACCTGATCATCAACATCGGCCACGACGTGATCGAGAAGCCGCCGTTCTTCATGGTCCGTGGCGGCACCGAAGTCATTCACATCAGCTTCCGCTCCGCCGAAGTCGATGCCGTGTACTTCCCGCAGGTCGAAGTGATCGGCGACATCGCCAACGCCGTCTGGCAGATCGCCGA
>NZ_JBIUZK010000017.1:0-1453 GCF_044744955.1 Pseudomonas sp. NPDC087185 | reverse complement strand
GCTCGCACACTCACCAATGTCGCACCCGTTGCACCAATCACACCAAAAATCGACGCAGCGAACCCCGTTGTATATTCCGGCACATCGCTCTTCTGCAAACTGTTGTAAGCCGCTTTGAGCGCAACCACGTTGAACCACAGCATCCCCGCATTCAACCCGCCCCCACCGCCGGAAGTGAGCAGCCCGATAAAGTTCGGTTTCACCCGCGTTGCCGTCGTCAGTTCAAGCGACACCCTCCGGCTACCCGAAACGCGCAGTTCTTTTATTTCCTCGACCTGCGCCATCCCGGTTTTCAGATACCGTTCCACCTCCTGACTGAATGGATGTGCGCGAAGGGCCTGCTCGGTGATGTTGTAGCGCGCGGCCAGCAACCCCAAGGCCTTCTCGGCATTGGCCTCCTGCGCCGCCAGCAACACTTGCTGGCGCAAATTGTGGCTGGCATCCCAGCGGGTCTGGCCGCGCATGCGCTTGAGTACCACGGTGTTGACGGACTGTGCCGTCAGGTCGGTGATGTCGGCGATGGCCGGAAAGCGGCCGTACAACCCTTCGATAACATTGTCGCTGCCGCCCAGCAGGGTGCCGACCGCGTCGGCCTTGTCCCTGAACGGGTTGAAGGGTGCCAGCGCCATGTACAGTGGGCTGTGGTGCTGATCCAGCCATTGCTCCAGACGCTGGAGGCGTCGGTCCTGGTCTTCGTTGCCGGGTACGGGTTGCCCCATGGGGTGGATCAGCAGTGCAAGGGACATCTCAAGCCCGCGGGCGGAACTGCAGTCATTGCGGTCGTAACAGGCCAGCGCCGCCGCTAGGCTATAGGGGTCATCGAGGTGCTGGTTTTCGGCAGTGGCCAGCCAGGCGTCGTGGTCGTTGCTGGCTTGCAGGGCCAGTTGGCGCAAGGCGGCGATGCGTTTTTCCAGCGCCTCGCGTTCGTCCAGGAACTGCAGGTACTTGGCCGTGTCGATGCGCTGCCCCAGGCGGGCGCCGTTGGGGGAATAGTATTCATGGGTGAGCGCCCGGAAGCGTGCTGCAGCGGGTGACAGCGAAGGGCGCCCCGATGGCACCTGCAACCTCTGCGTGGCCTGCTCCAGCGGGCGTGAGTCAGGGGGGTAGAAGCTTTCCAGGGTCTTGTTGAGCAGCATGGCCACCAGGTTGCGGTGGTGGAAGTCGCGGCTTTTTGGGCTCAGCCGTTCTGCATCCAGCCCATAGCACGCCGGCACGCCGGCCTGCTCGGAACCCTGCAACGGTTTGGTATGTTCCAGTTGCTCGGCCGGCATCAGGTCGCGCAGCTGATGCTGATAAGCCGATGCTGACAGGCTCAGGTCCAGAGCCATGCCCTCGGCATCGCTGAGCACCACCACGGCGGGGATTTTCGGTTGGGTACTGGGGTAATGCCGCGCCATGGCGCCAAGCCTGCCGATGGGCAGGGCCTCGGTACGCGGTAGGCTGCTCCAGGCCA
>NZ_JBIUZK010000016.1:0-2059 GCF_044744955.1 Pseudomonas sp. NPDC087185 | reverse complement strand
GACGGTGCGATCGAATACCTCGGCCGCCTGGACCACCAGGTGAAGATCCGCGGCCAGCGCATCGAGCTGGGCGAGATCGAAGCGCGCCTGCTGGAAGTGGCCGGTGCCGGTGAAACCGTGGTGGTGGCCCAGCGCGACGCCCAGGGCCAGCACCTGGTCGGCTACGTCGCCGACCCACGCCAGCCGGCCGACTTGCAGGCCTGGCAAGCGCAGCTCAAGGCCGAACTCGCCAGCCGCCTGCCGGCCTACATGGTGCCTGCCCAGCTGGTGTGGCTGGCAGCCATGCCGCTGAGCCCCAATGGCAAGCTCGATCGCAAGGCCCTGCCGGCGCCGGACCTGAACCAGGCGCGGCATGAGTTCCAGGCCCCGGTCACAGAGCTTGAACGCAAGGTCGCGGCCATCTGGGCCCAGGTACTGCACCTGGAGCAGGTGGGCATGGCCGATCACTTCTTCGACTTGGGCGGGCATTCCCTGCTCGCCACCCAGGTGGTCTCGCGGGTGGCCCAGGAGCTCGACCTGGAGGTGCCGCTGGCGCTGATGTTCGAGCACAGCACCTTGCAGGCCTTCAGCCAGGCCCTTGGCGAGCTGCAAGGCAGCCGCGCGGCCAGGATCGTCGCCATCGACCGCAACCAGCCGCTGCAGCTGTCGTTCGCCCAGGAACGCCAGTGGTTCCTCTGGCAGCTGGAGCCGCACAGCACCGCCTACCACATCCCGATGGCCCTGCGCCTGCGCGGTGACCTTGACCTGCAGGCCCTGGAAGACAGCTTCAACCTGCTGGTGGATCGCCACGAGAGCTTGCGTACCACGTTCATCCAGCAGCAGGACCAGCTACGCCCGGTCATCCATGCGCAGCTGCGCCTGCCGATCAACGTGCAACCGGCCGCTGCCGAGGGCGACGAAGCGGCGGGCATCCAGGCCTTCATCCAGGCGCAGACCGCGCAGGCCTTCGACCTGGTCAACGGCCCGCTGCTGCGCATTGGCGTGCTGCGCATGGGCGCCCGCGACCATGTGCTGACCCTGGTTCAGCACCACATCGTCTCCGACGGCTGGTCGATGCAGGTGATGGTCGATGAGTGGATGCAAAGCTATGCCAGCCTGGCCAACGGTAGCCAGCCCACGCTGCCGCCGTTGCCGGTGCAGTACCTCGACTATGCCCACTGGCAGCGCAACTGGCTCGCCGCCGGCGAACGCGAGCGCCAGCTGGTGTACTGGCGTGAGCAGCTGGGGGCCGAGCCGGTGGTGCTGGAGCTGCCTACCGACCATGCCCGCCCGGCGCTGCAGAGCTACCGGGGCGCGCGCCTGGCGCTGACGCTTGACGCTGACCTGGCCGCTGGCCTGCAGCAGCTGGCGCAGCAGCACAACGTCACCCTGTTCATGCTGTTGCTGGCGTCCTTCCAGGCCTTGCTGCAGCGTTACAGCGGCCAGGACGATATCCGCGTCGGCGTGCCGGTGGCCAACCGTCACCGCCTGGAAACCGAGCGGCTGATCGGCTTCTTCGTCAACACCCAGGTACTGCGTGCGCGTTTTGACAGCACACTGACCGTCAATGCGCTGCTCGAACAGGTGCGCCAGGCGGCCCTTGGCGCCCAGCAGCATCAGGACCTGCCGTTCGAGCAACTGGTCGAAGCCTTGCAGCCGGCGCGCAGCCTCAGCCACAACCCGCTGTTCCAGGTGATGTTCAACCACCGCAACGCCCTCGACCAGCAGTTGGGTGAAGGTTTCCAGGTGCCGCAACTCGACGTCGAGACCTTGAGCGGCGAACACCAGAGCGCGCAGTTCGACCTGGCCCTGGACACCTTCGAGACCGCCCACGGCCTGGGCGCCACCCTGACCTACGCCACCGACCTGTTCGACGCCACCACCATCGAGCGCCTGGCCGGCCACTGGCAGACCTTGCTGCGCGGGATGCTCGCCGACCCGCAGGCGCGGGTAGCGGAGCTTGCGTTGATGGACAGCGTGCAAGCGCACACCCTGCACACCTGGAACCACACCGCGCAGCGCTACCCGGACGAATGCCGTGTGCAGCGCCTGATCGAGCAGCAGGTCGAGCGCAGCCCCG
>NZ_JBIUZK010000015.1:0-2113 GCF_044744955.1 Pseudomonas sp. NPDC087185 | reverse complement strand
CAGAAGAGCGATGTGCCGGAATATACAACGGGGTTCGCTGCGTCGATTTTTGGTGTGATTGGTGCAACGGGTGCGACATTGGTGAGTGTGCGAGCCACGCAAAAAGCTTTGATGTTGAGACTGGGCTATACGGGCCTTGGAATGGCTTTCGGAAATGGCTTATTAAAACTTCTAGGTAGCAAGCTTTTCGCACGAGGCTCGGGTTACCCCGCAATATTTCTTGGTCTTCTTTCAGACGGTTCAAAAGCTTTTAACCAAAAAGAACAAGGAGATCTAATCGCTGGAACTTATACGTTTGCCGGAGGAGCGAGTATCGCCATAGGATCAGCAGTCGCGCTGGAGGGAGGCCTTGCAATCGTAGGGGCTGCCTCATTTATCTCATTCGCGGCGCTAGCTGCAACAGGTATTGTGTTGCTCGGTGCGGCCGTAATAGTTGGCGGGCTGTACTTGCACTCAAAGGCAAGCGAGCGAATTCACACGCCGTTAGAACTGTGGGCAGCCAGAAGCATATTCGGAACACGCCTAAACGATGGAGAACATCGGAAAAACATAACTTTAGATTCTGAAAAAAGGCTACCACCCTTCGCGCACATCAATGAAGAAATACAGACCTGGCACATCAAGTACTTTTCTCCAGTTATGATTACAGCGAAGAAAGCACAAAAAAATTTTTCACTCGAACTGGAAGAGCATTCTAAAGATAACCACTTTCGGCCACAGCCTGATCTGAGCTGTAGCATCCACAAAAAAACCTCTGAACCCTTTAACACAGCACAGTTCATCATTCTACTCAGAGAGTTTACTGTCGGGCTCAGCGAATGGACTGGAAACTTAAGCAAAACCAGCGCCAGGGGAGAGACAACCACTATTGCTAATTCCCCTCAGTGCTACCTCACTGGTCCAGGCTTGATCATTCAAGTGAAATTTGACGCAAGATATGCAAACGACGCCATCTTCCAAATTAGCTACCGCCCAAATAACGGCTTAAATACAAGCACGGAAACATCTGCACGCTTCAACCTTGAGGATTAGCTTATGTCAGTAATCTGGACATTTGAACCCAAACTCACCACCCCTATAAAACCGAACATAGCCGGGCAACTCCTAAGCGCATCCGAAAAAAATTTATCCTTACGTAATCCCTGGGTAACCGACTCAGTGCTCATGGGGAAGCTCTACACAGCCATGATGCTGTGCACTGCTATTTTTTTCTACCCAGGCATTCAGGCCAGCGATTTAAACAGCAAACTCGATGGCGCCCTTACCTTTTTCACAATTCAATTATGCACCCCTTTTATATTCATGCCTTTCCTAGTTTACCGGGTGTTATTGATAAAAAAACTATCCAACATCCTCCTGAATCGCAGCACGAAAAAAATATATTACAGGCGATTTAAGCAACTTATAGTATTTGATTGGAATAGAACTGTTGGCGGCCTTCTCAAACGCACCGAATTCGGTGGATCCTCTTTTAGTACCAGCTACGCACTCGCTTTCGCCCCACGCCGCGAAGACGGCACTTTGCACCAAAAAGACTGCCTCTGGATCGACAGTAACGAACCCACCGAAGGGGACATCAAACATGTCGCCGAAGTCTGGGAGTACCTGCGCCATTTCATGGACCACGGTCCGGACAAACTCCCCCCGCCCGGCGAGCCCAACTGGTGGTACAAACCTTTGCATGAAATCTGCCTCACCCCGGCACAAGCTTTTCAGCATTACGCTCCTTGGCGCACTGGCGAGCCCGGAGAAATGCAGGGCAAAAAAAACTGGCAATTGCCTTTCTGGGCCGTGCTGTTCCCTTACAACCTGTCCGTCGCTATCGGCTGGTACATCATCTGCCGCGTCTTCAATGTCCGTGCCGCACCGCCCCCGCCTGAAGCCTTTGAGGAAGCTCCGCCAACTTCAGGTAAAAGGAAGCAACGATGATCAGCCGCGCCACCTCCATCCCCGCCTGCAGCGCGCGCGTGCCCATCCTGCCGGTCCGCTACGCCATCGTGCCGCGCCTGGGTGATGCCCCGGTGTGCCGCTATGCCGATTCGGGCTTCGAACTGGAACAAGGCTTTGCCCCCCTGCAGCAGTCCTCCTACACCTTGCGTGCACTGCGCCCGGG
>NZ_JBIUZK010000014.1:2743-4494 GCF_044744955.1 Pseudomonas sp. NPDC087185 | reverse complement strand
TAGCAAATTGCTTGGGTGTTATATGGTCAAGCCTCACGGGCAATTAGTATTGGTTAGCTCAACGCCTCACAGCGCTTACACACCCAACCTATCAACGTCGTAGTCTTCGACGGCCCTTTAGGGGATTCAAGATCCCAGTGAGATCTCATCTTGAGGCAAGTTTCCCGCTTAGATGCTTTCAGCGGTTATCTCTTCCGAACATAGCTACCCGGCAATGCCACTGGCGTGACAACCGGAACACCAGAGGTTCGTCCACTCCGGTCCTCTCGTACTAGGAGCAGCCCCTCTCAAATCTCAAACGTCCACGGCAGATAGGGACCGAACTGTCTCACGACGTTCTAAACCCAGCTCGCGTACCACTTTAAATGGCGAACAGCCATACCCTTGGGACCGGCTTCAGCCCCAGGATGTGATGAGCCGACATCGAGGTGCCAAACACCGCCGTCGATATGAACTCTTGGGCGGTATCAGCCTGTTATCCCCGGAGTACCTTTTATCCGTTGAGCGATGGCCCTTCCATACAGAACCACCGGATCACTAAGACCTACTTTCGTACCTGCTCGACGTGTTTGTCTCGCAGTCAAGCGCGCTTTTGCCTTTATACTCTACGACCGATTTCCGACCGGTCTGAGCGCACCTTCGTACTCCTCCGTTACTCTTTGGGAGGAGACCGCCCCAGTCAAACTACCCACCATACACTGTCCTCGATCCGGATAACGGACCTGAGTTAGAACCTCAAAGTTGCCAGGGTGGTATTTCAAGGATGGCTCCATGAGAACTGGCGTCCCCACTTCAAAGCCTCCCACCTATCCTACACAAGCAAATTCAAAGTCCAGTGCAAAGCTATAGTAAAGGTTCACGGGGTCTTTCCGTCTAGCCGCGGATACACTGCATCTTCACAGCGATTTCAATTTCACTGAGTCTCGGGTGGAGACAGCGCCGCCATCGTTACGCCATTCGTGCAGGTCGGAACTTACCCGACAAGGAATTTCGCTACCTTAGGACCGTTATAGTTACGGCCGCCGTTTACCGGGGCTTCGATCAAGAGCTTCGCTTGCGCTAACCCCATCAATTAACCTTCCGGCACCGGGCAGGCGTCACACCCTATACGTCCACTTTCGTGTTTGCAGAGTGCTGTGTTTTTAATAAACAGTCGCAGCGGCCTGGTATCTTCGACCGGCATGAGCTTACGGAGCAAGTCCTTCACCCTCACCGGCGCACCTTCTCCCGAAGTTACGGTGCCATTTTGCCTAGTTCCTTCACCCGAGTTCTCTCAAGCGCCTTGGTATTCTCTACCTAACCACCTGTGTCGGTTTGGGGTACGGTTCCCAGTTATCTGAAGCTTAGGAGCTTTTCTTGGAAGCATGGCATCAACCACTTCGTCGCCTAATGGCAACTCGTCATCAGCTCTCGGCCTTGAGATCCCGGATTTGCCTAAGATCTCAGCCTACCACCTTAAACTTGGACAACCAACGCCAAGCTGGCCTAGCCTTCTCCGTCCCTCCATCGCAATAACTGGAAGTACAGGAATATTAACCTGTTTTCCATCGACTACGCTTTTCAGCCTCGCCTTAGGGACCGACTAACCCTGCGTCGATTAACGTTGCGCAGGAAACCTTGGTCTTTCGGCGTGCGAGTTTTTCACTCGCATTGTCGTTACTCATGTCAGCATTCGCACTTCTGATACCTCCAGCAAGCTTCTCAACTCACCTTCACAGGCTTACAGAACGCTCCTCTACCGCATCACCAGA
>NZ_JBIUZK010000014.1:1300-2647 GCF_044744955.1 Pseudomonas sp. NPDC087185 | reverse complement strand
AGAGGTGATACCCGTAGCTTCGGTGCATGGTTTGAGCCCCGTTACATCTTCCGCGCAGGCCGACTCGACTAGTGAGCTATTACGCTTTCTTTAAAGGGTGGCTGCTTCTAAGCCAACCTCCTAGCTGTCTAAGCCTTCCCACATCGTTTCCCACTTAACCATGACTTTGGGACCTTAGCTGACGGTCTGGGTTGTTTCCCTTTTCACGACGGACGTTAGCACCCGCCGTGTGTCTCCCATGCTCGGCACTTGTAGGTATTCGGAGTTTGCATCGGTTTGGTAAGTCGGGATGACCCCCTAGCCGAAACAGTGCTCTACCCCCTACAGTGATACATGAGGCGCTACCTAAATAGCTTTCGAGGAGAACCAGCTATCTCCGAGCTTGATTAGCCTTTCACTCCGATCCACAGGTCATCCGCTAACTTTTCAACGGTAGTCGGTTCGGTCCTCCAGTCAGTGTTACCTAACCTTCAACCTGCCCATGGATAGATCGCCCGGTTTCGGGTCTATACCCAGCGACTAAACGCCCTATTAAGACTCGCTTTCGCTACGCCTCCCCTATTCGGTTAAGCTCGCCACTGAATATAAGTCGCTGACCCATTATACAAAAGGTACGCAGTCACCTAACAAAGTAGGCTCCCACTGCTTGTACGCATACGGTTTCAGGATCTATTTCACTCCCCTCTCCGGGGTTCTTTTCGCCTTTCCCTCACGGTACTGGTTCACTATCGGTCAGTCAGTAGTATTTAGCCTTGGAGGATGGTCCCCCCATGTTCAGACAAAGTTTCTCGTGCTCCGTCCTACTCGATTTCATTGATAAGAGATTTTCGTGTACGGGGCTATCACCCACTATGGCCGCACTTTCCAGAGCGTTCCACTAATCTCAAACCAACTTAAGGGCTGGTCCCCGTTCGCTCGCCACTACTAAGGGAATCTCGGTTGATTTCTTTTCCTCAGGGTACTTAGATGTTTCAGTTCCCCTGGTTCGCCTCTTGCACCTATGTATTCAGTACAAGATACTCAGCTTATGCTGAGTGGGTTCCCCCATTCAGAGATCTCTGGATCACAGTCTGTTTGCCGACTCCCCAAAGCTTATCGCAGGCTACCACGTCTTTCATCGCCTCTGACTGCCAAGGCATCCACCGTATGCGCTTCTTCACTTGACCATATAACCCCAAGCAATCTGGTTATACTGTGAAGACGACATTCGCCGAAAATTCGTAATGCAACATCACAAATTTTACCTTAGCCTGATCCACCAGCAGTGAAACTGGTGTTCAGTCTATTTCTATCACATATCCGAATTTTTAAAGAACGATCTGACAAAAGTCAGAAATCAACATTCGT
>NZ_JBIUZK010000013.1:0-7520 GCF_044744955.1 Pseudomonas sp. NPDC087185 | reverse complement strand
AAAGTTCTCCTCAAGGCTCCTCGTAGCTAGGCTCGAACGATAATTGGTACACATCGGGAGGTGTCCCGCCGGTTTTGAATGTCAACAGTAAACCGGGGGCAACGATGTTATCTGCATTCGGGTCAGTGCTTTTTGAGCCTAGACTTGATACGGGTATCCATTGGGTCGTAGTTCCCTGTACAGCAACTTCCAACTTGTAAACTAGTTTCCAGGGGCCGGAATAGTGTGCGGTGTCCCAAAACAGAATCTTCATTGAGACATCGAGGTTGTCAAGGCGAAATTTATCTATTTTGAGTGCGTAATGTCCGGCCCATAAACTAAGCGTACTTCCAAACCAATTGATATCAAAAGTCACACTTTGCGTTCTGCCATCTTCATCGCTTATCGTCACCGTGCCGTTGTTGTCCGCTTCGCGTATTTCGCTACCGTCCATGTTGGATATCCTTTTTGAAGTAGGTAAGTTCGGATCTTTTATGTTTGGTTGCAAGGTTTGAAAAAGCCACTTGTAAAGTGAGTGAGTTGCCATGGTCGTCAATCAACTCAATCTCCAAAGGCTCTCGTCTATTGAAATAAGCCGGCGTGAACGCCTTTGACACATCAGCTGCACGGTGGAGGCTTACTGCGAAACTGTCTGAGGATATGCTTTTGGCAGGCACCGCCCAGTGCGTTTCATTAAACTTCAGCGCGTACCCGCTATTTAATTCTGCGTGCTGACGCAACATGGATTCATCGAGGGTCACGAACTGCTGATTTCCGCCGCCAGCAATAATGCCGGTATAGCTGACGAAACGAATGTGGGTACCCAAATAATAGGAGTGCTCTCTCTCCCACTGAAGCATCGAGCGCGGTCCGCCTTTGACGCTCCATGAGTGGATGTTTCCGCTGCTGAGCGTGAAGATCCAGTATTCAACCGTATGGAAGTTGTAGTCATAGGGCGTGTGGCCTGCTTCAGCCGGTTTATCGAAGCCTGAGACTTTGTCACGTGCTACGGTGAATTCGACCTGTCGATGAGCGGGCCTGATAGAAATTGTGCTCTTTGCACCGACCCGGTCGCTGTAATGCCAAAATCCAAACCTGTCCCGCACCCCGGCGTAAAAAGTCCGCTGCTGATCCTTCGGTTCCAGGCAGTGTACAAAGTAGCTCACCAGGTGCCCTTGATCGGGCTCTGCCTGGGAAGGTTGCTGCTGGGTGGCGAGTTCGTAAGTGTTGCGGTCTTCGGCCACGGCCCAGTAAATGGCCGTGTCGCTCAGGGCAGGCTCTTGGGTTGCGTTCAGGATCGCCAGCGGCTGATGGCCGCCCAGCTCGAACAGTGCCAATGTCTTGAGTTCGTCAGGGTCAAGGGCGCCCGGCTCTTCATCACTGGTCTGGGTAGACACGTCCACTGACAGGTGAAGTTGCTGCCTGCCGTTGTTGAACATCCAAGGGGGTACCGACGCACCGAAATCCGGGGTTCTCAGTACAAATGACTTTAGGGCGCGCCAGTGTTCATCTTCAACAACACCCGGCGCACCCAGGCTGACGGAAAGGCTGTCGGTGAGGGTGATGCCGTTGAGGTTCAGTACGCAGTCGACCGAGCCGCGAGTACCTTGCGGCGCACGGCCTGCCCGGTAACGGCCGGAGCCTGAGTCGATGGTCCCATTTGCACCTGTGCTCCAATGCCGTTGTGCAGAGGGCAGCAGCAACGGGTCGGCGAGATATTGCACGAGCGCACCTTCGCCCAGTGCTTCGCTTGGCGAGGGATGAAACGCTATCGAACCCAGGTCAGCGCCTTGGAGGGTGTGGTCGTTCATCGCATGTGCTCCGCTGGTCAAACAGGTATGCCCGATCGGCCCGTGTAGCAGGGCGGTGACGGGCGGTTAAGCCACTGTTCTGAGGTCGATATCCCGGAGGGTGAGGCGCGTTCCTTCTGCCAACGTGATCTCGACAGAAAGCCTGACGGTCTTGCCTATCCCGAACGTTTCGAAGAACGCTTTGCTGTCGCACTTAGCTTGAACCGTTAGCGCCTGGGCCTGCTCGGCGGTGATGGACCCGCTGTACAGGTGCAGCTCTACGCCGCCCTCCGCCGCCACGATCGTGATGAGCTGTCCTGCGGCCATCAGGGGCCAGCCGTGAACATTGAGGATGAGCTCTTCCTTGACGCGGGCTTTGGAAAGCTCGGATCTACCGATGGCCGATTCACATTCGAGATAGGGTAATGAGTCGCGGCTGAGCGTTTTTACCACCAGTTCAAAGGGGGCTGAATCGGCCGAGAGCCCCAACGGGTCAATGTGGGTGTAGAAACACTTGAGCGTTTTGCCCAACAGCATTGCCGATTTCGAACGATCAAAGGCGAAATGGAAATCCTCGCCTTGCTGGGTCCAGCCCGCTAAAGTCAGCAGCGTCCTGGGAGGCACGGTGGTGGTGTCCTGGACATAGACCGTGACCGTACCCTTGAGCAGTGGCGCGGCACCGGCTATGGCAAAACGCCCGCCGGTGCGCAGGTCGACGGCAGCTGCTTCTGACCCGACACCCAGCATTGTGAGTGGTGGCAGTGTCTGTTCTTCGGCGACAACGAACGTGTGGACATGGCTTGCCAGTGCCATGCGGGGCCGAGCGAACTGGTAAGACAGCGTTACCCTTTTGCCGATGTTTTCCAGGAGGAACTGTTGAGATAGATGGACGCCCTCGGGTTCATCTGGCGTGCCGGTCCAGGCCACGATCTCCGATGTCGCACCGTCGGCAAACAGCAGCGCTTCATCCTGTTTGAGTTGCCCTACAGGGGGAGGGAAGGTCACCCAGGCCCCTTCCGGAGAGGGGTATACCCACCCGCCCGATTCGCCCGTGACGGCAGGGGGTGGCAGCAGCGGTTTGGGTGACGGCTGGTTGTCGACGATGAGGAACATCTGCGAGGCGGAGATAAACGGGTCTTCGACGCCCTCGTTGCCGAAGGTGTAGTGGGTCTTGATTGCAAAGCCACTCAAGGGTTCGAGGCGCGTGCGGTCAAGTATGAACTCGAAGGGCACCTCCAGTTGCGAAACAGAGGTCGGAACGCTGTAGGCTTCCGTGATCGGTTCCTGGCCATCAAAGCCTTGCCAGTGGACGGTCAAAAGGTCGCCTGTCTTCATTTCTGGATGGGGTAGCACATACACCATCGCATCGTTTTCGAAGGCATGCAGGTCTATGACCTGATCATGGGATTGCTTGGCATGCACCACCGTGCCAGGCAGGGTCGGGTCTTCGGACTCCAAAATCTCCAGGGGCACGCGCGCGGAACTCAGTGCCTTGTCCTGGCGGGCGTACTGGTAGAAGACTTCCACCCTGGCACCGGCATTGGCCAGCAGCCAGTAGCCGGGAAGCCTGAAGTCAAGCTTGCCGGCGGCCAGGTCGGTGGCGCTCAGCTTTTTGGCCAGGGGAGGCACGGGGACCTTGCCGTTCATGTGCAGGATGACGTCTGTGCCCTGGGTGAAGTCGCTCGTCAGGTTGATCGTCACCTTGGCGCCCTCGATAACAGGCTCCAGTTTGCCGTCTACCACCCCGGCTATCTGCGGTGCGTCAAGGTGGGGCGGCGGTGCGGAGGCCTTGTTCACTACCTGGAAGGTCTGCACGGCGGAGCGTTGCGTGCTGCCACTGACGGGTTTGACGCTGAAGGACAACTGTGCGCCGATGTTCAGCGCCTCATCGAGCGTGGCCTTGTTGAGCGACTTGGTGATCGTTACCCCGAGATCTGTCTTGCCAACGGTGTGGGAGATGTCGAACGGTGTGGTCAGTTGGTCCAGCCTTGCCCAGCGGATGATGAGTTCGTCGCCTTCGGCCTTGCCCTGGTACTCGGGGATTACCAGCAGTGCATTGTCGCTGAAGCTGTCCGTCTCGATGACCAGGGCATGGGACTGCATGACATGGACCAGCGAGATCTCTATCGCGGCAGGATGCTGCAGTACGTTAAGTTGCAGGACGCGGCTGTTGAGTGCTTCGCCTGTGCGACCGTACTGGTAGCGTAAACTGAGCGTCTTGCCGACACTGCTGTCGAGCAGTGCCTTGCCAAGCGTGAACGTTAATTTCCCTTTTTCAACATCGGCATAAGTGAGCTTTTTCCATTGCGGCGCGCTCATTTCGACCAGGTAGTGATGGAACAGTACTTCGTCGCCTTCGGCCATGCCCGAATAAGCGGGGAGGGTGACCTCGATGCCCAGGGGTAACGGATAGATGACGCCCGGCAGTGGTGTTTGCAGGTGTGGAGGCACCAGATAATTCGGAGGGTTGGAATCCTGATCGAGCACAGTCAGTTGTTGCGGCTCGGTCAGGCGGTCGGGGCTCCCGTCCCTGCTGATGGTCAGGAGCAATTCTGTGGGGCCGGCCTCCACCATGTCCTGCAACCATTCACGAGGCATTTCGCTCATCAGTGGCAGGGTCACATCGTCGGTGTCCACGACGATCGTGGGTAGCGTGTAGTCACCCCAGGAAACCGTAAGCTTGTCGCCCCTGGCCCGATCGGGGTAGGGCAGCAGGGTCAGAATGCCGGGTCCTGGAAGGGTGCTCAGGTCCACGGTCATGCTGTGAGCCTGTTTGACATGCACCAGCACGCCATCGAGCATCACCGGGGGGCGGTAAACGGGGGCTTGCAGCGCTTTTGCGCTCAGGGCCCGTCCCTCGCGAGCGATCTGGTACGAAAGGGTGACGGTCTGGTCGAGATGCGCTTCGAGGAAGCTTTCCGGTATGCCCATCACGATTGCCCTGGCGTCGAGGTCGTCCTGGTCGATATGTTTGGTCAGCGCAAAACGGGCCGTTTCGCTGCTGACCAGCAAGAGCACCTCATCCAGTTGCTTGACCTGAGCCGAGTCGAGCCCAATCGTCACCTCCAGCCCTCCTGGCCGGGTAGGTAGCCGCGTGGGGATTTGCCCGTCGACCCGCACGGGTTCGAGGGCGTCCACCTCGGAAGGGGCGTCGTGCACCACCTTGAAAACCTGTGATGGATAATCACGGGGATCCACCTCTTGCCTGAGCCTGCGCAAATGCAGGCGCAACAGATGGCCCTGTGCTGCCAGCAGCTGGGGGCGTGCGAGGGTGAAGAGCAGGGGCCGGCCGATATCTTCGGGTTGCACCACATGAGTCAAGGGCTGCGGCAGTTCCTGGCCATCTTCCCAGCGGCTGATGACCTGGACTTCGTCCATTGCCTGCATGTCCGCATAGGGGAAGGTGACCAGGGTTGCATCCCCGCTGAACACCGCCAGGTCGATCAGACGGTCATGCGCCTGGTCGACATGGACCAACTGATTGCCCCCAAGCCACAGGTCATCCACCCTTATTTCCAGGGCTTCGCTGCTGAGTGCTTGCTGCTTGCGGGCGAACTGGTAGCTCAGCGTGATCGGCCAGCCAGCGTTGTCTCGCAACCAGATGACCGGCAGCATGAACACGATCTGGCCTGTCAGCGCGTCGTCGGCATCCACGCGGTGGCTTTGTATCAATGGGTAGGCACCCTCGGCATAGCAAACGAGTTCGTCACCTTCGGCCATCGACGAATATTGGACGCTGAGGGTGGCAGGGTCAGTTGGGAGCAGAGGTTCACTCGGCGCCAGGAGCTGGGGAAGCCGATCGGGGAGGGGCGTGGACTGTTCAAGAATCCGGAAGGTGCTGCTTTGCGAGCCGACCGGCTGTGCATCCAGACCTTCCACGGTGTAAAGCAGGGAAACCTGTTTGTTCTTTCCCGCCTCCAGGACATCACGCGGGATATTGAAACGGATGGGCGAGCCCACCTGATCCCTGCTGATCGTGTGAGGGTAGGGGGTGGGCACCGTGTCCACGCTCCAGACCAGCGTCACCACATGTTCTTCGGCCATCCCCTGGTACGGCAGCACCACCAGGGTGGCGGAGCCTGTGAATGCCTTCAGTTCGACCACCCGATCATGGGCCTGCTGGAACAGCACATGGGATATCTCGATGGCGTCCTGAAACTGCTTCACGTCCACGCGGCGTTTCTCGGCGCTCAACGCCCGGCCCTGGCGCCCGAACTGGTAGAACATTTCCAGGTAGTCACCGACATTCGCTTTCAACAATTCGCCTGCGAGTTCGAACTTCAGGAACTGGGTACCCAGGTCGTCCAGTTCGATACGCTTGAACTGCGGCGCGGCCGCTACCTGGCCATCGGCGTGGAAATACACCTCGTCGGCCAGTTTCATGTCCGAGTAGGCGGGCACGAGTACGACCTTGCCCTGCGGGTCGGGCGTGACGATCAGGTCTGATGCGTCTTCACCTTCGAGTGCCGCCACCGGCAGGCGGGGCTGTGAATCTGCAGCGCCTGCCGCGATCGTCAGGCGCTGCTGTCTGAATTTTCGCTCGGTGCCGCCGTTGGGTGTGACGGTGAAGTACATCGCTGCGCTGCGATCGGCGGGAAATTCCGAGCGCGGCAGGGAAAACCTCAAGGGAAACCCCACTTCCCCTGGCTCGACAGTGTGCTCCAACGTCAGCATCGGCCGGACCGAATTGGCGTCCTGCAGCGCCCAATACAGCGCTACTCGATCTCCGGCGGCCATATCGTCGTAGGGCGGCACCAACAGCACACCGTCCGCTCGGAACTGCTTCGTGTCGATGTGCAGGTCGTGGGCCTGCTTGAAGTTCACCACCGACGCATCTTTCGGGTTGTATTCGGTGACTTCGAGTTCAAGAACTTGCGCGCTCAGCCCACGTCCAGGGCCGGCATACTGGTACATCAGCCGGATGCTGTTGCCGAGGTTGCTTTCGAGCAGCGCCTGTTCGATCCAGAGAACGAATTCCTCCCGGTCTTCATCGCTGTCCTCCAGCCTGAGCCAGCCGGGGAGCTGGTGATCGCTGTCGGTATCGACAAACAGCAGCAGTTCGTCGTTGACCTGCATTGCCTCAGGTTTTTTGATGTAGACCGGTACACCGCCCGGTAACGGTTGTATTTCGCCTTCGTCGGCACCTTCGATCCGGATGGGCTCCAGCCAGGGGGCTGGGTTGCTGCTTTCATTGCTGACGTACAAAGTCTGTGGTTCCGAGTACGTCTCTCGTTCGCCCACCACGACCACGAATTGCAGGGGCACGGATTGGTCTAGTCGTGCATCCAGCGCCGCACGGGGCAATGTGAACAGCAGTGGTCTGCTCACGGTTTCATCCGTCACCTCTTGAATCAGAGCGGGCGCGTCACCGAATTCCACCCACACTTCATGGCCAGCAGCCATGTTGTCATAGGGCAGCACGATCAACGTCGCATCTCCCGTGAATGTCGACAGGTCCACGACAAGGTCATGGGACTGCTTGAAATGAACGACGGAATCTTCGACGGCCTCGGGGACGCCTGCATCGCCTCCTTTGCGTCGCGGCTGCTGATGGACGTTCCACGCTTGATCGTACATATCCGGGCTCCCTCATAGGCACAAAGCGCTGCATGCGAATGGGGAAATTGTCAGGCGCGATCTTGATGAGCCACAACTAGCAGAAATGCCAGGTGTGGCTGGGGTGATGCGACGGTAGCCTTTGCGCAATTGCTGCTGTTCAACGGGGCGGCAAATCACCCGGGTGGGCCAATA
>NZ_JBIUZK010000012.1:0-7931 GCF_044744955.1 Pseudomonas sp. NPDC087185 | reverse complement strand
GAAACCGAAACCCTGTTGGCGGCGATCTGGGCCGAACTGCTGGGCGTGGAGCGGGTAGGGCGCCATGACAACTTCTTCGAACTGGGCGGCCATTCGCTGCTGGCCGTCAGCCTGACCTCGCGCCTGCGCCAACAAGGCCTGCACGCCGACATCCGTGTGCTGTTCGGCCAGCCGACCCTGGCTGCGCTGGCTGCGGCAGTGAGCGGCGAAAGCGGCCTCAAGGTGCCCGCCAACCGTATCCCGGCTGAGTGCACGCACATCACCCCCGCCATGCTACCCCTGGCCGACCTCTCGCAGGCATCGATCGACACGCTGATGGCGCAGGTCCCCGGCGGTGCGCGCAACATCCAGGACATCTACGGCCTGGCCCCGTTGCAGCAAGGCATCCTCTACCACCACCTGGCCAGCGAGGGCGCTGACCCCTATGTGCTGCAGGCACGCTTCGCCTTCCCGGACCAGGGCACGCTGGACGCCTTTGCCGCTGCGCTGGACCAGGTCATCGCGCGCCATGACATCCTGCGCACCAGCATCCACTGGCAGCACCTCGAAGAGCCTGTGCAAGTGGTCTGGCGCAAAGCCCCTTCCGTGGGCGCGGGCTTGCCCCGCGAAGGCAACACCACGGCGCTTGAGCTGGGTAGCGCGCCACTGATCCGCCTGCGCGCAACGGGCATCAATGGCCGCATCGAAGCGACCCTGCTGATCCACCACATCATCCTCGACCACGCGGCGGTCGAGCACCTGGTGGCCGAAGTCACTGCGCTACTGCACAACCAGCCGCTGCCTGATGCCAGCGTTCCCTATCGCAATTACGTGGCGCAGGCACGCCTCGGCGGCGACAGCCAGGCTGAAGAAACGCTGTTCCGTGAGCTGCTGGGTGATATCGACGAACCCACCGAAGTCTTCGGCCTGCGGTCCGCGCACAGCGATGGCAGCCGTGTGCTCGACAGCCGCCAGGCGCTCGATGCCAACCTGGCCAAGCGGCTGCGCGAGCAGGCCCGCCAGCTAGGCATCAGCGTCGCCAGCCTGGTTCACCAAGCCTGGGGCCAGGTGTTGGCGCAGCTGTCCGGGCGCCAGGACGTGGTGTTCGGTACCGTGCTGCTGGGCCGCCTGCAGGGCGGCGAGGGCGCCGAACGGGCGTTGGGCATGTTCATCAATACCTTGCCGTTGCGGGTCAGCGTCGGTGCGGCCGGGGCCGCTGATGGCGTGCGCCTGACCCATCAACGCCTGGCCCGGCTGCTTGCCCATGAACACGCCTCGCTGGCCGTGGCCCAGCGCTGCAGCGGCGTGCCGGCTACCCAGCCGTTGTTCACCAGCCTGCTCAACTACCGTCACAGCGCACCGCCCAAGGCCGAGCTGCGCAAGGCCTGGCAGGGCATCGAGCAACTGGCCGCACACGAGCGCAGCAACTACCCACTGGTCGTCAACGTCGATGACCTGGGCGATGCCTTCGTCCTCACGGTGCAGGCGGTGCCGGAAGTGGACGGGGCGCAGGTATGCCGACTGCTAGGCACCGCTTTGCAACAGTTGGCCAATGCGCTGGAGCACTCGCCTGCGACCGCCCTGCAGGACGTCAGCTGCCTGGCGCCCGCCGAGCGTGAGCGGGTGTTGCACGGCTTCAACGCCACGCGCCGGGACTACCCCCGCGAACATGCAGTGCACACCCTGTTCGGTGCCTTTGCTGCGCTCAGCCCGGATGCGGTGGCGGTGATTCACGGCGAGCATCGCTGCAGCTACCAGCAACTCGACCAGCGCGCCAATCGCCTGGCCCATCACCTGCTGGCCCTGGATGTTCGCCCGGGCGATCGCGTGGCGCTGTTGCTGCCGCGCAGCGTCGACCTGCTGGCGGCGCAACTGGCAGTGAGCAAGTGCGCGGCGGTGTATGTGCCGCTGGACAGCAACGCCCCGGTCGAACGCCAGGCGTTCATGGTTGCCGATAGCCAGGCCAAGGTGCTGCTGACCCTCAGCAGCGAGCCGCAGCTGGGCCAGGCCCAGCGGGTCGAGCTGGACCAGCACGACCTCGCAGGCTACCCGCTGCAGTCGCCGGGCTTGGTGGTGAACGCGGGCAGCGCGGCCTACATCATGTATACCTCCGGCTCCACCGGCACTCCGAAAGGCGTGCAAGTGCCGCACCGGGCCATCGCGCGGCTGGTGATCAACAACGGTTTTGCCGCCTTCAACAGCCAGGACCGGGTCGCCTTCGCCTCCAACCCGGCGTTCGATGCCAGTACCCTGGAGGTCTGGGCGCCGCTGCTCAACGGCGGCACCGTGGTGGTCATCGACCAGCACCAGGTGCTGTCACGCGAGGCATTGCGTGCGGTGTTGCTGGAGCAGGGCGTGAGCGTGTTGTGGCTGACCGCCGGGTTGTTCCACCAGTTCGCCGGCGACCTGTTGCCGGCGCTGGCCAAACTGCGTTACCTGATGGTCGGCGGCGATGTGCTGGACCCGGCGGTGATAGCCCGGGTGCTGCGCGAAGGCGCTCCTGCCCACCTGCTCAATGGCTACGGGCCCACCGAGGCCACCACGTTCAGCACCACCCACGACATCATCGAGGTGGGTGAAGGCAGCATCCCGATCGGCAAGCCGATCGGTAACGGCCGCTGCTATGTCCTCGACGCCCGCCAGCAGCCGCTGCCGGTTGGCGCGGTGGGTGAGTTGTACATCGGTGGCGATGGTGTTGCCTTGGGCTACCTGGGCCAGCCGGCGCTCACCGCCGAACGCTTCCTGGACGACCCGTTCAGCCGCGAGCCTGGTGCGCGCATGTACCGCAGCGGTGATCGGGTGTGCTGGCAAGCCGACGGTACCTTGCGCTACCTGGGCCGCGCCGACCAGCAGATCAAGCTGCGAGGGTTCCGTATCGAACTGGGTGAGATCGAGGTGTGCCTGGGCAACTGCGCCGGTGTTCGCGACACCGCCGTGGTGCTGCGTGAAGACACACCGGGCGACCAGCGCCTGGTCGCCTACTTCACGGCAACTGAGCCTGCGCCGGCCATCGCCGAGCTGCACGGGCAACTGCAAGGGCAGTTGCCGGACTACATGCTGCCGGCGGCCTACGTGCGCCTGGACGCGCTGCCGCTGACCGCCAACGGCAAACTCGACCGCCGGGGGCTGCCGCTGCCGGGCAGCGACGCGGTGCTCAGCCGCGCCTTCGAGGCGCCGCAGGGTGAGGTGGAACGTACCCTGGCGGCGATCTGGGCAGACGTGCTCAAGGTCGGGCATGTGGGGCGCCACGACCACTTCTTCGAATTGGGTGGCCATTCGCTGCTGGCCGTGACCCTGGTCGAGCGCATGCGCAAGGCCGGCCTGAGCGCCGATGTGCGCGTGCTGTTCGCCCAGCCGACCCTGGCGGCCCTGGCCGCAGCCGTGGGCAGCGGGCGCGAAGTGCAGGTGCCGGCCAACCGCGTGCCCCACGGTGCCCGCCAGATCACGCCGGCCATGCTCAGCCTGATCGACCTCGACCAGGCCAGCATCGACCGTATCGTCGCCAGCGTGCCGGGCGGCGCCGCCAACATTCAGGAAATCTACCCGCTGGCGCCGCTGCAGGAGGGCATTCTCTATCACCACCTGAGTGCCGAGCAGGGTGACCCGTACCTGTTGCAATCGCGCCTGGCTTTCGACAGCCTGGCCCGCCTGCACACCTGGGCCGGGGCGCTGCAGCAGGTCATCGACCGCCATGACATCCTGCGTACCTCGGTCGTGACCGAGGGGCTGGAGCAACCGGTGCAGGTGGTCTGGCGTGAAGCGCGCATGGAGGTGACGGCAATCACCGACCTGACCGGTGCTTCGCCGATCGATGCCTTGCAGGCCCGCTTCGACGCCCGCCACCAGCGCCTTGACCTGTCGCGTGCGCCGCTGATGCGCCTGGTGCATGCCGACGACCCGGCCAACCAGCGCGTGGTGGCGATCCTGCAGTTCCACCACTTGGCGCTCGACCACACCGCCATGGAGGTGATTGCCGGCGAAATGCAGGCGTTACTGGCCGGTCACGGCGGGCAACTGGCCGCACCGGTGCCTTACCGCACCTACGTCGCCCAGGCCCGCCTGGGCGCTGATGACGCCGGCCACGAGGCGTTCTTCCGTGCCATGCTCGGCGACCTCGATGCGCCGACCCTGCCGTTCGGCCTGGCCGATGTGCACGGCGATGGGCGCGCCATCGAAGAAGCGCACCTGCCGGTCGACACTGGCGTGGCTCGCCAACTGCGCGAGCAGGCCCGGCGCCTGGGTGTAAGTGCCGCGAGCCTGGCGCACCTGGCCTGGGCGCGGGTGCTCGGCGTACTGGCCAACCGCAGTGACGTGGTGTTCGGCACTGTGCTGATGGGCCGCCTGCAAGGCGGCGAAGGTGCCGACCGTGCCCTGGGTGTATTCATCAATACCCTGCCGCTGCGCATCGACCTTGCCGCGCCTGTGCTGCAGGCCGTGCAGGTCACCCATCAACGGTTGTCGGCATTGCTCGGCCACGAACACGCATCGCTGGCGCTGGCCCAGCGTTGCAGTGGCGTGTCGGCGGCGCTGCCGTTGTTCAGCGCGTTGTTCAACTACCGCCACAGCAGCGTCGGCACACCTGCCAAAGATGATGCCAGCGTGCAGGGCGTGCGGCTGCTGGGGGGTGAAGAGCGCAGCAACTACCCGTTGACGCTCAGCGTCGACGACCTGGGCGAAGGCTTCACCCTGAGCGTGCTGGCCCAGGAAGGCATCGGCGCCGCGCGTGTTGCGCAGTGGATGAGCCAGGCCCTGACCCAACTCAGCCTCGCCCTGACGCAGGCCGCTGGCACCCCCGTGGACGCACTGTCGATCCTCGACGAACCCGCTCGCCAGCAGGTGCTGGAAGGCTTCAACGCCACCACCCACCGCTACCCGCAAGGCCAGACCGTGCACGCCCTGGTCGAAGCCCAGGCCGCCCGCGCACCGCAAGCGGCAGCCCTGGTGCAGGACGGCCAGGTGCTGAGCTATGGCGAGCTCAACCGCAGCGCCAACCGCCTGGCCCATTACCTGATCCGCCGTGGCGTGCAACTGGGCGACCGGGTTGCCCTGTGCCTGCCGCGCAGCCTCGAACGCCTGGTCGGGTTGCTGGCGGTGCTCAAGGCCGGCGCTGCCTATGTGCCAGTGGACCCTGGCTACCCGGCCGAGCGTATCGCCTATTTGCTGCAGGACAGCGCCCCTGCGCTGGTGCTGGCCGACGCAACCACGCGGGGCTTGCTCGGTGATACGGCCCGGATCGAACTCGACCGCGATGACTGGCAAGGGGAGGCGCAAAGCAACCCGAAAGTCGCGGGCCTGGACGACCACCAACTGGCCTATGTGATTTACACCTCTGGCTCCACCGGCCAGCCCAAGGGGGTGATGGTCGAACACAGTACCCTGGCCAACCTGGTGCACTGGCACTGCGCGGCCTTCGACCTGACGGCCGGCAGCCATACCAGCACGGTGGCCGGTTTCGGCTTCGATGCCGTGGCCTGGGAAGTGTGGCCCGCGTTGAGCAGCGGAGCGGTGCTGCACCTGCCACCTGCGCGCATTGCCGGTGAGCATGTCGACGAACTGCTCGACTGGTGGCTGGCGCAACCGTTGCAGGTCAGCTTCCTGCCCACGCCGTTGGCCGAGCAGGCCCTGCGTCGGGAGCGCCAGCACCCGACCCTGCGCACCTTGCTGGTCGGCGGTGATCGGCTGCGCCAGTTCGACCGGGAACCCGGCTTTACGCTGGTCAACAACTATGGCCCGACCGAAACGACGGTGGTCGCCACATCTGGGCAACTGCAACCGGGGGGCGCCCTGCATATCGGCCAGCCGATTGCCAACACCCGCGTCTATGTGCTCGATGAGCATTGCCAGCCAGTACCGGTCGGTGCCGTCGGCGAGCTGTACATCGGCGGTTCGGGTGTCGCCCGCGGCTACCTGAACCGCCCTGTGCTGACGGAGGAGCGGTTCTTGGCCGACCCATTCAGTGCCAACCGTGATGGGCGGATGTACCGCAGCGGTGACCTGGTGCGCTGGAATGCCGACGGTACCCTCGATTACCTGGGCCGTAACGACGACCAGGTGAAGATCCGTGGCGTGCGCGTGGAGCTTGGGGAAATCGAAGCTGTACTGGCGGCGCAGCCGGGCATCGATGCTGCCGTGGTGTTGGTGCGTGACGAGCGGCTGCTCGCCTGGTTCACCGGAGCGGCGCCGCTGGCGGCACTGCGCGAGGCGCTTCAGGCGAGCCTGCCGTCGCACCTGGTACCGCAGGCGTTCATTCAACTGGATGCCTTGCCGCTGACAAGCCATGGCAAGCTCGACCGCAAAGCCTTGCCCGATCCGTCCCCGGAACTGATCTGCGGCCAGGCCTACGTTGCCCCGCAAGGCGTCGTGGAAAACGCGCTGGCTCAGGCATGGGCCGAGATACTGGGCGTGGCGCAGGTCGGCCGGCATGACAACTTCTTCGCGCTGGGCGGCCACTCGCTGCTGGCCGTGAACCTCACCGCGCGGTTGCGTCGTGATGGCCTGCAGGTCGATGTACGCACGCTGTTCGGCCAGCCGACCCTTGCCGCGTTGGCGGCGACGCTGGGCAAGGCACGGCATGTGGAGGTGCCGGACAACCTGATCCCAGCCGGCTGCACCCACATCACCCCGGCCATGCTGCCGCTGGTAGCGCTGGAGCCCAATGCCATCGAGCGTATTGTCGCCAAGGTGCCGGGCGGCGCCGCCAACGTGCAGGATATCTACCCGTTGGCACCGCTGCAGGAGGGCATTCTCTACCACCACCTGAGCGCAGCGGAGCATGATCCCTACGTGCTGCAGTCGCGTTTCGCCTTCGCCAGCCGCGAGCACCTGGCCAACTTCGTGTCGGCGCTTGACAAGGTGATCGCTCGCCATGACGTGCTGCGTACCGCCATCCTCTGGGAGGGCTTGCCGCAGCCGGTGCAAGTGGTCTGGCGCCAGGCACCACTCGCCATCCTCGAGCACGCTGCTGCTCCTGTGGGAGCGAGCCTTGCCCGCGAAGCATCCACCGCAAATCTTGACCTGAGCACTGCGCCACTGATTCGCCTGCTCTACACCCAAACTGGCCAGGCCATCGAAGCCACCCTGCAGTTCCACCACATCGTCCTCGACCACACCGCCATGGAAGTGGTCGGCGAAGAGCTGATCGGCTACCTGCAGGGCAACACGGAACCCGCCCACGCCCCTGTGCCTTACCGCAACTACGTGACCCAGGCCCGCCTGGGCGTGAGCCAGGCCGAGCACGAGGCGTTCTTCCGCGCGCAGCTGGGCGATATCGACGAGCCGACCTTGCCGTTCGGCCTGAGCGATGTACAAGGCGACGGCCGTGACATCGAGGAAGCCCAGCTGTGGCTGCGCGATGACCTGGCCCAGCGCCTGCGCCAACAAGCGCGGCAACTGGGTATCAGTGTTGCCAGCCTGTTCCACCTGGCCTGGGCACGCCTGCTGGCCGCTGCCAGCGGCAGGGACAGCGTGGTGTTCGGCACCGTGTTGCTCGGCCGCCTGCAAGGCGGCGAGGGTGCCGAACGGGCGCTGGGGATGTTCATCAACACCTTGCCGCTGCGCATCGACCTGGCAGGTATCGGCCTGCGTGAAGGTGCACAAGCGGCCCATCAGCGCCTGAGCGCGCTGCTGGCCCACGAGCACGCTTCCCTGGCGTTGGCCCAGCGTTGCAGTGGCGTGGCTGCGCCGTTGCCGCTGTTCAGCGCGATGCTCAATTATCGCCACAGCACCCAGGTCAGTGCCAGCCAGCGCAAGGCGACCGAGGGTATCGACAACCTCGAAAGCCAGGAGCGCAGCAACTACCCGCTGGGCTTGAACGTGGACGACCTGGGTGATGGCTTCCGCCTGGTGGCCATGACCCCGGCAGACATTGGCGCGGCGCGGATCTGCGGGCAGATGAACCAGCTGCTGGAGGCCATGGTCGCGGCGCTGGAGCATGAGCCGGAGCTGGCGTTGCA
>NZ_JBIUZK010000011.1:0-145019 GCF_044744955.1 Pseudomonas sp. NPDC087185 | reverse complement strand
CGTTTAGAAGCGCTGTCAACCACCTTTTCAACCGCTATCGATCAGTCGATCGAAGCACTACCAGCACTGCCTGGATTAAGTAACTCGTTGAATCTTAAGGAGTTTCTCGTTCCGATCACGCTGGAAGTGGGGCGAATTATAAGGGGATTCGAAACCCCGTCAAGGCTTAATTTCAGGAAGCTCAAATATAACCGTCTGCCCGCACACCTTGCGCCCGGCCCCGACAATTGCGCACTATATTGCACACCCGCCTCTCCCCGCTCAAGGATCGCCACCCACAAATGAACACCCAGCCCCGCAGCCTAGCCACCACGCTGTTTCCCATAGGCCTGCTGCTGATCGCCATGGCATCGATTCAGTCCGGCGCCTCGCTGGCCAAAAGCATGTTCCCTATCATCGGCGCACAAGGCACCACAACCCTGCGCCTTGTCTTCGCCAGCATCATCATGCTGCTGATACTGCGCCCTTGGCGCGTGCGCATGACTGCCAACACGCTGCGCAACGTGATCATCTATGGCATGGCCCTGGGCGGCATGAATTTCCTCTTCTATATGGCGTTGCAAACAACGCCACTGGGCATTGCCGTTGCGCTGGAATTTACCGGCCCGCTGGCAGTGGCGCTTTTTGCCTCGCGGCGCGCTATCGACTTCCTGTGGATTGCCCTGGCGGTCGGGGGCCTTTTGTTGTTGCTGCCCGTCGGCCACGGTGGCCAGCCGCTTGACCTGCAGGGTGCCGTCTACGCGCTCGGTGCAGGCGTGTGCTGGGCGCTGTATATCCTCTTCGGTCAACGCGCCGGAGCGGAGCACGGCATCCAGAGCGCTGCATTGGGCGTTGTGGTCGCAGCCCTCTTCGTCGCACCCATAGGTATCGTCCATGCGGGCAGTGCGCTGCTCACGCCAGCGGTCATTCCGCTGGCCCTGGGGGTAGCCGTGCTCTCGACTGCCCTGCCTTACAGCCTGGAGATGGTTGCCCTTACGCGCATGCCAGCGCGTACATTCGGCACATTGATGAGCATCGAGCCCGCCATCGGCGCCCTTTCGGGCCTGCTGTTCCTGGGTGAACTGCTGAGCGTGACGCAGTGGCTGGCGATTCTCGCCATCATTGCCGCATCCGCGGGTGCAACAATGTCAATGCGCAAGGAAACCAATCCCCCCGTAGCGGCCGACTGATTTGAGAAACATTTTCATTTGGGCAGCATTTGCTATTGTGGCGACCCGCCCCGCTGATTAAGCTGTCACAAAATCATAATCTTTTAGCTATCTACTTGAGTGAACACGGACGCTGGGGAAGATTCAGGACGAACCGAAGCGATAACGACAGGGTCTGACAACTGATCAGCCCTGCATTTAAGGACAGGAATGAAACGTATTTTGCTCATCCTGGGCGTCCTGGCCATTGCCGGATGTGCCGCAACGGCCAAGACCGAGGTCAAACAGGGGAAAAAGGGCCTGCATATCAATTGCTCCGGCCTTTCTTCGTCGTGGGACAAGTGCTACAGCAAGGCAGCCACCTCCTGCACCAAGCGAGGCTATAAAGTCATCGCACGCTCCGGTGACACGGACGAGGAGCCGGGGGATTACCTGTTCGGCATCAACCCGGCTGGCTATACCAGCCGCAGCATGATCGTCATCTGCAAATAAACGTAAAGGGCAGCCAGTGAGCTGCCCTTTTCAATGCCAGGCCAACTGGTCTGGTTACAGCGCGGCTGTGCGCGCTTCAAGCCAGGCCAAGGCATCCCCAGCCAGCAAAGGTGCAAGGCGTTCGCGCACCATGACGTGATAGCGGTTAAGCCAATCCCGCTCTTCCTGCGTCAGCAACGCTGCGATCAGGCAACGCGTATCGATAGGACACAACGTCAGGGTCTCGAAGTTGAGGAAGTCGCCAAAGGCAGACTTGCCCACCTCACGGTTGACTACCAAGTTCTCGATACGAACCCCCCAAGCGCCAGGCCGATAGGTACCGGGTTCGATCGAACTGATCATCCCTACCTGCATGGCGGTCTGTGGCGTGACTGCAGCCTGATAGGCGATCACTTGCGGGCCTTCGTGCACATTCATGAAATAGCCCACGCCATGGCCAGTCCCATGGCCATAATCCACCTGGTCTGCCCAGATGGGTGCACGGGCGATGGCATCGAGTAGCGGCGAAAGGATGCCTCGGGGGAACGTGGCGCGTGACAACGCGATCATCCCTTTGAGCACTCGGGTGCAATCCTGCATCTGCTCAAGGCTCGGCACGCCCACCGGGACCATGCGGGTGATGTCGGTCGTGCCGCCGAGGTACTGCCCCCCGGAGTCGATCAGCAGCAATCCATCACCCTCGATCACTGCATGGGATTGCTCGGTGGCGCGGTAGTGGGGCATGGCGCCGTTGCCATTGAAGGCCGCAATGGTGGAGAAGCTCAGCGACACGAAACCGGGCCGTCGGGCGCGCGCGGCGCTCAGCTGCTCATCAATGGTCAGCTCAGTGATGACCTGCTTGCCCTGGTGCGCTTCGAACCACGCGAAGAATTCGCACAGGGCCGCGCCATCCTGCTCCATTACCCGGCGAATATGCACCAAGTCCGACTCGCCCTTGCGTGATTTGCTAAAGGTGGTCGGGTTAAGCCCTTCGATCAGTTGTACCTGTGCATGCAGGTTCGTCAGCAGCCCCACTGTTACCCGCTGTGGGTCGACCAACAGCCTGGTGCTCGGCGCCACTTCCGATAACGCCTGGCCTATCTGCGCGTAATCACGTACCTCGATGCCATCGACTTCCAGCACATGGCGCAAATGCTCATCGAGCTTGTCTGCCCCCACAAACAACGTCGCCTGCGTTTGGCTGATCAACGCGAAAGATACGAAAACCGGGTTATAGGACACGTCGCTACCGCGCAGGTTGAACAGCCAGGCGATGTCGTCCAGCGTTGCGATGAAGTGCCAATCCGCCCCCTTCTCCTCCAGGGTACGGCGCAACTGGGCAAGCTTCTCCGCCCGGCTGAGGGTGGCATGTGGCGGCAAGTGTTGATAAACAGGGTTGCCAGGCAGCGTCGGGCGCCCGTCCCAAACATCCGCAAGCAAGTCCCGATCCGTGGCCAGGCGGATATCGCGGGCTTTCAGGCGCTCTTCGAGCTGGCGTGCCGACGCCAGGGCCATGACCGCGCCATCCACTGCCACCGTACCCGCCACCCGTATATTGTCACCCAACCACTCCAACGCGCCCGGGTTGCCTGGCAGCAGCTTCATCAGCTGAATGCCACTCCCCGCCAATTCCTTGTCAGCTTGTTCCCAGTATCGGCTATCCGCCCACAAGCCGGCAAAATCGGCAGTCACCACCAGCGTGCCCACCGAGCCGTCGAACCCCGAAAGCCAACGGCGGCCTTGCCAATAGCCTGGCAGGTATTCGGAAAGATGTGGGTCGGCCGAGGGCACCAGCAGGGCATCGACACCCTCCCGGGCCATTACCTTACGCACACGCGCCAGGCGCTCGGGAACACTCGGCTCGATGGTGGTCTGAACGTTCATGCGCACTCCTGCGGCCATATCGTGGTTGATCCAGAAGCACGATAATGGAACAGCGACCACCGCCCTGCAATCGTGACGACCGAGTCACGGCATGCAATGCCCATGACGCCACCTGCAAAGAAGATGCTTCCTACAACTTCGCAGGGACCATCGATCGCTTCCGGCTGAACTTCCCACCGGCAGGAGATTCACAACCCATACATTCATTGCAGACAGGCAGACACCCATGCCCAGCGCCTGCGAACCGAAGAGGGGTGTGGTACTGCTCGACACCCGCGAGCACACCCCAGAGCACGAACATGCGGTACACCTGAAGCTGGCTGATGGCCTGGCCGGATTGTTGGGTTGCACGCAGATACAGCCGGATCAGCCTCCCACTGCTGCCGACCACTACTATTACCTCCCCACCGAAACGCTGATCGATCCGCAACGCCATGCTTCCTTGGGTATCCGCACCGAGCAGGATCTATTCGGGGGGCTGGTCAGCCATCCTTATATGGCGACCAAGGCGATCTCCCACCCATTGCCGGCCAATGCCAGCTTCCCACCCGGCTGGACCGACACCTTCGCACAACAGGCCAGCGATGCCCTGCTCTGTGGCTACACGGTGTTCAGCAAAGCCGATGCACGTCGGGCGGCCCAGCTACTGATGCTTGACGGCCCTGTGCGGCTCAAGCCGGTACTGGCCTGCGCCGGGCGCGGACAGCAGGTCATTGTGGAGCTGCATGAACTGGAACCCTTGCTCGCCGACATGGATGAGCAGGACCTGGCGCTATGGGGGCTGGTGCTGGAAGAAGACCTGAGAGATGTAGAAACCTTCAGCGTCGGCCAGGTTCGTGTCGCTGGCATGACCTGCAGCTATCACGGCACCCAGCAATTGACGCGCGACCACCAGGGCACCGAGGTCTACGGCGGTTCCGACCTGGTCGTGGTACGTGGCGATTACCAGGCGTTGTTGCAGTTACCGCTGGAGGACCATCTTCGCCTGGCAATCAACCAGGCCATGGCCTACGAGCAGGCAGCCGAGCAACATTTCCCAGGCTTCATCGCCTCCCGGCGCAACTATGATATCGCGCGTGGCAACAACGCCAGGGGCCACCTGCGCAGCGGCGTGCTCGAACAATCCTGGCGCCTGGGCGGGGCCAGCAGCGCCGAGCTGCTGGCCCTGCAAGCGTTTGCCGATGACCCCACACTGCAACACGTGCGTGCCTCCACCCATGAAGTGTTCGGCACCCCCGACCTTCCCACTGACGCCACCCTCTTCTACCAAGGAAACGACAGTGAACTCGGACAACTCAGCAAATTCGCGCGGATTCGCGAGCATGACCATTCAGAGTGAAACCGTAGAGCTGCAGGTCGAAAACGACAGCATCGTCGGCACCCTGGTCAGCCCCGGCAGCAAGATGCCCGGCATCCTCTTCGTGCATGGTTGGGGCGGCAGTCAGCAACGTGACCTGGCGCGTGCCCGGCACATCACCGGGTTGGGTTGCGTATGCATGACGTTCGACCTGCGTGGCCACGAAAAGACCGAAAGCCAACGCCTGACGGTTACCCGCGAGCAAAATCTCAAGGACCTGCTGGCCGCTTACGACCGCCTGGTCAGCCACCCGGCAGTGGACACCAGCGCCATTGCCATCATCGGTAGCAGCTACGGTGGCTACCTTGCCACCTTGCTGACCCTGCAGCGGCCGGTGAAATGGCTGGCCTTGCGCGTGCCGGCCATGTATTGGGACGACGAGTGGCACACCCCCAAACAGACCCTTGACCGCCAGCGCCTCAATGCCTACCGCCAGCGCATGCTTGGCCCGGCCGACAACCGAGCGCTGGCCGCCTGCGCAGAATTTGCTGGCGATGTCCTGCTCGTTGAATCGGAGCAGGACGACTATGTGCCGCACACCACACTGATGAGCTATCGCTCGGCGTTCATCAGTGCTCATTCGCTCACCCATCGCATCGTCGATGGTGCCGACCATGCGCTATCCAGCGAGCAAAGCCAGAAAGCCTACAGCTCGATCCTCGCTTCGTGGATCAGCGAGATGGTGGTCGGCGCACGGCTGGACCGCTATCCGCACTACGCACCCTGGTATGCCTGAGGCTCACCGACCTGGCAATGCAACCCACCGTCGGTGCCACGCACCAGGCTACGTAGCGCCTGGTAAGCGGCAAAGTTGACGCTGCGCGCCTGATGCCGACGCACCAGGTCAAGAAAGGGCTCTTCGACAAAGCATTCAGCCGCTGCGGCCCAAGCCCGGCGCGATTGCCACTGCAGGTACTGAAGTACCCGGCTGCCATCGTCGCTGGCCTGGATACTGACCCCTTGCAAGCCGTCGCAGCGGGAGGCAAGTGCTTCACTGCGCGTCACCAGCGCGTGGGCCAGCGCCGCCTGCCGAGAAGCAGGCACCTCATACTCGATCATCTGGGTAAACCATAGGGGTTGCGGATTGGCCGTCATGCACAGTCTCCTTGCTCAGGGCGCTTGCAGCGTGATGGCCAGCAGGGTAAAACCTCTAGTTAACTCAAGGTCAAGAGCTTTTTGGAATGCCAAACCTCACGCCAGCGGCCCCGGATAAGCAGCTCAGTGTCGGCCAGCTGGCCGCGCGCAGCGGCGTGGCCGTCACGGCCCTGCACTTCTATGAAACCAAGGGGCTGATCTACAGCACCCGTAACGCGGGCAACCAGCGCCGCTACCCGCGGGCGATGTTGCGCCGGGTGGCGGTGATCAAGATGGCTCAGCGCCTGGGCATTCCTCTGGCCGACATCGCAACGGCGCTTGCTGCGTTGCCGAACGACCACATTCCTACCGCCGAAGATTGGCAACGCTTGTCAGAAGGGTGGCGTGAGGACCTCAACCGCCGTATTGATGAGATGATCAGGCTGCGCGATCAACTGGACGGCTGCATTGGCTGCGGCTGCATGTCGCTGAAGGAATGCCCGTTACGCAACCGTCAGGATCACCTGGCTGAAGAGGGGCCGGGGCCGCATCTGCCCTGAACGGTAAGCCCATGCACCGCTGCGCGTTGCGCACAGGGAATCGACCAAGCCAACCCTCGACTCGGTACGGACGGCCTATAACTAACGTCATCCACCGACTACTGCCACAGGAGGCAGCATGAGCAAGCAGGCGCTGATCATCATCGACATCCAGAACGACTACTTCCCCGGCGGCAAATGGACCCTCGACGGCGCCGATCAAGCGGCGGACAACGCCGCCCGGCTATTGACTGCGGCACGCCACCGGGGTGACCTGGTAGTGCACGTGCGGCATGAGTTCGAAAGTCCCGACGCACCGTTCTTTGCACCGGCCTCGCAGGGCGCGGCGATCCACCCGAAGGTGCAGCCCGCAGAGGGCGAGCCGGTGGTGCTCAAACACAAGGTCAACGCGTTCCGCGACACCCCGCTGAAGGCGACCCTGGACGACCACGGCATCACTCGCCTCACCATTGTCGGCAGCATGAGCCACATGTGCATCGACGCGGCCACGCGCGCCGCCGCAGATTTCGGTTATGACGTGACGGTGGCACATGATGCCTGCGCCACCCTGCCGCTCGACTTCGACGGCAAGCGAGTGCCGGCTGCCGATGTGCATGCATCGGCGATGGCAGCCCTCGCGTTTGCCTATGCCAAGGTGGTCAAGACCGACGAACTGTTGAAGGGTTAAATCACCACGTTACGCACAAACCGCGTAGGCACCGCGCCATCGTTGCGGTAGGCATAGCGACAGTTGCTGGGAAAAACATGGAAATGGCCGACCTGCAGGCAATGCTCGGCCCCTTCGATGATCAACGTCAGCTGCCCTTCGGCCACATAGATCTGCTCGCTCCAGCCCTCGGCATCGGCTTCACTGGCGTAGCACTCCCCCGGTGCCAGGGTCCACTCCCAGATCTCCACCTCGCGCCGGGCAGGGCTGCTGGCCAACAATACCGCCCGGCTCTGCGGATGCTCACCGGCCCAGGCCAGTGCGTCGATGCGGCTGGTGTCGCGCTGATCAGGCGCCTGGATCAGCGTGCTGAAGGCTACCCCCAGCGCCTCGGCAATCAGGTCGAGCGTGGTCAGGCTGACGTTCTTCTCGCCGGCCTCGATCGCCACCAACATGCGTCGGCTGACACCGGACCGCTCGGCCAAAGCGCTCTGGCTGATCCCCGCGCCATTGCGCAGGCTTCGAACATTGAGGCTGACATGCTGCAGCACCGAGGCACGGTGCGTGGAATCTTTGTGCACTATATTGCTCACTTGTACGGGTTGCGCAGTATACTGCCCACTTTGCGGCGATTGTGCGCCGCCCCCTCCGAGTGCGCAAGACCATGAGCCAACCGACCAGCAGCCCGCAGCCCTCCGTATCCTTGCGCCTGAGCAAGGCCGAGATGGTATTGGTATTCATCACCATGCTGTGGGGCGGTACCTTTCTGCTGGTGCACAACGTCATGAGCGTGAGTGGCCCGATGTTTTTCGTCGGCCTGCGCTTTGCTGCCGCCGCGTTGTTCGTCGGTCTGGTTTCGGCGCGGGCGCTGGCCGGCCTGACCTTTACCGAGCTGAAGGCCGGCGTGCTGATCGGGGTTTCCATCATGCTTGGCTACGGTTTGCAAACGATGGGCCTGCAGACCATCAGCAGCAGCCAGTCAGCATTCATCACCGCCCTGTATGTGCCGTTCGTACCCCTGTTGCAGTGGCTGGTGCTGGGCCGTCGCCCGGGGCTGATGCCAAGCATCGGCATTTGCCTGGCCTTCTTCGGCCTGATGCTGCTCGCCGGCCCAGAGGGGGGCAGCCTGCATTTCAGCGAAGGCGAAGTCGTGACATTGGTGAGCGCCGTGGCCATCGCCGCCGAGATCATCCTGATCAGCCGCTATGCTGGCCAAGTCGACGTACGCCGCGTCACCGTGGTGCAACTGGCCACGGCCTCGCTGCTGTCGTTCCTGATGATCGTACCGACGCAGGAACGCATCCCTGATTTTTCCTGGCTGTTGCTGCTCAGCGCGCTGGGCCTGGGCGCCATGAGCGCCGTGATCCAGGTGGCCATGAACTGGGCGCAGAAATCTGTTTCGCCAACCCGCGCTACCCTGATCTATGCAGGTGAGCCCGTGTGGGCCGGCATCGTCGGCCGTATCGCCGGCGAACGCTTGCCGGGCGTGGCGCTGATCGGCGCCCTGCTGATCGTTGTCGCCGTGGTGGTCAGCGAGTTGAAAATCCGCCGAGCTAGCCACGCGGATGAAGCATCCGATGTGCAAGGTGAGCGCGAAACCGGGCTGTAAAGCAGCCAACAGCAGCTATGCTTTGTAAGAAACTGTTATAAAAAAACAGCTTGTCACACCCAGTTTGTATGATTCTGCGACAGCTTGCGTGTTGGTGATCACCCGTCCGGCACGTATGATCCTAGGCAAATCTTTCCAGAATAGACAGCTATGTCCTTGATAGTGCTACTGCTTCTGCCGTTCGTGGGCAGCTGCCTGGCAGCCGTGCTGCCGCACAACGCACGTAACGCCGAGTCCGTCCTCGCAGGGCTCGTGGCCCTGGTCGGCACCGTCCAGGTAGCACTGCTGTACCCCCAGGTCGCCCATGGCGGCGTCATCCGAGAGGAATTCCTCTGGCTGCCGAGCCTGGGCCTGAACCTGGTCCTGCGCATGGACGGTTTCGCCTGGCTGTTCTCGCTGCTGGTACTGGGCATTGGTACCTTGGTGTCGCTGTATGCGCGCTACTACATGTCGCCACAAGACCCGGTGCCGCGCTTCTTTGCTTTCTTCCTCGCGTTCATGGGTGCCATGCTTGGCCTGGTGATCTCCGGCAACCTGGTCCAGTTGGTGTTCTTCTGGGAACTGACCAGCCTGTTCTCGTTCCTGCTGATCGGTTACTGGCATCACCGTGCCGACGCCCGTCGCGGCGCCTACATGGCCTTGATGGTCACTGGCGCCGGCGGCTTGTGCCTGCTGGTCGGGGCCCTGCTGTTAGGCCATGTGGTCGGCAGCTACGACCTGGACAAGGTCCTGGCTGCTGGCGAAACCGTCCGCCAGCATGCACTTTACCCCGTGCTGCTGCCGCTGATCCTGATCGGCGCCCTGAGCAAGAGTGCGCAGTTTCCCTTCCAGTTCTGGCTTCCCCATGCCATGGCCGCGCCGACACCGGTTTCGGCTTACCTGCATTCGGCGACCATGGTCAAGGCCGGGGTGTTCCTGCTGGCACGGCTGTGGCCCGTGCTATCGGGCAGCGAAGAGTGGTTCTGGATCGTCGGCGGTGCCGGCGCCATTACCCTCCTGCTGGGTGCCTTCGCCGCGATGTTCCAGAATGACCTCAAGGGGCTGCTGGCCTACTCCACCATCAGCCACCTGGGCCTGATAACACTGCTATTGGGCCTGAACAGCCCGTTGGCCGCTGTCGCCGCTGTATTCCACATACTCAACCATGCCACCTTCAAGGCCTCACTGTTCATGGCCGCAGGTATCATCGACCATGAAAGCGGCACCCGTGATATTCGCCGCCTCAGCGGCCTGATCCGCCTGGTGCCCTACACCGCGACACTGGCCATGGTCGCCAGCGCCTCCATGGCGGGCGTGCCGTTGATGAACGGTTTCCTGTCCAAAGAGATGTTCTTCGCCGAAACCGTGTTCATCAGCTCCACCGCCTGGGTCGAAGCCGCGCTGCCGGTGATCGCGACGCTCGCCGGCACCTTCAGCGTTGCCTACGCCCTGCGCTTTACCGTCGACGTGTTTTTTGGCCCCACTGCCCAGGACCTGCCGCACACCCCTCACGAACCGCCACGCTGGATGCGCGCGCCAGTCGAACTGCTGGTGCTCACCTGCCTGGTGGTGGGCATCTTCCCCGCCCAATCGGTCGGCCCGCTGCTGGCCGCCGCAGCCCTGCCAGTCGTCGGCGGCACGCTGCCGGAATACAGCCTGGCCATCTGGCACGGCTGGAACGCCCCGCTGATCATGAGCCTGGTGGCCATGAGCGGCGGTATCGTGCTGTATTTGCTGCTGCGCAACCAGCTGCGCCGTGGTCGCTTCCCCTACCCGCCATTGATCGAGCGCTTCAACGGCAAACGCCTGTTCGAGCACGGCCAGGTGCGCCTGATGCTGCTGGCCCGGCGGATCGAGGCCCTGCTCACCACTCGCCGCCTGCAGTCGCAACTGTTCATGCTGGTACTGGCGGCGTTCCTTGCCGGCCTCACGCCGCTGCTATACAGCGGCCTGACCTGGGGTGACCGGCCGAAAATCCCAGGCTCCGGCGTGTTCGTTGCGCTCTGGCTCATCGCCATTGCCTGCGCCATTGGCGCCGCCTACCAGGCCAAGTACCACCGCCTGGCAGCCTTGATCATGGTCGGCGTCTGCGGGCTAATGACCTGCATCACCTTTGTCTGGTTCTCCGCGCCCGATCTGGCCTTGACCCAGCTGGTCGTCGAGGTGGTGACCACGGTGCTGATCCTGCTCGGCTTGCGTTGGCTGCCGCGGCGTATCGAAGGTGTCTCGCCGCTGCCCGGGAGCCTCGACCGCGCCCGCATACGCCGCCTGCGCGACCTGTTGCTGGCAGTCCTCGTCGGCGCCGGCATGGCGTTGCTTTCCTACGCCATGCTGACCCGCCCAACACCCAACGACATTTCCTCGTTCTATCTGAGCCGGGCCCTGCCACAGGGCGGCGGCACCAACGTGGTCAATGTGATGCTGGTGGACTTCCGCGGCTTCGATACCCTCGGCGAAATCACCGTACTGGTCGCCGTGGCTATTACCGTATTCGCCCTGCTGCGCCGCTTCCGACCGCCCAAGGAGAGCATGCAGTTGCCGGCCCAACAGCGCCAGCTGGCGCCAGACGTGGTCACCGACCTGATCAACCCGCGCCACGCCACCGACACCGCACTGGGCTTCATGATGGTACCTGCGGTGCTGGTGCGCCTGCTGCTGCCGATTGCATTGCTGGTTTCGATGTACCTGTTCATGCGCGGCCACAACCAACCGGGCGGCGGTTTCGTCGCTGGCCTGGTGATGTCTGTGGCGTTCATCCTCCAGTACATGGTTGCCGGCACTCAGTGGGTCGAGGCCCAGATGAGCCTGCGGCCGCTGCGGTGGATGGGTACGGGGCTGCTGTGCGCGACCTTGACCGGGGCCGGCGCCATGCTGCTGGGCTACCCGTTCCTGACCACCCATACCGCCCACTTGCACCTGCCGCTGCTTGGCGATGTGCACGTGGCCAGTGCGCTGTTCTTCGATATCGGCGTATACACCGTGGTAGTGGGCTCGACCCTGCTGATCCTCACCGCCCTGGCGCACCAGTCGGTGCGCGCCTACCGCCCAGGCACATCGTCGAAAACCAGCCAAGCAGGAGCCGCCTGATGGAAGAAGTCATTGCAGTCGCCATCGGTGTACTGGCCGCCTCGGGAGTGTGGCTGATTCTGCGCCCCCGGACCTACCAGGTGATCATGGGCCTGTGCCTGCTGTCCTACGGCGTCAACCTGTTCATATTCAGCATGGGCAGCCTGTTCATCGGCAAGGAGCCGATCATAAAAGAGGGCGTGACCCAGGATCTGCTGCACTACACCGACCCGCTGCCCCAAGCGCTGGTGCTCACCGCCATCGTCATCAGCTTTGCCATGACCGCGTTGTTTCTGGTGGTACTGCTGGCATCGCGCGGCCTGACCGGCACCGACCATGTGGACGGCCGGGAGCGTGACGAGTGAGCGTAATGAGCCAACTGATCGTCGCCCCCATCCTGCTACCGCTGCTGACGGCGGCGGTGATGCTGCTGCTGGGCGAGAAGCATCGCCCGCTCAAGGCGCGTCTCAACTTGCTGTCGACCTTCGGTGGCCTGGTGATTGCGGTCAGCCTGCTGCTGTGGGTACGCACACAGGGCCAGGCTGAATCGATCGGCGTCTACCTGCCAGGCAACTGGCCCGCGCCCTTCGGCATCGTACTGGTGCTGGACCACCTTTCGGCACTGTTGTTGACCCTGACCGGGGTCATTGGCATCAGCGCCCTGCTGTTCGCCCGCGCCCGCTGGGACAGCGCCGGCGCCAGCTTCCATGCGTTGTTCCAGATCCAGCTGATGGGGCTTTATGGTGCGTTCCTGACCGCTGACCTGTTCAACCTGTTCGTATTCTTCGAAGTCCTGCTGGCGGCGTCCTACGGCCTGCTGCTGCACGGCTCCGGGCGGGCGCGGGTGCGCTCAGGCCTGCATTACATCGCCATCAACTTGTTCGCCTCATCCCTGTTCCTGGTGGGCGCGGCGATGCTCTACGGTGTGACTGGCACCTTGAATATGGCTGACCTGGCGCTCAAGGTGCCGCTGGTGCCGGAAGCCGACCGCGGGCTACTGCACGCCGGGGCGGCGATCCTGGCCATGGCGTTTCTGGCCAAGGCCGGTATCTGGCCGCTGAATTTCTGGCTGGTACCGGCCTATTCCTCGGCCAGTGCGCCGGTGGCCGCCTTGTTCGCCATCATGACTAAGGTCGGCCTGTATGCCGTATTGCGCCTGTGGACCTTGCTGTTCTCCGGGCAGGCCGGTGCCTCGGCCCACTTCGGTGGCCAATGGCTGATCTACGGTGGCCTGGTCACCCTGGCCGTGGCTGCCGTGTCGATCCTGGCCGCGCAACGCCTAGAGCGCATGGCGGCACTGAGCATTCTGGTCTCAGCCGGCACCCTTCTTGGCGCCGTCGGCTTTGCTCAACCAGCACTGACTGGCGCGGCATTGTTCTACCTGGTGAACTCGACCCTGGCACTGTGCGCGCTGTTCCTGCTCGCCGAACTGGTCGAACGCTCGCGCTCGGCCAATGAGGCACCGCTGGACGAAGAAGAGGATGCGATGCCGTCACCGCTCGAGTCGCTGCACCCACCCAAAGGCATCAACCTCGACGATGAACAGAAGGCGGTCATCGGGCAGATCATCCCCTGGACCATGGCGTTCCTTGGTCTGAGCTTCATCGCCTGCGCACTGTTGATCATCGGCATGCCGCCGCTGTCGGGTTTCGTCGGCAAGCTGAACCTGATCAGCGCGCTATTCAACCCGCTGGGGTTGGGCGTTGCGGCGGAACAACCTTTGACTGCGACCGGCTGGGCGCTGGTTACCCTGCTCATTCTGTCGGGCATGGCCTCGCTGATCGCCTTTGGCCGGGTGGGTATCCTGCGCTTCTGGAAACCCGAAGAGCGCCCCGCGCCCCTGCTGCGACGCTACGAATGCCTGCCCATCGTGATTCTGCTCGGGCTCTGCATCATCCTCAGTTTCCGGGCAGAACCCTTGCTGCGTTACACCCAGGACACCGCCGCGAGCCTGCAGTCGCCAGAGACCTACATCAAGGCGGTCATGGCTGCACGCCCCATTCCAGGGCCCACCACACTCGACGTACAGGTGCAGCCATGAACCGACTGCTCCCCGCGCCACTGCTGTCGGTTGCGCTGTTCGCCCTGTGGCTACTGCTGAACCTGTCAGTCAGCCCCGGCAACCTGTTGCTCGCTGCCGCGCTCGCCATTCTCGCGCCCCTGCTGATGGCACCGCTACGCCCTCAGCACGCGCATGTGCGCCGGCCATGGGCGGTGGCAAAACTGATTGGCCGGGTGGGCATCGATGTGATCCAGTCCAATCTGCAGGTCGCGCTCGGTGTGCTGCGTGCCAAGCAAAGGCCGCCACGCTCGGCCTTCGTGCACATTCCGCTGGACCTGCGCGACACCCATGGCCTGGCTGCACTGTCGATGATCACCACCGTGGTACCCGGTACAGTCTGGTCGGAACTGGCACTGGACCGCAGCGTGCTGCTGCTGCATGTGTTCGATCTGCAGGATGAGGCCGCATTCATCGAGCACTTCAAAAACACCTACGAACGCCCGCTGATGGAGATCTTCGAATGACAGGCCTGCTCGCCAATGCAGTCCTCGCCAGCCTGTTCATCTTTGCCCTGGCCATGGGCCTGGCACTGATCCGGCTGTTTCGCGGCCCTTCTGCCCAGGACCGGGTACTGGCGCTGGACTATCTGTACATCCTGGGCATGCTGATGATGCTGGTGTTGGGCATCCGCTATGCCAGCGATACCTACTTCGAAGGTGCCTTGCTGATTGCACTGTTTGGCTTTGTCGGTTCGTTCGCGCTGGCCAAGTTCCTGCTGCGTGGTGAGGTGATCGAATGAACGGGGTTGTTGAACTGCCACTCTGGCTGGAGCTTGTCACCGCCGCCCTGCTGCTGCTTGGCAGCCTGTTCGCCTTGATCGGGGCCATTGGTTTGCTGCGCCTCAAAGACTATTTCCAGCGCATGCACCCGCCCGCACTGGCCTCGACCATCGGCGCCTGGTGCGTTGCCCTGGCTTCGATCATCTACTTTTCGTGGCTCAAGCAAAGCCCGGTGTTACACGCCTGGCTGATCCCGATCCTGCTGTCGATCACCGTGCCGGTCACCACACTGCTGTTGGCCAGGGCAGCACTGTTCCGCAAGCGGATGTCAAAGGAAGCGGTACCCGAAGAGGTCAGCAGCGGACGCGATCGCGGCAACTGATCAGCGGCGCCTCACCCCTGGGTGAGGCGTTGCAACTCACGCCGAACCATGGCGGCATAGGCCGGCGGGCTGAGCTGATAGAGCTGGGCCGCCACCCAGGCCAGCCATGCCCCTTGCATCTCATCGCGCCGAGCCAAGAGCTGCTCGGCCTTGGCGGCGGCTTGCGCCTGGTGCTGCCGATGAAACGCGGCACGGGTGCCAGGAAGCGCTTCACCGTCGCTCATTCACTGGCCTTGAAGGTGGTCAACTCGCCCTTGCGCCATTTTGCGACCTTGCCGGTCACCGCCTTGAGCAATTTCCCCAGGCCTTCCTGCACTTGCTCCTGAGCGGCAAACACCAGCATCACGCCCTGGCCTTCGCGGAACACGATACCTTCGCCTTCCGGCACTGAAACAAAGGCGTAGTCACCCACACCGTAAACATTCAGTTTGATTTCGCGAAAGCGCATTTCCAGTTTGCCGCCTTCGCGGCTGGGCAATACGGCAGCGCGGAAGTGATCGCCAACCTTCAGCTCCAGACGCTGCTTGTCATCGACCACCAATGCGCTATCGGTATCGATTTCGGCCATGTACAGGCCTTCTGGGTTCTGCTCGGTGACATAGACGAAACGGCCCTGAAACAGCTTGGCCAACTTGCCGCGCAAGTCGCCCAGGGCGAACAGGGCGTGGGTATCCAGAGTACTGACTGCCAATGAAGTAATCCTCAAACCGGTGACATCCGCCCTCACCCGGAGTCGGTGAGGCGCGGTCATTTCAATTCGATAGGCGAAAAGAGTAATAGTGAGATGTGCAACACGTCTGCGCCCGCTGGCGATACAGCTTGCAGGAAAACTTACTCCGGCTTGCCAGACTTGGACTCAACATAGGCTTTAGGCACATTCCCCAATTGGGAAGCGTAATGTCTTACAACTACTCAGCCAGAAAAAATGCGATAGATAGCAGCAGGCCCCCCGGCAGAGCGGGCTACGTAATCCAACAGCGCATTACTAGGGAAGAAATATGCACGAAAACACCGAAATCCGTCGAGAGGCAAACGACATTTCTTATCTCTCGAAACCCCGTTACGTGGTAATACCCGCAGGCATCAAGTTCTTCCATGTCACCGACAGCGCCACCGGCCAGGTCAAGGGTTTTCGCCGTCGGCACCTTGACGCCTGTGAGCTCGCGAGAAACCTGGAGTACTGAGCCTACTCAGGCGGCCTGCACCTTCTCCAGTTGCTGCAGCCAGGCTGCCTGACACTCCAGCGCCTCGCCACGGGTAGCAAACGCAGTACCCCGGCGCTCGCCATTGACCAGCACCACCCAACATACCCGCCGGCCCAGTGCCTGCAGGGTCGCAGGCACTCCAGAGCCAATCATCACGGCTACATCGACTCGGCTATTCATCATTCCCTCCGGAACTTAATTAGCAACCTAACGATATAGCCATCATACCCCCGCCACCACGCCGAAAACAGCCAACGTTGGTATAGGCCTATTGCGTATTGAGCAATGATCCTGCCCTTGGCCAAACCCGGCAAACGCAAAAAGCCCCAAGGATCGCTCCATGGGGCCTGGCACGTAACGCTCGATCAGACCTGGCGCTGGTGGCGGTCGAGTTGCTCGTGGCGCTCCTGGGCTTCAATGCAGTACTTGGTGGTCGGGCTGATCAGCAAACGCTTCAGGCCAATCGGCTCACCACTGTCATCGCACCAGCCGAAGCTCTCGTCGGAGATACGGTCCAGCGCCATTTCCAGCTGTGGCAGCAAGCGCTGGTCACGGTCGATGGCATTGACCAGCCAGCTACGCTCTTCTTCGACCGAGGCCACGTCAGCAGGGTCCGACGGAGTGTCCAGGCCCTCGATGGTGGCACGGCTCAGCTCGATGCGCTCATGGGTTTCGACTTTCATCGACTGCAGCAGGCCAGTGAAGAAGGCCAGCTGATCAGCGTTCATGTAGTCATCGGCCGACATGGCCAGCAACTGTTCCTTGGTCATCGATTTCTCTATGAAAAAATGTGCATTTGGGCGATTCAGGTGCCGCCGACGCAACGCATCGGCAGCGGAATTTTTCAAGCGCCAACCGGCACTCTTTTACAGGGGGCGGCAGTCTAAGGCTCCACGTCGCATGGAGCAACTGCAATCACGGGGGATTTTGACTGAAAGGGCATCGATTCCGCTAGCCGGTGTGCCTTTACCTGTTTCAAGACATGACTTGGACAGGGCGCTGCAAGCAGCGCCCTGGTCTCTCAACGATCCTTGAACTGCACCTCGCGCTTGGCGATGAAGGCATCCATGCCCTCTTTCTGGTCTTCGGTGGCGAAGGCGGCATGGAACACGCGACGCTCGAAGCGCACGCCCTCGCTGAGGGTGACCTCGAAGGCGCGATTGACGCTTTCCTTGACCATCATGCTCACCGGGATCGATTTGCTGGCGATGGTGGCGGCCACCTTCAGCGCTTCCTCGATCAACTCGGCCTGCGGCACCACCCGTGCAACAAGGCCTGCGCGTTCGGCTTCTTCCGCCCCCATCAGGCGCCCGGTCAGGCACAGCTCCATGGCCTTGGCCTTGCCCACGGCCCGCGTCAGGCGCTGAGTGCCGCCCATGCCTGGCAACACGCCGAGGTTGATCTCCGGCTGGCCGAACTTGGCGTTGTCGCCCGCCAGAATGAAGTCGCACATCATCGCCAGCTCGCAACCACCGCCCAGGGCGAAGCCGGCCACCGCAGCAATGATCGGTTTGCGTCGGTTGGCAATCCGGTCGGCATCGCTGAACAGGTCGTCGACGTAGATCTGCGGGTACGTCAGCTCGGCCATTTCCTTGATGTCGGCGCCGGCTGCAAACGCCTTGGCTGAGCCGGTCAGCACCACGCAGCCGATGTTCGGGTCGCGCTCGAGCTGGTCCAGGGCCTGGTTGATCTCGCCGACAATCTGCGCATTGAGCGCATTCAGCGCCTGGGGCCGGTTGAGGGTGATCAGGCCGACCTTGCCGTGGATGTCCAACAGGATGGTTTCGAATGCCATGCAGGCTGCTCCTTCAAAGATTGCGCGCAATGACCATGCGCTGAATGTCGCTGGTGCCTTCGTAGATCTGGCAGACCCGTACGTCGCGGTAGATCCGCTCCAGCGGGAAGTCGCTCAGATAGCCATAACCGCCCAGGGTCTGCAAGGCATCCGAACAGACCTTTTCGGCCATTTCCGAGGCAAACAGCTTGGCCATCGAGGCTTCCACCAGCGCCGGCCGCCCAGCATCACGCAGCGCGGCGGCGTGCAGCACCATCTGCCGGGCCACGGCAATGCGCGTGGCCATGTCGGCCAGGCGGAAGGCCACCGCCTGGTGCTCGATCAGCGGCTTGCCGAAGCTCTGCCGCTCGTGGGCGTAGTCGCGGGCCACCTCGAATGCCGCGCGGGCCATGCCGACCGACTGCGACGCAATGCCGATACGCCCGCCTTCAAGATTGGCCAGGGCGATCTTGTAGCCCTGCCCTTCTTCACCCAGGCGATTGGCGACCGGCACCCGCACGTTATCAAAGACGATCTGACAGGTGTCCGAGGCATGCTGGCCGAGCTTGTCTTCTACTCGCGCCACCTGGTAACCCGGCGAATCGGTAGGCACGATAAACGCCGTGATGCCGCGCTTGCCGGCCTGCGGATCGGTGACGGCGAAGACGATCACCACGCCGGCATTCTGCCCGGAGGTGATGAATTGCTTGCTGCCATTGAGCACGTAGTGGTCGCCATCGAGGCGTGCGCGAGTCTTCAGGCTGCTGGCGTCAGACCCCGCCTGCGGCTCGGTCAGTGCAAAGGCACCGATCATCGAGCCGCTGGACAGCGGAACAAGGAACTGCTGCTTTTGCTGTTCAGTGCCAAATTTGAGGATCGGTACGCACCCCACCGAGTTGTGCACGCTCATGATGGTCGAACAGGCACCATCGCCCGCCGCGATCTCTTCCAGGGCCATGGCATACGCTACGTAACCCGTATCGCTGCCACCGTACTGCTCCGGCACCAGCATGCCGAACAGGCCCAAGGCGGCCATCTCGTCGATGGCCTCACGCGGGAAACGGTGCTCCTTGTCCCACTGCTCGGCGAACGGTTTAAGGCGTTCCTGGGCAAAATCACGGACAGCGTCGGCGATTTGTTGTTGCTCGTCAGTTACCAGCATGGTTCACCTCAGTACAGGCATTCGACGGCGATGGCCGTAGCCTCGCCACCGCCGATGCAGATGGCCGCCACCCCGCGGCGCAGGTTGTTCTGGCGCAGGGCCGAAAGCAGCGTCACCAGGATGCGCGCGCCCGAGGCGCCGATCGGATGGCCCAGCGCGCAGGCGCCGCCATGAATATTGACCTTGTCGTGTGGGAGGTCGAGGTGCTTCATGGCCGCCAGGGTGACCACAGCGAACGCTTCGTTGATTTCGAACAGGTCGACTTCGGCCAGGTTCCAGCCGGTACGCTTCATCAGCTTGTCGATAGCGCCAATCGGCGCGGTGGGGAACAGGGCCGGGGCATCGGCAAAAGCAGCATGGCCATGAATCACGGCCAGCGGTTTGAGGCCGCGCTTGTCGGCTTCGGAACGGCGCATGAGCACCAATGCTGCAGCACCGTCAGAGATCGAACTGGCGTTAGCGGCGGTCACGGTACCGCCTTCACGGAAGGCTGGCTTGAGCTGCGGGATCTTGTCCAGGCGCGCCTTGGGCGGCTGTTCGTCATCCTTGATCAGGCGCTTCTCCTTGCCCTCGGTGACTTCCACTGGAACGATCTCGGCGGCGAAACGGCCGTTCTTGATCGCATCCTGGGCGCGGGTCAGCGAGGTGATGGCGAACTGATCCTGGGCTTCCCGGCTGAAGGCACCTGCCTGGGCGCAGTCCTCGGCAAAGGTGCCCATCAAGCGACCTTTATCGTAAGCGTCTTCAAGGCCGTCCATGAACATGTGGTCGATGATCTTGCCATGGCCCATGCGATAGCCGCCGCGCGCCTTGTCCAGCAGGTAAGGGGCATTGGTCATGCTCTCCATGCCGCCCGCCACCACCACGTCGGCCGTGCCGGCCAGCAACAGGTCGTGGGCCATGATCGCCGCCTGCATGCCCGAACCGCACATCTTGTTCAGGGTGGTGCAGGTGGTGTGCTTGTCCAGGCCTGCACCGAGTGCGGCCTGGCGCGCGGGGGCCTGCCCCTGGCCTGCCGGCAGGACGCAACCGAACAGTACCTGCTCGACGCTGGCAGCATCGATACCGGCACGCTCGACGGCGGCGCGGATCGCCGCGCCGCCCAGTTGCGGTGCAGTGAGGCTCTTGAGGTCACCCTGCAGGCCGCCCATGGGCGTGCGCACGGCGCTGACGATGACAATCGGGTCGTTGGCGAGGGTCATGTTCATTTCTCCTTACTTGGCAGCCATGCGCAGCGCGCCGTCGAGGCGGATCACCTCGCCATTGAGCATGCTGTTCTCGATGATGTGGCGAGCCAATGCCGCGTATTCCTGCGGGCGGCCCAGGCGCGGCGGGAACGGTACGCCGGCGGCCAGGGAGTCACGCACTTCCTGGGTCATGCCCGCCATCATCGGCGTCTCGAAGATGCCGGGGGCGATGGTCATCACGCGAATACCGAAGCGCGCCAGTTCACGGGCCGCCGGTAGCGTGAGGCTGGCAATCGCGCCTTTGGATGCAGCATAGGCGGCTTGGCCGATCTGCCCATCATAGGCTGCGATGGAGGCGGTATTGATGATCACGCCACGCTCCCCGCCCTCGTCAGCCTGGCCCTCGGCCATCGCTGCCGCCACCAGGCGCAGCAGGTTGAAGCTGCCGATCAGGTTGACGTTGATGACCTTGGCAAAGCTGGCCAGGCCATGCGGTCCCTGCTTGCCCAAAACCTTCTCGGCACCGACGATGCCGGCGCAATTGACCAGGCCATGAATGCTGCCAAAAGCACTGACAGCAGCGTCGACCGCAGCCTTGGCGGCCTGTTCGTCACTGATGTCGGCGACCGCGAAACGGGCGTTGCCACCCAGTTCACCGGCCTTGGCTTCGACGGCTTGGGCATTGAGGTCGACCAGCATGACCTTGGCGCCCGCGTCGACCAGCATCTGCGCGGTGGCGGCACCCAGCCCGGAAGCCCCGCCGCTGACGATGAAGTGTTTATTGTTGATCTGCATGGAGTGGTCCCTCAGGCGCTGGCGCGTTTGGCCGGCTGCGCTTGTTGTTTGGCGATTTCCTGATTGCGCAGGATGAAGCGTTGCAGCTTGCCGCTCGGCGTTTTCGGCAACTCGCTGACGAATTCGATTTCACGCGGGTAGGCGTGGGCATACAGGCGTTGACGCACATGCTGACGCAGTGCTTCCTCCAGTTCCGCTGTGCCTGGTACACCTTTGGCCAGCACCACGAAGGCCTTGATCAACTCGGTGCGCTCCGGGTCGGGCTTGCCGATCACCGCCGCCTCGATCACCGCCGGGTGCTCGATCAGTGCGCTTTCCACATCGAAAGGTCCAACCCGGTAACCGGAGGTAGTGATCACGTCGTCACTGCGGCCGACAAAGCTGATGCTCCCATCGGCGTTGAGCTCGACGGTATCGCCGCTGAGGTAGTACTTGCCCACAAACGATCGAGTGGGTACGCCGTGATAGCCGCCAAACCAGCACAAGGGCGACTGCTCACGGTCGACGGCCAGAATCCCGGGCTGTCCGACCGACAGCTCCGCGCCCTGCTCATCGAGCACGACGATACGGTGGCCAGGAATGGCAAAACCGGCAGACCCGAGGTGTACAGGGTGCTTCAAGCCATGGTGATTGCACAGCACCATGCCCAGTTCGGTTTGGCCGTAGTGATCGTGGATGGTCACACACAGTTCGTCGGCGAACCAGCGGATGACCTCCGGATTGAGGGGCTCACCGGCACTGCTGACAACGCGCAGGCGGCCTTTGATTGGCGCGGAAAACTCGCTGCCCGCAGCGATCAGCAACCGATAAGCCGTTGGCGAACCGGCCAAATTGCTGATGCCGAGTTTATTGATGATGCGCGCACAGCTCTCGACGCTGAACGGGCCATCGTAGAAGGTCGTGGCGTGGCCCAGCGACAAGGGGCCGGTGACTGCGTAATAGAGGCCATATGCCCAACCCGGATCAGCCAGGTTCCAGAAGGTGTCTTCCGGGCGCAGATCAATGGCATCGCGCATGTAGCCCTGGAAGGCGACGATGGCGCGCAGCGGCACTTCAAGGGGTTTGGCAGGGCCCGTGGTGCCCGAGGTGAACATCAACAGGAAAGGGTCGTCCCCCGTGCGCATGACAGGTTCACATTCACCCGCGACGTCTTCAAGGCTCGCGTGGAAATCCAGCTCGCCAGGGCGTGCCTGCACGGTGATGATCGTCGGGCAATCACCCACTTCATCCAACTTGGCGCGGTTGTGCTGGTCGGTCACGACGATGCGCGCTGCGGATTGCTCCAGGCGATGTTCGATGGCCTTGGGGCCGAAGGCTGTGAACAGCGGCTGGTAGACCGCACCCAGGCGCCAGGTGGCGAGGATGGTCACCAGCAGCTCGGGGGTGCGTGGCATCAAGCCTGCGACACGGTCGCCCACGCCTACGCCATGAGCCCGAAGTACATTGGCAAAGCGCGCCGCAAAGGCAGCAAGCTCATCGAAGGTGTACCGCTTGCTGTCGGCATCGCGGCCTTCCCACAGCAGCGCCAGCTTGCCGCTACCCACATGGCGATCGCAGCATTCGACGCAAGCATTGAGGGCCGTCAATTGCCCTTGCAGCGCTGCGCGGGCAGCCTGGGCATGGTCGAACGAACGGGCGGCATCGGCGTATTCACGCATCGTCAGACTCCTGGTTCTTATTGTTGGAGTGCACCATTGGTCTGACGATGTTGTCGCTACATGCCCTGTCGGGCAATGGCCAAAGCTGTCATTCTGGATGACCGGTTTGGTCGACAGATGGCAGTGCTGGATCCGCTTCGGCTTTCAGGATGGAGGTTGTAAAGCTGAGGGCCAAACGGGTCCTCCCGTATTCAAGTTCTTTCTTCACCGCATCGCTTTGATCTTTATAGTGTTGGCTGGTCAATTCAGACTGCCGGGCATCCAGCCCTTCTTGTTTCTTATGAGCTTGCCCGAGGGCAGCAGCAAACTCATCCGGGTGTTGCTTTTCCAACCATTGGGCCCAGAACGTCTGCTGGCTCAAGAAAGCGGCCTTCGCTTCGACCGTTTCCGCCTTCTTCACAAAGTCCCGTGCGGCCTCGATATCCGCGCTGCTGACGTTAGCTATCGAACCAAACAACATCGAGCTCGGCTGGCTTGGCAAATTCATCTCTTTGGCCAGCTGCAACCGAAAGTAAAGGCTGACCTCGATGGCATCCAGGTTGGGGTTGCCCACGGTCTTTTCGGCGATGTAGTTGCCGATATGTTCCCTGAGCAGTGTAAGCCGGAACATGCCCTGGCCCAGCTTCAGCAACGCTTCCTGCTCCCCGGCCCCAAAGCGCTTCGCATTGTTCACGCTGGCGAGCAGATGCAACTCGCTGAAGCGATCGGCAACATCATCTGCGCAGGTGACATTTTCAAGTGCATGCGCATTCACATCCTCGACCAGCACATCATCGGTGTCCATGGCATCAAGCAACGCCCACACACGCGTCATGAGCTCACTTCGATGGGTCCGATAATCGCTGCTCTGTTGCAGTCTCCTCAGGATCTCTTTCAATTCCCCGTTGCTTTGCCCGGCGAACAATCGATCCCACCTTGCCCCACGCGCTTCGGCCTGCTCACCCGTCACCCAGATCTTTCGGGCAGGCAACAGCTCAGAGGCGGGTTGTGGGGCGGGCGGATGGGCAGGCGCGGGGCGCGCATACAGGCGCTCCAGTTGCGCTATCTCAATTGCGTTCCGATCCAGCAGAATCGAGGCACGAAATATATACGGCATTGCCTGGATGGCTGGCGGTACGTTGATCAGGTTATTGGCGCTCAGGTCGATCCAGCGCAGCAGGCGACACTGCTCCAGCCCTATTGGCCATTCCAGCAGCCCGCACAACCTCACGTTCAGAAGCCTCAGCCCTGATGCCCAATTGCCTAAGGTCAAACTGCGAATCGACGGATTGAAGCTGAGGTTCATATCCTGCAGACGGGTCAGTGAGCTGAGCACCTCAGATGCGCGCTCGCCGTTGTGAATACCGTTGTAGGAAAGGTCCAGTTTTTCAAGAAATCGCAGATGCCGAATCCCGACCGGTAGCGCCTCCAGGCGGTTGCGCGACATGTTCAGACGGCGAAGGTGCCCGAAGCAGCTGAAGAAGGCGTCGGGAACCGCCTGCAGGTTGGTATTGACCATTGCCAGTGAGGTGACGTGATGGAAGTCGATCGCGGCGTCCAGCTCAGGCAGGCTGGTCACACGATGGCCGCTCAGGTCAACAACAAAGCCGCGCACAGCATCCTCTTGGACATCGATCGGCAATTGTCTGCGCCAAGCCTGTTGCAGGCTTTGCGCAAGCATGCGACGCGCTGCCTGTTCGCCTTGTGGACCATCAACGATCCACGTGGCCAGCCGACTGTCGAGCATATGATAGTTCTGCTCTTCTTGCATCAGGGCTGCGTATGGGTTGGCAGCATCCAGAATGCGATTCAAATGCTCATCGATCTGCCTCGGAGTATCACCCTGATAGAGCCTGGCCAACCGCCGCCGAACCCTCCAGCCCGGCCCTCGCTCATTGGAAATGCTGCCGCCCAGCGGATACCCTACACGGCCATCGCCTAAACGCTGCCCCGGATTGAACCAACCCAGCTGCTCCTGCCAGGCCAATTGTCTCACCAACTTCTGCCGGCCAGTTGGCAGCAAATTGACGACCTGCCGCCGCAGCTCGCCAGCCTGATCATCGCTGCCCAGGCTGAGGGCGGCTTTCTGTTCCGATGTCAGTAACGTGACGATGGCCTGGAAGACGTCATCAGGCGCACTGCTCTGCTCAGCGAGCTCCAGGCCGTTCGTGTCATACAGCACAAATGCGCGCTCCTTGCGTGCCAGTATGACCCGATCAGCCTCCGGCGCTTGCGCGTTGAGCACTGCCAGCAGGCGCCCTTCTGCCGAGCCAAAGCGCAATTCCACGCGCTTCTTGAAAGACCAATGGTCAAGCCGCGAAAGCAACCCCAGCGCCAACTCGCCGCTTTCATCGCTGTACGCGCTGCGCAGCATCACGCCTTGCACTGCATGATTCAGCCTGGCTAGCTGAAGCAGGGAACGCGCCTTGGTCGCGACTGGCAACGGCAGCCGTTCCAGCAACGCGAACTCTTCTCGCTCGTCGGCGGTGACCTGACTGGCCAAGTCGCTGGCATAATCGTTTGGCAAACCAGCGAAATCGCGTTTGAGCACCCGCACGACCGGGTCAGTACCTGACTCCACAGATGTCAGAAAATCGAACAGGTCATGGCGTAGTTCGCTCTGTTGCTCGAGGATAGCCGCAGAACGCTCGGCACCGTCCCTCTCGGCTAAGCCGGGGCGTGTCTTGCACCACTCGAGCAGGGCCTGGTCTTCGACCTCGGTCGCGCCGGTGGCCACAGCGCTGAAGAAACGCTCGATCCGTTCATCTGCCTCGAAACGGCGCAGTGTTTCGCGCAGGTTGGCCGGCAAGGTGCGGTTATCCACCAGGATGCCACGCAGTTCGTCCACATCGCTGCAGCTCGCCTGCAGCACCTGCTGGGCGCGCGCCTGATCAAGGGGGGGCTCTTGCGGCCAAAGGCGGGCGAGCATCTGCTGTGCATCATTCCAGTTCATGGGCGAGTCGTCAGGCAGCAGCCACAGGCGCTCGGCGTTGCGCTGCAGCACCGGCCCATAAGCATGCGGCTGGTCCGGATGAACCAGCCGCCAGGCCCCACTTTCACTCGGCTGATGCACCTCGTAGTGGTGCTCGCCGGCCCTTAGCCAACGGCGTTTGCCGCTAATGAACAGGCCATCTGCCCCCATGATCGCGTCGTCAGGCAACTCGCGCTCGTAGATACTCAGGTCGCCGGTCCACAGCCCCTGGGTGTCATCGTCCAACGCGACGGCTTCCAGGCCATCGACCAGCACTTTGTTGACAACACGACCTACAACGGCGCCACTGCCCACCCCCACCGCCGTGGCGGAAGCGATTTGCGCCACGTTCAGTGCATGCTGCAACGCCTCGTGTTCATGCCCCTTGGTCCAGTCTGCAACCCCTTCGAACACCTCGGTGCAAATATCCTTGACCAACGCCCCCAGCAGCACGACGCCTACCGCCGGAATGAAGAATCCAGCCAGCCCGGCCAGCCCCCAGCCAAGCGACTTCCAGTCCTCCAGGCGTTTACGGCTGGCCTCGGTATCGGCGTCTGCGGTAGGTACAAGCAGTACTTTGGCATCTGCGCGCGCACGTTCGATCTGCTCATCCACCCAGCACGTAAAGACAGTGCCCTGACCGGTTTTGCCTTCAAGTTCCAGATCGGGTGCTGTATCCATCGAGCGCAATTGCAGCAGACGGAAAAACGCGTTTCGCTCATTGAGTGCAATCAACTGCAAGAACGCTCGCAGACAACCCTCACGCTTCAAGTCGGTGACCATTTCAGCTTGCAAGTCCTGCGTGGAACTGTGCCAGCGCAGTGGATTGGCAGCGTCACAAGGCATGTATGTAACGACGCCGGCACTGTCGCCATCGGCAGTTTTCAACTGGATAATCAACGCCTCATGAACATGCATGCCCAGCATGGACATGAGCCCTGGATACGCCGTGAGCCTGGGCTCAGTGCTGGTGGCGCTTGAGCTATCGGCATAGTGCGCCAGTGCGGTTCTTACATCGCTGTTGATCTTGCCTTTGAGAAACGCGACATGCACGGCCAGCTTGAATCCCGCCAGTTTGTCCGAGACCAGCAGTGCCTTGTTAGGGGTGAAATGTTGATCCAGCAGGGTCAGGTACTGTTTTCCGGCATCCAGCTGGCGGCATGCTGCAATCCATTGCGCTGTGTTGCCAATCACCCCCTCATCATCACGGTTGATGACCAAACCACTGCCGCTCAATGGCGTGGCACCTGCGGCAAAGTTCTGCATCAGGCGCGGCAGCGCTGGCTGTACTTCAAAAGCGTCCTCGAGGTGGGGAACTGATTGCCCGACCTCGTCGCGAACCTTTCTTCGCCACTGCAGTGTGTTCAGTGTCTGCCCACTTGGCAGCAGGCTGGCCAGGGCCTTGGAGAACGTGCTCTCGGCGAACGCCTGGAGGGGCACTGCTGCCTGGGTCGCGCGGGCCGCGGCTAGCTGGGTGGCTCGATGGCTGGCGATCAATACCCGCAACGTGTAGATGTTCGCGGCAGAGGCAGCGCTGATCCATTCAGGGAGCGATTGGGTGAAAGTGTCAGCGGCGCCCTGCAGATCGTTGGCGGTGACGCTGTCGCGGGTACTGGGTACAGCCGGAAATGTTCGCATGAGGAACCCTCTGTTCTGATGAGAGGGCACAATCTTTCACTCATTCCGGCAAAGCTTCAGAGGGAAGCGAAACAGCTACCGCAGCAACTCCTGGGAAGGCGGCCGCTCAGCCGTGAGGGTCGCGCGCCTGGACCAGTGCACGGTAATGGCCGGGGTTGCAGCCAAACCACTTGCGAAAGGCCTTGTAAAACGAGCTGCTGTCGGCAAACCCCAGCCGCTCGGCGATGTCCGCCATGGCGGGTTCAGCCTCGCTGAGCCAAGCGATCGCCAATTCACGTCGCACGCTGTCCTTGAGCCCTTGATAGGTCTGCCCTTCCTCGGCCAGGCGCCGACGCAGGGTGGACGGTGACAGGCACAGCTGCCGGGCCAGGGCATCGGCGTCGGGCCACTGGTTCGGGTGCCGATGCAGCAGATCGTTGCGCACACGCCGCCCCAGGCTGGCAGGGTCGCGATACTTGACCAGAATATTGCCGGGCGCTTCGGCCAGGAAACGCTGCAATTCGTGCGGCGTACGTTTGAGTGGCACGTCCAGGCTATCGGCGGCAATGATCATGCGCGTACGTGGCCGGTCGAACTGCAGGCTTTCCGAGAACATGACCCGGTAATCATCGCAGAACGAAGGCTCTGCGCAACGCAGGTCGATGGCCAGGATCGGGACCCGGCGGCCCGCCAGCCAGCACGCGACGCCATGCACGATCATCCAGAAGGTGAAATAGGTAAAGGCGCGCCGCGGCTCATCGCGGGGTTCATTGATGACGATTTCGGCCAGGCTCTGCTGGCGCACCAGGCTGGGATGGAGGTCTTCGAGCATCAACGAGAGAAAACCGAGCACGACGCCCAGGCCTTCACCGAGGGTCGGCTGGGCCATGGCTGCGCGGGTCATGAACGCCAAGCTGCCGACGGCCAAACCACGCGGGTCCATGGCGAAGAATTCATCGTTGCAGCGCCGCGCCAGCAGCCGCCAAAGCTGCGCGTAGGCATCTGCAGACACCCTCGCCTCTGGCAGCTCGAGCTGCGCCGGGTCGATACCAGCACGTCGCAGCACACCGACATCGGGTTGCCCCGCCGGGCAGGTCTGCAAAAGCGCTTCGCGCACCAATTGCATGGAGATGGTGTCTTTTTCGCTCATCGGCCATCCAGGTTGTTCTGTGCCGGCCATCTTAGGCCCGGCCATGAAAAACGCCAGCCCTGCCTCACAGGCCGGCCGCCAGGCCCAGGAATGCCTGGATCAAACGCAACTCGCGACGACGCTCCAGGCAGCCAATCATGTGCTGGTTGACCAGGCCCTCTCCCGCCAGCGGCCGTGCTACCACACGCGGGTCGTTGGCCACCTCGGTCGACGAAACCACACCTACGCCCAGTTGCGAAGCCACCGCCTCGGTGACCGCCTCGCGGCTATCCAGCTCCAGCAGCACACGGGGCAGCACCCCGGCAGCGGCGCAGGCTTTGTCGAAGGTACGGCGCGTAGTCGAGCTCGGCTCGCGCAATACCATGATCTGCTGGTTCAACTCAGCCAACGGCAAGTCACCCTCGCCGCTCGCCCAGGCATGCCCTGCAGGCAATAACGCGCACAAGCGCGACTCGCACAGGCTTTGCAGGTACAGGCCTTTGCGCGGTTCGATCTCGGTCAGCACGGCAACATCGGCGTGTTCCGAAAGCAATGCAGCCAGGGTTTCCTGGGCATTGCCCAGGCGCAGGTTGACGGTGATGCCTGGGTAGCGCTCGCGCAACTGGGCGAGCATCGGCATGACCCGGTGCGGGCCGTCCGCAGCCACCTCCAGGCGGCCGGTGAGCAATTGCCGGTTGGCCTCGAGCATCGCCTGGGCCTCTTCCGCCAGGCCAAACATCGCCCGGGTGATGGCCGCCAGGCGGGTGCCCTCTTCGGTCAGTTCGACCCGCCGCGCAGTGCGCCGCAACAAGGTGATCTGGTAGTGCTCCTCCAGCGCCTTGACGTGCCCGGTCACCGCCGGCTGGCTGATGAACAACCGCGCGGCGGCGCGCGTGAAGCTGCCTTCGCGGGCAACTGCATCAAAGGCACGTAGCTGAAACAGGTTCATATTTATCGGCCTGACTTATAGCTCGAATAACAACAAACAATTTGATTGATAGGCGGGCGAATTGCAACCTAGACCCCGTAGTTTCAGCGCCAGATTTTTCGGCTGACCACCCGCCGCTTGTGAGGAACCACGGAATGAGCAACGCCCCGATCCTGCTGACCCCCGGCCCCCTGACCACCTCCGCCCGTACCCGCCAAGCCATGCTGGTGGACTGGGGCTCCTGGGACCGCGACTTCAACCAACTCACCGCCAGCGTCTGCGAACAACTGCTCGCGATCCTCGACGCCAGCGCCAGCCACCACTGCGTCCCCCTGCAGGGCAGCGGCACCTTCGCCGTGGAAGCCGCCATCGGCACCCTGGTACCGCGCGACGGCAAGGTGCTGGTGTTGATCAACGGCGCCTACGGCCAACGCCTGGCAAAGATCTGCAAGGTACTGGGGCGCACCTACAGCACCTTCGAGACCGCCGAGGACCAACCGACCACTGCCGCCGACGTCGACCGCCTGCTGGCCGCTGACCCTGCCGTGACGCACGTGGCGCTGATTCACTGCGAAACCAGCACCGGTATCCTCAACCCGCTGCCAGAGATTGCCCAGGTGATCAAACGCCACGGCAAGCGCCTGATCATCGATGCCATGAGCTCGTTCGGCGCGCTGCCGATCGATGCCCGCGACATCCCCTTCGAGGCGCTGATCGCCGCGTCCGGCAAGTGCCTGGAGGGCGTACCCGGAATGGGCTTCGTCTTCGCCGAAAAAACCGCGCTGGCCGCCGCCGAAGGCAACGCGCACTCGCTGGCCATGGACCTGCACGACCAGCACACTTACATGGCCAAGACTGGCCAGTGGCGCTTCACTCCGCCAACCCACGTGGTCGCCGCCCTGCACGAAGCGCTGCAGCAGTACGTTGATGAAGGTGGCCTGCCGGCCCGCCACCAGCGTTACGCCAGCAACTGCAAGACCCTGCTCGACGGCATGGCTGCCATCGGCCTGCGCAGCTTCCTCCCGGCCGACATCCAGGCGCCGATCATCGTCACCTTCCACGCCCCGAACGACGCCCGCTACCAGTTCAAGGACTTCTACGAGCGGGTCAAGGCCAAGGGCTTCATCCTCTACCCGGGCAAGCTGACCCAGGTCGAGACTTTCCGCGTCGGCTGCATCGGCGTGGTCGGCCCGGACGGCATGCAAGCCGCTGTGAATGCCGTGGCCGATGTGCTGCGGGAAATGGAAGTGCTGGACATCTGACCCTTTGCCCACCCAATTTCAGGAATTAGCGCACATGAACTACAGCAACCCTACTCAGCTGCAAGCCGCCATCCTCGACTGGGCCGGCACCGTGGTCGACTTCGGCTCCTTTGCCCCGACGCAGATCTTCGTCGAAGCCTTCGCCGAGTTCGACGTTCAGGTCTCCATCGAAGAAGCCCGTGGGCCGATGGGCATGGGCAAATGGGACCACATCCGTACCCTGTGCGACGTACCAGAAATCGCCGAGCGCTACCGCAAGGTGTTCGGTCGCACCCCGACCGACGACGATGTCACTGCCATCTACAACCGCTTCATGCCGCTGCAGATCGAGAAAATCGCCGTGCACTCCGCGCTGATCCCGGGCGCGCTGGACACGCTGACCGGCCTGCGCCAGAAGGGCCTGAAGATCGGCTCGTGCTCGGGCTACCCGAAAGTGGTGATGGACAAGGTGGTGGAGCTGGCCGCGAAAAACGGCTATGTCGCCGACCATGTGGTAGCCACCGACGAAACCCCGAACGGCCGCCCGTGGCCGGCCCAGGCGCTGGCCAATGTGATCGCGCTGGGTATCGATGATGTAGCGGCCTGCGTGAAAGTCGACGACACCGTACCAGGCATTCTCGAAGGCCGCCGTGCCGGCATGTGGACCGTGGCCCTGGTGTGCTCGGGCAACGCGCTGGGCCTGACCTGGGAAGGTTACCGCGCCCTGAGCGCAGAGAAGCTGGAGCGCGAGCGCAAGCGTATTCACGGCATGTTCGAGAGCTCGCGCCCACACTACCTGATCGACACCATCAATGAATTGCCCGAGGTGATCGCCGATATCAACCGGCGCCTGGCCAAAGGAGAGATGCCGCAGGTGTTCTGACGGTTCGGTGTCGTATCCCTTACGAGCAAGGCTGCTTCGACAGGTTCGTCATGCACCCTGACGAAGCAGGCTTGCCCAGGCGTCAGTCCATATCGCCCAAGCGCCGCAGTACCCACCTACCCCCGAGTTCGCTCCAGACGGCGAATGATATCGGCGGTGAGCCGCAGCCTTAAGGCATGAGTATCGGCGTCCTGCTCAGCGCTCAGCTGGTCAAGGTGGGTTCGGTACTGGGTCTCACCCAACTGCGCGCGCTGCCCGTCGATAAGGTTACGCCTCTGCCCGTACACTTCGGCCAGGTTATTGAAAGCATCAGCATGCTCCAGCGCGAGAAACCCCTGCCAAAACGATCGACGACACAGGCTGGATCCCAGATGCTCAGGTGTATCGACCTGACGCAGTTCACGCATGGCCCCCAATAATTGCTCCCCGCTTATACGCCCTCCCTCTGAGTCACGCATTGCCCATGGCTGTTGAGGCAAGTTAAAGCGCTGCCGCAGTCGCACCCGATAGCCCAGGACAATGGACGTGCGGTCTACGCGCGCGCGCAATGTCAGACGCCAGGCGACATCCCGACGGGCGTATTGGTCTAGAAAATCCAAACGCATCAGCGCCCGCCCAAACGCCATTAGCTCAGCACCACGCCCAACAGCCACGCGCCCCTCGGCCTGGGCAATGCGCAATCGCAACATCAACTGGCTGAAACGCTCGATGGCCGCGTTGTCATCCGTCATGGGCTGTACCATGAGGGCGTCGATTTGCTGGCGAAATTCGGCATTGCTTGCCCACTCGGCCAGCACGCTCCAACCTTGCTCAAGCAGGTAGGGCTGCGGCCAGCTGTAGTCCGCAAATACAATCAGCTCGCCCAGTAGTGCAACAAGCCTCCTCCCCTGGACCGTCGCCTGCACGGTATGCCAGAGCTGGCCGCGACCAGCCCGCGCCTCGGCATCCTCCCCTACCCACCATGTACGGGCATCGGCCACCGACGTGGGCAATTCGCCCGGCTCTTCCGGGATGCTGTCCAGCGCATGCAAACGCTTCAGGTCCCCGCTGCTTATCGGGTTGCCCTCGAGCTGGAAAACACGGCGAAAATCATAGGGCATCTGCAGCAACTGATCAGGTGCGCCCTGCAACTGGTTGTCGCGCAAGTCCGCTACCTCGAGGAAGCCACAAAGCTCGACACCTTCCGGCCAGGCACCCAGGCGACAGTTGCGCAGATAGAGGTTCACCGTGTGCGGCAGGTGATTCATCCTTAATGCAAATTGGCCGAGAGGGTTATGGCTGAGGTCCAAATAGGTGAGACGCGGCAACCGGGTCAACGCCTGCTGAGATGCAGCATCCAACCGAATATTGTTACGCGCCAAGCGTAACTCGCGCAGTTCGGTCAGGTGTGAAAGCCCTGCAGGAATGCGCAGCAGGGCATTACCCCCCATGCTCAGCACCTGCAAGTGAATGAATGAACTGAGGAACGGTGTCGGCAGTTCGGTAATCGTCGTCCCCCTCATCACCAACGACGTGATGTAGGTGAAGCTCAGTTGCACCGGAAGCGCTGGAAGGGTCGTGATAGGCAGGCCAGTCAGGTTCAGTTGCTGCCCTGCTGCACTGCCATCGTTCACCGGTACACTTTCGCCCTGCGCGGCCCAAGCTCTTCGAAAGCGCTGGGCAACGATGCCACGAGTCCGCCGCCTGTTATCGTTGAGCTCGCTGCACTGCCAGCGCTGCAGGGCCCGCTCCAGTTGCTCATGATCGTCCTGCAACTCAAGTAAAAGCTCATACGCAGTTGCCCTACCGGCAAGCAAGCGTTGCAGTTCCTCATCAATTTGCATTTCACTCAAGCCCGGAAAATACCGGCGCATGCCGTCTCGCAGCACTTCCCGAGAGGTCCTGAGGCGGCCTGCAGCACGCCCGCTGAGCAAGTAGCCGACCCGGCCGTCTTCCAAACGTTGCCCGGGGTTCAGCCAGCGCTCACGGTCTGACCACTCCAGAAAGCGAGCAATGTCCTGATGGTTTTCAGGCAGCTGCTCCAATGCCCGGGCTCGCAGTGACTGGCTGCCCCCGTCACTCCCTTCTATGCCCAACTCAACCCGCTGAGCGGGCGCCAAGAGCGCGGCGATGACCTCGAAGAGATCTCCAGGGTCGCCTGCAGAAAGCGCACGCTTGCTGCCATTAGCCTCGAACACATTGAACCGTCCTTCTTGGTGCACCAGTATCCGCAGGGGCGTCCCTTGCCCCTGTGCCACGAGACTTGCCACTTCGCGCCCATCAACCTCACCTTCGCACAGGCTAATGTTGATGGTCTGCGGCCCCAGCTGATTGAGCAATGCGAATATCAGCTCGCCTGTTTCCGTGGAATACGCGCTGGGCAGATAGATGCCGGCCAAAGCCTTGCTGATTCTCGCCACACGCAGCAAGGCAGCGGCTTTGAGCGCCAGCGCCTGGGGCAGCTTGCCAGTCCTGAACGCTTCATTGTGCTCAACCGTGCTGGCCTCCGCCACCAACCGCTTGGCGTAAGCATCTCCCAAGCCAGGAAGATCCCTCTGCAACCGAGCCAGCAGCAGGTCATTACCAACACCGTCCAGGCGCGTCAGGTACGCGTATAGCTTGCCACGCAACTGCAGCTTCGCTTCCAGCACCTGCGCAACGCCTTTGCCGATATCAGGCAATGACTCACACCACGTCAGGAGTTCCTCATCCTGTGCATCAAGACGTTTGCGCTGTAAATGATCGAAGTAGCGCTCGATCCGCTCGTCCGCTTCAAAGCTGCGCAAGGCTTCCCGCAGGTTGACTGGCAACTCTCGGTTTTCCATCAGGATGCCACGCAGTTCGTCTTGATCGACCCCTGCGACGCGCAGCAACCGTTCGGCCCGCTGCGCACCGATCATCGGGTGCTGTGGCCACAGCCGATCCAGCATCCGCGCACTGTCATCCCACTCCCACGGCCGCTCGCCTATGGGCCGCCAGCAACGCTCATCGTTATGCAGTACGGCTGGCTCGTAGGCCCCGGAACGTCGTTGATGGCGTAATCGGTAAGGGCCCTCAGGATCGGGGCGATGCACCTCGTAGTAACGTGAGCCGGAGCGCAGCCAGCGCTGCTTGCCATCGCCATACAGGCCATCGGAGCGCAGGGTGATGCTATCGGGTACCGACTCGTACGGTTCAAGATTGTCGTTCCACAAGCGCTGCATGCCGGCGTTCACAGAGACCGGCTCCATGGCTGCGACCAAGGCGCTGCGCGCGACACTGACGCCGATCACGGTCGCTGTGGTCGCAGCAAGTGTTTCGGCCACACCAAGCAGATGCTCCAATGCCTCATGCCGGTGGCCCTCGTACCAGTCCTGCGCGCCTTCGAAGACATCACCCAAGGTCTGCAACACCAGTTGCCCCAGCATCACAGCGCCGACAACTGGAATGAAAAGCCCTGCCAGATTGATCAGGTTCAAGCCCGCCGACTTCCAGGCCTCGTGCCTGGCGCGGGCGGCCCTGGCATCGGCCTCGGCAGTTGGCACCAAGAGCAACCGTGCATCGTCTTTGGTGCGATTGACCTGGGCACTGGCCAGCGCCATGAAAATGCTGCCCTGAACCACGACACCTTCCATTTCAAGATCAGGCTCAGGGTCTTTCAGACGCTTGCCGAGCAACTCGACAAAGCTGGCTCGGGCACGCAGGCTGATCAACTGGGAGAAAAACGAACGGTATGTTTCGCGCTGCAGCAAAGCGGCCATGCCACTGTTCATCGACGCTTCATCAGCAAAATAGCGCAAGGCTTGCTGCGGATCACTGGGCAAGTAGAGCAGGATACCCTCCTGCACGCCCTCCACGTTGCGCAACCGAATAAGCATGCCATCGGCAGCAACCTGGCCGAGCACTTGCAAAGTACCGCCATAACCGCGCAGCCCCGACTTCTCAAGGTGTATTTCTGCCCGAGTCATTTCGAGCAGTGCAATTTCCACCTTGGCTGACACGTCGCCTTTCATCGCAGCAATCTTGCTTGCCAACGCAAGCCCGGAACGCTTGTCGTCGGCCAGGATGGCCAATGCCGCATCATTGAAAACCTGGTCCAGCGCATTCTGGTACTTTTTCCCCGTGTCCAGTTCACGGCACGCCGACACCAGCTCCGTTTCCGAGATCGACAAGACCTTGTCCCGCCCTGGCGCGACCAGACCAGAATCGGTATACAAGGAAATGCCAGCTTCGAAGTTGCTCATCAACTTCAACATGCCGGCGGTGCGCCTTGTCTGGTAAGCAAAAGCGTGCTCATCAGCCCCCCCACCCTCGGCAGTCCAGGTCACATCCAGCCACTCAAGCTGCGAAAACTCCACCCCCTCTGGCAGAGGCTTGGCCAACAGTGATGTGAGATGCTTTTCGGCGAATACGTCCAGCGGTTCAAGCTGCAGGGTGAGCCCACGCAGGCGCGCCTGGCTGGCCTGATGGGCATTGAAGGCGGTACGCAACCCCGCCATCTGGCCGCGCGAGGCGCGCTTCAGCCACGCTGGCAACTTTGAGGCAATGAAGTCATCAGTAGCGGCGAGGATTTTTTCATCGACAGTGCGCGTCGCCGCGAAATTGTGGGCCATTGTCGCTCCAGTAATCAGGTTCAGGAGCGCCAATACTGTTGGAAGGCCTCGACATCACTGCAGTTGGAATGAATGCCGCGCACACGGCTGGCGAGGCCGCGGCGGGCATCCCACAAGGACGCCGGCTTAAACCGCGCGGTTAAGCTTCACCCAGGAAGCGAACTTGTCGATGAAGCCCTGCAAGAACGGTCGGGTCTTGTCATTGAGCTTGCCACTGTCCTCGAACAGGCTCGCCGCCCCGCCGATATAGGCCTCTGGCATCTGCATGCACGGCATGTCGAGAAACACCAGCGACTGACGCACGGCATGGTTGGCGCCAAACCCGCCGACGGCCCCAGGCGACACGCTCACCACCGCCGCAGGCTTGCCGCTCCAGGCGCTTTGCCCATAGGGCCGCGAGCCCACGTCGATGGCATTCTTCAGCGCGCCGGGCACCGAACGGTTGTATTCCGGCGTGACGAACAACACCGCATCGCTGCGGCGGATCTCGTCGCGAAAGCGTTTCCAGGGCTCAGGAACGCCCGCAGCCTCGACGTCCTCGTTGTACAACGGCAAGTCGCCGATCTCGACGATTTTCAGGGTTAGGCTGGACGGTGCCAGCTCTGCAAGTGCGCCGGCCACCTTGCGGTTGTAGGAATCCTTGCGCAAGCTGCCGACGACGACTGCTACCGAATACACCTGGCTCATGGCGATTTCCACCTTTGCTGGGTTAAGAGACTGAGTAGTTATAGATGACCGTTCCTCGGCGCTTTGGTTTTTTTTCCCTGCGCGGAAAACTTCCGCGTATCTTCTACGGTCTATGTCAGCAGACATTTCCTACGTAATTCAGAGGTTTTCACCTAAATGGCAGCAGTAATGGTCGGCCAATTCCACGCCCGTGACGCCGAAGGCCGTATCTACCCCGTGCACGAGTTCCAGGAGTCCACCCTGCAGACTGACGGCAGCGCCGTGGGTGCACCGATCACCACCTATCGCCTGGCCATCGGCGACCGGGTCAACCACCTGGGTGAAGACCGCTTCGAACTGGCACAGACCGGCGTCGAGATCATTCGCATTCCTTGACGCAATCCACGGTGTACGTGCCGGTTTCGTTCTGCAGGCCGTGTACATCGGCGACGAAGCCAGGAAAGCCACTGTTGAAAGCACGGGCAAATGCCAGGTAGTCGAGGATCGAGCGGGTCGCCTCGGTGAACCGCTCGCCCGGCATGATCAGCGGAATGCCCGGCGGGTACGGCACCAGCATCACCGCCGCGACACGGCCGAGCAGCGCCTCGATCGGCACGGCCTCCACCTCTCCCCGCACCATCTGGTCGTATGCCTGCGCGGGGCTCAGCGCTGCTTCTGGCAAGCGGCTGAACAGCCGTTTGAGTTGCTTGGCGGTGGCATTGACGCGGTAGCAGTCATGCAACTGGTCGCACAGATCGTGCAAACCGATACCCTGATAGCGCGCCGCATCGACCGCGACGATGCTGGGGAGGCACAGGTTCAAGGCAGTATTGCCATCATAGTGGCGCTTGAACTCCAGCAGTTCGGTCAACAACGTGCTCCACTTGCCCTTGGTGATGCCCATCGAGAACAGCACCAGAAAGCTGTACAACCCGGTCTTCTCCACCACCAGCCCACGCTCCCAGAGAAACTTGCTGACCACCGCCGCGGGAATGCCATGCTCGCCCAGAATGCCGTCAACGCTGAGCCCTGGCATCACCAAGGTGACCTTCAGCGGGTCGAGCAGCACGTAATCGCCCGCCACTTCACCAAAGCCATGCCACTGCGCCCCCGGTTGCAGCTGCCAATCCTTCGCGGCCAGGCGGTGGATACCCTCGGCCGCCGGTGGCTGCCAGATGCTGAACCACCAATCGTCGGCGGCAATGTGTTCGCGCAGGTTGGCCAGGGCGCGGCGAAAGCTCAGCGCCTCGTCGAACATCTCCTGCAGCAGCGAGCGCCCGGCAGGGCCCTCCATCATGGTCGACGCCACATCCAGTGAAGCGAGGATGCTGTACTGCGGCGAGGTGGAGATGTGCATCATGAAGGCTTCGTTGAAGCGATCGCGGTCCAGTTGCCGCTGCGCACCGTCCTGCACATGGATCATCGATGCCTGGCTGAAGGCTGCCAGCAGCTTGTGCGTGGAATGCGTGCTGAACACCAGTGGGCTGTCCTCTGTGCACTCGGTGCCCATGGCGTAGCGACCGGTGAAGAATTCGTGAAACGCTGCATAGGCGAACCAGGCTTCGTCGAAGTGCAGCACCTCGGCGCTGCCACCAAGGGCCAGTTTGATCAAGCCGGCGTGGTAACACAGGCCGTCGTAGGTCGAGTTGGTGACCACCGCCAGCTTGATGCGCGGTGCGCGCCCTTTGGCCAACGGGTTGGCCTGAACCTTGGCCTGGATCGACTCGGGGCTGAACTCGCTGAGCGGGATCGGCCCGATGATGCCCAGCTCATTGCGCTCAGGGCACAGGTAAATGGGGATGGCGCCGGTCATGATGATCGCGTGGACCACTGACTTGTGGCAGTTGCGGTCCACCAGCACCAGGTCATCGCGGCCCACCATGGCGTGCCAGACAATCTTGTTGGCGGTGGACGTGCCATTGATGACGAAGAATGTATGGTCGGCGCCGAAGTTGCGCGCAGCGCGCGCTTCGGCCTCGGCCAACGGGCCAGTGTGGTCGAGCAGCGAACCCAGCTCTGGGACCGAAACGGACAGATCGGAGCGCAGGGTGTTTTCGCCAAAGAACTGATGGAATGCCTGGCCCACCGGGCTCTTGCGGTAGGCGACACCGCCACCGTGGCCGGGCGTATGCCAGGAATAGTTGGACTGCGCAGTGTGCTGCACCAAGGCCTTGAAGAAAGGCGGCAGCAAACCATCGAGGTAAATGTGCGCGGCGCGCGCCACCTGCCGCGCGAGAAAGGGCACGGTGTCTTCGAACAGGTAGAGGATGCCGCGCAGCTGGTTCAGCTCGCTCATGGCTTCGGCGGGGGCGTTTTCCAGGGTGACCTGCTCGCCCAAGGCGAAGATCGGCAGGTTCGGCGCACGTTGCCGGGCCAGGCGAATCAGCTCGGCCATGTTCTGCAGCAGGTGGGTGTTTTCGCCGATGCCTTCGGCGGCGAGCAGTACGCACGCCAGACCGTGGTGGGTGGCGGCGACCAAGCGCGCTTCGGCATTGTCGGCCGCGGCGAGGATGGCAAAGCCGTCCTGGCGCAGTTCCTCGGCAATCCCCCGCACGCGCTCGCCGGCAACGCTGTCGGCCTTGATGGCGCGGTGGACGATGAGGATGGGGAACTTGAGGTCCTTGTACATCAGGCAACTACCTCCGCAGGACGAATCGTCCTTCTCAGGGTAGTAGAGCCTGGTGTTGTCAGTCGCCGCGAAATAGCCCGTACAGGCTACAGATCAGCCTGCAGAAGGTTCGGTCAAGGCCTGCCACATCGACGGCCCGCCCGCCGACTTGGCAACCGCCGCCAGGCGCTCGGCATGTGCCTCCAGCTCCTCGGCATTGGCCATGATCACCCGCCCCGGCGCACGCCCGGTAATCCGACGGATCTCGCTGCCGCCACTGCCCTGCCCTTCGTTGTCACTGTCTTGCCCATGGCCAGCCAACGACAGGCTGGTCTGGCCACCAGTCATCGCCAGGTAGACGTCGGCCAGCAGCTCCGAGTCGAGCAAGGCGCCGTGCAGTTCACGGCCGGAGTTGTCGATGTCGTAACGTTTGCACAGTGCGTCGAGGCTGTTGCGCTGCCCCGGATGACGGGCACGCGCCAGCAGCAAGGTATCGAGGATGGTGCAGTGCTGCGAGATGTCGGCGCGGTCGCGCTGGCCCAACAGGGCAAACTCGTTGTTGATGAAGCCGACGTCGAACGCCGCGTTGTGGATGACCAGCGTGGCGCCCTCGATGAACTCGAAGAACTCTTGGGCCACATCGCCGAAGCGCGGCTTGCCGACCAGGAAAGCGTCGGTGATGCCGTGGACGTTGATCGCGCCCTCGTCACTCTCGCGGTCGGGCTGCAGGTAGACGTGGAAGTGCCGCCCGGTCAGGCGCCGGCCCATGACTTCGACACAGCCGATCTCGATGATCCGGTGGCCTTCGCTGACCGGCATGCCGGTGGTTTCGGTATCGAGAATGACCAGCCGTTTATCTTGTTGCTGCTGCTCCACGCGGGGCGCTCCAACTTGCATCAGTTACAAAGCCGGGGATTGTACCCCAGCTCAGCGCTTGGCGCGCACCTCGTCGACGCCACGGTTGGCCAGCTGGTCGGCGCGCTCGTTGCCCGGGTGGCCGATGTGCCCGCGGACCCACTTCCAGGTGACCTTGTGGCGGTTGACCTGCTCATCCAGCTGCTGCCACAGGTCGGCGTTCTTCACCGGTTCTTTCGCGGCGGTCTTCCAACCGCGTTTCTTCCAGTTGACCATCCACTCGTTGATGCCCTTCATCACGTACTGCGAGTCGGTGGTCAGCACCACTTCGCATTCACGCTTGAGCGCCATCAAGCCCTGGATCGCGGCCATCAGCTCCATGCGGTTGTTGGTGGTTTCGCGTTCACCGCCCCACAGTTCCTTTTCAACGCCCTTGTAGATCAGCAGGACGCCCCAGCCACCGGGGCCGGGATTGCCCTTGCAGGCACCATCGGTATACAGCTCGACGCTTTCGCTCATGTACCACTCATGTTCAGTGCTTTTCGGTATCCGGGCTGACCGCAGTGCGGTTGACCTTGGCCAGTGGCAACGGCAGCAGCTTGCCCATCGGCTCGCGGCGCTCCTGGCGCAGCGGCCTCAGGCCGACCACCATCTTGCGCGCCACCAACAGGTAAACCCCGCCGCCGGCGCTCTGCCAACCGCCTGCCACCCGTTCCCAGCCCGCCAGGCGTTGTTGCCAGGCCGGTGAGGCAAGCGGCGGACGATAGCACCCGAAGCGGCGTTTCTCCAGCGCGAAGCCCAGCAGGTTGAGCCAATCACCGACCCGTGACGGCGAGATGCAGCGGGCCTTGCGCAGCGCGCCATGGCTGAAGAAATGGCGCATGCCCCAGCTGCTCCAGGGGTTGATACCGACGATCAGCAGGTGCCCGCCCGGGCGTACGGCGCTGGCCGCCTCGCGCAGCAGGCCATGGGGCGACAGGCTGAAATCCAGCCCATGCTGCAGCACCACGACATCGGCGGCGTGCTCGCTCAGGGGCCAGGCCTGCTCCTCGCAGACGATCTCCACCCCCGGCAGCGGCGCGCCCAGGCGCACGTTGCGCTGCACCTGGGGGGCGCTGGGCGGTGCCTCGGCACAGGGCCCGTAATGCACCAGATAACCGCCGAAGAAGCGCCCGAGCTCTTCTTCCAGCAGTTTTTCTTCTTCCTTGAGCATCAGCTGGCCGAGTGGGCCGTGGAACCACTCACGGGCCAGGCTGATCAGCTCGACCCAATCCGGGTCGGCCTGGGCAAAGGCTTGGTCGGTCATTGCGCTCTCCCTCGAAGGTTCTCGCACCGCGCCATCGCGGCTAAGATGGCCTCATGTGCCACGCTTGGCGATACGGATCCGCACCATGATACAGATCGATGCTCTCCCCGCTTTCTCCGACAACTACATATGGTTGTTACAGGATACTGCCAAACGCCGCTGCGCGGTGGTCGATCCCGGTGATGCCGGCCCGGTGGAAGGCTGGCTGGCCGCCAACCCCGGCTGGGTGCTGGAGGACATCCTGGTGACCCACCATCACAATGACCATGTCGGCGGTGTCGAGCGGCTCAAGCAGCTGACCGGCGCGCGGGTCTGCGGCCCGGCCAATGAACGTATTCCTGGCCGCGACGTGGCCCTGGATGAGGGCAACGAGGTGCAGGTGCTAGGCATGACCTTCCGGGTGCTGGCCGTGCCTGGCCATACCCTGGGGCATATCGCCTACTTCAGCGACCAACCTGCAACGCCGCTGCTGTTCAGCGGCGACACGCTGTTCGCCGCCGGCTGCGGGCGCATGTTCGAAGGCACGCCGGAGCAGATGCAGCCCGCCCTCGCCCGCCTGGCGGCGTTGCCAGCGCACACCGAAGTTTACTGCGCCCACGAATACACGTTGAGCAACCTGCGCTTCGCCAAGGCCGTAGAACCGCAGAATCCCCACGTTCAGCAACGTTTCGATGACGTTACCCGGCTGCGCGCCGACAATCGCATCACCTTGCCATCAACGATTGGCCTGGAACGCCTGACCAACCCTTTTCTGCGTACCGCTGAAACATTAGTTAAACAAAAAGCAGACGAATGGAAGGGCCATTCAAACACGTCGCAGGTCACTGTTTTTGCTGCCTTGAGGTCTTGGAAGGACACCTTCTGATAACCTGAAGATATATCGCAACGTGTGCTCGAAGGTTGACCCGGCGGGATGCGGTTTCTAGAATCGCCGAAATTTTTTGCCCGGATACCCGTCCCAGCCGATGTCTTCCCGTAGCCGCAGAACCGCTCATTCAGTCGCCCTGACGCGCCTGGCCCAAATCAGTGCGCTGGTGCTGGCCGCCACCCTGGTGGGCTGCCAGAGCACCCGTCAGCTCGACGAATCCGACAGTGTTCGCGCACACAGCTACCAGGCGCGGATCAAGCACAAACCGGCTCCGCTCGCGGTAAAACCCGCCGAGCAGGCGCCGCAGGATGTGTGGGAACGCATGCGCCAAGGTTTTGCCCTGCAGGACAGCATCGACGTCAACCCGCGCATCGAACAGCAGCGCCTGTGGTTCGCCAGCAACCCGACGTTCATCGAGAGCGCCGGCGAACGCGGCAGCCTTTATCTGCACTACATCGTCGAGCGTCTCGAAGAGCGCGACATGCCGCTGGAGCTGGCCCTGCTGCCCGCCATCGAGAGCGCCTACAACCCGATGGCCTACTCGCGCGCCAGCGCCGCGGGCATGTGGCAGTTCATGCCGGCGACCGGCCGCCATTTCAACCTGCGCCAGACCAACTTCTACGACGGCCGCCGCGACGTTACCGCATCGACCAATGCCGCGCTGGACTACCTGAGCCGCCTGCATGACATGTTCAACGGCGACTGGCTGCTGGCCCTGGCCGCCTATAATGCCGGCGAAGGCACCGTCAGCCGGGCCATCGAGCGCAACGAGAAGCTCGGCCTGCCGACCGACTACTGGAACCTGCCGCTGCCGCAGGAAACCCGCGACTACGTGCCCAAGCTGCTGGCCCTGTCGCAGGTGGTCTCGACCCCCGAGGCCTATGGCGTGAACCTCAACCCGATCGCCAACGAACCCTACTTCGAAGCGGTCGCCATCAACGACCGCCTCGACCTGTCGCGGGTTGCCGCCTTCGCCAACATCGATGAAGACGAGCTGATCCAGCTCAACCCTGCGTTCAAGAAGCGCATGACCGTGGACGGCCCCAAGCAACTGCTGGTACCGACCGCCAAGGCGCAACTGCTGTCCGCCAGCCTGTCCAACCTCAAGCCCGAGCAACTGGTCAGCCTGCAGCCGAACAAAGCCGTGTTCGCCCGCGCCGTGGCCGAAGGCAAGGCCCCGACAACGGCGCGCAGCTACCGGGTGAAGCGTGGTGACAACCTGACCGCCATCGCCAAGGCCAACCGCGTGTCGGTCAAGGACATCCAGCGCTGGAACAAGCTGCCGGGCAACCGCGTGAAGGCCGGCCAGGTGTTGGCGCTGCGCGGTGGCAATGCACCGAGTGCGGCGGGCAACCGGGTGGCGGCCTCCTCGAAACGCTCCACCCAATACAAGGTGCGCAAAGGCGACTCCCTGTATTTGGTGGCAAAACGTTTCAATGTCGAGATGCAGCACCTCAAGCGCTGGAATCCGCGCAGCGGGCATGCGCTGAAACCAGGCCAGACGTTGACCGTCTACCTGTCGCATTGATGTGAATCTGGGGCCGCTCCGCGCCCCATTCGCGGGGCAAGCCCGCTGCCACAGCTTATGCATCCCGCCCTGAAACTGCGCGGTACCCGTGGAAGCGGGCCTGCCCCGCGATGGGCTGCTTTGCAGCCCCGCTCGATCCCCCTGACATCCTCTTTTTCCAACCCCGCCAAGCTGTTACTGTACCCCGACCAAAGCCCAACGCCTCTGGATCGGATGCCGACTTGATACGTCCCCTCCTGCTGTCACTCAGCCTGGCCTTGAGCTTTCCCGCAGCCGCGATGGTGAGCGAAAGCCACGGATACGCGCAGTTCGGCACGCTCAAGTACCCAGCCACATTCACCCACTTCGACTGGGTCAACCCGCAAGCGCCCAAGGGCGGCACCTTGCGGGCCATGGCATTCGGCACCTTCGACACGCTCAACCCCTATACTTTCAAGGGCTCCAGCCCGGTCACCACGCCGAATTTCCTGCAGTACGGCATCAGCGAACTGAATGAAACGCTGATGGTCGGCACTGGCCAGTACGACCCCTCCGGCGACGAACCCACCTCCAGCTACGGCCTGATCGCGCGTTCGGTGGAGTACAGCGAGGACCGCAGCTGGGTGGTGTTCAACCTGCGCCCGGAAGCGCACTGGCACGATGGCCAGCCGATCACCTCGGCAGACGTGGCCTTCTCGTACCGCACCCTGCTCAAGGAAGGCCACCCGATCTACCGCACCAACCTGCAGGAAGTGCAGCGCGTCGACATCCTCGGCCCGCAGCGTATCCGCTTCGTCTTCAAGCGCGCCGGCAACCCGCTGCTGATCCTGCGCCTGGGTGAAATGCCGGTACTGCCCAAGCACTACTGGCAAGGCCGCGACTTCCAGGCCACCACCTTCGAGCCGCCGCTGGGGAGCGGCCCCTATCGCATCACCCAGGTGCAGCCTGGCCGGCGGCTGGTGTTCGAGCGCGTGAAGAACTACTGGGGCAAGGACCTGGCGGTAAACCGCGGCAAGTACAACTTCAACCGCGTTGATTATGAGTTCTACCGCGATGCCACGGTGGCCTTCGAAGCCTTCAAGGCCGGCGAGTTCGACATCTATATCGAGCACCAGGCGAAGAACTGGGCCAACGGTTACAACTTCCCAGCGGTGCGCCGTGGCGAAGTGATCAAGGCGCAGATCCCGCACCGCATCCCGACCCAGACCCAGGGCTTGTTCATGAACAGCCGCCGGGCCACCTTCAGTGACGCCCGGGTGCGCCAGGCGCTGGGCTTGATGCTCGATTTCGAGTGGACCAACCGGGCGCTGTTCAGCAGCGCCTACCGCCGCTCGACCAGTTATTACCCCAACAGCGAGTTCGCAGCCTCGGGCTTGCCCACGGGCAAGGAATGGCTGCTGCTGGCGCCGTTCCGCGATCAGCTACCCGAAAAGCTGTTCACCCAGCCCTACCAGGTCAGCCACACCGATGGCCGTGGCGTCAGCCGCCAGACCTTGCGCCAAGCCCTGGGCCTGCTCGGCCAGGCCGGCTGGAAGCTCGACGGCCAGCGCCTGGTGGACAAGAAAGGTCAGCAGCTGCGCATGGAACTGTTGCTGGTGAACCCCAACCTCGAACGCATCCTGCAACCTTATGTCGAAAACCTGGCCAGCATCGGCATCGACGCCCATTTGCGCACCGTCGACCGCGCCCAGTACAAACAACGCCTGGACCAGTTCGATTTCGACATGATCCTGATGACCCTCAACCAGACCTTGAGCCCCGGCCTCGAACAGTGGCTGTACTTCCACTCCAGCCAGGCCACGACCAAGGGCAGCAAGAACTATGCTGGGGTCAAGGACCCGGTGGTCGACCACCTGCTCGACACCTTGCTCGCCGCGCGAACCCGCGACGACCAGGTCGCCGCCGCCCGCGCCCTGGACCGGGTGCTTTCATGGCAGTACTACATGATCCCCAACTGGTATCTCGACAATCACCGCCTGGCCTACCGCAACCGGTTCGGCTTCGTCACCACGCCGCCCTATACCCTCGGGCTGAACACCTGGTGGCTCAAGACTTCGGAGAAAGCCCAATGATGCCAAGCAACCGCCTGCGCCAGCTGGCCGGCAGCCTGCTGCTCGCCTGCCTGAGCCTGCCGGCCCTGGCCGCCCCGCAACACGCGCTGACCCTCTACGATGAAGCGCCGAAATACCCGGCCAACTTCAAGCACTTCGACTACGTGAACCCCGATGCGCCTAAAGGGGGCACCTTCCGCCAGTCCAGCTTTGGTGGCTTCGACAGCCTCAACCCTTTCATCAACAAGGGGGTCGCCGCCGAAAACGTCAGCGCCATCTACGACACCCTGATGCGCCAGAGCCTGGACGAGCCGTTCACCGAGTACGGCCTGGTGGCCGGCAAGATCGAGAAGGCCCCGGACAACAGCTGGGTGCGCTTCTACCTGCGCCCCGAGGCGCGCTTCCACGACGGCCACCCGATGCGCGCCGAGGACGTGGTGTTCACCTTCAACGCCCTGATCAAGGATGGCGCGCCGTTGTACCGCCAGTACTACGGCGACGTGGCCGAAGTAGTCGCCGAAGACCCGCTGCGCGTCCTGTTCAGGTTCAAGCACCAGAACAACCGCGAGCTGCCGCTGATCCTCGGCCAGCTGCCCGTGCTGCCCAAGCACTGGTATCAAGGCCGCGACTTCAACCGTGGCAACCTGGAGATTCCGCTGGGCAGCGGCCCGTACAAGATCGCCGAGGTCAAGGCCGGCCGCTCGATCCGTTACGAGCGGGTCAAGGACTACTGGGCCAAGGACCTGCCGATCAACCGGGGCCAGTTCAACTTCGACGCCATGACCTTCGACTCCTACCGCGACAACACCGTCGCCCTGGAAGCGCTCAAGGCCGGGCAGTACGACTACGGGCTGGAGATCAGCGCAAAAAACTGGGCCACCGCCTACAACGTACCTGCAGTGCGCGACGGCCGCCTGATCAAGGAAGAATTGCCCAACGGCAACCCCACCGGCATGCAGGGTTTCGTCTTCAACCTGCGCAAACCGGTCTTCCAGGACATCCGCGTGCGCCAGGCGCTGAGCCTGCTGCTGGACTTCGAGTGGACCAACAAGCAACTGTTCAACGGCGCCTATACCCGCACCGGCAGCTACTTCGAAAACTCCGAGATGGCCGCCAAGGGCCTGCCCTCCCCTGACGAGTTGAAGATCCTCGAACCGCTGCGCGGCAAGGTACCCGAGCAGGTCTTCAGCGAGGCCTTCCACAACCCGGTCACCGACGGCAGCGGCATGATCCGCGAGCAGCAACGCCAGGCTTACAAATTGCTGCAGGAAGCCGGCTGGAAGATCGTCAACGACAAGATGGTCGACAAGGACGGCAAGCCCGTATCCATCGAATTTCTGCTTGCCCAGACCGAATTCGAGCGCATCCTGCTGCCGTTCAAGCGCAACCTGGCCGACCTGGGCATCGAGCTGAATATCCGCCGCGTCGACGTATCGCAATACATCACCCGCCTGCGTTCACGCGACTTCGACCTGATCGTCGGTGGCTACCCGCAATCCAACTCGCCCGGCAACGAGCAGCGCGAGTTCTGGTCCAGCGCCGCTGCAGACAACCCTGGCAGCCGCAACTTCATCGGCCTGCGCGACCCGGCCATCGATCAACTGGTCGAGCAACTGATCAACGCCGACTCGCGCCAGAGCCTGATCAACCACAGCCGCGCCCTCGACCGCGTGCTGCTGTGGGGCTACTACGTGATCCCCAACTGGCACATCAAGACCTGGCGCGTGGCCTACTGGAACCACATCGGTCACCCCAAGGTTTCACCCAAGTACGACGTCGGCATCGACACCTGGTGGATCAAACCAGGCGTCACGCCCGCCGTGACCGAAGCACCCGTGGAAGAGGCCAACTGACATGCTGGCCTACATCCTGCGCCGTCTGCTGCTGATCATCCCGACCCTGTTCGGCATCCTGGTCATCAACTTCATCATCGTCCAGGCCGCCCCCGGCGGCCCGGTCGAGCAGATGATCGCCAAGCTCGAAGGCTTCGAGGCCGCCACCAGCCGCATTGCCGGTGGCGGCGCCGAGGTGTCCGTGGCCGGCTCCAACTACCGCGGTGCCCAGGGCTTGGACCCGGCCCTGATCGCCGAGATCGAGCGCATGTACGGCTTCGACAAGTCACCGCCCGAGCGGCTGTGGATCATGGTCAAGAACTACGCCCAGCTGGACTTCGGCGACAGCTTCTTCCGCGACGCCAAGGTCATTGACCTGATTGCCGAGAAGATGCCGGTGTCGATATCGCTGGGGCTGTGGAGCACGCTGATCATGTACCTGGTGTCGATCCCGTTAGGGATAGCCAAAGCGGTGCGCCACGGCAGCCACTTCGATGTGTGGACCAGCTCGGCGATCATCGTCGGCTACGCCATCCCCGCGTTCCTGTTCGCCATCCTGCTGATCGTATTGTTCGCCGGCGGCAGCTACTTCGACTGGTTCCCACTGCGCGGGCTGACCTCGAACAACTTTGACGAGCTGTCCACCACCGGCAAGGTGCTCGACTACTTCTGGCACCTGGTGCTGCCGATCACCGCGTTGGTGATCGGCAACTTCGCCACCATGACCCTGCTGACCAAGAACAGCTTCCTCGACGAGATCAACAAGCAGTACGTGGTCACTGCCAAAGCCAAGGGCCTGAGCCGCCCGCGGGTGCTGTACGGCCACGTGTTCCGTAATGCCATGCTGCTGGTGATCGCCGGCTTCCCCTCGGCGTTCATCGGCATCTTCTTCACCGGCTCCCTGCTGATCGAGGTGATCTTTTCCCTCGACGGGCTGGGCCTGATGAGCTTCGAGGCGGCAATCAACCGCGATTATCCGGTGGTGTTCGGCACCCTGTTCATCTTCACCCTGCTGGGGTTGGTGGTGAAACTGATCGGCGACCTCACTTACACCCTGGTCGATCCGCGCATCGACTTCGCCAGCCGGGAGCACTGACATGGCTTTGTCCCCTCTCAACCGCCGGCGCTTCGAGCGCTTCAAGGCCAACCGCCGGGGCTGGTGGTCGCTGTGGCTGTTCCTGATCCTGTTCGGCCTGAGCCTGGGTGCCGAGCTGATCGCCAACGACAAACCCATTGCCGTGCGCTACGACGGCGAGTGGTATTTCCCGGCGTTCAAGCGCTACCCGGAGACCACTTTCGGTGGCGAATTCCCGCTGGAAGCCAACTACAAGAGCCCATACATCCGCGAGCTATTGGCCAACAAGGACAGCTTCGTGCTGTGGGCACCGATCCCGTTCAGCTACCAGAGCATCAATTACGACCTGCGGGTGCCCGCACCCGCCCCGCCCTCGGCGGACAACCTGCTGGGCACCGACGACCAAGGCCGCGACGTGCTGGCGCGGGTGATCTACGGCTTCCGCATTTCGGTGCTGTTCGCGCTCACCTTGACCATCCTCAGTTCCATCGTCGGCGTCATCGCCGGTGCGCTGCAAGGCTTCTACGGCGGCTGGGTCGACCTGGTCGGCCAGCGCTTCCTGGAGATCTGGTCGGGCCTGCCGGTGTTGTACCTGCTGATCATCCTTGCCAGCTTCGTGCAACCCAATTTCTGGTGGCTGCTGGGCATCATGCTGCTGTTCTCCTGGATGAGCCTGGTGGACGTGGTGCGCGCCGAGTTCCTGCGTGGGCGCAACCTCGAATATGTGCGCGCCGCCCGCGCCTTAGGGATGCGTAACGGCGCGATCATGTACCGGCATATCCTGCCCAACGCGATGATCTCGACCATGACCTTCATGCCGTTCATCCTCACCGGCGCCATCGGCACCCTCACCGCCCTCGACTTCCTCGGCTTCGGCCTGCCACCCGGCGCGCCGTCGCTGGGCGAGCTGGTCGCCCAGGGCAAGTCCAACCTGCAGGCGCCGTGGCTGGGCATCAGCGCCTTCGCCGTGCTGGCAATCATGTTGAGCCTGCTGGTGTTCATCGGCGAATCCGCCCGCGATGCCTTCGACCCGAGGAAGTGAAATGAGCGAACAGAACCTGATCGAAGTGCGCGACCTGGCGGTGGAGTTCGTTACCGGCGACCAAGTCAACCGGGTGGTCGATGGCATCAGCTTCGATATCCGCAAGGGCGAGACCCTGGCGTTGGTCGGCGAGAGTGGTTCGGGCAAGTCGGTCACCGCCCACTCGATCCTGCGCTTGCTGCCCTACCCGTTGGCGCGCCACCCCAGCGGCACCATCGGCTATGAAGGCAAGGACCTGCTGCAGCAAGGCGAGAAGGCCATGCAACGCATTCGCGGCAACCGGATTGCGATGATCTTCCAGGAGCCGATGACCTCGCTGAACCCGCTGCATTGCATCGAAAAACAGATCAACGAGATCTTGCTGATACACAAAGGCCTGACCGGCAAGGCGGCCACGGCGCGCACGCTGGAGTTGCTGGAACTGGTCGGCATCCCGGAGCCGCGCAAGCGCCTGAAGGCACTGCCACACGAACTGTCCGGCGGGCAGCGGCAGCGGGTGATGATTGCCATGGCACTGGCCAACGAGCCGGAGCTGTTGATTGCCGATGAACCCACCACGGCACTCGACGTGACCGTACAGCTGAAGATTCTGGACCTGCTCAAGGCGCTGCAAGCGCGCTTGGGCATGGCACTGTTGCTGATCAGCCACGACCTCAATCTGGTGCGGCGGATTGCGCACCGCGTCTGCGTAATGCAGCGCGGCAAGATTGTCGAAGAGGCGGATTGCGCCACCCTGTTCAGCGCACCGCAGCACCACTACACGCAGATGCTGATCAATGCCGAGCCCAGTGGCGGCCCCGCGCATAACCCGGTGGGGGCACCGTTGCTGGAGGTGAATGACCTCAAGGTGTGGTTCCCGATCAAGAAGGGGTTGCTGCGGCGCACGGTTGACCATGTGAAGGCCGTGGACGGCATCAATTTCAGCCTGCCGCAGGGGCAGACACTGGGGATCGTCGGTGAATCCGGCTCGGGCAAGTCGACGCTTGGCTTGGCGATCTTGCGCTTGATTTCGAGCCAGGGTGGCATCCGCTTCCACGGGCAATCACTCGAAGGCCTGAATCAGAAGGAAGTGCGACCGCTTCGGCGGGAAATGCAGGTGGTGTTCCAGGACCCGTTTGGCAGCCTGAGCCCGCGCATGTGTGTGGCGGATATCGTCGGCGAGGGGTTACGGATTCACAAGATCGGTACCGCCGAGGAGCAGGAAGCGGCGATTGTTGCAGCCCTGGAGGAAGTGGGGCTGGACCCGCGCACGCGGCACCGCTACCCCCATGAGTTCTCTGGCGGGCAGCGGCAGCGGATTGCGATTGCTCGGGCACTGGTGTTGAAACCGGCGTTGATTCTGCTGGATGAGCCCACCTCGGCCCTGGACCGGACCGTGCAGCGGCAGGTGGTGGAGCTGCTGCGCAATTTGCAGCAGAAGTACAACCTGACGTATCTGTTCATCAGCCATGACCTGGCGGTAGTCAAAGCGCTGAGTCATCAGCTGATGGTTATCAAGCATGGGCATGTGGTGGAACAAGGGGATGCCCAGTCGATATTCCATGCGCCGCAGCATGCCTATACGCAGCAGTTGCTGGAGGCGGCGTTTCTAGAACCTGAAGCTGGAAAAAATCAGATCTAAGCCTTTTCTTGTGGTCCAGCCGGCGTTGATCTGGAGGCAGATGCCGGCAGAGCCGCGCACCAATTACTCTCCAATGTGCGTTGCCTGGGTGGTGACGCTTCGAGCATCACCACACCCAATGCCATTATGGGCAACGTTGCCATTTAGAAATCAATCGTGCCCGAGAACTTCACCAACCGTGGGTCACCTTGGGTCATGTAGCCGCCGTTGGCCGAGGCCCAGTAGTTCTTGTCGGTGAGGTTTTCCACGTTCACCCGCAGGGTCAGGTCTTTTTCGGCGACCTTCAGCGTGTACCGAGCACCGGCGTCGAAGCGGTTCCAGGTTGGCAGGCTGAGGTTGTTGGCGGCGTCGACATACTGGCCGCCAGTGCGCAGCATCCGAGCGTTGAGCGCCAGGCCCGGCACGCCGGGTACATCCCAATCCACGCTGGCGTTCAGCTGGAAGGTCGGTACACCGATGGCGTGGTTGCCGTCGTTGGCACCGTTCAAGGTCTTCTTCTGTTCCGACGTCATGCGGGTACCGCCGGCCATCAGGCGCAGGCCTTCGATCGGCTCGCCAAACACGCTCAGTTCCACACCTTTGTTGACTTGTTCGCCATCGCGGATATACGCATTTCCCAGTGTGTAGCCGTCCGAGGGTTTTTCAATACGGAATACCGCAAGGTTTGCACCATAGGTCTGCTTGTCGAGCTTGATGCCCGCCTCGAGTTGCTTAGTGCGACCGGGCGGGAACATCTGGCCTGCGTTGACGGTATTAGCCGGCGCGGTTGGGCCCTGGGCCAAGCCTTCAATACGGTTTGCGTACAACGAAATGCTGTCGGTAGCCTTGAACACGATGCCGTAGACCGGCGTGGTGACGCTTTTCTCATAGGGGTCGCCATTGCGGCTGCCGTCTTTCGAGGGGTTGGTAGCGCTATTGGGGGTCGTGCCATCGTAGAAGTAATTTTCCACTCGCAACTGCTGGCGACGCACGCCGTACGTCACCAAGAGGCGGTCGTCGAACATGCCGACCGTATCGGAGATGGCAATGCTGCGGTTGCGGGTCTTGCCAGTCACACCAGGGTCGCCCATCTCGCCACCGGTAATGCTGACATCGGTGGGCTTTGGCAGTGCCACGTGATCGTAGATATTGGTGTTGCCGGCGGTGGAACGGTAGAAGGTGTAGGCGTTTTTCTGTTGCGTCCACATGCTGGTGGCGCCCACGGCGATTTGGTGACTGAACGGGCCGGTCTGTAGGCGGCCGTTCAGGCCGGTGCTGAAACTGGTGTTGTCTTCGCCGTGGACGATGTCGGAGCCTGCGATGGTCGCAGTGCCACTGTTACCCACCAGCACCGGGGTGCCATAGGTGCCATGCTCGCGCGTGTGTCGAGCGCCGCCAGCCAGGTAGGCCGTCCAGCTTTCACTCAGGTCCCATTCGCCACGGACCATGCCGAAGGTATCTTCCGACTCGCTGTAGCTCCAATCCTGACCGTAATTGTGGCTGGCATCTGGCGCGGTGGGCACCTTGGTGGCGCTGCCTGGGCGCACGGAGTTGCGCAAGTGATTGATGCGCTGCTTCTGGTAGCCGATGTCGGTGGAGACGCGCAAGCCGTCGCCGCGGTAGTCGAGGCCGGCAATGAACAGCTTGGTGCGCTGGTCCTGATCGTCAACGGCGGTTTCACCTTCGCGCTGGCTGAGGTTCACCCGTGCGCCGAAGCGGTTGTCTTCGCCGAAACGCTGGCCGATATCCAGGTGCTCGCCAATGCGCCCGTCAGAGCTGATGTCTTGAGTGTAACGGCGTGTCGGGGTGTCGCCGGCACGCTTGGGCTGCAGGTTGACGTTGCCGCCCAGGCCGGTGCCGGTCGGGCTCACACCGTTGAGGAATGCATTCGGGCCCTTGAACACCTCGACACGCTCCACCCCGTCGGTGGACATGATCTGGCGTGGCAGAATCCCGTACAGGCCGTTGAACGAAATATCGTCCCCGGCCAACGGCAGGCCACGGATCACGAAGACCTTGGACTGGTTGCCGAAGCCGAACGACTCACGCACCGAAGGGTCGTTGGCCAGCACATCGCCGATGTCCTCGGCCTGCTGGTCCTCGATCACCTTGGCGGTGTAGCTGGTCATGCTGAACGGAACATCCATGTTGTCCTGGTTGCCCAGCACCCCCATCTGCCCGCCACGGGCCACCTGGCCACCGGCGAAGGCCTCGGGCAGTGCGTTGGGGTTAGGCTCGACCGCATCGGCATTAACATCGGTGGCGTCGAGCTGGATCGGTTCGGCCGCTTGCGCCATCAGGGTTACGGAACAGCAGAGCGCCAGCAGGGCTGGGCGTGATGGGAAGCGGGAGGCCATTGAATAAGTCCTGACAGGAAAGGGGCTAAGCGCGGGGTGCAAATGTTAATGCTTCCCATATCCATACATCAACCTGCAACAAGGCTGAATGCCATCTACGGGACAAGCGGCGTGCTTGAGCCCTCGCAGACGCAGGACACTAATGATCGGGTTATCGCAGGTATTGAATCGATGTGCTCTGTTGGGGAACTGTTCCCCAACAGACCGCAGCCAGGCCCTCAGGCTTCGGCGACTTGGCCCACCTCCTCTTCGCTGTCAGCCAGCATCCCCTCGCGCATCCGCTGCGCATCGCGGCTGAAGCACCGCGACGCGGCCAGCAGAAACACCATGGTCAGCATCAATGCCACGGGGATCAGGTACATCGCGTCATGCAGCCCTTCGGCCTTGAACGCTTCGCTCATCACCACCTCCCCCGCAGCAATCATGGCCGCAACCGCAAAGTGGTCCGACAGCCCACCGACCACCACTGGCCCCAAGCCGCCGCCGAGCAGGTACAGCCCGGCGAAGTACAGCGCCATCGCCGTGGCCCGCAGGCGGGGCTGCACCACGTCCTGAATAGCGGTGTACACGCAGGTGTAGAAGTTGTACGAGAACAACCAGCCCACACCGAACACGGCGACGAACAGGCCCAGCTCGATGCGCCCGGCGTGCAGCGCCCAGGCGGTGGCCAACGTGGCCGCCAGCATGCTCAGCACGGCGAACATCAGCCGGCCGCTGGCGAAGCGCTGGTGCACCTTGTCGGCCACCCAGCCGCCGAGGGTCAGGCCCACCAGGCCGGTGAGGCCGACGATCATCCCGGTGGCCACTGCGGCCTGCTGCAGTGGCAACTCGAAGTAGCGCTGCAGCATCGGTACCATGAACGAGTTGCAAGCATACGAGGCGAAATTGAACGTCAGGCCGGCCAGTACCAGCCAGGCGAAGGTGGGCACACTCAGTACACGGCGCAGGGGGCGGTCCACCGGTGCCTGGGAAATGGCTACTGCCTCTGCCGCGCCGCGTGCGGGTTCGCGAATCATGAACAGGAACAGCGCCAGCAGCACGCCGGGCACGGCGGCGATGAAGAACGGCGCGCGCCAGCTGCCGAAAGCCTGCACCATGGCACCGATGGTGAAAAACGCCAGCAACAGGCCCAGCGGCAGGCCGAGCATGAAGATGCCCATCGCCCGGGCCCGTCGCTCGGCCGGGAACAGGTCGCCGATCAGCGAATTGGCGGCGGGCGCATAGCTGGCCTCACCAATGCCCACGCCCATGCGCACCAGCAGGAAGCTCCAGAAGCTGCCGACCATGCCGTTGACTGCGGTCAGCCCGCTCCACGCCATCAAGCCCCAGCCCATCAGCCGGCTGCGTGAACCGGTGTCGGCCAGGCGCGCCAGCGGCAGGCCGGCGATGGCGTAGACCAAGGTGAAGGCGGTGCCGATCAGGCCGATCTGAAAGTCACTCAGGTGCCACTCCAGGCGGATCGGCTCGATGATGATGGCGGGGATGGTACGGTCGAAGAAGTTGAACAGGTTGGCCAGGAACAGCAGAAACAGGATGCGCCAGGCGTTGTTCGCTTGGGTGGCGGTCGGCATCGTTTGGTCCCTCGTTATTGTTGTTCGGGGCTTCCAGCACGCCACACGAATCTAGAGGGGGATCGAGGATACGTCTGCCAACATTGACCGCGCTGATATCGGGCGATGGGGGAGATGACAGCGGCTTTACCGGTGGTCGCGGGCACGGGCCGCTCCCACAGGTTCTTGCTTGCAGGCGTTAAAGCCATGGGGCAGGCTGCCGCGAGGCGGTTGTGCTTGGCGGGCAGCCATTGTGCGATGGCCCACACCCCCTCAAACAGCAGCACCGCCCAGATCAGCGCGGAGGCACCGTGGGCCAATGCATACAGTTGCCAGGACGCGAACAACGTTCCCAGCCTTTTTGGCACTGGCTGCAATGGCGATGGGTCACCGTCCTGGGTGCGGCAAGCAGTTCATAGTGGATGGATCGACACAGGCAGCTGCCTTGGCAGACGTTCGTCAGGATGTTCGTCATCCTTGAATGGGTGCCACCAGCCTGTACCCTACCCCGGCCTCGGTGATTATGAACCGAGGCGCCGTCGGGTCATCCCCCAGCTTCTGCCGCAAGTGCCCCACCACAATCCGCAGGTAATGGGTGTCCTCCACATGCGTTGGCCCCCAGATATCCTTGAGCAACTGCTGCTGGGTGATCACCCGCCCCGGGTGCCCGGCCAGCTGCGCCAGCAGCGCGTACTCCTTGCGGGTCAGCGGCACCTCCACGCCATCCAGGGTTACCTTGCGAAAGGCAAAGTCCACGGTCAACGGCCCAAAACTCGCCTTCACCTCACTGCCGCCGGCCTGCGGCACCTGGCGCAACAGCGCACGTACGCGGGCCAGGAATTCCTGGATGCCGAACGGTTTGGTCACATAGTCATTGGCCCCACCATCCAGCGCATCCACCTTCTGCACTTCGCTTGCGCGTACCGACAGCACCATCACCGGCACCGCGCTCCACTCACGTAGGTCGCGCAGCACCTGCTGGCCGTCCATATCGGGCAGGCCCAGGTCGAGCACCACTAGGTCGGGTTTGGCCAATGCTGCCTGGGCCAGCCCTTCACCCCCAGTGGCGGCTTCTATCACCTTGTAGCCCTGGGAGGTCAGGCTGATGCGAAGGAACTTGCGGATCTGCGGTTCGTCATCGATGACCAACAGGGTGGCGGACTGGCTCATGGGGCTTCGCTTTCGGCTTCGGGTTGTTCGGGCAGCGGCAAGCATAGTGTGATGCAGGTGCCGTGGCCATCGATGCCTTCGCTGACCAGGATCTGCCCGCCATGGGCGCCGATCATGCCCTGGCAGATCGCCAGGCCCAGGCCGGTGCCCTGCCCGCCACGGTCACCGCGGGCAGCGGTGTAGAACATGTCGAAGATCTTCTCGCGCTCGGCCACGGGGATGCCGGGGCCCTGGTCGCTGACGGCGAAACGCAGTTGTTCGTCGTGCACCGAGACCTGCAGCTCCAGGCGGCCCTGGGCCGGAGAAAAGCGCGCCGCGTTTTCCACGACGTTGACCAATGCCTGTTCGATCAACGCCGCATGCACGAACAGCAATGGCAGCTCGGCGGGCACGTCGGTGTGCACGCGCAGCGGCGCCAGTACCACGCGCAGACGGTTGAGGGCGCTGCCGACGATATCGCCGGGCGCGACCCAGTCGCGGGCCAGTTTGAGCCCGCCGTGGCCAAGACGGGTCATGTCCAGCAAGTTCTGGATATAACGGTCGAGGCGTTCGGCCTCGTTGCGGGTGCCCTCCAGCAGTTCGCGGCGGTCTTCGACAGGTATGGCTTCGCCCAGTGCCAGCAGGCTGTCGATGCTGCCGCGCATGGCGGTCAGCGGGGTGCGCAGGTCGTGGGAGACCGAGGCCAGCAAGGCGCTGCGCAGTTGCTCGGTCTCGCCATGCAGACGGGCGGCTTCCAACTGTTCTGCCAGCCGGGCGCGGGCCAGGGCCTGGGCCAGGGGTTGGCCGAGGGCCATGAGCAGGCGACGGCGTTGGGCGCTGAGCGGGTCACCGGAGCGCGGGCGCACGCCAAGCAGGGCCAACGGGTGGTCATCGACCGCCAGCGGCCACCACCACCAGCGGCCATTGGGCAAGGTGTCACTGCCATGGCCGGCGGCCTGGCCGTGTTGCCAGGCCCATTCGGCGGCGGCACGCTCGTTGTCGCTCAGGCCATGGCCCTCGCCGCTGGCCAGGTGCAGCAGGCCTTCGGGGTTGCGCTCGAGCAAACAGACTTGCACGTCCTGCCAGCCGTCAAGGTGCTGGCCAGCAGCGTTGAATACCGCCTGGCGGTCGGCGGCGACGGTCAGCCGCCGCGACAGGTCGAGCAACTGGTTGGTCTGTGCCTGGGTTTCGCGCAGGGCCTGCAACTGGCGGCGCTGGCGGGCGGCCAGGTTGCCGGTGAGCGCCGCCATCAGCAAGAAGAACACCAGGGTCAGCACGTCTTCTTCGCGCTGGATGCTGAAGGAGAAGTTGGGTGGGATGAACAGAAAATCGTAGCTCAGAAACGACAATGCGGCGCAGGCGAGCGCCGGCCCCAGGCTGCTGCGCACCGCCACCAGCAGCACGGCGGCGAGGAACACCAGGGAGATGTTGGGCAGCGCCAGCACGCTGGACACGGCCCAGGACAACCCGGCTGCCAACAGGGTCGCGACCAGTGCCAGCAGGTAGTGACGCCATACCCATACCCGCTGCACGGCGGCGCTCGCCGGGGCGGGCTGAGCATCGCGGTCGAGCACGTTGATTTCCAAGCCGTGGTTCTCGCGCAGCAGCCGCGCCGCCACGCCAGCACCGAAGACGCGACGGCGCAGGCGATCACGCGATTGCCCTACCAGCACCAGGCTGGCACGGCGCTCGCCGGCATGCTGGATCAGTGTGCGCGCTACCTCTCCGGCGCGCAGCAGCACCACTTCCCCGCCCAGGCGCTCGGCCAGTTGCTGTGCAGCCTGCAGGCGCTGGCGTGCAGTTTCGTCCCGCAATCGGCCGTTATCGACGTGCACCAGGCTCCAGGGCAGGTGCCGACGCTGCGCGACCCGGCTGGCATGACGCACCAGGCGTTCGGCCTGATCGTCGCCATCCACGCCTACCAGCAGGCGCCCGCGCAGGGCCGGCGCTTCCTGCCCGCGCTGGCGGTAACCGTGGGCCAGGTCGGCATCGACCTGGGCGGCGGCAGTCTGCATCGCCAGCTCGCGCAGCGCGGTCAGGTTGGTCTGGGAAAAATAAGCATCGATCGCCGCCCGCGCCTGCTCGGGCACGTACACCTTGCCTTCGCGCAGGCGTTCGAGCAGTTCACGCGGTGGCAGGTCGATCAGCACCAGCTCGAAGGCTTCCTGCAACACCCAGTCCGGCAGGGTTTCGCGCACCTGCACGCCAGTGATGTCGCGGACCTTGTCGTTGAGGCTTTCCAGGTGCTGGACGTTGACCGTGGTGTAGACGTCGATGCCGGCGGCGAGCAGTTCCTGCACGTCTTGCCAGCGCTTGGCGTGGCGGCTGCCGGGGGCGTTGGTGTGGGCCAGTTCGTCGACCAGGGCCAGACTGGGGGCGGCCTTGAGCAGGCCGTCGAGGTCCATTTCTTCAAGGGTGACGCCACGGTACTCGCTGCGCAGCAAGGGTTGCTGGTGCAAGCCGCCGAGCAGTGACTCGGTTTCGGCGCGACCGTGGGTTTCGACGATGCCGGCCAGGATGTGCACGCCTTGGCGTTGCTGGGCGTGGGCAGCCTGGAGCATGGCATAGGTCTTGCCTACGCCCGGGGCGGCGCCGAGGAATACCTTGAGCCTACCACGGCCTTCGCGCGGGAGGTTGGCCAACAGCGCGTCTGCGCGGGCTGCGTCACTCATGTTTCATCCTTCAAAATTGCAGCGATCAGCGAAAATCGGGCCTGCGTTGCAGGGGTTCGCGGGTAAACCCGCGAAGGGCCGCAAAGCGGCCCCACGCTCAACGTCCCAGTTTGTCCAAGGCCTGGTTCAGCGCCAGCACATTAACCACAGGTGGGCCGATCAATGGGTGGAGGGTGGCCTCTTCGAGCAAGGCTTGCAAGCGCTCGGCCGGCACCTTGCGCGCTGCCGCAACCCTAGGAATCTGATAGGCCACAGCCTGCGGCGGCAAATGCGGGTCAAGGCCACTGCCGGAAGTGGTCAGCAAGGCCTGCGGCACCGGCCCCTGCTCAGCCTGGTACAGCTTCGCCGCATCAGCCCCCACCCGCTCGGCCAACGCCGGGTTGCTCGGCGCCAGGTTGCTGGCACCGCTGGCCACGGTGGCGTAAGCCCCCGCCGAAGGCCGCGAATGGAACCAGCCATCACCCTGGAAATCCTGGGCAATCAGCGCCGAGCCGCGCACCTGGCCCTGCTCATCGCGCACCAGGCTGCCATTGGCCTGTTCAGGGAATGCCACCTGGGCAATACCCGTCACCGCCAGTGGATACAGCGCACCGGTGACCGCGGTCATCAACAGGATCAGGCTCAGCGCAGGGCGTACATAAGTATTCATGGTGGCCTCCTCAGACCAGGTGCAGGGCGTTGAGCATCAGGTCGATCAACTTGATACCGGCGAACGGCACGATGATGCCGCCCAGGCCGTAGATCAGCAGGTTGCGCCGCAACAGGTGGGCAGCACTGGCCGCCTGCACGCGCACGCCGCGCAGTGCCAGCGGGATCAGCACGATGATGATCAGCGCGTTGAACACGATCGCCGAAAGGATCGCGCTCTGCGGGCTGGCCAGGTGCATCAGGTTGAGCACGCCCAGCTGTGGGTAGATGGCGGCGAACAGCGCCGGCAGGATGGCGAAGTATTTGGCCACGTCGTTGGCGATGGAAAAGGTGGTCAGCGCGCCACGGGTTACCAGCAGTTCCTTGCCCACCTGAACCACATCCAGCAGCTTGGTGGGGTCGCTGTCCAGGTCGACCATGTTGGCCGCCTCGCGCGCGGCCTGAGTACCGTCGTTCATCGCCATGCCCACGTCGGCCTGGGCCAGCGCCGGAGCATCGTTGGCACCGTCGCCGCACATGGCCACCAGGCGGCCGTCGTTCTGCTCCTGGCGGATACGCGCCAGCTTCTTCTCCGGCGTGGCTTCGGCCAGCACGTCATCCACACCGGCCTCGGCGGCGATGGCAGCAGCGGTCAACGGGTTGTCGCCAGTCACCATCACCGTGCGGATGCCCAGCTTGCGCAGTTCGGCAAAACGCTCGCGGATGCCAGGCTTGACCACATCCTTGAGGTGGATCACGCCGAGCAGGCGCTTGTCCACGCACACCAGCAGCGGCGTCCCCCCGCTCTGGGCGATGCGCTCGACTTCACGGGCCAGCGCGGCCGGCATTTCCAGGCGTTGCATGCCGACGAAGGCCAGTACTGCGTCGACTGCACCTTTACGGTAGCGATGCTGCTGCAGATCGATGCCCGACAGGCGTGTCTCGGCACTGAAAGCAATGGCTTCAAACTGACCGGCCGCAGGTTCAACGAAGTCGTGCAACTGGCGCAGGTATTCGACGATCGACTTGCCTTCGGCAGTGTCGTCGGCCAGTGAAGCGAGCAAGGCGCCCTCGCCCAGTTCCTTGGCGGTCACCCCCGTGGCCGCATGCAGGGCACTGCAGCGGCGGTTGCCGAAGGTGATGGTGCCGGTCTTGTCGAGCATCAGCGTGTGCACGTCACCCGCCGCTTCCACCGCGCGGCCAGAGCGGGCGATCACGTTCAGGCGCACCAGGCGGTCCATGCCGGCAATGCCGATGGCCGAGAGCAGGCCACCGATGGTGGTCGGGATCAACGTCACCAGCAATGCCGCGAGGAAGATCAGCGGCAGGCTGCCACCGACGAAGTGGGCAAACGGCTGCAGTGTGACGACCACGACCAGGAAGATCAGGGTCAGGCCGATCAGCAGGATATCCAGGGCGATCTCGTTGGGGGTCTTCTGCCGCTTGGCCCCTTCGACCAAGGCGATCATGCGGTCCAGGGTCGATTCGCCGGGGTTGCTGGTGATGCGGATCAGCAGCCAGTCGGAGACCAGCCGGGTATTGCCGGTAACGGCAGAGCGATCACCACCGGACTCGCGGATCACCGGCGCGGACTCACCGGTGATGGCCGCTTCGTTGACCGCGGCGATGCCTTCCAGCACTTCGCCGTCACCCGGGATCATCTCGCCGGCCACGACCCGCACCACATCGTCTTTACGCAGCTGGGTTGCAGTGACGGTTTCGAACGTACCGTCGCTTTTGCGGCGCTCAGCTGTCAGGCCTTGGCTGCCGGCCTTGAGGCTGTCGGCGCGAGCCTTGCCGCGGCCTTCGGCCAGCGCTTCGGCGAAGTTGGCGAACAACACGGTAAACCACAGCCACAGCGCGATCTGTACGGCGACGCCCGTACTGACACCACTGCCGGGCGCGAAGCACAGCACCGTGGTCAACACCGCCGTCAGGGCGACCACCAGCATCACCGGCGAGCGCTTGAGCTGGCGCGGGTCGAGCTTGACGAATGCTTGCACCAGCGCCGGGCGCCACAGCGCGGCGATGCGGGTCTGGTCCTTGGCACTGCGCGGGGCGTTCACTTCAGGAATGGGCATATTCATGATCGGTCCTCAGAAACCCAGGCTCAGGTGTTCGGCGATTGGCCCGAGGGCCAGGGTCGGCAGGAAGGTCAGGCCGCCAACCAGCAGGATGGTCACCAGCAACAGGCCGGTGAACAGCGGGCCATGGGTGGGGAAGCTGTTCAGCCCCTGCGGCGCGCTTTTCTTCGCTGCCAGGCTGCCAGCCAATGCCAGGATCGGCAGGATGTAGCCGAAGCGCCCGATCAGCATGGCAAGGCCGATCATCACGTTATGGAACACCGTGTTGGCGCCGAAACCGGCGAACGCCGAACCGTTGTTGGCGGTACCGGAGGTATAGGCGTACAGCAGCTGGCTGAAGCCATGCGCGCCCGGGTTGCTGACCGCACCCGCCGGGCCGGGCAGGCTGGCGGCGATGGCGCCGAGCACCAGCACGCCAACCGGCATCACCAGCAAGGTTGCCACCAACAGTTGCACTTCCCGCGCCTGTAGCTTCTTGCCTAGGTATTCCGGCGTGCGGCCAATCATCAAACCCGCCAGGAACACCGCAATCAGCACGAACAGCAGCATGCCGTAGAGCCCTGCGCCAACACCGCCGAAAATCACTTCGCCGACCATCATGTTGACCATCGCGACCATGCCGGTCAGCGGGTTGAGGCTGTCGTGCATGGCGTTGACCGAGCCGTTGGACGCTGCAGTGGTAGTCACCGTCCACAGCACCGAACCGGTGGTGCCGAAGCGGCTCTCCTTGCCCTCCATCGGCGCGCTCTGCTGAACCTGGGCACTGTCCATGGCCGGGTTGGGCTGGTGCTCCGACCACAGCGCGGTGGCGCCGCCGATGAGGAACAGGCCAAGCATGCAGGCCAGGATCGCGCGGCTCTGGCGCAAGTCCTTGACGTAGTGCCCGAAGGTGAACACCAGCGCAACCGGGATCAGGATGATCGAAGCCACCTCGAACAGGTTGCTCCAGGCCGTGGGGTTCTCGAACGGGTGCGCCGAGTTGACGCCGAAGAAGCCACCCCCGTTGGTGCCCAGCTGCTTGATCGCGATCTGGCTGGCGGCAGGGCCTAGCGGGATGGTCTGGTCAGCGCCTTGCAAGGTCACGCCGTGGGCGTAGTCGGCGAAGGTCTGCGGCACGCCCTGCCACACCAGCAGCAGCGCCAGCAGCAGGCACAACGGCAGCAGGCCGTAGAGCGTGGCGCGGGTCATGTCGACCCAGAAGTTGCCAAGGTTGCTGGTAGAGCGCCGGGCGATGCCGCGGCACAGCGCGACCAGCACGGCCAGGCCGGTGGCGGCGCTGACGAAGTTCTGCACGGTCAGGCCGAGCATCTGGCTCAGGTAGCTGACCGAGGCTTCACCGCTGTAGGCCTGCCAGTTGGTGTTGGTGACGAAGCTCACTGCCGTGTTGAAGGCCAGCGACCATTCCTGGCCGGGCAAGTGTTGCGGGTTGAGCGGCAAGTAGCCTTGCAGCAGGAGTACGCCGAACAGCAGCAGGAAGCCGGCCAGGTTGAAGGCCAGCAGGGCCAGGGTGTACTGCTTCCAGGTTTGCTCCTGTTCGGCGCGCACACCGGCCAGCCGGTAGCAGCCCTGCTCCACCGGGCCGAGCAGCGGCGTCAGCCAGGTGCGCTGGCCCTCCATCACCGTGTAGTAAAACCGCCCGAGCCAGGGTGCCGGTAGCAGCACGATGGCGAAAAACGCCAGCAGCAACGCGTAATCGTAACTGTGCATGGCCGCTCCCTAGCTGCGATCGGCGCGCAGCAGCGCCACCAGCAGGTAAATCGCCAATGCCACTGCCAAAAGCAGTGACAGCCCGTCGAGCATGTACATGTGTGGATCTCCCCTGAGTGCGGCTTGGGCCGCTTTGGGGAAATTGTCCGAGGGAGGGGCGTAAAGGGGCGAGATCGAGGGGTAGGGCTGGTGATAAAGAATGCGTAAAGATCAGCCTTTTTGTGCTGGTCGAGCGGGCCCATTCGTGGGGCTAGCCCGCTCCCACGGGGCCTGCGTGGAATTAAGCCTGCGGCGTCTGCTGACCGGCGTTGCGGCTCCAGTCCAGCAGCAGGCTGTACCCCACCGCCAGCAAGGTCGGGCCGATGAACAGGCCGATGAAGCCAAAGGCGATCAACCCACCGAACACGCCGAGCAGCACGATCACCAGCGGCAGGTTGCCGCCCCGGCTGATCAGGTACGGCTTGAGCACGTTGTCCACGCCACTGATGACGAAGGTGCCCCAGATACCCAGGAACACCGCCATGCCGTACTCACCTTTCCACACCAGCCAGCCAGTGGCGGGAATCCACGCCAACGGCGGCCCCATCGGGATCAGGCTGAGCATGAAGGTCACCAGGCCCAGCACGATGGCCCCGGGCACGCCGGCAATCAAAAAACCGATGAGGGCCAGCAGTGCCTGGGCAGCTGCGGTACCGATCACCCCGTTGACCACCCGTTGCACGGTGCCGGCCACCAGATCCAGGTAATACTCGGCGCGCTCGCCCACCAGGCGGTTGAGCAAGCGCAGGACGAATGCCGACAGACGCGGGCCGTCGCGATAGAAGAAGAACACGAAGATAAGGCTCAGAGTCAGCTCCAGCACCCCACTGCCGATCTGCGCGCTGCGCGCCAGCAGCCAATTGCCGACCTGGCCGAAATAAGGCTTGGCCGAGGCAATTAGCGCGGCCCCCTGCTGGTCGAGCGATTGCCACCCTCGCACCAAGCGCTCACCCACGAAGGGAATGCCACCCAGCCAATCCGGCGCATCGGGCAGGCCGTCCACCTGCACATCACGCACGAACGCCGTGGCGTCGCGGATATGGTCGGCTAGGTTGAACCCCAGCCACACCAGCGGCAAGGCCACGATGAGGATCCAGGCCGTGGTCAGCAGGCTCGCGGCCAGCGTTTCTCGCCCACCCAGCGCACGCGTCAGCAGGCGCATCAGCGGCCAGCTGGCGAAGGCCAGGATTGCCCCCCACAACAGCGCCGAAATGAATGGCGCCATCACCCACAGGGCAGCGCCGAGCAAGGCCAGCAGGGTAATCTGGATCAGCAGGCGATCATTGTTGGCCATGGTGGCGCTCGTTCAACGGATCAATTCCAGGTGCAGGCCATCGGTGGGGGCATTGCCGACTTCGAGCCGGTTGCTGCGTACACCTTCCTTTACCAGTTGCTCGCGCCAGGCTTCGGCTTCGGCGCCACTGAGGCTTGCGCGCAAGGTGCTGTCCAGGTTCAAGCTGCGGGCCAGCAGCTTGGCCCAAGCCTGCTGCGGTGCACTCAGGTCAGGGTAGTCGAGCTTGCCGGTGTCGCGCATTTCGCGCAGCACCGTGGCGGCCGTGGGCAGCAGTTCACCCAGCGGGCTGCCGGCGACGAACTCTTCCACATGCAGGTAGGCGCGGCGGTTGCCGCGCGTGACGCTGTACAGCGCCACCAGGGTATCGGCCTCTTCGGCGGAGCGGCGCAGGAGGATGAACGCCTGTTGCTCGTCGCCACCATTGAGCCGGGCACTGCCGAAGACATCGTTGGCCCACAGGCTGGCTTCACCGCAGTCGCGCCCCTGGCACCAGAACAAGGGGTAGCCGCCGTCACGTTGCAGTGCCTCGCGGGCACTGGTAAACGCTTCGCGCGCGGTGCGTTCGACGGGCAATTCATAGGTGACGGAACTGACTTGGCCGCGACTCTCGACCTTATCGTCGACGCGCAGACGGCCGCTGATCTTGCGCAGCGGGCCCATGGGGTAGATGCGTTCCTGCTCGACCGCCGGGCGCTGGTCGACCACTTTGGCGTCCAGGGGTACTGGCAGGCTGCCAGCCCATAGCAACGGGCTGGCGAGCAGCATGAAGGCCGTGACGGCTGTGCGGATGAAAACCGGCGCGCTCATCGGCGAACCAGGCGGCGACTGGCGCCGAAGTGAAGCTCCAGGATGTCTGGCAATTGCATGGTTGTCTCCCTGTTCAACCCGCCAAGCCTCGACACTTGTCCGGTGCAAGTCAAGCAAAGCCAAAGAAGCGATTGATACAGTCTGCGACAAGGGCCGCGCCCTGTTCATCGTTCAGGTGCAGGTGATGCCCACCGGGCAGCACGGTCTGCTCAAAGGGTAGCTGCTCCAGCAGTTCGGTGTGGCGCGCCAGCATGCCATCGGCCGCCACCACCAGGCAGGCCGGGCAACTGACCCGGCGAACGTAGGCCATGGCCTGGGCCTCGGTCAGACGCACCGGTGATGGCAAGGTCAGGCGGCTGTCGCTGCGCCAGCTGTATCCGCCGGGCACCGGCATCAACCCGCGCTGGGCGAGCAGCTCGGCGGCGTCCCGGCTGACCGCGACCATACCCTTCATGCGCGCCTGCACACCCTGCTCCAGGGTCTGGTAGACCGTCTTGCGCTTGCTATCCAGGCGCAGCTGGGCCTGCAGCGCCATCCCCAGGCGTTCGCCGGCATCCTCTTCGGCGCCGGTCGGCGGGATGACGCCGTCGATCAGCGCCAGGTGGCTGACCCGCTCCGGCAAGGCGCCGGCCAGTTGCACCGAAATGATTGCGCCAAGCGAGTGCCCCAACAGGGCAAACCGGTGCCAGCCCAGTTGCTCGGACACCCGCAGAACATCGTGCGCGTAATCGGCCAGTGCATACCCTGCGCCCGCAGGGCGGTGTTCCGAATAGCCATGCCCGGCCAGGTCGAGGGCGACGATGCGCAGCCCCTTCAACTGCGGCGCCAGGCGGGCAAAGCTGTTGGCGTTATCCAGCCAGCCATGCAGGGCGATCACCGGCAGCCCGTCCTCGGGGCCGAAGAGGTGGGCGGCCAGTTCGATATGGCCAAGGCTCAGGCGAATTTCCTCGACCTGCGCGCTCATGCCTGGCTCCAGCGGTCGAACAGGCCTTTGATGAGGCTGGCGGTGTCGGCCGGCCGTTCCAGCGGGAACATGTGGCCGCCGGGCACGCTGTGGTACTCGCCCCGGGGCATGCCGCGCACGGCCAGGGTGTGATGGCGACGGATGACATTGCTGCGGTCCCCTCTCACCATGGCCAGTGGCACCTGAAGTTGGCGCGCCGGCGCTGGGCTGGCGTGAGGAATGCTGCGGTAGATGCTGATCTCGGTCGCCGGGTCGAAGCGCAGGCGCAGGCCTTGCTCGGCATCTTCCAGGCCGTGTTGCAGATAGGCTTCCAGGCAGTCGGGGTCGAAATGCCTGAACAGGCTTTTGCTGGCGAAATAGTCGCGGGCGCTGTCACGGTCGGCGAAAGCTTCGCGCCGCCCCAGGGTGCGGCCTGCCGGCGTGATGCGGTCGATGAAACCGAAACGCTTGGCGGTGCGCAGCAGCCATTGGTCGGCACGGGTCAGCACTGGCGAATCGAGCATCACCACGCCTCGGTAGTACTCCGGGCAACGCAAGGCGGCATGCAGGTGCAGTACGCCCCCAAGCGAGTGGCCGACGCCCCAGACCGGTTCGCCCTGCCGGGCCAGGTGATGCAGAAGCTCATCGACCAGGTTCAGCCAGTTTTCGTTGACCGGAAAGCGCGGGTCATGGGCATGCTGGGGCAGGTGCTGCACCTGGTAGTCCGGCGCCAGGGCAGCGAACAACTTGCCGTAGGTGGCAGACGGGAAGCCGTTGGCATGGGCGAAGAAGATCTGCTGCGACATGGCGCCTGGTCCGGAGCGGGGATGATGGCCCATTGTCGGCATCCCGCTGACGATCGGCAACGTCTGTAAAGGTCATCGCCAAGGGTGATCAGGTCATGCCGTACCGTCGAAGCTCGCCAGCGAGCGGCGCAAGCAGGCCTGCATATAGGCCACTTGGCTTTCCAGGGCCTCGCGCGCCAGGCGCTGGTCATTGCAATCAAGCTCCAGCCGGCGCAATGCCAGGCAGCTGGTCTGCAACAGATGGCAAGCGCGCAGGCACGCCTCCTGCAGCTTGCGCAATTCTTCCTCGCCATGCAGGTTGTTTGCAGCACGTTGCGGGCTTAGAAGGTGGACTCGACTCAGCAAGAGATGCAACTTGGCGTCGGCCGAATCGCGCAGCACGCTGTACTGGGCATAGTCCAGAACGGTACCCCGCTGCACCTTGTCCATCGTTGGCTGAAGATTCAGCGAGCGCAACAGTTCCGGTAATTGACCAATCATTCCACGCTTCCTGCCAGGTTATCCGCTTGTCATTGCGGTGCAACGCTAGCAATGGATCCAATGTGCCCACAACTGGCAAAAATGCCAGTTGCCAAGGGCTCAGTGCGCGTGGTGCAGTGCCAGCAGGTTCATCAACCCGGCCAGCGGCCATCCCCCTTCCAGCTCCGCCAAGCTGGCGGTACTCAATGGCGCGGGCTGCTGAGCATGGCCATGCACCAGCATGCCCACCAGCGAACCCACCAGCGGCTGATGGCTGACCAGCAATACATGCTCCAGGCCCAGGCGTTCGATTTCACCGATCACTTGCTGCACATTGCTCTCGGGCGTCAGCCAGGGCACGGTGCGCACCGGTTCGGCGAAGCCGAGGGTGTCATGCACCAGAGCGGCCGTTTGTTGGGCCCGCACATAAGGGCTGGCGATGATTGCCTGCAGCGGCTGGCCGAGCAGATACGCCGCGCTGTGCAACACCTGCTCACGGCCATGGGCCGTCAGGCGCCGCTCGGCGTCGGTATTGGCCCGCGGTTCGGCTTCGCCATGGCGCAGTACCCACAGCTTCACAGCTTGGGTTCCTCGTCACGCACCGGGTGCGGTGCCGGGGCCACGGCGTGGGGCGCTTCGCCTTCCGGCGCACGGGGTGCCGGCCAGTCGGCGAACGGCCATGGCTTGGTGTCGGTGTGGAAGGTGCCAAAGCGGCCGATTTGCGCCAGGTACTGGCTCAAGCTGTCGCCGAAGTTCATCAGGCTGGCGCTCGGCGCGCCGTAGATCAGCCGGTAGATGAGCTGCACCAGCACCAGGCCGCCAAGCAGCAGTTCGGCCAGTTGCCAGACCACCAGGAATACCAGCATCCACATCACGCGCAGGATGATCGACTCACGCTGGGCGTGCTCAGGGGTATCGTTCATGTGCTGCTCCTTGGCTTAATTGAAACCGCTGGTGGAAATGAAGTCGACGTCGGTCTTGGGCTCGGCACGCATCAAGCGCTCGATCACCTGGTTCAGCGTACGGCCTTCGAACAGGATGGCGTGCAGGCCGGCCACCAGCGGCATGTAGACCTGTACTTCTTCAGCCTTGGCCTTGAGCACCTTGAGCGTGTTGACCCCTTCGGCCACCTCGCCCAGGCGACTGACCGCCTGCTCCAGGCTCAGGCCCTGACCCAGGGCGTGACCGACCTGGTAATTGCGGCTCTTGGGCGAGGAGCAGGTGACGATCAGGTCGCCGACACCGGCCAGGCCGAGGAAGGTCATCGGGTTGGCACCCTGGCTCACGGCGAAGCGGGTCATTTCGGCCAATGCGCGGGTGATCAGCATGCTCTTGGTGTTTTCGCCCATGCCCAGCGCCACGGCCATGCCGGCGATGATCGCGTAGACGTTCTTCAACGCCCCGCCCAGCTCGACGCCGAAGCGGTCGCTGCTGGCGTAGACCCGGAACGTGCTGCCGTGCAGAACCGCCTGCACGCGCTGGCAAAGGTCTTCGTCCTCGCTGGCGACGACCGTGGCCGTCAGTGCATGTTCGGCAATTTCGCGGGCCAGGTTGGGGCCGGACAACACGCCGATGCGGGCTTGCGGCGCGATTTCTTCAAGAATCTGGCTCATCAGCTTGAAGCTCTGCGCCTCGATGCCCTTGGTCAGGCTGACCAGGCATTTACCGCGCAGCAGGTCGGCATGCGGCGCCAGTACGCTGCGCAGCGCGCTGGATGGCAGCGCGACGAACACCAGGTCGCTGCACTGCAAGGTGGCCAGCAAGTCGTTGACCGGCTCGACGCCATCATGCAGGCGGATGCCTTTGAGGTAGCGCGGATTCTCGCGATTGACGCGCATCGCCTCGGCCTGCTCGGGGTCGCGCATCCATTGGCGCACCGGCACGCCGTTCTGCGCCAGCAGGTTGGCCACAGCGGTGCCGAAGCTGCCGCCGCCCAGAACTGCAACAGGTTGCTGTTCAGTCATAATCAATCCGTTAAAGCCATAAGTTAAGTGGCGACCGGGCCATTATACGGCGCGCATGCGACAGGAACAGAGGCAGACAATTTCAAGCCGTGAAAGCGCAACCGCCCCATGCAAGCCCTGCAGATCACTGGCAAAACCCCCACGGTCAGTTAACATGCCTGTTTCAACCCTGATACAAGGCCGTATCGTGTTCCCTGGCACGCCCCCCTACCCTCGCCTGCTGCTGCTGACTGCCTTGCTCGGTGGCCCGGCCATGGCCGACGACCTGTTCATCGACAACGCCGACCTGCCGCAGGTTCTGACCGCCACGCGCTTGAAACAATCCCCGGCTGCCGTGCCAGGCAGCATGACCGTGCTCGACAGCGAACTGATCCGCGCCAGCGGCGCCCGCGACATCCCTGAACTGCTGCGCCTGGTGCCGGGCATGATGATCGGCTACGGCGCCGGCAACCAGCCGACCGTCAACTACCACGGCACCAACGTCAACGAAGCGCGGCGCATGCAAGTGCTGATCGACGGCCGCTCGGTGTACCGCGCGGGCCTGGCCACGGTGGACTGGAGCGACATCCCGGTAGCGCTGGAAGACATCGAGCGCATCGAGGTGTTCCGCGGCCCCAACACCGTCAGCTACGGCGCCAACGCGCTGATGGCGGTGGTCAACATCCTCACCCGCAACCCGGCCGACAGCCACGGCACGCGCATGAAGCTGACCCGAGGCCAGGATGGCATCGACGACTACTACCTGAGCCACGGTTTCGGCTGGGACGGCGGCGACCTGCGCCTGTCGGTGTCAGGCCAGAAGGATGACGGCTTCGATGAAAACCAGTTCGGCCAGGATTACCGCGACAGCCGTCGCCTGAACCGCTTCAACCTCAGCGTCAGCCACACCCTGGCGCCGAACCAGACCCTGGAATGGCAACTGGCGGCGAAGGAAGGCAGCAACCAGCGGCCTTACACCTATCAGCCAGTGTTCCCCTTCGTCACTCGAAGCGGGGACAACGCCGACGTGAACGCCAAGGACTACGCCGGCTCCGTGCGCTGGAACATCGATTTCAACCCCGAGCACAGCCTGTACGTCCAAGGTTCGGCCCAGCACTTTGATCGCCAGCAGGTCTGGCGCGCCTGCGACGCGGCGCTGTCGTTCAGCCCGGAACTGACCCGGCTGTGGCAACTGAACCCGAATTTCGCCGAGCAGGTGGCACGCGGGGCCAACAACCCGCCCAATAGCAGCAACCCCGAGGAACAGGCGTTGGTCGATGCGATCAAGGACCAGTGGAACAATCAGGGTGGCAGCAACGTGGTATGCGGCGACGTCGACCAGAGTACCCGCGAAACCCGCTACGACCTGGAAATCCAGGACACCCTGAGCCTGACCGACAGCCTGCGCCTGCTCAGTGGCATGAACTACCGGTATGATCGCGCCGACTCGCAGACCTATTTCAACGGCAGCCTCGACGACCAGACCTGGCGCCTGTTCGGCCAGCTGGAATGGCGCGCCGACGAACACTGGATCGTACAGGGCGGCGCGATGTTCGAGGACTCGCAGCTGTCCGGCAGCTCGCTGACCCCGCGCATGGCGGTCAACTACCTGATCACCCCGCGTCACGGCTTGCGGGCCGTGTACTCCGAGGCCGTACGTTCGCCGGACATGTTCGAGAACAACGTCAACTGGAGCTACACGGTCAAGAACTTGACCCCCACCGCGTTCGGCCAGCAAAACGCCGAATACTTCGTCAAGACCCGCGGGCCGGGCGATCTCGAGCAGGAACGCATGCGCTCGCGCGAACTGGGCTACAACGGCCAGTTCAGCGACATCGACCTGAACATGGATGTGAAGCTGTTCTACGACGAGATCACCGGGATGATCAGCGAACCGTTGAAAAACAACCAGTACATTGCCAGCAATGCCAACAAGGCCCGCTTCAGCGGTACCGAAGCGCAGCTGGATTGGCGTGCGACCCGGCGTGACCGCCTGCGCTTTACCTACGCCTACGTCGATGCCTGGGCCAGCAACCGTGCCGACAGCACCAATACGGCCCGCAACAGCGGCTCGGCGGGCTGGATGCGCGAATGGGGCGATGGCTGGTCGAGCGCGCTGTTCTACTATGGCGACAATGCGCTCAACCAGTACCGCTACGAGCGCCTCGACCTGCGTCTGGCCAAGCGCTTTCGCATTCAGGGCAGCAACCTGGAGCTGGCGGCCTTGTGGCAGCAGCGCCTGGACGATGAACCCACTACAGCCATCCAGAACCGCTATGACAGCCACCACCGCCTGAGCGTGAGCGCGGAGCTGGAGTTCTGATGGCCCGACTGCTGCGCCTGCTGCTGTTCTGCCTATGGCCACTGGGTTCGCTGTCTGCCAGCGAGATCCTGTTGGTCGGCGGCGAAGACCAGCCCGGCATCCGCAGCTTTGTCGCGGCGCTCGAAAGCCGCCGTAGCCATGACCAGGTGCGGTTCCAGACCGTCGCCGAACTGCCCCGCCCCGGCCAGATCAAAGCCGACGTGCGCCTGGTGCTGCTCGACAGCGCCGCCCTGGAGTGGCGGCTGGGCGAAACCGCCGGCCCACCAGCCCTGGCCATGCGCATCAGCCGTGTGCAGGCCGAACAACGCCTGGGAAAGTCGCGCCCTGCCTTCTTGACCCTGCTGTGGAGTGACCCCCCGCTGGCAAGGCAGCTGCGCCTGGCCCGCTACCTGCTGCCACAGGCCCAGCGCATCGGCGTGCTGTATGGCGAACACAGTCGCTTCCTGCTCGATGAGCTGCGCCAGGCGGCGCGCCCGCTGGGCCTGGAAGTCATTGCCCAGGACTGGCCAGACCAGCGTGACAGCCGGCCCCTGCAACATGTGCTGGGCAACAGCGACGTGCTGCTGGGCCTCGACGACCCCGACCTGTACAACTCCAAGACCGCGAAAAACCTGCTGCTCAGCAGCTATGGCCGGCAGATGGCGCTGATCGGCCCGAACGCAGGCTTTGTCCGCGCCGGCGCCCTGGCCAGCACCTACAGCGACCAGGACGACTGGCTGGCGGTGCTCGACCAGCTGCTCGACCACCCGCCAGCCCGCTGGCCGCGCAGCCTGTACCCGGGGCATTTCGGTGTCAGCGGCAACCAGCAGGTGGCTCGCGCGCTGGGCCTTGAACCGATCGATCCGAAGGCCACTGCCAAGGCCCTGGCCGAAGGAGAACCCACCCCATGAGCAAGCGCCTGAGCTGGGACATCCATACCCGCACCCAGATCATCAGCCTGGGCCCAGCGTTGCTGCTGACCTTGCTGCTGATCAGTTTCTTCACCTTCGTGCGTATCCAGGACTTGCGTCAGGAGCTCAACCACACCGGGCAGCTGATCGCCAACCAGTTGGCTCCAGCCTCCGAGTACGGCGTGATCTCGGGCAACAACGAGGTGCTCGAAGGCTTGATGCGCGCCACGCTGAGCATCCCCCATGTACGCTTCCTGGAGGTCCAGGACAGCCGCAACCACATCCTGGTGTACGTCGAGCAGTCCGACGAGAGTGCCAACCGTGCACAACGCGTGGAAGTGTTCCAGGCGCCGATCCGCCTGCAACAGATCCGCCTGGACAGCGATTTCCTGCAACAGGGCAAGGCACCCACGCCGTCGATTGGCGACGACTATCTAGGGCGGGTGATCGTCGGCATGTCGGACGACGCGTTCAGCCAGCGCCAGCAGGAAATCGTGATCAAGGCCGGCATCCTGGCGCTGTTCGCCCTGCTGTTCACCTTCCTCCTCGCCCGCCGCCTGGCCATGAGCCTGGCCAAGCCGATCAGCGACATGGGCCATGCGGTCAAGGCCATCCAGCAAGGCGAGTACAACACGCCGCTGCCGGTGGTGGACGACAGCGAGCTGGGCCACCTGGCACACCACATCAACAACCTGGCCAGCGCCCTCGAGCAGGCCAGTGCCGAACAGAAGCAAGCCATTGCCCAGTTGATCCAGGCGCGCGAGGAGGCCGAGCAGGCCAACGGCGCCAAGTCGGAATTCCTGGCGATGATGAGCCACGAGCTGCGCACGCCCATGAACGGTGTGCTGGGCATGCTGCAACTGCTGGAAACCACCCCGCTGACCAGCGAACAGGCCGAATACACGGCCGTGGCCAGCGAATCCACCGGGCACTTGTTGAAGGTGATCAACGATATCCTCGATTTCTCGCGCATCGAGCGCACCACGCTGCAGTTGGAGCACATCGACTTCAACCTCGCCGAGCTGATCGCCAGCAGCGTGCAGTCGTTCCAGCACGGCGCGCAGCAGCGCGGCCTGGAGCTGTACCTGCAATTGCCCGCTGAACGCGAGCCGTTGCACGTGGTTGGCGACCCGACGCGGATCCGCCAGATCCTCCTCAACCTGGTGGGCAATGCGCTGAAGTTCACCGAACGCGGCCAGGTGCAGGTCGAAGCCCGCTGGCAGGTGCTCGACCGCCAGACCCTGTGGTTCACCTGCAGCGTGCGCGACACCGGCATCGGTATCGACAGCGAGCGCCTGGAAATGATGTTCGTCGCCTTCCAGCAGGCCGACAGCTCCATTTCGCGGCGTTACGGCGGTACCGGCCTGGGGCTGTCCATCGCCCGCACCCTGGCTGAGCGCATGGGCGGCAAGCTGCGTGGCGAAAGCCGCGAAGGGCTGGGGTCGACCTTCACGCTGGAAATGCCGCTGGCCCTGGCCAGTGCCGTACCGGCTGAGTTGCCAGGCGCCATGGCAGCCCAGGGGCCGCTGGCCGAAGGTGAGCGCATCCTGCTGGTGGAGGACAATCCGGTCAATCAGAGCGTCATCGAGGCCATGCTGCGCAGCCTGGGGCTGGAAGTCAGCGTGGCCCACGATGGCATCCAGGCCGTGGATCAGGTCAGCCAGCAGCAGTTCGCCGCCATCCTGATGGACTGCCGCCTGCCGCAGGTGGACGGTTACGAGGCCACCCGGCGCATTCGCCTGCTGCCCAACGGCGGCCAGCTACCGATCATCGCCTTGACCGCCAACGCGCTGCAGGGCGACCGCGAGCGCTGCATGGCCGCTGGCATGAACGATTACCTGAGCAAACCCTTCCGCCGCACCGAGCTGCAGCGGGTATTGCAACGCTGGTTACCCGGCCGGACAGCCGCGACTGGCGATAAATGCTAAAGTGCGGCAGTCTTAAGGACTGGACAGGACCTTCTTCGGCCCTGAAAATAGACGTTTCAGTGCACACCTGTACTTCTTTCGCCAGGTGGGCTGTGACTTTCACCACAACGCAATAGTCTACCTGTAGGCTGCCACCCACAGAGATGCCGGGTTGGCCGGGAAGATTCATCCCCTGCCGCAGGGGGTTATTGAGGAGCTCGCATGACCAAACAACACGCCTTTACTCGGGAAGACCTGCTGCGCTGCAGTCGCGGTGAGCTGTTCGGCCCAGGTAATGCGCAACTGCCCGCGCCGAACATGCTGATGGTCGATCGCATCACCCATATCAGCGAAGAAGGCGGCAAGTACGGCAAAGGTGAATTGGTCGCCGAGCTGGATATCACCCCGGACCTGTGGTTCTTCGCCTGCCACTTCGAAGGCGACCCGGTGATGCCGGGCTGCCTGGGCCTCGATGCCATGTGGCAGCTGGTAGGTTTCTTCCTCGGCTGGCAGGGCCTGCCAGGCCGTGGCCGCGCCCTGGGTTCGGGTGAAGTGAAATTCTTTGGCCAGGTATTGCCTACCGCCAAGAAAGTCACCTACAACATTCACATCAAGCGCGTCCTGAAGGGCAAGCTGAACATGGCCATCGCCGATGGCTCGGTCAGCGTTGACGGCCGCGAGATCTACACGGCCGAAGCCCTGCGGGTCGGCGTGTTCACCTCCACTGACAATTTCTAAGGGTTATTCGCATGCGCCGCGTCGTTATCACTGGTCTGGGCATCGTATCGTGCCTGGGCAATGACAAAGCTACCGTCACCGAAAACCTGCGCAACAGCCGTCCGGGTATCCGTTACAACCCGGAATACAAGGAACAGGGGCTGCGTAGCCAGGTTTCCGGCTCCATCGACCTCAACCTCGAAGAACTGATCGACCGCAAGGTCTACCGCTTCGTCGGCCACGCTGCGGCGTACGCCTACCTGGCAATGCAGGACGCGATCAAGGACGCCGGCCTGACCGAAGAGCAGGTTTCCAACCCGCGTACCGGCCTGGTGGCTGGCTCCGGCGGCGCCTCGACCCTCAACCAGATGGAAGCGCTGGACACGCTGCGCGAGAAAGGCGTCAAGCGCGTCGGCCCGTACCGCGTCACCCGCACCATGGGCAGCACCGTTTCGGCGTGCCTGGCCACGCCGTTCAAGATCAAGGGCCTGAACTACTCGATCTCGTCGGCCTGCGCCACTTCGGCACACTGCATCGGCACCGCGCTGGAGCAGATCCAGTGGGGCAAACAGGACATCGTCTTCGCCGGTGGCGGTGAAGAAGAGCACTGGAGCCAGTCGTTCCTGTTCGATGCCATGGGCGCCCTGTCGACCAAGCGCAACGAAACCCCGGAACTGGCCTCGCGCGCCTACGACGCCGACCGTGATGGCTTCGTCATCGCGGGCGGTGGCGGCATGGTGGTGGTCGAGGAGCTGGAGCACGCTCTGGCCCGTGGCGCCAAGATCTACGCCGAGATCGTCGGCTACGGCGCGACGTCCGACGGCTACGACATGGTCGCCCCAAGCGGCGAAGGCGCCATCCGCTGCATGCAGCAGGCGCTGGCCACCGTCGACACCCCGATCGACTACCTGAACACCCACGGCACTTCGACCCCGGTCGGTGACGTTGCCGAGATCAAGGGTGTTCGTGCAGTGTTCGGCGACAAAGCGCCGAAGATCAGCTCGACCAAGAGCCTGTCCGGCCACTCGCTGGGCGCCGCTGGCGTGCACGAGGCGATCTACTGCCTGCTGATGATGGAAAACAACTTCATCGCCGGCTCCGCCAACATCGACGAGCTGGACCCGGAGGTCGCCGACCTGCCGATCCTGCGCAAAACCGAAGAAAACGCCAAGATCGACACGGTCATGAGCAACAGCTTCGGCTTTGGCGGCACCAACGCCACCCTGGTGCTCAAGCGCTGGGAAGGCAAGTAAGGCCTTGATGCAGTAAAAACGCCCCGACTGGTTCGGGGCGTTTTTTTGCGTGTCAGCTTTGTAGTGGCCTGCACCGGCCTCTTCTCAGGCCAGCCCACACCTGCACGCGAAGCAGCCGGTACACACAGCTAGCGGGCTTTAGGCAACACCGCCAGGAAGTTGTCCCGCGCCACCTGCTTGGCCACCCCCTCCGGCAAAGCATCCAGAAACGGCTTGAAGCCGTGCATCTGCTCACCAACGCTACCGAATTTACCCACCACATCGGACCCGAGCATGAACCGCTCCGGGTAGCGCTCGACCAACGCCACCCATGCCTTGCGCGGCTCGCCCTTGTCATCCAGCAGATAGGGCTCCAGCACGCTCCACGACAAGTCGATATACAGGTTCGGGTAATCCTCCAGCAAGCGCGTCAGCACCGGCAGCAGAAAATCCATCTGCGTCTGGTGCCGATGAATTTCCATGCTCGTGCCCGCATGCGCCCAGATGAAACGGGTATGTGGGTGATTGCGCAGCGGCTCTTCGATTTCGGCCAGGTACAGCGGGTTGCGCTCACGCTTGGAGGTGATGTTCGAATGCAGCAGCACCGGCATGTCGCGCTCGGCCGCCAGGTGATAGATGCGTGTCATGGCCTCGTTATTGGCGCGCGGCGTATCGCCACTGGTAAGGGCGGTCAGGTCGTCGTGGCGGGTAAAAACTTCGCCAATGCCCTGCCACAGACCGGGATAGAGGTCGAGCATGCGCTCGATATGGCTGACCGCGTTCTTGTCTACCGGATTGAAGCCGGTTAGAAACGGATGAAAGCGTTTACGCTGCGTTTCGGGCAGCTGTAGCACTGCAGCTGCCACGTAGGTATCGGTGGCGCTATACCAGTAGGCATCAGCATCGTCACCGGCGTAGTAGCGAGGGCGCTTGGGTTCGTCCTCGTGCCATTTCTTGGCCACCGGTACGCCGGAGATCATCGCGTGCTCCACCCCCGCCTCATCCATGGCCTTGATCAGGGCAGGCATGCCCTCGGTCTCCTGAAAGAAGTCCACATAGTGCAGGTGGGCGTCACTGTAACGGTAGTCACGCGCCTGTGCCGCGTGGCACAACCCTGCGGATAACAGCAGGCAGGCCAGCGCTCTGGCGATCATGGGCAGCATCCTTCTTCGGGTATGAACAGAGTAGACCGACCGGTGCAACCGACGGTTCAGCATTGCCTGGCAAACCGCTATGCTGGGCGCACTCGCCCCCGCCTGGAGCCCAACATGAGCAGCCCCCTGATCATCCGCCCGCGTGCTGAATCGGTCGAGGGCCAGCCGATCCTGCGCCCACTGCCTTCGGCCCAATGCCGCAGCGTTGGCCCGTTCGTGTTCTTCGACCATATGCTGGAAACCGACTACGCGCCAGGCCATGGCATGGACATCCGTCAGCACCCGCATATCGGGCTGTCGACGCTGACCTACCTGTTTGAAGGGGCGATTTTGCACAAGGACAGCCTGGGCTCGAACCAGCGCGTTTTACCCGGGGATGTCAGCTGGATGACTGCCGGCCGCGGCGTGGCACATGTCGAACGCACACCTGCGGATGCCCTGACGCAGGGTTCGCGCCTGCATGGGCTGCAGGTGTGGCTGGCATCGCCGCGCACGCTTGAGCAAGGCGAGCCGCATTACAGCCATCACCCTGCGGCCAGCCTGCCGGTGAGCGATAACCTCGGCGTACGTATCTGCATGATTGCCGGAAGCGGTTTTTGCCTGGAATCGCCGGTGCCGGTGCTCTCCCCCACCCTTTACGCGTACGTGCAGATGCAGCCGGCGACCACGCTGCTGGTGCCTGCCGAGCCTGCGCAACGGGCGCTGTATCTGCTCGATGGCGAGCTGCTGGTGAACGATGAGGACGTCGAACCCTGCAGCCTGGTGGTACTGCCCGAAGGCGAAGCAATCACCTTGTATGCCCAAGGTGAATGCCAATTGGTGTTGATCGGCGGCGAACCGCTGGATGGGCCGCGGCGGATGAACTGGAATTTTGTGGCGAGTGACCCAGAGTTGATCGAGCGGGCCAGGGCGAGGTGGGCTGCGGGGGATTGGCCAGTGGTGCCAGGGGAGACTTCTCGGATCGAGTTGCCCCGCTAAACTGGGGCTGCTGCGCAGCCCCAACGTGCCATCAGCGCTGGAACACCTCAGTGAGCAGATTGTGCATCGAGCGGAACGCCCGCTCCGAGGTCTTGCGGTCATACTGCATCTTGCCCGGCACATTGGCATTCGGGTCGGTGAACGAGTGCACCGCGCCGCCGTAGCTCAGCAGTTGCCAATCTACTTTGGCCGCGTTCATTTCTTCCTCGAACGCCGGCAGTTGCTCTCTCGGCACCAGCGGGTCGGACGCACCATGCAACACCAGCACCGAGCCCTTGATGTGCTTGGCATCTTCAGGGTTGGGGGTATCCAATGTGCCATGGAACGACACCGCAGCCCGCAGGTCGGCGCCGGTACGGGCCAGCTCCAGGGCGCAGCAACCGCCAAAGCAGAAGCCGAAGGTGGCCACCTTGCCAGGCTCCAGCAATGCCTTCGACTGCGCCAGCAGTTGTTCCAGCGCCCCGTTCATGCGCTTGCGCAGCTCGCCACGGTCGTTCTTCAACGGCATCATCGCCGCCCCTGCCTCGTCGGCATTAGAGGGCCGCACCGATTGCCCATACAGGTCGGCAATCAGCACCACGTAACCCTTCTCGGCCACTTCCTTGGCAATGCGCTCGGCACCTTCGCCAATACCCATCCAGTTCGGCGCCATCACCAGGCCCGGGCGCCCCAGCGCCCCTGGCTCATACACCAGGCGGCTTTCATACGTCTTGCCGGACAGGTGATAGACCAGCGATTCGACGATTACCTTGCTCATCAAGCACTCCTTTGGCATTCACCATGAAAAAAGCCCGCCGAAGCGGGCTTTCCTATGCATCAACTCAAGCAGACAGCTCGACCAACAGCTTGTTCAGGCGACGAACGTAAGCCGCCGGGTCCTTCAGGCTGTCACCGGCCGCCAGGGCCGCCTGGTCGAAGAGGATGTGCGACAGCTCGGCGAAGCGGTCTTCGCTCTGCTCGTTGTCGAGCTTCTCGATCAGCGGGTGGGTCGGGTTGAATTCGAAGATCGGCTTGGAGTCCGGCACCTTCTGCCCGCTGGCTTCGAGGATCTGGCGCATCTGCAGGCCGAGGTCCTGTTCGCCGATGGCGAGGATCGCCGGCGAGTCGGTCAGGCGGTGCGACACACGCACTTCAGCGACGCTGTCACCCAGCGCGCCTTTCAGGCGCTCGACCAGGCCTTCTTTATCCTTGGCGACTTCTTCCTGGGCCTTCTTGTCCTCTTCGGAGTCCAGCTTGCCCAGGTCCAGGTCGCCACGGGCGACATCGACGAAAGCTTTGCCATCGAACTCGTTGAGGTAGCTCATCAGCCACTCGTCGATGCGGTCGGTCAGCAGCAGCACTTCGATGCCTTTCTTGCGGAAGACTTCCAGGTGCGGGCTGTTCTTGACCTGCGCGTACGACTCGCCGGTGAGGTAGTAGATCTTGTCCTGGCCTTCTTTGGCGCGGGCCAGGTAATCCGCCAGGGCAACGCTTTGCTCGCCGCTGTCGTCCTGGGTGGAAGCGAAGCGCAGCAGGCCGGCGATCTTTTCCTTGTTGGCGAAGTCCTCGGCCGGGCCTTCCTTCAGCACCTGGCCGAAGTTTTTCCAGAAGCCCTTGTACTGCTCTGGCTCGTTCTTCGCCAGCTTCTCCAGCATGTCCAGCACGCGCTTGGTCAGCGCGGTCTTCATCGAATCGATGATCGGGTCTTTCTGCAGGATCTCGCGGGAGACGTTCAGCGACAGGTCGTTGGAGTCGACCACACCCTTGATGAAGCGCAGGTACAGCGGCAGGAACGACTCGGCCTGGTCCATGATGAACACGCGCTGCACGTACAGCTTCAGGCCGCGCGGTGCTTCGCGCTGGTACAGGTCGAACGGCGCGCGGGCCGGTACGTACAGCAGCGAATTGTACTCGAGCTTGCCTTCGACCTTGTTGTGGCTCCAGGCCAGCGGGTTTTCGAAGTCATGGCCGATGTGCTTGTAGAACTCCTGGTATTCCTCGTCCTTGATCTCGGTACGCGGACGGGTCCACAGGGCACTGGCGCGGTTGACGGTTTCCCATTCCTCGGCCGGCTGCTCTTCGCCTTCGGCGGCAGGTTGCTCTTTAGGCAGCTGGATTGGCAGGGCGATGTGGTCGGAGTACTTCTTGACCACGTTGCGCAGGCGCCAGCCATCGGCGAACTCTTGCTCGTCCTTCTTCAGGTGCAGGACGATGCGGGTGCCGCGCTGTGGTTTTTCGACAGTGGCAACTTCGAAGTCGCCCTCGCCTTTGGACGACCAGTGCACGCCCTCGGCAGCCGGCTGGCCGGCACGGCGGCTGAACACGTCGACCTTGTCGGCAACGATGAAGGCCGAGTAGAAGCCCACGCCGAACTGGCCGATCAGGTGCGAGTCCTTCTTCTGGTCACCGGTGAGGTTCTTCATGAAGTCAGCAGTGCCGGACTTGGCGATGGTGCCCAGGTGCGCGATCACGTCTACGCGGCTCATGCCAATGCCGTTGTCCTCGAGGGTCACGGTACCGGCGTCCTTGTCGAAGCTCACGCGGATCTTCAGGTCGCTGTCACCTTCGAACAGCTCTGGCTTGGCCAGGGCTTCGAAACGCAGCTTGTCGACAGCGTCGGAAGCGTTGGAAATCAGCTCACGCAGGAAAATTTCCTTGTTCGAGTACAAGGAATGAATCATGAGGTGCAGCAGCTGCTTTACCTCGGTCTGGAAGCCCAGGGTTTCTTTTTGTGTTTCCACACTCATGGTCTTCAAAACTCCGATCTGATGGCAGTGGGCGCCTTGCAGCCGATTCGGCATGCGTTTACTGGCGGATGTCATGCAGATGGGGGCTGCCCGGACGATTTCAAGGGCTTTTCCGGTTCTATCTTGAAATGCGCACGGGCTGTGGCGATCGGCGATTGCCGATCGCCTTGCCAGGCGGTGATCGCCACATTGGTCACACGCCGGCCCTGGCGCCACAGCTGGCACTGCGCGTAAGTGTCACGAAAATGCCCGGCGCGCAGGTAGTCGATGGAAAAGTCGATGATTTTCGGGATGCTTGCACTCTCGCTGTAAATAAGCAGGTACAAGGCGGCAGAGAGCTCCATGAAGCCGGCGATCACCCCACCATGGATGGCGGGCAGCAAAGGGTTACCAATGTTGTCCGGGTTGGCCGGCAGGCGGAACAGCAGGTCATCGCCCTGGCGCTCGCACTCGATACCGATCAGGCCGGCGTAGGGGATCAGGCCTAGCAAGGGCTGGTAGTCGCCCACGGCATGCGCTTGGTTGAGCCGCATACGAACGTCCTGGGGAATCATACGCCGGCCTCCTTCAGGCTTTTGCCGAAACGAATGCCGCCTTTGATTTCCTGCCCCAGGCGCATGAAGGTGCCCACCACTTGGCAGATCGGCTGACTGGGGTCGTCCTGGTAGGCTGTGCCACGGGTGAAGATCACGTCACGGGTAACCCGATAGCACTGGGCATGGCCGTAGATGGCCTTGCCCGCTTCTGCCGGGTGCATGTAGTCGATGCGCAGGTCCAGGGTCGGGCACACCTCGAAGCTGGGCAGCACACAGAGCGTCGCCATGCCGCAGGTGGTGTCCATCAGCGTGGTCAGGGCGCCGCCGTGCACCGCGCCGGTCTGCGGGTTGCCGACGATGGCGGGCGACCAGGGCAATAACAGCGTCATGCCGTCGCGGTCCGCATGGGCCACTTGCATTTGCAACACTTGGCAATGTTTCAATGCCGACAAGAAGCGTTCGGCCATGGGCAGCAAACTTGAATCGCTCATCGGTACAGTTCCTGATCACTGCCGCAGCGGCATAAAAGTGGCAAAAAGTCTATATAGAACGCGGTGTTATATATCTGTAACTGATGCGGAACTATTCCCGCATGGCCGAACTCGAAGGAACAAGTCACTTATTCCACCAAGGAGAAACACCCCCATGCGTAAACCATTTGCTTTTGCTCTGATGCTGGCTGCTGCCATGGGCCTGGCTGCTTGCGATAAAGCGAGCGAAGACAAAGCCCAAGACGCACAGCAACACGCTGAGCAAGCCCAGGAAAAGATGGGCGAAGCTCAGGATAAAATGAACGACGCTGCCAAGGAAAACGCCGAAGCCGCCAAAGATCAGGCCGAAGCCGAGCAGAAGGCTGCCGAAGAAGCCGCACCGGCAACTCCGGCTCCATCGACTGCGCCAGCCGAGCCTGCCAAGCAGTAATCGCGCTGTACAAAAAAACCCGACATTGTCGGGTTTTTTTGTACCTGCCATTTACCGATTAAACGTTTCAGGTATTGAGGCTGGCACTTTCCTTGTTAGTGTCGGTGGGCGCATTTTCTGTGGGTGTGAATACCATGACTTCCAGTACATCGGAATGGAACTCGCGACGGTACAACACCAATACCACGCCGACACTCACCACCATGAACAGCCAAGGGCTGATGAACCAGGTGAGCATGGCCATGCCGAAGTAATAAGAGCGCAACCCGAAGTTGAACTGGTTGGCGGCCAGCGACAGCACCCTCGCCGCCCGCGAGGCAAAGGCCTTGCGTTCAAGTTCATTGACCAGGCGCTCGCCGATCATGGGCGCGGAGCCCACCAGTACGGCAGCAAAGTTGTACTGGCGCATGCACCAGCTGAACGTGAAGAACGCATAAACGAAGACCATTGCCAGGCACAGCAGCTTGATCTCCGACATGCCCTGCGAGGCCTGCTGCACCAAAGGCAGGTCAGCCAGCAACGACAGCGCGCGGTCCGAGGCCCCCAGCACGGTCAGGATGCCAGCCAGGATAATCAAGGTGCTGGAGGCGAAGAACGAGGCATTGCGCTCCAGGTTGCCGATCACACTGGCGTCGGCGATCCGGTTGTCTCGCAGCAGCATGCGCCGCATCCAGTCTTCGCGGTAAAGATGCAGGACACTGGCCAGGCAGGCGGTATCGCGGCCCTTCCAGATGGCATAGCGGGTATAGCCCCCCCAGCAGAGCGCGAACCAGCAGACGGCCAGGAGGTTGTGGAGGTTGCTTTGGATGAAGTTCATGCAGGGTTCCCGAGGGCCAGGTGCATAAAGAGTAGAGTCCCGGATTCGACGTTGGCCAGTGGTAAAAGGCACACCTTTTACGCTGAAACTGCGCTGTTGATGCCGGCCTCTTCGCGGCGGTAAGCCGCGAAGAGGCCGGCACAGGAAACAAAAAGCCCCGCATCCTTGCGGATACGGGGCTTTCGTATTTCCACCCTTGGCGGGCACCTTACGGCTTGTGGCCGGTGCCGCCCTCAGGCTTCAACCTATGCCATCAGGCCAGCGCCTCGCGGGGCTTGCCCAGCATACGGTCGCAGGCCACGGCACCAAACAGCGTCACCACCGAAGGCACCAACCATGCCAGGCCTTGATCGCTCAGCGGCAAGTGCGCCATGAAATCCGGCAGCACATGGGCAATTCCGCTGCCCTTGACTGCGTCGACCATGCCGAACACCAGCGACACCAGCATCACCGGCGCGAGGATGCGCGCCGGCGAGTTCCACAGGTCTTTGACGAAGCTCAGGCCCACCACCACGATGCAGGGCGGGTAGATGGCGGTCAGCACCGGGATCGAGAACATGATCAGCTTGGTCAGGCCCAGGTTGGAGATCAGCAGCGAGAAGCCCGCCAGGATCACCACCAGTGCGCGGTACGACAGCGGCAGGATCTGGCTGAAGTACTCGGCGCAGGCACAGGTCAGGCCAACCGCAGTCACCAGGCAGGCCAGCGCGATCAGTACGGCGAGGAAGCCACTGCCGAGCGAGCCGAAGGTGTGCTGTACATAGGCGTGCAATACCGCGGCACCGTTGGTGGCATCCGCCGCGATATCGTGGCTGGTAGCGCCCAGCCGGAACAGGCTGATGTACACCAGCGCCAGGCCCACACCAGCAATCAGGCCGGCAATGATGGCATAGCGGGTGATCAGCTTCGGCGACTCGACACCGCGCGAGCGGATAGCGTTGACGATGACGATACCGAACACCAGCGCGCCCAGGGTATCCATGGTCAGGTAACCATCGGAAAAGCCTTTGGAGAATGCCGCAGCCGCGTAAGCGGGCTGCGCCTCACCCATGCTACCCGCCGGCAACGCGAACGCGGCAATGCCCAGCGCAGCCAGGGCGATGATTTTCAGCGGCGCAAGGAAACGGCCCACGGTATCGAGCAGCTTGCCCGGATACATGGAAACTGCCAGCACCACGGCGAAGTACACCAGGCTGTAGATGAACAGCGCCAGCGGGCTTTCACCAGTCAGCGGCGCCACACCCACTTCGAACGACACGGTCGCGGTGCGCGGGGTCGCGAACAGCGGGCCGACCGAGAGGTAGCAGACGGCCGCGAGCAGGCCACCGAAGAACTTGCCGATCGGGCTGCTCAGTGCATCCATCCCGCCACCGACCTTGGCCAGAGCGACCACGGTGATGACTGGCAGGCCCACAGCAGTCACCAGGAAGCCCAGTGCGGCCATCCACACGTGCGGCCCTGACTGCAGACCGACGATCGGCGGGAAGATGATGTTGCCGGCGCCCACGAAAAGCGCAAACGTCATAAAGCCAAGTGCCAGGATATCCTGGCCTTTTAAAACTTTCATTTAGGGTAGTACCACACTGCTGAAATCGGGATTCGAGAAGGGATTTCCCCATGGGTGAGGGAAATGCTGCCCGGCCTGATAGGCCAGACCCGTTTAGCGTGTCGTTCCCTTTTGGGGTACGGGCACAGAGTGAACGCGTAGATTAACCGTTTTACCCAACAAACGCACTGGCACAGTGCTGCTTGTCCGATGTGCGTACATGTTTGTCGTCTGGTTGACCGTGTTAGGCGACAATTTATTGCTGAATCGCGCGAATGTCTGGTTGAAAATCCTGATTGGGGTAATCGAATTTTCCGAAGCACCCTTTATGTGCCATACAACGACAAAGGCCACCCGAAGGTGGCCTCTGTGCGCGTGGGGGGTACTACGTGTTACTTACTTCTTGGCTTCCCAGCCAGTCAGCTCGGCCAGGGCCTTGCCGATGTCAGCCAGGGAACGCACGGTTTTCACACCCGCGTCCTGCAGCGCAGCGAACTTCTCGTCCGCAGTGCCTTTGCCGCCAGAAATGATGGCGCCAGCGTGGCCCATGCGCTTGCCCGCAGGTGCAGTAACACCGGCGATGTAGGAAACGACAGGCTTGGTGACGTGGGCCTTGATGTAGGCAGCCGCCTCTTCTTCAGCCGAACCGCCGATCTCACCGATCATGACGATCGCTTCGGTCTTCGGGTCTTCCTGGAACAGCTTCAGGATGTCGATGAAGTTGGAGCCTGGGATCGGGTCACCGCCGATGCCGACGCAGGTCGACTGGCCGAAGCCGGCGTCGGTGGTCTGCTTCACAGCTTCGTAGGTCAGGGTGCCGGAACGCGACACGATACCAACCTTGCCTGGCAGGTGGATGTGGCCTGGCATGATGCCGATCTTGCACTCGCCCGGGGTGATGACACCTGGGCAGTTAGGGCCGATCAGGGTAACGCCCAGCTCGTCGCACTTGACCTTGGCATCCAGCATGTCCAGGGTAGGAATGCCTTCGGTGATGCAGACGATCAGCTTGATGCCGCCGAAGGCCGCTTCCAGGATCGAGTCCTTGCAGAACGGAGCCGGAACGTAGATGACCGAAGCGTCAGCGCCGGTCGCTTCCACAGCTTCCTTGACGGTGTTGAACACCGGCAGGCCCAGGTGGGTGGTGCCACCCTTGCCTGGGGTAACGCCGCCGACCATCTTGGTGCCGTAGGCGATGGCTTGTTCGGAGTGGAAAGTACCCTGCGAGCCGGTGAAGCCCTGGCAGATGACTTTGGTGTCTTTATTGATCAGGACGCTCATTACTTGCCCTCCGCAGCTTTGACAACTTGTTGAGCAGCGTCGGTCAGGCTGGTTGCCGCAATGATGTTCAAACCGCTTTCTGCCAGTACTTTAGCGCCCAGTTCGGCGTTGTTGCCTTCGAGGCGAACGACGACCGGAACTTTAACGCCGACTTCTTTCACTGCACCGATGATGCCTTCGGCAATCATGTCGCAGCGAACGATGCCGCCGAAGATGTTGACCAGAACGGCCGCGACATTGCTGTCGGACAGAATGATCTTGAACGCTTCGGTAACGCGCTCTTTGGTGGCACCGCCGCCTACGTCGAGGAAGTTGGCTGGCTTGCCGCCGTGCAGGTTGACGATGTCCATGGTACCCATGGCCAGGCCGGCACCGTTGACCATGCAGCCGATGTTGCCTTCCAGGGCCACGTAGTTCAGCTCGAAGCTGGCAGCGTGGGCCTCACGAGGATCGTCCTGCGACGGGTCGTGGAAGGTTTTCAGCTTAGGCTGACGGTACATGGCGTTTGCGTCGATGTTGATCTTCGCGTCCAGGCAGTGCAGGTCGCCGTCGGCCTTGATGACCAGCGGGTTGACTTCCAGCAGGGCTAGGTCGTGCTCTTTGAAGAGCTTGGCCAGGCCGACGAAAATCTTGGCGAACTGAGCAACTTGCTTGCCTTCCAGACCCAGCTGGAATGCCAGTTCACGACCCTGGAACGGCTGAGCGCCGACCAGCGGATCGATAGTTGCCTTGATGATCTTCTCAGGAGTTTCGTGAGCAACTTTCTCGATGTCCACGCCACCTTCGGTGGAGGCCATGAACACGATGCGGCGGCTCGAGCGATCGACTACAGCGCCCAGGTACAGCTCTTTGGCGATGTCAGTGCAGGATTCGACCAGGATCTTGGTCACTGGCTGACCGTTGGCGTCGGTCTGGTAGGTAACCAGACGCTTGCCCAACCATTGCGCAGCGAACGCCTTGGCGTCTTCCTTGCTGCGAACCAGCTTGACGCCGCCCGCTTTACCGCGACCACCTGCGTGAACCTGGGCTTTTACAACCCACTCGGAACCGCCGATCTTGTCGCAGGCTTCTGCTGCAGCTTCAGGGGTGTCGACTGCGAAACCCTTGGAAACTGGCAGGCCGTATTCAGCGAACAGCTGCTTACCCTGATACTCGTGAAGATTCATGCTTTTTACCGTCTTCGTTAGGTACTGCGCTTCGGCGCTGCGCCATTGCTGGCGCCGCACCACCTGTGACCGTTGACCCCGGTTTTCCCGTGTGATCCGGTCCGGCGGACGTTCCGCGGTGAGTCATGCACGCAAGACTCACGACGGGCAGCCCGCCGTGGTTTCTTATAATTAACGCTTCTTACGGTTGGCTACGTGAATGGCGCCGCCATTCACTGCCAGCGCTGCTTCATGCAACGCTTCGGACAGGGTTGGATGGCTGAAGACCATCATGCCCAGATCCTCGGCACTGGTGCCGAATTCCATTGCGATTGCGCCCTGCTGAACCAGCTCGGCAGCCGATGGGCCAATCACGTGCACACCCAGTACGCGGTCGGTCTTGGCATCGGCGATGACCTTGACGAAACCACCGGTGTCGTTGGCCGCCATCGCACGGCCGCTGGCCGCGAACGGGAAGGTGCCTACGTTAACCTCAACACCCTCGGCCTTCAAGGCTTGTTCGGTCTTGCCGACCCATGCGATTTCCGGGTGGGTGTAGATAACCGATGGGATCAGGTCGTAGTTCATCTGGGCTTTGTGGCCCTTGATGCGCTCGACGACCATGATGCCCTCTTCCGAGGCCTTGTGCGCCAGCATCATGCCGCGTACCACGTCGCCGATGGCGAACACGCCCGGCACGCTGGTAGCGCAGTGATCGTCGACGAAGATATAGCCACGCTCATCGATGGTCACGCCGCTGTCGGAGGCCAGCAGGTCGGTGGTCACCGGGCGACGGCCGACCGCGACGATCAGCTTGTCGAAGGTGATCTTCTGCTCGCCTTCGGCGTTGGTGTAGGTCACTTCGACTTCGTTGCCGTTGACTTTCGAGCCGGTGACGCGAGCGCCCAGCTTGATGTCCAGGCCTTGCTTGGTCAGGGTCTTCTGGGCTTCTTTCGACACGGCGGTGTCGGCAGCCATCAGGAAGGTGTCCAGGGCTTCCAGAACGGTGACTTCAGCACCCAGGCGAGCCCATACCGAGCCCAGCTCCAGGCCGATCACGCCAGCACCGATCACGCCCAGGCGCTTAGGTACGGTTTGGAATTCCAGGGCGCCGGTGGAGTCGACGATGACGTTCTGGTCGACCGGAGCCGGCGGAATGTCGATCGGACGCGAACCGGACGCCAGGATCACGTTTTCGGCTTCGATGATTTCAGTGGTGCCGTCAGCCTTGGTGACTTCGACTTTCTTGCCAGCCAGCAGTTTGCCGTGGCCCTGGATCGAGGTAACACCGTTGGCCTTGAACAGGGTGGCAACGCCACCGGTCAGGTTCTTGACGATGCCAGCCTTGCGGCCAACCATCGCGGCGACGTCCATCTTCACTTCGCCCGTGGAGATACCGTGGACGTTGAAGCTCTCTTTGGCTTCCTTGTACTTCCAGGAGCTGTCCAGCAGCGCCTTGGACGGAATGCAACCTACGTTCAGGCAGGTGCCGCCCAGGGCCAGTTTGCCCTCGGCGTCGGTGTATTTCTCGATACAGGCAGTCTTCAGACCAAGTTGGGCAGCCTTGATGGCAGCCACATAGCCGCCAGGACCTGCACCAATCACCACTACGTCGAATTTCTGGGTCATAAAAGATTCCTTATCAGCTACAAGCTACAAGCCGCGAACCGCGCGGCCCCGCTTCTTTCGAAGCCAGGGGCCGAACGGTACGCAGCCAGAGGGTTAGATGTCCAGCAGCAGGCGAGACGGATCTTCCAGCAGGTTCTTGATGGTGACCAGGAAGGTTACCGCTTCCTTGCCGTCGATCAGGCGGTGATCGTACGACAGCGCCAGGTACATCATCGGGCGAATGACCACTTGGCCGTTGATGGCCATCGGACGCTGGATGATGTTGTGCATGCCGAGAATGGCGGCCTGCGGCGGGTTGACGATCGGGGTCGACATCATCGAACCGAACGTACCGCCGTTGGTGATGGTGAAGGTACCGCCGGTCATTTCTTCGATCGACAGTTTGCCGTCACGGGCTTTCTTGCCGAAGGTGGCGATGCCGTTCTCGATTTCAGCCAGGCTCATCGACTCGGCGTTACGCAGTACCGGCACCACCAGGCCACGGTCGCTGGAGACGGCTACGCCGACGTCGGCGAAGCCGTGGTAGACGATGTCGTTGCCGTCGATCGAGGCGTTGACAGCCGGGAAACGCTTCAGCGCTTCGGTGGCGGCCTTGACGAAGAACGACATGAAGCCCAGGCGCACGCCGTTATGGGTCTTCTCGAACAGGTCCTTGTACTTCGAACGCAGGGCCATGACTTCGGTCATGTCGACTTCGTTGAAGGTGGTCAGCATCGCCATGTTGGACTGGGCTTCGACCAGACGCTCGGCGATCTTGGCACGCAGGCGGGTCATCGGCACGCGCTTCTCGGTGCGGTCGCCAGCGGCGGTCACAACCGGGGCAGCAGCGGCAGCGGCAGGCTTGGCAGCCGGCGCAGCGGCAGGTGCCGACTTCTTGTTGGCGACTGCAGCCACCACGTCTTCCTTGGTGACGCGACCGCCTTTGCCGGTGCCGGCAACGGTAGCCAGGTCGATGCCGTTCTCTTCAGCCAGCTTGCGCGCGGCTGGCGCGGCAACCGGGTCGTCTTCGCCAGCGTCGGCAGCGGCAGCAGCCGGGGCAGCAGCGGCTGGAGCGGCAGCTGGAGCGGCGGCGGCGCCACCTTCAACGATCGAACCCAGCACTTCGTCGGACAGGACGGTGTCGCCCTCGCCCTTGACGATGTCGCCCATCACGCCATCGGCGGTGGCCAATACTTCCAGGACGACCTTGTCGGTCTCGATGTCGACGATCAGCTCGTCACGCTTGACGGCTTCGCCCGGCTTCTTGTGCCAGGTGGCAACGGTGCCGTCGGCAACCGATTCCGGGAAGGTTGGGGCTTTGATCTCGATAGCCATTATCTGTGTTTCCTTAAATTCGGTTTCAGGTGCGCGAAGGCGTTAGACAGTGAAGGCGTCTTGCAGCAGTTTTTCCTGCTGTTCGGCGTGCTTCGAAGCGTATCCACACGCTGGCGCGGCAGAAGCGTCGCGGCCGGCGTATTCCAGGACCAGCGCCTTGTTGTGGCGGCCCAGGATACGGCGCATGTGGTGCTGACTGCTGTACCAGGCGCCCTGGTTCATCGGCTCTTCTTGACACCAGACGGCATGCTTGAGGTTGGTGTACGGCGCCAGGATTTCGACTAGGTCGTCTTCCGGGAACGGGTACAGCTGCTCGATACGCACGATCGCGATGTCTTCGCGGCCTTCGGCACGGCGTTTTTCCAGCAGGTCGTAGTAGACCTTGCCGCTGCACAGTACCAGGCGATCGACCTTGGCCGGATCCAGGGTGTCGATTTCCGGGATCACGGTCTGGAACGAGCCTTCTGCCAGGTCTTCCAGAGTCGAGATGGCCAGCTTGTGGCGCAGCAGCGACTTGGGCGTCAGTACCACCAGCGGCTTGCGCAGCGGACGGATGACCTGACGACGCAGCAGGTGATAGATCTGTGCCGGCGTGGTCGGGACGCACACCTGGATGTTGTGCTCGGCGCACAGCTGCAGGTAGCGCTCCAGACGCGCGGAGGAGTGCTCCGGGCCCTGCCCTTCATAGCCGTGTGGCAGCAGCATGGTCAGACCGCACAGGCGGCCCCACTTGTGCTCACCGCTGGTGATGAACTGGTCGATCACCACTTGCGCACCGTTGGCGAAGTCGCCGAACTGGGCTTCCCAGATCACCAGCGCGTTTGGCGTGGTGGTGGAGTAGCCGTATTCGAAGGCCAGTACCGCTTCTTCCGAGAGGAAGGAGTCGTACAGGTCGAAGCGCGGCTGGCCCGGGAACAGGTTCTGCAGCGGCACGTAAGTGCTGGCGTCCTTCTGGTTGTGCAACACCGCGTGACGGTGCGAGAAGGTGCCACGGCCGATGTCCTGGCCGGTCATGCGGATCGGGTGACCTTCGAACTGCAGGGTGGCGTAGGCCATGGTCTCTGCGTAACCCCAGTTGATCGGCAAGCCACCGGCCTGCATCTTCTGGCGATCTTCGTAGATCTTCGAGACCTGACGCTGAACCACGAAGCCTTCCGGCAGCTCGAGCAGCTTGGCCGACAGGTCCTGCAGGGTCTTGAGGTCGAAGCGGGTGTCGTGACGCGCGGTCCAGGCGTGGCCCAGGTACGGACGCCAGTCGACGAACAGCTCGCGGTTCGGCTCCTTGACCAGGCTTTTTACCACGTGCAGGCCGTTGTCCAGGGCATTGCGGTACTCGTCGACCTTGGCCTGAGCGCGCTCGGCGTCGATGCGACCGGCCTGGATCAGTGCTTCGGCATACAGCTCACGGGTGGTGCGCTGCTTGCTGATCTGCTGATACATCAGCGGCTGGGTACCGTTTGGCTCGTCGGCCTCGTTGTGGCCGCGACGACGGTAGCAGACCAGGTCGACCACCACGTCACGCTTGAACTGCATGCGGTAATCGATGGCCAGCTGGGTCACGAACAGCACGGCTTCCGGATCATCACCGTTGACGTGCAGGATTGGCGCCTGAATCATCTTGGCAACGTCGGTGGCGTACTCGGTGGAGCGCGCATCCAGTGGGTTGCTGATGGTGAAACCGACCTGGTTGTTGATGACGATGTGCACGGTACCGCCGGTCTTGAAACCGCGGGTCTGCGACATCTGGAAGGTTTCCAGCACCACGCCTTGGCCGGCAAATGCCGCATCGCCGTGGATCGAGATCGGCAGCACCTTGTCGCCGACGGTGTCGTTGCGACGGTCCTGACGGGCGCGCACCGAACCTTCAACCACTGGCGAGACGATTTCCAGGTGGGACGGGTTGAACGCCATGGCCAGGTGGACTTCGCCACCAGTGGTCATCACGTTCGAGGAGAAGCCCTGGTGATACTTCACGTCACCGGAGCCCAGCTCGTTCATCTTCTTGCCTTCGAACTCGTCGAACAGCTCGCGCGGGTTCTTGCCGAAGGTGTTGACCAGCACGTTCAGACGGCCACGGTGGGCCATGCCGATCACGACTTCTTTAGTGCCGTACGAGCCGGAGCGCTGGATCATTTCATCCAGCATCGGGATCAGGCTTTCGCCACCCTCCAGGCCGAAGCGCTTGGTGCCCGGGTACTTGGTGCCCAGGTACTTCTCAAGGCCTTCACCGGCGGTCACGCGCTCGAGCAGGTGAGCCTGCACGTCAGCGGAGAATTCCGGACGGCCGCGCACGCTTTCCAGGCGCTGCTGGAACCAGCTGCGCTGCTCGGAATCGACGATGTGGGTGAACTCGGCGCCAATGGTGCGACAATATGTCTTCTGGAGCGCCTCGGAGATCTCGCGTAGGCTCGCTTCCTCTTTGCCGATGTACAGGTCGCCGGCACGGAAGGTCGTATCAAGATCGGCATTGGTCAAGCCGTAGTGATTGATCGACAGGTCTACGGGCGCAGGGCGCTGCCACAACCCCAACGGGTCGAGCTTGGCAGCCTGATGGCCGCGCATACGATAGGCCTGGATCAGTCGCAGAACTTCAACCTGCTTCTTCTCGTGTTCACTGCTCACGCTCCCGGCAGATACCGGTTGGGCGCGGCGCTGGTTCTTTGCCAGCAGTACGAAATGGTCGCGGATTGTCGAGTGCGATACATCAGTAGCGGTGCTGCCATCAGCAGGCAACTTCTGGAAGTAAGTGCGCCACTCTTCTGGCACAGCGTTAGGGTCGTGCAGGTAGAGCTCGTAGAGCTCTTCCACATATGCAGCGTTACCACCTGAAAGGTGGGCGCTTTCCCACATGCGCTGCATCACGCTTTCTTGCATGCTTGGTCACCCTCGGTTAGGGGACTGATCGGCGAGAGCCTCAGAAAACATGGAAAAGTCCGAACACAGCGACTGAACCACGCCACTTGGATCTTGCTGATTTTCCGGGTACCAGCCCGGAAAGCCCCTGCTGGTCTCATATCTTCATAGGTATCGAGCGCGGGCTTTGTGGGCCCTTGCTCAGGTTTACCTCAGTGCGGGCTCACCACCCGCACCTCGGCTTACTGCAGTTACAACGCTTTGAATCAGGTGCCGCTTTGCAGCAGCATGTTACGTACGTGGCCGATTGCCTTGGTCGGGTTCAGACCCTTCGGGCAAACGTTGACGCAGTTCATGATCCCGCGGCAGCGGAACACGCTGAACGGGTCATCCAGGGACGCCAGGCGCTCCTGGGTCTTGGTGTCACGGCTGTCAGCCAGGAAGCGGTAGGCCTGCAGCAGGGCCGCGGGGCCCAGGAACTTGTCCGGGTTCCACCAGAACGACGGGCACGAAGTGGAGCAGCACGCGCACAGGATGCACTCGTACAGGCCGTCCAGCTTGTCGCGCTCTTCTGGCGACTGCAGACGCTCGATGGCCGGAGCCGGCGTATCGTTCTGCAGGAATGGCTTCACCTTCTCGTACTGCTTGTAGAAGATGCTCATGTCGACGACCAGGTCACGAATGACCGGCAGGCCCGGCAGCGGGCGCAGCACGAGCTTGTTGCCCTTGACCACGCCGGACAGCGGGGTGATGCAGGCCAGGCCGTTCTTGCCGTTCATGTTCATGCCATCGGAACCGCACACGCCTTCACGGCACGAGCGACGGTACGAGAAACCCTCGTCCTTTTCCTTGATCAGTGCCAGCACATCCAGAACCATCAGGTCCTTGCCGCCGGTGTCGACGTCGAACGACTCCATCTTGGGTGCCGCGTCGGTGTCGGGGTTGTAGCGATAAACTTCGACTTTCAACATAGCAGCCACCCTTAGTAAGTCCGGATTTTTGGTTCGAAGGCTGGAACAGTCTTCGGCGCAAAGTTGACGCCGCGCTTGGCAACGCGCTTGACACCCGGGTAGTACAGGGTGTGGCACAGCCAGTTTTCGTCGTCACGGTCTTCGAAGTCTTCACGAGCGTGAGCGCCGCGGGACTCTTTACGGGCCTCGGCCGCAATGGCGGTAGCTTCGGCAACTTCCAGCAGGTTCTGCAGTTCCAACGCTTCGATACGCGCGGTGTTGAAGGCCTGGGACTTGTCGTTGATCTTGACGTTGGCGATACGCTCGCGCAGGCCGGCCAGCTGCTCGATACCCTTCAGCATGTATTCGCCGGTACGGAATACACCGAAGTAGTTCTGCATGCAGCTCTGCAGTTCGCGCTTGAGGCTGGCAACGTCTTCGCCAGTGGAACGCTCGTTGAGCTTGTTCAGGCGGTTCAGGGCAACGTCGATGTCGGTGTCGCTGGCGTCGAGATGCTCGATGCCGTCGCTCAGCGCCTTCTCCAGGTGCAGGCCGGCAGCACGGCCGAACACCACCAGGTCGAGCAGCGAGTTGCCGCCCAGGCGGTTGGCACCATGAACCGATACGCACGCCACTTCACCTACGGCGAACAGGCCAGGGATGATGTGATCCTTGCCTTCTTCGTCCATGGTGATGGCCTGGCCATGGATGTTGGTGGCAACGCCACCCATCATGTAGTGGCAGGTTGGAACGACCGGGACCGGCGCGACGACAGGGTCGACGTGGGCGAAGGTCTTGGACAGTTCGCAGATGCCTGGCAGGCGGCTGTGCAGCACTTCCTCGCCCAGGTGGTCCAGCTTCAGCAGTACGTGGTCCTTGTTCGGGCCCACGCCGTTGCCGGCGATGATCTCTTTGACCATGGAACGGGCAACCACGTCGCGGCCAGCCAGGTCTTTCGCGTTCGGCGCGTAACGCTCCATGAAGCGCTCGCCGTGGGCGTTGATCAGGTAGCCACCTTCACCGCGGCAACCCTCGGTAACCAGTACACCGGCGCCGGCGATGCCGGTCGGGTGGAACTGCCACATCTCGATGTCCTGCACCGGTACGCCGGCACGCAGGGCCATGCCGATACCGTCACCGGTATTGATCAGGGCGTTGGTGGTGGAGGCGTAGATACGGCCCGCACCGCCAGTGGCCAGAACGGTGGCCTTGGACTTGATGTACATGGTTTCGCCGGTTTCGATGCAGATCGCGATCACACCGACGAAGGCGCCTTCCTGGTTCTTCACCAGGTCAACGGCGTAGTACTCGTTGAGGAAGGTGGTACCGGCTTTCAGGTTGCCCTGGTACAGGGTGTGCAGCAGTGCGTGACCGGTACGGTCGGATGCTGCGCAAGTACGAGCAGCCTGGCCGCCCTTGCCGAAGTCCTTCGACTGGCCACCGAACGGACGCTGGTAGATACGGCCGGTTTCGGTACGCGAGAACGGCAGGCCCATGTGGTCCAGCTCGAAGACCGCAGCCGGGCCTTCCTGACACATGTATTCGATAGCGTCCTGGTCACCGATGTAGTCGGAACCTTTAACGGTATCGTACATGTGCCAGCGCCAGTCATCGTTCGGGTCGGCCGAAGCGATGGCGCAGGTGATGCCGCCCTGGGCGGATACAGTGTGCGAACGGGTCGGGAAGACCTTGGTGACCACGGCAGTCTTGTGACCACCTTGAGCCAGCTGCAGCGCTGCGCGCATGCCGGCACCGCCGCCACCAATGATGATGGCGTCGAAGGAAATAGTTGGAATGCTAGCCATGGATCAGATACCCCAGAGAATCTGCACACCCCAGACGAAGTAAGCGAACATCGCAACGCCGCATACCGCCTGGAACAGGAAACGAATCGCAGTTGCCGACTTGCCGAACGACATAGGCGTCAGGTAGTCGGTGGCAATGGTCCACATGCCGACCCAGGCGTGAGCGCCCAGGGCAACGAGGGCCAGCAGACTGAAGATCCGCATCGCGTTATTGGAGAACAGACCATGCCACTGGGTGTAGTCGATGCCTGGGTGGCAGACCACGTAGCCGATCAGGAAAATGAAGTAAGCCGCGAGAACGACCGCCGATACGCGCTGCGCCATCCAGTCATAGAGGCCCGAACGCGACAGGTTCGTGACATTGGTTACCATACCCAAACTCCCACCAGAACGATCAGCACCACGGAGATGACGATCACGATTTTCGAGCCCAGCTTGCCGCCTTCCAGCGTCTCACCGATGCCCATGTCCATGATCAGGTGGCGTACACCTGCCACGAGGTGATAAAGCAGGGCGGACAACAGGCCCCAGGTCACGAACTTGGCCAGCGGGCTGGTCAGACACGCCTTCACCTCACCGAAGCCTTCCTCGGAACCCAGCGACTTGCCCAGTGCATAAAGCATGATGGCAAGGCCGAGGAACAGGATGACGCCGGAGATACGGTGAAGAATGGACGTGTACGCAGTGACAGGAAGCTTGATGGTCCTTAGGTCTAGGTTTACAGGTCGTTGGCTTTTCACGGCTTTTTTCACACTGAAGAGCCCCTAGCTAACAGGGCAAAGTTGTTGGTAAGTGTACTGGTCAGGTACCCACCACCCAGGGAACGGCGACCCCCAGCAGTTCGGGCTTGCAAGCCCCTGGCGGTCGGGTGCCGAGTATAGACAGTTAGGCTGCTTATGACAACGTGACGGGGTAGCCCAAATAGCGCATTGCCTTTAGCGAGCAAAAGGCGTAAATGGGCGAGAATTTCTAGAAAAATCAGGCTTCATGCCCCCTTTCAACCAGCCTTTAGGCAAATTGACATTCGAATTTACTTCTCTATAGTGGTGCGGGCCCTGCGTGGGGGGTCTGTCTGATGATTTCTAGCATTAATAGGAGGCCACATGGCTGACAAAAAAGCGCAGTTGGTCATCGAGGGCAATGCCCCCGTCGAGCTGCCCATTTTAACCGGCACCGTTGGTCCTGATGTAATCGACGTCCGCGGGTTGGGGGCCACTGGTCACTTCACCTTCGACCCAGGTTTCATGGCGACCGCCTCGTGCGAGTCGAAGATCACCTACATCGATGGCGACAAGGGCGTGCTGCTGCACCGCGGCTACCCGATCGAACAACTCGCCGAACAATCGGACTACCTGGAAACCTGCTACTTGCTGCTCAACGGCGAACTGCCGAATGCCGAGCAGAAGGCCCAGTTCGTCAGCACCGTAAAGAACCACACCATGGTTCACGAGCAGCTGAAGTCCTTCTTCAACGGTTTCCGCCGCGATGCTCACCCGATGGCGGTGATGTGCGGTGTGGTTGGCGCCCTGTCGGCGTTCTACCACGACTCCCTGGACATCAATAACCCGCAACACCGCGAAATTTCCGCGGTGCGCCTGGTCGCCAAGATGCCGACCCTGGCCGCGATGGTTTACAAATACTCCATGGGCCAGCCGATGATGTACCCGCGCAACGACCTGTCGTACGCGGAAAACTTCCTGCACATGATGTTCAACACCCCGTGCGAGATCAAACCGATCAGCCCGGTACTGGCCAAGGCAATGGACCGGATCTTCATCCTCCATGCCGACCATGAGCAGAACGCCTCCACCTCCACCGTGCGCCTGGCCGGCTCTTCGGGTGCCAACCCGTTCGCCTGCATCGCCGCCGGCATCGCCGCACTGTGGGGCCCTGCCCACGGCGGTGCGAACGAAGCCGTGCTGACCATGCTCGATGAAATCGGCGATGTCTCGAACATCGACACCTTCATCGCCAAGGCCAAGGACAAGAACGACCCGTTCAAACTGATGGGCTTCGGTCACCGCGTGTACAAGAACCGCGACCCGCGCGCCACCGTGATGAAGCAGACCTGCGACGAAGTCCTGCGCGAGCTGGGCATCAAAGACGACCCGCAGTTGCAGCTGGCCATGCGCCTGGAAGAGATCGCCCTCACCGACCCTTACTTCATCGAGCGCTCGCTGTACCCGAACGTCGACTTCTATTCGGGCATCATCCTGAAGGCCATCGGCATTCCGACCAGCATGTTCACCGTGATCTTCGCCCTGGCACGTACCGTGGGCTGGATCTCGCACTGGAAAGAAATGCTTTCCAGCCCGTACAAGATTGGCCGCCCGCGCCAGCTGTACACCGGCGAGCAGAAGCGTGACATCGTTGCGCTGAGCGACCGCAAGTAAGCTCCCCGAGCCGAACGCAAAAAGGCTGCCCTCGGGCAGCCTTTTTCATACGTGAAACCCTACATTGAGTTCAGGGTTTTTCTGCGCGCTCGCGCAGCGCTTTGAGGGTATTGAACGGCGCATCCACCACGAACTTGTTGGCAACCATCGCCGGCACACTGCCGCCCGGCTCGGTGTGCACCTGATAGGTCACTTCCGTACTGTCGCCCTTGGGTACCAATTTCCAGAAGCCCTCGACTTTCGCCACCCGTACAAACCCCTTTTCTTCCGGGATGTAGGTCGGCTCTTCCTCCAAGTTACGGGTCAGGCTACCGTCAGCGCCCTTGACCGTGCTGATGTGCAGCACCGAATCGCGCGGTGTCACCGGCCATGGCGTATTGAACCGGGTGTAGGTCCAGCTCTGGTCACCCTCGTGCTTGAGCAGCTTCTGCGATTCGCACTCATGGATCCAGCTGCATGCCCCGGCCACATCTTCCTGCAGCGCCTGCACCTTGGCCAACGGCGCCTTGATCACGGTCACACCACGGTAGGCCTTGTACTTGGAGCCCGGCACTTCGCTGAGGGAGACCTTGATACCCGCCTCGTCCTTGGCCACCTGCCAGTTCTCGGCCCAGGCGGCGGGCGCCAGCAGGACACCCATGCCACACAGCAGTGCAATACGCTTGAACGATCTCATCATCTTTATCCTTGTTGTCGAAGATCCAGCCTGTCACGCCGCCGTCATCTGCTCCCACCAGCCGAGAATCCTGATTGCCTCGTCGCGATCATTGCCGCACACCTCGATGTCCGCCTTGAACCCGCCACACACCGCTGGCCGCTCGGGCTTGCCGAACAGGTCGCAGAGGTTGGCAGCGGTCAGGTGCAGGCAGCGCTCACCGGCCGGCTTGCCATGGGGCATGCGCGGCATCGCAGAGCTGATGGACGGGGCGATGCAGCAGGCACCGCAGCCTTCACGGCAATTCATGACAACAGGACTCCCTGAAACAAAACGGGACGAACGTCCCTGGATAGTAACCGCTCAAACATACGTTTGAAATTGCTGGCCGGATGAAATCGGCCGTGACCCGGCAGTCAGTTGCCTTGAGCTACTGGCGAAACTCGAAGTCGATGGCTGCACCTTCCACATCGCGGCGGCTATCGTTGCGCATCTGCAACTGCATTTCATTGCTGATCAATCGGCCGTTGAGCTGGAACGGGCTGTCGTCGCTCTGTGGCTTTTCCGTGAACATGGCAGGCAGCAAAGGTTTGCGGCGCGTGGCAGAACTGCCGACATTGGGCTCAAGGTCATTGACCATTTCCGCAGGCAAGCTCAGGTCGAGCCTGGCCTTGGGCAGCGGTTTGGCCACCGCCTTGCTGACCGGCTTGCGGGCTGCCTTGGGCCGGGCTTTGGCAGGCTGCTTTTTCGCAGGCTTGGCCGGCGCCTTTTGCACGGCCTTGCCTTGTTGCGCCTGAGCCGCAGGTTGCGCAGCCTGGGCTACGCCAGGCAGCGTAATGAGCGGCGCAAGGCAAAAAAGCAGGGCAATACAACGCAACAGTTTCATGGACACCGGCAGGCAGGCTGGAAATGTGCGTATGCTCTCTGTTCCGCCCTCGCCTGGCAAGCCTTACAAAAGTGTGGTTACAGAATCTCTGCACAACTGTTGAGCCAACAGGCCCAGGGTCATGACTGCCCGCTCGGCCTCCTTGTTCCACGGGATGCCACAGTTGAGGCGGATGCAGTGGTTGAATTGCTCGGTATTACTGAAGATCAGCCCAGGTGCGATGCTGATGCCCTGCTCCAGCGCGCGCACATGCAGCTCCTGGGTATTGATGCGCCCCGGCAGGCTGACCCAGAGAATGAAACCGCCCGTGGGCCGGGTCATCTGCGTGCCCTCCGGGAAATGCTGCTGCACCGCCAGCTGGTAGGCACTGAGGTTTTTGCGGTACTCCTGGCGGATGTAGCGCAGGTGGCGGTCGTAACCGCCGTTTTCCAGATACGCCGCCACGCCCATCTGCGTCACGCTGCAGGCCGAATGCGTGGTGAAAGTCTGCAGCCGCTGGATCTCGTCCTGGTAACGCCCCGCGACCATCCAACCAACCCGCACACCGGGCGACAAGGTCTTGGAGAAGCTCGAACAGTAGATCACCCGGTCCAGCCGGTCGAACGCCTTGAGCGCCTTGGTCTTGCCCTGCTCGAACATCAGCTCGCCATAGATGTCGTCCTCGACGATCTGGATGTCGAAGTCCGAAGCCAGGCGCAGCAACTGCTTCTGCCGCTCTTCGGGAATCGTGCCGCCCAGTGGATTACTCAGGCGCGAGGTCAGCACCAGGGCCTTGATCGACCACTGGTTGGCCGCCAGTTGCAGCGCCTCCAGGCTGATGCCGGTGGACGGGTCACTGGGAATCTCGATGACCTTCAACCCCAGCAAGTCGGCCAACTGCAGCAGGCCGTAATAAGTCGGTGACTCGGCGGCGATCAAGTCCCCGGGGCGGGTCAGCACACGCAGCGACATCTGCAGGGCATCGACGCAACCATGGGTCACGATCACCTCACGCGGGTCGACCAGCACGCCGGCATCGCGCATGCGGATCGCAATCTGCCGGCGCAACGGCTCGAAACCAGGGCTGAACATATAGCTGAACGCACGCGGGCTGTGGAAGCGGGTCACCTTGGCGATCTGCTGATGCAGCGCGCGCACGGGCAGGTAATCGACATGCGGCACGGCCGCGCCGAACGGAAACACGCCGTCGCGACGCGCCTCGGTCAGCACCTGCTGGATGATGCTCGCCCGGGTGACCAGGCCCGGACGCTCGACACGGGCAATGTCCGGGGTCTGCGCGGTCAGTGCAGGGGTCTGGTGCACGTAGTAGCCCGACTGCGGCCGGGCGCGGATCAGCCCCTGATCTTCGAGGTTGGCATAAGCCTGCAGCACCGTGGCATGGCTGACGTTGAGCTGGGCGCTCATCTTGCGCACGGACGGTACGCGCTCGCCTGGCTGGTAGACACCACGACGGATGTCATCGGCCAGTTGCTGGGCGATGCGCTGGTACAGCAGCAGGTTGGTCATGGCGATATCTCGACGCGCGAACGGGCTCGTTATTCTTGTGCGACTCACTGACGGCAGAGAATACCGTAACAGTTGCGAAGTGTACTGGGACAGATTGCAGAATAGTCGACAATACAGTTGCGTGGCACCTGTCCAAACGATTAACCCGTCACGGACAGGCCAAAAAAAGGACCGCAGTGCGGTCCTTGATTTCATCGACGGTCAGCGCGCTGGCGCAAGCTTGCCCTTGTCGTCGGAAAAGACGATCTCCACCCGACGGTTCTGCGCCCTGCCCCGCTCCGAGGCATTGGCCTCGATCGGGTACTGGTCGCCATACCCTTCAACCTGCAGGCGCTTCTCATTGACCCCCAGATCGACCAGCATGTCAGCCACGGCCTGCGCCCGATCACGCGACAGCTTGAGGTTATCCTCCGGCGCGCCGGTGTTGTCGGCGTAGCCTTCGATCCGTACCACCCGGCGCGGGTTGAGCTGAAGGAACTGCACCAGCTTGAGCACGGTGCGGCTGGCCGAGTTTTTCAGGTCGGCACGGCCAGTATCGAACAGCACATCACCCAGGGTCATGACCAAGCCGCGGTCAGCCTGCTCCGAGGCCAGCGCGGCGATCTGCGTTTCGACCCACTTGCCCTGCTGCTGCACACTGGCCAGCTTGGCCTCGCGCAGGGCCAGCTGCAGACGCTGGCGCTCGAGGTCGAGCTTGGCCAGGCGCTCCTGGTTCAGCGCCAGCTTGGCGTGCTCGCTGGCGATCTCGCTGTAGCGCTGGCTCAGGTAGGCATAGTGGCGCACGTCGGCGCCTGTGCCGATATAGCTGGACAGGCGCTCGGCCCGGGCCAGCGATTCACCGGCACGGATCACGTCGCGCGGCGCACTGCGCAGCACATCGGAATCATCCTTGACCTTTTGGAAGGCCGTGGTGGCGTCATCGAGCGCCGCCTCGCTGCGCTGGCTGGCGCAACCCTGCAGCCCGGCGGCCAGCGCCAGCAGTGCCAGCGCGGCCATTGGCTTGAAGCGCATCATGGCTGCACCTCCAGTTGCTTGCGCAAGCGCTTGACCCGCGATTGCAATGCATCCAGCTGCTCGTCGCTCTTCTGGTTCAGCACACGCGCTTCGGCCAGGCGCGCATCCAGCTCGGCCTGCTCGGCCCGCATACGGGCGTCGCGGAAGTCTTCGGTGAGCATGTTGGTCTTGGCCCGGGCCAGCTTGTCTTCGGCCAGCTTCAGCGCTTCGACCTGGTCGGTGGCACCGACCGCCTTGGCCTGTTCCAGCGCCTGCTCGGAAATACGCATCTGCTCATTGGGCGCCGGGTCATTGGCGCAGCCAGCCAGGCCGAGCAGGGCCACGGCAAGGATCAGGGATTGGGTTCTCACGCACTCTTCCTACTGTTTGGGGGCGTCCGCCTGTACTTGCATCTGCGCTTTCCAGCGCTCGACATTACGCTGCAGCACGGCTTCAGACGCACCGGAGATCGGCAATTCTGTCAGTTTTTTTGCCAGTTGCCCACGCAACCAGGTGTCATTGCACGCCGAGTTGTGCGAAACAGCCAGGTACAAGCCCGGCCGATCCACTGGCAGGCCGCGGGCGATCAGGTCGTTGCTCATGCCCAGGCTCTGGGTCATGGCCATGCCCGAGTAGCGCCCGGCCAGCACATAATCGACCTGGCCCAGCACCAGCTTCTGGAATGCCTGGGTGAGGTTCTGCGCCGGCACCAGCTTCAGCTGGGCCTTGGCGAAGGCGCTGAAGGCGGGGGTCAGGCGGGCGCGCTCCGACAGGCTGCCCTGGTATTTGGCAAGGTCCGCCGGGCCATCGAAATCGACCTCGGCGTCATGGCGGGTCCAGACCAGGTACTCGTTGAGCTGCAGGGGCGGGTGAATGTAGTCCAGCGCGGTCAATTGCTCGACCTGCATGGGGGTGTCGAGCAGCAGGTCCATGCGCCCGCTGCGCACCTCTTCCAGGGCCTGGTCACGCCTGCCGGCATTCAGCACGTCGACTTTGACGCCGAGTTCGGCAGCCACCTGGCGCAACAGGTCGACGTTGGCGCCGACCAGGTGTTTCGGGTCTTTCGGGTCCTGCCAGGAGTATGGCGGCGCATCCGGGCTGCCGGTTGCCACCAGGCGCTCACACTTGCCTGCCGCCATTGCCAACGGCGACAGCATCGCCACCGTGCATGCCAGCACCTTGCCTGCTTTGCGAAACGCCATCCTTCACTCCTTGCCCGCATAAAAAAAGCCCGGCCCTCGTTACAAGGGCCGGGCTTCTTTATAAGTGAAGCAGGCTTATCAGACCAGCTTTTCCAGCTCTGGAACCGCTTCGAACAGGTCAGCGACCAGGCCGTAGTCGGCTACCTGGAAGATCGGCGCTTCTTCGTCCTTGTTGATCGCAACGATCACTTTGGAGTCTTTCATGCCGGCCAGGTGCTGGATCGCGCCGGAGATACCGACGGCGATGTACAGCTGCGGCGCAACGATCTTGCCGGTCTGGCCGACCTGCATGTCGTTGGGCACGAAGCCTGCGTCGACCGCAGCGCGCGAGGCGCCAACCGCAGCGCCGAGCTTGTCGGCCAGGCTGTACAGGTGCTTGAAGTTGTCACCGTTGCCCATGCCGCGGCCGCCGGAAACCACGATCTTGGCGGCGGTCAGCTCTGGACGGTCGGACTTGGCCAGCTCTTCGCCAACGAAGGCGGAGATACCGGCGTTGTGCGCAGCGCCAACAGCTTCAACAGCAGCGGAGCCACCTTCGGCAGCCACGGCGTCAAAGCCGGTGGTACGCACGGTGATGACCTTGACCGCAGCGCTCGATTGCACGGTGGCAATTGCGTTACCGGCGTAGATCGGGCGCTTGAAGGTGTCGGCGGATTCGACCGAAATGATCTCGGAGATCTGGTCGACGTCCAGCAGTGCGGCAACGCGCGGCAGGATGTTCTTGCCATTGGTGGTGGCCGGGGCCAGCACGTGGCTGTAACCCGTGGCCAGCTCGACGATCAGCGGCGCGACGTTTTCAGGCAGAACGTGCGCATAGGCTGCGTTATCGGCAACCAGCACCTTGGCAACGCCCGCGATCTTGGCAGCGGATTCGGCAACGCCGCCGACGTTCTGGCCTGCGACCAGCACGTGCACATCACCACCGATCTTGGCGGCTGCGGCGACAGTGTTCAGGGTGGACGGGGCTACGGCACCGTTCTCGTATTCAGCGACAACCAGGATAGTCATTTAGATTACCTTCGCTTCGTTCTTCAGCTTCTCGACCAGTTCGGCCACCGACTTGACCTTGATACCCGCGCTGCGGGCAGCAGGCGCTTCGACTTTCAGGGTCTTGTTGGTGGAGGCGAGCGATACGCCCAGCGCATCTGGCGTCACAGTCTCCAGCGGCTTCTTCTTGGCCTTCATGATGTTCGGCAGCGACGCGTAGCGCGGCTCGTTCAGGCGCAGGTCAGTGGTGACGATCGCCGGCAGGTTCAGGGCAACGGTCTGCAGGCCGCCATCGATTTCACGGGTGACGTTCAGCTTGTCGCCAGCGACTTCAACCTTGGAGGCGAAGGTGCCTTGGGCGTAGCCGGTCAGCGCGGCCAGCATCTGGCCGGTCTGGTTGTTATCACTGTCGATGGCCTGCTTGCCAAGGATGACCAGCTGCGGCTGCTCTTTATCGACAACGGCTTTCAGCGCCTTGGCCACGGCCAGCGAATTCAGCTCATCGGCGGCTTCGACCAGGATGGCACGATCGGCACCCAGCGCCAGCGCGGTACGCAGCTGCTCCTGGGCAGTGGTCGGGCCGACGGAGACAACCACGATCTCGCTCGCCACGCCTTTCTCTTTCAGGCGTACGGCTTCTTCGACGGCGATTTCGCAGAAGGGGTTCATGGACATCTTGACGTTTGCAAGGTCGACGCCGGAGTTGTCCGCTTTGACGCGAACCTTGACGTTGTAGTCGACCACTCGTTTGACAGCTACAAGAACCTTCATGGATTCCTCGTTACTCTCCGGTGAATAGATAGTCGCCTGGGCTGAGCCCTGCGATGCGCGTGGGTACAAGGGCACCTCTAAAAACGTACCGGGAGGGGCAAACTTCACGGTGACCGAACAGTCTTCTTCAGACTGTTGCGGCAAATAGCTGCGGGTCATTTTCTGTGGCGGCGTGTAAACTCCACTACAAACCGTGATCTGGCCCGAAAGCCCTGCTCCACACCTGGTTTTTAGAGGTGTACCTGCGCCCGGCTGCAAGCCTACGGCGAACGTAAAACCGCTCGTATCTTGACCGCAACACCCAATCCGGTCAATACGGCAAATCGGTCACCCTCCAGCCGCGTTCCTGTGATTTTACTGGCCTGCGGCAAATTCAAACAAACGTTTGTATTGGACCCGCCAAGTGGTGTAGATATAATGCGCGGCCAAGACAAAACGGTGTAGTCCATCCTCTGCGCTGCTACAGCCGCTCCCGTGAAGCGCGGTGCGCATGATCACCCCACACCCATAAGACCAAGCAACAGCACGAGCCTTGATGAGTAGGAGAGAACCAGTGGAACGCGAATACATGGAATTCGACGTGGTCATCGTCGGCGCTGGCCCGGCGGGCCTGTCAGCCGCCTGCCGCCTGAAGCAGAAGGCCGCCGAAGCCGGTAGCGAGATCAGCGTCTGCGTGGTCGAAAAAGGCTCCGAAGTCGGTGCCCACATCCTCTCCGGCGCGGTATTCGAACCGCGCGCCCTGAACGAACTGTTCCCCGACTGGAAAGCACTCGGCGCGCCGCTCAACACCGAGGTCAAGCGCGACGACATCTACGTCCTGAAGGATGCCGGCAGCTCGACCAAGGTCCCTGACCTGTTCGTGCCCAAGACCATGCACAACCAGGGTAACTACATCATCTCGCTGGGCAACCTGTGCCGCTGGCTGGCCCAGCAGGCCGAGAACCTGGGCGTGGAAATCTATCCAGGCTTCGCCGCCCAGGAAGCGCTGTTCGACGACAACGGCGTAGTCCGCGGCATCGTCACCGGTGACCTGGGTGTCGACCGTGAAGGCAACCCCAAAGACGGCCTGTACACCCCTGGCATGGAACTGCGTGCCAAATACACCCTGTTCGCCGAAGGTTGCCGCGGCCATATCGGCAAGCAGCTGATCAAGCGCTTCAACCTCGACAGCGAGTCCGACGTGCAGCACTACGGCATCGGCCTCAAGGAAATCTGGGAAATCGACCCGGCCAAGCACGAGCAGGGCCTGGTGGTACACACCGCCGGCTGGCCGCTGGACGTGGTCAGCGCCGACAACACCGGTGGTTCGTTCCTTTATCACCTGGAAAACAACCAGGTGGTGGTCGGCCTGATCGTCGACCTGTCCTACGCCAACCCTTACCTGTCGCCGTTCGACGAGTTCCAGCGCCTCAAGCACCACCCGGTGATGAAGCAATACCTCGAAGGCGGCAAGCGTATCAGCTACGGCGCCCGCGCCATCTGCAAAGGTGGCCTGAATTCGCTGCCGAAGATGGTCTTCAACGGCGGCGCGTTGATCGGCTGCGACCTGGGCACCCTGAACTTCTCCAAGATCAAGGGCAGCCACACCGCGATGAAGTCCGGCATGCTGGCGGCCGAGGCCGTGGCCGACGCACTGATCGCCGGCAGCGAGGGCGGCGACGCCCTCAACACCTATGTCGAGGCCTTCAAGGCCAGCTGGCTGCACGAAGAGCTGTTCGCCAGCCGCAACTTCGGCCCGGCGCTGCACAAGTTCGGCCCGCTGCTCGGCGGCGCGTTCAACTACGTCGACCAGAACTGGTTCGGCGGCAAGCTGCCATTCACCCTGCACGACACCAAGCCGGACTACGCCTGCCTGAAGCTTGCGGCCGACTCGAAAAAAATCGATTACCCGAAACCGGATGGCAAGCTCAGCTTCGACAAACTCAGCTCGGTATTCCTCTCCAGCACCAACCACGAAGAGGAACAGCCCTGCCACTTGAAGCTGACGGACCCGAACATCCCGATCGCCAGTAACCTGCCGCTGTATGACGAACCCGCCCAGCGTTACTGCCCGGCAGGCGTCTACGAAGTGGTCACCCAGGAAGACGGCAACAAGCGCTTCCAGATCAACGCGCAGAACTGCGTGCACTGCAAGACCTGCGACATCAAGGACCCGGCCCAGAACATCACCTGGGTCACCCCTGAAGGCGCAGGCGGGCCGAATTACCCGAACATGTAAGCCCCTGCCCTTGCGGCAATAAAAAGCCCCCGGATCTCGCGACCCGGGGGCTTTTTCAATGGCCTGCCACCGTTATTTTTCGCAGCACATGGCCGCCATCGGCTCAGCCGAAAACTGAAGCGGCTCGCGGCGCCCGAAATACAGCGCAGTCAGCAGCCCGACCGTGCCCATGATCAGACAAAAGCCGACACACACCCACGGGCTCCACGGCATCAGCGCGATCAACGCCAGCGGTGTGGTACTGGCCCACAGCGCATAAGCGACGTTGTAGGTAAAGGAGATGCCCGAAACACGGATCTCGGCCGGGAACAACCCCACCATCACCGACGGCACCACCCCCACCACCCCACACGAAAGCCCCGCCAGCGCATAGGCCAGCCAGGTCATGCCCCACTGCCCCACCAGGCTCGCATACAGCGCACCAATGCCCAGCGGCAGCAGCAGGCTGTAGATCATCAACGCGCGCCAGGCGCCCAGCCGATCGACGAGCAAGCCGGCCAGCACGCAGCCGATATTGAGAAAGACGATACCCACACTGCTCAAGGCAAAGGTATGCCCCGCCGTCATGCCGAAGCGTTGCTGCATCACGGTCGGGGTGATCACCACCAGCACGACCACCGCTGACGTCAGCACGCAGGTCAGCAGTGCGGCCGGGATCAACGCCTGACGATGCTCGCCCAGCACCCGCCGCAGCGGGAACTTCACCGGCTGTTCCTGGCGCTCGCGCAGGGCCAGGAACACTGGGGTTTCACTCAGCCAACGGCGCAGCCATACACCAATCACCCCAAACACCCCACCCAGCAGGAACGGGTAACGCCAGGCGTAATCGAGGATCTCCTGCGCGGTAAAAGCCTGTGCCAACAGCGTCGCGGTCAGCGCACCCAGCAAATAGCCGAAGGTCAACCCGGCCTGCAGGAAACCCAAGGCATAGCCGCGCCGCCCATCCGGTGCGTGCTCGGCAACGAATGTCCAGGCACTCGGCACCTCACCACCGACCGCAGCGCCTTGCAGGATGCGCAACGCCAGCAGGATCAGCGGCGCCGCGTAGCCGATTTCGGCATACGTCGGCATCACCCCGATCAGCAGGCAAGGCAGCGCCATCATCAGGATGCTCAGGCTGAACACCCGCTTGCGCCCGAGGTGGTCGGCGAAATGCGCCATCAGGATGCCGCCCAGCGGGCGCGCCAGGTAGCCCGTGACGAAGATGCCGAAGCTTTGCAGCAGCCGCAACCACTCGGGCATTTCCGGCGGGAAGAACAGCTGGCTGAGGGTCAGGGCAAAGAACACGAAGATGATGAAATCGTAGATTTCCAGCGCGCCGCCCAACGCCGCCAGGCCCAGGGTCCGGTGATCGCCGCGGCTGAACCGGGGCGGGCGAGCGGTATCGATGGCAGTCATGGCAGGGGTCCGCAAATCGGCAAAGGGCAAGAGGATAGCAAATACTCACAACCTTGCCCTGCTCATCCCCACTAACGGCTGAACACCGTGTGGGCGAAGTTCCTGCGCGGGCGGAGCGGCGATGCGGCACTGGCAAGCCCCGGCGGCATCGGCAGCTTGCCGATCAGTATCGGTGCATCGATGATCGCCATGAAGGTCTCAAGCGCCTCGTTGTCCGGCACCTGCGGCAAGCTCACGTTCACCGCCTGGCGCTCGGTCTGCGGCACGACAGGCACCTTCAACTGGCGGGAGTGGTACAGCAGCGCATGCTGGATCTGCGCGCTGACCCGGCAAAATCGAGCAAGGTCGACACCGGCATGGCTGGCCAGCTCGATATTGCCCACTAGCAGGTTGAACGGCTGCAGGGCGCAATGCACCAAGCGCTGCAGCTCATCAAAACTCTCTACCGGGGCAATCCGGTAGTAGCCCAGGCCATTGAGCAGTCTTTCCAGCTGCAAGCGCTGGGACGGGTGCTCGTCGGCAATCAGGATGCGCAGAGTCTTGTTGGTCATTGTCGGACCTGGGCCGTCAGGTAGATAGGCACGCTCCCTGACCAAACAGCGCCAGCAACAGGCAACCACCAAGACAGCACACTTGGAGGGGTCAAGTTAGATAGTTGTCGGGAAAACGATAGAAATCAAGTTGCCAGCACACAGAATTTTCACCGGCCCCTCACGGGTTTTTCAGGATTCCCACTGGCGCATGCGCACGCGGCAATGCTTCATGGCGTTGACGATGTGCTTTTCCACCAGGCTGCGGGAGATGCCCAGGCGGGCGGCAATCTGCTGATGCGACAGGCCCTCGAGCTTGCGCAGCAGAAAGCTGTCGCGGCAGGGCTTGCTCAGTTCGGCCAGCGCGCGCTGCATCAACGCCAGGCGCTGATCAAGCTGCATGTCCTGAGGGAACGCCGAACTATGCCAGCGCTCATCCTGGTCGAGTACTTCCAGCGGTTCGGTCTGGCGGATGAGGTGGCGGCGGTGCCGGTCGACCACCAGGTTGAGCGCGGTGCGATAGAGAAATGCACGTGGATGCTCGATCGCCTGCGGGTCAGTACGCTCCAGCACCCGCAAGTAGGCATCGTGGGCTATATCCTCAGCCGCCTGACGGCTGCCAAGCCGCGCGCACAGGAAGTTCACCAATTCGCGATAGTAGTGTTCCACGGCGGCACCTGAATCGTCCTGCCAGCCTGGGCACGGCCAGGGCACAGGGCTGAGTGATATCAGGGTGCGATCTTACAAAGTATAATTATTCTCAGCAACAAGGCTGGATCGTCCTGGCCCGGCTAAATCCCACGTGATTGCCTTCGTCTATCGGGGACCTCCCTGCGCGCCACGATTGCCCGCGCGCGGCCATTACTCTGGCTGGAAGCCCTCATGAGACGTGTATTTCCTCTGCGCCGTCGCCTTGCCCTCGCAGGCCTCGGCCTACTCAGCCTGGGCAGCCTGCTCGCCTGGAAGGCCCTGCCTTTCGGCACACTGCCGGTCAATACCGTCACGGTCACCCGCGCCGACATCGAAAGCAGTGTCACCGCCCTGGGCACGCTGCAACCCCGGCGCTACGTCGACGTCGGCGCCCAGGCCTCGGGGCAGATCCGCACGCTGCACGTGGAAGCCGGCGACCCTGTGCGCAAGGGCCAGTTGCTGGTGGAAATCGACCCTTCCACCCAACAGGCCCGCCTCGACGCCGGGCGCTTCTCGATCGACAACCTCAAGGCCCAGCTGGCCGAACAGCATGCCCAGTTCCAGCTTGCCCGACAGCAGCTCAAACGCCAGCGTGCCCTGGCCGCCGCCGGAGCCACCCGCGCCGAAGACGTGCAGGCGGCCGATGCCCAGCTGAAAGTCACCCAGGCCCGCATCGCGATGTTCCAGGCGCAGATCCGCCAGGCGCAGGCCAGCCTGCGCAGCGACGAGGCCGAACTGGGCTACACGCGCATCTACGCGCCGATGGATGGCACGGTGGTGGCGGTGGATGCTCGCGAAGGCCAGACCCTCAATGCCCAGCAACAGACGCCCTTGATCCTGCGCATCGCCAAGCTGTCGCCGATGACGGTCTGGGCACAGGTGTCCGAAGCCGATATCGGCAAGGTCAAGCCCGGCATGACCGCGTACTTCACCACCCTGGCCGGTGGCAAACGCCGCTGGGCCAGTACCGTACGGCAGATCCTGCCCATCCCGCCCAAGCCGCTGGAGCAAACCAGCCGCGGCGGCGGCAGCCCGGTCAGCGCCACCAGCGGCGCCACGGGCAGCCAGGTGGTGCAGTACACCGTGCTGCTCGACGTCGACAACCCGGATGGCGCGCTGATGGCCGAAATGACCACCCAAGTGTTCTTCGTCGCCGGCAAGGCCAGCCAAGTGCTCAGCGTGCCGCTGGCGGCGCTGGATGAGCGTGGAGGCCAGCGCCTGGCCCAGGTGCTCGACGCGGACGGCAAGGTGCAGCAGCGCCAGGTGCGTACCGGCCTGAGCGACCGCCTGCGGGTACAGGTGCTCGACGGTCTCAGCGAAGGCGAGCGCCTGGTGATCGGTGCCAGCGCCAGCAGCGGAGGCTGAATGACAACGCCCCTGATCGAACTGGTCGATATCCGCAAGTCGTACGGCGGCCACGACACGCCCAAAGTGGACGTGCTGCGCGGCATCAGCCTGAGCATCCACCCCGGCGAGTTCGTCGCCATCGTCGGCGCCTCCGGCTCCGGCAAGTCGACGCTGATGAATATCCTCGGTTGCCTCGATCGGCCCACCTCCGGCCGCTATCGCTTTGCCGGCAAGGACGTGGCCGAACTGGGCAACGACGAGCTGGCCTGGCTGCGCCGCGAGGCGTTCGGCTTTGTCTTCCAGGGTTACCACCTGATCCCTTCCGGGTCAGCCCAGGAAAACGTCGAAATGCCCGCCATCTACGCCGGCACGCCAGCCAACGAACGGCACGCCCGCGCCGCGGCCCTGCTCGCACGCCTGAGCCTGGCCAGCCGCACCGGCAACCGCCCGCACCAGCTGTCCGGCGGCCAGCAGCAACGGGTATCGATCGCCCGTGCATTGATGAACGGCGGCCATATCATCCTCGCCGACGAGCCCACCGGCGCCCTCGACAGCCACAGCGGCCAGGAAGTGATGGCCCTGCTGGACGAACTGGCCAGCCAGGGCCATGTGATCATCCTGATCACCCACGACCGCGAAGTGGCCGCGCGCGCACACCGGGTCATCGAGATCCGCGATGGCCTCATGACCAGCGACTCGGCCAGCGACCAAGGCGCGATCGTCACCCACGAGGGGCTTCAGGCTCACGACCTGCGCCAGCGCCTGGACCGCGGCGCCACCCTGCGCGGCGCATGGAAAGGCGAGCTGCTCGAAGCCCTTCAGGCCGCCTGGCGGGTGATGTGGGTCAACCGTTTCCGTACCGCACTGACCCTGCTCGGCATCGTCATCGGCGTCGCGTCGGTGGTGGTCATGCTGGCGGTGGGCGAAGGCAGCAAACGCCAGGTCATGGCCCAGATGGCCGCCTTCGGTTCGAACATCCTCTACCTCAATGGCAAGCCGGCGACACTCGGCGAGCCGGCCGGCACCGTCACCCTCGACGACGTCGCCGCCATCGGCGAATTGCCGCAGGTCAAACACATCATGCCGGTGATCGGCGAAAAGCTCATGGTGCGCCAAAACAACAACAGCCAGGTGTTCTACGTGGGCGGCAACAACACCTGGTTCGAGGAAATCTTCAACTGGCCGGTGGTCGAAGGCGCGTTCTTCAGCGAGGCCGACGAGGCCAGCGCCGCGGCCGTAGCGGTCATCGGCCAGAAGGTGCGCGAGAAGATGCTCGGCAATCACGCCAACCCGATCGGCCAGTACCTGCTGATCGGCAACGTGCCGTTCCAGGTGGTCGGCGTGCTCGCCGGCAAGGGGGCCAGCTCGGGTGACCAGGACAGCGACGGGCGCATCGTGGTGCCTTACACCGCGGCGGCGATCCGCCTGTTCGGCCACCGCGACCCAGACTACATCACCGTCGCCGCGCGCGACTCGGCACAGGTCAACGACACCGAAGCGGCCATCGACCGGCTGTTGCGCCAGCGCCACCAGGGCCGCCACGACTTCGAGCTGACCAACGACGCCGCCCTGATCCAGGCCGAGGCGCGCACCCAGAACAGCCTGTCGCTGATGCTCGGGGCGATTGCCGCCATTTCCCTGCTGGTCGGCGGTATCGGGGTGATGAACATCATGCTCATGACCGTGCGCGAGCGCACCCGCGAGATCGGCATCCGCATGGCCACCGGCGCTCGCCAGCGCGACATCCTGCGCCAGTTCCTCAGTGAGGCGGTGATGTTGTCGATGGTCGGCGGCCTGAGCGGCATCGTCCTGGCGCTGGCCATCGGTGGCGGGCTGATGCTGGCCGACATCGCCGTGGCCTTTGCCCTGCCTGCCATTCTCGGTGCGTTCGCCTGCGCCGTCGTCACCGGCATCGTGTTCGGCTTCATGCCGGCACGCAAGGCCGCCCGACTCGACCCGGTGAAAGCCCTTACCAGCGAATAAGCCATGACCTTGCCAAGCCGCATCAGCCTGTTGACCCTCTGCCTGGGCCTCACCGCCTGCAGTACCTCACCCGCCCCAACAAGCGGTATTGCTGCACCGCAAGCTTGGCAAGGCGAAACCGCCCTACCCTCGGCTGGCCCACCCTCGGCACGCTGGTGGCGCACGTTCGCCAGCAGCGAGCTGGACCAGCTAGTCGAGCGCGCCCGGCGCAATGCCCATGACCTCGCCGCCGCCACGGCCCGGGTGCGCCAGGCCCAGGCCCGCGCGGTGGTCGCCGGGGCGCCGCTGTTGCCCGACGTGCAGTTCGGTCTGGACGGCAGCCGCCAGCGTCTGCTGCACGGGCCAGGCAACAACGCGCTGGATGTCAGCAAGCACGCACCCACCTACCGCACCTTCGCCACGCAACTCACCGCCCGCTATGAGCTCGATTTCTGGGGCGGCCTGCGCGCGGCCCGCACCAGCGCCCTGCACGGCCTCGACGCCAGCCGCTTCGACCGCCAGACAGTGGAGCTCACACTGGTCAGCGCCGTGGCCGACAGCTACCTGCAAGGCCTGGCCCTGGAGGAACAACTGCGCATCGCGCGCCTGAACCTGCGCAACGCCCGTGACGTGCTGAACCTGGTCAAGACCCGCCAGCGCGTGGGCTCTGCCACCCGCCTCGAACTTGCCCAGCAGCGCAGCCTGGTGGCCGCTCAGGAGCGCCAGGTGCCGCTGCTCGAGCAGCAATGGCAGGACAACCGCATCACCCTCGCCACCCTGCTCGGTGACCCGGTACAAGCTTTGCCTGCCAGCCACCAGGCGATTGCTACCCTGCAGTGGCCGCGCATCGGCAGCGGCGTGCCCAGCGAGCTGCTGGCGCGGCGGCCGGACATCGCGGCCGCCGAGGCACGCCTGGCCGCCGCCAACGCCAACGTGCAGGTGGCCAGGGCTGCGATGCTGCCCAACGTCACCCTGGGCGCCAGCCTGGGCACCGGTGCCAGCACCTTCGCCGAGGTGCTCGACAGTTCCTACTACACCCTCACGGCCGGCCTGGTCGCGCCCATTTTCAACAATGGCCGGCTACGCGCTTCGCGCGAGCTGGCCGAAGCCGAGCAGGACGAACTGCTGGAAAATTACCGCAGCAGCATCCTGGCCGGCTTTGCCGATGTCGAAAAAGCCCTCAACGCCATCCAGGGCGTGGAGCGTCAACGGCAATGGCAGGAGGAGGAAGTACAACAGGCACGTCAGGCCTTCGACCTGGCACAGCAACGCTATGGCGCCGGCGCTGAAACGCTGCTGACGGTGCTGGAGACACAGCGCACGCTGTACCTGGCCCAGGATCAGCAGGCGCAGCTGCGCCTGGCTCGCCTGCAGGGCAGCGTGGCGTTGTACAAGGCACTGGGAGGCGGCTGGCAGGTAGGGTCGCGCTGACGCTGAAGCCATGGGGGAAGTACCGCCCGCCGCCCATGGCAGCCTGCACGTGAAGGGCTAGCGCGGCTGCCCGACGACCTTGAGGTTGCGTGCATACCAGGGCCGTTGCGGCACCTTGGGCCGCAGCCTGGCAAAGATGTCCTCATTGCCGTAGATGATGCGCAAGGCCAGCTTCATGGTTTCCGGGTCCATTTCAACGCTGCGCCCTGGCCGCAACCCTGGCACGGTGGAGCAGCCGTGGGTGTCCGGGCCCAGCCACGGGTCTGCCACCTGCACCCAGCGCCCCGGAGCGAACCACGGCACACCGTTGATTTCCATGCGCCGCACTTCACCCGGATGCAGCCGCTCGTGAGCGCGGAACCAGTCCTCGATACGGTCGTCGATCCAGCCATGGAAATGCCAGAACACCGGGTTTACATGGGATGAAAACGGGTCGCCAAGGAAATCGTTCTCGGCGCCATACCAGCGTTGGGCAAAATCGTTGGGCGTGCGCGCCATCGGCACCGGCATGCCATTGGCAGGGTCGCGCGGCACCGACGCCCAACGCATGTGCAGCCAGTCGTGCAGGCCCAGCTCCACTTCCGAGCCGAATTGCCCCAGGGTCAGGGTGCTCAGGTATTCCGGGTCGCTGTAACGCGACTCCCAGACCTGGAAGTTGCCATTGAAGGTGTCCGGGCTCTTGATGTCCCGCACCCACTGGGTGTATTCGGCGTCCCCCGGCGCCAGCCAGGTGGGCGGCAAGGCATTGCCGTCATGGTTGTCGAAATAACGGGCGAAACCACCGCGGTCCCGCTCAAGTTCCGGCTGCGGCAGTGGAAACCGTGGCCACGACGGCAATGGCTGTATGGCCCGGGCGCTGCGCAGCATATGCCGGTGCATGAAGAAAAAATCCTCGCCCGAGCCGTTGCGGTCCTTGTGCCGGCCCCGCGCATCACGCTCCCGGTCGCGCGGCCCGGGCTGCCAGCCGAGGCCACGCAGGGCGTTGTGCTTGTCGTCGTCGAGCTTGTGCCATTTGTCCCGTGAAGCGTGCCAGAGCTGGTGAAACAGGCGGTGCTCCGGGGCGATCAGCCAGGCCAGCAGTTGCGGTGACAGCGGCGTACGCTCGCGCGCCTCGGGGAAGGTGCGCTTGAGCGCCACGAAGCGATTGTCCTGCAGCGGCAGCGCGAGCGAGCGGTCCAGTGACGCGATGCGCCCGTTGAGGGTGGCCGGCCCGGCATTGCCGAACGCCCCCCACACCTCGTCCAGGACGATATGGCATTCGTAGCGCGCTGGCTGCTCGCCCCCCTCGTTGCCGAGCAATCGCCAGCGCAGCGTGCCCGGCTTGTCTGCCAGCAGGTCGCCGACCACGCGGTAGCGCGGCGGCGCCTCGCCCCGCAGGCGCTCGGGGGTGTCGAGGTAGCCGCGCAGGCCGCGCCCGCTCGGTGCAACATCGAGGAACAATTCCAGCTCGCCCTCGGGCAGGCCCTGCAAGCCGGCGTCCCTGCCCAACGCAGTCCAGCGCCAGATGCCGCGCAGTGTGTCGCCCAGCTGCCGCAGGCGGCTGTCAGCCAACTCGACCACCGCCTCGCCTGGGGTCTCCGGGAATTCCTCGGTGGCTCGCTGGCGCTTCAAGTAAAGCGCCCCCGGCACCGCCACCCCCGTCAATGCCACACCGGCGATGAACCAGCGTCGAGAAATCGTCATTGCAACTACCTGCGCTTTCATTGCGGCCATGGAGCACGGCCCGTCCAACGCTAGAACGTTGCAGGCACGGCGAAATTTACCGCAGCGCGTGGCCGTGCCCGGCGCCGTCAGGTGCGATGCCTGCGGCTAAATTTCCACCGCGCGGGCTCGTTCCCTCCAGGTAGCGGCGGCCTCTGTGCCCATCCCTCGACGGTGAACCTACTGAGACCAAGATGACGACACCACGCTGGAAAAAAGCCCTGTACATCAGCCTGACCGCGGCCGTCGCCGCCGGTGCCGGGCTGGCCGCCTGGCAGTACCTGAAGACGCCGGCCGGCTACCCGCGCGAGGTGGTGCGCCAGGCCAACGACCTGCAGGAACGCATCATCTCGTTCGACAGCCATGTGACCCTGCCGCTGAATTTCGGCAGCCGAGGCAGCGAAGCCGACCAGGACGGCCGAGGCCGCTTCGACCTGGCCAAGGCCGCCCGCGGCCGCTTGTCCGGCGCCGCCCTGACCATCTTCGCCTGGCCCGAGTCGTGGACCGGCAGCAATGGCCCGCATCGCCCCACCGACGGCTTCGTCGAGGCCGCACGGCATACCCAGGAGGTCCGCTACAACGCCATCAGCGCCATGGTCCGCGACTTCCCCGAACAAGCCGGCATCGCCTACACCCCACAAGACATGCGGCGCCTGCACGGCGAGGGGCGCTTCGCGGTGTTCCTCAGCATGCTCAATGCCTACGCCTTGGGCGATGACATCGACCAGCTGGACCGCTGGGCGGCGCGCGGCGTGCGCATGTTCGGCTTCAGCTATGTCGGCAACAACCGTTGGGCCGACTCTTCACGCCCGCTGCCGTTCTTCAACGACACCGTCGATGCGCTGGACGGCCTGTCGCCGATTGGCCAGCGCGCGGTGCAACGGCTCAACGACCTGGGCCTGATCATCGATGTGTCGCAGATGTCCAGCAAGGCGCTGGCCCAAGCGGTGCAGCTCAGCCGGGCGCCAGTGGTGGCCTCGCATTCGGCCCCGCGCGCCATGGTCGACATCAACCGCAACCTGTCCGACAAGGAACTGCAACTGATCAAGGACAGCGGCGGGGTCATCCAGCTGGTGGCCTTCTCCACCTACCTCAAACCGCTGAGCCGCCAGACCCAGGACAAGCTCAACAGGCTGCGGGCGCAGTACAACCTGCCGCCGCTGACCAACCTCAACTACGCGCTGATGCCCGGCGACCCGGTGATTGCCGGCTGGCCCGAGCAGAAGGTCGGCCAGTACGCCAACGCGCTGTACGCAATCCTCGACGAAGAACCCCCTGCCACGCTCAAGGACTACGGCGACGCCATCGACTACACGGTGCGCAAGGTCGGCATCGACCACGTCGGCCTGAGCTCGGACTTCAATGAAGGCGGCGGCATCGACGGTTGGCACGACGCCAGCGAGGCGCGCAACGTGACCGCCGAGCTGATCACCCGCGGCTATTCCGAAGCGGACATCACCAAGCTCTGGGGCGGCAACTTCCTGCGGGTATGGGAGCAGGTGCAGCGCGCCGCCAAACCCAACGCCACCTCGTCCCGATGACCCAGCGAGCGTATTCATGAACGATCGCCGTACCTTCCTCAAGCAGGCTGGCCTGCTCGCCGCCAGCCTGCCCCTGGCCGCGCAACTGTTGCCCAGCGCCCAGGCCGCCACGGCGCGGCCCATGGCCGACGACGCCTGGGCCGGTTTTCGCAGCCTGTTCGAGCTGGACCCGAACTACGCACACTTTGCCAATTTCCTGATCACCTCACACCCCAAACCGGTGCGCGAGGCGATCGAAGCCCTGCGCGCGCAGTTCGACCGACACCCGGCCCGCCTGGTCGACTGGGACAGCCAGTCCGAATGGAAACACGAAGCGCAGGTGCGCGAAGCGGCCGCTCGCTACCTTGACGTGGCGCCGCGCCAGATTGCCCTGACCGGCAGCACCACCGAAGGCCTCGGCCTGATCTACGGCGGCCTGAAAATAGCCCCTGACCAGGAAGTGCTGACCACCGTGCACGAGCACTCCGCAGCGCGCCACACCCTGAACTTTCGCACCGCGCGCGATGGCACGCCGGTACGCCGGCTGCGCCTGTTCGAGCAACCCTGGAACGTCAGCACCGACCAGGTACTCGGCACCCTCGCTGCCGCCATCGGCCCGAAGACCCGCGTCCTGGGCATGACCTGGGTGCACTCTGGCAGCGGTGTGAAGCTGCCCGTCGGCGAAATCGGCGCCCTGGTGCGCGAGGTCAACCGTAACCGCGACGAGCATGACCGGCTGCTGTACGTGATCGATGGGGTGCACGGGTTTGGCGTCGAGGACATGCGCTTCGCTGACCTGAACTGCGACTACTTCATTGCCGGCACCCACAAGTGGATGTTCGGCCCACGCGGTACCGGCATCATCTGCGCCGCCTCCACCGCGCTGGGCCCGTTGACTCCGACCATCGCCACCTTCTCCCAGGACGAGGATTTTGCCACCACCCTGAGCCCAGGCGGCTATCACGCCTTCGAGCACCGCTGGGCATTGGGCAAAGCCTTCGAACTGCACCTGCAATACGGCAAGGCGGCGATCCAGGCGCGCATCCACGGCCTCAACGATTACCTCAAGCAACGCCTCGAAACGCTGCCGGCCGTGCAGTTGGTGACACCGCGCAGCGCCAGCCACTCGGCTGGCTTCACCTTCTTCCGGGTCAAGGATCAGAACGCCGACCAGGTCGCCAGCCAGCTCAATCGCCAGCGCATCGTCGTCGATGCCGTGGCGCGCGATGTCGGCCCGGTGGTGCGCACCGCGCCTGGACTGCTCAACACCGAAGCCGAAATCGACCGTTTGATCGACGTGTTGCGCCAAACGTTGCCCAGTTGACCATTGCCTTTTTTCTAGCCACCCGCTGACGGAATCCTGTTCATGCCTCATCTACTCACCGCTCTGCCCAGGCCACCGCTGCATCAGCTGGGCCAGCTTGGCGCCATGGCCGTGCTTGCCCTCGCCGCCTGTTCGCAGGCCCAGGCAGCCGCCGCGCCGCAACCGGGCAGCCTGTTCAAGGACTGCCCCCACTGCCCGGAAATGGTCGTGCTGCCTGCCGGCAGCTTCGTGATGGGCACCCCGGAAGGCGAAACCGGCCGCGAAGCCGATGAAGGCCCGCAGCACAACGTGACCTTCGCCAAGCCCTTCGCCATCAGCCGCTACCACGTCACTGCCGGCGAGCTCGATGCTTACATCAAGGAAACCGGCGTGACCATCGCCGATGGCGATGAGCGCCCCGGCCGCCGCTGCACCGCCAGCAAGCCCAGCTACAAGCAGGGCCCGCGCCAGCCCGCGGTGTGCGTCAGCCACCCCGATGTGCAGGCCTATGCCAGGTGGCTGTCGGCCAAGACCGGGCATGTGTACCGCATGCTCAGCGAGGCCGAGCGCGAATACGCCGCCCGCGCCGGCTCCAGCGGCCCGTTCCCGTTCCCGTTCGATAACGACGACGCGCAGAAATACAGCATCGCCCAGCACGCCAACACCTACGGCCCCACCGACGGCTACGCCTACACAGCGCCGGTGGGCAGCTTCCCGGCCAACGCCTTCGGCGTGTACGACATGCATGGCAACGTCTACGAATGGGTCGCCGATTGCGGCCACCCCAACTACGTCGGCGCCCCCAGCGATGGCAGTGCCTGGACCACCGGCAAATGCCAGACACGGGTCATGCGTGGCAACGACTGGGGCGAGGCGCCGGTGTTCTCGCGTTCCGGCAATCGCAACTACCGCGCCCCCGAAGTCCGGGGCGATTTCCTTGGCTTCCGGGTTGCCCGTGAGCTGTAAGCCTTTCATGACGCGCGTATCGGGAGACGCTCATGTCCACTAAACCCCGCGGCGCCATCCGCGAACTGTTCACCCTGCTCAGGCCCTTCTGGCCGCTGGTAGCTGTTTCGATCGTGCTGGGCATGATCGGCGGCCTGAGCGTGACCGTGCTGCTGGCAACCATCAACCAGGCCCTGCACAGCGACGCCGGGCTGACCCAGGGCGTGGTGCTCGGCTTTGCCGGCCTCTGCGTGCTGGCCCTGGGCTGCACGATCTGCTCGGACATTGGTACCAACCATGTCGGCCAGCACATCATCGCCACCTTGCGCAAAACACTGGGCGAAAAAGTCCTGGCGGCACCGATCGACCAGATCGAACGCTACCGCAGCCACCGCCTGATCCCGGTGCTGACCCGCGATGTCGATACCATCAGTGCGTTCGCCTTCGTCTTCGCACCGCTGGCCATCTCGCTGACCGTGGTCATCGGCTGCATGGGCTACCTGGCGATGCTGTCGTGGCCGATGTTCCTGATCATGCTCGCGGCCATCGCCCTCGGCACCGTCATGCAGTACATCGCCCGGGCCCGCGGCATGCGCGGTTTCGAAGCGGCGCGGGAGGCCGAGGACGAACTGCAGAAGCACTACAACGCGATCGCCGCAGGCGCCAAGGAGCTGCGCATCCACCGCCTGCGCCGTCAGCGCATGTTCAGCCATGGGATCCAGGAAACCGCCGAACGCATCTGCACCACCCAGATGCGCTCGATCAACACCTTCGTGATTGCCAAGAGCCTGGGCTCGATGCTGTTCTTCGTGGTCATCGGCCTGGCGCTGGCGCTGCAGTCGATGTGGCCCAGCAACGACCCCACGGTGATGAGCGGTTTCGTCCTGGTGCTGCTGTACATGAAAGGGCCGCTGGAGCACTTGATCGGCACGCTGCCGATCATCAGCAAGGCGCAGATCGCCTTCCGCCGCATCGCCGAACTGTCCAGCCAGTTTTCCTCGCCCGAGCCGCACCTGCTGCTGGACGACCGCAGCCAGCCGGCGATGAACCTGAATACGCTGGAACTGCGTGACGTGCGCTATCGCTTCCCGCCGGTCGAGGGCAGCGAACCGTTCCAGCTCGGCCCGGTGAACCTGCGTATCGACCAGGGCGAGATCGTCTTCATCGTCGGTGAAAACGGCTGCGGCAAGACCACCTTGATCAAACTGCTGCTGGGCCTGTACGCGCCCCAGGAAGGCAGCATCCTGATCGATGGCAAGCCGGTGACCGCGCAGAGCCGCGACGACTACCGCCAGTTGTTCACCACCATCTTTGCCGACTACTACCTGTTCGACGAGCTGATCCAGGGTGACAAACCGGTGCCGCAGGATGCCGAGCGTTACCTCGAGCGCCTGGAGATCGGCCACAAGGTCAGCATCCGCGACGGCAAGTTCAGCACCACCGACCTGTCGACCGGCCAGCGCAAGCGCCTGGCCCTGGTCAGCGCCTGGCTGGAAGAGCGCCCGGTGCTGGTGTTCGACGAGTGGGCGGCCGACCAGGACCCCACCTTCCGCCGGGTGTTCTACACCCAGCTGCTGCCCGACCTCAAGCGCCTGGGCAAGACCATCATCGTCATATCCCATGACGACCGTTACTTCGATGTCGCCGACCAACTGGTCCGTCTGAGCCGCGGACAGGTCGTCTGCGAGCCGCAACCCGCCTGATCGAACGCCAGAAAAACCGGAATGAAAAAAACTTTCCGGTTTTTCTGGCGTTCTGCGTCTTACTAGTGGAAATCTAAATCATTATCAATAGCCAGCCTTTCCAGAGCCTACGATGCCAACCACACACAACCTCTCACCCCTCACCACGGCGCTGAAACTACGCCGCCTGCTGCAACCCAAGCTGCTCGGATCGACCATGGGGATGGTCATGTCCTTGCCGCTCGCAACCCAGGTGATGGCCCAGGACATCGACTTCAACATCCCGGCCCAGCCACTGTCGCGCGCGGTCATGGCGTACGGTCAGCAAGCCGGGCTGCAGGTGCTGTTCAGCCCCGAAGACCTCGAGGGCATGCAGGGCAACGCAGTTGTCGGCCGCTTCAGCGCACAGTCGGGCATCAGCCAGTTGCTCGGCAACGCGGCGGTCAACTACAGCTTCCAGAATGGCACCCTGACCATCACCGCGCGCAGCAAGGGTAACGCGGTGGAACTGGGCGCCACCAACGTCAATGGCCAGGGCCTGGGCGCACAGACCGACGGCACCGGCTCGTACACCACAGGCCTGAGCAGCACCGCCACGCGCATGAACCTGTCGCTGCGCGAGACCCCGCAGTCGATCAGCGTGGTCACACGCCAGCGCATGGACGACCAGGGCCTGAACAACCTCACCGAGGTACTCCAGCAAACGCCTGGCCTGTCGGTGCAAAGCCTGGGCAGCGAGCGGTTCAACATCTACTCGCGCGGCTACTCCGTCGACAACTACCAGTTCGACGGCATCCCCACCACGCTGGATATCGCCAGCCAGGTGTCGGCCCAGAGCCTGGCCGACATGGCCATCTACGACCGTGTCGAAGTGCTGCGCGGTGCCACCGGCCTGATGACCGGCGCAGGCGACCCCTCGGCCACCATCAACATGGTGCGCAAGCGCCCCACTGCCGAGTTCAAGGGGCATGTCAGCGCAGGCGTCGGCTCGTGGGACAAGTACCGCACCGAAATCGACCTCTCCGGCCCGCTGACCCCCACCGGCAACGTGCGCGGACGCATGGTGGCGGCCTACCAGCAGAACAACAGCTACGTCGACCATTACTCCCAGGAAAAGCAGATCTTCTACGGGATCCTCGAAGCCGACCTGAGCGACAGCACCCTGCTCACGGTGGGTGCCGATTACCAGAAGAACGACCCGCAGGGCTCTTCCTCGGTGGCCTTCCCGCTGTTCTACAGCAACGGCAAGCAAACCAACTTCTCGCGCTCGACCAACAGCGCCGCACGCTGGAGCCACAACCCGCAGGACGCGCTGAACACCTTTGCCAGCATCGAGCAGAAACTGGCCTACGACTGGAGCCTGAAGGTTTCGGTCAACCAGATGTACATCAAGCGTGACGACTACAAGCTGGCCACCGCCAGCTGGGGCTTCCCCGACGTCAACACCGGCGCTGGCGTGCGCCTGTACGGCGGCGCCGGCAGCACCTGGCAGAAGCAGACCGGCCTGGATGTCCAGGCCCAGGGCCCGTTCCAGTTGTTCGGCCGCCAGCATGAGCTGATCGTCGGCTACAACTTCTCGCGCTATGAAAACCGCCATTCGCCCCTGCGCGGCACGGCCATCGAGGGCACCTTCGTCAACTTCTACGACTGGGACAACTACACCAACGAGCCGAACACCGGCAATGGCAAGCTCTATGACGGCGACACCACCATCTACCAGAGCGGCAGCTACATCGCCACGCGCCTGCGCCCGACCGACGACCTGTCGATCATCCTTGGCGCGCGCGCCAGCAACTACAAGTACAACTACGACCTGGAATATGTACTGACCCCGGCCAGCAACCGCAACACCCAATACCGCGAAAGCGGCGTGGTCACGCCCTACGCCGGTGTGGTCTACGACCTCAACGACATCCACTCGGTCTATGCCAGCTACACCAGCATCTTCAAGCCGCAAAGCGTGCGCGACGCCACCGGTGCCACCCTCGACCCACGCGAAGGCGACAACTACGAAATCGGCCTCAAGAGCGAGTTCTTCGGTGGCCGCCTGAACACCAGCGTTGCCGCCTATGAGATCAAGCAGGACAACCTGGCCGTAGTCGACCCCGGCCAAGTGGTACCTGGCACCACCACGGCCGCCTACAAGGCCATCAGCGGCGCCACCACCCGCGGTTTCGAAGTGGAAGCCAACGGTGAGCTGATGCCCGACTGGAACGTCGCCGCCAGCTATAACCACAGCATCACCAAAGACGCCGACCACGAGCGCATCAACACCGAGGCCCCGGCCAATATGGTCAAGCTGTGGACCACCTACCGCCTGCCGGGCGACTTCAACCGCCTGACCGTCGGCGGCGGCGCCAACTGGCAGAGCGGCACCCACATCACCGTCACCCCAAGCACGGCGCTGGGCACCGTCAAGGCCAAGCAGGAGCAATTCACCGTGGTCAACCTGATGGCCCGCTACCAGCTGACCGACCAGCTTTCCACCACCCTCAACGTCAACAACGTGTTCGACAAGAAGTACATCAGCGCGCTGGACACCACCTTCTACAGTGGCTACTACGGCGAACCGCGCAACGTGATGCTCTCGGCCAAATACCAGTTCTGAGCAGGCCATAAAAACAGCGGGCATCCCTGGATGCCCGCTTTTTTATGGCCCTGATGTTGCCTGAGCCCTGTTCAACGCGCTGGCAGCGCCTGCAGCCATTGCCCCAGGTCGCGGTAGATGCCTTCCACCGCCCCGACAATGCCGGCCATGCGCAGGTAGTCATGGGTCAGCCCTTGTTCGTCGCGCAGCGTCACCTGCGTACCGCTGGCCTGCAGGTGGCGCGCGTAGGCCAGGCCTTCGTCGTACAACGGGTCGAAACCTGCGAGGCCGATGTAGGCCGGAGCCAATGGCGGCAGGTCCTTGGCCTGCAACGGCGAGGCGCGCCAGTCCAGGCGGTCGGCCCGGTTGGGCGCGTAGTGCTGGTAGAACCAGCGCAACGTCTGGGTTTCCAGCAGGTAACCGGCCGCATGGCGTTGATGCGAGTCGCGCTCCTGGCTGATGTCGGCCACCGGGTAGAACAGCAATTGCGCCAGCGGCTGTACTGCCAGCGTGGCCTGCGGCAGCGCCGCAGCGATCGCCAGCCCCGCCGCCAGCGAGGCGCCGACACTGTCACCGGCAAACACCACACGCTCACGGTCCAGCCCCAGCGGCGCGGCGGCATCGGCCAGCCAGGCCACGGCATCCTCGCAATCGAGCTGCGCCGTCGGGAAGGCATGTTCCGGCGCGCGCCGGTAGCTCGGGGCCAGCACCGCGAACTCGCCCAGGCAGGCCAGGCGTCGGCAGACGGCTTCGTGGGAGTCGAGGCTGCCCACCACATAACCGCCACCGTGCAAGTAGAGGATCACCGGTTGCTTAGGCGCCGCGCCCGGGCGCCGGTACAGGCGCGCCGGCAACAGCGCGCCATCGCGCGTCGGCACCTGCAGTTCGGTTACCGACAACTCGCTGGGCGGGCTCGGGTCGATGACCTGCGAACTGGCTTCGAAATCGCTACGGGCCTGCTCGACCGTCAGTTCGTGCATGGCGCGGCTGGCGCCGCTCAGGCGGCCGAACTCGACAAGTTCGAGGAAGGCGGCCAGGTCGGGGTTGAGTGACATTGCGTATCCTTGATCAGTGATTCGTCAGAAGCCGGCCCGGGTCCCCGGGCCGGCCAGTGTGTTTCAGCCGCGCAGCGGCTGGGGTTGTGCCAGGCACTCACAGGCCTGCTCGATCAGCGTCTGCTGCTGCAGCATCTGGAAATGCGTGGCCGCCACCGGGTAGCTCGCCTGCACATTGCCCAGCGCCTGCTCGAATGCCGCCCGGCCTGGCCGCTCGGCCTCGGCGTTCCACCAGCACAGCGTCGGCGCCTGCACCGCAGGCAATGCCTGCAGCTGCTCACCCAGGGCCTTGAGCCTCATGGCCACGGCAAAGGTGTGGGCCAGGTCATCGACCGAGAAGTTCAGGTGTGCGCGCCAGTCATCCCGCTCGCGCAGCAGCCCTTCGATCAGCCCCTGGATCCGCGCCGCGTCCTCCCCGGCAGGCAAGGCAAAGGCAGGCAATTGCTCAGGTGCCCGATTCAGCGCGATGCTGAGGAACTGGCGCAGTTCGTGCCCCCAGTCCGCCGCCGGCACCGTGCCCTGCGCGCGCGGCACATAGCTATCCGCCAGGCCCAGCCAGGCCACCTGCTGCCCCTGGCGTTCCAGCTCGTGCGCCACCAGCACCGCCAGCGGGCCACCCAGCGACCAGCCCAGCAGGTAATACGGGCCATGCGCCTGCTTCTGGCGGATGTACTGGGCGTAGTCGATGGCCATGGCGGCCAGCGACTCGTCGCGCCATTGGCGATCGATCTGCATGCGGCACTGCAAGCCATAGACGCTGCGGATGCCCTCCAGGCTGCGGGCCAGTGGCTCGTAATCGAACACCGTGCCAAACCCTGCGTGCAGGCAGAACAGCGGCGCCCGCCCGGCGACCTTGCCATTGAGCGGCAACAGCGGGTCAAGCGCACGCTCGTCCACAGGCTGATAGCCCGACAGCTCGGCGATGGTCGGCTTGCTCATCATGTCGCGCAGGCTCAACGTCAGCCCCAGCTCCGGTTGCGCGCGGACCTTGCCCAGCACCTTGAGGGTGCGCAGCGAATCGCCGCCCAGCTCGAAGAAGTTGTCGGTCATGCCCACTTGTTCGAGTTCCAGCACGTCCTGCCAGATCTGCGCCAGTGCCCGCTCCAGGGCATTGCGCGGGGCCAGGTAGGCCGAGCGCTGCAGCTGTGGATCCGGCAGCGCCTTGCGGTCGACCTTGCCGTTGGGGCTGAGCGGGAACGCCTCTAGCAGCACGACCTGCGCAGGCACCATGTAATCCGGCAACTGCCCTTGCAAGGCGCTGCGCAGGCTGTCGCCGTCGACCCCGCTCGCCGCTACCGCATAGCCAATCAGCTGGCGACTGCCCTGCACGTCGCGCGCCACCACCAGGGCATCGCGCACGCCGGGCTCGCGGCGCAGGCAGGCCTCGATCTCACCCAGCTCGATACGGAAGCCGCGTACCTTGACCTGATGATCCACCCGGCCCATGTAGTCCATCACGCCGTCTTCACGCAGGCGCACCAGGTCACCGGTGCGGTACAACCGGCCACCCTCGCCGCCGAACGGGTCGGCGACGAAGCGTTCGGCACTCAGGCCAGGCTGGGCACGGTAGCCGCGGGCAAGGCCGATGCCACCGATGTACAGTTCACCGACCACGCCATGTGGCAGCGGGTTGAGCTGATCGTCGAGCACGTACAAGGTACGGCTGCCGACCCGCTGGCCGATCGGTGCCACGGCCGCGCCACAGACGTCGGTATCGCCGGCCTTCCACAGCAGTGGCGTGACCACGGTTTCGGTCGGGCCGTAGCCGTTGGTGATCCAGCGCGGTCGCAGGTTGCGCCGCACCAGCTCGAAGCTGGCCTCGGCCACCGCATCGCCACCGAAGCAGTAGACCTGCACCGGCGGCGGGTTGTCGCGCCCTTGCCCATACTCGGCCAGCTGCTGCAGGTACGCCGGCGGGAAGCAGGCGATGCTGATGCCATGGGCGTGCAGCGCATCCCAGGTTTCCTGCGCCGTCCACAGCCGGTTGCCGCGCAGTACCAGGCCACCACCGGCCAGCAGCGTCGACAGCCAGCGCTCCTGCGCACCGTCGAAGGCGAACGACATGAACAGCAGCTCGCGGGTCTGCGGGTTCATCGCGTAGCGTTCGATGATCGCCTCGCAATGCATCTGCAGCGGCCCGCGCGCCACCGCCACGCCCTTGGGCTTGCCGGTGGAGCCGGAGGTGTAGATCACGTACGCCAGGCTGTCGCCATGCACCTGCGGCTGCGGGGCATGGTCGCCGGCGCCGATCAGGTCCAGTTGTTCCAGGTCAAGCCGGCGCACCTGCGCCACAACAGGCAGGCGCTCGGCCACCGCGCCCTGGGTCAGCAACAGGGCCATCCCGGAGTTCTCGGCGATCCATTTCAGGCGCTCGGCGGGGTAGTCGATGTCCAGCGGCACGTAGCCGCCACCGGCCTTGAGCACGGCGTAGAAGGCCACGATGACCTCGACCGAGCGCTCCAGGGCAATACCGACCAGCACTTCCGGGCCCACGCCCTCGGCCACCAGGCGGTTGGCCAGGCGGTTGGCGCGCAGCTCCAGTTCGGCAAAGGTCAGGGCGACGTCGTCGCACACCACCGCCAGTGCCTGCGGCCGTTGCACGGCGTTGGCCTGCAGCTGCTCAAGCAGGTTGGCAGCCTCGGTGCGCGGTGCCGGCAGGCGGTTGGCCTCGGCCAGCAGGCTGTACTCGGCCTGGCCCAGGATGCCCAGGTTGCCGATCCTCTGCGCCGGTGCATCGAGCACGCTCTGCAGCAGGTGCTCGAAACTGTCGCGGATCTGCGCAGTGCCCTTCTCGGTGAAGCGGTTGCGTAAGTACAGGAACTCGATGTTCAGGCGCTCGCCCAGGTTTACCGCCAGGTCCATGGCGTAGTTGGTGACATCGCGGCCCTGGGCCTCGCCGAAGCGCAGCTCGCCCTGGCCCAGGCCCTGCAGGCGTTCGTCCACCGGGTAGTTCTCGAACACGATGATGCTGTCGAACAACGCTTGCCCGCCCTGGCCCGACCAGCGCTGCACATCGGCCAGCGCCGCATGCTCATGGTCGCGCACTTCCAGGTTGTAGGCCTGCAGCTCCAGCAGCCACTGGTCGAAGCGCTGGCCCGGCGCAGGTGCCTGGATGATCGGCAAGGTGTTGATGAACAGCCCAAGCATCTGCTCCGAACCCGGCAGGGTCGCCGGGCGGCCCGCCACCGTGGCGCCAAAGCAGACGTGCTGACGGCCGCTGTAGCGCTGCAGCAGGATCAGCCACACCGCCTGCACCAGGGTATTGGGCGTGACCCGCAGGCGCTGGGCCTGCTCACGCAGCCGCGCAGTGCGCGCAGCGTCCCAATCCAGGTAAAGCGCCGCGTGCCCCGCAAGGCTCGGGTCGGCCTTGGGGTACAGGCTGTCGGCCAGCAGGGTGGGCGCTTCCAACTCGCCCAGCTTGCCTTTCCAGAACCCTTCCAGCGCGGCTTGCGGCTGGGCCTGCAGCCAGGCGATGTAGTCGCGGTAGCGCCCTTGCTTGGCCGGCAGCGCCTGCCCGGCATAGGCCACGAACACTTCGGCGAGCAATTGCGAGTTGCTCCAGCCATCCATCAGCAGGTGATGACGGGTCCAGATCAGCTGATGGCGCTGCGCGTCCAGCCTGACCAGGGTCAGGCGCATCAGCGGCGCGGCCTGCAGGTCGAAATTGGCTGCGCATTGCTGGGCCAGGCTGGCCAAGGCTTGCGCGTCGACCTCGCGGTCGCGCCAGTCCAGCACAGTCAGCGGCATGCGCGCGGCGCGGTGCACCACCTGCAGGGGCTCGGCACTGCCGGCATTGCCGTGGAAGCTGCTGCGCAGCACCTCGTGGCGGGCGATCACGGTGTCCCAGGCGGCCTGCATGCGCTGTACGTCCAGGCCCTCGACCGGGACGCTGGTCTGGTTGATGTACAACTGCGCATCGGGCTCGGCCAGCGAATGGAAGTACATGCCCATCTGCATCGGCGACATCGGGTAGATGTCCTCGATGTCCCTCGGCGCCGTCGGCAAGGCATCGAGCTGGGCCTGGTCGAGGCCTGTCAGCGGGAAGTCCGACGGCGTAACGCCGGCACTGTCTGCCAACAGGCAGTGCTCGATCAAGCCTGCCAGTTGAGCGCTGTAGCGGTCGGCCAGCTGCTGGATCACCTCGGGTGCATAGCGCTCGCGGCTGAAGGTCCAGTTCAGGCTCAGTTCACCGTTGAACACCCGGCCATTGACCAGCAGGTCGTTGTTCAGCTCGGCATCGGCACCTTGTTCGGCGCCGCCCTGGGCGGAGCAAGGCACGAACAGCGCGGCCTCGTCGTCAGCGGCAAAGCTGCCGTCGAATTGGCCCAGGTAGTTGAAGGTCACCTTCGGTTGCGCCAGCGCTGCCAGCGCCTGGCGCTGGGCATCGCTGCCCAGGTGGCGCAGCACACCATAGCCCAGGCCCTTGTCGGGGATGGCGCGCAGTTGCTCCTTGATGGCCTTGATCGAAGCGGCCAGGTCGGCCCGCGGGGTCAGGCGCAGCGGGAACACCGTGGTGAACCAGCCCACCGTGCGGGTCAGGTCGACGTCGTCGAACAGCGCCTCACGGCCATGGCCTTCCAGGCGGATCAACGCGTCGTCGCTGCCGGTCCAGTCGGCCAGGGTGCGCGCCAGGGCAGTCAGCAGCAGGTCGTTGACCTGCGTGCGGTAGGCCGCTGGGGCCTGCTGCAACAAGCGCTGGGTCATGCCTTGGTCGAGACGCGTGCGCACGGTCTGCACGTGCTGGCTGTGCTGGGAGCCTTGCGGGTTGTGGCTCGGCAGGGCGATCGGTGTACCGTGCAGCTGCGTCAGCCAGTAGTCGAACTGGCCGGCCAAAGCAGGCGATTGTGCATGGGCCTGCAGGCGCTGGCCCCACTGCTGATAGCTGCTGGTCTTGGCCGGCAGTTGCAGCGGCTGGCCGGCGGCCAGTTGCTGGTAGGCGGTTTGCAGGTCCTCGAAAAGGATGCGCCACGACACACCGTCCACCACCAGGTGGTGGACCACCAGCAGCAGGCGCTGCTCGCCATCGGGCAACTGGGCCAGCACGGCGCGCAGCAGCGGCCCGTTGCCCAGTTCGAGGCTGGCCTGGGCCTGTTCGGCCAGCGGCAGCCACTCGCTTTCGTCAGACAGCTCGGCGTGCCAGAGCAACGCGGCTTGCACGTGCGGCGCCGCATGCTCGGCCTGCCAGCCAGTAGCCTGCTCGGTAAAGCGCAGGCGCAGGGCATCGTGATGGTTCAGCAGCGCGTGCAGCGCCTGTTCGAGCCACTCGGCGTCTACCGCCATGCGCATTTGCAACACCACCGACTGGTTCCAGTGGTGGCGGGTGGTCATGGCATTGCCGAAGAACGTCTGCTGGATCGGCAACAGCGGCATGCCGCCGGTCACCGGCCCTTGGGCCTGCTGTGTCACCTCCTCGAAGCGTGCCACCCGGGCCAGGGCCTGGATGGTCTGCTGCTCGAACAGGTCCTTGGGGCTGAACCGGATACCCGCCTGGCGGGCCCGGCTGACCACCTGGATGGAGATGATCGAGTCACCGCCCAGCTCGAAGAAGTTGTCGCTGACACCCACCTGCGCCAGACGCAGCACGTCTTGCCAGATGCCTGCCAGCGCCTGCTCCATGGCCCCTTGCGGTGCCACGTAAGCCTCCTGCGCCTGGCGCGCGTCCGGCTGCGGCAGGGCCTTGCGGTCGAGCTTGCCGTTGGGGTTGAGCGGCAGTTTTTCCAGCAGCAGCACATGCGCCGGCACCATGTAGTCGGGCAGTTGCGCCTTGAGCTGGCCCTTCAGCCGCTCGCGCAGCGCGCCTTCGTCGGCGCCTGCCTCCACCACCAGGTACGCCACCAGCTGCACACCGGCCGGCCCTGGCTGGGCCAGCACCACCGCTTCGCGCACCTGGGCGTCGCCCAGCAGGCAGGTTTCGATTTCGCCCAGCTCGATGCGGAACCCGCGCACCTTTACCTGGTGGTCCACCCGGCTCACGTAGTCCACCTGGCCGTCGGCCAGGTAGCGCACCAGGTCACCGGTGCGGTAGGCACGCGCGCCCGGCTCGACCGCGAACGGGTCGGGCACGAAGCGTTCGGCGGTCAGTGCCGCCTGGCCGTGGTAACCACGGGCCAGGCACGTGCCGCCGATGTACAGCTCGCCCACCGCGCCCAGCGGCAACAGCTCGACGCTTTCACCCAGCACGTACAAGCGGGTGTTGGGCAGGGCACGGCCGATCGGCACGCTGCCCGTACCGGCCTGGGTGCGCTCGCCGTGGGTGGCGTTGATCGCCGCTTCGGCCGGGCCGTAGCGGTTGTACAGGGCCACCCCTGGCAGGCGTTGCCGGGCACGTTCGAGCAACTCGCGCGACAGCGCCTCGCCGCCGGAGAACAGCCGTTTGAGGCTGCTGCACGCGGCCAACCCCGGGGTTTCGATGAAGGCCTGCAGCATCGATGGCACGAAGTGCAGGCTGCTCACCTGCTGCGCCTGGATCAGCGCCACCAGGCGCTCCGGGTCACGCTGGTCGCCGGGCTCGGCCAGCACCAGGCGCCCACCGGCGCTCAGCGGCCAGAGGAACTCCCACACCGACACGTCAAAGCTGAACGAGGTCTTCTGCAGCACGCCCTCGCCGGCTTCCAGGCCATAGGCCTGTTGCATCCACAGCAGGCGGCCGAGCAAGGCGCCGTGGTGGTTGCCCACCCCTTTCGGGCGGCCGGTGGAGCCGGAGGTGTAGATGATGTAAGCCAGGTTGTCGGCACCCACCGCGGTCACCGGGTTGGCCACGCTGTAGCCCTCCAGCGCCAGCGCATCCACCTCCAGCACCTGCAGCGTGCGCCCGGCCAGCGGCAGGCCCGGGCGGCTGGCACGGTTGCTCAGCAGCAGCGCGATGCCGCTGTCGTCGATCATGTAGGCCAGGCGTTCGGCCGGGTATTCCGGGTCCAGCGGCACGTAGGCGCCACCGGCCTTGAGCACCGCCAGCAGGCTGACCACCATTTCGACGCTGCGCTGCAGGGCGATGCCCACGCGTACGTCCGGGCCGACACCCAGTTCGATCAGGCGCTGCGCCAGGCGGTTGGCCTGTTCGTTCAGCGCCTGGTAGCTCAGTGCCTGGTCGGCGAACACCAGTGCCGTGGCCCCTGGCGTGCGCTGTGCCTGTTGCTCGAACAACGCGTGCACCGCGGCGTCGGCGCCGTAGTGCAGCTGCTCGCCTTGCCAGCGGTGCAGCATCGCCTCGCGCGCGTCGCCCACGGCGAATTCGAATGCGCCCAGGCAGGCCTGTTGTGGCGCCGTGGCCAGCCAGTCGAGCAACTGCAGCAGGTGTTCGTTGAGGCGCTCGATGGCCGCCGGGCTGAACTGCGCCAGGTCATGGCTGTAGTGCAGGTCCAGGCTGCTGCCCATGCCAACCGCCAGGCTCAGCGGGTAGTTGGTGCGCACGTTGTTGGCCACGCTGCCGAACACCAGGTCGGCAGGCGCTTCTTCCTGCAGCACCTCGGCGATCGGGTAGTTCTCGAACACGAGGATGTTGTCGAACAGCGCCTCGCCACCCTGCCCGGCCCAACGCTGGATATCGAACAGCGGGGTGTGCTCGTAGTCACGCAAGCCCAGGTTCTTCGCCTGCACCGTCTGCAGCCAGTCAGCCACACTGTGCTCGGGGCGTGGCCGGGCGACCACTGGCAAGGTGTTGATGAACAGGCCGATCTGTTTTTCGATACCGGCCAGCTCGATTGGCCGGCCTGCCACGGTGGCGCCGAACACCACCGTGTCCTGGCGGGTATAGCGCTGCAACAGCAGCAGCCAGGCGGCCTGCATCAGGGTGTTGAGGGTGACCTTGTGCTGGCGCGCTGCGGTGTTCAGGCGCTCGGCCCGCTCACCCGCCACGCGTACCGAATGGATGCCATGCCCTTGCCCGGCGGCACCCAGGCTGTCCAGCCCGCCCGTGCCCGCCAGGCGGGTCGGGGCGTCCAGGCCGGCCAGTTGCGCCCGCCAGAACGCCTCGGCAGCGCTGGCATCCTGGCGTTGCAGCCAGCCGATGTAATCGCGGTAGCGGCCGCTGGCCTGGGGCAGGCTGCCATGGGTGTAGTGCTGCATCACCTCACCCATCAGCTGCGAGCTGCTCCAGCCATCCATCAGGATGTGGTGGTTGGTGTAGATCAGGTGGTGCTGGTCAGCGCCGGTGTTCACCGCCAGCAGCCGCAACAGCGGCGCAGTGGCCAGCTCGAAACCACGGCGGCGTTCGGCTGCAGCCAGGCCGTCCAGGGCCTCGGCCAGGTCGTCGGCGGCAGGCCGGGCGAGCACCTCGAACGGCATGCCGACCTGGCGTCGCACGCATTGCAGCGGCTGCTCCAGGCCTTCCCAGAGGAAGCTGGTGCGCAGGATATCGTGCTTGTCCATCACCGCCTGCCAGGCCTGGCGGAAACGCGCCAGGTCCAGGCCGCGTACATCCAGGCGCATCTGCCCCAGGTACTGGGCGCTGCCCTGCTCGTACAAGCTGTGGAACAGCATGCCCTGCTGCATCGGCGACAGCGGGTAAAGGTCCTCGATCTGCCGTGGCTCGCCTGCCAACCGGTCCAGGCGCGCCTGGTCCAGCTGCGCCAGCGGGAAGTCCGAAGGCGTCACGCCGGCGTTGCCCGGCGCAATGCAATGGGCGATCAGCGCCTGCAACTGGGCCTGATAGGCTTGCGCCAATGCTTCGATGGCCGCGCTGTCGAACACCGCGCGGCTGAAGGTCCAGTTCAAGCTCAGGCGCCCCTCGTACACCTGGCCATTGACGGTCAGCCAGTTGCCCAGCGGGGCATCCGCGGCCTGGTCGGCACCGGCACTCTCGCCGGACGGTGCGAACAGTGCGGCAGCGTCGCCGCTGAAGCTGCCATCGAACTGGCCCAAGTAGTTGAAGGTCACCTTCGGTTGCGCCAGCGCTGCCAGCGCCTGGCGCTGGGCATCGCTGCCCAGGTGGCGCAGCACACCATAGCCCAGGCCCTTGTCGGGGATGGCGCGCAGTTGCTCCTTGATGGCCTTGATCGAAGCGGCCAGGTCGGCCCGCGGGGTCAGGCGCAGCGGGAACACCGTGGTGAACCAGCCCACCGTGCGGGTCAGGTCGACGTCGTCGAACAGCGCCTCACGGCCATGGCCTTCCAGGCGGATCAACGCGTCGTCGCTGCCGGTCCAGTCGGCCAGGGTGCGCGCCAGAGCAGTCAACAGCAGGTCGTTGACCTGGGTCCGATAGGCTGCGGGAGCCTGCTGCAGCAACTGCTGGGTCACCTCGCGGTCCAGGCGCACCTGCACAGTATGGGCGTCGCGATTGTATTGCGCGGCGTGCGGATGGGCGCACGGCAGCGCGGGGGCCACAGCACTCGACTGGGTCAGCCAGTAATCGAACTGTGCATCCAGGGCGCCGTCGCGGGCATGGCCCAGCAAGCACTCGCCCCACTGCTGGTAGCTGGCCGTCTTGGCCGGCAGTTGCAGCGGCTGGCCGGCGGCCAGTTGCCGGTAGGCGGTTTGCAGGTCCTCCAAGAGGATGCGCCACGACACGCCGTCCACCACCAGGTGGTGGATCACCAGCAGCAGGCGCTGCTCGCCATCGGGCAACTGGGCCAGCACGGCGCGCAGCAGTTGCCCGCGCGCCAGGTCGAGGCTGGCCTGGGCGCGCTGGGCCAGGGCCTGCACGGTATCGCGATCGGCAGCTTCGGCCTGCCACAGCAGTGGCTCGCGCTGCTGCAGGGCAGCCACGTCGGCCAGCGTCAGGTGGCTGGCCTGCAGCGCTTCACCTTGGCCGACGAAGCACAGGCGCAGGGCATCGTGATGGTTGACCAGCGCCGCCAACGCCTGCTCGAGGAGCGCCGCTCGCAGCGGCTCGCCAGGCGTGAGGGAAAGCGACTGGTTCCAGTGGTCGGGTTGGCTCAGGCCTTTGTCAAAGAACCCTTGCTGGATCGGCAACAGCGGCATGCCGCCGGTCACCGGCCCTTGGGCCTGCTGCGTCACCTCCTCGAAGCGTGCCACCCGGGCCAGGGCCTGGATGGTCTGCTGCTCGAACAGGTCCTTGGGGCTGAAGCGGATACCCGCCTGGCGGGCCCGGCTGACCACTTGGATGGAGATGATCGAGTCACCGCCCAGCTCGAAGAAGTTGTCGCTGACACCCACCTGCGCCAGACGCAGCACGTCTTGCCAGATGCCTGCCAGCGCCTGCTCCATGGCCCCTTGCGGTGCCACGTAAGCCTCCTGCGCCTGGCGCGCGTCCGGCTGCGGCAGGGCCTTGCGGTCGAGCTTGCCGTTGGGGTTGAGCGGCAGTTTTTCCAGCAGCAGCACATGCGCCGGCACCATGTAGTCGGGCAGCTGCGCCTTGAGCTGGCCCTTCAGCCGCTCGCGCAGCGCGCCTTCGTCGGCGCCTGCCTCCACCACCAGGTACGCCACCAACTGCGCACCGGCCGGCCCTGGCTGGGCCAGCACCACCGCTTCGCGCACCTGGGCGTCGCCCAGCAGGCAGGTTTCGATTTCGCCCAGCTCGATGCGGAACCCGCGCACCTTCACCTGGTGGTCCACCCGGCTCACGTAGTCCACCTGGCCGTCGGCCAGGTAGCGCACCAGGTCACCGGTGCGGTAGGCACGCGCGCCCGGCTCGACCGCGAACGGGTCGGGCACGAAGCGTTCGGCGGTCAGTGCCGCCTGGCCGTGGTAACCACGGGCCAGGCACGTGCCGCCGATGTACAGCTCGCCCACCGCGCCCAGCGGCAGCAGTTCGGCGCTGTCACCCAGCACGTACAAGCGGGTGTTGGGCAGGGCACGGCCGATCGGCACGCTGCCCGTACCGGCCTGGGTGCGCTCACCGTGGGTGGCGTTGATCGCCGCTTCGGCCGGGCCGTAGCGGTTGTACAGGGCCACCCCTGGCAGGCGTTGCCGGGCACGTTCGAGCAACTCGCGCGACAGCGCCTCGCCGCCGGAGAACAGCCGTTTGAGGCTGCTGCACGCGGCCAACCCCGGGGTTTCGATGAAGGCCTGCAGCATCGATGGCACGAAGTGCAGGCTGCTCACCTGCTGCGCCTGGATCAGCGCCACCAGGCGCTCCGGGTCACGCTGGTCGCCGGGCTCGGCCAGCACCAGGCGCCCACCGGCGCTCAGCGGCCAGAGGAACTCCCACACCGACACGTCAAAGCTGAACGAGGTCTTCTGCAGCACGCCCTCGCCGGCTTCCAGGCCATAGGCCTGTTGCATCCACAGCAGGCGGCCGAGCAAGGCGCCGTGGTGGTTGCCCACCCCTTTCGGGCGGCCAGTGGAGCCGGAGGTGTAGATGATGTAGGCCAGGTTGTCGGCACCCACCGCGGTCACCGGGTTGGCCACGCTGTAGCCCTCCAGCGCCAGCGCATCCACCTCCAGCACCTGCAGCGTGCGCCCGGCCAGCGGCAGGCCCGGGCGGCTGGCGCGGTTGCTCAGCAGCAGCGCGATGCCGCTGTCGTCGATCATGTAGGCCAGGCGTTCGGCCGGGTATTCCGGGTCCAGCGGCACGTAGGCGCCACCGGCCTTGAGCACCGCCAGCAGGCTGACCACCATTTCGACGCTGCGCTGCAGGGCGATGCCCACGCGTACGTCCGGGCCGACACCCAGTTCGATCAGGCGCTGCGCCAGGCGGTTGGCCTGTTCGTTCAGCGCCTGGTAGCTCAGTGCCTGGTCGGCGAACACCAGTGCCGTGGCCCCTGGCGTGCGCTGCGCCTGTTGCTCGAACAGTTCATGCACATGCGCTTCGGCGGCATAGGCGATTGTCGGAACCTCGTTCCAGGTCTGCAGCTGCAGTTGCCGCTCGGCCGGCATCAGCAGTTCCAGCTCGGCAACGCGTGCCTGCGCCGGCTGCTCGACGATCTGCAACAGCAGGTTGAGCAGGTGCTGGTTGAGCTGGCCGATGATCGCGCCGTCGTAGTGAGCGCAGGCGTAGCTGTAGTGCAACGACAGGGTCTGGCCCAGGTTGACGGCCAGGGTCAGCGGGTAGTTGGTGCGCACCACGCTGGTGATATCGCTGAATGCCAAGCCTTGCGGCGCGCCCTGCTGCAGGGCTTCGGAAATCGGGTAGTTCTCGAACACCAAGATGTTGTCGAACAGCGCCTCGCCCCCCTGCCCGGCCCAGCGCTGGATGGCGTTGAGTGCGGTGTGCTCGTATTCGCGTGCCGCCAGGTTGGTCGCCTGCAGGTTTTGCAGCCACTCACCCAGGGCCAGCCCAGCTTGCGGCGTGCCAAGCACCGGCAAGGTGTTGATGAACAGGCCAATCATCTGCCCGGCGCCGGCCAGCCCGGCCGGGCGCCCTGCCACGGTAGCGCCGAAGGCCACGCAGGCCTGGCCGGTGTAGCGTTGCAGCAGCAGCTGCCAGGCACCCTGCACCAGCGTGTTGACGGTGACCTTGTGCCGGCGCGCGCAGGCCTGCAGGCGCTGGGTCTGCTCGGCGCTCAGGCGGGCATGGAAATCGTCGTGGCCGGTGCCGGCCTGCACCTGGTCAGCCACGGCTTCGGCCAGGCGCGTGGGGGCTTGCAGGGCCTGAAGCTGGCCCTGCCAGAACGCCTCGCACTGCATCGGGTCCTGCTGCTCGAGCCAGCCGATGTAATCACGGAAGCGCGCCGGGGCCCCGGTGGGGGCCTGGCCACGGTAGTGCTGCAGCACCTCGCCCATCAGCTGCGCGCTGCTCCAGCCGTCCATGAGGATGTGGTGGCTGGTGTAGATCAGGTGGTAATGATCATCCTCGGTACGGGCGAGCAGCAGGCGCATCAACGGCGCGCAGGCGAGGTCGAACCCGGCATCGTGCTCTTGCCGGGCCAGGGCTTGCAGGGCCGCGTCGCGGTCATCACGGCCACGCAGGTCTTCGATGCGCATCGGCATCGGCAGCGACCGGTGCACCAGCTGCAACGGCCGCTCGCCGAGGTTCCAGAGGAAGCTGGTACGCAGGATTTCATGCTGTGCCAGCACCTGCTGCCAGGCGCCCTGGAAACGCTGCGGGTCCAGGCCGCTGACGTTCATGCGCATCTGGTTGATGTAGCCGCTGGCACGCTGCTCGTAGAGGCTGTGGAACAGCATGCCCTGCTGCATCGGTGACAGCGGGTAGATGTCTTCGATCTGCCCCGCCGCGACCGGCAAGCCATCGAGCTGGGCTTGCGTGAGGCCGGCCAGGGGGAAGTCCGAAGGGGTGACGCCAGCCTGCTCCGGCTCGGCGCAGTGAGCCACCAGTGCCTGCAGTTCGTCGGCATACTGCGCGGCGAGTTGCTCGATGGTCGCGCTGTCGTACTGCGCTTCGCTGAAGTGCCAGCCCAGGCGCAGTTGCCCGTCGTAGACCTGGCCGTTGATGGTCAGCCAGTTGCCCAGTGGCGCCTGCTCGCTGTGTTCGGCACCTGCCGGTTCTGCGGCGGGTGCCCACAGCTGGCCTTCGCTGCCGTCGAAACTGCTGTCGAATTGGCCCAGGTAGTTGAACGTCAGACGCGCAGCGGGCAGTGCCGCCAGCGCCGCACGCGTGGCAGCATCGCCCAGGTAGCGCAATACGCCAAAGCCCAGGCCCTTGTCGGGAACGGCACGCAGCTGTTCCTTGACCTGCTTGATCGAGCCAGGCATGTCTGCGGCGGGGGTCAGCAGCACCGGATAGACGCTGGTGAACCAGCCGACGGTGCGGCTCAGGTCGATGTCTTCGAACAGCGCCTCGCGGCCATGGCCTTCCATCTGCACCAGCAGCGAAGCCTCACCGGTCCAGCGCACCATCACCCGTGCAAGCGCGGTCAGTAACAGATCGTTGACCTGGGTCCGGTAGCTGCTGTTGCAGGCCTGCAGCAACTGGCGCGTGGCCGCGGCATCGAGGCGGGTGTGCACATGCTGTGCGCGGCGGCTGGCCAGGTCGTCGCTGGCGCGATCGCGCGGCAGGTCGAGCGGCGCCTGTTGCAGGCTGGCCTGCCACTGCTGCACCTGGGCCTGGCGCGCATCGGCCTGCGCCCAGTCGCGCAGGCGCTCGGCCCAGGTTTTCAGGGCGCTGGTCTTAGCCGGCAGCGCAGCCGGCTGGCCGGCCAGGTTGCGCGCGTAGGTGGTGCCCAGGTCCTCCAGCAGGATGCGCCAGGACACACCGTCCACGGCCAGGTGGTGGATCACCAGCAGCAGCCGCTGCTGGCCATCTGGCAGTTGTGCCAGCATGGCCCGCAGCAACGGGCCGTGGGCCAGGTCGAGGCTGCGCTGAGCGCGTTCGCAGGCTGCCAGCAAGGCGTCGGCATCGGCCACTTCGACCTGCCACAGCAGGGGTTGCGCCTGGGCCTGCTCGACGCTGCGGTAGTTGGCCTGCCATTGCCCGGCCTGTTGCTCGAACACCAGGCGCAGGGCGTCGTGGTGACGCAGCATCGCCTGCAGGGCCTGTTCCAGGGCCTCGGCATGCAGGGGCTCGGTGGCCTTGAGCAACAGCGACTGGTTCCAGTGCTGGCGCTGCGGCACAGCGTCTTCGAAGAACAACTGCTGCACCGGCAGCAGCGGGGTCGGGCCGACCACCGGCGACTGGTCGATCAACAGCACCGGCCCGCCCACCTGGGCGACCCGGGCCAGGCCCAGCACCGTCTGGTGCTGGAACAGGTCCTTGGGCGTGAAGTGAATGCCTTGCGCCCGCGCCCGGCTGACCACCTGGATGGACACGATCGAGTCGCCACCCAGTTCGAAGAAGTTGTCCGCCAGCCCTACCCGCTCAAGTTTCAGCACCTGTTGCCAGATGTCGGCGATCTGCTGCTGCAGCGGCGTCTGCGGCGCCTGGTAGGCCTGCTGCAACGCGCTCAGGTCCGGTTGCGGCAGGCGCTTGCGGTCGATCTTGCCATTGGGTGTCAGCGGCAGGCTGGCCAGCACCTGCAGGTGCGTCGGCACCATGTAATCGGGCAACTGCTGCTTGAGTCGGGCGCGCAGGGCTTCGCGCAGCTCGCCCTCGCGGGCATTGTCGGCCAGGATGGCCTCGGCCGCTTCCGGCACCACATAGCCCACCAGTTGCTGGCCACTCGGGCCTTCGCAGGCCACCACCACAGCTTCGCGAATGCCCTCGCCTTCGAGCAGCCGCGCCTCGACCTCACCCAGCTCGATACGGAAGCCGCGGACCTTCACCTGGCGGTCGATGCGCCCGAGGTAATCGATGATGCCGCTGCCACGCTGGCTCACCCGGTCACCGCTGCGGTACAGCCTGGCACCCTCGCCGAACGGGTCTGGCACGAAGCGCTCGGCGGTGAGTGCCGGGCGCTTCAGGTAACCACGGGCCAGGCCCTGGCCACCGAGGTACAGTTCGCCGGGGATGCCCAGTGGCAGCAGGTTGAGGTCGGCATCGAAGACATACGCACGTCGCTCGCCGACACGGTCACCGATCGGTGCGTAAGCCGCGCCGCAAGGGTCGTGCTCGGCAGCCTTCCAGATCAGCGGGGTGACCACCGTCTCGGTCGGGCCATAGCCGTTGATGATGTAGGTCGGGCGCAGCACGCGGCGGGCAAGGGCGTAGCTGGCCTCGGCCACGGCATCGCCACCGAAGCAATACACCCGCAGCGGCGGCGGGTTGCCGTCGCGCTCGGCGTGCTCGGCCAGCTGCTGCAGGTACACCGGGGGGAATGCCGCCACGGTCACGCCATGGGCGTGCATGGCGTTGTAGGTCTGCTCCGGGGTCCACAACTGCGGGTCACGGATCAGCAGCGAAGCACCGTGGGTCAACGCGGTCAGCCAGCGCTCATGGGCACCGTCGAAGGCAAACGACATGAAGTGCAGTTCGCAGTCGGCCGCACTCATCTCGTAGCGCGCACCGATCGCCCGGCAATGCATGGCGATCGGCCCGTGGGCGACGGCCACGCCCTTGGGCAGGCCGGTGGAGCCGGAGGTGTAGATGACGTAGGCGAGGTTGTCGGCAGCCACCGTCACCGCAGGCGCATGACTGGGCTGGGCGGCCAGGTCCAGCCGGTCCAGCGCCAGCGTCGCCAGGCCCTCGGGCACTGGCAGGCGCTGCAGCAGCGGGCTGTCGCTGAGCAACAGGGCCATGCCGCTGTCCTGCATCAGGTAGGCCAGGCGCTCGCGCGGGTACTCTGGGTCGAGCGGGGTGTAGGCGCCGCCGGTCTTGAGCACCGCCAGCAGGCTGACGACCATCTGCAGGCCGCGCTCCAGGGCAATACCCACCAGCACTTCCGGGCCGACGCCTGCACGGATCAGGGCATGGGCCAGGCGGTTGGCCTGCTGGTCGAGCTCGGCGAAGCTCATGCGCTGCCCGCCAAACAGCAGCGCGGTGGCGTCCGGCGTCTGCGCCGCCTGCTCGGCGATGCGCACGTGCACCAACGGGCCCTCGACATGGCGCAGGTCGGGCGCATTGCGCTCGGCCAGCAGATGGTCGCGCTCGGCCGGCGCGAGCAACGGCAGTTCGGCAATGCACTGCGCCGGGTTGGCGACGATGCCGCGCAGCAGCGTCAGCCAGTGGCCGCCCAGGCGCTCGATGGTCGTGGCGTCGAACAGGTCGCAAGCATAGGTCAGCGACGCCCACAGGCCGTCCTCACCCTCGACGGTATCCAGGGTCAGGTCGAACGAGGCGTTGTGGCTTTCCCAGAACATGCCCTCGATGCTCAGCCCCGGCAGCTGCCGGGCGCGGTTGTCGCGAGCCTGGTGGTCTTGGCGCTGGTGGTTGTACATCACCTGGAACAGCGGGTTGTGGCTGAGGCTGCGGTCCGGTTGCAAGGCTTCGACCAGTTGCTCGAACGGCAGGTCCTGGTGGGCCTGGGCACCGAGCACCACCTGCTTGACCTGCTGCAGCAGCGCCCGGAAGGCCAGCGGCCCTTCGACCTCTGCGCGCAGCACCTGGGTGTTGACGAAGAAGCCCAGCAGGCGGTCGGTCTCGACCCGGTTGCGGTTGGCGGTGGGCACGCCGACGCGGATGTCGGCCTGCCCGCTGTAGCGGTGCAGCAGCACCTGGAACGAGGCCAGCAGCAGCATGAACAGGGTCACCTGTTCTTGTTGCGCCAGGGCCTTCAGGGCTTCGCTGAGGGCGCGGTCCAGTGGCAGGTCGAAGCGGGCGCCACGCAGGCTTGGCTGTGCCGCGCGCGGGCGGTCGGTGGGCAACTCCAGCACCGGCTGGCGCTCGCCCAGTTGCTCGCGCCAGTAGGCCAACTGCTGCTCGCTGCCGCCCGCCTCCATCCAGCGCCGCTGCCACACGGCATAGTCGGCGTACTGGATGGCCAGGGCCGGCAGGGTCACCGGGCGCTGCTCGACAAAGCCCAGGTACAGCTGCATCAGTTCGTCGACCATCACCTGCATCGACCAGCCATCCGAAACGATATGGTGCTGCACCATCACCAGCACGTGCTCGTCCGCGGCCACTGCCAGCAGGCCAACCCGCACCAGCGGGCCGCGCTCCAGGTCGAAGGCCTTGGCCACCTGCTGTTCGATCAACGCCTGGATGTGCGCTTCGCGTTCATCCGGCGCGCTGCCCGCCGGCAGTTCGAGCTGCTCGATGGTCAGCGGCAGCTGTGCCAGCACCTGTTGCCGCGGCCGCTCGCCGTCGAGCACGAAGGTGGTACGCAGGGTTTCGTGGCGTGCGACCAGGGCATCGAACGCCTGTTGCAGGGCTTCGCCATTCAGCTGCCCGCGCAGGCGCAGCGCCGTGGGGATGTGATAGGCGCTGCTGCCAGGCTCCAACTGCCAGAGGAACCACTGGCGTTCCTGGGCGAACGACAACGGCAGGTGGTCGAGTTCTTCGCGGGTCTCGGGGATCGGCAGGTTGGCTGGCGAGACCTGCTGCTCGGCCATTTTCGCCAGGTACTGGCGACGCTTGTCCAACGGCAAGGCGATAAAGCGTTTGGCGATGCGCAGGGCGGCGGAACGGTCCATTACACCTCCTCCATTTCGTCGAGCAGGCTTTCCAGCTGGTCGAGGGTGGCGTTGTCCATGCCATCACCCCCTTGTTCCAGCTGACGGGCCAGTTCGCCCAGGGTCGGGTATTGGAAAATCAATTGCGCAGTTGCCTTCATACCAAGCTCGAGTTGAATGCGTGAAACCAGGCTCACGACGAGAAGAGAGTGGCCGCCCAGGTCGAAGAAGTGGTCGTTCAGGCCGACCGTCTCGAGCTTGAGCACGTCCTGCCAGATCGCTGCCAGCTGGCATTCGACCGGGCTCTGCGGCGCCACATGGAGATGTTGTTGCTGCGCCACTTGCGGCGCCGGCAGCGCCTTGCGGTCCAGCTTGCCGTTGGGGCTGAGCGGCCATTGCGCGAGCAGCACCCATTGGCTGGGGACCATGTACTCGGGCAGGTTGGCCTTGAGGTGGGCCTTGAAACGCTCGCGCAGTTGCACCTGGCGTTGCGCCTCCAGGACGGCCTCGGCGGCCAGCACGTAGCCCACCAGTTGCGGGCCGGCGGCGCCCGGCTGGGCGAGCACCACAGCTTCACGCACGTCGGCCAGGTCCAGCAGGCGCGCTTCGATCTCGCCCAGCTCGATGCGCTGGCCGCGGATCTTCACCTGGTGGTCCAGGCGGCCGAGGTATTCGATCGCACCGTCAGCGCGGTAGCGCACCCGATCACCGGTGCGATACAGGCGTTCACCGTTACCCAGCGGGCTGGCGACGAAGCGTTCGGCGGTCAGCGCCGGGCGGCGGTGGTAGCCGCGCGCCAGGCCGACGCCACCCAGGTACAGCTCGCCGGCAACGCCCGGCACCACCGG
>NZ_JBIUZK010000010.1:0-163703 GCF_044744955.1 Pseudomonas sp. NPDC087185 | reverse complement strand
TAGTGAAACGATGCATCGCCGATGGTAGTGTGGGGTTTCCCCATGTGAGAGTAGGTCATCGTCAAGATTCATTTCGCAAAACCCCTATCTGCGCATGCAGGTAGGGGTTTTGTCTTTTCAGGCCAGCTTCAACCGCGGGCTAGTTCCGCCAGATGCGCGGTGGTTTCTTCGCTTTTGAGCACCAACACATCGCCTTTCAGCGAATCGAGCACCACTTCGCAAGTATTGCCAATCAATGCCCCAGAGATACCTGTGCGCGCGACAGTGCCAATCACCGTGACCACCGCATCCAGTTTCATCTCCAAATGAGGAATCAGCACATCGGCCGGCCCCTCTTCGACATGTAAGCGGTCTTCACTGATGCCGTACTCCGCCTGGAATTTACTGCAAGCTTCCCGATATCGTTTATCGAGGGTCTCGCTGAGTTGATACACAGGGTCCGACGCCGCCAACATAGGGGAGGGATGGGCAGTGATGACGTGTAGTTGGCCTTTAGCCAGGCCTGCAATCGCATACCCATGATCGATAATGTCCGCATGCAGCCTGCGATGATCGTCATCTTGATTGCCGACATCCACGGCAGCGAGTATGACTCCACCTGTCCACGCCCGCTCGCTCTTGACCATTAGTACCGCACAAGGGCAAAAGCGCAGCAGTTTCCAGTCGCTGGGCGTGAGCAGTGCCTTTTTCAGAGGGTTGTCCGGCCGGTGCTCCTTGATCACCAGCTCACAACCTTCTGCCTCCTGCACCTTGATGATGGATTCGTGCAATGTGTCATGCCAGGCTTGCTCATGCGTGACGTTGTCATAGCCGTCATCGTGCAACTGGCTACTCAAAAGGCTGAGCAGTGCACTGTGATCTTGCCTCTTGTCGCACATCAGCAAATGCAGACGGGCCCCCGTCACGCCCGCAATCAGCTTGGCGCGGGTCAATGCACGGCTATGGGCATGTTCAGGATCGAGGACGACGAGAATGCTACGGACAGCTTGCATGGGCGTGAACTCCGTTCAATGGTAGCGGCCAATGCCAGACTATAGTCGGCGCCCCTTGCGTCGCCGCTTGATGTACATCAAGCATAGTCACTGGCGCTTGCTGTTGCCGCCGGTATAATCGCCCGTCCTGTCTGTTCTGTGTGGTTGCACGTTTATGTCCCTGATCCCCGAAATCGATGCTTTCCTCGGTTGTCCCACCCCAGACGCCTGGATCGAAGCGGCGCTCGCCGACCAGGAAACGTTGCTGATCGACCACAAGAACTGCGAGTTCAAGGCCGCCAGCACGGCGCTGAGCCTGATCGCCAAGTACAACACCCATCTGGACCTGATCAACATGATGTCGCGCCTGGCCCGCGAAGAGCTGGTGCATCACGAGCAGGTATTGCGCCTGATGAAGCGCCGAGGTGTGCCGTTGCGGCCGGTTTCGGCAGGGCGCTACGCATCAGGCTTGCGCCGCCTGGTGCGAGCCCATGAGCCGGTCAAGCTGGTGGATACCTTAGTCGTTGGGGCGTTTATCGAGGCGCGTAGCTGCGAGCGCTTTGCAGCCTTGGTGCCTCACCTGGATGAGGAACTTGGTACCTTCTACCACGGCCTGCTGAAAAGTGAGGCGCGCCACTATCAGGGTTACCTGAAGCTTGCTCATCAGTACGGGGATGAAGCGGATATTGCCAAGCGGGTGCTGCTGGTGCGCGAAGCTGAAGCTGAACTGATCCAGTCTGCGGATCAGGAACTGCGTTTCCACAGCGGTATTCCGATGGCGCAGGCCGCCTGAATCGCATCAGGCGGCACCACGCCGGGCAACTGCTTCAGTTGCGGCGGCCCAGCAACAGGCCGATTACCAGGCCAAAGCCTGCGGAAACTGCAACCGTCTGCCACGGATGGCCGCCGATGTAGTCCTGGGTAGCGTCCACTACCGGTTGCGCCTTGGCGCGCACCTGGCCGGCCGCCTCTCGTGCCTGGCGAAGTTTGAGGCTGACCTGCGCGCGTAGGGTATCGGCTTCCTCGCCAACCAGTGAAGCGCTGTCGTTGAGCAACTTTTCCGACTCTTCAATCAATGCCTGCAGCTCACTGAATACCTGATCCTTGATCTGTTCGCTGTTGGCTGCAATAGCCGTTTTTCGGGCCATGAACACGTCCTCGTCGATGGGGGTGGTTAAGCAATGGATGCCGGCAGGCCGGGAAAGTTGCGCTGGCTTACCGATCAAGCGGCGCTACGGTGTAAGATAGCGGCCATTTTCAACAGGTGGGTACCTTCATGAGTTTCAATCTGGCCAACAGGAGCTTCCAGGAACGGGCGCAGATCGAGGCGGAAAAGGCCCGGCTGTTCGAAATGTGGCAGAACAACCTCGGCAAGGCCAAAGGTGAGGCCGCCCGACTGATCTCGGAAAAACCACGCCGCAAGGGCAAGTGGGCCGAATGGGTGCGTGCCGAACTGGAAGGCATGTCGCCGCCCGAGTACGCCGGCATGGTGCGCAGTGAAGTCAACAAGATGATGGCTGCCGCCAGCGCCAATCGCTGACGTATACCCCACTCACCAACTCAGGCTAGCGCCCTTGGGCAGGTCGAGCTTGCCCTCATCGGTGAAGCGCACGGTACTCAATGGCCCGCTGGCCAGCTTGCCACGCAGCACATAGGGCATCCCCTGCAGCGAGTCGAGCTTGCCCAGGCCATAGGCCTGGCGCAGGAAGGCGAACGCGGTAATGCTGACCGGCACCACGACGACCGTTTCGCCGTAACGCCCGATATGCCCCTGCTGGTCGCTGACCCCAGAGGCCAGCGGCTGGCCGTTGACCTCGAGATTCAGCGCAATACCGTTGTAATCGACTGGGGCCTCATTGGGGTTCTGCACGCGCATCTTCACCGCCATACGCATTTCCAACGCCTGACCCGCAAGCGGCTCGATGCCGATCACGCTGATGTTCAGCGGGTCGCGGGGCTGCAAAAACGCACAGGCATTGAGCCCACCCGCCATCAGTAAAAGCAGTAACAGACGAGCGCAGCGGTGCAAACGGGCAGTCATGGCAATGGACCTCACCAACAGGATCTGTCCTGCAGTGTGGCAAATGCACGGTAGCGTTGAAAGTGGCGGCCTGGAAATGGACAAGCAGAGCAAGGCCCCACGCTATCCCAGCTAACGGGTCGATGGTGTCTCGGTCTATGCCCAGCTGGACTGGCATGCCACCGACAACCTGACGCTATCGGGCAGTGCGCGTCGCCAGTAGATGGACGTGGATGTCAGCGATTTCAAGGGCGTGCCCGGCGGCAGCAATGACCACCAGGTCAACCTGTACAAAACACCGCCAGCAAATCCTCCGCAAACGCCCGCTGAGCTTCCCCAGGGGCTTGCGCCCTATGCCTGGCCAGGGTAAACGGCACCACGAAGTCCAACGCGGTATCCAGTGCCTTCAACAACCCTTGGCGTTCCCAGCCCGCAGCGCAGTGGCACGGCAGGTAACCCACATGCCGCCCCGACAGAATGAACGTCAGCACGCTCTCGATCTGTTCTGCAACCGCCATGCTGCGCCGGCTCTGGAACGGTTCGCCGCCTTTGAGAAAACGATAGGGATGGCGCACCTGATCTGCCTCGAGCAACTGCTCGCGCGTCACGTGGAGCGTGTCGAACAAGGGGTGGCCCTGGCCGCAGTACAACCGCTGGCGTTCCTCGAACAGGGGCTGGTAATCGAACGCTGCCTGGTTGCCGGAAAAATAGCTGATGGCGTAATCCAACCGCTGCTCCAGCAGCAGCCGCTCCAGCTCCGCCGGTGGTGCGCTGATCAATTCTATTTGCACCGACTCTTCTCGCTCGCGAAAACGCGAAACGGCTGACGCCAGTCGCAGGCTCACGGCTGGATCCTGGTTCTCCGCCATGCCCACCCGCACGCTGCCCAGCAAGCGTCCACCCACGCCGTTGGCCTGCTGGCGAAACTGCTCGATATTCACCAGCAACTCCCGCGTCGCCTCCAGCAGCAGCTCGCCCTTTTCGGTAAGGCGAAAGCCGCGTTTGCCCCGGCTGCACAGGCGATAGCCCAGGCGAGCTTCCAATTGCGCCATGCGTTGGCTGATGGTGGGCTGGCTCAAGCCCGAGACGCCCTGGGCGGCGCTGAAGCCGCCAGCCTCGACTACAGTGACGAACAGCCGCAACAGATGCAGGTCAGGGTCGTGCAGTTGTCCGAGCATCACATTGCTCCTGATGAATGTCAGCTTTTCAAACTTGGCATTCTTGCAATGTAACCCGGCTGGCATGCTGGCGGCATCCACCCATTAGCCGAGGTGTCCGTCATGCGTCGATCGCTGTGTCTGCTGTCCCTGTTCCTGGCCTTGCCCCTGCAGGCCGAAGAAAAGGTGGTCAACCTCTACAGCTGGGCGGATTACGTCGCCCCGGAAACCTTGCAGCGCTTCGAGAAGGAAACCGGCTACAAGGTGCGCTACGACACCTTCGACACCACAGAAGTACTGGAAACCAAGCTGCTGACCGGCCGCAGTGGCTATGACGTGGTGGTGCCGTCGTCCACCGTGCTGGCGCGAGCGCTTAAGGCCAATGCCCTGCAGCCCCTGGATGCGCAGGCCATGCCCGGCTACGCCAACCTCGACCCGGACCTGCTAGCCAAGCTGGCCGAAGCTGACCCCGGCAATCGCTATGCCGTGCCTTACACCTGGGGCACGCTGGGCCTTGGGGTGAATGTCGAGGCCGTGCGCCAACGTCTGGGCGATGTGCCGCTGGACAGCCTGGACCTGCTGTTCAAGCCCGAATACGCCAGCCGGTTGAAAGCGTGCGGCATTGCCATGCCCGATTCACCTCAGGAGGTGATCGGCGTAGCCCTGAACTACCTGGGCAAAGACCCTTACAGCCAGGACAAGGCAGACCTTGCGGCCGCGCAGAGCCTGCTGAAAAATTTGCAACCGTCGATCAGCTACGTCGCCAATGGCCGGCAGATCAACGACCTGGCCAACGGCAGCGTGTGCCTGGCGCTGACCTACAACGGTGATGCCGCCATGGCCGCCGATCAGGCTCGCCGCGCCGGCAAGCCGTTCGAGCTGATCTACCGCATTCCACGTGAAGGCACGCTGGTCTGGCAGGACAACCTGGTCATCCCCAAGGATGCGCCGCACCCGGAAGCCGCCCGGGCGTTCATCGCCTTCATGCTGAAACCGGAGTCGGTCGCCGCGCTGACCAACACGCTGTTCTTCGCCAACGCCAACCAGGCGGCCACACCGCTGGTCGACGCTGCCGTGCGCAATGACCCGGATATCTACCCACCCGCCAATGTGCGAGCCCGCCTGTTTGCCGACCGCAGCATGGCGTTGTCCGACCTGCGCCAGCGCAACCGCCTGTGGACGGCTTTCCGCACGCGTCAGTAACCCATAACCCAAAAGGAGCCCGACCGTGGAGCAAGCCCACAATAACGACCAGGCGATGACCCGTGCCAGCCTGTATGGCACCGCCGCTGAAAGCACCTACGCCGGTATCACCAGTTTCTCTCGCCGGCGCTACAGCCGCGACCTGCGTGGGGTGGATGTGGTGGTCAGTGGTGTGCCGTTCGACACTGCCACCAGCAACCGCCCAGGCGCGCGCTTCGGGCCTCGGGCGATTCGCGCCGCCTCGGTGCAACAGGCCTGGGCGCGCCACTGGCCGTGGGCGTTCGACCCGTTCGAGCACCTGGCGGTCATCGACTACGGCGATTGCGCGTTCGACAGCGGTACACCGCAGTCGGTCCCGGACAGCATCGAGGCCCATGCCACGCACATTCTCGAAGCGGGTTGCGCCATGCTCACCCTGGGCGGCGACCATTTCATCAGTTACCCACTGCTCAAGGCTCACGCCCGGCGTCACGGCCCGCTGGCACTGATCCATTTCGATGCGCACAGCGACACCTGGCCGGACGAGGAGGGCAAGCGCATCGACCACGGCACCATGTTCTGGCACGCCGCGCGCGAAGGCCTGGTGGACCCGTCCTGTTCCGTGCAGATCGGGCTGCGTACCACCAATGACGACAGCCAGGGTTTTGCCATCGTCGATGCCCGGCAGGTGCACCGCCAGGGTAGCGAAGCCGTGATCGCGGCGATCCGCCAGCGGGTCGGCGAGCGGCCGGTGTACCTGACCTTCGACATCGACTGCCTCGACCCGGCCTACGCGCCCGGCACCGGCACGCCTGTGTGTGGGGGGCTGACGACGGTGCAGGCGCTGGAGATCCTCGGTGGTCTGCGCGGCATCAACCTGGTGGGCATGGACCTGGTAGAGGTGGCGCCGGCCTATGACCATGCGGATATCACCGCACTGGCTGGCGCAACCCTGGCCATGGAGATGCTCTGCCTGTATGCGGCACGGCACAAGGTCGATTGCCCCGGCTGATCAATGGGGCCGGGCAGTGGCCCCCAAAGGTTCATACTGAAACATCACGTATCGCATTCACACTTTTGCCGCGAACCCCTCGCGCCTTAGGCTATCCAACGCACAAGGCGCGCCTTTTCGTACATGAGGTGAAGCATGAATCTGACATTGCCAACCCTGGCCATCGGCCTGTTGCTGTGCCTGTCCGCACAGGCGACGCCGCTGCAGCCGCTGCAGCTTGCCGCCAGCAACAACAACCCCTACAACAGCCCGATCCAGCGCGCCAACCCCAACAGCCGCCAGGGCAGCATGCAGGCCGCGCCGCCGGTGCGTGGCCCTTCCACTGTGCCCATTCAGCGCACACCGTCCCTGGACAACCGCGGTATCGGTAATGGCGACAACCTGCGCCGCCAGCAGCAGACCCCCAACCTGGAACCCACCCGGCCACCGCGTGATACCCAGCGTGCGCCCTGAGCCCCTCATCGAAAGGAATCCTGCATGACCCGAGCTACCTGGCTGACCACGCTTACCGCCGCCACCCTGCTGCCGCTGTTGGCGCATGCCGCGGCCGAGCAGCAGTTCCCAACCGAAGAAGGGCAGATTACCGTCAGCACCGTGGCTGATGGCCTGCGCAACCCATGGGCGCTTGCGTTCCTGCCGGGCGGCAAGGACATGCTGGTCACTGAGCGCCCAGGCAACCTGCGTCTGGTCAGTGCCGAAGGCAAGGTCGGCGCCCCCATCAGCGGCGTGCCCAAGGTCTGGGCCGAGGGCCAGGGCGGCCTGCTCGACGTGGTGCTGTCGCCCGAGTTCGCCAAGGACCGTACGGTGTATCTGTCTTACGCCGAGGAGGGCAGCGATGGCAAGGCCGGCACGGCGGTCGGCCGTGGGCAGCTGTCGGAGGACCGCGCCCGGCTGGAGAACTTCAACGTGATCTTCCGCCAGCAGCCCAAGCTGTCGGTCGGCAACCACTTCGGCTCGCGGCTGGTGTTCGACCGTAACGGCTACCTGTTCATCGCCCTGGGCGAGAACAACCAGCGCCCGACAGCGCAGGACCTGGACAAGCTGCAGGGCAAGATCGCGCGGATCTTGCCCGACGGTGAAGTCCCTAAGGACAACCCCTTCGTCGGCAAGGACAACGTGCGCCCGGAAATCTGGTCGTTCGGCCACCGCAACCAGCAGGGTGCAGCACTCAACCCCTGGACTGGCAAGCTCTGGACCCACGAGCATGGCCCGCGCGGCGGCGACGAGATCAACATCCCGCAAGCCGGCAAGAACTATGGCTGGCCGGTTGCCACGCACGGCATCAACTACTCGCTGCTGCCGATCCCCGAGGCCAAGGGCAAGCAGGTCGATGGCATGGTCGGCCCGCACCATGTATGGGAAAAATCCCCAGGCATCAGCGGCATGGCGTTCTATGACAGCCCGACCTTCAAGGCCTGGGATCACAACCTGTTCATTGGCGCGCTGGCGACCCAGGAGCTCATCCGCCTGCAGCTCGATGGCGACAAGATCGTCCATGAGGAGCGTTTGCTGGGGGACTTGAAGGCGCGAATTCGCGATGTGCGGGTCGGGCCCGACGGTTACCTGTATGTGCTGACCGACGACAAGGATGGCACGTTGCTGAAAGTGGGCCTGAGCGAGGGCTGAGCCGAGTTCTTGCCTGCACTGGCCCTTTCGCCGGCTTGCCGGCGAAGGGGCCCTTTGAAGATAATGGCGCATGACGCACGACCCCAGATCGCTATACAACAAGGCCCTTGCTGATCAAGGCTATGTCCCCGACCCGGCGCAAGCCGGGGCCGTCACTGCGTTGCAAGCCTGCTTCGAGGCCGTCGCGCTGCAGCCCGGCCCAGGGGATCTACCTGTGGGGCCCGGTCGGCCGCGGCAAGACCTGGCTCATGGACCTGTTCTACCGCTGCCTGAGCATTCCTGCCCGGCGCCAGCATTTCCACTCGTTCATGGCCTGGGTGCACCAGCGCCTGTTCCAGCTCAACGGCACCGCTGACCCACTGCAAGCCCTGGCCGGGGAGCTAGCCGGGCAAATCCGCGTGCTGTGCTTCGACGAACTGTTCGTCAGCGACATCGGTGATGCGATCATCCTCGGCCGCCTGTTCCAGGTGCTGTTCAAGCACGGCGTGGTGGTGGTGGCCACGTCCAATCAGCCGCCGCAGCAGCTGTACCGCGATGGTTTCAACCGCGAGCGTTTCCTGCCGGCCATCAGTGCCATCGAACGGCACATGCAGGTGCTGTCGGTGGCAGGCGAGCAAGACCATCGTCTGCACCCGGGGGCTGCATGCCAGCGCTACTGGGTCGCCGAGGCGGGCAAGGCCGGCGCGCTGGAAGCTGTGTTCCAGCAACTCAGCGCGGATCACCCAGGCAGCGCACAGCCACTGTCGATCGGTTCACGGCAGATCAAGGTGGTCCGGCACAGCGAACAGGCGCTCTGGTGCCGTTTCACCGACCTCTGCGAGCAGCCTTTGGCCGCTATGGAATTCATGGCCCTGTGTGACCGTTTCCCGGCAATCCTGGTGGAGGGCATACCGGCGCTGAGCGGTGAGCAGCGCGCCGGCCGTATCGCCCGTGGTACCGAGGACGGTGCAGCGCAGGTCGAGGCGGGTGATCGTCAGTTGCCGGCGTTGTCACCCAAGGATGACGCCGTGCGCCGCTTCATCGCCCTGGTCGATGAATGCTACGACCGCAGGGTGGCGCTGTACCTGGAAGCGCAGGTACCGCTCGAAGCGCTCTACACTCAAGGGTATCTGGCGTTCCCGTACCAACGGACCTTGAGCCGGCTACGGGAGATGCAACTGCAACGCTTCGCCTGAAGGAGCCGACCCATGGAGCCGCTGTCGCATCATCTGCTGACCCAGGCCTACAACAATGGCTGGGCCAACCACCGCCTGTACAAGGCCTGCCTGCAACTGACCCAGGACGAGTTCGTCGCCCCTCGTTGCAGTTTCTTCCCGTCGATCAAGGCCACCCTCAACCATCTGTTGACGGTGGACTGGTTCTACCTGCACATGCTTGAGTGCGAACAGCGCGGCGCCGCGCCGGAGCCCGATGGCGAGCGGTTCTTCGAGCCAGAACAACCGTATGCCACCTGTACCGACCTGCATGCCCAGCAAGCCCAGGCTGACCGGCGGCTGATCGCTTATTGCAATGGGTTGCATGATGACCAGCTGGCCCGCTACGTCTGCATCGTGCGGCCCGACCGGGTGCAGCGCGAACAGCGCCTGCGCCTGCTGGCGCACCTGTTCGAGCACCAGATTCATCATCGCGGGCAAGTGCATGCGATGCTCAGTGACACGGCGGTGCGGCCGCCGCAGCTCGATGAATTCTTCTGCGAGGAAGAGGCCGAATTGCGCGAGGACGACTTTGCCGAACTGGGCTGGACCGAAGGCCAAGTCTGGAAGGGCTAGGGGCTGCTTTGCAGCCCATTCACGGGGCGCGAAGCGCCCCGTTACGATTTACTGCGCCAGCCACTCGATCAGCGTCTTGTTGAAGCGCCGTGGCTCTTCGATCTGCGGCGCATGCCCCATACCCTCGAAGGTCATCAGCTCACCGTGTGGAATCAGCTTGGCCACCTGCGGGCCGAGTTCCTTGTAATGACCCAACCGCGCCTTGACCTCCGGCGGGGCGATGTCGCTGCCGATGGCGGTGGTGTCCTGATCACCGATCAACAGCAAGGTCGGCATCTTCAGATCCTTGAACTCGTGGTACACCGGCTGGGTGAAGATCATGTCGTAGATCAGCGCCGAGTTCCACGCCACGGCTTCATGCCCAGGGCCCTTGTTCAGCCCCACCAGCATCTGCACCCAGCGCTCGTACTCGGGCTTCCAGCGCCCCGCGTAATAGGTCTTGCGTTCATACTCGCGCACGCCCTCGGCATCGAGCTTGAGTTCCCGGGCATACCACTGGTCTACCGTGCGGTACGGCACGCCCAGGGCTTTCCAGTCTTCCAGGCCGATCGGGTTGACCATCGCCAGGCGCTCGACCTGCTGCGGGTACATCAGCGCGTAACGGGTGGCGAGCATACCCCCGGTGGAGTGGCCGAGGATGATCGCCTGCTTGATGCCCAATTGGTCCAGCAGGGCGTGGGTGTTGTCAGCCAGCTGCTGGAAGCTGTACTGGTAATGGTCCGGCTTGCTCGACGTGCAGAAGCCGACCTGGTCCGGTGCAATCACGCGGTAGCCCGCCTGGCTCAGGGCGTCGATTGTGGTTTCCCAGGTGGCGGCGCAGAAGTTCTTGCCGTGCATCAGCACCACGCTGCGGCCATTGGCCTGGCCTTTGGCAGGCACGTCCATGTAGCCCATCTGCAGGCGCTGGCCCTGGGACTGAAAGTCGAAATGCTTGAGGGGGTGAGGGTAGCTGAAACCTTCGAGCTGTTTGCCGTAGGTGGGCGGCTCGGCAGCGATGGCCGGGGCGCCGACGAGGCAGGCCAGGGCTAGGGCAGTTGCGCGCAGCATGGGGGCACTCCGTGTAGGGCCATGTAGGAATTGGCGACTTTAGCAGCCAGAGAAGCACCTTAAACGTTAAAGGTGTTACCAGGCATGAAACCAACCCAGGGTGACGATGGCCACGACACTGTAGCGCCCAGCCTTGGCCACGCTCACCAGCAGCATGAAGCGCCAGAACGGTTCACGCATGATCCCGGCGATCAGGGTCAGCGGGTCGCCGATCACCGGCATCCAGCTGAGGAGCAGCGACCATTGCCCCCACCGCTGGTAGCGCCCCTGGGCCCGCTCCAGCTGCGCGTTGCTGAACGGGAACCAGCGTTTGTCGCGCAGGTGCTCGATGGCCCGGCCCAGCAGCCAGTTGACCACCGAACCCAGCACGTTGCCCAAGGTGGCGACCAGTAACAGGGTCAACCAGGCATCGGGTTGGCGCAGCAGCAGCCCGACCAGCACCGCCTCCGATTGCAGCGGCAGCAGGGTGGCGGCACCAAAAGCGCTGAGGAACAGCGCCCAGAAGCTGAGCATCAGTAGTTGGCGACCACGGTGTCCTGGCCATCCTGGGTCACCCCGATGACCGAGTAGGCATCCTTGTGATCACCCATTTCCATGCCTGGCGAACCCATCGGCATGCCCGGCACGGCCAGGCCCTTGAGGTCGCTGCGCTTGGCCAGCAGGCGCACCTGCTCGGCCGGCACATGGCCCTCGACGAACTTGCCGTCGATCACCCCGGTGTGGCACGACGCCAGGCGCGGCGCCACGCCCAGGCGCTGCTTGACGGCGCTCATGTTCGGTTCGACATGGTCAATGACGGTGAAACCGTTGTCGCGCAGGTGGCTGATCCAGGCTTTGCAGCAGCCACAGTTCGGGTCGCGGTAGACATCGATCGTCTCGGCGGCCTGGGCCAGGCTGGTGATGGCCAGCAGGCCGAACGCGATCAGGTGTTTATGCAGCATGGTCGAACCACTCCTCTAGAAACGCAGACGCACACCTGCCACCAGGCGGGTCTGCCCAAGGTCTTCACCGCTTTCACGGGCCTGGTCGGCGCGGTTGCCGTGCAGGCGGTTGAAGCTTACCCCGACATAGGGGGCGAAGCCGCGGGTTATTTCATAACGCAGGCGCAGCCCGACTTCGCTGTCGGCCAGCCCTGCCCCTTGCTCGCGCTGTGCATCGTTGCGGCCGAAGAAATTGGCCTCCAGCGTTGGCTCGAGGATCCAGCGATTGGTCAGCAGCATAGCGTAGGCCGCTTCCAGGCGCAGCGCGGTCTGTTGCCGCTCGCCCGCGTAGGCCGTGGCTTCCAGCTCCAGGCCGTAGAGCGGCGTGCCCTGGAGGCCAAACGCTGCCCAGGCCTGGCCACTGGCGGGCTTGAAATCCTGTCGCAGGCCGCTGACGAGCTCCCACCAGGGGCTGATCGCATGGCCCCACAGCGCCTGCAGTTCGGCCTTGTGGGTCCTGCCTTGTCCCCGCTCGCCTTCGCTGCGCAGCCACAGGCGGTCGATATCGCCGCCGACCCAGGCCGTGGCGTTCCAGTTCAGCGCACTACGGCTTTCGACGTGCTGGTACTCCAGTTGGTCGACAATTACCGCCCAGTTGACCGCGCGATCATGCACCTGATGGCCGGCCACACGTGGGAAGGCGGCCTGACGGTCGGCGTCGGTGATGACTGGCAACGGCGTGCGGGGCTGGCGTGGGGGCACATTGTCGTGGCTCATCTGGCTGTGGTCCATGGACAGGCTACCGTGCCCCATGTGTTCCATGCCCGCGGCCATGGCCCGTTCGCTGGCCAGCAGTGCCAGCAAGGCGACGCCGGCCACCAGGCGGCGGTTGTTGAGCTCACTCATCGACCCGTACCTCGCGGAACATACCCGTCTCCATGTGATAGAGCAGGTGGCAGTGGTAGGCCCAGCGGCCCAGGGCGTCGGCGCTGACGCGATAGCTGCGGCGGCTGCCGGGCGGGATGTCGACGGTGTGCTTGCGCACCATGAAGCGCCCGTGTTCGTCTTCCAGGTCGCTCCACATGCCATGCAGGTGAATGGGGTGGGTCATCATGGTGTCGTTGACCAGGGTGATGCGCACGCGCTCGCCATAGGTCAGGCGCAGCGGCGCGGCATCGCTGAACGTGACCCCGTCGAACGACCAGGCAAAGCGCTCCATGTGCCCGGTCAGGTGCAGTTCGATGTCCCGCGAGGGTTCGCGGCCGTCCGGGTCGGGGTAGGGGCTGCGCAGGTCCGCATAGGTCAGTACCCGGCGGCCGTTGCCGCGCAGGCCGATACCGGGGTCGGCCAGGTTAGGCCGGGGGGCCATGGTCTGCATGTCGACCAGCGGGTTGCCGGTTTCGCTGCCTGGGTGCTGTTGCATGGCCGCCATCGCGGAGTGGTCCATGCCGGCCATATTGCTGTGGTCCATGCCCGCCATACCGCTGTGGCCCATGTCGGCCATGCTCAGCACCGGGCGTGGGTCGGGCGCCGGCACCGGCGCCTGCAAGCCATCGGCGCGTGCCAGCGTGCCGCGGGCATAGCCGCTGCGGTCCATGCTCTGTGCGTAAAGGGTGTAGGCGGGAAGGTCTCCAACGGTGACCAGCACATCGTAGGTTTCGGCCACGGCGATGCGCAGTTCGTCCACGGCCACAGGTGTCACCGGCAGGCCGTCGGCGGCGATCACCGTGAGCTGCAGGCCAGGAATGCGAAAGTCGAAGTAGGTCATGGCCGACGCGTTGATCAGCCGCAGGCGCACGGTCTCGCCGGGCTGGAACAGGCAAGTGAAGTTGCCGTTCGGCGGCTGGCCGTTGAGCAGGTAGGTGTAGCTGGCGGCGCTGATGTCGGCGAGGTCGGTGGGGCTCATGCGCATGCGCGCCCAGCCCAGGCGCTCGTCAACGGTATAACCCCAGCCGTTTTGCGCGACGTCGTCGATGAAGTCGGCAAGCGTGCGCTTGTGGTAGTTGAAGGCGTCGGACTGCTTCTTCAGGGCCGCCAGCAGTGCGTCGGGTGCCTGGTCCGACCAGTCGCTGAACAACAGCACGTGGTCACGCTGGTAGCGGTGCACTTCAGGCTCGCGCGGTTCGATGATAATCGCGCCGTACACCCCAGCCTGCTCCTGCAAGCCTGAATGGCTGTGGTACCAGTAGGTACCGCTCTGGCGCAGGGTGAACTGGTACAGGTAGTCGCCGCCAGGGGGGATGCCGGCAAAGCTCAAGCCGGGTACGCCGTCCATGTTGGCGGGCAGGAGAATGCCGTGCCAGTGGATCGAGGTGTCCTGGGCCAGCCGGTTGCGTACGTGCAGGCTTACCGTATCGCCTTCACGCCAGCGCAGCAGCGGCCCGGGCAGGCTGTTGTTGAGGGTCAGGGCTGTGCGTGGGCGGCCAGTGATATTGACTGGCGTCTGGCCGATGAACAACTCGAAGTGCTGGCCAGTCAGCTCATGGCCTTCGGCGGCGTGCGCCAAGGGGCGCCATAGGCCAAGGCCCGCTAGGGTCGTAGCGGCGCCCAGGCCTTTGACGAAGGTACGGCGGGTGGGGTTGCGCAACATGGCGTGGCCTCTTGCGGGAGAGCCACGATCCTCGCCTGCTGCGCCTGTCAGTTGGCTGAAGCGCACATTACGGCTTTGTCAGTTGCCTGTGTCGGGACACAAGTCGCGCATCAGCAGGCCATGTTCCAGTGAAACCTGCTCTGGAACCGGCAGGTACACCACGTGGCCGTCACCCGGCGCCACGTCGATGGGATGCCGTTGCCGGCCGAACAGGCGGTGCAGGTCGAAGTGATAGTTACCGCGCGGGGTCATCAGCTCCAGGTGGTCGCCTACGGCGAAACGGTTCTTCACCTTGACCTCGGCCAGGCCATCCACACGCACGCCGGTCAGCTCACCGACGAACTGCTGGCGCTCGGACAGCGAATTGCCGCGCAGGTAGTTCTGGTATTCGTCGTGCACATGGCGGCGCAGGAAACCTTCCGTGTAGCCGCGTTGCGCCAGCGACTCGAGGTTGTCCATCAGGGCCATGTCGAAGGGGCGCCCGGCCACGGCATCGTCGATGGCCTTGCGGTAGGATTGCACGGCGCGTGCGCAATAGAAGTGCGACTTGGTGCGGCCTTCGATCTTCAACGAGTGCACGCCCATGGCGGCCAGGCGCTCGACATGCTGGATAGCGCGCAGGTCCTTGGCATTCATGATGTAGGTGCCGTGTTCGTCCTCGAACGCCGGCATCTCGGTGCCGGGGCGGTTGCTCTCCTGCAGCAGGAAGACCTGCCCGGTCGGTGCGCCCAGGCCCAGGGTCGGCTCGACCTCGCGCACGATGTCCCCTGCGGCGTTCTCGGTGGCCGGCGTGGCGTCGTACTTCCAGCGGCAGGCATTGGTGCAGGTGCCCTGGTTGGCATCCCGCTTGTTCAGGTAGCCAGACAACAGGCAGCGGCCGGAATAGGCCATGCACAGTGCGCCGTGGACGAACACTTCCAGCGCCATGTCCGGTACCTGCTGGCGGATTTCCTCGATCTCTTCGAGTGACAGTTCCCGGGACAGGATCACCCGGCTCAGGCCCAGCTGCTGCCAGAACTGCACGCTGGCCCAGTTGACCGTGTTGGCCTGGACCGAGAGGTGCACAGGCATCTGCGGGAAGTGCTGACGCACCAGCATGATCAGGCCGGGGTCAGACATGATCAGCGCGTCGGGCGCCATCGCGATGACGGGCGCCAGGTCCTTGAGGAAGGTCTTCAGCTTGGCATTGTGCGGAGCAATATTGACCACCACGTACAAGCGCTTGCCCAGTGCGTGTGCCTCCTGGATGCCCAATGCCAGGTTGGCGTGGTCGAATTCGTTGTTGCGCACCCGCAGGCTGTAACGCGGCTGGCCGGCATAGACCGCGTCGGCACCGTAGGCGAATGCATAGCGCAGGGACTTGAGGGTGCCGGCAGGGGCCAGCAGTTCGGGCTTGGCAGGTAGCTTCATGTGCGCACCGGGGCAAAAAGCGCGGATGCTAATGCCGGGTTGCGCCGGCCATCTTGATTTGAATCAAAGGAGCAACGGCACTTTTCTGGATAGCGCGTGCACTAATGTTCAGGACACTCGAGGCCCCCCATGAACGAAACCGCTCTGCAGAACAAGGCCCTGGCAGTACTGCTGGCGCTGGTCACCATCGCCTTCGGCTGGATCCTGCTGCCATACTATGGCGCGATTTTCTGGGCGGTGATTCTCGGCATCCTGTTCGCGCCGCTGCAACGCAACTTGCTGATGCGCTTTGGCCGGCGGCGCAACCTGGCTGCCGCCACCACCTTGCTGGTGTGCCTGCTGGTGGCTATCTTGCCGGTGATCATCACCAGTGCGCTGCTGGTGCAAGAGGGCGCCATGCTCTACCAGCGGATCGAGAGCGGGCAACTGGACATCGCCGGCTACGTCGAGCGCGGCATGGACATGTTGCCCCCTTTCCTACAGCACGGGCTGGACAACATGGGGATGGGCAACCTGGACGGCCTGCGCGACAAGATCACCAAGTGGGCCACCCAGGGCAGCCAGGTGCTGGCCAGCCAGGCTTTCAGCTTTGGCCAGGGCACCTTCGAGTTTCTGGTGAGCTTCGGCATCATGCTTTATCTGTTGTTCTTCTTCCTGCGCGAAGGCGCCGAGGTGGCGCGCCGGGTACGCCTTGCCATCCCCCTGCCAGAACACCAGAAGCGTCGCCTGCAACTGAAGTTCAACCGCGTGGTGCGGGCAACGGTCAAAGGCAATGTGCTGGTGGCCATCACCCAGGGCGCGCTGGGCGGTTTCATCTTCTGGGTACTGGACATACCCAGTGCGCTGGTCTGGGCGGTGCTGATGGCGTTCCTGTCGCTGCTGCCGGCGGTGGGTGCCGGCATCATCTGGGCGCCGGTGGCGGCGTACTTCCTGCTGACCGGGGCGATCTTGCAGGGGATCATCCTGACAGCCTTCGGTGTGCTGGTGATCGGCCTGGTGGACAACGTGCTGCGGCCGATCCTGGTGGGTAAGGATACGCGGATGCCCGATTATCTGATCTTGGTGTCCACCCTGGGCGGGTTGGCGGTATTCGGGCTCAACGGCTTTGTGATCGGGCCATTGATTGCCGCGTTGTTCATGTCGAGCTGGGGGATTTTCGCGGCCACCAAGCCGCAGGTCCAGTTGCCCTGAGGATAACGCCAAAGGCAGCTGATCGACCCGCTAAAGGGCTAGCGTCTTACTTGAATGTGTAAGAAATACCTAGATAGGTGGCAAAGCCCTCGCCCGGTGTGGAGCGGGCGACATCGGCACCGGCATCGTCATACCCCGGCGTGACCGTTGCCGCGTAGCGCTTGTTGGTCAGGTTGCGCAGGTCCAGCCAGGTCTGCCAGTCCTGTTTCGGCGAGTCCCAACCCAGCCGTGCGCCCAGCAACGCATAGGCATCGGCGTGGTAGCTGTTGGCGTAGTCGACCTGCACCTTCGAGGCCATCTGCGTGTTGATCCCGGCGTAGAACCCGCTCGGCCAGCCGTAACGCAGCTCGGCCTGGTAGTAATGCATGGGGATGCCGGGCAAGCGGTTATCGCCGAACCTGTCGTCGTCCACGTAATGGAAGTCGCTGAACGTGTACGCCTGGCGCAGGCTCAGCTTGCCGGTTCCGGAGCGTTCCCAGAGCGTGCTGTCCAACCCGGCCTCGACGCCCTGGTGCACGGTGGGGCTGGCGTTGAACTCCTTGAACGGCAAGCCTTGCACGACTTCCACGTTCAGCAGTTCGTGACGGACCTGCGCGTAATACCAGGCCAGGTCCCAATGCCCCAGGGCCGAATCGCCGCGAGCGCCCAGTTCCAGGGTGGTGGCGGTCTGGTTTTGCATTTTCATGGGCTGGTTGTTGACCGGCGCACTCCAGACCAGCGACCACGGATGCGGTGGCTCCACCGAGCGGCTGAGGTTGCCGTAGACCTGCAGGTCCGGGCGAATGTCGTAGCGCAGGCCTACCCGTGGCGCATAGTCCCAGTCGTGCTGGCTGACCCTGCCGCCGCTGGCAGGGTAGGTGACGTCGCTTTCACGACGGGTGTAGATCATCGCCAGGCCGGTGGTCAGCCACAGGTCGGGGATCAGTTCCAGGTCGTTGCCCACGTGCAGCACGGTGTCCGAGCCCTGGTAGCTGAAGTCACGGCTGCGCGCGCCGAAGTTGTCGCCGCTGCTGCGGGCAAACTGCGAGGCGCCGCTGTTGGGCAGGTGCTTGGTGGTGCGCCAGCCGACGGTGGTCTTGCTCTCATGGCCTAGCAGCGTATCGCGGCGGAAGTAGTTCAGGGTGCCGCTGACATCGGTGTAGGCCACCTTCAGGCGCATCGGGCCTTCGCGCAGGTCCATGGGAAAGTCGTGATAGACCAGCCCGGCTTCCACGCGGGCATCGTCTTCGAGGTAAAAGGTGGTCTTGTTGCCCACCCAGGTGCTGCCGGGTTGCGGGCGGCTGTCATCGCGGGCCAGGTAAGCGGCGTTGGCGGCGCGCGGGTCGTGCTTGATCTGATCTTTGGTCAGGCGCCCGGCCAGGTCATTTTCGGTTTCCCGGTAGCGCAGGTAAAAGCGTGTCTCAAGGTTGGGGTTGAAACGGTAGCCGACATTGGCGGCGATACCCTTGGCGCTGCCGCTGCTGTGCTGCTGATAGCCGTCGTACTCCGAATCGGTAAGCGCCACGTAATAGTCAAGGTTGCCCAGTACCTGGCCGGAGCTGATGTGCCGGTGCTGGTAGCCACGGCTGCCAACCTCGTAACGCACCTGCAGCGGCGCTGCATCGTAGCCGGTGTGGGTCACGTAGTTGATCGCCCCGCCCAGGGCCAGCGAGCCCTGATCGAAACCATTGGCGCCGCGCAGGACTTCGGCACGGCTCAGCCACAGCGGCTCGAACAGTTCGTAGGGTGTACCGCCCGGGCCGGTCAGGGGCAGCCCGTCGAACATCGTGTACACCCCCGAGCCATGGGCACCCGGCGCGCGGTTGATGCCCGAGCCACGGATCGACAGCTTGATGCCGTCGTTGCCGGCCGACTGGGCGAATACACCCGGCTGATAGGCCAGTACATCCTGGTTGCTGGCGACCCGGCCCTGGCCCACCTTGTTCATGTCCACCAGGTTGCTGGCGCCGGGGATTTCCCGCAGCTGTTCGGCGGCACGCTCCAGTTCGGTCTGTTGCCGATCTTCGATCAGCACCTGGTCGAGTTCGATGCTGCCGGCAGCCTGGGCGGCGCTGGTGACGCACAGGGCCAGCAAGGAGAGGGGGAGGGACGGGCGCATTTGATGGGGTTCCAGATCGATAAGCGGGAATCTGACGCTGCAAGTGTCAGACGAAGCACAGCTTTCGTTCTGTAACCTTGAAAAAGAAAAACCCCGCCGAGGCGGGGTTTTCAGGATCGCTGCAGGTCAGCCGATCAGTTGCAGGCCAGCTTGCTGGACCATCTCCAGCAACGGCTGCGGGTACACACCCAGGACGAAGGCGAGGATGGCGATGGCCAGCAGCATGACGCCGCCGGTGCGCTGTTCCCACTTCAGCGGGGCATCGTGGCGACGCAGGTTCGGCTCGACCAGGTACAGGGTAACCATGACGCGCAGGTAGTAGTAAACGCCGATGGCGCTACCGATCACCAGTGCACCGACCAGCCACCACAGGTGCGATTCGACGCCCGTGGCGATGATGTAGAACTTGCCGATGAAGCCTGCGGTCAGCGGGATACCGGCCAGCGACAGCATCATCACGGTCAGCACAGCGGTCAGGTACGGGCGGCGCCAGAACAGGCCGCGGTACTCGTACAGCGCGTCGGCGTCGCGGCCGCCGTAAGGCGAGGACATCAGCGTGATGACACCGAAGGCGCCGAGGCTGGTGATCACGTAGGTGACCAGGTACACGCCCATGGCTTCCATGGCCAGGCCCTTGCTGGCGACCAGGGCGATGACCAGGTAACCGAAGTGGGCGATGGACGAGTAACCGAGCAGACGCTTGAGGTTGCTCTGGGTCAGCGCCAACAGGTTGCCGATCAGGATCGAGGCGACCGCGATCACCGCCAGTACGGTGCTCAGCACGCCGCTGCTGGCAGCAGGGGAGAGCATGAACAGGCGCACGACCACGGCGAATACCGCCACCTTGCTGGCCGTGGCCAGGAACGCGGCGACCGGTGCCGGGGCGCCTTCATACACGTCCGGGGTCCACAGGTGGAAGGGGACCAGCGACAGCTTGAAGGCCAGGCCGACCAGCATCATGCCCAGGCCCAGTTGCGCGACCAAGCTTGGCATGCTGGTAGTGGCCAGCACTTTGCCGATCTGGTCGAAGCTCAGGCTGCCTGCATCGGCGTACAGCAGTGCCATGCCGAACAGCAGGAAGGCAGAACCTGCGGCCGACAGCACCATGTACTTGATGCCCGCTTCCAGCGAACGCTTGTTGAAGAACGCGTACGCCACCAGGCCGTAGACCGGCACCGACAGCAGCTCCAGGCCGATGAACAGGCCGGCCAGGTGGTTGGCGCTGACCAGCACCAGGCCACCCAGTGCCGACATCAGCAGCAGCAGGTAGAGTTCTTCACGGTTGCCCGGGAAGCCCTTGGAGCCTTCGCCGAGGTAGGCGTGGGCGAGGGTGACGCAAGCCAGCGTGGCCACCAGGATGATCGCCATGTACAGGCAGGCGAACTTGTCGATGGTGATCAACGGGGTAACCGCCAGCGGTGCAACCTTCAGCACCGGCAGGATCGACAGCAGGGCCAGGTTCAGGCCCACGGTGGACAGCAGGAAAGTCTGCGAGTGGTTGCGCTTCCAGGCGATCGCCAGCATCACCACCACCGTGGTGATGGTGGTGATCAGCATCGGCGCCAATGCGATGAAGTGTTGAGTGGTGAATTCCATAGCGCTCTTACCGGGCCGAAGCGAGTTGAGTGAAAGCGGAACCGAGCCACTGCTGCACACCACTCATGGTGGCGGCAGAAGTGTCGAGGAACGGCTGCGGATACACGCCCAGAACGATCAGCAGCACCGCCAGGCCCAGCACCATGATCAGCTCGCGGCCGTCCATGCCGGCCAGCACGGTATCGCTTTTGCTTGGGCCGAAGTAGGCGCGGTGGATCATGATCAGCGAGTAGACCGAACCGAACACCAGGCCAGTGGTGGCGATCACGGTGATCCACGGCACGCTGGCGAAGCTGCCGATCAGGATCAGGAACTCGCCGACGAAGTTGCCGGTGCCGGGCAGGCCCAGGGAGGCGGCGGCGAAGAACAGGCTGATCGCAGGCAGGTAGGCGATGCGGTGCCACAGGCCACCCATCTGGCGCATGTCACGGGTGTGCAGGCGCTCGTACAGCTGGCCGGACAGGATGAACAGCGCGGCGGCCGACAGGCCGTGGGCCAGCATCTGGATCACCGCGCCTTGCAGGGCTTGCTGGCTGCCGGAGTAGATACCGATCAGCACGAAGCCCATGTGCGAGACGCTGGAGAAGGCGATCAGGCGCTTGATGTCGGACTGCGCGAAGGCCAGGAAGGCCCCGTAGAAGATACCGATCAGGCCCAGGGTCATGGCGATCGGCGCAAACTCGGCCGAGGCGTTCGGGAACAGCGGCAGGGCGAAGCGCAGCAGGCCGTAGGCCGCAGTCTTCAGCAAGATACCCGCCAGGTCCACGGAACCTGCAGTCGGTGCCTGGGCGTGCGCATCCGGCAGCCAGGAGTGGAACGGCACCACCGGCAGCTTGACCGCGAAGGCGATGAAGAAGCCCAGCATCAGCACGTACTCGACGCCAGCCGGCAGTTCGGCCTTGAGCAAGTCGCTGTAGTTGAAGGTGAGCACGCCGGTGGTGTTGTAGTTGACCAGCACCAGGCCCAGGATCGCCACCAGCATGATCAGGCCGCTGGCCTGGGTGAAGATGAAGAACTTGGTCGCCGCGTAGATCCGGGTCTTCTTGCCGTCTGCGGAGCTGTGACCCCAGAGCGCGATGAGGAAATACATCGGCACCAGCATCATTTCCCAGAAGAAGAAGAACAGGAACAGGTCCAGCGCCAGGAACACACCGACCACGCCGCCCAGGATCCACATCAGGTTCAGGTGGAAGAAGCCGACGTGGCGCTGGATCTCTTTCCAGGAGCACAGTACCGACAGCACACCGAGCAGGCCGGTGAGCAGGATCATCAGCAGCGACAGGCCGTCGAGGGCCAGGTGGATGCTGATGCCGAAGCGCTTGATCCACTCGACTTTGTATTCGAGTGCCCAGGCAGGTTCGGCGCCCGGTGCAGGGGCCAGGGTGTAGTCGCCGGTACCCCAAAGGTACAGGCCGATGCCAAGCAGCAGGGACATGGTCAGCAGCGCGATCCAGCGTGGCAGGGTGGCGCCGAAGCGCTCACCCAGCCAGCACAGGAAGCCGCCGATGAAGGGGATCAGGATCAGCCAAGGCAAAATCATGACGGGTTGGTTTCCTTTGGCAAAGTCGCAAGATTCATAGTCATACCGCAGCCACTACCACAGCACCGAGTACCAGCACGGCGCCGACGGCGATCGAAGCGGTGTACCAGCGCAGTTGGCCGGTCTCGGTCTTGCTCATGGCGACGTGGCCACCACGTGCCATCCGAGGGATCAGGCCGATGCTGCGGTCAACCGGGTCCTTGCGCAGGATATGGCTGATCAGCAGGTAAGGTTTGACGAAGAGCTTGTCGTAGATCCAGTCGAAGCCCCAGGCGGCGAACCACCAGGCCGACAGGACGCGGCCGATGCCGCTGTTGGCCACCGCGCTGACGAAGCGGCGCTTGCCCAGGAACAGCAGGGCCGACAGCAGGATACCGGCGATGGCGATGGCGCCCGAGGCGATCTCCAGCGAGTGCTTGGCGTCACCGCCAGCGTGGCCGGCGCTTTCCGGCAGCACACCTGCCAGCGGCGGGGTGATCCAGGCGCCGACGAAGGTCGACAGCACGATCAGCACGCCCAGTGGCAGCCAGTGGCTGATGCCGTGGCCGGCGTGGGCTTCGGTCTTGGCTTCGCCGTGGAAGGCGATGAAGATCAGGCGGAAGGTGTACAGCGAGGTCATGAACGCACCGACCAGGCCGGCGTACAGCAGGCCGGTGTTGCCGCTGGCGAAGGCTTCCCAGAGGATCTCGTCCTTGGAATAGAAGCCCACGGTGACGATTGGCAGGGCTGCCAAGGCGGCACCACCGACCACGAAGCTGGCGTAGGCCAACGGCAGTTTCTTCCACAGGCCGCCCATCTTGAAGATGTTCTGCTCGTGGTGGCAGGCAACGATCACCGCACCGGAAGCAAGGAACAGCAGGGCCTTGAAGAAGGCGTGGGTCATCAGGTGGAAGATCGCCGCGTCCCAGGCACCAACGCCCAGGGCCAGGAACATGTAGCCGATCTGGCTCATGGTCGAGTAGGCGAGGATACGCTTGATGTCGGTCTGTACCAGCGCGGCGAAGCCGGCCAGTACCAGGGTCACACCGCCGACCACGCCCACCAGGTGCAGGATGTCCGGCGCCAGCAGGAACAGGCCGTTGGTACGGGCGATCAGGTAGACGCCCGCGGTCACCATGGTTGCGGCGTGGATCAGTGCCGAAACCGGGGTCGGGCCTGCCATCGCGTCAGCCAGCCAGGTCTGCAGCGGCAGCTGGGCCGATTTACCGACCGCGCCACCCAGCAGCATCAGGGTCGCCAGGACCATCCAGGTGTCACCCGCCTGGAATTTCTGCGGTGCCAGCACCAGCAGTTCCTGCACGTTCAGGGTACCCAGCTGGGCGAACAGGATGAACAGGCCGATGGCCATGAACACGTCGCCGATACGGGTGACGATGAAGGCCTTGAGTGCTGCGTTACCGTTGTTGCGGTTGCTGTAGTAGAAACCGATCAACAGGTACGAGCACAGGCCCACGCCTTCCCAGCCGAAGTAGATGAACAGCAGGTTATCGCCCAGCACCAGGAACAGCATGCTGGCGATGAACAGGTTGGTGTACGAGAAGAAGCGCGAGTAACCGGCTTCGCCACGCATGTACCAGGACGCGAACAGGTGGATCAGGAAGCCAACACCGGTGACCACGCCCAGCATGGTGACCGACAGGCCGTCCACGTACAGGGTGAAGTTCGGCGCAAAGCCGTCTACCGACATCCACTGCCACAGCAGCTGGCTGTACGCGCCGCCTTCAGGCGGGGCGACGTTGAATTGCCAGATCACGTAGGCGGCTGTTGCGGCCGAGAGGCCGACCGAGCCGACGCCGATCAGGGCGGACAGGTTCTCCGAGAACCGCCCGCGCGAGAACGACAGCAGCAAGAAGCCGATCAGGGGGAAGACGAAAGTCAGGAAGATAAGGTTCATCCGCGCATCTCACTGGCAGCATCGATGTCGAGAGTGTGGAAGCGGCGATACAGCTGCAGCAGGATCGCCAGGCCAATGCTGGCCTCCGCGGCTGCCAGGCTGATCACCAGAATGAACATCACCTGGCCGTCGGGCTGGACCCAACGGGCACCGGCGACGACGAACGCCAGGGCAGAGGCGTTCATCATGACTTCCAGGCTCATGAGCACGAAGAGGATGTTGCGGCGGACCATCAGGCCAACCAGACCTAAGCAGAACAGGATGCCGGCGACCGCCAGACCATGCTCGAGAGGGATAGCACCCATGATTTACTCCTTCGCCTCAACGCGGCCCAGGTGGAAGGCGGTGACGGCTGCAGCCAGCAGCAGCATCGAGGCCAGTTCGACCACCAGCAGGTACGGCCCGAACAGGCTGATGCCCACTTCTTTCGGGCCCACGGTGGTACCGCTGATGCCAGCGCCGCTTGGGGCGACGAACAGCACGTACAGCAGTTCCAGCAGCAGCAGGGTGCCGAGGATTACCGGCCCTGCCCAGATGCCGGGCTTGAGCCAACCGCGTTCCTGGGCGACCGAGGCCGGCCCGAGGTTGAGCATCATCACCACGAAGACGAACAGCACCATGATGGCGCCGGCGTAGGCGATCACTTCCAGCGCGCCGGCGAACGGCGCACCCAGGGCGAAGAAGATCATGGCCACGGAAATCAGCGAAATGATCAGGTAAAGCAGGGCGTGCACGGGGTTGGTGCCGGTCACCACCCGAAGGGTGGAAACCACGGCGATCCCGGATGCGAAGTAGAAAGCGAATTCCATCTTTCTGTCCTTATGGGAGCAAGCTCTTCACGTTGATCGGCTCGGCTTCGTTCTGTGCAGAGCCTTTCGGCTTGCCAGCGATGGCCATCCCCGCAACACGGTAGAAGTTGTAGTCAGGGTTCTTGCCGGGGCCGGAGATCAGCAGATCTTCTTTCTCGTACACCAGGTCCTGACGCTTGAACTCGGCCATTTCGAAATCCGGAGTCAGCTGGATCGCGGTGGTCGGGCACGCTTCCTCGCACAGGCCGCAGAAGATGCAGCGCGAGAAGTTGATGCGGAAGAACTCCGGGTACCAACGACCATCCTCGGTCTCGGCCTTCTGCAGCGAGATGCAGCCCACCGGGCAGGCCACCGCGCAGAGGTTGCACGCCACGCAGCGCTCTTCGCCGTCGGGGTCGCGAGTGAGGACGATGCGGCCGCGGTAGCGCGGCGGCAGGTACACAGCTTCTTCGGGGTACTGCAGGGTGTCGCGCTTGCGGAACCCGTGGGAGAACACCATGGCCAGGCTGCGCAGCTGTGTGCCGGTGCCCTTAACGATGTCGCCGATATACTTGAACATGGGTCAAATCCTCACTGGGCCGCGACGGCTGGCGTGTTGTAAAGCACGATCGCAGCGGTCACCAGCAAATTGATCAGGGTCAGCGGCAGGCAGAACTTCCAGCTGAAGTCCATCACCTGGTCATAGCGTGGGCGCGGGATCGAGGCGCGCAGCAGGATGAACAGCATGATGAAGAACGCGGTCTTCAGCGCGAACCACAGGAACGGCACTTGCGGCAGGATGCCGAACGGGCCGTGCCAGCCACCGAAGAACAGGGTCACCAGCAGCGCCGAGATGAGGATGATGCCGATGTACTCACCGACGAAGAACATGCCCCATTTCATGCCGGCATACTCGATGTGGTAGCCGTCGGCCAGTTCCTGTTCCGCTTCCGGCTGGTCGAACGGGTGACGGTGAGTCACGGCGACGCCAGCGATGAAGAAGGTGCAGAAGCCGAAGAACTGCGGAATGATGAACCACAGGTTCTGGGCCTGGTACTCAACGATGTCGCGCATGTTGAACGAGCCCACCTGCACCACCACGCCCATCAGCGCCAGGCCCAGGAACACCTCGTACGACACGGTCTGTGCCGAAGCACGCAAGCTGCCCAGCAGGGCGTACTTGTTGTTCGACGACCAGCCAGCGAACAGCACCGCGTAGACCGACAGGCCGGCCATGGCGAAGAAGAACAGCAAGCCGATGTTCAGGTCGGCGACGCCCCAGCCCGGTGTGATCGGGATGATCGAGAAGCCGATCAGCAGGGCGCTCATGGCCACGACCGGCGCCAGGGTGAAGATCATCTTGTCGACGAAGGGCGGGTTCCAGTCTTCCTTGAAGAACATCTTCAGCATGTCGGCGGCAATCTGGAACATGCCGAACGGGCCGACCCGGTTAGGGCCGTAGCGGTCCTGCCACCAGCCCAGCAGGCGGCGCTCGACGAAGCTGAGCAGTGCGCCGCAGACCACTACGGCCAGCAGCACCACGATAGCCTTGACGACCTGGATGATCACATCGATCACTTCGGGGGTGAACCAGCTCATTGTGCTGCCTCCTGCAGGCCTTCGACGGAAGCACCGAAGATGGCAGGCGGAATGCCGGCCAGGCCTTTCGGCAGCGCAACCAGGCCAGCGCCCAGCTCTTCATTGATGCGCAGCGGCAGGCGCAAGGCCACACCGGCGACGTTCAGGCTCAGCAGCGCGCCTTCGTTGACGCCCAGGCGGTCGGCTTCGGACTTGGCCAGGGCCACGTAGGCTGGCTGGATGCGCTCCTGCACCGGGGCGGCGCGCGAGGAGCTTTCTTCGCTGCCGAACAGGTGGAAGAACGGTACTGCAGTCCAGGTGCCACGGGCCGGATTGAAAGCGCCCGGGATGGCGTTGAACCAGCTCAGGCGGTCGCCTTGCGACTCGATCAGGCGCACGCCCGGGTCACCGGCACGCAGGTGGCCACCGACTTCGTCCTGGAACTTGTTCCAGGCTTGCGGCGAGTTCCAGCCTGGCGACCAGGCGAACGGCACTTGCTGGCGGGGTTCGACGGAGCCCGAGTAGCCTTCCATCGAGAAGGCGAACGCGGTGTCCTTGTCTTGCGGGGTACGCGGTTCGTGCACGCTGATGTTGGCGCGCATGGCGGTACGGCCGGAGTAGCGCAGCGGCTCACGAGCAAGCTTCATGCCCTTGATGCGGAACGCGGCGCTTGGTGCGGCGTTGACGATGCCGGCCAGTTGCGGGGCGGCTTCGGCGCACGCGCTGGTGACGTGGTCCAGCTGGGTCCAGTCGACCGGCTTGTTCAGCAGGGTGGCACGCAGGGCGTGCATCCAGCGCCAGCCTTCGTGGACCAGAATGCTGCTGTCCAGGTATTGCGGGTCGAACACCTGGAAGAAGCGCTGGGCACGGCCTTCCTGGCTGACCAGGGTGCCGTCGCCTTCGGCGAACGACGCCGCTGGCAGCACCAGGTGGGCGCGCTCGAGGGTGGCGGTGTGGGAATGGTCGGCGACGATCACCACCTTGGCGGCAGCCAGGGCAGCGTCGACTTTGGCGGCCGGCACACGGGTGTACAGGTCGTTTTCCACGATCACGATGGCATCGGCCTTGCCGCTGATCACTGCGTCCAGCGCAGCATCGACGGACTCACCGCCCATCATCGCCATGCCCAGGCTGTTGGCCTCAGGCACCACCAGGCTCAGCGAGCCGTTCTTCTCGCGCAGCTTCAGGGCTTTGGCGATGTTGGCGGCGGCTTCAATCAGCGCCGCGTCGGCCAGGGAAGTGCCGGCGATGACCAGTGGGCGCTGGGCAGCGACCAGGGCGTCAGCGATGCGCTGGGCCAGGGCCTTGGCTTCGTCGTCCAGGCCAGCTACTGCTGGTGCGCTCGGGTCGATGGCGTGGGCCACGGCGAAACCGATGCGGGCCAGGTCGGCAGGGGCGGCGTGCACGCATTCTTCGGCCACGTCGTCCAGCTTGGTTTCAGCCAGCGAAGCGATGAACAGCGGGTACAGCGCGTGCTGGCCGATGTTCTTCACTGCAGCGTCCAGCCAAGGCTGCACTTTCATCGCCTCGGCCATGGCTTCGGCCTTGCCTTTGGTGGCCTGGCGCACGGACAGGGCCACACGGGCGGCGGTCTGGGTCAGGTCTTCACCGAGCACGAACACGGCGTCGTGGTCTTCGATGTCGCGCAGGGTCGGCACCGGCAGCGGGCTGTTGTTCAGCACGTTCAGGGCCAGGCGCACACGGGCCAGTTCGCCCGCTTCCATGCCGCAATAGAAGTAGTCGGCGCCGACCAGTTCACGCAGGCCGTAGTTGCTTTCGAGGCTGGCGCGCGGCGAGCCGATACCGACGATGGTGCGGCCGCGCAGCAGGTCGGCGGCCTTGTCCAGGGCGGCGTCCAGGCTCAGCTTGGAGCCATCGGCCAGGCGCGGCTGGCGTGGGCGGTCGGTGCGGTTGACGTAGCCATAACCGAAGCGGCCACGGTCGCACAGGAAGTACTGGTTGACCGAACCGTTGAAGCGGTTTTCGACCCGGCGCAGCTCGCCGTAGCGCTCGCCCGGGCTGATGTTGCAGCCGCTGGAGCAGCCATGGCAGATGCTTGGGGCAAACTGCATGTCCCACTTGCGGTTGTAGCGCTCGGAGTGGGTCTTGTCGGTGAACACGCCGGTGGGGCAGACCTCGGTGAGGTTGCCGGAGAACTCGCTCTCCAGCACACCGTCTTCAACGCGGCCGAAGTACACGTTGTCGTGGGCGCCGTAGACACCCAGGTCGGTGCCGCCTGCGTAGTCCTTGTAGTAGCGCACGCAGCGGTAGCAGGCGATGCAGCGGTTCATCTCGTGAGCGATGAACGGCCCGAGGTCCTGGTTCTGGTGGGTACGCTTGGTGAAACGGTAGCGGCGCTCGTTGTGGCCGGTCATTACCGTCATGTCCTGCAGGTGGCAGTGACCGCCTTCCTCGCACACCGGGCAGTCGTGCGGGTGGTTGGTCATCAGCCATTCGACGACGCTGGCGCGGAACGCCTTGGACTCGTCATCTTCGATGGAGATCCAGGTGCCGTCGGAGGCAGGGGTCATGCAGGACATGACGATACGACCGCGGGTGTCGTTCTCGTCGGTGTACTGCTTGACCGCACACTGCCGGCAGGCGCCAACGCTACCAAGCGCCGGGTGCCAGCAGAAATAAGGGATGTCGAGGCCGAGCGACAGACACGCCTGTAACAGGTTGTCTGCACCGTTGACTTCGAGCGCTTTGCCGTCTACGTGGATAGTGGCCATTGTTCAAAGTTCTTCGTTGGCCCGCGTGAGCGGGCGTGGCTAATGGAAATCTGTACGCCTGCGGCCCGCCACGAATCGTTCGGGCCGGCCTGCAGGCTGGCGGATGGCACGGACCACCCGCAGCTCATCGGGTTATGCGCCGACCACGATCGGCCCGCTCGGCACTGGCTTGGCCAGGTTCGGGCGCAGGGCGTCGGCAGCACTGGCTGGGGCGACACCGGCCTCGAACTCGGAGCGGAAGTATTTGATGGCACTGCCCAATGGCTCGACGGCACCCGGTGCGTGAGCACAGAAGGTACGGCCTGGGCCGAGGAAGTTGACCAGACCCAGCAGGGTCTCGATGTCTTCGGCGCGGCCCTGGCCTTGCTCCAGCGAGCGCAGCATCTTCACGCTCCACGGCAGGCCGTCACGGCATGGGGTGCACCAGCCGCACGACTCGCGGGCGAAGAACTCTTCCATGTTGCGCAGCAGCGAGACCATGTTGACGCTGTCGTCCACTGCCATGGCCAGGCCAGTACCCATACGGGTGCCGACCTTGGCGATGCCACCGGCGTACATCTGCGCGTCGAGGTGCTCGGGCAGCAGGAAACCGGTACCGGCGCCGCCTGGCTGCCAGCACTTGAGCTTGAAGCCATCACGCATGCCGCCGGCGTAGTCTTCGAACAGCTCGCGGGCGGTGACGCCGAACGGCAGTTCCCACAGGCCCGGGTTCTTGACCTTGCCGGAGAAGCCCATCAGCTTGGTGCCGTGGTCCTCGCTGCCTTCGCGGGCCAGCGATTTGTACCAGTCGTTGCCGTTGGCGACGATGGCCGGCACGTTGCACAGGGTTTCGACGTTGTTCACGCACGTCGGCTTGCCCCACACGCCCACGGCGGCAGGGAAGGGCGGCTTGGAGCGCGGGTTGGCGCGGCGGCCTTCCAGCGAGTTGATCAGTGCGGTTTCTTCACCGCAGATGTAGCGCCCGGCACCGGTGTGCACGAACAGCTCGAAGTCGAAGCCCGAACCGAGGATGTTCTTGCCCAGCAGGCCGGCGGCCTTGGCTTCGTCGATGGCACGGTTGAGGTTCTTCGCTGCAGTGGTGTACTCGCCCCGCAGGAAGATGTAACCACGGTAGGCCTTCAGGGCGCGGGCGCTGATCAGCATGCCCTCGACCAGCAGATGGGGCTGTTGCTCCATCAGCATGCGGTCCTTCCAGGTGTTGGGCTCCATTTCGTCCGCGTTGCACAGCAGGTAGCGGATGTTCATGGATTCGTCTTTGGGCATCAGGCCCCACTTCACACCCGTGGGGAAGCCCGCGCCGCCACGGCCCTTGAGGCCGGAGTCCTTGACCGCCTGAACGATGTCGTCCTGCGACATCTGCGCCAGCGCCTTGCGGGCCGCGGCGTAGCCGTTCTTGGATTCGTACTCGGCAAGCCAGACTGGTTCGCCGTCGTCACGCAGGCGCCAGGTCAGCGGGTGGGTTTCGGCCGAACGCGCGATGCGGTTGGCCGGGCCGAAGGAAGTGATGGTCATACGTAACCCTCCAGCAGTTTGGTAACGCCAGCGGGCTGCACGTCGCCAAAGGTGTCGTCGTCGATCATCAGCGCCGGGGCCTTGTCACAGTTGCCCAGGCAGCACACCGGCAGCAGGGTGAAGCGCCCGTCCGCGGTGGTCTGGCCGAGGCCGATGCCCAGTTCGCTCTGGATCTGGCTGACCACGGATTCGTGGCCGCCGATGTAGCAGACCATGCTGTCGCACACACGGATGATGTGGCGGCCAACCGGCTGGCGGAAGATCTGGCTATAGAAGGTGGCCACGCCCTCGACGTCGCTGGCAGGGATGCCCAGCACTTCGCCAATGGCATGAATGGCGCCGTCCGGCACCCAGCCACGTTCCTTCTGGACGATCTTCAGGGCTTCGATGGACGCCGCGCGCGGGTCCTCGTAGTGATGCATCTCGTGCTCGATGGCCGAGCGCTCGGTTTCGCTCAGGGCGAAACGGTCGGTTTGGATAAGCGTGCTGTTCATGCTTAGCGGTCCACGTCAGCCATAACGAAGTCGATACTGCCCAGGTACGCAATGAGGTCGGCGACCATGCTGCCTTTGATCACCGAAGGGATCTGCTGCAGGTGCGGGTAGCTCGGGGTACGGATCCGGGTGCGGTAGCTCATGGTGCCGCCATCGCTCGTCAGGTAGTAACTGTTGATGCCCTTGGTCGCCTCGATCATCTGGAACGACTCGTTGGCCGGCATGACCGGGCCCCACGAGACTTGCAGGAAGTGCGTGATCAAGGTCTCGATGTGCTGCAGGGTGCGCTCTTTTGGCGGCGGCGTGGTCAGCGGGTGGTCCGCCTTGTACGGGCCTTCCGGCATGTTGCGCAGGCACTGGTCGATGATGCGGATACTCTGGCGCATCTCCTCGACCCGGACCATGCAGCGATCGTAGGCATCGCCGTTGTGGGCCAGCGGTACTTCGAACTCAAAGTTCTCGTAGCCGGAGTAGGGGCGTGCTTTGCGCAGGTCGAAGTCGCAACCGGTGGAGCGCAGGCCGGCACCGGTGGTGCCCCATTCCAGCGCTTCCTTGGTGTTGTACGCGGCAACGCCGACGGTACGGCCCTTGAGTATGCTGTTCTGCAGGGCGGCCTTGGTGTATTCGTCCAGGCGCTTGGGCAGCCACTCGACGAAGTCCTTGACCAGCTTGTCCCAGCCGCGTGGCAGGTCGTGGGCGACGCCACCGATGCGGTACCAGGCTGGGTGCAGGCGGAAACCGGTGATCGCTTCGATCACGGTGTAGGCGCGCTGGCGGTCGGTGAAGGTGAAGAACACCGGGGTCATCGCGCCAACGTCCTGGATGTAGGTACCCAGGAACAGCAGGTGGCTGGTGATGCGGAAGAACTCGGCGAGCATGATGCGAATCACGTCGACCTTCTGCGGCACCTTGATACCGGCCAGCTTTTCCACCGCCAGGACGTACGGCAGGTTGTTCATCACCCCGCCGAGGTAGTCGATACGGTCGGTGTAAGGGATGAAGCTGTGCCAGGACTGGCGCTCGGCCATCTTCTCGGCGCCACGGTGGTGGTAACCGATGTCCGGGACGCAGTCGACGATCTCTTCACCGTCCAACTGCAGGACGATACGGAATGCACCGTGAGCGGATGGGTGGTTGGGGCCGAGGTTGAGGAACATGTAGTCCTCGTTGGCGCCCTGACGTTTCATGCCCCAGGCTTCCGGGTTGAAACGTGCCGATTCCTCTTCAAGCTGCTGCTTGGCCAGGGTCAGGCTGTAGGGGTCGAACTCGGTGGCGCGGGCAGGGTAGTCCTTGCGCAGCGGGTGACCTTCCCAGGTGGGCGGCATCATGATGCGGCTCAGGTGCGGGTGGCCGGCAAAGTCGATGCCGAACATGTCCCAGACTTCGCGCTCGTACCAGTTGGCGTTTGGCCAGATGCCGGTCACGGTCGGCAGGTTCAGGTCGCCTTCGCTGAGCGACACCTTGATCATCACGTCGCTGTTACGTTCGACCGACAGCAGGTGGTAGAACACGCTGAAATCGGCTGCCGGCAGGCCACGGCGCTGGGTGCGCAGGCGCTCGTCGACGCCGTGCAAGTCGTACAGCATGCTGTAGGGCTTGGCCACGCCGCGCAGGAAGCTGAGCACCTCTTTGAGCTGGGCGCGCTTGACCCACAGTACGGGCATGCCGGTGCGGGTTTCCTGGGCGACGAATGCTTCGGCGCCAAAACGGTTGTGCAGTTCGACGACCACATCTTGGTCGTCAGCCTTGTAGGGCGGAATGAAAATAGCGTTGTCCGCTGTCATGGTCTCGGTCGCTTTGGGTCAACGTTAAGAATGAAGCCAGGCCGCCGGCTCCATAGGGAGCGGGCGGCAGGTCGCTGGATCAGACTTCGTCGGGGCTGCGCAGGTTGGTTACTGCAATGCGCTGCTCACGACGCAGGTCTTTCTGGGCAGGCATCTCGGCACGGTAAATACCTTGATCACCAACAACCCAGGAAAGCGGGCGTCGTTCTTGGCCGATCGACTCCTGCAGCAGCATCAAGCCTTGCAGGAAAGCCTCAGGGCGTGGCGGGCAGCCAGGCACATAGACGTCCACGGGGAGGAACTTGTCGACCCCCTGAACGACCGAGTAGATGTCGTACATGCCGCCGGAGTTGGCGCACGAACCCATGGAGATGACCCATTTAGGCTCGAGCATCTGCTCGTAGAGGCGCTGAATGATCGGCGCCATCTTGATGAAGCAGGTACCGGCGATGACCATGAAGTCGGCCTGACGCGGCGAAGCCCGGATGACTTCGGCGCCGAAGCGGGCGATGTCGTGGGGTGCCGTGAAGGCCGTGGTCATTTCCACGTAGCAGCAGGACAGGCCGAAGTTGTACGGCCAGAGGGAGTTCTTGCGCCCCCAGTTGACGGCGCCACGCAGCACATCTTCGAGTTTCCCCATGTAGATGTTCTTGTGGACCTGGTCTTCCAGCAGCTGGTCGGTAACGGTTTCCCGCTCGCCTACCGGGTACTGCTCGTTGGGCGCATCCGGGTCGATTCTGGTGAGATTGTATTGCATTGCCAAAGCCTCATTGTTTCAGCTTCGCTTGCCGCTTGCGGCGACCTTCGGGAGCCCAATCAAGAGCACCGACGCGCCAAAGGTAGACAAGACCTGCCAACAGAATTGCTATGAAAACGAGTGCTTCGACGAACCCGGTCCAGCCGCTTTCGCGGACGGACACAGACCATGCAAAGAGGAAGAGGGCTTCGATATCGAAGATCACGAACAGCATCGCGACCAGATAGAATTTGGCGGACAGGCGCAGGCGGGCGCTGCCGACGGGCAGCATGCCGGATTCGAAAGGTTCGTTCTTGGCGCGGCCCCAGGCCTTGCTACCGAGCAGGCTGGACAGGCCGAGCATGAAGGCGCACAGGCCGACGACACCCAGAAGGAAGATGGCAAAGCCCCAGTTGTGGGCGATGAGTCCTGCCGAATCGGACATGCTAGAAATCCTTATACAGAGACCCAGCTCTGCAGTCTGAAATAAGTAAAGCGGCGACGTGGTGTCGCAGGTGCAGTGACCAAATGTCGCAGCTGAATCAATCGCGCTGATTTTATGGGTAAACCTGGTGCAAGTAAAATTTCTGTCGCAAATTTATTCGTAGCATTTAGAACAAAAGCCCTTCGTAACTGGCTGAAAGCCTTGAAATTCGGGCATTGCGTCTGGTTTTGTTAATTATGTTTCTTGCGACGGGTAACGAATTACAAGTTGCGTAATGATAATTAATATCATCTGGGCTGAGCTGCATTACTTTAATGAGATTGAGCCTTGTTAAGTTCATGCCCCCATTCCCCCACTTGCAATTCCATTCGGCGCTCGTTCTATCAGCCTCTGACACCGCTTGCACCGCTCTGGGTCAATGTTTTTGCGAATGCTCCGTGCTGCGCTGAAGCGGCGATTGCCCACTGGCCGAGCCAATAGGCTGTGATGATCAGGTACTGCGCCGCAGCGAACGGGCTGACGAAACGGTCGAGGCCGATGAGGCTGTCGGAGAACACGAACAGGCAGGCGCCGAGGGCCGCCAGGCCGCCGCAGGCCAGCGCGCGCCAGAGCATGGCGCTGATCGCCAGGGCATACACAGCCACCGGGACCAGCAAGGGGCCCAAGCCGTGGCTGGCCAGTACGGCGAGCAGGGTGGTGCCGATGGCCGCGCTCACCAGCAGTGCCGGCAGGGCAGGGCGTAACGTCTTGCTGCAATAGGCGCGCAGGTAGGCGAGGTGCGCGCAGAGGAAGGCTGCCAGGCCGAACACGAACAGGTCTGCCGGGATTGCCAGTAGCAGGTCGCCAAGTACCGAGAAGCCGAGGCCCAGCGTGATCCAGCGACGGTATGGGGTAGCAGGTGCGCTGTACAGCCAGGCGATCAGGGCCAGTACCGGAACCGGTTTTACCAGCAGGCCGAGCAGGGCGTTTTCGCTGGCCAGTGCATATAGATAGAACGCAGCGGCTGCGGCGGCGATCACGAGCAGATGGCTTGGACGAGGCATGGGCGGTCCTTGCTACTGGGCTGCCACAAGCATAGTCCGGATCTTGAATTCTGCTTTTTGTCTGTTCTGGCGCTTCGCGGATGAATCCGCTCCTACAAAGGCCAGGCGCGATCAGTAGGAGCGGATCCATCCGCGAAGGGCCGGCGAAGGCCGCAAAAAAGCCCAGGGCCTAGCAAGCCCTGGGCCTCATTCGAGCATTGCGCTATCAGTGGAACTGCTCTTCCTCGGTCGAACCGGTCAGCGCGGTCACCGACGAAGCGCCACCTTGAATCACGGTGGTCATGTCATCGAAGTAACCCGTGCCCACCTCCTGCTGGTGCGCCACGAAGGTGTAGCCTTTGCTGGCGTCAGCGAATTCCTGCTCCTGCAGCTTCACGTAGGCGGTCATGTCGTTGCGGGCATAGTCGTGCGCCAGGTTGAACATGCCGTGCCACATGTTGTGGATGCCGGCCAGGGTGATGAACTGGTGCTTGTAGCCCATCGCCGACAGCTCACGCTGGAACTTGGCAATGGTCGCGTCGTCCAGGTTCTTCTTCCAGTTGAAGGAAGGCGAGCAGTTGTACGACAGCAGCTGGTCCGGGTATTCCTTCTTGATCGCTTCGGCGAAGCGGCGCGCTTCGTCCAGGTCCGGTTTGGCGGTTTCGCACCAGATCAGGTCGGCGTACGGTGCGTAGGCCAGGCCGCGAGCGATGGCCTGGTCGAGGCCGGCACGCACTTTGTAGAAGCCTTCACGGGTACGCTCGCCGATCACGAACGGCTGGTCGTACGGGTCGCAGTCGCTGGTCAGCAGGTCGGCGGCGTTGGCGTCGGTACGGGCCAGGATGATGGTCGGCACGCCCGAGACGTCAGCGGCCAGGCGCGCTGCAACCAGTTTCTGTACCGCTTCCTGGGTCGGCACCAGCACCTTGCCACCCATGTGGCCGCATTTTTTCACCGAGGCCAGCTGGTCTTCGAAGTGCACGCCGGCGGCGCCCGCTTCGATCATGTTCTTCATCAGCTCGTAGGCGTTGAGCACGCCGCCAAAACCGGCTTCAGCGTCAGCCACGATGGGCGCGAAGTAGTCGATGTAGCCTTCGTCGCCTGGGTTCTTGCCGGCTTTCCACTGGATCTGGTCGGCGCGGCGGAACGAGTTGTTGATGCGCTTGACCACGGTCGGTACCGAGTCGACCGGGTACAGCGACTGGTCAGGGTACATGGACTCGGCCGAGTTGTTGTCGGCGGCAACCTGCCAGCCCGACAGGTAGATGGCCTGGATGCCAGCTTTTACTTGCTGCACTGCCTGGCCGCCGGTCAGGGCGCCCATGCAGTTGACGAAATCTTTTTCAGGGCGGAAGGACGGGTGGGCACCTTCGGTGACCAGCTTCCACAGTTTTTCTGCACCCACGCGGGCCAGGGTGTGCTCTGGCTGCAGGGAGCCACGCAGGCGAACGACATCGGCGGCGGTGTAGGTACGGGTCACGCCTTTCCAGCGCGGGTTCTCGGCCCAGTCTTTCTCGAGGGCTGCAATTTGCTGTTCGCGTGTCAGTGCCATGGAAATAAACCTCGTCGCATCGATCTTGGGGTAATTGTGCTGATGCTCGGATGCGAATCAGGGGCCTGGCGGCTGTCCTGTCCGGGGGAGTGCGGCGGCGAACGCGAAGGCTCGAAGGGGAAGGTGGTGCAGGCCAGGCGAAGGTGTGCTCCGGCAGGTCGGCTCGTGGTTGCCTTGCTGCGGTGCTACGCGATTGCCAGTACTGCGGTGATGCGCTTCCGTCCCTCGGGACAACTTCTTCGTTGCAGTCGCAATCCCGTCGAACCGCCTTGTGGGCCGTATAGACACGAGGTGCCTCCAGGGGTGGTCGGAGTGCGCCTCGAAGGCCCTTGCCAGGGCCCCTGATTAGCGGGAGCGAGGCCATCATGCCTTTGCCAAAAACACCCTGTCAAATGTTTTGTAGTGCTTTTTTCTGCTTACTACATCTTTGGTCTAGTGCGACTTGGCGGTCAGTTTCAAGGCCCTGGGTCGAGGCCTTGAATTGCCTGGGATCAGTCGACAAGGTCGACTTTGACACGCAATGTCATGTTTTCACCCCGTTGAGTGCTGTATGTACGGCTTGACGCGCTGCGGTCTGCCTGGCTCTGCTGATTGAACCCTGCCAGAGTGATCCACTCGCCGAGCCTGCCGGTGACCGTCGTGTCGGTACTTTGCACTTTCACTACATCTGCACGTTCCTGGCTGACTCGGTCATTATTGGTGCTTATTTGCAGACGAACCGTCTCGCCAGTGAGGCTTGGGGTGACATAAAATCCTTGGGTCACATTGCGGTATTCGGTGTTGCTTTGCATGCGCCCATAACCGTCGGTACTGGTGCTGGTGACCGGAATGCTCTGGCCCACCTGGATCAGCGCCGGCTGGCCTTCGCTGGCCTGCACCTGCTGCAGCCCGCCGTCACGGTTGCTGGTGCCGTAGTGGATGATGCGGCCGTTGCCGCGGTTGTCTTGGTAATTGCTGTCGTTGTTGTCGACACTGATCAACAGGCGCTTGGGGGCAGTGTCCAGCTGCTGTAGCAGGGCGCGCAGGTCGTCGATGCGCTCGGGGCTGGCGTTGACGATCAGCTTGTTCTCGAAAGCGCTGACGCTGCCGTCCTTGCCGATGAAGGACTGCGCGGCGGGCAGCAGTTCGGCGCTGCTGCGGTACTGCAGCGGCAGCACTTCGGTGGCAGCGTGGGCGGTGAGGCTCGCAGCCAGCAGCAGCGAAGCGAAAAGGGGGCGTAGCGGCATGTCCATGATCTCCGCAGGTGGAATCAACATGATGGCAAATTTACCGCGATCATGCCGGGTGTACATCACAGGCTTTCTTCTATCCGGTTCGGCAGTGCTTGCGGTGGCCGCTGTCAGACAAATTCCGTAACATCGCGCCCTTCGATTTTTGTACAGTCCGTCAGGACCGCACCACAGGACTCACATGAAACCCGCTCGCCTTCGCGCCGACCTGCTTGCCGGCCTGACCACCTCTTTTGCCCTGGTGCCCGAGTGCATCGCCTTCGCCCTGGTGGCCCACCTCAACCCGCTGATGGGCCTGTACGGCGCCTTCATCATCTGTACCCTGACCGCGCTGTTCGGCGGCAGGCCGGGCATGATCTCCGGTGCCGCCGGCTCCATGGCGGTGGTGATCGTCGCCCTGGTGGTGCAGCACGGTGCGCAATACTTGCTGGCCACGGTGCTGCTGGGCGGTGTGGTGATGATCCTGTTCGGCCTGTTGCGCCTGGGCAAACTGGTGCGGCTGGTGCCTTACCCGGTGATGCTCGGCTTCGTCAATGGCTTGGCGATCGTTATTGCGCTGGCCCAGCTGGAGCACTTTAAACAGGGCGAGCACTGGCTCAGCGGTTCGCCGCTGTACCTGATGATCGGCCTGGTGGCGCTGACCATGCTGGTGGTCTACGTGCTGCCGAAGCTGACCCGTGCCGTGCCGCCAGCGCTGGTGGCGATTCTGGGTGTCGGCCTACTGGTGTACCTGCTCGACCTGCCGACCCGTACCCTTGGCGACATGGCGCACATCGCCGGTGGCTTGCCGGTGCTCGCCCTGCCGGATGTGCCGTGGAACCTGGAAACCCTGAAGATCATTGCCCCGTACGCGCTGCTGATGGCCATGGTCGGGCTGCTGGAAACCCTGCTGACCCTCAACCTCACCGACGAAATCACCGAGAGCCGTGGCTACCCGGACCGCGAGTGCGTGGCCCTGGGCGCGGCCAACATGGTCTCGGGCCTGTGCGGTGGCATGGGCGGTTGCGCGATGATCGGCCAGACCGTGATCAACCTCAGCTCCAACGGGCGCGGTCGCCTCTCCGGTGTGGTGGCGGGGGTGATGATCCTGTTGTTCGTGCTGTTCCTGTCGCCGTTGATCGAGCGCATTCCGCTGGCGGCGCTGGTCGGGGTGATGTTCGTGGTCGCCCAGCAGACGTTTGCCTGGGCCTCCCTGCGGGTGCTGCACAAGGTGCCGGTGAGCGATGTGCTGGCGATCATCGCGGTAACGGTGGTCACGGTATTTACCGACCTGGCAACCGCGGTGCTGTTCGGTATCGTCATCGCGGCAGTGAATTTTGCCTGGCAGCATGCGCGTGAGCTGTATGCCGACAGCCACCAGGACGGTGAGGGGATCAAGCATTACCAGGTGCACGGCACGCTGTTCTTCGCCTCGGTCACGCCGTTTCTCAACCAGTTCGACGCGGCAGGTGACCCGGACAAGGTGACGCTGGACTGCAGGCATCTTAGCTTTGTCGATTATTCGGCAATTGCGGCCCTGAAGACCTTGCGCGAGCGCTATGCCAAGGCCGGCAAGCAGTTGCGGGTCGTGCACCTTTCCGAGCGCTGCAAGAAGCTGCTGAAGCGGGCTGGCGAGCACCACTGAATTTTTTGTGGTCTGAAATGGCCCTATCGCCGGCAAGCCGGCGATCGAGGGCGCAGCCCTCGGTTAATCACTCCCCGCGGTTTTTCTTCACGATCCCATCGGCAATGCTCGCCGGCGCCTCGGCGTAACGGGTAAATTCCATGGTGTAGCTGGCGCGGCCCTGGGTCATGGAGCGCATCGAGGTGGCATAGCCGAACATCTCCCCCAGCGGCACTTCAGCGCGGATCACCTTGCCGGCGGGCGTCTCGTCGCCATCCTGGATCATCCCGCGGCGCCGGCTCAGGTCGCCCATGATGTCGCCCTGGTACTCCTCAGGCGTGACCACCTCGACCTTCATCACCGGCTCCAGCAGCACCGCGCCACCTTTTTGCGACAACTGTTTGGTCGCCATCGAGGCGGCGATCTTGTAGGCCATCTCGTTGGAGTCGACGTCGTGGTAGGAACCGTCGAACACCGCCGCCTTCAGGTTGATCAGCGGGTAGCCGGCGAGTACGCCGTTCTTCATCTGCTCCTCGATGCCTTTCTGGATCGCCGGGATGTACTCGCGCGGCACCACACCGCCGACGATTTCGTTGATGAACTCCAGGCCTTCCTTGCCTTCATCGCCTGGCGCGAAGCGGATCCAGCAGTGGCCGTACTGGCCGCGACCGCCAGACTGGCGCACGAAGCGGCCTTCGATCTCGCAGGTGTTGCGGATTTTCTCGCGGTAGGCCACTTGCGGCTTGCCGATATTGGCCTCGACGTTGAACTCGCGGCGCATGCGGTCCACGATAATGTCCAGGTGCAACTCGCCCATGCCGGAGATGATGGTCTGGCCGGTCTCCTCATCGGTACGCACGCGGAACGACGGGTCTTCCTGGGCCAGCTTGCCCAGGGCGATGCCCATTTTTTCCTGGTCGGCCTTGGTTTTCGGCTCCACCGCCACAGAGATCACCGGGTCGGGGAAGTCCATGCGTTCGAGGATGATCGGTTTGTCCATGTCGCACAGGGTGTCGCCGGTGGTCACGTCCTTCATGCCGATCAGTGCGGCGATGTCGCCGGCGCACACGTCCTTGATTTCGGCGCGCTGGTTGGCGTGCATCTGCACCATGCGGCCGATGCGCTCCTTCTTGCCTTTGACCGAGTTCAGCACGGCATTGCCGGAGCTGAGCACGCCGGAGTACACCCGGGCAAATGTCAGGGTGCCGACGAACGGGTCGGTGGCGATCTTGAAGGCCAGGGCCGAGAACGGTTCTTTATCGTCGGCGTGGCGTTCCAGGTGCTTTTCTTCGTCGTCCGGGTCGGTGCCTTTGATCGCCGGGATTTCCGAAGGGGCGGGCAGGTAATCGATGACCGCGTCGAGCATCAGCGGTACGCCCTTGTTCTTAAACGATGAACCCAGGATGGTCGGCACGATCTCGTTGGCAATGGTGCGCTGGCGCAGGGCGGCCTTGATCTCGTCGATGCTCAACTCCTCGCCGTCGAGAAACTTCATGGTCAGTTCGTCATTGGCCTCGGCCGCCGCTTCGATCATGTGCGCGCGCCATTCGTCGGCCAGCGCCTGGAGCTCGGCGGGGATCGCTTCTTCGCGGTAGCTGGTGCCATTGTCAGCGTCGTTCCAGTAGATGGCCTTCATCTTCACCAGGTCGATCTGGCCGATAAAGTTCTCTTCGCTGCCGATGGCCAACTGGATGGGCACCGGGTGGTGCCCCAGGCGCTTGTCGATCTGCTTGACCACGCGCAAGAAGTCGGCGCCCTGGCGGTCCATCTTGTTGATGTAGGCCAGGCGCGGCACGTGGTACTTGTTGGCCTGGCGCCACACGGTTTCGGACTGCGGCTCGACGCCGTCGGCGCCGCTGAACACCACCACTGCGCCATCGAGCACGCGCAACGAGCGCTCCACCTCGATGGTGAAGTCGACGTGGCCGGGGGTGTCGATGATGTTGAAGCGGTATTTGTCTGGGAACTGCTTGGTCGAGCCTTGCCAGAAGGCCGTGGTCGCTGCCGAGGTGATGGTGATGCCGCGTTCCTGTTCCTGGGCCATCCAGTCCATGGTCGCGGCACCGTCGTGCACTTCGCCCATTTTGTGGTTGACCCCGGTGTAGAACAGGATGCGTTCGGTGGTCGTGGTTTTGCCGGCGTCCACGTGGGCGACGATACCGATATTGCGGTACAGCTCGATGGGCGTTGTACGGGCCATGACGGACTACCTGCGGCTGAGCGGATTCCCCCACGTTAGCAGAGCGGGAGAATCCTGCTTTACCGCCGGGCCGTCAGTCGGCCTGGGCTTGCAGCAACCACTGGCCATCCACTTCGCGCGCCAGGCCGCAGGCGGGCAGCAGGGCCAGCAGGCGTTCGTGCAGGGCGGTGTCGGTGAACGTCTTGAGGGTGGCCAGGTCCAGCGCACCGATCAGGTTCAGGTCGGCCTTGGTGTAAGACAGCCAGGCTTTCTTCAGCACTTGCGCCACATCGCTGCCAGCGGTGGTGGCGAAGCGGCGATGCCACTGGCGGCCTTCGAAGGTGAAGGTGTGCGCGTGGCTGTAGGTGCTCTCGTCGCCCCCTTCGGCGCAACGGTGGCAACTGCACGGGCCTTCGCCGAAGGCATTGTGCAGGTAGCTGTTGAAGTCCACGACGGGCTTGAGGGTCAGGCGTTTGTCGACCTCGAACAGGTCGGCGATCAGGGGTTCTTCGGCGCTCACTCGGTGTCCTCGTGTGGTGTGGCGTGCATCGGCGGGCACCCTAACAGATCGAGGCGGGGGAGGCCATGTGTTGTGGCTTGCCGGTCATAAGGCCAATGGAGACAAGCGCTGGCGGCTGCCGTACTCTACGCGCCTGCAAAACCCACCCTTCAAAACCGAGGTAACCCCGCTTGAGCACCCAGTACCCGTACACCGCCACCGTGACCGTCAGCGCCGAAGACCGTGGGGGCGATATCGAGGCCTCGGAAAACCCCAACATGCGCGTCGGCCTCGAAGCGGTGACCGAAACCCTGAAGAAGGTGCATTTCGTCGGTACGCTCGCGGCCCCCGAGAAGTCAGCCACGCACATCTGCGTCACCCTGGAGAACGGCCTGACCTACTACGGCCCGATCGTCAACGGCCACGCTGAACTCGAAGGCGGCTGGATTGCCTTCGAGTCCGACATGCTCACCCCTGAAGAACTGGGCCTGTAAGCCTCAGCTCAACTCGGCCAGGCATTGCTCGAAGATATCCAGCCCTTCTTCGAGCACCTCGGCTTCGATGGTCAGCGGCGCCAGCAGGCGAATGATGTGCCGCGCCTTGCCGCTGGGCATCAGCAGCAGGCCTTTGGCCCGTGCGGCGTCCATCACCTTGGCCAGTTGCGCCGGTGCCGGGCTGCCGTCGGCATTGATGAACTCGATTCCGCGCATCGCCCCGACGCCGGTCAGGCGGCCGATAAACGGGTACTGGCCTTGCCAACGTTCAACACGGCTGACGATCGCCTGCTCCTGGCGTTCGCCCCAGGTGGCGACGTTCTCATCGGTCATCTGCGCCAGGCTTGCCACGGCCGCCGCACAGGCAATCGGGTTGCCCGAATAAGTGCCGCCCAGGCCGCCTTTGGGCAGTGCTGCCAGCAATGCCTTGCGCCCCACGAGCGCCCCTAGCGGCATGCCGCCAGCAATGCTTTTCGCCAATAGCAGCAGGTCTGGCTCGATGCCCAGGCGTGGGAAGGCAAAACGCTGCCCGGTACGGCCGAAGCCGGACTGGATCTCGTCGATGATGATCAATATCCCGTGCTCGTCGCAGAAGCGGCGCAGGGCCTGGGCAAATGTCGGGTCAAGTGCCAGAAAGCCACCTTCGCCCTGGACCGGCTCCAGGATGAATGCCGCCACGTCCTCCACGGCCAACTCGACGCTGAACAGGCGGTCCAGGGCTTTGAGTGCCTGCTCGCAGGTAACCCCAGTGTCGGTGCTGGGGTAGGGCAGGTGGTACACCGGCCCTGGCAGTTCACCTACCCGCTGCTTGTACGGGGCGACTTTGCCGTTGAGGTTCAAGGTTGCCAGGGTGCGGCCATGGAAGCCGCCATCGAAGGCGATGATGGCCCGCTTGCCCGTGGCGCCGCGGGCAACTTTCAGGGCGTTCTCCGCTGCTTCCGCGCCACTGTTGGTGAGCATGCCGGCCAGCGGGTAGCTGACCGGGACGAATGCACTTAAACGTTCCATCAGTTCCAGGTAGGGCCCGTGAGGCGCTGCGTTGAAGGCGTAGTGGGTGAGGCGGGTTGCTTGAGTCTGGATGGCCTCGACCACGGCAGGGTTGCAGTGCCCCAGGTTGAGCACACCGATACCACCGACGAAGTCGATGTAACGTTTGCCAGTGGTATCCCAGACTTCGGCATTACGGCCATGGGAAAGTGTGATCGGATGAACGATGGCAATGGATTGGCTGATACTTTCCAGATTCATGGGCACGCGGACCTTGTTCGAGTTTCATACTATCGAAGCGCGCCGCCGTGTTATTCCGCAAACGAATTATTCGATTGCGATCATTCCGTGTATTCATGAAGTCACCGTGCTGCCCCTTCACGTGTTCACCCGCGAAGGGGCCAGCACAGCCAGGCATCAATCCCCCTCTGCCACCCGCTCGCGGATCCACTGCACGAAGGCCCTGATCTTCGGTACCTCCGCCGCATGCTCGGCATGGGCGATGAAGTGCCGGCCATTGCTCGCCACCGGGTGGTCCCAGGCTACCACCAGCTTGCCCTCGCTCAATTCTTCGGCCACCAGGTAGCGCGGGATCAGGGCAATGCCACAACCGGCGATGGCTGCACGAATGCACAGGTAGAACGTGTCGAACCGCGGGCCGTGGTAGCTGTTCTGGCTGTGCAGCCCCAAGCCGAGGAACCATTCATGCCAGGCCTCGGGCCGCGAGGCGCATTGCAGCAGGCGGTGCTCGGTGAGCGCCTCGGCACTGTCGAAACGGTGCCGCTGCAGCAGTTGAGGGGCGCACACCGGTACCACCGCTTCGCTGAACAGCTCGATACACGTTGCCCCCGGCCAAGTGCCCTGGCCGAAAAAGAAGGCGATGTCGGCCTTGGCCTGTACCAGGTCGAAGGGTTCCAGTTCGTTGCGGATGTCCAGGTGGATGCGCGGGTAGCGGTCGCCGAAGCCCTTGAGCCTGGGCACCAGCCAGCGTGCGCCGAAGGTCGGCTGGGTGGCGATGCGCAGCACTTCGGTCTCGTCACCGTAGCTGAGGATGTAGCGGCTGGAGATGTCGATCTGGGTGAGGATCTTGTTCACTTCGGTCAGGTACAGCGCGCCGGCCGGGGTCAGGTGCAGGCGCCGGCGAATCCGCTGGAACAGCGAGTGCGACAGCATCTCCTCGAGCTGCGCGACCTGCTTGCTGACGGCGCTCTGGGTCAGGTGCAGCTCCTGCGCCGCGCGGGTGAAGCTCAGGTGCCGGGCGGCGGCTTCGAAGCACTGCAGGGCGGTGGTGGAGGGCATCAGGCGTTTGGACATGGCAGGCGCGTACCGAGCAAAAAAAAGGAAGAAGTTCATTCCGTATCGGAATCATGTGCTTCGAAAAGGTCGTTTGTTGACCTCGCCCTATAGATTAATACTGACCGGGATCAACAATTACAACCGGCACTGCGAAGAGGAGGCAAGTGCACAGCCGGCAACTTCAAAACAAGAAAAAAGAGCAAGACACCTACAAGAATTCTGCTCCAACTTTTCAGCCGTCCGCGCGGCGGCCGACCCATTCGAGGGTTCTCCATGGCTTCGCTAGAAAACAAGAAACAGCGTTCCCTGCAGCACGGCCTGACGTCCCGTCAGGTATCCATGATCTCCATCGCCGGCATCATCGGCGCGGGCCTGTTCATCGGTTCCTCCAACGCCATCGCCACGGCCGGCCCGGCCATTCTCATCTCCTACGCCATGACCGGCCTGCTGGTGCTGCTGGTGATGCGCATGCTTGGCGAAATGGCCATCGCCAACCCCAACAGCGGCTCGTTCTCCACCTATGCCTCCGAGGCCATCGGCCCTTGGGCGGGCTTCACCATCGGCTGGCTGTACTGGTGGTTCTGGGTGCTGATCATTCCGGTCGAAGCCATCGCCGGTGCCGACATCCTGCACGCCTACTTCCCGGGTGTGCCGTCCTGGCTGTTCGCCTTCCTGATCATGCTCGTGCTGTCGGGCACCAACCTGGTCAGTGTGAAGAACTTCGGAGCATTCGAGTACTGGTTCGCGCTGGTCAAGGTGATCGCGATCGTCGCCTTCATCGCAGTCTGCAGCCTGGCCGTGTTCGGCTTCTGGCCACTGGCCGAAGTCTCGGGTGTGAGCCGGCTGTGGGATAACGGCGGGTTCATGCCCAATGGTTTCGGTACCGTGCTGGGCGGTGTGCTCATCACCATCTTCTCCTTCTTCGGCGCCGAGATCGTCACGATTGCCGCTGATGAGACCGCCAACCCGAAAGACAAGATCCGCCGCGCGACCAACCTGGTGGTGTACCGCATTGCGATCTTCTACCTGGCATCGATCTTCCTGGTGGTGTCGCTGGTGGCCTGGAACGATCCAGGCTTGAAAGCGGTGGGTTCGTTCCAACGCGTACTGGAAGTGCTGAACGTGCCCGGGGCCAAGCTGCTGGTTGACCTGGTGGTGTTGGTGGCCGTGACCAGTTGCATGAACTCCGGCCTCTATACCGCTTCGCGGATGCTGTACTCCCTGGGTGCCCGTGGCCAGGCGCTGAGCATGACCAGGCGTATCTCGGGTGCTGGCGTGCCGACCGTGGCGGTGATCCTCTCGACCCTGGCAGGCTTTGCTGGCTGTTTGGTCAACTATGTGTTCCCCGGCAAGGTGTTCGGCTTCCTGCTCTCGACCACCGGCGCCATCGCTTTGCTGGTGTACCTGGTGATCGCCGTTTCGCAGCTGCGCATGCGGGCCCGTGCTGACCATGAAGGGCGGCCGCTGGAGCTGAAGATGTGGCTGTTCCCGTGGCTGACCTGGCTGGTGATCGGTACCATCGTAATGGTGCTGGGTTACATGCTGTTCAGCGATGCCTACCGCTATGAAACGCTGATGACCGCCGGGGTGACCGTGTTCATCGTGCTGGTTTCGCTGACCCAGAAGCGCGGCAGGGCGGTGGCGCAGACGGCCTGACGTTTCTGCTTTAATGGGGGCGTTTCGCGCCCCCATTCCAACAAGCACAGGCTGCGTATGAACGATCAGATGCTTTCCCTTCAGGCCCTCGCCGCACCCGACGGCACTTGCTACGGCTGCGGTAGCGCCCACCCCTCCGGCCTGCACCTGCAAAGCCACTGGGATGCCGACGGCATCCACCTGTTATGCCGGCATGCACCGGATGAAACCTTCATCGGCTGGCCCGGCCTGGTCTACGGCGGCTTGCTGGCCATGCTGGTCGATTGCCATTCCAACTGGACCGCCATGGCCTACCACTACCGCGCCGAAGGCCGCGAGGCGGGTAGCCTGCCGCGTATCGACTGTGTCACCGGCAGCCTCGGGCTCAACTTCCTGAAGCCGACCCCGATGGGCGTGGAGTTGCTGCTCAAGGCCCGCGTAGAGGGTGACGTCGGACGCAAGACGCGGGTCATCTGTGAAGTCTGGGCGGGTGATGTCCTGACTGTCAGCGCCGACTCGATTTTCGTGCGGGTGGACACCGAAAAACTCAAGCTCAAGGCGCACGGCCAGGTCTGACAACAGGCCGTTCACCTAGCATTTCTGCCAGTAGACGCCTGAACGGCGCTCGCCCTAACGTGGGTGTGCGCCGTTCAGGCGTTTGGCCGTCAGGAATAGAGCCTGTGCCGAAGCAGTTGTTGAAAAGCTGATGGGGTGGTTAGGAAAAGTCCTATTCGACTGTCAGCTTCGTGGCAATAGTCTTGCGTCGTTTCCAAATCAGGCTGTCTGTTCATCAACTGCCTGTGGTCGCCGACGCCGGTAGCCACAGATTCGCGAGCGCATCAAAGGAGCCTATTCCATGCGTTTCAACTGCAAAACCTTGCCGCTTGTCGGCCTGCTCATGATCATGAGCGGCTGCGCCAGCGTGACCGTTCCCAATGAGCAGATCGAACTGGCTCGCAGTGCGGTCAACCGCGCCGTCGCCGCCGAAGCCACCCAGTACGCCCCGGTGGAGATGCGCGCCGCCCAGGACAAGATGAGCGCCCTGGACCGCGCCCTGGGTGAGAAGAAGTTCGAACAGGCCCGCACCCTGGCCGAAGGCGCGAGGGCAGATGCCCGCGTGGCCGAGCGCAAGGCCCAGGCGCTCAAGGCCAAGGAGCAGTTGGAGGCCGCCCGCAAGGGGATTGAAGTGCTCAAGCAGGAGATCCTTGATGCGCCTGACAGCCCGACTGCCAAATCCGTTCATTGAAGGAAGTGACCATGTCCAAAATCTACCTGCTGCCCGCTGTGTCGCTCCTTGGTCTGATGCTGGCCGGCTGCGGCACCACCCCGGAAAACCCCACATTGCTTGAAGCGCGTGAAGCCTATTCGGTGTTGCAAGGCAAACCCGAGGCAAGCCGTCTCGCCGCTCTGGAAACCCAGGATGCCTATACCGCACTGGGCAAGGCCGAGTCGGCCTCGCTCAAGGACCGCAAATCCGCCGAGGTCGAGCGCCTGGCCACGCTAGCCGGTCGGCAGATCGAGTTTGCTGAGCAGACCATCGACTTGCGCAAGACCGATGCCGCGCTCAAACGTGTCGAGCTTGAGCGAACTCAGGCCCGTCTGGATGCACGCACCGCACAGCTCAACGCGCTCAAGGCCAAGCCGAGTGCACGCGGCGACGTGGTGACGTTCGGTGATGTGCTGTTCCAGACCGGCAAGGCCGAGCTGAACGGCCGCAGCCACCACAACATCCAGGAGCTGGCGGCGTATCTGCAGGCAAACCCTGAGCGCAAGGTGCTGGTAGAGGGTTTCACCGACTCCACCGGCAGCGATGCCCTCAACCAGCGACTGTCCGAGCACCGGGCTGACTCGGTGGCCAACGCGCTGCGCCGTCAGGGTGTAGGTGCGGAGCGCATCAAACGCGCCGGTTACGGCAAAGAATACCCGGTGGCCAGCAACGCCACGGCGCAGTCACGCCAGCTCAACCGACGTGTCGAGGTGGTGATCTCCAGGGGCGCCGAGGCCGTCGCGCCACGCTTCTGATAAAGCGCCGGCGCAGCCCTCTGGCTGCGCCATCTGGCACTCTGCGATGGTCAAACCGCAGCGCTGTCCCTAAAGTGATCGTTTCCACGACTGCAGGGACCGAGCATGACCGATCTGAGCGCATTCCCCATCACCCGCAAGTGGCCGGCGCAACACCCCGAGCGCCTGCAGCTGTATTCGCTGCCCACGCCCAATGGCGTCAAGGTGTCGATCATGCTGGAGGAAATCGGCCTGGCCTACGAGCCGCACAAGGTCAGCTTTGACAGCGACGACCAGTTGAGCCCCGAATTCATTTCGCTGAGCGCCAACAACAAGATCCCGGCGATTCTCGACCCCGATGGCCCGGGCGGCACTCCGCTGCCGCTGTTCGAGTCGGGTGCGATCTTGCAGTACCTGGCGGAAAAGAGCGGGCAACTGCTCAGCCAGGAGCCGGCGACTCGCTACCAGACGCTGCAGTGGCTGATGTTCCAGATGGGCGGCATCGGGCCGATGTTTGGCCAGGTCGGTTTCTTCCATTTCTTTGCTGGCAAGGAATACGAAGACAAGCGCCCTCGCGATCGCTACGTCAACGAATCGAAGCGCCTGCTGGGCGTGCTGGACCGGCACCTGCAGGGGCGGCAGTGGATGGTCGATGAGTACAGCATCGCCGACATCGCCATCTTCCCCTGGGTGCGCAACCTGGTGGAGCGCTACAACGCCCGCGAGCTGGTCGGGTTCGATGAATTCAAAGAGGTGCAGCGGGTGCTGGCCAGCTTCCTCGAGCGGCCTGCCGTTCAGCGTGGTCTGAAAATCCCAGGTTGATCGGGCATCACTGAGCCTGTGGGAGCGCGCTTGCGCGCGAACGCTGTGAGGTTTCGCCATCGTGTTCGTGGGCGAGCCCGCTCCCACAGGTTCTACATTCCCACTCAGAAAACCTGGTTCAGCAGCCAGTAAAGGCTACCCGCCAACACCATCGCCGCCGGCAAGGTCAGCACCCAGGCCATCAGCAGGTTGATCAGCGTCCGCTTCTGTACCCCCGAGCCATTGGCAACCATGGTCCCGGCCACTCCCGAACTCAACACATGCGTCGTCGATACCGGTAGCCCGAACAGGTCTGCCGCACCAATGGTGCACATCGCAACCACTTCAGCCGACGCCCCCTGGGCATAGCTCAGGTGAGTCTTGCCGATCTTCTCGCCCACCGTCACCACGATGCGCCGCCAGCCGACCATGGTTCCCAGGCCCAAAGCTATGGCCACGGCCACCTTGACCCACAGCGGAATGTACCGCGTGGCGTCATCCAGCTGGGTCTTGAACCGCTGCACATGGCGGTGGGTCTCGGTGTCGAAGGCTGCCAGCTGGTGCTTTTCGATCAGGCGGATCGCTTCGCTGGTCAGGTACATGTCGTTGCGCACGTTGGCCATGGCTTCGGCCGGTACGCGCTTGAGCGAACCATAGCCCTTGACCTCTTCGCCGATCATGCCGGTGAGCGCGGCCAGGGCCGGTACCAGTTGTGGGTTGGCCTTGGGTTCGCTGATGAACACCGTGAGTACCTGGCGAGGGTCTGCCGGCAGCGGCTGCGGGTCGCTGCGCACCAGCGCCTGGCGGGTCACCTCGGCGACGGCGGAAAACTGCAGCGCCTGCTCGCTGGGCATGGTCTTGTTCAACGCGTAGGCCATCGGCAGGGTGCCGACCAGGATCAGCATGATCAGGCCCATGCCTTTCTGCCCATCGTTGGAGCCGTGGGCGAAGGACACGCCGGTACAGGTCAGGATCAGCACGCCGCGGATCCACCACGGTGGCGGCGTCTGGCCTTGCGGCGCCTGGTACAGTGCTTTGCGCTTGACCAGCGCGCGCAGCGCGAGCAGCAACAAGGCCGCGCAGGCAAAGCCGATCAGCGGCGAAAACAGTAGCGCGTAGCCGACCTTGCTGGCTTGGCCCCAGTCCACCCCGCTGGTGCCGTCACGCCCGTGCATCAGTGCATTGGCCACGCCGACGCCAATGATCGAGCCGATCAGGGTGTGCGAGGATGACGCCGGCAAGCCCAGCCACCAGGTGCCGAGGTTCCAGATGATCGCAGCCAGCAGCAGGGCGAAAACCATGGCGAAGCCGGCCGTGGAGCCCACCTGCAAAATCAGCTCCACCGGCAGCAGGGCAATGATGCCGAACGCCACCGCACCGCTGGAAAGCAGCACGCCGAGGAAGTTGCACAGCCCGGACCAGACCACTGCCACCGGCGCCGGCAACGAATGGGTGTAGATCACTGTGGCCACGGCATTGGCGGTATCGTGGAAGCCATTGACGAATTCGAAGCCCAGGGCAATCAGCAACGCCAGGCCCAGCAGCAGGAACGGCGTGACCGTGGTGATCACCGTGCCGCTGGCGCTGACGTCCTGCTTGAGGCTCCAGGCGGTGTAGGCGATGCCTGCCGTGAGCAGACCGAAGAACAGCAAGAGCGTGGCACGCCCGGGTTTGTGGTTCAACTGCGGGCGGGCATCGCGTTCGGCCAGTTGCGGCTGGCTGGCCAGTGACGGGGTTGCCATGTGGGCTCCGGTTGGCGTCGGGCGAAGGTGCCGAAGGCTGTCAGCATAGAAACATTTCCTTGCCTGAACGTGACCCCGGTCAATGGATTACCTAGGCTCAAGACGAGTGGTAGAGGCAGGAGAACCCCATGATTCGGTGCAAGCGTGTCTACGACGCGGCCAGCGAAGACGATGGCCAGCGTGTGCTGGTCGACCGCCTGTGGCCGCGTAACACGCGCAAGGATGCGTTGCAGGGCCAGTGGTTGCCTGAGGTGGCGCCGTCGAACACATTGCGCAAGGCGTTTCACCAGGCGGCGGTCGATTACGCCGGTTTCACCCAGCGTTACCAGCAGGAGCTGGCGGCGCACCCCGAACACTGGTACCCCCTGTTGGACCGGGCTGCCCAGGGCAATCTGACCCTGCTGTATGCCAGCAAGGATACCGAACACAACAATGCCCGCGTGTTGGCCGAATGGCTGGAGGATGAATTGGAGCGGCGCGGGCCGGGGAGTTCGCCGGTGTGTTATGCCACCTGAGCGGTGCACAATGGCAACATGAGACTGATACCCGCCACCGACCAACATTGCACCTTTGCCCGTGACCTCACCCGGCGGGCCATGCTGCCTTATTACCGTGAGTACGACCTGTTGTGGGTCGAAGAGGCATTTGACCAAGCCTGGGGCTGGCGTGAGCAGTGGCTGGTGGTCGAAGGCGAAACGTTGCTGGGTTTCTGCAGCCTCAGCCAGGACCGTCAGGCGCTGTTCATCCGCGAGCTGCATCTGTTGCCCGAGCACCGTGGGCAAGGGGTCGGCAGTCGGGTGCTGGAGGCGCTGGCGGGCTGGGCGACGCAGCGGCGCTTGCCGTTGTTGCGGCTGATGGTGTTCAAGAGCAACCCGGCACGGCGGCTGTACCAGCGCCATGGGTTTGTCGAGATGGGTGAGGATGAGTGTTTTGTGCGCATGCAGCGGGTAACAGGCTGATCTGTACCGGCCCTTTCGCGGGTTTACCCGCGAAAGGGCCCGTTCGGTCACTCAACAAACGGGATCACTGCTGCTGCACCCGCACCGCGCGCCCTTGGCGCACGGTAGCCTCCAGCAATTGCCCCTGCAGTGGCAGCAGGTCGCCGATCAACAGGTTCTGCAGCAACGGCTTGCCCTCAAAGGTATTGCCCCCCAGCAGCACATCACGCACCCCCTCCACGCGCACCAGTGCCTTGCCCACCTGGCCCAGGCGGTTGCCGCTCAGCACCAGTGGCCCCGGCAGGGGCGCGGCGTTGCGCAGGCTCACGGCGTATTCCGCGGTATTGCCGATCCGGTTGTCGAGCAGCGCCACGGCGCTGACTTCACTGGCATCCACGGCGCTGCCCGCGCTGCTGGCCAGCAGGTTGTCGTCGATGACCAAAGGCGCCGCAGGGGTAGGCGTGAGGTTGCGCAGTTGAATGCCATTGCCACGGCTGTCGCCGATGCGGTTGCCCGCCAGCAGCACCGCCCCCTGTTGTTCGCTGACCTCGATGGCCGCCTTGGCGGCGCCGAGGATCAGGTTGCCTTCGACCTGCGCGCGGGTCTGGCCCCGCAGGCGCACGCCACTGTTGTTGTTGATGCCGCGCAGTTGATTTTCCTGCAGCCGGACCTGGCTGTCGCGCACATCGATAGCGTACTGCTGCGACTGTTCGAACTGGCTGGCGCTGATGGTCGCCTGGCTGTGCTGCAACTCCACCGCGCTGGACATGTCGCTGAACTGGCTGTCGCGGATGACCACGGTGGCCAGGCGCGTGCCCGGCGCCTGCTGGGGGCTCAGGGCGGTGGTCAGGCCGCGTGACAGGTTGGCGTTGTAGCCCAGCCGTTTGAGCGTCGAACCGATCACCTGGGTGTGGCTCCCTGCCCAGGCCACCACGAACGGGCGCCAGGCGCGCTCGGTGTTGCCAGGCTGGTCACCGGCCATGCTTTGCAAGCTCGACTGGTTCAGGCCCAGCCAGCCCTGGTTGATCAGGGCCGTGCCCGCGTAGCTCGACAGGTACAGGCTGGTGCCTTCCATGACCAAGCCGGCATCCACGCCGATCATCAGCGGGTAGCTGAGCAGGTAGCCCTCCTTGTAGCGCGTGAGGATACGCGGGTCATTCAGCGCATCGTGCAGTTGCGCCAGGGTGATGCTGCCACCGCGCAGCATCACCACCTGCGGGTGATGCGCCTGGTAGCCGGCGATGGCGCGGAACAGGCCGTTGTTGACGAACGGCTCGAACGGCCAGCTACCGGCCTGGGCCGAGAACATCGGCTGCAGGCTAACGCTGGCGCGGCCCGCCGGGCGCGGGCGCTCGGCCTGCTGGAAGGACACCGCCTGGCGTACGTGCCGGCGCAGTTGGTCGACCTTCAGCTGGCGCTCGGCCTGGGGCAGCGTGTCCACCGTCTGGGTGATCGGCAGCGCCTGGCTGGCAGCCTGGGCACTGGCCGCCAGCCACAATGCGGCCAAGCAGGTGAAGGAGAAGCGGGCGAGTGGCACCATGGTCAGGTCCTTGATCCGGGCAATGGGGGGTAGAACGGCTTGAGCGGGCCACCGAGCTGGCTGTAGTTGTCCACCTCACCGTCCTCGCTGTCGTACAGCTGACGTGCCAGCGTGTGGTGCGGGTTGCGCTGCAGGAACGGGATCAGCCAGGCCAGCTTGTACGGCGCCACCTCTGCCTGGGCCTGGCCCTTGAGTTCGGGCAGCTCATCCGGGGCGAGCACACTGCGCGCGGCGAAATTGGCCAGCAGGTCGAGGGTATGCTGGTCTTCGGCGCTCCAGGGCAGGCCATTGGCCCGCGCCGCTTCGGCCAGCAGCACCAGGGGCACCAGCGCGTACTGGCTGTAACTGGCGGCCAGCTTGCTGCGCGCGACTTCCAGCGGCAGGTAGGCATAGCTGCCGTCACTGGCGCGCACGGCCTGGGCCAGGCCGCGACGCAAGTTGCCATCGGCCCAGAGGATGAAGTCGTCGCGGCTCACCAGCATGCCGGTGGCCGCGACTGCCCAGGCGGCCCAGTAGTCGTGGTTGTTGAAGTACACCCCAGGGGTATCGCGGCGCGGGTCGTACTCGGCGATCACGCGCTCGCCGAGCCGGGTGAACCAGGCTTTTTGTACCTCGTTCAATTGCACCTTGCCGTCGCTGGCCGACTGGGTCAGCAGCACGGCGCCGGCCATGGCTGCCAACGCCCATTTGCGCGCGGCCATGCCGGTGCTGCTGGCGTCAGGGTTGAGCAGGGCGCCGGCTTCGGCCCAGCGCTGCAGCCATTGGTCCTGGCAGGCCAGGGCCATATTGGCGTCCTGGGGCTTTTGGGCCCGCTGGAAGCGTTTGCTGGCGTAGATCAGGCCGCCCACGAACTGCTTGACCTGCTTGCCGATGCGCTCGCTGTCGGCATCGGGGCTGCTGCGCAGGGTCGACTTGCTGGCGTCGCGCTGGTCATATTTACTTTGCAGGCGCAGGGTACCGGTGTAGGGCGGTGGGGCTTGCTTGCTGCAGGCCAGTGTGCGGTAGTCGGCGATCATCGCGGCTTGCGCGGTGCCGTGGGCAGGCCAGATCGGTTGAGCGGCCTGCGCCAGCGGGGCGAGCAGGCACAGCGCACATAGCGTCTTCACAGGCACAGGCGCGTCTCCACATCGGTTGCCACCGTCCCAGCCTTGGTCGGCTCAAGGAACACCGACAGCAGGTTGGCCCCAGCGTAGGCGGGGTCCTTGCTCAGCTCCAGGTAATACTGGCCACCGCTCACCGCCGCTTCACGGCGGAACCACACCTTGTCGCGGGCGCCATTGTCGTAATAGACGATCACGTAGAAGTCCTTGACGTTCTTGTCGCTCAAACGGATGTCGAGAAAACCCTTCGAACCACTCAACGACTGCCGCCCGCTGCCGGCATTGCTGAGCAGCTCGATGCGTTCGCCGACCTTCAATGCCGGGCGCTGCAGCTTGCTGCCAAGTACTTCCTTCGACGCCGCGCAACCGCCCTGTACCGCCGGCACCAGCTGGCGGTACATCAGCGGCGAGTCGAGCCGGTAGTTGGCTGGCAACTCCCAGACGATCAGCTTGGGCGGCGCCTTGGGCGTGTAGTCGCTCGACAGCAGGTACTCCAGCAACGAGCCATCCTCGCCCACGCCCGGCAGGGCATAGTTGAGGATGTCGGTCTGCAGGTACTGCTTGAGGTAGCCGTCGAAGTTGAACTGCTTGCTCTCGTCCTCACGTGCCGCAGCGTTACTGTCACCGACCAGGATCACTTGCGGGTCCGGTGCCTCGTCGAACAGCGCGTCGGCGCTGTCGGCCACCGGGATGGTCTGGTAGCCGCGCACGTACTGGAACCCATAGTTGTTGCCGCAGATGTAGCTCAGCGCCAGGTTCAGCGTGCCGTCCTTTGGCACCATCACCCCGGGCTCGGTACGGTACTGCTTCTTGGTCAGCCCGACGTAGAACGGTTGGCGGCGGATCTCCTCGGCCATCAGCCTGGCGGTGGCCTCGGCGCCGGTGGGGGTCCAGTGGTGGTCGCGGCGGAAGAAATACTCACCCTTGGGCGGCTGCTGCAGCAACTGCATCATCGGCGCGACCACCGCGCCGCCCTGGCGCAGCTGGCCCAGGTAGGCATCCAGGTTGCGGCTGGCGCGGGCGTAATCGAAACCGTGCAATTGCCCGGGCAGCAACTGGTCGCGGTGCATCAGCCCGCGGGTCGGCTGGATCGCCATGGCCACGTGAATGCCCTGGCGCTCGAAGGCCTGCATCAGCCGGGCAAATTCCGGGCGCATCGGCGCGGGGATGCCAAAGTCGTTGGTCAGGTCGACCATCGAGCGGAACAGCCAGCGGTCCTTGCCGGGCACGATCTCGCGCATCAGCTTCATGCGCCCTTCGCCATAGCGCTGCGGGTCGCTCAGCGCCGGGCAGACCATGCACTGCAGGTTTTCACAGCCGGGCTTGCTCGCCTGGGCTGCGGGCGCCGCCTGGCCAGGCAGGCTCAGCAGCGCCAGGGCCAGGCTCAGGGCTGAGGTTACGAGAATCTTCATGTGCCTTTCATCCTTGCAGCAGGGGCGTCACTCGGTGGGGTCGATGCTGTTGGCCAGGGTCATGCTGCGGTTGCCCGGCAGCAGCACATAGCTGTAGGAACGGCCCTTCTTGAGGAACTGCTCGTCGAAGCTGGCGACCTTGGTGTCCTGCGCATACGCGGCAAAATCGAGCTTGATCTCGTTGACCATGCGCGTGCCGGTCTGGCCGTTGCCCAGGGCCGCGACGACCTCGTGCTTGCCGTCGGCGGTTTTCAGCGCAGTCGGGTTCGGGGTCAGGTTGTAGAAGGCAATCTGGGCCTTTTTCGGCTCATTGACGTACTTGTCGCTGATCAGCGTCAGCTGCTTGCCGTCGTAGACCACGGTGCTGGCGGCATTGGCCTTGAGCTGCGGTTCGATGGCCTTGCCGCCAACGGCAATCTTGTGGGCACCGGCGGGGGTGAAGCGGTAGCCGCTGAGCTGGCCGGCGGCGACCCGTTGCGGGTTGACCTTGCCGCTGAGCGTCACCTCGATGTTGCTGGCGGACAGGTTGAGCACGCGCACGAACGCTGAGTCGGCTGGGGCGACGGCGTCATACAGGTCGGCGTTGCCTTCGGCGGCCAGGGCCGTGTGGCTGGCCGTGGCCAGGGCCATGGCGGTGAACAGGTGCGAGAGTTTCATCAGGTTCTCCATGATTTGTCAGAAATGCTGGGGTGTAGCGCTTCGGCTAAGCGAGCCGGGGCGGTGGGCGAGCAGGGTGCGCAGGGGGAATTCCCAGACCACGGTGTCGATCTGCGTGTTGGCCAGCTGGTCGCTGGCCAGGAATTGGTTCATCGCCTCGAACGGGCCGCGCGCCTCGACGGCGATGCTCAGCAGGTCGCGGTTGAGGGCTTCCTTGAGGAAACCGACGAAGTTCCAGTCGTCGATCTTGCTGTAGCTGGTGCCGACCAGTAGCAGGCGCTGGTCCTCTTCGGCGAACAGGTCGTCACTGCCTTGCTCGGCCTTCAGGGTTTCGTAAAGGGCGATCGTGTTGGGGCCGAACTGTGGCGCCAGGCGCGCGTGGTCGAACTGCAGGTAGTTCATCAGGTCGCCCTTGATGTTCTTCTCGCCGGCCTTGTGCGACACATACACCTGGTCGCCCAGCAATTGCGGGCGTTGGCGCGCCAGCTCGTACGCCGACAGCCGCGCGCCTTCGGGGCTCCAGTGGGTGTCGGACGTGAGGAACAGCTGCGGCCCGTCGAGGTTGGCCATGAACGCACCCCGCAGCGGCACCACGTCCAGCTGGCGGCTTTGCAGTTCGCCGACAAAGCGGTCGTAGAGGCTGCTCACACGTGGGTCGAAACGGTGCTCGGCATGCGTGGCATACACATCCAGCTTCATCGGCAACGGCAGGATCACCAGCTGCTTGCCATGCTCGGCCAGTTGCGCGCGGACCTTGCCAATCTGCTCCAGCTGGCTGGCGAGGTTTGCGTCAAGGTCGTTGGGCACGCGGTATTCCTGGTTGGTATAGAGCCAGCCGTCCTTGCCCAGCACTACGCCCTTGGTACCTTCGCCGAACAGGTGGAACTGGGCATCGGCCCACAGCGTCACCGACGGGTCGCGCAGGAAGAGGCGTTTGTCATAGGCCTGCTCGAACGTGCGCAGCAGCTTGCCGTCGACGAACAGGTTCCAGCTGTCGGTCTGGGTGCGGGCAAAGTTGAACACGGGCGGCAGCGAATAGATGAACATCGCCGCCAGCACCAGCGCGAAGAGAATGCCATTGGCCTTGCTGGCCGAATTCATCACCGGGTACATGGCCGTCTCCTAGAACTGGAAATACAGGAAGGGCGAAAAGGAATTGGCCGCCAGGCTGCTCAGCGCCAGCAAGAAACCACCCCACAGCAGCACGCTGTGCAGCGCGCCGACATGGCGCATGAAATAGCCTTCCTTGTTGCCGGCGTAGAAACGCACGTTGTTGACCCCGGCCAGCACCAGCCAGGCCAGCGCCACCAGGGCGAAGGCCATGGCCATCTTCGAGGCGCCGAGCACGTACAGCTCCAGCGAGCCGAAGCCGTTCACACCCAGCAGCGCCTGGTAGATGTCGAGGCTGTGGCGCAGGTCCATGGTGAAGAACAGCGGCATGCTCAGCACGATCAGCAAGCCCGTGCGCAGGTTGCGGCCCAGGTGGTAGGGCGTGGTGACCTTGGTCGCCAGGTTGAACTTGCGCTCGATGACCATGCCGATGCCAAAGAACAGCCCCCAGCAGATGAAGGCGAAGCTCGCCCCGTGCCACAGGCCCGACAGCAGCATGGTCCAGATCAGCGCGGGCAGCGCGCCGGCCACGCGCTTGCGCACCAGCGGCATGTACACGTAGTCGCGCAAGAAATGCGCCAAGGTCATGTGCCAGCGCGCCCAGAACTCGGTGATGCTCTGCGACACATAGGGCTGGTTGAAGTTTTCCGGGAAGCGAAAGCCCATCATCAATGCCAGGCCCAGCGCCATGTGGCTGTAGCCGGCGAAGTCGAAGTACAGCTGCAGGGTCGAGACCACCAGGCCGAACCAGGCATCGCTGAACTGCAGCGCACCTTCGCTGACGAACAGCCCGTTGATCGGTGCCAGGCGGTCGGCGATCAGCACCTTCATGATGAAGCCAAGCATGAAGCGGCACACGCCCAGCGAAAACAGCTCCAGCGAATGGGTGCGCTCGCGCAGCTGCGGCGCCAGCTGGCTGTAGCGCAGGATCGGCCCGGCCACCAGGTGCGGGAACAGCGCGACGAAGGCGGCGAAATCGATGAAGCTGCGGGTGGGCGTGGCATCCTTGCGGTAGATGTCGACGATGTAGCTCAGGGCATGGAACACGTAGAACGAAATGCCCAGCGGCAGGAAGATGTTCTCCAGGGTCCAGGTGTTGATGCCCAGCGGCGCCAACAGCATGGCCAGCACTTCGGCGCCGAAATTGGCGTACTTGAAGTAGCCCAGGGTCGACAGGTTGCCGGCTATGCCGAGCCACAGCAGGCGCAGGGCCCAGCGTTTGTCGCCGGCGTCCAGGCGCGCCTTGATGCGCAGGCCGAACCAGTAGTTCCAGTAGGTGATACCGACGAACAGCAGCAGAAAATCTGGCCGCCACCAGGCATAGAAGATGTAGCTGGCAGCGACGATCACCAGCGAGCGCCACTGCGCCTTGGCCAGGAAGTACACGGCCAGGAACAGCGGCAGGTAGAGGAACAGGAACACATTGGAGGCGAAGATCATGGCACGTCCCTTCCTTAGTAACTGATCACCACGCCGACGCTCAGCTGGTAGTCGTCGCCGGTTGCCAATGCGCTGCCGGCATTGAGGTAACTGGCGCTGACCAGCGCGTTGACATCCAGGTGCTTGCCATCGAGCGCCACGGGAAACATCTTCCAGTAGTAATTGAGGTCGAGCATCTGCCCGACATTGCGGCCGCTGCCGTTGCTGCCCTGGGCGATGGCGCGGTTGCGTTCGGCGCGCTGGTCGCCGTTCATGCGGATCGGCAAGGTGCCGTCGGCGTCGCGCAGGTTGAGTTGGGTCACGCGCAAGTCCAGGGCACTGCGCGGGGTCGGGCGTGTTTCCAGGGCGAAGCCGTAGTAGCTCAAGTTGCGCAGGTCGAGGGCGACGAACGAACTGGTCAGCCGGGTGCTGTACGCGCCGCTGCGGGTGATGCGGTCGGACTGGATGGCGTTCAGGCGAAAGCCGTCGTTCTCGTCGCTGGGCGTGTCGGTCAGGCCGCCGCGCAGGGCCACGCGCGGGGCCCACGGCAGGCTGTCGAAGCGCTTGCCGAGTTCGCCCAGCGCCGCCCAGCCTTTGCTGCTGTGGCCGGTGCTTGTCAGGCCATCGCTGTCGGTGTTGTCCATCTTGCCGTCCAGCGCCGCCAGCTCCAGGTGGTAGTCGCTGAGCACTGGGTAGGCCAGGTTGTCGCCCTTGAAGAACAGCCCGTAGCGCAGGCCCTTGAAGTCGTAGCGGTCGTCGGCGTCGTGGCCGCTGTGGTCGTTCTCGTGCATCAGGCGCACGCCGGCCTGGTTGTTCTGGCTCCAGCGGTAAGCGTACTGGCCCATCAGGTAGGTGGTGCGTGCTTCGCTGTCGGCCAACGTGTTGACGTCGGTGTTGTAGTTGTGGAACTTCTGGCCGACGGCGAAGAACGCCTCGGAGAAGGTGTCCTGATAGTTGAAACGCACCGATTCCAGGCTGTCGTCCCACCAGATGCCGTAGTCGTCGTAGAAGCGCTGGCGCCCCAGCGAGGCCGAAAACCGTGGGTCGTCGCCGATCAGGTTGCGCTTGACGTACAGCTCGCGCAGCTCGGCGTACCACCCTTCAGGCTGCTCGCGTTCGCTGCCGTTGCTGGCCTCGTTGGTCAGGTTGCTCGACTGGCTGGAATCGTAGTTCAGCCACAGCCGCCCGTAGACCATCCACTTGGCCCAGCGTTTTTCCGGCGAGTACCAGGCGAACGACGGTTCGTAGCGCAGGCTGTAGAACGACTCGCGGTCGCTGCCGACCTGGGAGTCCTCGGGGCCGTAGCCAGTCTGCACGGTGAGCTTGTTGAAGAATTCCGAGGTAATCACCGGCTCGCTGCCATCGATGGCGACGCGCACCGGTTCGTTGCTGTCCGCCTCGGGGCCGGTGATTTCCTCGGTGGCCAGGGCTGCCGGCAACGGGGCCAGGGCGAGCAGGGCGCCGAACAGGGGGTGATGGGCTTTCACAGGGTGGCCTCCTTCAACAATCCGTTGCGAGCGGCCAGGGCGCGCTCGATGTCATCCTTCGGCAAAGTCCTTTCCAGGCGCTTGAGCAGGCTGCGCGCCCCCCGTTCGCCCAGGTCGAGGGCGACGCGGGCGTAGGTATAGGCCTTGACCGGGTCGTGGCACAGCGCGCGGCCATAGGCGTGGAGGGTGGCCATGCGGTACCAGGCGGCGGTGGAGCCTTGCTCGGCCTCGGCCTGGAACAGCGCCAGGGCCTTTTCCTGGTCGGGCTGGTCGGCAACGCCTTTGCTGTAGTACTCGGCGAGTAGCAGGCCGGCGCCCGGGTAGCCACTGGCGCGCAGCGCGTCGATCAGCGCGCGCGCCTTGTCCGGGTCGAGGGTCAGCCAGTTGTTGACCATGTAGAACTGCGCCTGCAGGGCCTTGGCTCGGGTCGGTTCGCGTTCGCGCACCTGGTCGATCAGCACCTGGGTTTCTTCAGCGTTGTGCTCGGTCGGGTTGGACATCATGTAGTTGGCCTTGGACACCATGGCCGGCACGAAGCCGCGCGCCACGGCCGCGTCGCGCCAGCGCTGGACCTGCGCGGTGGCCTGGTCGAGGGCGTCGGCCTGGGCTTTCTCGCGGGCCAGCTGCGCCGGCGTTGGCGGCAGCTTTTCGCCAACGCCGGCCTGGCTTTCGTAGCGGTCGGCTTCCTGTTCGGCGCGCTGCACGCTGGTGATGCTGTCGAGCAGCGCCGCGATACGGTGGACGATGTCCTCCGGCAACTGCGTACGCTCAGGCTCGAGCTGGTCGGCGAAGGCCGGAAACAGCCGGTCCTGCTGCTCGCCGAGGAACGCGTAATAACGGTCGATGGCGCGCACATCGACGCGTACGGCCTGGCGGTACCAGCGCTCGGCACCGGCGCGGTCGCCCTGGCGCTCGGCCAGCACCGCGCGGTACAGCTCGGGGCGGCAGTTGAGCAGGCAGGCACGCTCGTACAGGGCCAGCAGCTGCGCGGCTTGCGGCACATCGACCAGCTCGGGGTAGACCAAGAATACTTCCAGCGTGGTACTGGTGTTGCGCGGGTCGAGGTTGGCCGGGTAGCGCGTCAGCGCCTGGGCCACCCATGGCCGCTGCGCCTCGCGCAAGCTCGGCGTGCGGTCGATCAGGCGCGCCATCGAGGCCAGGGCTGGCACCAGGCCGTGGCCGTCGGCAAAGGCCTGCCGGTACAACGCAAGTACTTGCGTACGGCTGGCGTCGTCGCGCCCGGCCAGCACATCGCCGAGCAGCAGGGTGCTGGCCAGGTCGCCGCGTGCGGCCAGTTGGCGTAGGTCGGCGCTGACCTCGGCACTCGGGTCCTTGTACAGCGCGTAGCGGATCTGCTCCAGGCTCTGCCCGGCACTGGCCGCGCCAGCGCAGGCCAGGGCAAGGCCCGCCAGCAACAGGCGGGAAGGCGTGTTCACGGTCATGGTGTCATCGTCCTCGGCGGCTCAGCGCGAAGCGCCGAACGGCAGGCCCAGGTACAGGTCGACCGCCACGGCTTTCTGGTAGGCCGAAGCGGGCAGCGGGCTGTCCGGCTGGAGGGTGAGTGCCAGGTTGCGATTGACCTCATCGACGCGGGCGTCGACCACCTTGCCGCTGAAGTGCTGGTCGAGGCCGAACACCTGCATGTCCACCGCGCGCACCCGGCTCACATCGGCGAGTTTGTCGAACGGCACGTTGGCACGCACGAACAGGCCCTGGTCCTTGGGCAGCAGGTGCATCAGCGGCGCGTCCTTGTAGCCGTAACCGTCCAGGCGCTGGGCCGGGTGATACACCTGGCAGTCGCACGGGCTGTTGATCACCGTCTCGATGGTGGCGCGGCCAAGCAAAGTCTGCAGGTCGCCCGGCGAGAGATCAGCTACTGCCTTCATGTCGGCGGGGCTGGTAAAGCTCGTTGCCAGTTGCGTGGAGATGCTGGCCAACGGCTGGCCGGCTTTTACCTCGGTAGCGTCGGCAGGCAGCAGGTACTTCACGTAGCCATTGTCGGGCATGCTGATGACCTGGGCATTGGTCGCCACTTGGGCCTGCACGGCGGGGATACGGAAGAACAGCAGGTAGCCCTTGTAGCCGACGAATGCCAGCGCGGCGACCCCGGCAGCGCTGTACAGCAAGGTGCCGGCCAGTGCCTTCAGGCGCGCACCGGGGGTGCGCGCGCTGGCGTACTTGTGCTTGCGCTCCTTGATGTAGTTTTCGCGCTGCATGACGTTGAACAGGCCGTTGATGTCGGCAATCTCGCCAGACATGTAGGCGCTGATCAGGTAGCGCAGGATGTCGCGCTTCTGCGCATCGAGGTCGACGAACTGTGCGCCCACTTCGCTGCCGCGCTGCGAGACGATGCGGATCTTGCTGTCGATGCTCAGGTCGACCTGGTTCAACCGCAGGCGGATCGAGGCGTCGTACAGCGCGCCGACCTTCAGGGGCGCCTCGTGCAGCAGGCCCAGGCCACCCAGCGAGATATCCTGCAGGGCGGCTTCGAACGCCGGTTGCCCGGCGCTGGCCAGGCGCACGCGGGCGTTCATGCGGGTGCGCACGTACTGGCGCTCGTCGATCGCCTCGTGGACGATATTGGCCGCTGTCTTGCCCGGGGCCGCGGGAATGTTCGTGCTACTCATGTGCAGGCGCCTTTCCTTTAACGTTGCGTGAGTTCCAAGAGAACGGTGATGACCCCGAAGAAGATGGCGATCGACGCGCACAGCATCGCCTTCGAGGACCAGCGGTTGAGGGTGGCGTCGAAGTCGACGCTACCGGTGGCCAGGGTGGTCTTCTGCCGCGTCCAGCTCTGCTGGTCCATGTGGAACATCGCGTAGACCTTCATCAGCGAACCGACGATCTGGTTGTAATAAAGAACGAAGGGGTACATCGGGCTGACCGGGTGGCCCGCGAAGACGAACAGCACGGTCACCAGGCTGCGCGAGATCAGCACCCAGAACAGGTACACCAGCAGGTACTGGATGCCGAACACCAGGCCTGCCACCACCGACGCAGTCAGGCCCATCAGGCAGGTCCACATCGACACGCGCTGGTCCAGCAGCACATACAAGGTGAAAAGCCCCAGGCGGGCGCGGCCGAGCAGGGCGGTGGCGCGGAAGTTCTGCCGCAGCGAGTTGCCGTACCAGCGGAACATCAGCTGGCGGGTGGCGACCCAGAAGCTGTCGCTGGGCGGGTGCTCGACTGTCAGCGTATGGCTGTCGGGCACGTAGAAGGTGTCCCAGCCGGCGCGCATCAGGCTCAGCCAGCTCGACTTGTCGTCGCCGGTCAGGAACTGGAAGCGGCCCAGGCGCCAGTGTTCGAGGAAGTCCGCCTCGACATCGCGGATGAACGCTGGGTCGGTCATCACGCTGGCGCGGAAGAACGACAGCCGCCCAGTCAGGGTCAGCACCCGGTGCGACAGCGCCATCGAGCACATGTTGATGTGCCGCTGGACGAAGCGCATCGAGTGCCACTGGCGCATCCAGCGGCTGCCTTCGACCTCGCAGAATTCGTTGGTGGTCAGGCCGCCGACATCCGGCAGCACGGCAAACAGCTTGACCGCGCGCTCGACGCAGCCAGGCAGCATCATGGTGTCGCCATCGACCACGCCGACCACCGCGTCCTCTGCCGGCATCTGCCGCGACAGCGCGCGGAAGGCGTGGGCCAGGCCATCACGCTTGCCGGTGCCGCGGGCGCGGACGATCACCAGCTTGATGTCGTCGCGTGCCTGCACCTCGTTGCGCATGATGTCCTTGATGAAGGTCTCGTCGCCCTTTTCGACGATCGAGGCGATCACCGTGCACGGTACGTTCAGCCGCTGCACCTCCTGGAACACCGACTGGTACACCTTGAACGTGGTGAGGGTAGGGATGCGGAAACTGGTCACTACCATGAACAGGTGCGACGGCAAGGCCGCATCGCCCAGGCGTTCGACCTGGCGGCGCAGGCGCGGGAACGCCCAGTGCAGGAAGTACATGCCGCGTAGGTAGTGGACGATGGCATTGCCATAGCGCCACATGCCCAGGGTGCCGATGATGAAGATGAACAGGTGGTGGTTGGGGTCCAGATACTGCGGCGCGACCATCTCCGACGCCAGTGCGATCAGCCCGGCCAGGCATGCCCAGGCGAAGAAGCTGGCGCCTGCGCGCAAGTAGCCGGGTGGCGGTTGCTGTCGATCCATGAACCTTGACTCCTGTGTTGCGCACCCGCGTGCCACGCCACACAGGCCAGGGCCTGCGGCGAGTGCTGCAGTGCAGTGCGGGTGCCGCGGCGGGTTTACCAGCAGATACCTTGGGTACTGGAATCGCTGACGCCGGACATGAAACCGACCAGGTCGATCACCTGTTTGCCGTTGCCGGCCGCCAGGGCGTTGGCAAAGCGCTCGTCGCTGTTGCCCAGCACGATCACATCGGCGTCGTCGATCACCTGGGCCAGGTCGTTGTGCAGCAACGACGAGACATGCGGGATCTTCGCTTCGATGTATTCGCGGTTGGCCCCGAAGACCCGGGCGTACTCGACGTTGGCGTCATAGATGCGCAGGTCGTAACCCTTGCCGATCAGGCGCTCCGCCAGCTCCACCAGCGGGCTTTCGCGCAGGTCGTCGCTGCCGGCCTTGAAGGCCAGGCCGAGCAGGGCGATCTTGCGCTTGTCCTGGCGCTCGATGAGGTCGAACGCGTTCTGCACCTGGTTGCGGTTACTGGCCATGATCGACGCCAGCAACGGGTGTTCGACGTCCAGTTGGCTGGCACGGTAGGTGAGGGCGCGCACATCCTTGGGCAGGCACGAACCGCCAAAGGCAAAGCCCGGGCGCAGGTAGTAGCGCGACAGGTTGAGCTTGAAGTCCTGGCACACCACATCCATGACTTCGCGGCCATCCACGCCCGAGGCCTTGGCGATGTTACCGATCTCGTTGGCGAAACTGACCTTGGTGGCGTGCCAGACATTGCAGGTGTACTTGATCATTTCGGCGACTTCGATCGACTTGCGGATCACCGGGGCGTCGAGGCCGTTGTACAGCGACTCGAGCAGGTCGCCCGACTGGGCGTCCAGCTCGCCGATCACGGTCATGGCCGGGAAGTCGTAATCCTGTATCGCCGTGCTTTCGCGCAGGAACTCCGGGTTGACCGCCACGCCGAAGTCGACGCCGGCCTTCTTGCCCGAGCATTGCTCCAGGATGGGAATCACCACGTTGTTCACCGTGCCGGGCAGCACGGTGCTGCGCACCACCACGGTGTGGCGGCTGCCCTTGTCACGCAGGGCAGTGCCGATTTCGCGGCATACCGCTTCCATGTACACCAGGTCCAGGTCGCCGTTCTTCTTGCTGGGTGTGCCCACGCACAGCAGCGACAGGTCGGTGGCGAGGATCGCCGCCTGCACATCGGTGGTGCCGCGCAGGCGGCCGTGGCGCACGCCGTCGAGCAGCAGCTGTTCGAGGCCCGGTTCGACGATGGGCGACTTGCCCTGGTTGATCAGGTCGATCTTTGCCGGGGAGATGTCCACCCCCAGCACATGGTGACCGCGGGCCGACAGGCAACCCGCACAGACAGCGCCTACATAGCCAAGTCCGAAGATACTGATGTTCATAGATCCCTCTCCCCAGGCGCGGCGAAGCCGGCCGAGATACACAGTTCAAGAAGTTGTCGAGTGGCAGACGCGCAGAACTAAGCCGCGCTCAGAAGTGGCGTTACAGGCTGTTTCTTAGTGGTCTTCTTATAGCCTAAGTGCGTTCTTATTTTTATTGCAAGCGTTGCTATTTGTTATTTTGAAAATAACTTGAAATCAACCTGTTAAAGTTTAAAAACCTATAAAAATCAATGAGTTAAAGTTTGATAATAGTTGGGCGTCAAAAAAATGATTTGCCTTGAAGGGTCGATAAAATGGCGCCAAGTGGGTGGCGTTTATCCCTCTTCACACCTCACAACGTTAAGGGGTGTCGCGTTTTTTCAGCGGCAATAGTTGCCAGTAGTTGTAGTGCAAGCGGGCAATTATCCTTGAAATTCAGGGCCTCTAGAGAGCAATGGTGGCGCAATGCTGGCTTGCGACGAGGGCGTGCGATGGGCATAGTGACTGCGGAGTCTGCAAGTGCTCACAGGGTCGTGGGCAATATCCGATGACGATTAGGGAAGAAGGAGCAACGTCATATGAACGAGGTCGGTCCGCGTCTTAGGGAAGAGCGTGAACGGCTGGGCATGACCCAGCGGGTGTTCGGTGATATCGGCGGCGTCGAACCCAATGCCCAGGGCAAGTACGAAAGTGGCGAACGCACGCCCCGGCTCGATTACCTGGCGGCCTTGGCGGCCAGGGGTGTGGATGCACTCTATGTGCTCAGCGGTGTGCGCACGCCTGCGCCGCTGAACAGCCTGACGGCCGATGAAACCGGTTTGCTGGGCGCTTTTCGGCGCTTGTCAGCGGCCGACCAGGCGGCTTTGTGGCACTTGTTGGGGCGCCTGGTGGGCGAAGGGGGGAGCCGCGAGGCGTCGTGGCCGCCGCGCCATCAGCGTCAGACGTTTCTCACGGAAGTTTTACGTTAGGTCCGTCTTGAAAAATTTTGTTAAGGTGGCGGGATCCAATCGCCCTGTTGACGAGGTGTCTGCTTGATTAGGGTCCTAGTGGTCGACGACCACGATCTGGTACGAACCGGTATCACACGCATGCTGGCCGACATTGACGGCCTGCAGGTGGTGGGTGAGGCGGATTCGGGTGAGTCGGCGCTCAAGCTGGCCCGAGAGCTGAAGCCGGATGTCGTGCTGATGGACGTGAAGATGCCCGGTATCGGCGGCCTGGAGGCCACCCGCAAACTGTTGCGCAGCCACCCCGACACCAAAGTGGTGGCGGTTACCGTGTGCGAAGAAGACCCGTTCCCCACACGGCTGATGCAGGCCGGTGCAGCCGGGTACCTGACCAAGGGCGCGGGCCTGGACGAAATGGTCCAGGCCATCCGCCTGGCATTTGCCGGGCAGCGTTACATCAGCCCGCAGATCGCCCAGCAGCTGGCACTCAAGTCGTTCCAGCCGCAGGGCTCCCCGTTCGATGCGTTGTCGGAGCGGGAAATCCAGATAGCCTTGATGATTGTCGGGTGCCAGAAGGTGCAGATCATCTCCGACAAGTTGTGCCTGTCGCCCAAGACCGTCAATACTTACCGTTATCGGATCTTCGAAAAACTCTCGGTCACCAGCGACGTCGAACTGACCTTGCTGGCCGTTCGCCACGGTATGGTCGACGCAAGCCTGTAAACCTCATGCCCCAAGTCTTTGATGCCAGCGCGTTCCTGGCGACCTGCAGCGGTCGCCCGGGCGTCTACCGGATGTTCGACGCCGAGGCTCGGCTGCTCTACGTGGGCAAGGCCAAGAACCTCAAGAAGCGTTTGGCCAGCTATTTTCGCAAGACTGGCCTGGCGCCGAAAACCGCCGCGCTGGTTGGGCGGATCGCCCAGGTTGAAACCACCATCACCGCCAACGAGACCGAGGCCCTGCTGCTTGAGCAGAACCTGATCAAGCAGTGGCGGCCGCCGTACAACATCCTGTTGCGCGACGATAAATCCTACCCGTATGTATTTTTGTCTGATGGCCAATTCCCACGCTTGGGTATCCACCGTGGTGCGAAAAAAGCCAAGGGCCGTTACTTCGGGCCGTACCCTAGCGCCGGCGCCATCCGCGAAAGCCTCAGCCTGCTGCAGAAAGCCTTCTCGGTGCGCCAATGCGAGGACAGCTACTACGCCAACCGCACCCGTCCCTGCCTGCAGTACCAGATCAAGCGCTGCAAGGGGCCGTGCGTCGACCTGGTCGCCGCCGAGGAATACGCCGAGGACGTGCGCCACTCGGTGATGTTCCTCGAAGGCCGCAGCCAGCAGCTGGGCAACGAGCTGAATGCCGAGATGGAAAAGGCCGCCATGGCCCTGAACTTCGAGAGGGCCGCCGAGCTACGTGACCAGATTGCCCTGTTGCGCCGGGTCCAGGACCAGCAGTACATGGAAGGCGGCTCTGGCGATGTCGATGTGGTCGCCGCCTTCGTCAACCCCGGTGGCGCCTGCGTGCACCTGATCAGCGTGCGCGGTGGGCGGGTGCTGGGCAGCAAGAACTTCTTCCCGCAGGTGGGCATCGAGGAGGAGGTGGCCGAAGTCATGGCGGCTTTCTTGTCCCAGTATTACCTGGGCAACGCCGAGCGCGAACTGCCCGGCGAGTTGATCGTCAACGTGGTGCACGATGACTTCACCGCCATCAGCGAGGCGCTGCACACCCTGCGCGGCCGCGAGCTGACCATCAGCCACCGGGTGCGTGGTACCCGCGCCCGCTGGCAGCAGCTGGCGGTCACCAACGCCGAACAGGCACTCAACGCCCGCCTGGCCAACCGCCAGCACATGGCCGCGCGTTTCGAGGCGCTGGCCGAGGTGCTGGGCCTGGACGAAGTGCCGCAGCGCCTGGAGTGCTACGACATCAGCCACTCCAGCGGTGAAGCCACGGTGGCCAGCTGCGTGGTGTTCGGCCCGGAAGGCCCGCTGAAGTCCGATTACCGCCGCTTCAACATCGAAGGCGTGACCGCTGGCGACGACTACGCCGCCATGCACCAGGCCCTGATGCGCCGTTACGGGCGCATCAAGGACGGCGAGGGCAAGTTGCCCGACGTGCTGCTGGTGGACGGCGGCAAGGGCCAGCTGAACATGGCCCGCGACGTGATGCAGGAGCTGGCCTTCACCGACCTGACCCTGCTCGGCGTGGCCAAGGGCGTGACCCGCAAGGCCGGTTTCGAGACCCTGTACCTCAATGATGTGGCCCACGAGTTCACCCTCAAGGGCGACAACCCGGCGCTGCACCTGATCCAGCAGATCCGCGACGAGGCCCACCGTTTCGCCATCACCGGCCACCGCGCTCGCCGCGGCAAGGCCCGGCGTGTGTCGAGCCTGGAAGACGTTGCCGGGGTAGGGCCCAAGCGCCGCCGCGACCTGCTGAAACATTTCGGCGGCCTGCAGGAGCTCAACCGCGCCAGTATCGACGAAATCGCAAAAGCCCCCGGCATCAGTAAAAAGCTTGCCGAGTCGATTTATGCCAGCCTGCATAGCGAGTAGAATGCCGTGCTCAACCCGCAGCCAGTCGTACCGATGAATATTCCAAACCTGCTCACCGTTCTACGCGTCCTGCTCATCCCGATCTTCATCCTGCTGTTCTATGTGCCCTATCACTGGAGCTACATGGCCGCCAGCACGGTGTTCGCCATCGCCGCCGCCACCGACTGGCTGGACGGCTACTTGGCGCGTCGCCTGCAGCAGAGCACGCCGTTCGGCGCATTCCTCGACCCTGTGGCCGACAAGCTGATGGTCGCCGTGGCCTTGGTGCTGCTGGTGCAGGTGCACGCCAACTTCTGGCTGACCCTGCCGGCCGCCGTGATCATCGGCCGCGAAATCGTCGTTTCGGCGCTGCGCGAGTGGATGGCCGAACTGGGGGCGAGGGCGCACGTGGCGGTGTCGAACCTGGGCAAGTGGAAAACCGCGGCGCAGATGCTGGCGCTGGTCATCCTGCTGGCCAACCCACCGGCGATGACCTTCTGGGTGATTCTCGGCTACTTCCTGCTGCTGATCGCCGCAGGCCTTACGCTGTGGTCCATGGCGCATTACCTGCTGGCCGCCTGGCCACACCTGCGCGAAGGTTCGGAGCAAAAATAAAACTTTTTTGAATCAAGGGGTTGACGCCGTTTTAGATATCGTTAGAATGGCACCCATCACGACGCGGGAATAGCTCAGTTGGTAGAGCACGACCTTGCCAAGGTCGGGGTCGCGAGTTCGAGTCTCGTTTCCCGCTCCAGTTATAGATCTACAGAGTTCCACGGAAGTCTGTAAGTCGTTGAAAAAAGGGCCTTAGGGCCCTTTTTTCGTTCCAGCGGAAACCACTGAAAACCGGCAGTATCCGGACATTTTAAGTCCAGAATTGAGTCCAGAATTGGAAAACGCCCGATTCGCTTTTCCGGTAGAGCTAGGTGGCACACGAGACGAGCATTTGGCCTCTGACAGTTTCAGGAGGTCACCATGGCACTCTCGGAAATGGCGATCCGGCACGCTCGGGTCACCGGTAAGGACTACACGCTCGCAGACAGTGACGGCTTGTTCCTCAATGTCACGGCGCAGGGCGGCAAGATCTGGCACTTCCGCTACTACTGGGCCGGTCGGCAGAAGCGCATGTCGTTTGGCAGCTACCCGCAGGTTGGCCTTCGCGATGCGCGTGCACGGCGAGATGAAGCAAGAGCTTTCATTGCTCAAGGCACTAATCCGTGTGAGCAGCGCAAGCAGCAGCGCCAGGCAGTCCGCCTCGCCAGTGACCATGCCTTTGAGGCCGTGTTCAATCAGTGGATCGCCTTCCGCCGCTTGAGTCTCAAAGAAGGGCGGCAGAGCACGCTGTCACAGATGCTGCGCATCTTCGCCAAAGATATTCTGCCCCACATCGGCGATCGCTCCATCCATGACATCACCCGACATGAGCTCATGGAGGTGCTGGATCGTATCGAGTCTCGCGGTGCATATACCACGGCGGAAAAGTGCCGGACCTGGCTGAATCAACTGTTTCGTTATGCGCTGGTGCGGATCGCTGGCCTTGAGCATAACCCCGCGGCCGATCTGGACGTTGTGGCGATGCCGAAGCCTCCAGTGGAGCATAATCCTTTCCTGCGTATGGCTGAGCTGCCCCCGCTTCTAGGTAAACTCCGTACTTATCACGGCGGTCAGCAGACCCTTTTGGGGATTTGGCTGCTGCTGCTCACTGGTGTGCGTACCGGTGAGCTGCGCTTGGCAACGCCTGATCAATTCGACTTGGAGCGTCGGCTGTGGGTCATTCCGCCAGAGGTGGTTAAGCAGTTACAGCTCAAAATGCGCAAGAGCCGTAGTAGCGCCTCCAAGGTGCCGCCATACATCGTTCCGTTGTCAGTCCAGGCGATTGAAGTGGTGAGTCTACTGCTTGATCGTGTAGTGCCCGCGCAGCGGCATTTGCTTGCCCATCGAAGCGACTTGAGCAAGCGCATCAGCGAGAACACTTTGAACAGTGCGCTGCGGCGTATGGGCTTTGCTGACAGACTCACCGGGCACGGCATGCGAGCTACCATCTCAACGGCCCTCAACGAGATCGGCTACCCGAAAGCATGGGTTGACGCACAGCTTTCACACGCACCGGGATATCAAGGCTCGGAGGTTGCTCTCAGTCTGTCTTGGAAATCGGGGTCAACGTATTCCGGATTGGCAGCTTGATCCGTTGAAGCTCAAGCTGGTGCTTGCGGTATTCGAAACACTGCCTGCAATGGGAGCTTGGGATGTCTACCGCATGCTGACCAATCCTCATGCAAAGCTGCGCGGAAATGCTCCTTGCACCGCTATTAGCCCTGATAATTTTGAAGAGCTTGTGAGCCTTCTGACTTCTATGGGCTAGGTGCAAAGATCGCCGCGACGGGTCGATAACTGCTCTGTCGCGAATGGCAACTTTCGACCCAATGCAGACGGTCACGGCGAGCACTTTTTGTGAGAGCTGCTGATCAACCTGATCCACCACTGCTCAATGACCTTGAGACCTGCTCACTTCCACGATGCGTGCCGCGTCCTTGGCCGGAGGTAAGCCGAACAGGCGCACGTAGTCCCGGCTGAATTGCGTGGGGCTCTCATACCCAACCTCGAACGCCGCCCCCATCACACTTTTGGCATTGGCCACCATGAGGGTGCGGGCCTGAAGCAAGCGCACGCGCTTTTGGTACTGCAACGGGCTCAGGTTGGTGACAGCTTTGAAGTGCCGGTGGAACGCCGAAACACTCATGGCCGCCCGCTGCGCAAGCTCTTCAACTCTGATCGCCTGCGCAAAGTCACGGCGTATGAACTGAATAGCCTGGCTTACCCTGGCCAGGGCCGTATCCGGCGCGGCTATCTCCCGCAACATACAGCCATGCGGGCCTTGCAATACGCGGTACAAAATCTCGCGTTCATAGACGGGGGCAAGGGCCGCTATCTCTTCAGGCTTTTCCATCAGGCGCAGCATACGTACCCAGGCGTCCATCAGCTCTGGCGTGACGGCTGCTACCGAAAACCCTAGGTGGTGTTCATACTGCCCGGTTGGCGTTGGCAGGTCGGCGAGCAAGGTCGTCAATACCACCGGGTCGAGCGTCAAGCTCACCGCCAGGTAGGGGGCACCTGACTCAGCGGCGTGCACCGTGCCCACTGCGGGCAGGTCGACGGACATGACAAAGTAAGTCTCCGGGTCGTAGCGCAGGGTGCGATCACCCACGGTCATCGACTTACTCCCTTGCAGGATCAGGTTGATCATGGGGTCGTAGACAGCAGCCAGCATGTGCTCCGGGATTTTGCCCTGAACCATGGCTACACGCGGGATGCCCGTCTCGGTGCGGCGGTTTTCGGCTCTGGCGGCCAGGGTGCGGAGTTCATCAATTGGAGTGGTCATGGCTGGCATGCTGACGGCAGCGGGCGACGCCGTGCAAGCAAAAAGCAGAAACAGGCAGGATCTAGGCAGCAATGGGAGCGTCGGCAATCTGCGATGTGATTACTGTGGGGGCTCAGTTGATCATCAGCGGAGTAGCACATGGGCGTTATCGTCATAACGGGAGGCAGCCGGGGCATCGGCGCCAGTACCGCACAACATCTGGCCCGGCGCGGCATGGGTGTCATTCTTACCTACAAGCGCAGCTCGGATGCCGCACGGCAGGTAGTCGCTGACATTGAACACGTTGGTGGCAAAGCAGTTGCACTGGAATTGGATGTCGCGGATGTCGGTAGCTTTGTCAGCTTTCGCGAGGCCGTCATCGAGGTGCTGCAAGAAAACTGGGGCGTGAGCGGGCTTGGCGGGCTTGTGAACAATGCGGGGCACGGCCTTTTCAAACCGCTGGAATCGGTCACTGAGAACCAGTTTGACGCGCTGCTCGGCGTGCACTTGAAAGGCCCGTTCTTTCTTACCCAAACCTTGTTGCCGTTGCTGGAAGCGAACGCTTGCATCGTCAACCTCACCAGTGCCACCACGCGCGTGGCAACGGCGGGTGTTGCGCCCTACGCATCCTTCAAAGGGGGGCTTGAAGTGCTCACCCGTTATATGGCCAAGGAGTTCGGTGAGCGCCGTATTCGTGCCAACTCGGTTTCCCCGGGTGCCATCCGCACTGAGCTGGGCGGTGGTTTGAACGATGAGTTCGAGGCGTTGCTGTCGTCCCAGACGGCGTTGGGGCGGGTGGGCGAACCCGAGGATGTGGCGCGCGTCATCGGTACTCTGCTGTCCGCCGAGGGCGTCTGGATCAACGCCCAGAACATTGAAGTCGCCGGCGGTTACAACATCTGAGCACAGGAGCGTTTCAATGCTTGACCACATTTTCCTTTCAGTAAGCGATATCGAACGTTCCATCCGCTTCTATGACGCAGTCCTGACGCCACTTGGCATAACGGCGCGGCTGAATTATGACGGTAAAGACGGGCCACCTGGGCATCCCGATCTCAAGGGTTATGGTGCCAACGGTCGGATGTTTTTCTGGCTACGCAAAGGCATCGTCGAGGGAGGCGCCGCGCATGTCGGCTTCGTCGCCCGCAACAAGGCTGAAGTGGACGCGGCCTATGCTGCGGCCATGCGTAATGGCGCCATCGACAACGGCGCGCCGGGTGCCCGTTTACACTACGACCCTGATTACTACGCTGCCAATGTGCGAGATCCGGACGGGTACAGTCTCGAATTCGTTTACAAGAAATGGCAGCACGCACAATGAAAAAGCTTCTGATCTACGGCGCCACGGGTTACACCGGCCGCATGGCGGCAGAGCGAGCAAAAGCGCTCGGGCTGAATGTTGAAATTGCCGGGCGCGACGGTTCGCGCCTGACGTCACTCGCTAGTCAGCTGGGCGTACCTTTTCGGGTGTTCAAAGCCGACGCGCACGCCGAAGCGTCTTTATCGGGCATTTCGGTACTGCTCAACTTCGCAGGGCCATTCGCGCATACGGCTGAAGCCTTGATGCGTGCTTGCATGAAAGCAGGTGTGCACTACCTGGACATCACCGCAGAAATCAACGTGTACCGATTGGCCGAGAGGCTTGGCACTGAGGCGGCTTCCCATTCAGTCATGCTGATGCCTGGCGTCGGTTGGGACGTCGTGCCCACTGACTCCCTCGCAGTGCAAGTCGCCAAACGTGTCAAAAATCCGCTTGCACTCAGCATCGCGCTTCAAGTGCCTGGCTCGATGTCCCGAGGGTCGGCCATGAGCGCCAGCGAAATCATCGGGGCAGGTGTACTCACCAGGGTCGATGGCGAACTCGTTGCAACGCCTGATGCAACGCCGCGTCATTTTGATTTCGGGGAGGGGCCGGTACTCTGTGCACCTTTGTCGTTTGGAGACTTGGTAACCGGCTGGCATTCGACTGGCATCGCGAATATCGCGATGTTCGTTCATGTATCAGGCGATGCATTTCCCGAAGGTGACCTGTCTCAGCTGCCTGATGGGCCCAGCGCTGAAGAGCGAAATGCTCATCGAGCGCAGGCAGTGGTAGAGGTGGTGGGAGCAGATGGATCAATTGCTCGCTCCGTGATCGACACGGTCAATGGCTACACGTACACGCCGTTGTCCGCAGTGGAGGCTGCGCGACGGGTACTGAGCGGTGAGCGTCACGCAGGCTTTGCAACTCCCGCTCAAGCCTTTGGCAGTGGATTTGCCCAGAGCATCGTAGGCACGTACATCACCGATTTTTAATAACAGAAAGCTTGGGGCGTTGCTTAGTTCGACGGGCTGCTTTGGGTCGATAGCTGCCGGTCACGACGGACCGCTATCGACTCTATGGCTTTTGCATGGGGTGCAAGGGGTCGAGTGTTCGAATCACTCCGTCCCGACCAAATAACTCCAAAGAATCCAGTCACTTAGCGGTGACTGGATTCTTTTATGGCTGAGGCATTCTTGTCCCTTGGCGTTTTTACCCCACTTTTTACCCCACCGCGATTTGTCATGTTCCGGTTGCCCGATCATGGAGCTACCAGCCGCATCTGTTTGGGGTGGAATTTCTGATCAAGCTGGGTTGCGGTTCGCTGCTGCTGCTGCTGCTGAGTGTCAGTGGCTGTGAGTGGCAATTGCGATCAACTCATCACAACGCTGAGCATGGGCTGGAAATTGCTTGGTGAAGCTCTGCATCCGGATCGGCGACACCGCCGGCTGAATTTGTCTGGCCTAGACTCAGCCGCAGGGAGAATGAGAAGATTTTGAGCCGCCATTCACAGCCAGATGAAAGGCACAATGATGTCGTTCGTAGCTTCTGGAGCATTGAGGTCTGAATTTAAGGTTTTAGTTTTTGTGATGCGGATAGTGGCAATAGTCTGAGCTTCGTTGAGCTGGAGGTTCGGGGGTCGCCCCCTTTTATTATTATTGTGGCGGCTAATTAAGAAGGGTTCTGAATTTTTATCCCAGTGGGCAGGTGATGTTGTCTACATGCGCTAGCAGCTTCTCGTTTGCGTTGTAAAGGTTCAGTGTATATGAGTGGCCGAGACTGCTTTCATCTAATATATAGCGTCTTCCTGGTTTGAAATCGTTGTAGCTGATGTTAGCGTTGCATGTAGATCCGTTACTGTCACCATCCCCTTCGACGAACAGCGTCGCACCTAACGTATGTTTTCCTGTGGGTACCTCGAAGTAGCGCCCGTCGTTGAGCCGCTTGCCGTCCAGACTTTCCGCCATCAAGGTGGTTGTTGGTTCCTCTTTCAGGCTTACCCAGGCCGCGTCAGAACTGGCTTTTGGCATTGGTCCGGCGCAGCCGCTAAGCACTCCGAGTAGTCCGAGAAGCGGTAACATAAACTTCCATTTAGTGCTCATATTAGCCCGCATAAAACACCTCTGTTTGCACCTGTGAATGATTCGCATAGGATGCCAGCAACCCGCTTGGCTGCAAATGAAGACGCTAGATGCTTTTTCTTAAAATACTTTAATGGAGGTTTAACCTATCCCCTAGTAAGCCCGTGGAAGACTGCGCACGGTTTAACTTTCAGGGGCACAGCATGCTCGCGCTGGTAAAAACGGCACTTCACAAACCCTACACTTTTCTGGTGCTCGCGATCGTGGTTTGCATCGTCGGCCCATTGGCGGCGGTACGCACGCCAAGTGATGTGTTTCCGGATATCGGCATACCGGTGATTGCCGTGGTCTGGCAATACGCAGGGCTGGCGCCGGATGCCATGTCGGGCCGAGTCATCTACACCTACGAACGGGCCTTGAGCACCACGGTCAACGACATCGAACACATCGAGTCGCAGTCGTTGCCAGGCATGGGCATCGTCAAGATCTTCTTCCAGCCCAGCGTCGATATTCGCACCGCCAATGCCCAGGTCACCGCCGTGTCGCAAACGGTGCTCAAGCAGATGCCGGCCGGCATCACGCCGCCGCTGATCCTCAACTACAGCGCCTCGACCGTGCCCATTCTGCAGATGGCGTTTTCCAGCCCCACCTTGTCCGAGGCGCGCATCCGCGACCTGGTGCAGAACAGCATTCGCCTGCCGCTTACCGCCGTGCCCGGCCTGTCGATGCCAACCCCCATGGGCGGCAAGCAGCGCCAGATCACCCTCGACCTCGACCCCCAGGCCCTGGCCGCCAAAGGCCTATCGGCCGAGGACGTGGCCAATGCCTTGGCCGCGCAGAACCAGATTATTCCGGTGGGCACGGCGAAGATCGGCCGCAACGAATTCACGGTGCTGTTGAACAACAGTCCCAGCGCCATCGATCAACTCAACGACCTGCCGGTCAAGGTCGTCGACGGTGCACAGATCACCATCGGCCAAGTGGCCCATGTGCGTGACGGCGCGCCGCCACAGACCAACATCGTGCGTGTCGACGGCCGCCGCGCGGTGCTGATGCCCGCGTTGAAGAACGGCAACAACTCGACCCTGTCGATCGTCGACGGAATCCGCGGCATGCTGCCGCGCATCAACGAAACCCTGCCACCGGAACTCAAGATCTCGCTGCTCGGCGACGCCTCGACCGTGGTCAAGGAATCGGTCGGCAGCGTCGCCCGCGAGGGCATCATCGCCGCACTGCTGACCAGTGCCATGATCCTGCTGTTCCTCGGCAGCTGGCGTTCGACGCTGATCATCGCCGCCTCGATCCCGCTGGCGGTGCTGTCGGCGATCGCCTTGCTGGCGGTCAGCGGGCAGACCCTCAACGTGATGACCCTGGGGGGCTTGGCACTGGCGGTGGGCATCCTGGTGGACGATGCGACGGTGACTATCGAAAACATCAACTGGCACCTCGAACAAGGCAAGGCGGTCAGGCAGGCGATCCTCGATGGCGCCCAGCAGATCGTCGGCCCCGCGTTCGTGGCGCTGTTGTGCATCTGCGTTGTATTTGTTCCGATGTTCATGCTTCAGGGCATCGCCGGATATCTGTTCCGGCCCATGGCATTGGCAGTGATGTTCGCCATGGGAAGCTCTTTTATTCTGTCGCGCACTTTGGTGCCGACCCTGGCCATGTTCCTGCTCAAGCCGCACCGGGTGGAGCAGGGCGAGGGGCCGCATCCGGAGGACGCGTACCTCAACCACCACGAAGGCGACAAGTCGGCCAACCCGCTGGTGCGCCTGCAGGCCGGTTTCGAGGCGGGCTTCTCGCGCCTGCGCGATGGCTATCAGGGCCTGCTGGAACTGGCCCTGGCCAAGCGCAAGCGCTTCCTGCTGGGCTTTCTTGCTTGCGTGCTGGCCAGCTTCGCGCTGCTGCCGACCCTGGGCGAGGACTTCTTCCCCGAGACCGACGCCGGGGCCATGGCCCTGCATGTTCGCCTGCCGTTGGGCACTCGCATTGAAGAGAGCGCGGCGGCCTTCGACCGGATCGAAAGCCGCATCCGCGAGGTGTTGGCGGCCGATGAGGTGGAGTCGATCATCGACAACATCGGCCTGCCCATCAGCGGCATCGACATGGCCTACAACAGCAGTGGCACGGTAGGCCCGCAGGATGGCGACATCCAGGTCTCGCTCAAACCCGGCCACGGTCCGACCGCCGATTACGTGAAGCGCCTGCGCGAGGTGCTGCCGGACAGCTTCCCCGGCACCACCTTCGCCTTCCTGCCCGCGGACATCAGCAGCCAGATCCTCAACTTCGGCTCACCGGCACCGCTGGACGTGAAGGTCTCCGGCCCCAATGATGCCGCCAACCGCGCCTATGCTGCCGAGCTGATGCGCCGCCTGCAGCACATTCCCGGCATCGCCGACCTGCGCCTGCAGCAGTCGGAAAGCTACCCGTCGCTGGAGGTCAACGTCGACCGCAAGCGCGCCGCCGAACTGGGCATCACCGAGCGTGACGTCACTACCAGCCTCGGCGCCTCGCTGGCCGGCACCTCGCAGACCGCGCCGACCTACTGGCTGAACCCGGCCAACGGCGTGTCCTATTCGGTGGTCGGCTCGACGCCGCAGTACCGCATGAGCAGCATTGCCCAGCTGGAGGCGCTGCCGATCACCGGCAGCAACGGCCACACCACCGTGCTCGGCGGTATCGCCAGCCTGGCGCGCACCGACACCGCCGACGTGGTCAGCCACTACAACATCACTCCGACCCTGGACCTGTACGCCAACGTCCAGGGCCGTGACCTGGGCGGCATCGCGGCGGACATCCAGCACGTCATCGACGACACCGCGCAATTGCGCCCGAAAGGCGCGACCGTGAGCCTGCACGGGCAGATCACCGCGCTGCACGAAGCCTTCCACGGCCTGGGCCTCGGCCTGCTGGGCGCGGTGGTGCTTATCTACCTGCTGATCGTGGTCAACTTCCAGTCCTGGGTCGACCCGTTCGTGATCATCACCGCGCTGCCCGCCGCGCTGGCCGGCATCGTCTGGATGCTGTTCGTCACCGGCACCACGCTGTCGGTGCCGGCGCTCACCGGGGCGATCCTGTGCATGGGCGTGGCCACCGCCAATTCGGTGTTGGTGGTCAGCTTCTGCCGCGAGCGCCTGGCCGAGCATGGCGATGCCATGAAGGCCGCCATGGAGGCCGGCTTCACCCGCTTCCGGCCGGTGCTGATGACGGCCCTGGCGATGATCATCGGCATGCTGCCGCTGGCCCTGTCGCAGGAGCAGAACGCCCCCCTGGGCCGTGCGGTGATCGGCGGCTTGATCGTCGCCACCTGCGCCACCTTGTTGTTCGTCCCCGTCGTGTTCAGCCTGGCCCACCGCCGCTCAACCCCTCACGCTGTCGTTGGAGAAAACCTGCATGCCTAGCCGTTCCGTAGCTGATCGTCGGCGCCTGAAGCTCATGGGGGGCGCCGGCCTGGGCCTGGCGGCCCTGGTCGTCGCGCTGGGGGTGTATGGCCGCCAGCACCAGGCCGCTGCTGTGCAGGCCTGGACCGAAAGCCGGGCTCTGCCTGCCGTGGTGACCTTCACCCCGTCGAAGAACGCGGCTGGCGAAACCCTGAGCCTGCCCGCTCACCTGCAGGCCTGGAACATGGCCGGGGTCAACGCCCGGGTCAGCGGTTACCTGAAGAGCTGGCAGGCGGACATCGGCACCCCGGTCAAGGCCGGCCAACCGCTGGCGGAGATCGACAGCCCTGAGCTCGACCAGCAACTGGCCCAGGCTAAGGCCACCCTGGCCCAGTACCAGGCCAGCGCGTCGCTGGCGCAGAGCACCGCCGCGCGCTGGCAGCACCTGTTCGCCAGCCACTCGGTGTCGCGCCAGGAAGTCGACGAGAAAGTCGCCGCGGCAGCCGTGGCCAGTGCCGATGCCGAGGCGGCGCAAGCCAACTACGCGCGGCTCAAGGACCTGGCCGCGTACAAGGTCATCCGTGCCCCGTTCACCGGCACCATCACTGCCCGCCACGCGCAGATCGGCCAGCTGATCAAGGCCGACAGCGACAACGCCACCTCGCTGTTCGACATCGCCGACACCCGCCGCCTGCGCCTCTATGTGCCGGTGCCGCAGAACTACGCCAGCCGGATTTTGCCCGGTATGCAGGTGCAGTTGTCGGTGCCGGAGCGCCCTGGGGAACACTACATGGCGGCGTTGATGGGCACCTCCACGGCAGTCGACCAGGGCTCGGGCACGCTGCTGGCCCAGTACGCGGTGGAGAACGCCAACGGCGCCTTGCTGCCAGGCGACTACGCCAGCGCCAGCATCACCCTGCGCAGCGATGCCACGGCGGTGAGCATCCCGTCCAGCGCGCTGATCTTCCGCGCCCAGGGGCCGCAGGTGGCGGTGCTCGACGCCCAGAGCCGCGCGCACCTGCGCAGTATCCACATCGCCCAGGACCTGGGTAGCACGCTGGTCGTCGACCGTGGCCTGGGCCTGAAAGACCAGGTGGTGGACAACCCGCCCGACGCCTTGCGTGACAACGACGCGGTACGCAGCGTGACCCAGGGAGGTGCCCATGCGCCCTCGGTTTAAGCACGCCGGGCTGGCGCTGTGCCTGGTGTTGCAAGGCTGCTCGCTGGCGCCGCATTACCAGGCGCCTGTGGTGGACTTGCCCGCCCATTACGGCGAGCGGGTCGGCGACTGGCAAATGATCGATGGCAAAGGGCATTTGCCCGCGCAGTGGTGGACATTGTTTGCCGACAAGCGTCTCGATGCACTCCAGGCACGGCTGTTGGCCTCGAACCCGAACCTCGCCGCCGCCGTGGCCCACAACGATGCGGCGGCGGCCTATGCCCAGGGCCTGCACGGCAGGTTGTGGCCGCAGGCCAGCGCCAGTGCCACGCCGCTGCGCCAGCGCCAGTCCGACCGCCGACCCTTGCGCGGCGATACCCAGCCGTCGATCTACAACAGCGATACCGCCGGCCTGAGCCTGAGTTTCGACCTTGACCTGTGGGGCAAGCTGCGCAACCAAGTCGCGGCCGGCGATGCCACGGCGCAGGCCTCGGCGGATGAGCTGGCCGGCGCGCGGCTGAGCCTGCAACGGCAGCTGGCGGTGCTGTACGTGCGGGCCCGCGGCCTGGATGCCCAGCGGCAGTTGCTCGACAGCGCGGTTAACCACCGTGCCCAGCTGCTGGCACTGATCCAGCAGCGCTTCGAGGGCAACATCGCCTCCGAGCTGGACCTGGACCGGGCGGCGGCCAGGCTGTCGGAGGCAAAGGCGGCGCGGGACGATGTGGTTGCCCAGCGCACCCTGGCACAGCATGCGCTGGCCGAGCTGGTAGGCGCATTGCCCGGTGATTTCTCGTTGGCGCCGGACCCGACACCGGTCACTGCGCCAGAGGTGCCGACCGACCTGCCCGGCAAGCTGCTATTGCAGCGCCCGGACGTCGCCGCGGCCGAGCGCCGGGTGTTTGCCGCCAACGCCAATATTGGTGTGGCGCGGGCCGCCTGGTACCCGGACTTCAGCCTGACCGGCATACTCGGCGGGCAGACCCAGGGCACCGGCAATCTGCTGGCGGCGGCCAACCGCTACTGGGCGATTGGCCCGGTGCTGCAGCTGCCGCTGTTCGACGGTGGACGACGCTCGGCTGACGAGCGCCGGGCCAAGGCCGAATTCGAGGCAGCGGCGGCCGAGTACCACGGCAAGGTGCTTCTGGCCGTGCGCGAGGTCGAGGACAGACTGGCGCAGGTGCGTGACCTGGCGCAGGAGGCGGGTGATGTGGGGCGGGCGGCGCAGGCGTCGGGGCGTGCCGAGCAGATTGCCCTTGAGAGCTATCGGCAAGGGGCAGTGAGCTTGCTGGATGTGCTGACGGCGCAGATCGATGAGTTGCAGGAGAAGCAGAAGTTGCAGGAGCTGCAAACACGGCAGCTTGAGGCGCGCATAGGGTTGATGGTGGCGCTAGGCGGTGGTTGGAGTATTCCAGAGGGACGACTTAACTGAGGATGAATCAACCCTGCGTTATCCCACATCAAACGGGCGGAAGCTTGAGGGTAAGTCGCAGTCAGCGTATTTGATTCATGGTGAAATGGATGGCGAAGCTTCTCTTTTACAGACGATGGAGTGGGTAGCCCATGCCCTCAGAGGTCGTTATGCATGACCGCTAGGGGCAGTCCATTAGCCGTGTTTGGGCTGGCATGATGGGTGTTATATGACCTTCAGCAGAATCCGTCGTAACATTTTGCGTCAACGAAGGTGATGAAACATGCGTTCACCGGTTGTATCTGCCGTTGGAGTGATGGCTAGCCGTTCTCCCTTACCGAGTGTGAAATAAGTCCTGTAAGGTCGTATGCTACTTCACACCTTTGGCCTCATGGGCAGCTTTCAAGCGGCTCACATGATCCAAGTGCGAGCGAAGGAATTCGGCAGCCTGTTCGCGTTGGCCAGACTCAATCAGGTCCAGCAATTCGATGTGCTCGCGGCATTGTTGAATCAACCGCGGTCTGTCGACGTTGGACTTATAAGCCATGAAGCGGCGCAGCTGGTTTTGCCGGCGGATGGATTCAAGGAAGAACGGATTGCCCGAACAACGCACGATCAGTTCATGCAACTGCGCGCCGATATGGAACAGCTGCGAACGAGACAGCGTAAAGATCTCGCCTTCCAGCAGCGTTTGCTGTGTTTTGCGTGCTTTAGCGAAAGCGGCTTTGTCTACCACATAGCCAGGTTCGAGGAGGGCGGCTGGTTCAACAGCCATGCGAAATCGGTAGCTCTGTATGTGCGCTTCGGAGTCGTGGAGAAAAGCATTGATGCTCCACCCCTGGCCAGGGTTCCGTTCGATCATACCCTCCCGGGCCAGCCGGTTGAGAACTTTAATGATCTGACCCCGCGGTACAGCGTACTTGCGCATCAGCTCAGCTTCGAAGAAGGATGCTCCGATATCCCCCGCCAACACGTCGTCGACTACCCGCAGGTAGAAGTCTTCGAAAGAATCAACCTCCAATGGCAGTTTCCCGGTATCGACACTGCGTGCATCGCAGGTCAGGAAAAACCCTCGGTTAGGCTCTTTGACGGCCAGTCCCAGCTCTTCAAGAAGCGCAAAGCCACGACGGATGGGGGATCGTGAAACGCCCAATTCCTTTGCGAAAGCTTCTTCTCTAAGCGGATCGCCGGCTCGCATTGAGCGTGCGCGAGCCATATCCAGGATCTTGGGTGCCAACTGGTTGGCAAGGTCTTTACGGATCGGAGAGGTCAAGGTGGTCAAGGTGTGTATCCAGCGATAGCTGCCCGGCTGGGTGAGGTCGATGCTCACTATATCGTATAGCTGAAGGTTGCGGAGCTTAGCGGTCATCCGTTGCGGATAACCTGACGCAATATTGCACTTGCAATTTCCAAAATGCAGTAGCAGAGTGGCAGAAGCCTGTCTGCAGGTTCGCTGTTCAGGGATCCTAACCAGGTGGGTGGCCTGTACAATTGTTCAGGATTGTATTCCTGCGCGATGAAGTCCAATATCAGGCGAGTTTTTCTCGCTAGCTGCTGCTCCCTACAAAAAACACAAAAGGAGTAAGGTTTATGTCCAAACGCATCGCTTACGTCACAGCCGGCATGGGCGGCTTAGGTACTGCTATTTGCCAGCGTCTTTATCGTGACGGTTTTACCGTAGTGGTAGGCTGTGGACCCTCTTCGCCGCACAAAGCTGACTGGCTTGCCGAGCAGCATCGGAAGGGGTTCGACTTCATCGCCTCTGAAGGCAACGTCGCGGATTGGGACTCTTGCGCTGCCACCTTTGATCGTATCAAGAAAGAAGTCGGTCCTATCGATGTGCTGGTCAACAACGCCGGCACAGCCTGCAATGTGGTATTTCGCGACATGCAGCCCGGGGATTGGGCAACTGTCATTGATACCAACCTCAATTCGCTGTTCAACGTGACCAAGCAGGTTATCGATGACATGGCCTCCCGGGGATGGGGCCGAGTGATCAACATTTCATCGGTGAACGCGCAGATCGGCCAGGTCGGCCAAGTCAATTATTCCACCGCCAAATCAGCCATCCGCGGCTTTACCCGCGCCTTGGCCCGTGAAGTAGGGTCGCGGGGCGTGACCGTGAATACGGTATCGCCAGGCTTTATTTCCACTCCCAAGCTCAAGTCCGTGACCAGCACCGCCATGATGGATCGCTTGATCCACGACATTCCTGCACGGCGGCTTGGCACTCCCGAAGAAATTGCAGCTATTTGTGGCTGGCTGGCATCCGAAGAGTCAGGGTACGCAAACGGAGCTGACTTCTCGGTCAATGGCGGCTTGCACATGAGCTGACGGTTCGCCGTCTGTGACCTTGATGCGCCGAAAGAGCGCTGACCCACAACAATAATTGTATTTCAAGTCAAGGTGATACAAATGCTGTCATTTCTTGGATACGGCATGATCGTGACCTTCATGGCCCTGATCATGACCAAACGGCTGTCACCCCTGGTGGCCATGACCACCGTACCGATCGTCTTCGCGTTGATTGCCGGCTTCGGGCCGGACATGGGCGACATGATGATCGAGGGCCTGCGCAAGGTCGCGCCGACTGCGATCATGGTGATGTTCGCCATCCTCTACTTCGGCCTGATGTTCGACACTGGGCTGTTCGACCCAATCATCAAGAAGTTCATCAAGCTGATTGGCGGGGACCCGATGAAAGCGGTGGTGTTCGCCGCGCTGCTGGCAGGTCTGGTGTCGCTGGACGGTGACGGCTCGACCACCTACATGATCACGGTCACTGCGATGCTGCCGCTGTTCAAGCGGATGAGGCTGGACCCTCTGGCACTGACCTGCGTGGTAATTCTGGCTGCCAGTGTGACCAACCTGCTGCCATGGGGTGGGCCATTGGCACGGGCAGCGGCCTCGCTGCAAGTGGAGACTTCCGAGCTCTTCCTGCCATTGATCCCGACGCTGATCATCAGTTTCCTGGGTGTCATGCTGCTGGCCTTGTTCATTGGTACCCGCGAACGTCAGCGCCTGGGACGCTTGCCGCAATCGCTGGGAGCAGCGGCCACGGTATTCGATGACGCTGATAACGAGGCTACGCCTTCACTGTCGGAAGAAAACGCCGAACTGCGTCGACCCAAATTGTTCTGGCTCAATGCTGGCCTGACTATCGCGCTGATGACTGGCCTTGTGCTGGAGATTCTGCCGCTGGCGATCCTGTTCATGGTGGCGTTCTCGATTGCGCTGGTAATCAACTACCCGCACATGCAAGACCAGCGCCGGCGTATCTCCGCGCATGCGCCCACGGCCTTGAATCAGATCGCGATCTTCCTGGCGGCCGGTATTCTGGCGGGCATTCTGTCGGGGACCGGGATGGTCGATGCAATGTCCAAGAGCTTCCTGAACATGCTGCCGGCGGAATGGGGCCCTTATATGGCACCTATCACTGCACTGGCGAGCATTCCAGGCACGTTCTTCATGTCTAACGATGCCTTCTACTACGGCGTGTTGCCCGTGCTGGCCAAGGCTGCCGAGGTCTATGGCATCACCCACGCCGAGATCGGTCGGGCTTCGTTGGTCGGGCAACCGGTGCACTTGCTCAGCCCGTTGGTGGCATCGACTTACCTGCTGTGTGGGCTGGCCGGGGTCGAGTTCAGTGACCATCAGAAGTACACCCTGAAGTGGGCCTTTGCCCTGTGCATGCTGATCATGGTCGTGGCCATGGCGTTTGGCTTGTTCCCTTGGAGTGCAGGCTGACGTTCATTGTGGAATGCCGGTGCGGTCAGGAACCGCACCGGCTACTTGTCTCTCTGCAGTTCTGCGTACATCGCAACAGCCCTAGCGTTAGATCCCTCATACCCTTCAATGCGTGGCGACCTCAGGCAGATCTTGCGGGCCGGGGCGCCACGGCCGTGACTAACACATCCGATCAATCCCAAGCCTGTGGTTGGCCCTCCTTCTAGCGAAGGTGTGGGCAATGCAATTGCACCCATTTGAAATGCTGACCCAGCGCGCGGGGGCAGGTGCAAGCGTAAGCAACAGCAGTCGACATCGGATAACGTGTGCCACTACTCGGTATTTCGCCGTCGTGGGACAGGCCTTCGCCTTGGTTCAAACGCATTGGGGCCGCATAAGCGGCCCCAATCTGGAGTACAAGGAAGGTGCTCAGTCGGCTTTTGCCAGGTTACCTTCACCTGCCTCATCCTGAGCTTTTTCACGGCGGGTTCGCATACGGATGTTCAAAGCTTCTACTGCCAGCGAGAACGCCATTGCGAAGTAGACATAGCCTTTGGGTACATGCACGTCGAAGGACTCGGCGATCAGCACGGTACCGACCACGACCAGGAAGGACAGCGCCAGCATCTTCAGGCTTGGATGGCGCTCGATGAACGCGCTGATAGTGCCGGCGGCCATCATCATCACCATCACTGCGACGATGATCGCGGCAACCATCACGGGCACATTCGAAACCATGCCCACGGCAGTGATGACCGAGTCGAGCGAGAAGACGATATCGATGATGGCAATCTGAATGATCGTGGCGATGAATCCGCGTCCGACACCTGGGGCGTCGGAGGCTTGTTCTTCTTCACCTTCCAGGCTTTGGAACATTTCAGTACTGCTCTTGTACAGCAGGAACAACCCGCCGAAAAACAGAATCAGGTCTCGCCCGGAAATGCCTTGGCCGAAGACTTCGAACAGGTCGCGGGTGAGCCCCATGATCCAGGTGATCGAAAGCAGCAGCAAGATGCGCGTGACCATCGCCAGCGCCAGCCCGAAAAAGCGGGTGCGCGCACGCATATGCGGCGGCATGCGGCCGACGAGAATTGCGATCATGATGATATTGTCAATGCCAAGGACGATTTCCAGGGCGGTCAGGGTGAAGAAGGCGACCCAGATTTCTGGGCTGGTAAGCCATTCCATATCAATTACCTATCAGTGTCTAAGCCCTGCAGTCAGGCTGCGCAGGCGGGAATAAAAAGGAGGCGGTCCCGTTGGGGACCGCCTCAAAGACGCGCAGTAGCGTCACCGTGGAGCACGTCATCGATGGCAAGGCAGGGTGACCAGACCACTCCCAGCCCATCCATGACCTGATGGTCCCCTGAAGACCGATCAGTTGGTAAGCAACGAATGACCTTCCATCTGTGCCGGCAGTGGGAGATTCATCAATTGCAAAAGCGTGGGGGCTATGTCGCATAGCCTGCCGTCGCGCAAGCCTGTATTAGCCACGTGACGGCCCACCAGAATCAGCGGCACCGGGTTCAATGTGTGAGATGTGTGGGACTGCCCGGAGTCGGGATCTGTCATCTGTTCAACATTGCCGTGGTCGGCGGTGATCAGGCACTGTCCGTCGACCTTCAAAATCGCTTCGACTACGTTAGCAAGGCAGTTGTCGAGGGCCTCGACGGCCTTTACTGCCGCGTCGAATGATCCGGTGTGTCCGACCATGTCGCCATTGGCGTAATTGCACACTACCAAGTCAAAACGTTCGCTTTCGATCGCTTCGACCAGGCGCTCGGTCAGTTCTGGCGCACTCATCTGCGGTTGGAGGTCATACGAGGCCACGGCGGGCGAGGGGATCAGGATGCGCTCTTCGCCGGGAAAAGGCTGTTCGCGCCCGCCATTGAAGAAGAATGTTACATGGGCATACTTCTCCGTCTCGGCGATACGCAATTGTCGCTTGCCCAGACCTGCCAGGTATTCGCCCAGGCTGTTGACGATGCTTTCTGGCCCAAACGCGAAGGGGCAGGGCAGGTCTTCGGCGTACCTGGTCAGTGTCAACAACTGCGACGCTGGCACTACAAACGGCCGCTCGAAGCCAACGAAATCTGGCATGACCAGCGCCTGGCACAATTGCCGTGCACGATCCGGGCGGAAGTTCATGAACAGAAGTGCATCCTGCGGCTGCAGCGGAACCGGCTCACCGATGGTCGTTGCGGCAACGAACTCGTCACTTTCGCCACGTTCATAGGCCTGTGACAATGCCTCGCTGGCAGAGCTGGCCTGAAACTCGGCCTGCCCCTGAACCATAGCGCGGTAGGCATTCTCGATCCTCGGCCAACGATTGTCGCGGTCCAGCGCAAAATAGCGCCCGACCAGCGTAGCGATACGTCCACGGCCTGACTGCGCAAGCGCTGCCTCCAGCACCTCGATCGATTCGCTAGCGCTTTTGGGTGGTGTGTCGCGCCCATCGAGATAAGCGTGCACGTACAACCGCTCGACGCCCAATTGCGCCAGAGTCTGGCAGGCTGCAAGGATCTGGTCGATGTGGCTGTGGACACCGCCAGGCGACAGCAGCCCCATGACATGGACCGCGCCGTCGCGCTCCACCGCCTGGTCGACCAGTGACCGCAGGGCAGCATTGCGAGCAAAGTCCCCGTCGGCAATTGCCTTGTCGATGCGGGTAAGGCTTTGGTACACGACCCGTCCGGCGCCCAGGTTCATGTGCCCCACCTCAGAGTTGCCCATCTGCCCTTCGGGCAGGCCGACGGCCAAGCCCGAGGTCGCGATCTGACTATTTGGGTAGTGCGCCAGTAGTGAGTCCAGGTTAGGCGTGCGTGCCGCTGCCAAGGCATTGGACTCGCTGGCCTCACGCAGGCCGATGCCGTCCAGGATGATCAATGCACGGGTGCTCATCTCCGGGCCCTCAGAAGATATAGTCGGTCGTGAGGAAGCTCGACTCACGATTACGAATGATCTTGCTGATCAGTTCTTTGTTGCTGCCTTGGAACTTGGTGGCAACCAGGGTGCGGATGGAGAACACACGCAGCGCATCGTGAACCGACAAGGTACCTTCAGCGCTGTTTTTACGGCCGTTGAACGGATAGTTGTCCGGGCCGCGCTGGCACTGGGCATTGATGTTGATGCGACCCACCTGGTTGGCGAAGGCATCGACCAGACGACCCACCTCTGCACTGTCGTTACCGAAGATACTCAATTGCTGGCCGTAGTCAGAGTCCAGGACATAGTCGATAACCGTTTTCAGATCGCGATACGGCACTACCGGCACCACGGGGCCAAACTGCTCTTCGTGATAGACGCGCATCTCGCGGCTGACTGGGTAGAGCACTGCCGGGAAGAAGAACGAGCCGCGGACATCGCCCCCCCCTTCATTGACCACTTGGGCGCCCTTGGCTTTAGCATCAGCGACAAGGGTGGCGAGGTAATCGGTCTTGCCCGGTTCGGGCAGTGGCGTGAGCGAAACACCCGGCTCCCAAGGCATGCCCGGCTTGAGCGCGGCAACCTTGCGATTGAATTTATCAAGGAATGCCTCTACCACATCCTCATGTACGAAGAGGATCTTCAGTGCGGTGCAGCGCTGGCCATTGAAGGACAGTGCGCCGGTAACCGCCTCTTCCACGGCATTGTCCAGATCCACCTGGGGCAGCACGATGCCGGGGTTCTTGGCGTCCAGGCCGAGCGCAGCGCGCAGGCGGTGCGGGCGTGGGTGCAGTTTCTTCAAATCGCTGGCAGCCTTGTGGGTGCCAATGAAGGCAAACACATCGATCTTGCCGCTGGCCATCAGTGCGCTCACGGTCTCGCGGCCGCTGCCGTATATCACGTTGATGACACCAGCCGGGAAGCTGTCGCGGAAGGCTTCGAGCAGAGGGCGAATCAGCAGCACACCGAACTTGGCCGGTTTGAATACCACTGTGTTACCCATGATCAGCGCGGGGATCAGGGTGGTGAAAGTCTCGTTGAGCGGATAGTTGTAGGGGCCCATGCACAGCGTCACGCCCAGCGGTACTCGGCGGATTTGGCCAAGTGTGCCTTGTTCAAGCTCGAATCGGCTTGAGCGACGGTCGAGGTCTTTCAGAGCGTTGATGGTGTCGACTATGTAATCGCAGGTGCGGTCGAATTCTTTTTCAGAGTCCTTCAGGTTCTTGCCGATCTCCCACATCAGCAATTTGACGACGGCCTCACGCTGCTTGCGCATGCTGGCCAGGAAAGTTTCGACATGCTGGATGCGTTCAGCCACGCGCATCGTCGGCCAGGTACCTTGGCCATTGTCATAAGCCTTGACCGCTGCATCGAGGGCGACCAGCGCGGTGGTGGCATCGAGCAGCGGCGCACTGCCCAGGATGACCTGCTGCTCGCCCGTTGCGCTGGCCAGGTAGACCGGGCTGCGCACTGTGGCCACTGGACCGTCCCAGTGGTGTAACTGGCCGTCTACCAGGTACTCACGCTGTTCGATCGGGTCGCCCAGACGGTAGGCCTCCGGGACCTGCTCGGCGGTGGGGAAGAGGGTGCTGAGGGGGGCAATCGAATTCATGCTTTTACCTTTCTTGTGTTTCTTGTCTGAAGGCGCACGGTTGCGCGATTGGGTCAGGCGCGAGCGGCTTTGCAGATCGCACCAAAGGCTGCTGGGTCCAGCGATGCGCCACCGATCAGGCCACCGTCAATATCGGCCTGCTCGAACAGCTGCGCTGCGTTATCTGCTTTGACACTGCCGCCGTAAAGCAGGGGAATGCTGGCGGCAGCATCCGGATCCTGCTCGGCCAGAAGCGCACGAATGTGCTGATGGACTGCTTGGGCCTGGGCTGGCGAGGCTGTCTCGCCCGTGCCAATTGCCCAGACCGGTTCATAGGCAATGACGCCACGGGCAAGTTGCTTTATCCCGACTTGCTGCAGAACCGCTCGCAGTTGTGCGCCGATCACTGCATTGGTGTTGTCCGCCCGGCGCTGATGGATGGTTTCGCCCAGGCACAGGACTGGCACCAGGTTTGCGCGTAATGCTGCCTCGAATTTCATCGCCACCAGCGCGTCAGTTTCGCCATACAGGCTACGGCGCTCGGAATGGCCGACGAGCACGTAGTTGCAGCCTATGTCGGCAAGCATTTCGCCGCTGACCTCGCCAGTGAAAGCTCCTTGCGGGCGTTCGCTGAAATTCTGTGCGCCCAGCGATACGCAGGAATTGCCCAGAAGATCGGCAACTTGGGACAGGTATGGCAATGGCGGGCAGATGGCGATCCGTACGCCTTGCAATTCGCTGAGTGTTGGCAGCAGGTTGTTGATCAGTTGCTCATTGGCAGCACGAGTGCCGTGCATTTTCCAGTTCGCGATTACAAGCTTTTCGTTCATGTGCGGTTCTCTTTATCAGCCGCGTTGCGCGCGCAGTGCATCCGCGCAGTAGGGCGCCTGTTCCAACAAGGCTTCTTCGATGCGCAGCAGGCGGTTGTACTTGCCCACCCGGTCAGAGCGACACAGTGAGCCGGTCTTGATCTGCCCGGCACGTGTGCCTACCGCCAGATCTGCGATAGTGGTGTCTTCGGTTTCGCCTGAGCGGTGGGAAATCACGGCGTTGTAGCCCGATTGCTGAGCCAGGCGGATGGCGTCGAGCGTTTCGCTGAGGGTTCCGATCTGGTTGTATTTGATCAGGATGGCATTGCCCACGCCTTGGCTGATCCCCTCGCGCAAGATGGCCGGATTGGTGACAAACAAATCGTCACCGACCAGCTGGGTGCCTTTGCCCAGTGCCTGGGTCAGCAGGGCCCAGCCGTGCCAGTCGCTTTCATCCATGCCATCTTCGATGGACAGGATGGGATAGCGGTTACGCAGCTGACCGAGGTAGTCGGTGAATGCGGCGCTGGAAAATCGCTTGTTCTCGCCAGCAAGCACGTACTCACCGTCGTGGTAGAACTCTGAGGCTGCGCAATCCAGCGCCATGCTGATATCGACGCCGACTCGGTAGCCTGCACGTTCGATGGCTTCCTGAATCACCACCAATGCTTGTTCGTTGGAGTCCAGGGACGGGGCAAATCCGCCTTCGTCACCCACAGCGGTGCTCAGGCCGCGCTCTGCTAGCACTTTCTTCAGGGTATGAAACACTTCAGCCCCCATGCGCAGGGCTTCGCTGAAGTTCTGCGCGCCGATCGGCTGGATCATGAACTCCTGAATGTCGACGTTGTTGTCGGCATGCTCGCCGCCATTGATGATGTTCATCATGGGTACCGGCATGCTGAACTGGCCGGGTGTGCCATGCAGCTCGGCGAAGTACTTGTACAATGCCAGGCCCTTGGCTTCGGCAGCAGCCTTAGCCGTGGCCAGAGAAACCGCCAGGATTGCATTGGCCCCAAGCGTGCCCTTGTTGTCTGTGCCGTCCAGCTCAATCAGAGCTTGATCGATTGCCCGCTGATCAAGTGCGTCCAATCCTTTCAGGTGGGCAGCAATTGCCTGATTGACATGTTCTACCGCGCGCAGCACGCCCTTGCCATGGTAGCGGTTGCCACCATCTCGAAGCTCCAAGGCCTCGCGGCTGCCCGTTGATGCTCCCGACGGTACGCTTGCGATACCTTGCTGGCCACCTGCCAAGGTGACTTGTGCTTCCACCGTGGGATTGCCACGCGAGTCGAGGATCTCACGTGCGGTGATTTGGGTGATGAGGGTGGCGTTGATCATGGCGTCTGGTGCCCCTGTTTCGAAGGTCGGATCCAGCAGCTCCTGCTGCTCTGCATATTCCTGGCGGAAATCGAAGTCACGCGGCCAACTGCCAAGTGCCGGATGATCAGATGAGACGTTGTGTGTGGACTGGCTCACTGGCAACCTCCTGCTTCTCAGCGGTTTTCATCGCCCACGCGCACTACGCGCAGGGTATTGGTACCGCCTTGGTTGTGGGCATGGTCGCCTCGGGTAATCAGCACATGATCACCGGCACTGACCACACCCCGCAGGACCAGGGCTTGCACTGCACGGTGATTGACTTCCTCGGGGAGCATGTCATCGCTGTTCAAAGGCAGGGTCTGGACGCCACGGAACAAGGCCACGCGCGTTTGTGTACGCGGGTTGTCCGAGCATGCGTAGATCGGCAGGTGCGAGCGGATGCGCGACATCAGACGGGGTGTATCGCCACTTTCGGTCAGGCTGATGATCGCCTTTACGCCATGCAGGTGGTTGGCGGCGTACATGGCGGAGAGGGCGATGGTTTCGTCGATTCGCTGGAAGACTTCATCCATGCGGTGTTTTGAACGTTGCGCCTGCGGATGACGTTCAGCGCCGGCAATGATGCGGACCATTGCTTCCACTGTCTGCACTGGGTAGGCGCCGGCAGCGGTTTCGGCGGACAGCATCACGGCATCTGTGCCATCGAGCACGGCATTGGCGACATCGAACACTTCGGCGCGGGTTGGCATGGACTGCGTGATCATCGACTCCATCATCTGGGTTGCCGTGATCACAACTCGATTCAAAGAGCGCGCACGATCAATGATCAGTTTCTGCACCGCTACCAATTCGGCATCGCCGATTTCCACACCCAGATCGCCACGAGCGACCATGACCCCTTCGGAGGCTTCGATGATCGCATCGAGGATATTCCGATCAGCCACTGTCTCAGCACGTTCGATCTTGGCGATCAGGCCTGCTTCAGCGCCTGCTTCATGCAACAAACGACGCGCCAGGTGCATGTCCTCGGCATCGCGCGGGAACGACACAGCCAGGTAATCCACCTGCATCTTCGCTGCGGTACGAATGTCCTCGCGGTCCTTATCGGTCAAAGCAGCGGCAGATAGGCCCCCGCCCTTGCGGTTGATGCCCTTGTTGTTGGAGAGCGGACCGCCGACCAGCACTTCGCAGACCAGGTGGTGCGCATGAGCCTCGAGTACTTGCAGCTCGACGCGTCCATCGTCGAGCAACAGGATGTCCCCTGCGCGGCTGTCGCTGATCAGGGCCTCATAGTCGATACCCACTGCTTCGGCAGTACCCGCCTGCTTATCCATTTTTGCGTCGAGGATGAAGTGCTGCCCTTTGTTGATCGTCACCTTGCCTTCTGCAAAACGGGCAATCCGAATTTTCGGGCCCTGCAGGTCGGCCAGGATGGCCACAAAGCGATTGTGCTTGCGGGCCATCTCACGCACCAGCGCTGCTCGAGCAATGTGCTCGTTGGCCGAGCCATGAGAAAAGTTGAGGCGCACCACATCAACGCCGGCGCGCACGAGGCCCTCGATCGCTTCCGGTGACTCGGTGGCGGGTCCCAGTGTGGCAACTATTTTTGTTCTTCGCTGCATGGCTCAGCTTCCTTCAAAGCGGACGTCTGGTAAGAAAAGGCAGTCAGATCAATTGGATATTTGGATCCATACATCCAAATAAGGTTTTGGCTTGAACTCAATCTGAAGGCTGCCATTGAGCAAAAATCATGGATTCATCAGGCGGTTTGTGAGGGTGGTGAGGACTGCCTGGCGAGCGAAAGAAGATTCGCATATTGACACTTACAAATGCAATGTTATTTTTGGAGGGCAGCGCTGCTGGTGGGCGTTCGTTTCTGGCATTGCCTGCCAGGACCTCATCAGGAGGCTGCTGCGCCGCAGTGCGCATAGCTTGTTTAGATCCACAACAAGAAAGCCCGGCAATGGCAGGCCAGGGCACTAACTTCTAAACCAGGAATACTTGACGATGCATGCAGTGACTCAGGGGTTTACCGCGTTGGCCGTTTCGCTCGCCTGTGCTACGGCTCAGGCTTCGGATCAGTCGGAATCAGCGGGTTTTATCGAAGGCAGCAGCCTTCGTCTGCTCAACCGCAATTTTTACTTCAATCGCGATTATCGTGATGCCGAGCCCGGTGATCAGAGCTACCGCGAGGAGTGGGCGCACGGGATCATGGCGTTCTATGAGTCTGGCTTCACACAAGGCACCTTGGGTTTCGGTGTGGATGCCTTTGGCTTGCTTGGCTTGAAACTTGACAGTGGGCGAGGGCGTTCCGGCGCTGACCTGTTGCCGGTCGATAGTGATGATCGCCCGGAGGATGACTACTCCAGCGCCGGCGCCGCTGTGAAAGTGCGTTTATCCAACACCGAGCTCCGCTACGGCAACATGCGCACCGAGGCGCCGGTGTTCGCAACCGGGGATTCGCGACTGTTGCCAGAGACCGCAACCGGTCTGTTGCTGCAAAGCAAGGAAATTGATGGCCTTGATCTGCAGGCGGGGCATTTCACCGCCTACAAGCTGCGGGACTCCAGCAACCAGGATGACGATCTTTATCTCAATTACGGTGAAAACCGCATTGGCAAGTCGATCGATTTCGTCGGCGGCACCTATGCCTTGAGCAAGCAGCTCAGTGCTAGCCTTTATGCCTCGGATTTCGATGAAACCTGGCATCAGTACTACGGCAACCTGAACTATGTGTTGCCGCTCTCCGATACCCAGTCCCTGGACATGGACGCCAACCTCTACAAAACTCGGGATGCCGGCAAGGCGTTGCAGGGCGAGATCGATAACACCACCTATAGCCTGGCGCTGGGCTATGCGTTCGGCGATCACAAGCTGACCGTTGCGTACCAAGACGTAGATGGCAACACGCCTTTCGATTTTGTTGGCGGCGACTCTATTTTTCTCGCCAACTCCGTCAACTACTCGGACTTCAACGGGGCAAACGAGCGCTCCTATCAGGTGCGCTACGACCTGGACTTTGCAGGCTACGGCGTGCCGGGCCTGAAGTTTTCTGCACGCTACCTCAAGGGTGATCATATCGATGGCACCAAGGCCGATCCTCTGGGTGGATACGCAGGCCTGCAAGGTGAGGATGGCAAGCACTGGGAGCGTAATCTGGACCTGCGCTACGTCGTGCAATCGGGCGCTGCCAAGGACCTTTCCCTGCGGCTGCGACACACCACTCACCGTGCCAACGAAGCTCAGGCAGAGGGCGACGTGGACGAAGTGCGCGTAATCGTCGAGTACCCGCTCGAACTGCTCTGAGCCGTCATTGCAACTTGTTCGTCGATGCCGGGCCTGTTCGCGGGCCTCGTATCGGCGCAAGTCATTGTTGCGATTCCCGTCCGGGAACAAAGGAACCTTGATTAGATGAACATCAGAATGATCGGTGTAGGACCGCGAGCTGCTATCGGCTTCGCGTGCCTGGCGCTGTTGAGCGTGCTGTTGGGCGCGTTTGCGCTGCAACAAATCCGCGTAGTACAGGCTGAGGCTCTGGATATCAAGGATAACTGGCTGCAGCGCGTTCGCGCCCTGGGTACGGCCAATGCCGCCTTGAATCGCTATCGAATGGGGTCGATGCAGCACATCCTTTCGGTTAGCCAAGAGCAGATGCAGACGTACGAAGAACGTACAGCAGGTCGCCTTCAGCAAGTGCGCGAACAAATGCAGCGATACGCCGGGCTGTTGCAAACCGAGCAAGAGCGTACCGGCCTCAAGGACTTTGTGCGTAGCCTTGAAACCTATGCAAAGCATCATCAGGCACTACTGGCCGTTTCGCGTACGGGCGACAAGGCAGGTGCACGTGCTTACCTCATGTCGGTGCGTGATGCTTACGATGAGATGACCCGCCAGTTCGACGCGTTGATCGAACAGGCTGATGAGGGCGCTCAGCGCGCCAACCTGCGATCGGAAACCGCGTATTCCAATGCGATCAAGGGAGTCGTGCTGGTGGTACTGTTGGTCTTTGTCTGCACCGGGTTGATCGCTTGGCTCCTTATCACCAGCATCACTGCACCCTTGCGGTCGGCGGTACAAATTGCCGAACGGGTTGCCGAAGCGGATCTGAGTCAGGTGATCGCGCCAACGGGTAACGATGAAGCGACGCGGTTGATGCAGGCCCTGAAGCGTATGCAGTCGAACCTGTTACAGACACTGCGACAGATCGATGGCTCGTCTACGCAGCTGGCAACAGCCGCCGAGCAACTTAATGCCGTTACCGAAGAGGGGCGGCGGGACAGTCACATGCAGCACAATGAGATCGAGCAGGCGGCTACTGCGGTCACCCAGATGACCAGCGCAACCGAGGAAGTCGCTCAGAGTGCGGCCATGGCCTCGCAGTTGGCACACGAGGCCCGTGAAACGGCGCTCCAAGGCAGGCAAAAGATGGAGGAGGCGCTGGCTTCGCTCAATGGTCTGATACGCGATGTGCTGGCCAGTGCCAGCCAGGTTGAAGGGCTTTCAGGGGCAGCGCAGGGGATTGGGCGGGTACTGGATGTTATCCGTACGATTGCCGAGCAGACCAACCTGCTTGCGCTCAATGCCGCGATCGAGGCTGCCCGTGCGGGCGAAGCGGGGCGGGGTTTTGCAGTGGTCGCAGATGAAGTGCGGGGCTTGGCTCACCGTACGGCAGAATCTACCCGCGAGATCGAAGCCATGATCACGGCGATGCAGCGGGAAACCGGGGCCGCAGTGCAGACCATGCACAACAGTACCAGCCGAACGCAGGAAACCTTGGCCCTGGCCGAGGCAGCCAGCGTCGCGCTGCAGGCGCTGCTATCTAGCAGCGAGCAAATCAATGAGCGTAATCAGGTCATCAGTTGTGCGGCGACCGAGCAGGCGCAGGTGGCCAGGAGCACGGACCGTAACTTGTTGGCAATCCGTGAGCTGTCGATACAGACGTCGGCGGGCGCCGCTCAGACCGCAGCGGCAAGCCAGTCGCTGGCCCACTTGGCGTTGGAACTCAATGAGCTGGTGCGACAATTTCGCATGGCGCCCCGTTAGCGGTGCCTGCCGCCTTGAGCAGGTTCTAGCGTATACTTGCATTTAACGGCGCCGATAATCAAAGGATTGGCTGCTGATCTCTCCGGTTTTACAACGTATCGGTTCAGGTATATGGCATCAAGCACCCTAGTCCAGCGCATTGTTTTTGACATAAAACACAAGATCCAGCTTGGCGAAATTACCACTGGAGCGCATTTGAGCGCGCAGAAAGTCGCTGATGACTTTCATGTGTCGCGCTCACCTGCTCGGGAGGCGTTGACGCTGTTGGCCGAGCAGGGCGTCCTGGAGCAGATTCCCAACCGGGGCTTTTTTGTAATTGGCATTGCTGACGGATTGACTGAAGCACTGGATGAGATCACGGCGACTGAAGAACCCCCAGAGTACTATCGGCTTTCAGAGGATTGGCTCAACGATGCAATTCCATCGGAAGTCACTGAGAAGTACCTGCGAGAGCGCTACGACCTGACCAAGTTTCAGGTCATCGATATTCTCAACCGAGCGGCGAAAGTTGGCTGGGCCGAGCCCAAGCCAGGTTACGGCTGGCGGTTCCTGGATGTGGCGAAAACCCCAGAGACGCTCCAGCAGATTTACAAGGTCCGGTCTCTGATCGAGCCTGCAGCTTTGCTCGAGAATGATTTTGCGTACGACCTCGATGTGCTCAGGCGTCTTAAAAAGGAGCAGAAGGACCTACTGTCCGGCGGCATCGACACGCTGCCGGCCGATGTCCTCATGAAGTCCGGTATCCGCTTCCACGAGGATTTGATCAAGTTGTCCGGCAACCCGCTGTATCACATGATCCTCAAGCAGCTGAACAACATGCGTCGCTTGCTGGAGTATCGCTCCATGATCGACCGCAAGCGCCTCTACACGCAGTGTGCCGAGCACCTTCGGATGATCGAGTTGGTCGAAGAAGGGAACAATCTGGAAGCAGCGCATCTGATGAAACGCCATCTCAGTGGTTCGCTCGCCCGCAAGTCGCCGATTCTGGAGCGCAGCAGGCCAACGGAGACGCCCGCGGAAACGGTCGAGGCGGGCGTTCCTGTTGCGTAAAGGCGCTAGTCCTGCTCTTGTTGCTCGTTCACGACGTCACCCTGGCGTGCCAGCCATAGCTTGAGCACAGGTTCTGCGCATAACATGACCACCACCAGGCGCATGATCTGCATAGCGGTCACCATCCCTGCTCCCAGGTGAAGGGCTTCAGCGGTAAGGTACATCTCAGTGCTGCTGCCCGGCATCATGCCCAGCGCCAATGACAGCACTGGCATACCTGTCAGCCAGCCGAAGCCCCAGGCGAACAGGAAAGTGCCAACGATCATCGACAGGGTAAAAATCACCACCTTCATCAGGTATAGCGGCGAACGACGGAAGAAGCCTCGATCGAAGAAGCTGCCCAGGGCACAACCAATCATCAATTGGCCATAGTGGCTCATCTCTACCGGGAGTGCTGTTCGCAGGTCGAACGCTGCCGTCAGGCCAGCGCACAGGGCCATCGGGCCGAACATCCACGGGTTCGGCAGGCCCATCCGTCGCCACAACACTGCCACCAACGCACCCCCTACCAACATGGGGCCGAGCCACTGCCACTGGGCTGCAGGGCGCAACGGTTCGGTTACGCCTGGGGTAACTTGCATCAACAGGAACATGGCGGCAGGCACGCTGAGCACGATCAGCACCAGGCGGATGCTATGAGCCGCAGCGATCTGACTGACGTCAGCGCGGTGGCGCATCCCCAGCTGGATCATTTCGGCAAAGTTTGCCGGCATGAAGGCGAAGTAAGCGGTCTTCAGGTCCATGCCCTGGCGCCGCATGAAGGCGATCCCGGCAAGGGCGAGTAACAGGGTAAGAAAGGCTGCCGCCAGCATCATCGGGAAATGGCGGACAATTTCATGGACTACAGGTTGGGTGAAATGCAGGCCGATGGAGGTGGCAATCATCCACTGGCCTGATTTACGTCCGTTTGGAATCTCGGCAATCAACCAGCCGCTGCAGCGGACGAAAATCACCGCTAGCATCGAGCCTATGATCCATGGCAGGGGCCAGTGCGCCGCACTGGCCAGAAGGGCGCCGATGATGCCTACCAGAGGTGTTGCCCACCAGGTTTTCAGGCTCGCAAACATGTGCCATTCACTTCAGAGGATAGAGGCGCCGCAGTTCGGCAATTTGCTCGGGGGTCAGGGTCTTGAACTTGTGCTGGAAGATCAGCAGGAACAACTGGGCGGTAGCCTCGAGTTCCTCGGTGGCATCTACAGCGGCGTTCAGGTCACTGCCCGCCACCACGGGGCCATGATGGGCCAACAGCATGGCGTGATGCTTGCTGGAAAACGAGCGGACTGCTTCTGCCAGGGCCGGATCCCCCGGGGCGTAATAGGGCACCAGCGGAAGTTTGCCGACGCGCATGGCGTAGTAGGCAGTAATCGCCGGCAGCAGGTCGTCCGGGTCCAAGCCATCCAGTACCGAGACGGCTACCGAGTGGGTGGAATGCAGATGCACGACGGCGCCACTCGTGGGGCGCTCTTGATACATGGCAAGGTGCAGCATCAATTCCTTGGAGGGCTTGTCGCCGCTGATGTGCCGGCCTTCCCAGTCTAGCTTGGTCAGTCGTGCGGGATCGAGTCGGCCCAGTGAGGAGCCGGTTGGCGTAAGCAGCCAGCCGTCATCCAGACGCACGCTGATATTACCTGTGCCCCCGTGGGTCAGGCCACGGTCGTACATGGACTTGCCGAGCAGGACAATCTGTTCCCGTTCCTTGTTCTCGTTCATGGCGCCAGCTCCAGGGCTTTGATGAAGAAGTTACGGGTACCGAAATTACCGGATTTAAGTGCCAGCGCTGTCGGGTGCTCACCCAGGCCAAGCGTCCATGGCACGCCCGGGTCGATAGGTGCACCGATTCTCAGTGCATCGACACCCAGCGCCTTCACTACTGCCCCGGAGGTTTCGCCGCCCGCGACAACGAAGATGTTCACGCCCAAGTTTCGTAGGCCCAGAGCAATCTGCGACAGGGCACGTTCGACAATTTCGCCGGCAGCGGCAATGCCAAGTCGCTCCTGAACTGCTTTGACTGTTTCGGGGCGAGCGCTGCCGTAGATCAGTACCGGTCCTTCAGCCAACAGTGGTTTAGCCCAGTCCAGCGCCTCAGTAATCTGGTCATGCCCGTCGGCGAGGCGCAGCGGGTCGAGCGCGAAGCTCGGACGACCACTCTGCTGCCAGTATTCGACCTGGCCGTTGGTCGCTACCGAGCAGCTACCGGACAGTACCGCCGAGTGACCTTCGATATGGGGTAGCTTGGCAGCGTGAGAAGCGCCAGGGAGCAGTCCTGCGCGCTTGAAGTTATCGGGTAGGCCGATGGCTACGCCTGAGCCGCCGGTGATCAATACATGGTCTGCGGCAGCTTCGCCGATAACCTTGAGGTCCAGGTTGTTGACAGCATCGACGATAGCATAGCCGCTACCATCGGCCTGGGCCTCGGCGAACGCCTGACGTACCGCGCCGGTGCCTTGATTGACGATGCTGTGGGGTATCAGGCTGACCTTGCGCTCGGTTTGCTGTTGCAGGACGCGCACCAGATTGGCATCAGTCATCGGCGTCAACGGGTGATGGCGCATGCCGGACTCACTGAGCAGTTCGTTACCAACGAACAGGTAGCCGTTGAAGAGCGTACGCTGGTTTTCCGGGAATGCCGGGCATGCGAGCGCAAATGGCGCGTTCAAGGCTTCAAGCAGGGCGTCTGCGACTGGGCCGATATTGCCTTGCGCGGTGGAATCGAACGTTGAGCAGTACTTGAAGAAGAACTGACGGCAGCCGGCCTGTTTGAGCCAGTCAAGTGCGGCTACTGATTCTTCGATGGCCTCGGCGGCGGGGAGGGTGCGGGACTTCAACGCGATGACCACGGCATCGACATCAGCGTCTATCGGGCCGTCGGGAACGCCTATCACCTGCAGCGTGCGCATGCCTCCGCGCACCAACATGCTGGCGAGGTCGGTGCCGCCGGTAAAGTCGTCGGCGATGCAGCCGAGTAAGGGTTGGGTCACGGGCAGTTTCTCCTGTGCAATTGTTGGGCGGCGTAAAACGGGTTCAACCCCGCAGGAGCGGGAAAAGCCGGCGACGACAGCGCATCGCCAGCTTGGTAGGTTCCTGCAGGATTTACGGCGTGCGGTAGATCAGCCGGCAATCACTGCTGCAACAGCTTCACCGAAGGCGGCGCAGCCCAGCTTGCCGCCGAGGTCGGCAGTGCGCTTGGCTGGATCTTCCAGTACAGCGTCCACTGCCTGCTCCATGGCCTTGCCCGCTTCGCCCAGCGCAGGCTTGCCGTGCTGCTCGCCCATCCACTGCAGCAGCATCGCCACCGAGAGAATCATCGAGACAGGGTTGGCCTTGTCCTGGCCGGCGATGTCAGGCGCCGAACCGTGCTGGGCCTGAGCGCAGCAGTGAATGTCGCTGGCCATCATCGAGCCGGCGAGGCCGAGGCTGCCGGACAGTTCGCTGGCCAGGTCGCTGATGATGTCGCCGTAGAAGTTGGTTGCAACCAGCACGTCGAAACGCTCAGGGCTGCGCACCAGGTGAGCGGTAGAAGCGTCGACCAGCAGGTCGTCGACTTTGACTTCCGGGAAGTCTTTGGCCACGTTGCGCACGCACTCCAGGAACAGACCATCGGTCATGTGGAAGCTGTTGGCCTTGTGGATCGCTGTGACCTTGCGGTTACGCTTCATGGCCAGCTCGAAGGCGCGACGGGCGATACGTTCGCTGCAGTGTCGAGTGATTTTGCGAGTCGACAGAGCCATGTCCGGCGATGGCATGACTTCGCCCCAGCCACGGGACATGTTGCGGTCCGGATAGAAGCCTTCGGTGGCTTCACGCATGATCACCAGGTCCATGGTCTTGCCAGGCTTCATGTTCGACTCGAGGAACGAACGGGTGCGCGCCGGGCGCACGTTGGCGTACAGGTCAAGGCCGATACGGAAGCCGGCGGAAACGTTGCGGCCACCTTTCTCCGGCGCTGGGTAGTCAGCATGTGACTGCGTGCCCAGGATGATGCCGTCGTAGGTCTTGGCTTTTTCCAGAGTCTCATCACGCAGGGTGGTGCCGTACTTTTCCAGGCTGACGAAGCCGACGTCGTCGTAGTCAAAGCTCAGGCCAAGATCAAATTTCTTGTTGGCAGCATGCAGGGCCGACATCGAAGATTCGACGATTTCAGGACCGATACCATCGCAGGGAAGAACCAGAATACGCATCACACTCTCCTAAGCATTTTTGTTCGTAGATAAAGCGGCTCGTCGCTACTCGCTAGGGTGTACGTTGCGGCGACGAAGTACAATCATCGAAGCGATTCGTTGCCGCCCCGATCGATGCTGTCCACTGGAGCAACCCGCTGCCGCCCCGGCCTTTGCATTTTATTGCATGTAAAACCAATATATGCAACATTTGTTTTGTCTAAACCTAGCGAAGGGGCTGCAATGAGCATCAAGACCACCGATCTGTGCGATGAGTTTGGCGCGAGTGCCAGAGTGCTTCTGCCGATTTTTCAGGACCTGGGCGGCAAACCTGACTTTCAGGGCCCGGCAGTCACGGTCAAGTGCTTCGAAGACAACTCGCGCATCAAGGAGCTGAGCTGCCAGGCCGGCGCGGGGAGGGTGTTGGTAGTGGATGGCGGCGGTAGCGACCGTTGTGCACTGTTTGGCGATCACATTGCCGAAGACTTGGTACGCAACGGCTGGGCGGGCGTGCTGGTGTATGGCTATGTGCGCGACAAGGCGGTCCTGCGCACCTTGCCGATCGCCATCAAGGCGCTGGGGGTGACCCCGGCCAAGTCGACCAAGCGCAATGAAGGCCAGGTTGGGCTGAGCGTGACGATTGCCGGCCAAACCATTGCCGATGGCGATCAGCTGTTTGCCGATGACGACGGCGTGCTGGTGCTTGATGCATCGCGCGTCCAGGGAGCCGCATAATGTCGACCAAGCGTGTTTTCCTTATTCACGCCACCCCAGTGGCGGTTGCGCCTATCAATGAAGCTTTTGCACGTTTGTGGCCTGAGGCCGAGCTGTGCAATTTGCTCGAAGATTCGCTGTCGCGCGATTTGCGAAGCGCAGGTTCCGTCACGGATGCACTGAAGCAGCGCTTTATGGCGCTTGCACGCTATGCGCGCGAGGCGGGCGCGGACGGAATCCTGTTCACCTGCTCGGCGTTCGGTGAGGCGATCAATGCGTGCAAAGCCAGCTTGGATATTCCTGTCCTGAAGCCCAATGAGGCAATGCTCGAAGACGCCTTGCAATACGGTGATCGGGTGGCGCTGCTGGCCACCTTCGCCCCGGCTATCGATTCGATATCCGAGGAACTGCACGAGGCAGCCGCGGCACGAGGCAAAAAATTGACCTTGCAACACGCCGTCTCGCCTCGGGCCATAGAAGCACTTCATCAAGGAGATGCGGCGCGCCATGATCAGTTGATCAGTGAAATGGTCCCGCCGCTCGCTGATGTCGATGTGATCTGTTTTGCTCAGTTTTCCATGACATCGGCCGCCTCGGCTTGTGCGGCGTTAACCGAGACGCCTGTGTTGACCACTCCCGACAGTGCGGTTTTGAAGCTCAAGCGGCTGTTGCAATCCTAAATAGCGACATATTGCACTTGTATTTACTGAAATGCAGATGCAAAGTGTGAGTCGTGCTTGCCAGGGGCATCCGCGCGTTCATGCGCGCATGCCCTCAGGCCCTCCGCGATATGAGAATAGAGGGGTGATTCATGACTAAACGCGTAGCTTACGTCACAGCCGGTATGGGCGGATTGGGTACCGCTATCTGCCAACGGTTGTACCGCGACGGTTTTACGGTAATCGTAGGCTGTGGCCCGGACTCCCCACACAAGGCAGACTGGCTTGCGGAGCAGCACCGAAGGGGCTTCGATTTCATTCCCTCGGAGGGCAATGTGGCCGACTGGCAGTCATGTGAGGCGGCCTTCGATCGCATCAAGCGCGAGATTGGGCCCGTCGATGTGCTGGTCAATAATGCAGGCACCGCTTGTAACGTAGTTTTTCGTGACATGCAGCCCGGGGATTGGGCGACAGTCATCGACACCAACCTCAACTCACTGTTCAACGTCACCAAGCAGGTGATTGAGGACATGGTTGCCAATGGATGGGGGCGGGTGATCAATATCTCCTCAGTCAACGCCCAGATTGGCCAAGTAGGCCAGGTCAATTACTCGACGGCAAAGTCCGCCATTCGTGGATTCACCCGGGCGCTTGCCCGTGAGGTCGGGGCGAGGGGCGTCACGGTAAATACGGTTTCTCCCGGTTACATTGCCACTCCCAAGCTCAAAGCGATCACCAGCACGACGCATATGGATCGCATCGTCCATGAGATCCCTGCGCGCCGGCTGGGCGCTCCAGAAGAAATTGCCGCGATCTGCTCCTGGCTTGCATCTGACGAATCGGCCTATGCCAATGGAGCGGACTTCTCGATCAATGGTGGCCTGCATATGAGCTGATCCACTTTGCAGCGATTAATCTACAGCTGCCGTTCACACGCTATCGCTGCTGCCCTTGATGCGCCTCACCGCGCTGACTCACAACAATAATTGTATTTTAAGTCAAGGTGATACAAATGCTGTCATTTCTCGGATACGGCATGATCGTGACCTTCATGGCCCTGATCATGACCAAGCGCCTTTCGCCCCTGGTGGCCATGACCACCGTACCGATCGTCTTCGCGTTGATTGCCGGCTTCGGGCCGGACATGGGCGACATGATGATCGAGGGCCTGCGCAAGGTCGCGCCGACTGCGATCATGGTGATGTTCGCCATCCTCTACTTCGGCCTGATGTTCGACACTGGGCTGTTCGACCCAATCATCAAGAAGTTCATCAAGCTGATTGGCGGGGACCCGATGAAAGCGGTGGTGTTCGCCGCGCTGCTGGCAGGTCTGGTGTCGCTGGACGGTGACGGCTCGACCACCTACATGATCACGGTCACTGCGATGCTACCGTTGTTCAAGCGGATGAGGCTGGACCCTCTGGCACTGACCTGCGTGGTAATTCTGGCTGCCAGTGTGACCAACCTGCTGCCATGGGGTGGGCCGCTCGCTCGTGCCGCTGCTTCCTTGCAAGTCGATACAGCAGACCTGTTCTTGCCGTTGATTCCGACACTCATCATCAGTTTCCTGGGTGTGCTGCTGCTGGCCTGGTTCATTGGTACCCGTGAGCGGCAACGGCTGGGCAGGCTCCCACAATCGCTGGGCTCGGCGGCCACTACCTTTGATGATGGCGACGGTGATGGCACCCCGGCATTGTCGGAGGAAAACGCCGAACTGCGTCGGCCCAAGCTATTTTGGCTCAACGCTGCACTGACCATTGCCTTGATGGCTGGCCTGGTCATGGAACTGTTGCCGCTGGCGATCCTGTTCATGGTGGCGTTCTCGATTGCGCTGGTAATCAACTACCCGCACATGCAAGACCAGCGCCGGCGTATCTCCGCGCATGCGCCCACGGCCTTGAACCAGATCGCGATCTTCCTGGCGGCCGGTATCCTGGCGGGCATTCTGTCGGGGACCGGGATGGTCGATGCAATGTCCAAGAGCTTCCTGAGCATGCTGCCGGCGGAATGGGGCCCTTATATGGCACCTATCACTGCACTGGCGAGCATTCCAGGCACGTTCTTCATGTCTAACGATGCCTTCTACTACGGCGTGTTGCCCGTGCTGGCCAAGGCTGCCGAGGTCTATGGCATCACCCACGCCGAAATCGGCCGGGCCTCGCTGGTCGGGCAACCGGTGCACTTGCTCAGCCCGTTGGTGGCATCGACTTACCTGCTGTGCGGGTTGGCCGGGGTCGAGTTCAGTGACCATCAGAAGTACACCCTGAAGTGGGCCTTTGCGCTGTGCCTGGTGATCATGCTGGTCAGCATGGCCTTTGGCTTGTTCCCTTGGCGTGCTGTCTGACAGCAGGCGAACAAACGGCGATCCTGGATCGCCGTTTCTTTAGGCTCTGATTAACTGAACTGGAGCGCTTATGTTTGCCTATGTAGGATCCCGCACCACTGAAGAACGCAACGCGCGCGGCATCGGTATCAGCGTTTACCGGCTGGATCAGGAGCGAGGCGTGTTGGAGCTGATTCAGCAAGTAGAGGATCTGGTTAATCCCTCGTTCCTGGCTGTAAATCGTGCGGGTGACCGTTTGTACACCGTGCATGGGGACCGTAGTGACGTCAGCGCTTTCAAAATCGACAACGCTAGCGGTTACCTGGAACTGCTCAATTCCCAGTGTTGCGAAGGCAAGAACCCCGTCCACCTCGCGCTGTCTGCGGATGAGCGGCATCTGGTGGTTTCCAACCACATCACAGGAACTTTGGCTGTGATGGAGGTTGACGATCAGGGCGCGCTTGGGTCGGTGGTACAACTCCTCGCCTTGGACGGGCCCCCAGGCCCACATCGTACGGAACAACCTTTTCCCAAGCCGCATTTCAATATCTTCGACCCCACCGGCCAGTTTGTGCTGGTGCCAGACAAGGGGCTTGATCGAATCTTCAGCTTCCGATTCGAGCAAGGACGCCTGACCCCGGCCGAGCAGCCGTTTGTGATCACTCGCGAAAATGCGGGCCCTCGGCATATTGCACTGCATCCGAATCTGCCTTGTGCATATGCCGTAAATGAACTCGACTCCAGCGTCACCACTTATGATTACGATGCGCAAACAGGCGGATTACAGGCCAGGCAGATACTCAGCCTGTTGCCGGAATACTTCACTGGGAACAGCCGTGCCTCGGAGGTCGAAGTTGACCGTACTGGCCGTTTCCTTTATGCATCGAACCGTGGGTATGACAGCATTGTGATGTTCGCCATCGATCAGGTTACCGGCTGGCTGAAGCTTATCGACTGGGTCCCCAGTGCCGGTGCTACTCCGCGATTCTTTTCGTTGACGCCGAATGGTCGTTTCCTGTTCGCGCTTAACGAGGACAGTGACACCCTCCAGGCTTTCGAGGTCTGCCAAGAGAGTGGCCGCCTGTCCGCCACCGGGCATGTGAACCACACCGGTAGCCCCGTTTGTATGGTGTTCGTCGGCGACTAGCGGCGCGGTTGGACCGGCATAGGCTTGCCAGTAACGAACTCGATGAAGCGCCTGTTGGCTAAGGAAAGGTGCTCATCTGCTCGCCAACATAAACTGAACTGCAAATGCTGGGGCGTTTCAAACGGCACGCTAACCAGGTTGCCAACGGCGTGAAGGTTGGATTTGAACACCGTTGTCGCACCTAGGCCCCGCAGTGCGGCCTGTAGCACCAATGGGGCGTCATTGCTCTGCAACACGGTGCAAAACGCAACCCTGTGCTGTTTGCAGTATTCATCGAGCATCAGGCGTTGCGCGAAACGTCCATCGAGCACCGCCATGGGCAGGCCCTGCAAGTGGTCGGCAGAGACAGCATCCAGTTTGGCCAGTGGGTGATCAGGCAGTACGCATAGCACAAGCTCGTCGGCATCGACCACGGCCGATTGCCAGTGCGGCTTGACCCGGCGGGCATTCATCAACGCAACGTCGATGTCGCGTGACTCAAGCCGCCAGTCCACCTCTTGGCCGCCTCCTTCAAACGCCTTGAAACGCACGCCCGGATACTGGGCGTGAAACTGCTCGAGCCACATCGGCAGGCGGCCCATACCGAACATGGGCGCAAATCCCAGTCTCACCTCGCCGCTTTGCAAATTGGCCAGTGAAGTCAGTTCCTGGCGGGCTGCTGCCAATTCCTGAAGCATGAGGTCGACTCGCTCGAGAAACCTTGCGCCCTCCGCTGTGGCCGTCACCCCGCGAACACTGCGGTCAAACAGCGGCACCCCTAACTCATGCTCAAGCCGAGCGACTGCCATGCTGAGGGCCGATTGTGCAACGTGCGAATGCTGTGCGGCACGAGTGAAACTGCCGGTGCGAGCGACTTCGACTGCGTATTTGAGGGCTTTCAGGTTCATTGTGTTAGCGGGAGCTCACAACAAAAATAGATGGCTAACCTTACATAAAAGAATTTTCCATTCCAATTAGTGGTGGCTAATCTCGGTCAATTCAACGTGAGTACTGGACGCGCTGAGCATGACTCGATCAACCCAAATCGCTTTTCTGGTAGCCGCTACGTTCTTCATGGAGAACCTGGATGCGACGGTGATCGTCACTGCGCTACCAGAAATGGCCCGTAGCTTTGCCATCCGCCCGGTAGACCTGAGCATCGGGATGAGCAGCTATCTCCTGGCGATGGCAGCGTTCATTCCACTTAGCGGGTGGGTTGCCGATCGACTGGGGGCGCGTACGACCTTCGCTGCCGCTATTGCCGCATTTACCTTGGCGTCGTTGTTGTGCGGGCTGAGCTACAGCCTGGAAACATTCGTTGTTGCGCGTGTCATGCAGGGTATTAGTGGAGCGTTGATGGTTCCAGTCGGCCGTTTGGCCGTGCTGCGCGCCACTGACAAGAAGGACCTGGTAAGAACCATAGGCTACATCACCGTACCGGGCTTGGTAGCGCCAGTGCTGGGGCCCCCGGTTGGCGCTTTGATGGTCACACATGCCACCTGGCCCTGGATCTTCTATTTGAATATTCCCTTCGGCATCATCGCGTTCATCTTCGCATGCTACCTGATCGACAATCATCGCTCCGAGCGCCGCATGCCATTCGACTGGACTGGCTTCATTCTGTTGTCAGGCACTTGTGTTGCCTTGTTGGCAGGGTTTGAAATGTTAGGTCACGCGGCCGGACTGTCGTGGTCTGGCGCATGGATCATTGTCGCTGCAATGCTGCTTGCCGCGCTGAGTGTGTGGCATCTTCGCAAGGCCCCGTTTCCGCTGCTTAAACTCGATGCGCTGGGCGTGCAGACCTTTCGGCTGACCTTTTTCAGCGGCTCTTTGTACCGGGTCTGCATCAGCAGTTTGCCGTTCCTGTTGCCCTTGATGTTCCAGCTCGCCTTCGGTCTGTCGGCGCTAACCGCCGGCAGCCTGATGATCGCGGTCTTTGCTGGCAACCTGGCAATGAAAGCTGTCACTACTGCGGTGCTCAAGCGATGGGGTTTCCGGCAGGTATTGCTATTGAATGGCTGGCTGGGCGTTCTCTGTATCGGTGGTTGTGCGCTGCTCGAGCCGTCTACCAGCCATGAGCTGGTAGTTGCATGGCTTTTCATCGGCGGCCTGTCTCGTTCGCTACAGTTCACGGCCTACAACAATGTTGGATTCTCCGAGATATCCACGACTGGGATGCGGGATGCTTCCACACTCTTCAGCATGGCTTTCCAGCTCAGCATGGGTCTGGGGATCGCGGTTGGAGCGCTGATTTTGCGGTTCGCCATGCTGCTCCATGAAAACGTCGGAGTGGAAACGGCTGCGGACTTCCAGTTTGCATTTCTGTTGGTTGCGCTGCTGGCAGCGGTTGCCACGGGTGCCAGCTGGACACTTCGTCGAGATGCTGGAGCTTCCGTAATACAGAGGTGATAGTGGATGGCGGGATGAAGCAGTAATGACCGCCACTGCGAAGCGGTTCATCGTAAAAAGCAATTTTCATCTTATTTTTGTATTTTGGTGTTACAAAAAACATTACCATGCCGGCCGCTCGTGATTCGTCCTGAGAGGCCTGAATGAAACTTACATCTCCTGGTATCACCCGCCGTCAGCTCCTGGGGGCCGGCACGCTGATTGCGGTGAGCTCATCTTTCACCCATGCCGCCACCATCGTCGGTGGTGAACCCTTGCCTTGGGCGCCAAACGCCGCAGACCCGCCTGCGGACATCGATCCGCATAACTGGACATTCTTCACCGAGCACGAACAGCAGTTGGTTGAAGCGATTGTTGAGACACTCATCCCGGCCGATGATATGAGCATGAGCGGTAAAGAGGCCGGCTGTGCCATCTACATTGACCGCCAGATGTCTGGCCCTCAGGGGCAAGGGGCGCGCATGTACTTGCAGGGGCCCTTTGCCAAAGGGCTGCCAACCCAAGGTCCACAATCACCGTTGACGCCTGCGGAGCAGATGCGCGCTGGGTTGACGTCGCTCGAAAAACACTGTCAGGGAGCCTTCGGTAAGACGTTCGCCCAGTTGTCGGGGCACGATCGGGAGGCGCTGCTCAGCGGCCTGGAAAGTGGCCATGTGGAACTGCCCGATGGTGTACAAGGCGCGGCGTTTTTCGAGGTGCTGCTGTCGCGCACTATGGAAGGCTTTTTCGCCGATCCCATCTATGGCGGTAACCGCGACATGGTCAGCTGGAAAATGATTGGTTATCCCGGTGCTCGTTACGACTACCTGGACTGGATCGACAAGCATGGCCAGACGTATCCGAACCCTCCCGTAAGTATTTCCGGCCGCCCAGACTGGAAGGTGTAAGAGTCAAATGATCAAGTTACCAAAAAAAGACGTGGCAATCGTTGGCCTGGGCTGGTGCGGTTCGATCATGGCGATCGAGATGGCCGAAGCAGGCCTTGAAGTCATTGCCTTCGAGCGTGGTCCGTGGCGCGACACCGGTACCGACTTCAATCCGGGATATGTACAGGATGAACTGCGTTATGTGATCCAGCAGGAGTTGATGATCACTGCTGCCGAAGACACCTATACCTTCCGTAACGCGTATGACCAGACTGCCTTGCCGATGCGCGAATATGGCTCGTTCTTGCTGGGCACCGGCCTGGGCGGCTCCGGCGCCCACTGGAGCGGGCTGACGTGGCGCTACAACCCCAGCGACTTTGTGCTGCGTTCGCATCTGACCGAGCGCTATGGTGCCAGAGCCATCCCCAAGGACTTGCTGATCCGCGACTGGGGTATCACTTACGACGAACTTGAACCGTTCTATGACAAGTTCGAAAAAATGGCAGGTATTGGTGGCAAAGCCGGTATGCTCAACGGCCACTATCAACCCGGCGGCAACCCGTTCGAAGGCAACCGCTCGAGTGAGTTTCCGTTGCCGCCGATGGCAATGACCTACGCGCCGACGCTGTTCGCCGAAGCAGCTGCGAAGATGGGACTGCGTCCGTTTCCGACGCCCAGCGGCAACGCATCGCAGGTGTACACCAACCCCTATGGCGTGACCATGGCGCCGTGCACTTACTGTGGCTACTGTTCGCGTTGCGGTTGCGCCAACTATTCCAAATCCACCCCGCAGACCAACATCATTCCCGCGCTGATGCGTCGGCGCAATTTCACCGCCCAGGTTCAGTCAGAGGTGTTGCAGATCAAGCTGGATGCCTCGGGCAAACGCGCGGTGGGGGTCATCTACGTCGATGCCAGTGGCCAGCATTATGAGCAACCGGCGGACCTGGTCATTCTGACGGCGTTCTCGGTACCCAACGTGCGCCTGCTCTTCGCATCCGGCATTGGCACGCCGTATGACCCTATCAGCGAGAGAGGGCTCATCGGAAAGAATTACGCCTACCAGACCAACTCTGCGGTTCAGGCATTCTTCGATGACAAAAACTTCAATCCCTTCATCGCGGGAGGCGGAGTAGGGCAGGCATGCGACGAATACAACGGCGACAACTTCGATCACTCCGGGTTGGGTTTCTTTGGTGGTGCCTGCATCATGTCCAACGTCACAAGCGGTTGGCCGATCAGCAACCGGATGACTCCTCCAGGCACGCCCCGCTGGGGCAGTAAGTGGAAGGTCGCGACCCAGAAGCATTACCTCAGCACCACCGTGGTTCGCACCCAGGGCAGTTCGTACCCGACCCGCTCGAACTACCTCGGCATAGACCCGACCTACAAGGACCGCCACGGTCGGCCAATGATGCAACTGACGTTCGACTTCCCGGACAACGACTTGAAAATGTCGAGCTTCGTCACCGACAAGGCCGCCGATGTGGCGCGTGCCATGGGGGCTCGGCAGATAGTCGCAAAGCCGGCCAAGGGGCCTTACAACATCGTACCGTTCCAGAGCACCCACAATACCGGTGGCGCGATCATGGGCGACAACCCACGCGAAAGTGTGGTCAACAAGTACTTGCAATGCTGGGACGTTCCAAACCTGTTCGTGATCGGCGGGTCAGCCTTCCCGCAAAATGCGGGTTATAACCCTACCGCCACGGTTGGCGCGCTGGCTTACTGGGCTGCGAATGCTATCCGGACACAGTATCTGAAGAACCCTGGCCCGTTGGTGCACGCATGAACAGGTCAGCTACTGCAGCGCTAGCTGTGTCCCTGATGTGGGTGCCTGCTGGCCCTGCCCAAAGCGCGTTGTTCCCGACCATCGAGAAAGGCCGCTACCTGACAACCGTGGGTGACTGCACCGCCTGCCATACTGCCGAACACGGCGCTGTGATGGCGGGAGGCAAAGCAATCGAAACGCCTTTTGGCAAACTGATCGCCCCCAACCTTACGCCTGATCGTGAGACAGGCATTGGTGCCTGGACCGATGAGCAGTTCATACAGGCTCTGCAGAAGGGTATCGGGCACAGAGGCGAATTGCTGTACGGCGCGTTCCCCTACACGGCGTACACCAAGGTCAAGCGTGAAGACCTGCTGGCCATTCGTGCCTACCTGGCAACTTTGCCGCCGGTGCGCAACAAGGTCGAGGCCAATCAGCTGCCGTTCCCGTTCAATGTGAGGACCAGCCTCTACGGTTGGAACATGATGTTCTTCAAGGAAGGTGAGTTCAAACCTGACCCGAACAAGAGCGAACAGTGGAACCGCGGCGCATACCTGGCCGAGGGCCTTGCACACTGCAGTACCTGCCACAACTCCAAGAATTTGCTGGGCGGTGATACCTCGGGTGGGCACCTGCAGGGTTACACGCTGCAGGGCTGGGTCGCGCCGACCATTACCGGAGATGCCTACCGCGGGGTTGGCGCCTGGACCAACGCAGAGCTGGTCGAGTACCTCAAGACCGGTCGCAATCGTTACTCGGCGGCTTCTGGACCTATGGGGGAGGTAGTGATGCATTCCACCCAGTTCATGCGGCATGAAGACCTGGCCGCAATCGCCACCTACATCAAGAGCCTGGATGCTGGGCTGGAGGCGCCCAAGCAAGTGGATCAGAAGACATCGTCGATGGTGGCGGGCAAGGCGCTTTATGCCGACAACTGCTCGGCATGTCACATGGCCAATGGTGAAGGTGTACCGAAGTTGTTCCCCTCTTTACGTAATGCAGGCGCGGTACTCGCACAGGACCCGGCCACAGTGCTGCGTGTAGTGCTGGACGGGGCGCAGGCGGTTGCTACCGATGCGGCACCGACGGGGCCATCCATGCCGTCGTTCGCATGGCGTCTTGATGACAGCCAAGTGGCTGCTGTGGCGACCTACATCCGCAATGCCTGGGATAACGCCGCCCCTGCTGTTACCACTCAACAGGCGCGGGCAGTTCGCGAACAGCTGGCTAACGAGCGATGAATGAACTGAGCCCCGCAGCAGCGGGGCTCGGTCATTTTCAGATATCCATCCACAGCAGCGATTTGCTTTCATCATCCATTTCGTACTTGCGCACGAACTGGAGCTTGCCACTATTCTCGATACGGAAAACCGCCAGGTTCGAGCGGCGCTTGCGTAGCTCGCCGTGATCCTTCACCCATTGCGTCATCTGGTTGGCCACGATCAGCAATTTGCCAGAGGGATCGACCTTCATGGTGCGTGCTTCGATGCCTTGACCATCGATGACCTGAATGCGATGAGGTTCACCCGTCCGCTGGTCGATGGCAAATACCGCGATGTTGTTTTCTCCGCCATTGTTCACCCGTTTACCCTCATGCTCGGTGGCGGCATCGGCACGGTTGCTCACGTAAAGGAAGCGTCCATTCGGCGAGACTTGGATCACACCGCCTCTTTGACGAGGCGTTTCGAGATTGCTCAGGTGCTCAAGGGTATCCTTTTTGAAGCTGGGCGCCTGCTGCAACGACCCATCAGCCTTGAGCTTGTACATATAGAGTTTACTGCCGCGTTCCATGGCCACGTAAGCCCATGGTTGGCTAGGGTGGTAGGCCAGGTGCCTCGGGCCAATCCCTGGGTCGACCGCCGCAACTGAAACCTTGTGCAGCAAACCCTGTTCATCCAGCGCAAATGTGTTCACGCTGCCTGGCTGGTCTGGTACCTGCTTGACCGCGTCATTGCCGCGAGCCAGGGCTATCACGAAGCGGTCATTGGGGGTGAAGGTCACCTGATGTGTGAAAATGCCTGCCTGGGGCACCTGCCCCTGTGGGACTGCTGGGCTGACGCTGCCGTCCGCTTTGATCGGATGCACGCTGAGGGTAGAGGATTGGTTATAGGCAACCACCGCAAATCGGTCTTGCCGATCCAGTCCCAGGTTGATCGGCCGTTCCGGTAGGGCGATGACGTCCCCGACCGCTGTCAGTTCCCCGGATGCTTTGTTGATGTTGAATGCCTGCAAGACATGGGTATCACCCTTGGCGCCCAAGGTGCCGTTCCCGGCGTTGCTGGAAACCACATACAGCATGCTGCCTTTGGCATTTTTCACGCCGAATTGCAGGTTCGCCGGAACCTTGGTTTCACTGATCAATTGCAACTCGCCCGCACTGGGATCGACACGGTATCCCAGCACTCTCTCTCCGAGGCTTGCATAGAGCAGCTCTGATTGTTGCTGTGAAAAAGATGCGGCGCTTGATACCGCAGGCAGGGACGCTGTCAGCACCAGGGCGAGAAGGGTTTTTTTCATGGTCTGCTCGGCTTTCGTTATTGTGATTGGCCGTTCCATTGAACGGCGCCTAACATTGTATTTAAAGTTGTTAAAAAGCAATAATGAAGAATCGATCAATCCTCTGACGTGTGACCGGCGTCAGGTCTGCAGCATGAAGTGTTTCTAGTGCGTAGATCCGCCATTTCGGGGAGTATGTGATACGAAAACGGCGATTGGAGCGCGCAGCCAGCTCGGAGACGCAATGCGATACGATTTGACAAGCCTTGATGTTTTTATTGCTGTTGCAGAAACGCAAAACCTCACCCATGCCGCGAACCTTCGGCACTTGGCTGTTTCTGCGGTCAGCAAGCGCATCAGCGAACTGGAGGACCTTACCGGGGCGCCATTGCTTATCCGTCATGCACGTGGCGTAGAGCTGACCCCGGCCGGGCAGTCATTGCTTTTTTACGCCCGACAGGTGCGGCAAACGCTGCAAAACCTTGATGCCGAGCTGGGGGAGTTTTCCGAAGGGGTCAAGGGGCACATACGTATTCACGCTATCACTTCTGCGTTATCCCAATTTCTACCCACGGATATCACAGCATTCGCCGCGCTCTATCCATTGATTCGTTTCGACATTCAGGAACGAGTGGGGGCCGACGTGGTAAGTGCAGTGGCGGAGGGCCGCGCTGACGTTGGGGTTATAGCATCGCAAACCGCTTCCAGAGGTTTGCAAACGGTGCCTTATCGCACCGATGAATTGGTCGTGGTAGTGCCGGGGGCGCATGCCCTCGCGTCCTCTACAAGCATAAGGTTCGCTGAAGTCTTGCAGTACGAGATGGTCGGCCCGCATCGGGAAAGTTCCATGTATGGCCTGCTGACTCAGCAGGCAGAGGCTTTGAATATGCCGCTCAAGCTGCGAATCCGAATCAGCAGTTTTGATTGCATCTGTCGAATGGTGGCCGCTGGCATGGGCATCGCGGTGCTGCCGCGGTCCGTAGTGAAGCCCTATCAGCGAAGCCTCAAACTGAAGGTGCTGCGCCTGGACGAAGCCTGGGCCGTACGCGCATTGTTGCTGGTCTTGCAGAGTTACGATGCCGCTGCGCCAACCTTACGCACGTTCGTCGACAACATTCGCAGTGAGGCAGGCTAGCTCTAGCCCGCACCCTGGTACTGCTGACCCCATCACCCGATCAATCCACTTGAGCAGCGTTCTCCAGTGGAGAACGCTGCCATGGCGATTCATCAATTTTCATCCGGTGGGCCAACCACTAGCATTGCCCCATCACCAGCATCGGTAGCCGATGCTGTCACAACGATAAGACGCAGAGCGATACGAGCATGACCAAGACTGCCCGCGACCTGATGAGCAACCTGGAGATCGACCAGGCCCGATTCGCCTATGTTGATTTGAAGAAGTTGCTGAGCCCAGCCCAATTGCAGCGCCTGCCCTACTCGATCCGTATTCTTCTGGAGAACGTTGCCCGTTGCACACCCGAAGCGCTCGCATCAGTACTGGCTAGAGCCACGGGCCAGGGGCCAGATTGCGAAGTGCCGTTCCAGCCGAACCGGCTGATGTTCCATGACACCACCTGTCTGCCGGCTTTGGCTGACTTTGCAGGTATGCGCGATGTAGTCGCCGAGCTCGGTGGTGACCCCAGCGCTATGAACCCGCTGATTCCCGCCGTGCTGACCATTGACCACTCGGTGATTGTCGAAAGCTATGCCGACGCCAATGCGGTCGAGCAGAACCTTGATATCGATTTCCGCCGTAACAGTGAACGTTATCGTTTCATCAAGTGGGCGCAAAAGAGCCTGGACAACTTCGGTGTGATTCCCCCAGGCACCGGTATCATCCATCAAATGAACATGGAAGCCTTGGCCAAGGTCGTGTGGGAAAGCCGCACTGAAGATGGCCAGCGCTTGTTGCACCCCGATGACATGGTCGCGACGGACAGCCATACACCGATGATCAACGCCATCGGTGTTCTGGGGTGGGGTGTTGGCGGCCTCGAGGGGCAGGCGGCGATGGTTGGTGAGCCGGTACCTATCAGCTTTCCCAAGGTCATTGGCCTGCGTGTGACCAACGCGCTGCGCCCAGGTGTTACCGCGACGGATTTGTCATTGCATGTCGCTGAGATCCTGCGCAAGCGTTCGGTGGTCGGCAAGTTTGTCGAGTTCACCGGCCCAGGCCTTTCGAACGTTGGGTGGGCCGCGCGTGGCACGGTGTCGAACATGGCCCCGGAGTATGGCGCTACGGTGGTGTTCTTCCCCTTCGACACCCAGACGCTCGACTATATGCGGCTTACCGGCCGCTCTTCAGCGCTCTGTCAGCAGGCCGCCACATACATGAGTGCGCAAAACCTGTATCGCAGTGATGAACTGCCGGAGCCGGAGTTCGATGAACTGATCGAACTGGACCTGGCCAGCATCGAGCCAAGCGTTGCAGGACCTTACCAGCCGCATCAGCGTCAACCGCTGTCGCGCTCGGGCGACTCATTCCGTAAGGAAGTCCTGGGCGGCGGCAACCTTATCGCCGGGCCATCCTCTGAGCAGTACTTCGAGCCCACATTCGCAGAACCGATCACGCATGGCGCCGTGGTTATCTCGGCAATTACCAGTTGCACCAATACGGCCAACCCGGCGCAGATGATCCAAGCCGGCTTGCTGGCCCGAAAGGCACGTCGCCTGGGCCTGCAACGCAAGCCCTGGGTCAAGACTTCCTTGTCGCCAGGCTCCCAGGTCGTCTCCGACTATCTGGCTGAAGCTGACCTGCTGCAGGATTTTTCCGCTCTGGGCTTCGATGTTGCTGGCTTTGGCTGCATGACCTGTATCGGCAACTCGGGCAAGCTGGAAGAGCATGTCGAGGTGTTCGCCGATCAAGGCCTGAAGGGCGTGGTCGTATTGTCCGGTAATCGTAATTTTGAAGGTCGGGTGAACCCTAAAGTCCCCGCGGGTTATCTTGCCTCGCCCGCGTTGTGCGTCGCCTTTGCCATCGCCGGTACCATCGAGATCGACCTGACGCGTGAACCTTTGGGTTATGACTCAGCAGAGAATCCAGTCTATCTGCACGACCTGCTGCCCAGTGATGAAGAAGTGGCTGCGCTGGCCGCGAAAGTGGTGAAGCCGGAGTTCTTCCAACAGCGGCTGGCTACGGTGTGGGAAGGTACTCATCACTGGCAGGCGCTCTCCGCAGAGGGCAGTGTCCAGTTCCCTTGGGACCCTCGCTCGACTTATCTTCGCCGTCCGCAATACCTGGCTGACATCCAGGCTGAACCAAATTCTAGCCTGGCGATTCAGGGCGCTCGTGCCCTCATGGTGCTTGGGGACAACGTTACCACCGACCATATTTCGCCCGCCGGTGCCATCCCTGCCGATAGCCTTGCAGGCCAGTGGCTGCTGGAGCGCGGTGAGGATCCACAAGACCTCAACCAATATTCCACCCGCCGCAGTAACCACGAAGTCATGCTGCGTGGAGCTTTCACCAACAAGTCGGTGAAAAACCGTCTGGTCGGTGAGCAGCAGCCTGGCGTCGGTGCTTGGGCCTGGAATGCGGACCACAGCAAGTGCTTGCCCCTGTACGAAGCCGCCCAGAGTTACGCGGGTACGCCGATGATTGTCTTCGCAGGCATCAACTACGGCGCCGGTTCCAGCCGCGACTGGGCAGCCAAGGCGCAGGCCCTGCTTGGGGTGAAAGCTGTGGTAGCCCGCAGTATCGAGCGCATCCACCGCAGTAATCTGATCGGCATGGGCGTGTTGCCCCTGTTGTTCCAGGACGGGCAGGGCGCAGACGATCTACAACTGATCGGCACTGAGCACTTCGATTTGGTGGGGCTGGATGAGCTGGTCGTTGGCGATAACCGTGTTCGCCTGGAGATAGTCCGTGAGGGTGGCGTTCGCGATCAGATCGAGCTGATTGCTCGCCTGGATTCGCTGCAGGAACTGCGCTACCTGACTAACGGCGGGGTGCTGCCGTACGTGATCCGAAAAGTGGTCAAACGGACTCGCGGCTAACCCGCCAAGCACTGGTGTAACGACTCCGGCGGCGGCAGCAATGCTGCCGCACAGGGTACTGCTGCCTGCCAAAAGGCTGGTGCCCGCTTGAAAACGCATTTGCAAACGGGAGAACAACCCTATGTACGCCTATGTCGGCTCGCGGACCACCCGCGAGCGTAACGCCCGGGGTGATGGCATCACGGTCTATCGCCTGGATCAGCAGGCCGGTACGTTGGAGCAGGTACAGGTCGTCACTGATCTGGTCAACCCTTCCTTCCTTACCCTCAACCGTGCCGGAGACCGGCTGTATACCGTTCACGGCGACTGCAGCGAAGTCAGCGCCTTCAGCGTCGACAAGGCCAGTGGGACCTTGACCTTCCTCAACCGCCAGAGCTGCGAGGGCAAGAACCCGGTGCACCTGGCGCTGGACCCAAGCGAGCGCTTCATGGTGGTGTCCAACCACATCACCGGCACCTTGGCCGTGCTGAATGTGGCCGAGGACGGCGCGCTGGGCAGTGTCAACCAGTTGCTCACACTTGACGGCCCAGTTGGCCCGCACCGCGTCGAACAGCCGTTCGCCAAGCCGCATTTCAATCCGTTCGATGCGTCCGGCAACTTTGTCCTGGTACCGGACAAGGGGCTCGACCGAGTGTTCAGCTTCCGCTTCGACAACGGCAGGTTGCATCCTGCCGAGCAACCCTTCATTGCTGCGCGTGAAGGTGCCGGCCCGCGCCACATTGCAATGCATCCCAAGGCGGGGTTTGCCTATGTGATCAACGAGTTGGACTCCAGTGTCACCAGCTATCGTTTCGACCCCCACAGCGGCGCGCTACAGCCGATCCAGGTACTCCCTTCATTGCCCGCCAGCTACACCGGCAACAGCCGCGCTTCGGAAATTGAAATCGACCGTAGCGGGCGTTTCCTCTACGCCTCGAATCGCGGTTACGACAGCATCGCGGTATACGCCATCGACCAGGTCAGTGGGCTGCTCAGCCCGGTCGATTTCGTTCCCAGTGAAGGCAAGACGCCGCGCTTCTTCACCCTGACACCTGATCAGCGCTTCCTGTTCGCGCTCAATGAAGACAGCGACAGCATCGTCTCGTTTGCAGTCGACCCGTGCAGTGGTGCACTGAGCAAGACCGGCTTCTCGGTTTCGACCGGAAGTCCGGTGTGCATGATCTTTTCTGCCTGATACCCGTTACAACGATAACAATTAAGGGACGGGCTACGGTCCGTTCCAGATGAGGTCCTTATGAACAACAACAATACTGTCGACGAGCAGGCGATTGTCCGCAAGGTGACCTTGCGCATCATCCCGTTTATGTTCCTGCTGTACATCGTGTCCTATCTTGATCGCGCCAACATCGGCTATGCCGCGCTAGAGATGAACAAGGAGCTGGCGTTGACCAGCGAAGCCTTCGGTTTCATTTCCGGAATCTTCTTCATCGGTTACTTCCTGTTCGAAGTGCCCAGCAACGTCATGCTCAACAAGTTTGGTGCGCGGGTGTGGATTGCTCGCATTCTGGTGACCTGGGGCGTCATCGCCGCGGCCACGGCGTTTGCCCAGACGGCCAACCAGCTCTATGTACTGCGGTTCTTCCTCGGCGTAGCCGAGGCGGGCTTCTTTCCGGGCGTGATCGTCTACCTCACCTACTGGTTCCGCTCGCGTGAGCTGGCCACCACGGTGGCGCTGTTCACCGCGGCGATTCCGGTGAGCTACATCATCGGCGCACCGCTTTCGACCTGGATCATGGACAACATCAAGTGGCTCGACTGGAGCGGCTGGCGCTGGATGCTGTTCCTCGAAGGCGTGCCTGCCGTGTTCCTGGGCATTGCCTGCTTCTTCTTCCTGACCGACAAACCCGAGCAGGCCAAATGGCTGACCTCGCAGGAGAAGGAGTGGCTGCTGGCCGAGCTCGAACGCGACCGCCAGAGCCGCAAGAACGTCAAGCGCCTGGGTGTGTTCAAGACCATGGTCAACAAAAAGGTGCTGTACCTCGCGTTCATTTACTTCGTTTATCAGTGCGGTAGCCTGGGCGTCGGTTACTGGATGCCGCAGATCATCAAGGGCTTCTCCAGCGACCTGACCCATACCCAGATCGGCCTGATCGCGATGCTGCCGTATATCGTTGCAACCGCGGCGATGATTATCTGGTCGCGCAGTTCTGATCGGCGCAACGAGCGCAAGATGCACTCGGCCATCCCCCTTGCAATCGCTGCACTGGGCCTGGTCGGCGCCGGCATGCTGTCCAGCCCGATTGCTTCGATGGCGATGATCTGTGTTGCGCTGTCTGGGTTGTACAGCTTCAAGTCGCCGTTCTGGGCGCTGCCGACGCTGTTCCTCGACCGCGCCACCGCTGCGGTATCCATTGCGGTGATCAACTCGATCGGCAACCTCGGTGGTTTTGTTGGTCCGTCGATGATTGGCGTAGTCAAGGGTAACAGCCAGAGCGCGGCCACAGGCCTGCTGTTCCTCAGTGCGCTGCTGCTCATCGCGTTCCTGATGACAGCGCTGATGCGGGTCAATAACAAAGAGCCGGATCAACCGATGGCAGCTTCTGCACATTGATCGTCGGGGCTGCCACGCGGCCCCCATCCGCTGGACTCCTTTGCACTTCTCCAAGCCCGGACTGAGCGTCCAGGCCGGGCACTCCCGTGTTAACTAAACGGAACCGCCAGATGCACAACAACAAGAACATCCTGCGCACTCTGATTACCCTGTCACCTTGCGTGCTTGCCGGTACTGCTGACGCAGGGGGCTTTGTCGAAGACAGCAAGCTCAACCTGCAGATGTCCAACTATTACTTCAACCGTGATTTTCGTGACGGCACTGGCCAGTCCAAGCGGGAGGAATGGGCGCAGGGCTTTCTGCTCGACTTCCGCTCAGGCTATACCCCAGGCACCGTAGGCTTTGGCCTTGATGCTCTGGGCATGCTAGGTATCAAGCTTGACTCGAGCCCCGACCGTGCAGGCTCCGGTTTGCTGCCGGTGCATGACAACGGCCGCGCCGCCAATGAGTTCACCCGCCTCGGCCTGACGGCCAAGGTCAAGATGTCCGAAACCGAACTCAAGTACGGCACCCTGATTCCCAAGTTGCCGACAGTGCAAGCCAACACTGGCCGTATCTTGCCACAGACCTTCGAGGGCGGGTTGCTCACCAGCAACGAGATCGCTGGCCTGACCGTGACCGGTGCTCGCTTGGACCGGGTGACCGATCGCGACTCGAGCGACGCCCAGAAGATCAGCCTGAACAACAAGAACCGCCGCTTTGCCGGTGCTGTCGAAGGCGACGAATACTGGGTCGGCGGCGCCGACTACGCGGTGAGCAAGGCGCTGACCCTAAGCTACCAGTACGCCGAACTTGAGGATGTGTACCGTCAGAACTTTTTCGGCATCGGCCATACGTGGAACATTGGCCCGGGCAAGCTCAAGAGCGACCTGCGCTACATGCTCAGCGATGACGCCGGCAATGCTCGCGGCGGTGCGATCGACAGCGGCGCGCTCAGCGGTCTGTTCACCTACAGCCTGGGCGGCCATGCGCTGGGCTTGGGCCTGCAGAAAATGAACGGCGATACCTCAATGCCATTCCTCGACGGCACCGATCCCTACCTGGCCAACTACATTCAGATCAATGATTTCGCCGAGCCCGGCGAGCGCTCGTGGCAGCTGCGTTACGATTACAACTTCGCCGCCGTTGGCATCCCGGGGTTGACCTTCATGACACGCTACGTCAAGGGGGATCAAGCCGATGCCGCTACGCGTGGCGATGAAGGTCGCGAGTGGGAGCGCAACACCGATATCGCCTATGTGTTCCAGTCCGGCGCGCTGAAGAATGTCGGTGTGCGCTGGCGCAACGCAGCCTATCGTTCCAATTTCGCCCGTGGCGCAGATGAAAACCGTCTGATCGTTTCGTATACCTTGCCGATTTGGTGACGTTTTTGCCGACATGGCTGGGAAAAGTATCACACGACTTCTATAGGAGACCTGCATGAACACTATCGCCACCAGCGTCCTCAAAGATCTGGCCCCTGACGGCACCCTGCGCGTCGCGATCAACCTCGGCAACCCGGTGTTGGCCCAGCTTGGCTCGACGGGCGAGCCGCAGGGTGTATCCGTAGCCCTGGCCAAGGCTTTGGCCGAGGAGCTGGGTGTCACCTTGCACATGCGCACTTTCGATGCTGCGGGAAAAGTCTTTGCTGCACTGGAAGAAGGGGCTTGGAACTTGGCGTTTCTGGCCATCGAACCCGTGCGTGAGGCGCAAATCGCGTTCAGTGAGCCCTATGTGCTGATCGAGGGTACCTATCTGGTCAAGCGAGAAGCACCGTTCCAGCACGTTGACGAGCTGGAACGGCCTGGCCTTCGCCTGGCTGTGGGTAAAGGTGCAGCCTATGACCTGTATCTCACGCGCACGCTGCAACATGCCGAGCTGGTCCGTGCTGAAACTTCTGCCGGCGCAGTGGACCTCTTTATTGAGAGCGATCTGGATGCTGCTGCAGGCGTACGTCAGCCGCTGGAAAGGGTCGCCGCCAGTGATCAACGCTATCGCGTGCTTGACGGTGCATTCACGTCGATTCGGCAAGCGATGGCCGTACCTCGCGAACGTGAAGCAGGCGCCGCCTATGTGCGCAATTTTGTCGAGCGCCGTCTTGCCGAGGGCTTCGTCCGTGGCGCACTGCTCGCTAGCGGACAGACAGACGTCAGCGCCCCTCGCTGAGCGTTGCAAGCCAGCAGGTGTGTACCACCTGCTTCCACCAAGATGAAGTCTGCTTACTAATCGACAGCCGTTTTCATGTTGTCGAAAATGCCGCGACGCCGAACTCCGCCGAGGGCACCAAAAGAGCGAGTGTGGGCATCGAACAACATCTCGTGGCCTTGACTGGGATAAGCAACCAACCAGAACGCGCGACTGGCGCACAGCTTCATGTGGGAGACCTGGATGCGTCGGACCAGGCCGCCGATCAGCAGACCTTCTTCGCTCCAGTCAAATTGAAAGGCCTCACCCAAGGCAAAAGTCAGCGGTACAAAAGCGCGTAAACACTTGCCTTGCTCGCTTCGCCAAGAGCGTACAAACGCCGTCAGCTGGCTGTAGCCGCCGTCATAACCCTCAGCCTTGATCTGTTCGAAAAGTGCTTTGGCGCTTCTGCGGTTGTGCTTTGCCCGAAACGAATCGGCTTTCAGCGCCTGTTCTAACGTGTCTTGGAATGGGCTGAGTTTGTTGAAGATTGCGCACCGTCGGTACGCCGGCTGAGTGGCTTCGGGCGCTCTGACCCACTTTCGGATAATGTTTCTCGACAGCCCGGTACGCTTGGCTATCTGTTGCAGCGAGAGCTTATCGCGCAAGTACATCCGCCGGATTTTTCCCAACATTTCCATGCTGATCACCTGTGTTCTCCTGCTCGAAAAGTGAGCAGAAGCAGTTGAACACCTGGGTCAATTTTCAGTCGGCAGCACAGCCTCTGCAGGGTCAGTTTCGGTCAGCGGAAACAGATAACGATATCATTAGCGTCTATTTGGCGGATTCATTGAGATCGACGTTGCATTCATTAGAGATCACGTCTATTTTTCAATTAAATATGGTAACGTTACCATTTTCTTGCAGGCTCTAGGACACCAATAATGACAATACCGCCCCGTGCCCACATTTTTCAGGCCCCGAAACCGCCGCTGTTGAATGCCATCAGCAGGCGGCTGCTGCCCACTTGGTTGGCAATGGTGCTTGTCTCTCCAAGCCTGGCAGCTGATGCCGTGAACACATTGCGGTACAGTCCGAACCTGTCACTGAGTGGCGCGACCACTCTGCTGGACAAAGCTGTCAGCAGGGCCGCAGATGACGGGGTACACCCGTGCATTGCAGTGACCGATGCCAGCGGCTACCTGCTGGCTTTCAAGCGCATGGATGGCGCGGCCCCTGGCTGTGTCGACGCGGCCATCAAGAAAGCAAACTCGGCGGCCATCAACGATGTCGACACCGTGGTGTTCTACGACCTGGCGCGCAAGGACAACCTTCAGTTGGGCAGCATCCCCGGCATCCTGCCGGCCGTTGCCGGGGTGGTGATCCGCCAGCAGGGGCAGCGGGTGGGCGCCATTGGTGTCGCCGGCGGCGCCGGTGACGCTCAGGAACAGCGCTTTGCCACTGAACTGGCGCGCGCCTTCGAGAAAACCCTCCCAGCCCCACAACCTTGAGCGAGCACCTGCCCATGAACAGCCCTGTACTTCACCGTGAAGTCGTCGATGGTGCATTCGCCAGCGACTATCACGTCCTCAAACCCTCGCGCACACCGCACTGGTTGAGCATTACGGCCCTGTTGGCCACCTTCGTCGCGGCCGTGTATTGCGGTTGGTTCGACTACTCGCTGCCGGATTTCGCGGCTTGGTCAGGCGCAGGATGGATGGCGATCGCGCTGCTGTCGGCCGTGCTGATCACGCCGCGGGTATTCGCGCCCGGGTTTCTGCTGTCGTTGCTACCGTTTCTGCTCGCCTGGCGCGTCGCGGCAATGAACGATGCGAAGGTCATGGTCTGGGTCGCCAGCGTTGCCGCGGTGCCGTTGCTCGTGCAGTTCATCGACTGTGTGGTCAGCGACCTGCGCCGCGATCGCGGCAAGCCAGGCGCCTGGCTTGGCACCCTGTTGTGGCAGGCGACGCTGGTGCGCCTGTGTTTCGGCCTCAACGAGCTGTGCCATTCGGCGGAGAAGATCTTCGCCGGGACAGGGTGGTTCAACAAACTCGAAATCGGTTTCCAGAACCTCGGTTTCGGCGAGGCGGCAGCGGCGTTCGTGGTCCTCGGCGGCCTGATCGAGTTCGCCAGCGCTGTCAGTGTCGGCCTGGGCCTGTTCGCCAGGCTCGGTGCCTTCGTCAGCTTGATCTACTTCCTGGTGGCGACCGTCGGGTTTGGCGGCGAGTGGACCCGCGGGTATGCGTGGGCCATGGCCGGCGGCGGTGGCTGGGAGTATGTGATGCTGCTGATGGTGGTGTTCATCGGTGTGATGATCAGCGGCGCAGGTAAATTCTCGCTGGATGGCTGGTTGCTCCAGCGCGGCCTGATGCCACGCCTGCTGACCCCGCTGGCCGTCAACGCACAAGGCGTGCGCCAACCCTGAAGAGGCCGTCAGCGGGCAAGATCAGGGGGGGCGTCGCTAGGGCGCTCCGCTGGTCTTGCCAGACGGTCTATTGGACCGAGACGGGCTCAGGAACCGCGAGCTTCTGGTGTGCTCCCAACTCCCCGCGCAGTGCAGCCACCTGCTCGGGTTTCACTTCCACTGCTGCGTTCCCCCAGCTGTTGCGCACGTAGTTGAGAATCTCAGCGACCTGCTGATCGTTCATCTTCCACGCAAACGATGGCATCCCCGCTGCGGTCTGCCGTGCTTCGGTATGCGGCGCGCGCGCCCCCATCAGCATGGCGTGCAGCAGGTTGGTCGGGTCATCCGTAAGCATCCGGCGGTTGCCTGCAAACGCCGTGACCATGCCCTTGATGCCTTCGCCCTCGAGCCCATGACAGGCCGAGCAGTTGACTTCATACGTCAGCGCCGCCGCCTTCATGCGCTGCGCGTTCGGGGTCATCGGCTGGCCAGGCTGTGCAGGCGAGGCGGGCAGCGATTTGAGGTAACTGCCGATCGCATCGAGGTCGTTCACCTTGTAGTACTGGAACGAGTGCTCGACAGCCTCGGCCATCGGGCCCGCGGCGACGGCGATGTCATCCGAGCCGGTCTTGAGGTAAGTGGTGAGGGTGTCGACCGACCAGTGGCCAATGCCGGTCAGCGGGTTGGGGGTGATGTCGGGCGCATACCAGGCGCCGAGTCGCCCGCCTTGCAGGTAGGCACTGCTGCGCTCGCCACCGAGCAGGTTGCGTGGTGTATGGCAGGTGCCGCAGTGCGCCGGGCCGTCGGTGAGGTACTTGCCGCGGTTCCAGTCCTTGCCCTGGGTGACGTCGGCGATGAACGGGGTGTTGTCGAAGAACAGCATGTCCCAGCCGGCCATCGCCAGGCGCACGTTGTACGGGAAGTGCATGCCGGCGTTCTCGTCGATGGGCTTGTTCACCGGTGCGATGGTCGACAGGTAGGACCACAGGTCATGCATGTCGCGGTCGTTGAGTTTGGTGTAGGCGGTGTAGGGCATGGCCGGGTACAGCAGGCCATGCGAACCGATGCCCTGGCGCACGGCATTGAAGAAGTCGCGCTCGGTCATCGTGCCGATACCGGTCTGGGTGTCGGGGGTGATGTTCGAGGTGAGCAACGAGCCGAATGGTGTGTCGATCTTGTAGCCGCCGGCAAAGTCGGCCTTGTGGCAGGCTGCGCAGTCGCCCAGCCGCATCACGTATTCGCCACGCACGATGGCCGCCTGGTCGGTGCTGCGAAACTGCGCCAGGGGCACCGTGTCATCAGCCACTGCGGAGCGCGAGGTGTCGAAGGTCTTCACGGCGATCCAGGCTACGCCAACGGCCGCCAGGCCAGCCACAAGCGCGGTCCCGGTGGCGATTTTTTTCCAGTTTTTCATTGCTCGCTCAACCCTTGACCAGTGCGCCTGGATTGTTGAAATAGGTCTCGTGGATCGCCCGTGCCGCCCGAATGGCCAGCGCGCCGACCGTCACGGTCGGGTTGTAGCCACCGTTGTTGGGGAACGCCGATGCACCGACCACGAACAGGTTGTGCGCATCCCAGCTCTGCAGGTACGGGTTGATCGCCGAGGTGGTCGGGTCGGCGCCCATCACCGCGCCGCCAATGGTGTGCGAGCTGTGCTGCATGTACGGGTTCCAGCTCTGCTCGCCCTGGTTGTCGACGATGATGTCGCGCCCGCCGGCCTCTTTCATGATGCGCACGGCACGCTCAGTGACATAGTCGAGCATGTTGGTGTCGTTGCGGTTCCAGTCGAAGGTCAGGCGCAGCAGCGGCTGGCCGTGGCGGTCCTTGTAGGTCGGGTCGAGGTCCAGGTAGGCATCGCGCACCGGCATCGAGGTGCCTTGGCAGAAGATGCCGCCGGACTGCTGGTAGTCGCGCGCATAGGCCTTCTTCCACTCGCTGCCCCAGCGCTTGGTGCCAGGGCGCACGGTGTTGGCGTTCTGGATAGGCCGGCCATTGGTGGAGTAGCCCATGATCCCGGCGCCACCGATGAAGTCCAGATTGGAGTGGTCGAAGTTGTCGCCGTTGAAGTCGTCGATCTGCACGGCCAGGGCGCCGCCGCCGATGAACGGGTTCATGTAGCTGTCATCGAAGAAGCCGGTGACGGTGGAGCAGGTCTGGTAGTTGTAGTTGCGCCCAACCGTGCCGCGGCCGGTGCGCGGGTCGTACTGCTCGCCGACCCGCGACAGCAGCATCAGGCGCACGTTGTCCATCTGGTAGGCGGTGATGCACACGACATCGGCCGGCTGGAAGCCTTCGACGCCTTCCTTGGTGATGAACTTCACGCCTTTGACGGTCTTGCCGTCGTCGTGCTTCACCGCATGCAGCACTTCGGTTTCGCTGAGCAGGGTGAAGTTCGGCCGGCGCATCAGCGCCGGCAGGATGCAGGCTTGTGGCGACGACTTGGAGAAGTTGCCGCAGCCGTGGAAATCGCAGAAGCCGCAGTAGGTACATGGGCCCATGGTGACGCCCAGCGGGTTGACGAAGGCTTGCGAGATGTTTCCGGCAGGAATGGTGAACGGATGGTGGCCGAGGCGCGTGGAGGCGTCGCGGAAGGTGCGCATCCAGTGCGTGTCTTTCAGCGGTGGGGTCGGGTACTCACGCGAGCGCGGCCCCTCGAACGGGTTGCCGCCGGGCTGGATCTGGCCATTGATGTTGCCGGCAATCCCCGAGGTCCCGGCGATGCGCTCGAAGCGGTCGTAGTAGGGGGCCATCTCGTCATAGGTCACGCCCCAGTCCTGCAACTGCAGGCCTTTCATCTTTGCCGCGCCATAGCGCTCGCGGGTCTGCGTGGCGACTTCGAAGTCCCACGGCGAGAAGCGCCACGACATGCCGGCCCAGTGCGCGCCGGCGCCGCCGACGTTCCAGCCATACTGGAACGCCGACCAGCTACGCACCGGGGCGGCCTGTTGGTCCAGGCGATTGCGGAAGGTGGTGGTTTCCACACTCATCGGTTGCAGCAGTTCGCGGCGGGTGGTCCAGCGCAGTTCGTCCGGGTCCACTGCAGGGGGAAAGTCGGTCGAGGTGTCGCGCCAGGCGCCGCGTTCGATGGCGACTACTTCGAGCCCGGCGCGGGTGAGTTCTTCGGCCATTACCGAACCGGCCCAGCCCAGGCCGCAAATGACCACGTCGGCGCGTTTTCGTACATTACTCATGGGTACTCCTTACAGCTCAGTCGGCCGGAATCAGGCTTACAGGGATCAGTCGCAGGTTTTCACCGCGACGGTCGATGTAGGGGCGGTAGTCATAGCGCGCACCGGGGAAGCCGATCATTTTCCAGCCCGCCATGTTGCGGTTGCCGCCGTACATCGGGTCGGCCAGGTAGCCTTCGCGAACGTTCTGCAGCAGCAGTTCGAACAAGCCTTTGCTGTTGATGGCCGGGCCCAGGTCGAGTCGGCCCGCTTCCATTTCGCCGAGCAGGGCGTCGATCCGTTCGGCTGGCAGGTCGGCCAGGTGTTGCCCGTCCACACGCTGGGCATACGCCTCCAGCGCCGCGAGGCCTGAGCGATAACGCTCCAGCGGCGAGGCCAGGAACTGCGCGGTACCCATCAGTTGCAATTCGCTTTCAGGGCGGATCGGCCCTTCCAGATACAGCGCCTTGCCGGCCCCGTAATGCCCGGCCAGCTGGCTATCGATGAACTCCAGGCACCCCGCCTCGGTTGCCGACGGGCCGTACTCGTCGGCGGGTAACAGGCGGTCGTAAAGCGCGCCCAGGGTTCTGCGCTCGGCTTCGCTGAGGACCAGAAAGCCACCGCTGCGGATGGCCGGTTGTGGCATGTGGTCGTCACTGAGCTGGGTGTCGTGTGGCACCCCTTTGAGCTCTACGGCGCCGAGGCTGGGTGCTACAGCCAGCGAGGCTGCGATGGTGCCCAGGGAAAAAAGGGCTTCTCTTCGGTTCATTCACGGGTCCTGTGCAAGGCACTGCGGGGTGCTTTTTTAGAATTGACTCTGTACTTGAACGCCGGCCACCCAGGTGTTGACGACTTCGCGTTGGCCGTCAGGGTTCTTGAGGAACTGCAGGTTGGGCATCACGCTCAGCCAGCCGGTCAACTGTGCCCGGTAGTTCAGCTCGGCCACGTACAGGGTGTGCTGCTCGGGCACGTAGCCGGCATCGTTGAAGGTGGCGCCGCTGAGGTCGTTGGCGGTCTTGGCGTTACGCAGGAAGCGCGAGCTGCCATGCACGCGGGCCATGCCGAAGCCAACGGTGTCGGCGGGGCGGGCATCGAACAGGCCTTTGTAGAGCAGGGCGGCTTTCTGGTAGCTGTCGACCGGGGTGCTTGCGCGGTCCATGAAGGTTGCGCTGGCGACTACCGAGAGACCGCGGCTGCTGTCGCCGTTGACGCTGGTCAACTGTTGCTTGGCGACGATCCATGAGCCATGGCGGCTGCCGTTGATGCGGTAGTCGTCGCCGCTCAGTGCGGCCGGTTGACCATGGGCATCCTTGTACACATCGGCGGCTTCGGCGCTGCTGTGGTAGTAGCCGATGCGGTATTCACCGGGCAGCTGATTGACCCGCGGGGTCCAGACCAGCTCGACCGGGACCAGGGTGCCGGTGGTGCCTTGCACGTGCAGCTTGAGGCCGTTGTCGTTGTCGAGGTTGGACGGGTTGACGTTGTACGCGCCGACCTGGGCATACACCTCGGGGGTGATCCGGTAGCGCAGGCGCGCCGCCCACTGGCTGATCGGGCCGTTGTGGATGCTGTCGACATAGTTGCCCGGCTGCGAGCCGCAGAACGCCAGGTTCTGGAACACGCAGTCTTCAACGGCAAACTCGTCGCTCACCGCGAAGCGACCGGCCTTGAGGTTGATCCGGTCGTCCAGCCAGCCTTTGCTCAACCACAGGCCGCCGAGGCGGGTGACGCTGCCACGGCCGTTGATTTCCTGGGTGGCGCCAAAGCTCTTGGCGCGGGGGTCGCTGATGACCTCGTCGAGCTCTTTGCCATTGCGGTTGGTGAAGGAAATGCTGAACACGGCGTCTTGCCAGCCGAGGGCTTTTTCCAGGTCCGCTTCAACGCCGACGTTGAACTGGTCGGAGTAGCGCGTGGCATGGTTGTGGCGATCATAGCCACCGTGCAGTCCCGAGGCCGACTCGCCGACATAGCCCAGTTTGATGTTGATGCCCTGTTCGAGCAGCTCGGTGCGCAAGCCACCCCAGTCGCCGGTCATCCAGCGCGAGTCGATGGCAAACGCCTGGTCGGCGTTGGCCGCAGCGCTGCACAGTGAGGCGGCAAGCGCGCTCAGCATGAAGCCGGCAGTGCGCGGGAAGGCAGTAGCGGTGAAGATCCTTTTGGCCATGATCGGTTTCTTGTCCAGTATGGGTGACTGCCCTTGTTGGTGTTATGTGCAGTCAGTTGCGGGTGGGTGCTGCGTTATCGATGCGGGCGCCGGTGCAGCGCGCGAGGCAATGCCTCATGCGCTGGCCGTTGATGTCGCTGTGCTTACGGGTAATGGCGGCGGGGTTAACGCATCAGCCAGGCCTCGGCGCCCAGCGCGGTGCGCGCCCGGCTGACGTCTGCGGCGCTGACCCGGGCTGCGCTGTTGCCCCAGCTGTTGCGGATGTAGGTCAAGGCGGCGGCGATGTCTTCATCGGCCATCTTCCAGTCGAAGCGCGGCATGCCGGCGCCGGTGGGGTTGCCCGCGGTGACCGGGCCTTCGGCGCCGCGCAGGACGATGTTGATCAGGCTTGCGGCATCGCGGGCGTTGACCTGGGCGTTGTCGCGCAATGCCGGGATCATGTTGCGCACCCCGTGGCCATCCCTGCGGTGGCAGGCCTCGCATTGGCTTTCGACCACGCGCTTGCCGGCGACCATCTGTGGGTCGTCGGCGGCAATCGCCGGGCCCGGCTGTTCGGCGCTTGCCGGCAGCTGCTGCAGGTACGCGGCGATCGCATACAGGTCGGCGTCGGTCAGGTGCTGGGTGGAGTTTTCCACGGCTTCCAGCATCGGCCCGGAGGCCGCCGCCTGGTGGTTGCTGCCGGTCTTCAGGTAGCGCACCAGGTCGTCGCTGGACCACTTGCCCAGGCCGACATGTGGGTTGGGCGTCAGGTCTGGCGCGTGCCAGCCCTGCAGCGTGCCACCGTGCAGGGCGCCGGCCAGGTCGCCGCCGAGCAGGTTCTTGCCGGTGTGGCAGGCGGCGCAGTGGCCGGGGCCATTGACCAGGTAATCGCCGCGGTTGACCTGCGCACTGACGCCGGCGAGCGGTGTGAACGGCTGGTCCTTGAAGAACAGCAGGTTCCACCCGGCCAGCAGGAAGCGCTGGTTGTAGGGGAACGGTAACTGGTTTTCGACGACCGGCTGGTGGACCGGCTCGACCGTTTTGATATAGGCCCACAGGTCGGCGATATCGGCATCGCTCATCTTCGCGTAGGCCGGGTAGGGCATCGCCGGGTACAGGTAGCCGTGGCGGCCGATGCCGTGTCGTACCGCCTTGTCGAACTGCTCGAGGGACCAACTGCCGATGCCGGTCTCCGGGTCCTGGGTGATATTCGAGGCCTGAATGCTGCCAAATGGTGTTTGCAAACTGTAGCCACCGGCGTATTCGGGCTTGCCGGGGACCGTATGGCACGCGGCGCAATCGGCCATGGCGGCGACATAGCGGCCGCGCTCGATCTGCGCAGCGGACTCGCCGAGCAACGCCGGTGGGATCGCTGCAAAGCGCTGGCTTTCGCCGTGCTTGGCCCACGCCGCAAAACCGGCAACGCCGATCAGGCCGCAGCCTAGGGCGATGGCCGTGAGGGTTCTGAACTGGGTCACGGTCATCTCCTCAGCGGGTCAGCAGGCCAGGTTGGCGCAGGTAGTCGTTGATGATCGCCTTGGCGGTCCAGAGGGTCAGGGCGCTCAGCGTGCCGGTCGGGTTGTAGCCGGCGTTGTTGGGGAACGAAGAGGCGCCGATGACGAACAGGTTGTGCGCGTCCCAGCTCTGCTGGTAACGGTTGAGCGCCGAGGTTGCAGGGTCCAGGCCCATGGCGGAACCGCCAATGGTGTGTCCGCTGTCGTACGCGCGGGTCGGCGAGAACGGCTGATCGGGGAAGGCCATCGCCTCCCAGGTCTTGGCCCCGGACTGCCGGCAGATGTCGGCGATCCGGTCGCGCACGAAGCGCGCCATGCGCCGATCGTTCTCGTTGAACTCGAAGGTCATGCGCAACAGCGGTTGGCCGTTGTCATCGGTGTAGTTCGGGTCCAGCGAGAGGTAGCTCTCGGCATGCGCGTAAGAGGTGCCCTGGCCCTGGATCTTGGCGTAGTTCTGGTAGCTGTGCTGGAAGGCCTTTTTCCACTCAGAGCCCCACAGCTTGGTGCCTGCGGGGACGCGGTCGGTCATGCCCATCGGGGTCGCCTGGTCGGACAGGGCGAGGATGCCAGCGCCGCCGATGAAGCCCAGGCCGGTGTGGTCGAAGTTGTCGCCGTTGTAGTCGTCGACCTGGGTGGCCAGCGCGCCGGTCGAGATGAACGGGTTCATGTACTCGTTCTCGAAGTACAGGAAGCCATACGACATGGTCTGGAAGTTGTACGCCCGGCCAATGGTGCCGGTGCGGGTGGCAGGGTCGTAGGGCGTGCCGATCTGCGACAGCAGCATCAGGCGCACATTGTCGAACTGGAAGGCGGCGAAGATGACGATGTCGGCCGGCTGGAAGCCGATATTGCGGTCGGAGTCGATGAAGGTGACCCCGGTGACGGTCTTGCCATCGGCAGCCTTCTCGGCCTTGAGCACCGTACACTCGGTCAGCAGGGTGAAGTTCTTGCGGGTCATCAGCGCCGGGATCACGCAGGCATTGGGCGAGGACTTCGACCAGTTGCCACAGCCGTAGAAACCACAGAAGCCGCAGTAGGTGCAGGGCGCCAGGTTGATCCCGAGCGGGTTGGTGTAGGCTGCGCCCAGGGTGCCGGCGGGGATCGGGAAGGGGTGCAGGCCCATTTTTTCAGTGGTGGCGTGGAACAGGTCGTTCCAGCGTGAGCGCTCCAGCGGCGGCGTCGGGTACTCGGCGCTGCGCGAGCCTTCGAAAGGGTTGCCGCCGGGCTGCAGGGCGCCGTTGAGGACACCGGCCTTGCCGGAAATACCGGCGATCTTCTCCCAGCGATCGTAGTGCGGCTCGAGCTCGTCGTAGGTCACCCCCCAGTCCTGCACGATCAGCCCTTCGGGCAGCTGCATGTTGGAGTAGCGCTCCTTGACCCGGGTGGCCATGGTGAAGTCCGCCGGGGTAAACCTCCAGGCGTTGGCCGACCAGTGCTTGCCGGCACCGCCGACGCTGTAGCCCACCACCCAGTTGCTCAGGTCGCGGCCGGGCAGGGCGGTCTGCGAGCGGTGGTTGCGGAAGGTCAGGGTTTGCACGCTCGGCGGGCGCAGGGCCTCACGGCGGGCACCGTAGCGCAGCTCATCGGCGGCAACGCTGGGCGGGAAGTTGCGGTGGGTCACCTCGTAGGGGCCCCGTTCGATCACCACTACATCGAGCCCTGCGCGGGTCAGTTCTTCGGCCATGAGCGAACCCGCCCAGCCCAACCCGACGATCACGGCGTCGGCTTTCGGTCGTTTGTAATTCATCAGTCATATCCAGATCAGGCAAGCGCCTCTGCGGCGTCATACGTTATTAGAGGCGTCAGACTCGCCCGATGAGGCTCACGGGAATGATGTCCAGCTTCTGGCCTTTCTGCGCCAGGAAGTCGCGGTAGTCGTAGCGGGCCCCCGGGAAGCCGATCATCTTCCAGCCGACCATGCCCTGGTTGCCGCCGTAGACTGGGTCGGCGAAGAACCCTTCGTGGACGTTGGCCAGGCACTGCTTGAACAGCACCTCGCTGGGCAGGCGGCCCAACTGCACCGAGCCGCTTTCCAGCTGCGCCAGCAGGGCATCCTGTTGCTCGGCGCCGAGCGCTTCGAAGCTGCTGCCGAAGGCCTGCTGGCAGTGGCCTTCGAGCTCGGCGAGGCCGATGCGGTAGACCTGCGCCGGGTTGCGCAGCGACTGGTCGCCCTGGCTAGGCGTACCGGCCTGTTCAGGGCCTTTCAGGTAGCGGTTGCTGCCTTGCCCGTACGGCCCGGCCAGTTGGTGGTCGAGAAACACCACGCAGCCGGCTTGCGAGGCACTGACACTGAGCGCGTCTGCCGGGATCAGCCGGTCGAAGATGGCCGTGACCTGGGCGTATTCCTTGTCGCTGAGGAACATCCGCACAGCAGGGTCGACCGGGGTCGGTGGCAAGGTTTCTTTCGCGTGCCAGCGGTTGCCGCCCGACAGCACCCGCAGGGCGGCGCCTGCCGGTCGGTAGATGGAGGCTGCGACGCTGGTGGCAATCAGCACCATGCCGGCTTTGATGACGCTTCGGCGGTCCATTTCAACTCCCTCTGGTAACAGCCGCCGCGTGCGCGGTGCTGCCTGGCCCAGGTCCTGCCCCGTGATGATGCGGGGTCGTTATTGTGAGAGAGCGCTCTCATTCGTGCGGTGAAAAAATGCCCATTCAGGGCGATTGTTGGAGAGCGCTCTCATTTGCAATGAAAAAAAACGGCCGCATGGGCCGACACCGGCAGATCATAGGCGCGACATTTTGTCTCGTCAATGATCTGCCGTCAGCTGAAGCACTCAGGTTTTCTTTGGTGCGGCGGACGAGGTGCGCAAGATCAGCTCGACCGGCATCACGTGGCGTTTGATCCGCTTCGGGGTGCCGGCGATGATGTCCTGCAGCGCAGCGACGGCCGTCTGTGCTTGAGTCTGCGGGTCCTGGCGCACAGTCGAGAGGGCGAACACCGAGTTGGAGGCGCTGGGGATGTCGTCGAAACCGACCACCGAAACATCGTGCGGAACCGACAGCCCCATCCCTCTCAAGCGGTCGAGGATGCCCAGCGCGAGGTAGTCGTTGGAGGCCAGGATCGCCGTAGGCGGCTCAGGGTCCGCGAACAGCGTGTCGACGCCCCTGCGCCCCGACGCTGCATCGTGGGTGCCGCGCAGGTAGAACGGCGTCAGGCCGGCCTCGGTCATGACGTCGCAATAGGCCTTGGTGCGTTCGCGCGCCGAGGCCTCGGTACCGCCGCCCAGGTGGGCGATGCGCCGATGGCCGAGGGCGAGCAGGTGCTCCATGGCCTTGCGGATGCCGCCGTGGTCGTCGACGGTGATCACCGTCACCCGAGGGTGCTTGATCTGCAGGCTGCCGAGGTACACGCACGGCAGGCTGTCGGCGATGCTGTTGATGGCCTTGGCGGACAGCGAGTTGGCAATCAGGATCACCCCGGCCGCACGCAGGCGCAACAGCCGCTCGACCGCGCTGGTCGCGCAGTCGTCGTCGCTCGCCCTGAGGGTGGTCATGGGCTCGAAGCCAGCTTTCACCAACGCGTGGTCGATGGCCTGGGCCAACTCGATATGAAAGGGGTTGTTCGGGTCGCCAATCAGCAACCCGACCATGGAAGAATGCGCCGACATGAGGCTGCGCGCAGCCAGATTTGGCCGGTAGCCCAGCTCTGCGGCGATCTTGGCGATGCGCTCACGGGTTTCTGCGCGAACGCCCGGGTCACCCCGCAGGGCACGCGAGGTTTGCGCGCGAGACATGCCCGCTGCGAGGGCGACATCGTCGAGGGTAGTGAATGGTTTGTTCATAGGCGGGCAAGAATATACGTCTTGCCCGCCGTGCAGTACAACCTTCGCGGCGGCGGTCAGTGGCTGGCAGCGGTGCTCAGCGTCCTGAACGACATCGACTTGCCGAGCTTGATGCCGTCCACCGAGTCTGGCAGGGGCAGCGAGTAGACATGGAACTTGCCCGAGGTGCCGTTCTTGCCTTTATTGAAGTTGGCCATGAGCTCGCCCTGGGTCGCAGGGATCAGCAAGCGGCGGTTGGCGTCGATGAACAGCGCATCCGGGCCGATCAGGCGATCGTCCTGGATCAGGGTGGCGCGCCGGCCATCCGGTGCGACCACTTCGATGCTGCGGCTTTCGACCAGGCCCAGGTAGACGTTGCCCAGCGAGTCGATGCAGGTGCCGTTGATCGTGCCTTTGTCGAAGGCCAGGACGATGTGCTTGGCAAGCTCGGCGTCGCTCACGCTCGGGTCGTCGAGCAGTTGCCGGCGGATCTTGTACATCGGGCTGCTTGGGGTCGAAAACAGCACCCACTCACCGTCCGGGGTGACCTCGAGCATGTCTGCATGCACCGCTGGGCGCTTTCCGTTCTCGTCTTCATAAGGCCGGCCAGCGGTGGCCAGGATCGGACGGTCGAGCGGCTGGCGCAGCAGCGGCTGGTTGTGCAGGCGGCGCAGGGTCTTGCCGGTCTTCAGGTCATGGATGATCAGCGCGCCAACGCCGGCATCGGTGATGTAGACGCGGTTGTCGAATACCCGCAGGTCGTTCATCACCGCACCGGGTGGCAGGATGCTCTCTTCGAAGCGCAGCACCCGCAGGATTTTGCCGGTCTTGCTGTCGAGCTGGACGACCTTGGCCGCGCCGGGCAGGGTCTTGATGTTGTCCGGCGCGCCCTGGTCCACCAGCCACACCGTGTCGTCATCGAACACGTGCACCGAGTTGACCTGCACGAAGGCATTCGCGGCATCGCCGCCCGGTGCCCAGCCGTTCCAGCTGCCCCCGGGGAACGGGGTGTACTCGGTCGGCCCCTGCACGCGCATCAACGACGGGGTCTTCAAGGTCGCGTGCCAGCGGGGCAGGCCGATGAACAGTGTGCCATCGCTCGTAGCGGTGACTGCGTTGGCGATCGTGTCGATCTCGACTTCGGTCTTGAGCTCGGGGCTTGCGGCGAAGCTCAGAGAGGGCAGTAAGGCGGCGAGCGCGAAGGTCTTGATCCATGTCTTGTGTTGCATGTGGCTACATCTCCTGATTGTCATCGTTATTGCGGTGATGTGGCGCCTCGTTCGGAGAGCGCTCTCTTTAATGATGGTATCGTTACCATTACGGTGTCAATGATTGGCTAGTCGAGGATCCGATCCTGCAGCACCAGCACTTCCGGAGCACCGGCCTGCAGTTGGCCAAGTACCCGGTCAAACGCCCTGCCGGCCAACTGGGCGTGGAACTGCTGATAGGCCGCGGCGTCTTTCCAGCGCTCGTAGATGACGAAGGCGTTGTCGTCATCGCGCACGCCGTAGACGTTGAACACCCGGTTGCCCGGCTGTTGCCGAGCCTGCTCGATGGCCGAGCGGGCCTGGCTCAGAAACGCATCGCGCTGCTCAGGCTTGACCGAAAAACGGGCGACGACGTTCTTGCTCGCAGTGGGGGACTCGATTTCGGTTCGGGCCGGCGCCGGCAGGGCTTGCAGGTCGCGCAGCACGTATTTGCGCTCCGGCTTGGCGAACGCCGAGGGCACCAGGGCGAGGACCGGCGCGACGTGGGCCGAGGCCTCGTGCTGCTGATAACCGTCGGCATCGCGCCAGCTTTCGAAGAGCACCAGGGTCGGGTCGTTGCCGCCAATGTCGGCAACATCGAAGACCCGGTTGGCGGCCTCTGTGCGGCTTTGTGTGGCGTTGTTGCGCATGGCCTTGATGAAGCCTTCGCGGGCTTCGGGGTTGATCGTCTGAATGTTCAGGTAGTGCACCGGCTCTGCCTGGGCAGTGCCGAAAATGCCGAGCGCGGCGGCGCTGAACAGTGCGAGCAGGGCAGTGCGGCTGCGTGTGCGGGGATGATGCATGATGACCTCCAGTCTTTATTGTTGTGCGGCGCCAGGCATCCGGGGGGCATGCAACTGGCCGCCGTGGAGGAACCTATCAGGAAAATGAGAGCGCTCTCAAGGCTTTTCACGCAGCCGCTCGATCGTTGCGCATTTCAGCCAGCCTCGCCCTTGGGCCGATCAGCCTGATAGCATCGGGGTTCTTTCATTCGCCCGCATGGATATCGATACCCCCATGGCCGACACCCCGACCGGCACGCCTGGTAAACCGTCCGGTGCCGTTACATTGAGCGACGTTGCCCGTCTGGCCGCCGTGGCGCCGATGACCGTCTCGCGTTATCTGAACAACCCCGAGGCGGTCAAGGCCGCGACCCGTCTGCGGGTGCAGCGGGCCATCGAGCAGACCGGCTACGTGCACAACCGCCTGGCCGGTGCCTTGCGCTCCAACCGCACCCGGCTGGTCGCGGTGGTGCTGCCGATGGTCACCAACCCGTTGTTCTCCGACACCTTCCAGGCCATCAGCACGCGCCTGAGCCAGTCCGGCTACCAGGTGCTGCTGGGGGTTTCCGGGCATCAGCGCGAGCAGGAGCAGGAGTTGCTCGAGGTGATCCTCAGTCGCCGCCCCGATGGCATCATCCTCACCGGCACCCTGCACACACCGGCATGCCGCAATCGGCTGCGAGTGTGCGGGGTGCCCGTGGTCGAGACCTGGGACCTGAGTGCCGAGCCGATCGACATGCTCGTCGGCTTTTCTCACGAGCAGGCGGGCAGGGCGGTGGCGCGGCGCTTGCTCGAGCTGGGCTACCGGCAGTTCGGCCTGCTGGCGGTCGATGACCCGCGTGGCCTGCGCCGGGCCGACAGCTTTCTTGCCGCCTTGGCAGAGCAGGGCGTGAGCCCGGTACCGCGGCTGATCTATCCCGGGGTGCCGTCGCTTGCGCAAGGGCGCGAAGGCCTCAGCACCTTGCTCGAGGGCGTGCAAGTGGGCGCGGCTCAACCGCTGGCGGTGGTCTGTACCTCCGACACCATCGCCCACGGCGTGCTCACCGAGGCAGCGGCCCGCGGCATTCGGGTGCCCGAGCAGCTGGCGGTGATGGGCTTTGGCGACATGAATTTCGCCGCCCATACCTTCCCCTCGCTATCGACGGTAAAGGTCGATGGCAGCCTGATCGGCGATACCGCCGCGCAGATGCTCCTGGCCCGCCTCAAGGGGCCGCAGCAAGGGCAGCAGGGCGTGCAGGACGTCGGCTTCGAGCTGATCGAGCGCGACAGCACGGCGCGCGTGGCAACGGCGACCTCTACCGACGACTGATAGACACGAAATACGCCTCGGCGGAACCAGCACGCTTGTCGGGCGTGCTTTTCTGGGGTAGGGTTTTGCCCATGAATGGTAACGATACCATTTTTGCTTCAGCCGCCTTGGATTACAAAAATGTCAAAAATCACCTGCGTCAGAACCTTCCGCCTGCCCCAACGCCCCAAGCTGATCTGGGTAGAAATCGAGACCGACGAGGGCTTGATCGGTCTGGGTGAAACCTTTCGCGGCGCCGCCACCGTCGAGGCCGCTATCCATGAACTGATCGCGCCTGGCCTGATCGGCAGGGATTCACGCCAGATCGAAGCCATTGCCCTGGAGCTGTCGACGCCCTACGTGGGCTTTCACAGTGCCAGCGCCGAGATCCGTGCCGCCAGTGCGATCGACATCGCCCTGTGGGACCTCAAAGGGCAGCGCCATGGCGTGCCGATCCACGAGGCACTGGGCGGCGCCAGCCGTGACCGGGTGCACGTGTACAACACCTGCGCCGGCTATGAATTCAACACCCAGCAAGGCGCCCGCCGGGAGATCTCCGAGGCCGACAGCCGCCAGGGCCCGTATGACGATCAGTTGGCGTTTGCCCGCGACCCGGCGGCCCTGGCGATCAGCCTGGTGGAAGAGGGCTACACGGCGATGAAGATCTGGCCGTTCGACCAATTCGCGCGTCAGCCCGGGGCCAACACGATCAGCCTGGCCGAGGTAGAGCAGGGCGTGGACACCTTCCGCAAGATCCGCGACGCGGTCGGCAACAAGATCGAAATCATGTGCGAGCTGCACAGCCTCTGGGACACCAGCGCGGCGCTGCGCATCTGCCAGGCGCTGGAGCCGTTCGACATCTACTGGGTCGAGGACCCGCTGTGCAAGATGGATGACGCGCAAGCGCTGGCCGACCTGCGCCGACGCACCCGTGTGCCGATCTGCGCCAGCGAGACCCTGGGCGGCAGCGCGGCCTACCGCGAGCTGCTCAAGGCCGACAGCCTCGACTACCTCATGCTCGACCTGGTCTGGTGTGGCGGGTTCACCGAGGGGCGCAAGGTCGCCGCGCTGGCGCAGGCCTTCAACAAGCCGCTGGCGCCGCACGACTGCACCGGTCCGGTTGCGCTGTTCGCCGGGCTGCAGCTGGCCATCCACGCGCCCACGGCGGTGCTGCAGGAAGTCGTGCGGGCGTCGCTGTCGACCTGGTATGGCGACCTGGTCGATGAGCTGCCCCAGATCGAATCGGGTTTTGCCCTGGCACCGACCCGGCCCGGCCTGGGCACGGCACTGCGCCCAGCGTTCAAGCAGCGCGCTGACATGATCATCCGTCAAACCTCCCGTTAAGCGGAAAGTGAAGGGCAGCTGTGTGCTGCCTTCCCGCCCTCCGGCATCGAGAAAACAATGAAAAAAACAGGTTCTCTTCGTCGCTTTTTCGCCGAGCATCGCCGCTACGAGGTGATTGCTCTGCTGTTCATCATGATGATCGTCAACCAGGGCGATCGCGCCACCTTGTCGATCGCCGGCGCGAGCATCTCGCAGGAGCTCGGCCTGGGGCATGCGCAGATGGGTTGGCTGTTTTCGGCCTTCGGCTGGGCCTACATGCTCCTGCAATTGCCCGGTGGCCTGGCGATCGACCGCTTCGGCAGTATCCGCGTGCTGGGCTTGGCGATCGTCGCCTGGTCGCTGTTTACCGCAGCGATCGGCACTGTTGCGTTGATGCCCGTGGGCCTGGCGTTTCTCGCGGTGTTCGTCTTCCGGTTTCTGGTCGGCGTTGCCGAGGCTCCGTGTTTCCCGGCCAACAGCAAGATCGTCTCGATGTGGTTCCCGTCATCCGAGCGCGGCACGGCGACGGCGATCTTCAACTCCTCGCAGTATTTCGCCGCCGTGGTGTTCACGCCGCTGTTGGCGTGGATCTCCACGCGCTGGGGCTGGCCGTGGATCTTCTACGTTATGGGCGCGGCGGGTGTGTTGATCGGGGTGGTGTTCATCCTGCGCATCAAGGCGCCTGCGGATCACCCGAGCATCGAGGCGCAAGAGCTCGAGCACATCCGCTTGGGCGGCGCCAGCCTGACCGAACGCCCCACGGCTGTGGCGCGTAAAGCCACGCTGGGTGAAACCTGGAAAGACGCCCGCGCGCTGCTCGGTCAGCGGATGTACCTGGGCATCTACATTGCGCAGTTCTGCATCAGCACGATGACGTTCTTCTTCCTTACGTGGTTCCCCGTGTACTTGGTGCAGCAACGCGGTTTGTCGCTGCTCGATGCCGGCCTGATGGCGGCAGTGCCGGCGATCTGCGGCTTTATCGGCGGCATCAGTGGCGGCGTGATCAGTGACTGGATGCTGCGTCGCGGGTTGTCCTTGACCCTGGCCCGCAAGCTGCCGATCTTCGTCGGCATGTTGCTGTCGATGAGTATGATCCTCTGTAACTACGTCGACAGCGATTGGCTGGTCGTGCTGTTCATGGCACTGGCGTTTTTCGGCAAGGGTGTCGGCGCATTGGGATGGGCGATCATCGCCGACGTCTCGCCGAAGAACAGCGCCGGCTTGAACGGGGCGATCTTCAATACCTTTGGCAGCACCGCCGGTATCGTCACGCCGATCGTCATCGGCTATCTGGTGCAGTCGATGGGCTCGTTCAACGGCGCGTTGATCTATGTCGGCCTGAATGCCGCCGGGGCGTTCGTCAGCTACCTGCTGATCGTCGGCCCGCTGCGCCGTCCGGATGACAAGCTGCAAGCCGACAGCGGCCAGCAACCGACGCCGGTGACGGCGGGCTGAGCCTTGAGCCGGCCTGGCGTGTCGCTGCCTGAGTGACTCGCCAGGCCGTGTGCACGGTCTAGAAATTGACCGTATAGCGCACGATGAAGCGGTTTTCGTTGGCGCTGTCGGCATACGTGGAGCGATTGGTCGAGTTGCGCCACTGCACTGCCATGTTTTTTAGCGGGCCGCTCTGGATCACGTAGGCGATGTCGCTGACCCGCTCCCATTCCTTGCCCTGTCGATCATCCGCGCGCAGGCCGGCCGCCTGGCGTGTGGTCAGCAGCGCAGGGTCGACATCATCGCCTTTGACGTACCTCAGGGTCAGTGTCAGACCGGGGATACCCAGGGCCGCGAAATCGTAGTCGTAACGGCCAAACCAGACGCGTTCGTTAGGCGCGGTGAATGTGCTCACCAGTGATTCGCCAAACAGGTAGGTATCTGACCCGTTGACGAATGCGAACGGCGTATCGCCCCACGCCTTCTGGTAGCCCCCACCGAAGGTGTGGCCTTGCAGGGTGTAGGCGAAATAGCTGCTCAGGGTGCGGTTGTCAACTTCACCCAGGTCTTCATCGCCGGTTTGCCGGGCATCGAATACGCGCACGTCGGTGATTACCGTACCGGTCGCTAACGGTTGATTGAGCTTTAGACCCGCGTAATGGGTGCGATACTGGTCGGCGAGTTCGGCAACGTGGTAACTCACGGTAAGGGTCGGCAGTAGCTTGTAGTCGAACGCCAGGTAGTCGAAATGATCGGCTTCGACCGCGCGATAGCCAAAGGTCGTCAGCGATTCGAAATCGGTCGAGTTGCGCTGTTTCACCGCGTTGACCCGCAGTGCTGAAACGCTCAGTGAATCGACATCGTTGGACACCAGCGAACCGCCGCGGAACACTTGCGGCAGCAAGCGGCTGTTGTTGCTCCACAACAACGGCATCAAGGGGCTGATGCCACCCAGGCGAAGTTCGCTCTTGCCCAGGCGCGCCTTGGCGGTGAGGGTGAACTTGCCGTACTGGTCCTCGACGTTACGCTCGGAGTCGAACGCCAGCAGGCCAGAGCCTGTGCGGTCAGGGCTCGAGTCGAGCTTGACCCCCAACAGGCCCTGCGCATCCATCCCGAAGCCCAACGTGCCCTCGGTAAAACCCGACTGCAGGTTGAGAATGAAACCCTGCGCCCATTCGTCCCGCTTCGACTGGGCGGCACCCTCGTTGCGGAAGTCGCGGTTGTAGTAGAAGTTCCTCAATTCCAGGCTCGCCTTGGCATCAGCGACAAAATCTGCGCAGGCGTAGGGGGCCGAAGTAAGTACCGCCAGTGGCACCAGGAGGCGGGCGGGGGAGTTCGTCATTGCAAGCACCTTTTGTTATTTTTAATGTGCAGGAACGCCTGCTGCCGCAAGGGGCAACATCAGCGGTAACGCTTTAGGGGTCGCTGTTAGGTGGCGGTGGCTCAGCCGCTCGAAGCCAGGCGCATGATCGCCTCACGGCTGCCGGCGCGTTGGCGCAACAGGAACTTCTGGATCTTGCCGGTGGCCGTCTTCGGCAGTTCGTCGAAGATCACCCGTTGCGGGCACTTGAAGCGGGCCAGGCGTTGTTGGCAGAAGGCGATCAGTTGCGCCTGCGACGGCGCCTCCACGCCAGGTTTCAGTTCAATGAAGGCACACGGCACTTCACCCCATTTGTCGTCCGGCTGCGCCACCACGGCGGCGTGCAGTACCGCGGGATGGGCATGCAGCGCTTCTTCGATTTCGATCGAGGAGATGTTCTCGCCGCCAGAAATGATCACGTCCTTGGTGCGGTCGGTGATCTGAATGTAGCCGTTGGGGTGAACCACCGCTACATCACCGGTGTGAAACCAGCCGCCGGCAAAAGCCTGTTCGGTGGCAGACGGGTTTTTCAGGTAACCCATCATCACGGTGTTGCCGCGCAGCAACAGCTCGCCGGTGGTCTGGCCATCGTGGGCTACCGGTTGCAGGGTCTCGGGGTCGGCGACCATCAGGCCTTCGAAGACCGCCCCGCGGGCACCCTGGCGAACCCGCAGCGCGCACTGCTCGGCCTCTGGCAGGGTGTCCCAGGCGTCTTGCCAGACGCAACTGAGCGGGGTGCCGCAGACTTCGGTGATGCCGTATACATGGTCGACATCGAAGCCCTGTGCGAGTACCGCCTCCAGCACCGCGGCCGGCGGCGGGGAACCTGCGGTCAGCACCCGCACGGGCTTGGCCAGTGCGGCGCGGCCGGTACTATTGGCGATCATCGCCATGACGATCGGCGCGGCGCAGAAGTGGTCGACAGCCTGCGTGTCGATGGCCTCAAATACCGTTTCAGCAGACACCTTGCGCAGGCACACATGGGTGCCGGCGGCGGCGGTGATCGCCCAGGTGAAGCACCAGCCGTTGGCATGGAACATCGGCAGGGTCCACAGGTAGCGCGGCGCGCGGGGCAACGGCCAGTTGGTCATTTGCAGCAGGCTCATCAGGTAGGTACTGCGATGGCTGGCGACCACGCCTTTAGGGTCACCGGTGGTCCCGGAGGTGTAGTTCAGCGCAATCGGCTGCCACTCGCTGGCCGGCCAGACGCCGGCAAACTCGGGGTCGCCACTCGCCAGCAAGCTTTCATAATCGGTTTCGCCAATGGCCGGGCCCATCGGCGCCAGGTGGTCATCGATATCGATCACCACAGGGCGCTGCTCAAGCAGCTCCAGCGCAGCCGCCGCCAGCTTGGCGAACTCGCGATCGACCAACAGCAGCTTGCATTCGCCATGGCGCAGGATGAAGGCCACACCTTCGGCATCCAGGCGATAGTTGACGCAGTTCAATACCGCGCCAGACAGTGGCACACCATAGTGGGCTTCGAACATCGCCGGCGTGTTGGGCGAGAGGATCGACACGGTGTCGCCATTGCCCAGACCTCTGCTGGCCAGTGCCGAGGCCAGGCGGTAGCAGCGCTCACGGGTTTCGACCCAGGTTCGGCGCAGCTCACCGTGCACCACGGCCTCGCGCTGCGGGTGGACCAAGGCGGCACGGTCCAGGAAGCCAAGCGGCGTCAGCGCGAGGTGGTTGGCCGGGCTGCGCTCGAGCCCGCTGTCATAGGCACCAGGGTTCATGGGGTTGTCTCCTTGTTATTGTGGTGAAAAGTGGTGAATGCGCTGACCGGTTCGCGGTCAGTGACCAGGCTGTTCTCGATGCGGCTTTCGTCGGCGTAACCCAGGCTCATGCCACACACCAGCATCTGCTCGGGGGGGATCTCCAGCACTTCGGTGATCACCTCGTGGTACTTGAGGAACGCCGCCTGCGGGCAGGTGTGCAAGCCTCTGCCGCGCGCCGCCACCATCACGCTCTGCAAGAACATGCCGTAATCGAGCAGGCTGCCTTCCTGGAGGACCCGATCGATGGTGAAGATCAGGCCGATCGGCGCATCGAAAAAGCGGTAGTTGCGCGCGTGCTGCCGATGCATCCGCTGCTTGTCGCCCTTGCTGATGCCGAGCAGGCTGTACAGCTCCCAGCCGACTTGCCGGCGGCGGTCGACGTACGGCGCCACCCACTCGCGCGGGTAGTACTCGTAAGGGTCGGCGAGGTGTTCATTGAGCAGCGGGTCGTCGTCGATGGCGGCGATTGCGCTGGACAACCTGGCTTTCGCGGCACCACTGATGACATGAACGCGCCACGGCTGCATGTTCACGCCGGTCGCACAGAAGCGTGCGACCTCGAGGATCGACTCGATTTCCTCGCGCGGCACGGCGGTCGGCAGGAACGCGCGGATGCTGCGGCGTGAGGCGATCGCCCAGTCGACCGTCTGCTCCAGTAGAGGCGCCGAGAGGGGTGGTTGCGATAAGCGGTTCATAGTCATCTCTTGCAGGTTCGTGGGTGAGTGGCACGCGCAGGCAGGCTGCAGCTGCAGGCTCAACGCGCGGCCATTGCAGCCTTTGCCTGGGCGGAGTCGGAGCGCGATTGGTTGATCAGGGTGACGGCCGCGGCGCCGATCAGGCCGGCCAGGCTGATGGCCATGAAGTTCTGCTCCAGTGGCAGGCTCAAGGACACCAGCCAGCCGATCAGCACCGGTGCGACGATCGCGCCGATCCGGCCAACCCCGGAGGCAAAGCCGACCCCCGCCGAGCGCAGGGTCGAGGGGTAGAAGTCGCCGGCGTAGGCATAGGCCAGCAGTTGCGTGCCCAGGGTCGAGGCGCCGACCACGAACACCACCGCGAACAGCAGGCTGGTCGAGCGCGTGTAGCCGAGCAGCGTCAGGGCGATGGCACCGACCAGGTAGAAGCACACCAGCACATGCTTGATGTTGAACTTGTCACTCAGCCAGCCACCGCCGAGGGCGCCGACGATGGCCCCGACGTTGAACACAATGACAAAGTTGAGTGCCGAGCCCAGGCTGAACCCGGCCATCGCCATCAGCTTGGTCAGCCAGGAATTGAGCGCATAGACCATGAACAGGCCGGTCATGAACGCCGCCCAGATCATCACCGTGCTGAAGCCACGCCCGTCCTTGAACAGGTTGCGCACCGGCGTGTCCTGTTTGCCGAGGATCGCGGGGTTGCCGACCATGGCGCTCTGCTCGCTGATGGCCAGGTCCGGCTGAAGTTGCCGGGCGATGTCGCGCAGTTGGTCCTGGCGGCCATTTTTCAGCAGGTAGCCGATCGAGTCGGGCATGCTCTTGAGGATGAACGGAATCAGCAGCACCGGCAGCGCGGCGATATAGAACACCCACTGCCAGCCGTGGCTTTCGATCAGTTGCTTGGCCGTCAGGGCAACCAGAATGCCCCCCACCGAGTAGCCGGCAAACACCAGGGTCACCAGCCGGGTGCGCAGCTTCAGTGGGGCGAACTCCCCCATTTGTGCGGTGCACACCGGCAGCACTCCGCCGATCCCCAGGCCGGCGATGAAGCGCATGATGCTGAAACTCACCGGGTCGTTGGTCAGCCCCGCCGCCGCGGTGAACAGGCTGAACAGCGCGACACAGATCGCGATCATTTTCGGCCGACCGATACGGTCTGCCAGGGTGCCGAGGAAAATCGCCCCGAGCATCGTCCCGAACAGCGCGGAGCCTGCCATGATGCCGGCGCTGGTCGGGTCGATGTTCATGTCTTTCATGATGGCCGGCAGGGCCGCGCCGACCACCGCCAGGTCGTAGCCGTCGATCACCAGGATCAACACGCACCAGAACAGAATCAGCCTGTGGAAGCGGTTGAAGCGTGACTCGGCTGCCAACGCATAGACGTTCACCGGTTGCATAGCGTGTCTCCTTCGATCTTGTTTTTGTTTGTGAAGTGCACTGTGGCTCGCCAGGCTGTGCTGGCTGGGCCAATCATAGGAGCAGGCAGCGGCACAGCCCATGCCCGCAGGCATCGTTGTGCGTGACCGATCTGGGCAGTCTCGAGGCGAGGGGGGAGGGCTGTGCGGGGGCGCGGGGAGAAGAGGGCTGGCCTTCAGAGATCGGCGTCTTCACCCTGGGAACGGCGGTAGGCGCCGGGGCTTACCCCGGTCCATTTCTTGAAGGCTCGGTGAAACGCGCTGGTCTCCTGGAAGCCCGTCTGGGCCGCCACGTCGGTGACCGTCAGGCCGGGCTGGCTGAGCAGGTTGATGGCGATATCACGACGCAGGTTGTCTTTCAGGCGCTGGTAGCTGAGGCCTTCGGCCTGCAGACGGCGTTGCAGGGTCGAGTATGACATGCGCAGCACTGCTGCCAGCGTCTCGAGCTCTGGCCAGGCTTCCGGGCTTTGCCCGCGCAGGCGTTGGCGGATCCTGGCGCTGATGCTCTCGTCGTTGCGGTACTTGACGAGGATGCTCGCCGGCGACTCTTTAAGGAACGCCGCCAGGGCAAGGGGCGTCTGGGCCACTTTGAGCTGAAGAACATCACGGGTGAAAAACACCTGCGACAGCGGAGCGTCAAAGCGGATGTTTTCACAAAAACGCATGCGGTAGTCGCTGTCATCGTCGGGCTGTGGCGCACGCAGGTCGAGCCGTTGAATCGGGATGCGCCGATTGCCCAGCCAGCACAGCAGGCCATGCACCAGGATCAGCCAAGTACCGTAGCAGAACAACCGGCGCTGCACCCCATGATCATGCAGGACGATGACCGCCGAATCAGCGTCGACCACCAGTTCACCGTAGACGTCATCCAGCGTGCTGCGAAGAAACGCCAACATGCGCCGCAGGGCGTGCTCGAGGGTGTCGCAGCCGATCGTCAGCTGGCACATCAGCTTGAAGCTGCCGCGCCGCATCGGATGGCTGTCGATGGCAAAGAACTCGTCGTCGAGGGCGTCCGAGAGGGCGACCCACAAGCGCGAAAACCCCGCCGCCGACACCCGTGCCTGAGGCGACGCCAACAGCGCCGGATCGATGCGCGCCTGGCGCAGTGCCGATGACACATCGACGCCCTTGTGCCGCGCACCCAGCAACGCCTCATGGACCAGCCCGATCGAAGTGGTGCCCTTGTCTGGTGGCAGTGCCATGCATGCTCCATCTTCTGCCTGGGCCCTACGGCACTGGCAACATCAGTGGATTGAGACGGGTGATGCAACAGCCGACCCGCTGGATCCAGATCGGCTGGTAGTCGACGGCCCTAGGCGATCTCATTCGCTTTTAATTTGCTGGAATGTCGACGGTAGGTAAATCCTAACAGGATAAACCAGATCGGCATGACCAGAAGTGCGTTGCGCGTGTCGGCCGCCGACCGGGTTCGCGATGACGCAGAACAAGTATTCAGTCGAGGGTTTTCCACCCAGAACTGCCTCGGTTGCGATCATCACTGAGGAGATAAATTAATCGCTGTTCGCTGGTACAGGATTGCTTATGCTGATAGCCGAACGACGGACGTTGGTACGCAGTGCCACAAAGGCCTGAGTCTTGCGTCCAGGTGACCCCGAGTTGCTGAGTGGATGATCACCTAGCCGCGTGGTGCGGGCGGCCAGCACATCGGTGAATGCTTTTATTGCAGAAACCGCCAGGGCTCCTGACACTGGCATGCCCCGTGCGCTTAGCGTTAGAAGGTGTGCTCCGGTCCTGGGAAGGTTCCCCCCGCGACGTCTGCCGCAAACGCCTGTGCCGCCTCGCCAAGCACCTTGCGCAGGTCGGCGTACTGTTTGACGAACCGTGGCAGCGGCCCGCTGCGCAGCCCCGCCATGTCCTGCCAGACCAGCACCTGGGCATCGCACGCGTTGCCGGCGCCGATCCCTACGGTGGGGATCGAGACCGCCTCGGTGATGCGCCCAGCCACTTCCCCCGGGACCATTTCGATCAACAAGGCGAAGGCGCCGGCGCCTTCGAAGGCCTTGGCCACCTCCACTAGGCGATCGCCGTCGTCGCCCTTGCCCTGGACCCGATATCCGCCCAACTGGTGTTCGGCCTGGGGGGTGAAACCGATATGCGCCATGACCGGTATGCCCGCCGCGACGAGTTTTTCGACCTGTGCCAGCATCTCGATGCCGCCTTCCAGCTTCACCGCGTGCGCACCACCTTCCTTCATGAAGCGCACGGCAGTGTGGAAGCACTGCTCGGCAGACCCCTGATACGACCCGAACGGCAAGTCGGCGATCACCAGTGCCCGTTCGGTGACGCGCGACACCGAGCGCACCAAGGGCACCAGCTCCTCGACCGTCACCGCCAGGGTTGAGTCGTAGCCATAGACGTTGTTGGCGGCGGAATCACCGACCAGCAGCACCGGAATCCCAGCGTCTTCGAACACCGCGGCGCTGTACATGTCGTAGGCCGTGAGCATGGCCCACTTTTCGCCACGCCTTTTCATGTCCCGCAGGTGGGGGGTACGTACCCGTGCGGTAGGGCGCGTCACATAGGGGGCGTTTGATTGATCCGACATCGTTGTTCCTCTATCAAGCAATCCGAAAGCATCCCTGCGTCTATGACCAGGCGGCGCCTGGTTCAGCTCAGCGCCTGCTCGATCAGCAGTACCAGCGCAATGATGATCATCGCCACGCCTGACACACGGCTGACCCATTGTGCCGCTGCAGGCCGGGTATGCAGGACCGCGCGCGAGCCATAGCCGACCAGCAGGTAGACCACGCCACAGCTGAAGGTGTGCACCAGGCCCAGGGCGATAATCTGCAGCGGCATCGGCCAGCTGGCCGCTGGCGAGGTGAATTGTGGCAGCAGCGCGAGAAACAGCAGGAACACCTTGGGGTTGAGCCCGCTGACGCAAAGCCCTTTGAGCGCCCAGCGGGCGGCCGAGTCGGAATGCTGGTCCTCGCCGGCCTGAGGTATCGAAGGGTGGGCGAACATGTTGAAACCCAGCCACAGCAGATACGCCGCGCCCGCCACCGTCAAGACGGTCAGCGCGAAGGGCGTGCTGGCGACGATCCCGCCGACACCCGCGGCGACTACCAGCGTTGCGATCAGATGCCCCATCAGCAGCCCGACGACTGCCGGGATAACTACCCGGCCGTGCAAGCCAGCGGAGATGGCGTACGCCCAGTCCGCGCCCGGGGTTATGACGAACAGCAACGACACCGCCCAGAAGGCGGCAAACATACTCAAGGTCATTGGGTACTACCTTTTACGTCGAATGTATTGGCCTGTTGCAGCAGGCGATCAGCCACCGAAAAACGCCCGCCACGCAGTGCAAGTGGGTGTGAGGGACAATGTTCAGCGCCAATAGAATAATGGATATACTGCGGTGTATATTGTCTAATATTCTATTTTTGCCTACCGTCTAGGGGAGAATCTTCCAGTTGGATCATATCGATAGAAAGATTCTTGCTGAGCTGCAGCAGGACGGTCGGTTGTCGGTCACCGAGTTGGCGGATCGCGTGGGGCTCAGTTTGTCGCCCTGCCATCGACGCGTGCGGGCACTGGAGCAGGCGGGGGTGATCTTGAGTTACCGGGCGCAGTTGGCGCCGCGGGCACTCAACCTGAATTTTTCCGCGATGGTGTTCGTGACGCTTCGCGAGGGCGACAGTAAAGCGGTCGAGGCCTTTGAAAACGCGCTCATAGATATCGCCCAGATCGTCGATGCGCAACGGCTGTTCGGCGAGCCCGATTACCTGCTGCACGTGATTACGGTCGACCTGCCGGCATTTCAGAAGCTCTACGATGAACGCTTGTCGACACTGCCCAATGTGCAGCGATTGACCTCGACCCTGGTGATGAAGCGGGTGGTGCATGACCGTGCGTTGCCGCTTTGAGGGCTGCCAGGTGGGGCGCGAAGCGGCGCTCCACCTGGCAGGGGCTCAATGCTGAACGGCTTTATCGGCGCCCCAACCGGTTTGCGCACGGATGCATTGTGGCTCGAAGGCCGCACGTTCGACGACGCTGCGATTGCTCCGGTCAAGGCATGAGACGGCCCAGGCCGTTACGAAATGCCAGCGGCATCGAGAACAGGGCAGGGTAGTCATAGGGGAACAACGCATGCGGCTGGCCCAGCACTTTGACCCATACCCCAGGTGACAGCAGTACCAACACCAGCGCACTGATCAGCCCGATCAGGCCGCCGGAAATCGCGCCTCTGCTGGTCAGCCCTTTCCAGTACATCGCCAGCAGCAGAATCGGGAAGTTGGATGACGCTGCGATGCCAAAGGCCAGGGCGACCAGGAACGCCACGTTCTGCCCCTTGAAGGCAATCCCCAGGAGCACGGCGACGACGCCCAGGCCCACGGTCGCCCAGCGGCTGACGCGCATTTCGGTCTTCGGGCATGGCGTGCCCTTGCACAAGACATTGGCGTACAGGTCGTGGGAAATCGCCGACGCGCCCGCAAGCGCCAAGCCCGCTACCACCGCGAGGATGGTGGCAAAGGCCACGGCGGCGAGGAAACCGAACATGAGGTCGCCGCCCAGCGCTTGCGCCAGATGCATGATGGCCATGTTCACACCACCCAGCAGCGGGCCACCGATCATACCTTGTTCGAAGAACTGCGGCTGTTGCCCGACGATGCTGATTGCCGCCGTGCCCAGCACGCACACCAGAATGAAGAACAGGCCGATCAGCCCATAGGCGACCAGGACCGACTTACGCGCCGCCTTGGCGTCGGGCACGGTGAAGAAGCGCATCATGATGTGCGGCAGGCCGGCAATCCCGAATACCAGGCCCAACGACAGGGAAATCATCGACAGCGGATCACTGGCGATCTTCAGCGGCCCGAGGATCTTCACGCCGCTCTGGTGGCTGGCCACCGCGGTATCGAGCATCTTCGTCACGCTGAAGCCGAAGTGCTGAAGCGCCAGGATTGTCAGCAGGATGCCACCGCCTCATTGCGTGCTGACCCACCTTCCAAATGAAAGTGATTGCCGCAGTGTCGGCAGGCGAGAACAGGAGTAGTCACATGGCTTGGCAAATTGACGTGATCGACGGTTGTGCGGTCGTGCGGATGAACAGCAACAAGGTCAACGTGCAGAATGCGACCTTCTTCAAGGACCTGCACGATGCGTTCGACCGACTAGAGGAAGAATTCAGTGAATTGCCGGTCATCCTCACCGGACAGGGCAACGTGTTCTCGGCCGGTATCGACTTCAAATACAGCTTCGATATGTTTGGCAGCCTCGACCAGGAACGCATCCGCCAGTGGTACGCCGAGTACCGTGCAACCAATCTGCGGATCTTCCAGTACCCCCGGCCGACCGTCGCTGCGATCAATGGCCATGCCATAGCGGGCGGGCTGATTACCGCACTGGACTGTGACTTCAGGGTTGCTGCGCGCAAACCGGCCAAGTTCGGCCTCAACGAAGTGCCGATTGGTATCCCGATGCCAGCTGCCTACGTCGAGATCATCAAATATGCGTTGGGTACCCAGGTGGGGGCATTGACCACCCTGAAGGGTGAACTGTACTCCCTGGAAGAGGCGGAAAAGCTCGGGTTTTTCCATGAAGTGGTCGAGGAAGCCGAACTGCTGTCGCGTGCAATCGCCTATGCCCGTTGCATTACCCCGGATTGCAACGTGGCCTATGCCATGTCCAAGAAAGCCCTGCAAGACGCGGTCATCCAACAGATTGAGCAGCGGACCACACTGCTCGATGGCGAGCTCCCGGCAGGCATGAGCGATGCAGGCAACCGCCGCGCGCAGGACCTGCGCCGCAAGGAAATCATGGGTGTCTGAAAACCCCGGGTTCGGCCCGCAGTGCCGGAGTGGCGTTGCGGGTATCAACGAGGCAACTAGATGACTGATCTTATCGATGCCTGGATGCAGATTCCTTTCAGGTCGTTTTTGCGAGACCCATTGTTCGACTCGCTAAGGCGTTGGCCGACCGCCTGGCAAGGGTTGGCCGAGCAAGACCGTGACCTCGACTGTGATGAAGTGCTGCAGGGGTTCAGCGAACAAGGGGTATCCAAAGTATTTGCCAGCGCCTGGGTGGGACCACGCGGTGAGCTGATCTCCAACGAGCGTGTGGACCTGGCAGTGCAACGTCGGCCTGAGCAGGTGTTCGGTATCGCCTCGGTTGATATTCGCCAGCCGATGGCTGCAGTCAGAGTATTGAGGCAGTACGTGCGAAACCACGGCTTCAAGGGCTTGCGCATTCTGCCTTGGCTTTGGGGGCTGCCGCCCGACGACCGCCGGTTCTATCCGCTCTATGCGGAATGCATCGAACTGGATGTCACCCTCTGCGTGCAAGTTGGGCATGCTGGGCCCATGATGCCCTCGGAGCCAGGGCGGCCTATTCCGTATCTGGACTACGTTGCGCATGAGTTCCCTGAATTGCGCATCGTCGGCGGGCATATCGGCTTTCCATGGGTATCCGAGATGATCTCGCTGATGATGAAGTACCCTAACGTCTACGTGGATACTTCAGCCTACAAGGCCAGCCGTTATCCTCAAGAGTTGGTCAACTACATGCGTGGGGCAGGGCGGGAAAAGGTATTATTCGGTACCAACTATCCAATGTTGACGCCCGCCGACTGCCTCGCAGGTGTTGCCTCACTCGAACTGGGCGAGGAGGTGTCCAGCTTGTTCCTGACTGGTAATGCAAAGCGGGCGTTTAAGTTAAGCGATTGATAGGGCGGGGCATCTCGCTATTCGCGGATGTGGAGAGCAGACCTAGAGAGAGCATTTAGGCTAGCTTCTAATATCTGGACGATTAGGGGGCGTGAGACATTGTCATCCTGACAGAATGAGTCCAGTATTAAGGCTATTCCTGTTTCAGGAATAAGTGAAAGTCTATAGATTTCAACAGCTCGCAGGCCCGATGCGAGTCTCGTTTCCCGCTCCAAATTCGATCCTCAGTGCGTCGCTGGGATCACAAAGAAGAGGCCTTCGGGCCTCTTTTTTTGTGCCTGCGATTTGGCGGTGGATGCAGGCCGTATTCAGATTGTTCCGGCCGAGCCTGGGGCGCAAGCCCGAGTGCCTGCGCTCTTCAGGCTGCACTGAAGCTGTGGGTACCGTCCATCCGCGATGGATACGTTCATCACAAAGTAAGGACCTTTCTTTCACTCAATTTTCACGCTGCTTGAGAGAACCTAAAGTCATCCCTACGTGTGATAGACCTTGCCCGCCTAGCAGCGGGCTTTCTTTTGCCCGCAAATGCTCATCCGCTTGCACAGGCCTCGCTGTGTAAATTACTCTTGCAAACAATTCTCACTTGCAGAAAAAGAATCGCCCGATGAGCGAAGTTCTGCCCGGCAAAAATACCCATTTATCCAGCGTCGAGGAACTGTACAGCGTCCACCACGGTTGGCTGTACGCGCGTTTGCGCAGGCGCCTGGGCAACGCGATGGATGCGGCGGACCTGGCCCAGGACACCTTTGCGCGGATCCTCGCCTCGAAGGTGACGGTGTTCAACGAGCCGCGTGCCTACCTCACCTGCGTCGCCGGCGGCCTGCTGGCCAACTGGTGCAAGCGTAAATCGCTGGAGCGCGCCTACTTGGCTGCGCTGGAACAACTGCCAGCGCCGCAGGCACCGTCGCCAGAAGTACGCTTTCTGATCCTTGAAACCCTGCACGAAATCGACGCCATGCTGGACACGCTGCCGCCCGTGGTCAGGCGCGCGTTCCTGCTGTCCCAGTTGGCTGGCATGAAATATGAAGCCATCGCCGAGCAACTGGGCGTTTCGCTGATCACGGTCAAGCGCTACATGAAACAGGCATTTCTCCGGTGCCTGGTGTGGGGCGACTAGTTGGCCGGCGAGCATTCGGCACTGGGCCCCGGCGGCGCGGCACTCGAAGAGGCGGCCGAGTGGTTGATGCTGCTCAGCGCGGGCGATGCCACGGTCGAGCAGACGGCGGCCTGGCAGGCATGGCGCAGCAGCAGCGCCGAGCGCGAACGCGCCTGGCAGCGCGCCGAGTCGCTGATGGGCAAGCTGGGCGGGTTACCACCGGCGCTGTCGATGTCGGTGCTCGACCGCCCGCACGATCCGGGCCGCCGCCGCCTGATCCGCCACCTGGCGGTGCTGCTGGCCATCGCCCCCGCCGGCTGGCTCGGGTGGCGGGTAAGCGAGCAGCAAGGGTGGACGGCAGATTATCGTTCGGCCGTCGGGCAGCGTCGCGAGCTCATGCTTGCCGAAGGCACGCAGGTCATTCTCAACACCGACTCTGCAATCGATGTGCGTTTCGATGCGAACGAGCGATTCATCCGTCTGCTACGGGGCGAGATTCTGGTACAGACCGCAGCAGACAACCGGGTACCGTCGCGCCCCTTGCGTGTGGGTACCGAAGAAGGGCTGATGCAAGCGCTGGGCACGCGTTTTACCGTGCGTGAGCGCGCGGGGCGCACCTACCTGGCGGTACTCGACGGCGCGGTTCGGGTGCATCCTGGCAAAGCGGCTGCGCGCGTAGTCAATGCCGGTGAACGGGCTGACTTCGACCAGCGCAGCCTCGGCCCGAGCACGGCGCTGGACAGCGCCAGCACCTATTGGACCCAAGGCATGCTGCTGGCAGACAACATGACGCTGGCCGATCTCATTGCCGAACTGGGGCGCTACCAACGCGGCGTGTTGCGATGTGACCCACGCATCGCCGATGTGCGGGTGTCCGGCGCCTTCCCGATCAGCGACAGGCGCCGCACCTTGGACATGCTCCAGTCGACCTACGCCCTGAAGATCGAGGAACACATGGGCGGTTACTGGACGCTGATCTCTTCCCGTTGACGGGTGCTGGGAAAAATAAAAATGCCTTGGCCTGATACTTTTCTCCGCGTCGATTGGCAACAGGACTGAACGCCTCATTTCTGGTCTGAAGGATCCCACTGCCATGCCTGTTGCAAGCCGTACCCACGGGTTAACGTCTGTTGCCCGTTACGCCCTTTTGACGCTTGCCCTGGTGGCCGCCACCGCCCCTGCATCGGCCGCTCAATCCTCAAGCGCCCAGGCCACCCAGGCCTACGCGATCAGCCCGGGCCCGCTGGGCCGTGCATTGTCGAGTTTCGCCGTGGCCTCGGGCATTGCCTTGTCGTTCGAGCCGGCATTGACTGACGGCCTGCAAAGCCCTGGGCTCAAGGGCACGTATTCGGTACCGGAGGGCGCAAGCCAGCTGCTGTCGGGCAGCGGGCTTGCGCTGGTCGACAGGGGCAACGGCAACTACACCCTGGCCAAGCAGGCGGCGGGCGGCGATGGCCTGACCCTGGCAGCCACCAACATCGAAGCCAGCAGCTTGCGCCATGACAGCCTGCCCGAAGCCTTTGCCGGTGGCCAGGTTGCCCGGGGCGGGCGGCTGGGCATGCTCGGCAACAAGGATGTGATGGACACCCCCTTCAACGTCACCAGCTACACCGCCAAGACCTTGGCCGACCTGCAGACGGTGACCGTGGCCGATGCCCTGGAACGCGACCCTTCGGTGCGCTCCACCGGGCAGACGGGCGGCATTGTCGATTCCTTTTTCGTGCGCGGCTTCCCGGTGGGCGAAGGCAACCTGGGCGAACTCGCCTTCGATGGCGTGTATGGCGTGGCCCCCAACTACCGCGTGTTCACCGAGTACGCCGAGCGCGTCGAAGTGCTCAAGGGCCCCGGCGCGCTGATGTACGGCATCTCGCCCAATAGCGGCGTCGGCGGGGTGATCAATATCGTGCCCAAGCGCGCCTTGGCCGAAGACCTGACCCGCTTTACCGCCCGCTACGCCACGGACACCCAAGTCGGGGGGCACCTGGACATCAGCCGCCGTTTCGGTGAAGACAAACAGTGGGGTGTGCGCTTCAACGGCAGCATCGCCCAGGGCGACACGGCCATCGACAACCAGCAGCGTGCCTTGGACATCGGCGCCATCGCCCTGGACTACCAAGGCGAGCGCCTGCGCCTGAACTTAGACTTCATCAGCCAGAAGGAAAAGTGGGACGCAGCATCGCGGCCCTTTACCGTCGCCCCAGGCATCGACGTACCTTCAGCCCCCAACGGCCGCACCCACCTGCCGCAAGACTGGGGCTGGTCGAGCACCCGCGAGCAATCGGCCTTGCTGGGCGGTGAATACGACCTGACCGATTCGTTGACGGTGTTCGCCCATGCCGGCGGCGGCAGGGCGGAGGTCAAACGCATGTCCGACCAGGTGCCGCGCATCCTCAACGACGCAGGCGACACCAGCAACATTCCCGGCTATTACAAATTCAATGTCGACCGCTCCACCGCCGACATCGGCCTGCGCAGCCTGTTCGAGACCGGCCCGGTCAACCACACCGTCACGGTCATGGCCACCCGTTACCAGGACGAACTATCCCGCGGCATCAACAATGGCACGGAAATCCTCTCGAACATCTACCACCCGGTCGACGTACCCAAGCAGCACATCAATGCGCCGAAGGTACTGCGTATTTCCGAATCCGAGCTGGCCGGCGTCGCCCTGACCGATACCCTGTCGGTGCTCGACGACCGCGTGCAACTGACCCTGGGCGTGCGCCGCCAGGCCATCGAATCGCGCAACTACAGCGCCACCGGCGCCGTCACCAGCAGCTACGAAGACAATGCCACCACCCCGGTGGTAGGCGTGGTGGTGAAACCGTGGGACCACGTTGCGCTGTACTACAACTACGTCGAAGGGCTGAGCAAAGGCGATGTGGCACCGGCCACCGCCGCCAACGCCGGCGAAGCCTTCGCCCCCTACAAGAGCAAGCAGTACGAGGTGGGGGTGAAGTACGAACACGACACCTTCATGACCACCTTGTCGGTGTTCCAGATCGAGAAACCCAGCGGCGAATTGGGCGTGGGCAACCAGTTCGCCGTGCAGGCGGAGCAACGCAACCGCGGGGTCGAGTTGAGCATGTTCGGCGAGGTACGCCCCGGTGTCCGCTTGATGGGCGGCGTGACCGCGCTGGATGGCAAGCTGACCGATACGGCCACGGCCGCCAACAAAGGCAACGAGCCGGTCGGCGTGCCGGACGTGCAGGCCAACCTCTGGGGCGAGTGGGACACGCCGTGGATTGCAGGTTTTACGCTGACCGGTGGGGCGATCTATACCGCGAGCCAGTACATCAACCAGGCCAATACCCAGGAGCTCGATGCCTGGACGCGGTTTGATGCGGGTGCGCGTTATAGCACCCGGATCGACGGGCACCCGACCACGTTCCGGGCGACGGTGCAGAACGTGTTTGACCGTGAGTACTGGTCGGGGGTGGCGTCATACGGGGCGATATCGCCGGGGTATCCGCGAGCGTTGCAGTTGTCGGCTACGGTTGATTTTTGAGGGCTGCGGCAGGCTGGAGGAGGGCTGGATACACCAGCCCCAGCCTTGCGGACCTATGCCGTTATTCGATAAGCCATCCAGGGTCGCCTTCGAGCAACGTACCGCCGTGGCTCGTCGTATCACCCAGCCTGGCTGCTGGTTGCCCTTCAATGACCGTGCATTCTGCGCCGGTTTCGATGACCGCTCCGCAACTGATACGGTCACCGACACGGGCGACCGCCCTGCCATCTATAAGTGTGGCGCTTGACCCAGTTTCTACCGTGCCTTCGCCATGGGTAGGGCAGTGGTGGCGATGGCCGACAAGTACAATAGGTTTCATTTTAGTTTCCTTTTTGCCTGGATGGATGGGAGCTTCTTTGTGTCTGGGCGCGCCCATCACCCTCGCAAGGTGGCCAAGAAATACGCCTGCTTGGGCCCGTCCTAGCGTATTCACCCCATTCGCACATCGCTGCCCCCACAGCTATTTGAAAGTCTTCGTAATCCGGCGTTTTCTTGTTTCCCTTAAGCGTCAAGGTCGGGTTGTCATACCGTGTTAGGCGTATGCATCTCTCTAATGTATAGGCTTTGATACTACTGAACGGAACTTCTATTTCTTCTGACATGTTGAGTGGGTGTTTCTTCAAAGGCTTCAGGCGGGGGCGGTGCGGCACGGACATTGAAGACGCGGCAGATGATGTACCAGCCGATAGCGACGGACAGGTTGTAAGGAAACAGCACGGCCCAAAAAGGCAGTTGCCAGTTTTTTTTGCCCTGCATCTCTCCGGGCTCGCCAGTGCGCCAGGGAGCGTAATGCTGAAAAGCTTGTGCCGGGGTGAGGCAGATTTCATGCAAAGGTTTGTACCACCAGTTGGGCTCGCCGGGCGGGGGGAGTTTGCCCGGACCGTGGTCCATGAAATGGCGCAGGTATTCCCACACTTCGGCAACATGCTTGATGTCCGCGTCGGTAGGCTCGTTACTGTCGATCCAGAGGCAGTCTTTTTGGTGCAAAGTGCCGTCTTGGCGGCGTGGGGCGAATGCGAGTGCGTAGCTGGCGCTAAAGGAAGATCCGCCGAACTCGGTGCGTTTGAAAAGACCACCCCCTGTGTTGTCCCAGTCGAACGTCACTGTTTTTCTTATTCGTTTGTAATGGATTGTCCGGGTCGCTTGGTTGAAGTAGATTGGGGAGAGGTTCTTGATATAGTAAATTCTGTAAGCTAGGAATGGGGCGAACAGAAGAGGGGTGAGGAGATAGATTGTGAGCTCTTTTGTGCCTGATAGAATGACTTGACGATATTCCTCGTTCATTATGTCTGAATAAGTCATGAGTGCGAGCGCTAAAGACATTGAGGTATAGAGCTTTCCCATGAGCACTGAGTCGGTAACCCATGGGTTTCTCAAGATTAGCAAGTTTTTCCGTATACTGGAGACTTGGCCTCCTATCTTAGGCGGATTTTGGGTTTTGGTTTGTGGTGTAAAGAGCCAAATGGTTCCCATGTGATTATTTCTCAAGTGTAAATTTGGCGGATGATTCTGCTTCTTCATCTAAACCCCATGTTAGGGGTGGCTTATCTTTAAAGTTGCCTGTCTTTGACCTTGGGTGTCATTGGGGAAGTTAAGAATTAATCCCGCCGAGGTCGCGTAGCATTTTGGGTTTATCGGAAGGGGTGCAGAGCCGCTCTTGTTGTGGTGGCTGCTCAGTTTTGCATGCCAATTGCTTTGGCCTGGTCTGAATCCGCGTAAAAGAATTGTGAACTCCACTCGGGCTGTTTGCTGTAGCACTTCATTGTGAGTGTTTGGCGTCCATTTTGAATGTGGCCACGTCTTCTCTTTTGCCCACTTACTGTCCAGGCCCTCAAGGCCTAGCAGATTTTCGCCGTTGGTGCCTTTCATGAACACGTACATATAACCCGGGCGCAGTGCACGCAAGGTGTAGGAGGAGTACTGCAGCGGGGCAAAGCCTTTTTCCAGTTCGGAGCCCGAGTCGGCATAGCGGCACACCGGGGCATCGCGCACGCGCGCGCTGCAGGCGGGGATGGAGGTGGCGCGGCTGATCATCGTCGCTTCCTTTTACCTGAAGTTGGCGGAGCTTCCTCAAAGGCTTCTGCGGGAGCCGCTGCGGCTTGAACATTGACCAGCCGGCAGATGATGTACCAGCAGATGGCGACGGACAGGTTGTAAGGAAACAGCACGGCCCAGAAGGGCAGTTGCCAGTTCTTTTTGCCCTGCATTTCTCCGGGCTCGCCAGTGCGCCAGGGAGCGTAATGCTGAAAAGCTTGTGCCGGGGTGAGGCAGATTTCATGCAAAGGCTTGTACCACCAGTTGGGCTCGCCCGGCGGGGGGAGTTTGTCCGGACCGTGGTCCATGAAATGGCGCAGGTATTCCCACACTTCGGCAACATGCTTGATGTCCGCGTCGGTAGGTTCGTTACTGTCGATCCAGAGGCAGTCTTTTTGGTGAAGAGTGCCATCTTCGCGTCGAGGGGCAAACGCCAGTGCGTAATGGGTGCTGAAAGAAGCGCCTCCGAACTCTGTGCGTTTAAAAAGACCACCCCCTGTATTGTCCCAGTCGAATGAGATCAGTTTTTTTCCTCGCTGATATAAGATTTTTTTAGTTGTGCGGTTTAAGTAGAATTTTGATAGATTCCTAATAAAATAAATTCGGTAGAAAAGAAATGGGAGGAAGATGAAGGGAGCAAGTATCGTTCCAGCTATCAGGGCGGGGTTGTAGGTGTAGGGATTCCACGCTTCATCGGATAGTAGAATGGGGTAGAATCCCGTCATTAATATGATTATAGATGCACAATACAATTTTCCCATGAAGACGGAGTCCGTTACCCATGGGTTTCGCAGGCATAAGGTCTTGTCGCTTAAGTTTTCAATCTGGCCTCCCATTGCAGGCGGAAAGCCGGTAGAAGAATGTGAGTTGAATATCCATAGGGTTGCCATGGCTAGCGCTCGAGTAAAAAGTTAGAGTTGATCTCACTGTTTTCATCCAGGCCTTGATTGGGCCTGTATACTAGATCTAGTGAAGCATGCTTTTGCTTGTTCATTGTATTGTTAAAGTTAAGAATCAAACCTGCGTCGATGAAGTAGCATGTGGGAGTGAGCGGAAATTCGATCATGCCTTGTGCTTCGCAGGAGCCACTTAAGCTTCCTGACCACTCGCTTTTCCCCACGATGAAGCCCGGTAGAAACACTGTAAACTCAACGGTTGGCTCGATAGTAGGAACTTCGTTATGTGTGAGGGTCGTCCAGTTCGGGGGAGACCAATAATCATTTTGGTGCCACCTACTATCCAGTCCAGCTACACCATGTGACTGGGCTTGTTCTGCTGTAATCAGCTTCGGTCTATAACGTTCATGGTGCCAAGCTTTGATCTCGGCATGAAGTGTTGGGAATGAAGGGAGCTTTCTTTCATGGTCTAGGGCGATAGCGGGGCGAAGCTCCCCATCGTTTATGCGATTGCCGAAAATGCTACGTGCTGCCCAGAGCTCTATAGGTGAATGAACATGTTCATGGGCTTTAGCGTGAAGATACAAAGCACCAACGACGATTGCTGCTCCTATTAGCGCTAGAGACGCTGCAGCCCATCCTGCGAAGGGAACTACAGATGTAACTCCTGTGACTGCGAGCATGCCCTCAAGCACGACAGCGGAACCTATTGCCATGGTTAATCCGCCCGCGAACGTATAACCGGAGGCAGTTGTATTTCCGTTAATGTTTTGACGCCACGCTTTAATGCCGTCTGAGAATAAACTTAAAATTATCGCGGGGTATCCCGTTAATCGCGCGAATAAGTTGCTTCCCACGAATTTAATAACGCTATTTCCAAAGGCCATCCCTGGTGCCGTCAAACTTAGTCTCAACATCACGGCCTTCTGCGTTGCTCGCACACTCACCAATGTCGCACCCGTTGCACCAATCACACCAAAAATCGACGCAGCGAACCCCGTTGTATATTCCGGCACATCGCTCTTCTG
>NZ_JBIUZK010000009.1:26521-282266 GCF_044744955.1 Pseudomonas sp. NPDC087185 | reverse complement strand
GCCTGGATTAAGTAACTCGTTGAATCTCAAGGAGTTTCTCGTTCCGATCACGCTGGAAGTGGGGCGCATTATAAGGGGATTCGAAACCCCGTCAACCCTTTATTTCAATAATGTTTCAAATCGCCCTGCCCCGCCTACCCACCACCCGAGGAACACGCCTGGCCACCGCTGGAATACGCACCGCCATCAGCACGGCAGCAATGGCTGCATAAACAGCCCACTCGCGCAGGTCGGAACGTACGATCCACAGGAAGTGCAGCAAGCCCAGCCCGAGAATCACATACACCAGCTTATGCAGCCTCTTCCAACGTGCGCCCAAGCGGCGCTGGCTGTAACGATTGGAGGTCACCGCCAATGCCAACAAGCCAAGGAACCCAAGCGCCCCGACAATAATGTAGGGCCGCTTGCGCAACTCGACAGCGAACTGCCCCCAGTCGAGCCCCAGGATAAAGAAGAGGTAACAGAGGATGTGCAGCACTATATAAGCAAAGCACCACAACCCCAGTTGCCGGCGCATCACGATCCAGCCGGACCACCCTGTAAGCTTCTGCAGCGGTGTCATGCTCAGGGTGACTAAAAGGAAGATCAACGCGCCAAGCCCCAGCCGGTCCATCAGGATCTTCCCTGGGTCCGGCCCGAGCAGGCTCATGGCCGCCTCATACAACCACCACAGCGGAAAAAGACACCCAACTATAAAGAGGGCGAGGCGCAACCAGGGATAACGCATCAGTAGTTCTTCCGCAGGTCGAGCCCGGTGTACAACGACGCCACCTCATCGGCGTAACCGTTGAACATCTGAGTCTGCCTCACATTGGGACTGAACAGCCCACTGGGCAGGCGCCGCTCACGTGCCTGGCTCCAGCGAGGGTGATCGACTTCAGGGTTCACGTTGGCATAGAAGCCATACTCATCCGGTGCCAACCCTTCCCAGGTGGTCTGCGGCTGATCGGCAACCAGACTGATGCGCACGATCGACTTGATACTCTTGAAGCCATACTTCCAAGGCACCACCAGACGCAGCGGCGCACCGTTCTGGTTGGGCAGTTCCCGCCCATACATGCCCACGGCAAGGATAGTCAGCGGGTTCATTGCCTCATCCAGCCTCAAGCCTTCCTCGTAAGGCCACTTGATCAACGCAAAGCCCGAGCGCTGCCCAGGCATGTGTTGCGGGTCTTGCAGGGTTTCGAAGCGCACATAGCGCGCCTTTGAAGTCGGTTCGACCTGTTTGAGCACTTCGGCCAAGGGAAAACCCAGCCAGGGGATGACCATCGACCAAGCCTCCACGCAGCGCAGCCGATAGATACGTTCCTCAAGCCCGTAGGGTTTGACGAAGTCTTCCAGCGCATATCGCCCAGGCTTGCCGACCTCGCCATCGACCACCACCGACCAGGGCTCGGTCTTCAAGCTACCGCCATTGGCAGCCGGGTCGCCTTTGTCAGGCCCGAACTCATAGAAGTTGTTGTAGTGGGTAGCATCCTTGAACGGCGTGATCGCCTCGTCCTTGACCGTCACGGCTTGCCAGCGCGTGCCAGCCAGCTTGTCGCTGAACCAGGCCGGCGCGGCGCCCGCCTCGACACCAGCGTAACGCGATGCCTCATCCGCTTGCGCGGCGAACGGCACAGCGCCCAGGGCAAGGCCGGCAAGCGAGCCACCCAGCAGGGTGCGACGGGAAAGATAGATGCCTTCGGGGGTGATCTCCGATGCCTTGCAGTCGGACGACCGAGGAAGCTTGATGAGCATGACGGCTCCATAGCACTGGTTAACGGATGTACCAGTATGACTATGGAGCCGGAGGGTTATTCCAGCATTAAATTATGGTCACGCTTTGCGCCGACGAGCCTTGAGCAGGAACTGGATCGGACCAGACGCCGCGTAGGCAAGGAAGATCAGCAGCAGAATGCGCGGCGGATCGCTGAACACCACGGCGAACACCAGCACCACGGCCAGGATCGCGACAAAGGGAACACGCCCCTTGAGGTCCAGTTCCTTGAAGCTGTTGTACTTGATGTTGCTGACCATCAGCATGCCGGCTGCGGCAACCAGCAGCGCCACCAGGAACGACAGCTTGGAACCCTGGATGCCATAGTCGCTGAAAGCCCACACGGTACCGGCAACCACACCGGCGGCAGCCGGGCTGGCCAGGCCAATGAAGTAGCGCTTGTCGGCGGTACCGACCTGGGTGTTGAAACGCGCGAGGCGCAGTGCCGCACCGGCCACATAGATGAAAGCGACCATCCAGCCGACCTTGCCCATGTCGCCCAACGCCCAACCGAAGGCCAGCAAGGCCGGGGCCACGCCGAACGCAACCATGTCCGACAGCGAGTCGTACTCGGCACCGAAGGCGCTCTGGGTGTTGGTCATGCGTGCGACACGGCCATCGAGGCCGTCGAGCACCATGGCCACGAAGATGGCGATGGCAGCGAAGGCGAAGTATTTGCTCGCCTCGCGTGGGTCGCCCGCACTCAAGGCGCTCTGCGCGCTCATCGAGTTGATGATGGAATAGAAGCCGGCAAACAGGTTGGCGGTGGTAAACAGGTTGGGCAACAGGTAGATGCCGCGGTGGCGCACCTTGCGCCCTTCGGCGTCATGCCCTTCTTCAACGTGCTCATCGACAGGTAGCAGGCTTTCGGCGTCGGAGGGCTTGTTCGGCTCTTCGGGACGTTCGCTCATGGAGGGTACCTTGCAACAGGATGGAAAATGTTCGACACGGGCCCGCGAAACAGGTTCTGACGGCAGGCCACTGGTCTGCTTTATACCAGATGCTGACCGCCAGAACGAAAAAACGCGGCCGAAGCCGCGTTTTTCATCGTTCGATAAGACTTAGTTCTTGGTCTTGTCGACGATTTTGTTAGCCGAGATCCACGGCATCATCGAACGCAGTTGCTCGCCGATGACTTCGATGCCGTGAGCGGCGTTGTTGCGGCGCTTGGCGGTCATCGATGGGTAGTTGGTGGCGCCTTCGGAGATGAACATCTTCGCGTACTCGCCGTCCTGGATGCGCTTCAGAGCATTGCGCATGGCCTTGCGGGATTCTTCGTTGATGACTTCCGGGCCGGTGACGTACTCACCGTATTCGGCGTTGTTGGAGATCGAGTAGTTCATGTTGGCGATGCCGCCTTCGTACATGAGGTCAACGATCAGTTTCAGTTCGTGCAGGCACTCGAAGTAGGCCATTTCTGGCGCGTAGCCAGCTTCGACCAGGGTTTCGAAACCGGCTTTGACCAGCTCGACGGTACCGCCGCACAGAACAGCCTGCTCACCGAACAGGTCGGTTTCGGTCTCGTCCTTGAAGGTGGTTTCGATGATGCCGGTACGGCCGCCACCAACGCCCGAAGCGTAGGACAGGGCGACGTTCTTGGCGTTGCCCGAAGCGTCCTGGTAGATAGCGATCAGGTCAGGGATGCCGCCGCCTTTGACGAACTCGGAACGCACGGTGTGGCCCGGGGCCTTCGGCGCGATCATGATCACGTCGAGGTCGGCACGTGGAACGACCTGGTTGTAGTGGATCGAGAAGCCGTGGGAGAAGGCCAGGGTAGCGCCCTTCTTGATGTTCGGCTCGATCTCGTTCTTGTACAGCGCGCCTTGGAATTCGTCCGGGGTCAGGATCATCACCAGGTCGGCCGCAGCGACAGCGGTGGCAACGTCGGCAACTTTCAGGCCGTGGGCTTCTGCCTTGGCAACGGTAGCCGAACCTTTACGCAGACCGACGGTAACGTCTACACCGGAGTCTTTCAGGTTGCACGCCTGGGCGTGGCCCTGGGAACCGTAACCGATGATGGCGACTTTCTTGCCCTGGATGATGGAAAGGTCGCAGTCTTTATCGTAGAAAACTTTCATGAAAATACCCCTGGTTATATCTCGGCCCCTGCGGAGCCATCGCTAATTTTTGAATTTAGATGCTGAGCACTTTGTCGCCACGGGCAATGCCGGTGACGCCACTGCGCACGGTTTCGAGAATCGATGCAGTGCCGATGGCCTGGATGAAGCTGTCCAGTTTGTCGCTGGTACCGCTCAGTTGCACGGTGTACACGCTGGCAGTCACGTCGACGATCTGGCCACGGAAGATATCCGTGGTGCGCTTGATCTCGGCACGCTGGGCACCGGTGGCCTTGACCTTGACCAGCATCAGTTCACGCTCGATGTGAGCGCTTTCCGACAGGTCGACAAGCTTGACCACTTCGACCAGCTTGTTGAGGTTCTTGGTGATCTGTTCGATCACTTCGTCATGGCCAACGGTGGTCAGCGTCAGACGCGACAGGGTCGGGTCCTCGGTCGGCGCCACGGTCAGGCTTTCAATGTTGTAGTTGCGCTGGGAGAACAGGCCGACCACACGGGACAGAGCACCGGGTTCGTTTTCCAGCAGCAGGGAAATGATGTGCCGCATATCAGGTACGCTCCGTCTTGCTCAGCCACATGTCACGCATCGAGCCATCCTTGATCTGCATCGGATAGACATGCTCGGTACGGTCGACCGCGATGTCGATGAACACCAGGCGGTCCTTCATCGCGAAGGCATCTTCCAGCTTCGGCTTGAGGTCCTTCAGGCTGGTGATGCGGATACCCACATGACCATAGGCCTCGGCCAGCTTGATGAAGTCAGGCAGCGACTCGACATAGGAGTGCGAGTGACGGCCGTTGTAGGCCATGTCCTGCCACTGGCGGACCATGCCCAGCACACCGTTGTTCAGGTTGACGATCTTCACCGGCAGGCCGTACTGCATGCAGGTGGACAGCTCCTGGATGTTCATCTGGATGCTGCCTTCGCCAGTGACGCAGGCCACGTCCTGATCCGGGAAGTTGAGCTTGACGCCCATGGCCGCCGGGAAGCCGAAGCCCATGGTGCCCAGGCCACCGGAGTTGATCCAGCGGTTCGGCTTGTTGAAGCGGTAGTATTGCGCCGCGAACATCTGGTGCTGACCGACGTCGGAGGTGACGAAGGCATCGCCATGGGTCACTTCGCAGAGGGTCTCGATCACAGTCTGCGGCTTGATGACGCTACCGTCGCCCTTGTTGTAGGGGAACAGGTCGCCATTGCCACGCCATTCGTCGATCTGCTTCCACCAAGCTTCGGCTGCAGCCTTGTCAGGCTGCTCGCCGATTTCCTTGAGGATGCCGAGCATTTCGCTCAACACGCTGTCGACCGGGCCTACGATCGGCACGTCGGCCTTGATCATCTTGGAGATCGACGCCGGGTCGATATCGATGTGGATGATCTTGGCGTTCGGGCAGAACTTGGCCGGGCCGTTGACGACGCGATCATCGAAACGCGCGCCGACGGCAAAGATCACGTCAGCATTGTGCATGGCCATGTTGGCGGTGTAGCTGCCGTGCATGCCGAGCATGCCGAGGAACTGGCGGTCTGTACCCGGGAAGCCGCCAAGGCCCATCAGGGTATTGGTGACCGGCAGGTTCAGCGACTTGGCGATTTCGGTCAGGGCTTCGGAGCCACCGCCGAGGATCACGCCGCCACCGGCATAGACGATCGGGCGCTTGGCGGCCAGGAGCATCTCGGCAGCTTTGCGGATCTGGCCGGAGTGACCACGTACAGCCGGGCTATAGGAGCGCAGCTTGACCTTCTTCGGATAGACGTATTCGAACTTCTCGGCCGGGTTGGTCATATCTTTTGGAATGTCGACCACGACCGGGCCTGGACGGCCGGATTGCGCCAGGTAGAAGGCTTTTTTCAGAACTTCAGGGATCTCGGTGGCGTTTTTGATCATGAAGCTGTGCTTCACGATCGGCCGCGAGATACCGATCATGTCGGTTTCCTGGAAGGCATCGGTCCCCACCATGGTGCTAGGCACCTGGCCGGACAGGATGACCATCGGAATCGAGTCCATATAGGCGGTGGCAATGCCGGTGATGGCATTGGTCGCGCCCGGGCCGGAGGTTACCAGCACCACACCGGCCTTGCCGGTGGCGCGGGCGTAGCCGTCCGCCATATGGGTTGCGGCCTGTTCGTGACGAACCAGGATGTGCTCGACTTCCGGTTCCTTGAACAGGGCGTCGTAAACATGCAGGAGAGCACCACCAGGGTACCCGTAGATGTGCTTAACGCCTTCGTCACGCAAGAAGCGGACGACCATCTCAGCGCCAGATAAAAGCTCCACGTTGTTCACCTCTAAAACGCCAGAATACCGTCCCTAGTGGACGGGTCTTAATAGGTTTACTGCCAAGCAGAGCATGAGCGAAAACGTCAGCACTGACTGAGCAAGTATTGGGAGCGCCCCAGAGTGTTGCGGGGTTTTCCCACCCAGCGCGAGGTAACGCGTTGCGGGGTGTAACAGGTCGGTGCGGGTGTGCACCTCATGATCTGCTTAGCGGGTCTGCTTCTGGCAGTCCCTCTACAGCGGAATCTGGATTCTTGTGATTTGGCGGCTACAAGTCAAGAAAAATTATTGCCAATTTTTCCTCAACTTGAATTGCTGCCACCACTAAAAACCTACTCAGCAGCAGAATAAATAAGATTTCCACAAAAAAGGGCCACAATCTGCGGCCCTTGATGGAAAAAGAGAAGAAATCAGGCGCAAGCTTCGATCAATTGATCAAACTCTGCTAGCAGGCGGCGCAGCTCGCGACTCTGCTCCGGCCGGTCGACGAACACCGTCTCGGCCATCACCAGAATGCCAGAGGCGTTCGGTAGCGGTTGGCCCAACTCGATGATGATTTTCATGCGCGGCAGGAAGATCCACTGCAGCCACTGCTCGAAGCTCATGGTATCGACCGCGAACGGCACCGTACTCTCCAGTGCCTCGTCGCTTGGCGGCTCGTCCTGCCACCAGCCTTGCACGATCAACTCGCGCTCGATCAGCAGCAAGTGGTCGGCGATATCCAGAATACGTTGCTCGACCATTACGAATTGACCCGTGCTTTTTGCCGAGCCAGTGCGGCGCCTGCGCTGTCACCTTGCTTTTCGCGGGCCTGAGCGATGGTGTTCCACAGTTCGGCCTGCAGGTCGGGGCGACCGTTGGCATAGGTCAGGGCACGGCGCGCCAACTGCTCGGCTTGCGCGGCGTCGCCTTGCGACAGGCGGACCTGGGCCAGGCGGAACAGCACTTGCGGCTCGCGCGGGGCGATGCGCTGGGCACGCTCCAGGCTGGACGCGGCGCCATTGAAGTCACCACTGCCCTGTTGCGACTGGGCGGTGGTCAACAGCGCCAGCACCGGGCCATCGAGCTGTTCGTCGGCCGACAGGCCACCGGACGCCGCACCGCTGCGCGGGATGCCGGTCGGGGCGTTGGCAGCGGCCGGGGGGTTGGTCATCGAGGCGATGTCGAACGGTTCGTCGGCGATCGGGTTGGGGTTGGTCGTCATCGGTGCCGATGTGACTGGCCCGGTGGTGATCGGCGCAGTGCTGATGGGCGCTACGCCGTTACCGGCCGGGAAGGTCTGGATCCCGGTGGCGCCAGCACCTTGCGGAATCATCACGGTCACACCGGAGTCTTCGGGCAGCGACTGCGCCTGCGACGTGCCGTTGTTCATGCCGGCCGCCGAGCGGTTGGCCGTCACGCGCTCGCTGTTGGACACGCGCGTGCTCGAATCCACCACCGGGATGTTGCCACGCTGAACGCTGGAACAACCCTGGAGCACCACCAGTGCCGTCACGGCAGGAAACAACCACTTATTCACTTAACACCTCATCAATGCTGCCAGGGCTCAATTCATCCAGCCTTTGACCCAGTCCATGACCGATTCTGCCGGATTCTGCTCGCCGCCACAGGTTGCGCCGGCGGGCGGTTCGCTCCCGCGAATATACGGCATCTGCACCGCGCCGGGACAACTTCCGTCGGAACCTTGCCCACTGTACGGGTCGATCCAGGCCTGCACCACGTTGTCCGGCTGCGGCATGTCCAGCGGCAGCGGGTCGGCTTTCTTCATGAAGCTGGTCCACACCTGCAGGGCGCCGGTAGCACCGGTGAACGGGGTTTTGCCGTTATCGTCACGGCCCATCCACACCACCGCCAGCAGGTCCTGGCTGAAGCCGGAGAACCAACTGTCACGCGAGTCGTTACTGGTACCGGTCTTGCCCGCCAGGGTCAGCGAGCTGGGTAGCACGTTGTACACCGAGCGGCCGGTGCCTTCGCGCATCACCCGCTGCATGGCGTTCTGCACCAGGTAGATGGAGCCTGGGTCGAAGGTCTGCTGGATCTGGAACGGGTAACGTTTGAGCGGCTCGCCTTCGGCGGTGAGCACACTGCGGATACCGCGCATCGGCGTGTTGAAGCCGCCGTTGGCGATGGTCTGGTACATGGTCGCCACCTGCATCGGTGACATGCCCCCCGCGCCCAGCAGCATCGCCGGGAACGCCGGCCAGTCGACACTCACACCCAGCCGGCCGATGGTCTTGATCACATTGGGCACGCCCACTTCCAGGCCGATCTTGGCGGTCGACAGGTTGTAGGAGTTGGCCAGGCCTTGATACAGGTAAATGGTGCCATGCGGGCGACGGTCGTAGTTCTGCGGGCGCCAGACTTGACCATTGGCACCTTTGACCGAGAACGCCTCGTCCTGCACCCGACTGGTCAGGGTGTATTTGCTCGGCTGCTCCAGCGCGGTCAGGTAGACCGCCGGCTTGACCAGCGAGCCAATCGGCCGCACGGCGTCGATCGCACGGTTGAAGCCGGCAAAGCCTGACTGACGGCTGCCGATCAGCGCCTGTACCTCACCGGTTTCCGGGTTGGTCACGACCATGGCCGACTCGACTTCATCCGAACCTTTGCGCCCTGCCAGGCGCTTGAAGGTCTCACTCATGGACGTTTCGGCCTTCATCTGCAGGATCGGGTCGAAACTGGTGAAGATACGCAGGCCTTCTTCGGTCAAGTCTTCATCGCGGTAGTCCTGGCGCAGCTGACGCTTGACCAGGTCGAGGAAGGCCGGGAATGAGCTGTCGGCCAGGCTGCCACGCTTGGTTACGCCCAGCGGCATCTTCTTCGCGGCATCGACCGCTTCCTGGCTGGCCACGCCCTGCTCGGCCACCAGGTCCAGGACCAGGTTACGCCGCGCCAGCGCGCGCTCGGGGTAGCGCCGTGGGTTGTAGTAGGACGGCCCCTTGACCATGCCCACCAGCAAGGCGATCTGGTGCAGCTTGAGTTCCGACAGCGGCTGGCTGAAGAAGAACTGGCTGGCCAGGCCGAAGCCGTGCACGGCACGTTGGCCATCCTGGCCGACGAACACCTCGTTGAGGTAGGCCTCGAGGATTTCGCGCTTGTCGTAGTGCACTTCCAGCAACACGGCCATCATCGCTTCGGTCAGTTTGCGGCTGAGGCTGCGCTCGCTGGTGAGGTAGAAGTTCTTGACCAACTGCTGGGTCAGGGTACTGCCGCCCTGGCGCATAGAGCCGGCCGAAGTGTTGACCCAAATTGCGCGGGCGATCGACTTGGGCGACACGCCGAAGTGGCTGTAGAAGTCGCGGTCTTCCGTGGCCACCAGGGTTTCGAGCAGGTACGGCGGTACCTGGTCGATCTTGATCAGGATGCGGTCTTCGAGGTTTTTCGGGTAGATACCGCCAATCATCAGGGGTTCGAGGCGTACCACGTCGAGCTTGCCGTTGTTGGCGCCGGAAAGCCCTGCAACATAGTCGCCGGAGAAGCGCACACGCACGAACTGCGCAGGCTCCATGCCCTCGTAGAACTGGAAACCGCGGGTGTTCAGGTCGACGGTGTTGCCGTTGACTGCAGCAGCGCCCGGGCCATTGGCCGCGCTTTCACGCCGGTAACCGAGTGCGTCGAGTTCGGTGAGGAAGTCGTTTTTACTGAGTTTCTGGCCGACGAACAGCTCCAGCGGCCGGGCGTACACCTTGGCCGGGATGGTCCAGCGCTTGCCGGAGAACTTCTCCTGAACGACGGCATCGAGGTAAACCGCGAGGCCGGCGACGATCACCAGGCCGACCAGGCTGAGCTTCAAAGCCCAGCCCAGCCAGGCGCGCGAGCGGCCGGTCGGGCGTTTCTGAGGGGTACGGGAATTTCGGGTTCGAGTCATGGCGGCGGATTATACGCACTTTGTAAAGGCTGGGCAGGCGCCCTCTGGCGGTATGCAGGGGCGGCACCATTGACCATAATGGCGCCTTCGAATTCCCTGCCCCCGGAAGGATTTCCCGTGAGCCAAGCCTTGATCAATGCATTGCAGAACCCTGCCCTCTACCCTCACCCTGTGAAAGGCTTCGAGCTGATCGAGACGCACATCTCCTGGGTCCTGCTCACCGGCGAGTACGCCTACAAGATCAAGAAGCCGATGAACTTCGGCTTCCTCGACTTCACCGGGCTGGATCAGCGCCAGCATTTCTGTAACGAAGAGTTGCGCTTGAACCAGCGCCTGACCGAAGGCCTGTACCTGGATGTGCTGCCGATCACCGGCAGCGCCGAAGCCCCGCATATTGGCGGGGAAGGCGTGGCGATCGAGTACGCGCTGAAAATGCGCCAGTTCCCTCAGGGGCAGATGCTCAACACCCTGCAGGCCAATGGCGAACTGAATGCGGGCCACATCGACCAGCTGGCCAAGCAGATCGCCGAGTTCCATCTGCAGACGCCCAAAGTACCTGCCGAGCAACCTTTCGGTTCAGCTGAAAGCGTCATGGCGCCGGTCGAGCAGAACTTCGAGCAGATCCGCCCGTTCCTCAGCGACAAGGCCGACCTGCAGCAGCTGGACAATCTGCAGGCTTGGGCGCGCAGCAGCTTCGAACGCCTGAAGGACCTGTTCGAGAAGCGCAAAGCCAATGGTTTCACCCGCGAATGCCATGGCGACATTCATCTGGGTAATGCGACCGTGATCGATGGCAAGGTCGTGATCTTCGACTGCATCGAGTTCAACGAACCGTTCCGCAAGACCGATGTGTGGGCCGACACCGGCTTCCTCGCCATGGACCTGGAAGACCGAGGCCTCAAGTGCCTGGCACGTCGCTTCGTCAGCCAGTACCTGGAACTGACCGGCGACTACGAAGGCCTGGAAGTGCTCAACTTCTACAAGGCCTACCGCGCCTTGGTTCGCGCCAAGATCGCCCTGTTCAGCATGCCGGCCGGTGCCGATGGCGTGCAGCGCGCCACCAGCCTGCGCACCTACCGCAACTACGCCAACCTGGCCGAAAGCTACAGCGCCATTCCTTCGCGCCTGCTGGCCATCACCCACGGTGTCTCGGCCGTGGGCAAGAGCCACGTGGCCATGCGCCTGGTCGAAGCCCTTGGCGCTGTGCGCGTGCGCTCGGACGTGGAGCGCAAGCGCCTGTTCGGTGAGCAGCCACAAACCGAAGCTGGCCAATTGCAAGCCGGTATCTACGACCAGGATGCCAGTGCTGCCACCTACCAGCGCCTGCACCAGCTGGCCGCAACCCTCCTGCGTGCTGGGTTCCCGGTGGTGCTCGATGCCACCTACCTCAAGCATGCCCAACGCAAGGCCGCCGCGGATGTCGCCAACGCCACCGGCGTGCCATTCCTCATCCTCGATTGCCAAGCCCCGGAGGCAGTCATCGCCAGCTGGCTGGAGCAGCGCCAGGCAGAAAACACCGACCCGTCGGACGCCACCCTGGACGTGGTCAAAGCCCAACAGGCCAGCCGTGAGCCACTCGATGCGGTGGAACTGCAGCAAAGCACGCGCGTCGAGACCCAGGATGCCAGCAGCATGGACCAGGTGATCGACCAGGTCCGTCAGCGCCTGCCAGGCCTGTAATCGCCCCTGTGTTCGGGCCGCCGCCTGGCCGGCCCGAACAGCCTATCCCTGCGCAAACAGGGCATCTCGTCGCCCCCGATGGCAAAAGGCCGCGCATTTTCCAACCCCCGCTACACTCCTTTCTGACCTGCTCGCGATTTAGACCCAAGACCCGTTCAGCCATCGCAAGGAGGCTCGATGAACGATGAATTGCAGCATCTGAAGAATCTTGGCAAGACCTCCGCGCAGTGGTTGCACGCGGCCGGTATCCACAGTGCATCGGATTTGCGTCGGCTAGGCGCGGTGGGTGCCTACCAGGCCGTGAAAACGCGAGGGTTCCGGGCGTCGAAGGTGTTGCTGTACGCCATTGAAGGCGCGCTGCTGGACATGCACTGGAACGATTTGCCGGCCGAGCGCAAGCAAGCGCTCAATCAACAACTCGATGCGAAATGCCCTGCGCAAAAAAATATGAAATAAACCCCGAAAGGGGATTGACGACGAAATGAGAATCGTTATGATTATCACAACTGGTCGCGAGACTGGTTGGATAACCTGAAAGCCCCTGGTTCGGACTCTCAGATTATCTCCTCATCAGGCTAATCACGGTTATTGACCCGGCTTTTTGCCGGGTCTTTTTTTGCCTCAAATTTGGCGAGGGCCTTATTTGCGCAGTTGGGCGCAGTAATCCTGCTCGGGCATCGCCGCCGTGTACCACACATAGTCCGCCATCCCCGCCTCGACCTGCTCGCCGACTTCGGCCAGCAACAGCACCCTGGTCTGGCCTGTCGCGCCCAGGTCGGACAGGTGCAATGGCACACCGAGGTCCTTGCGTGCGTGGTACGCGCCGGTGAACAGCAAAGCCGGTTGCGGCGCGGCCAGAAGACGCTCGGCGATACGTCGGTCACGCTGTTGCTGAACGGCGAGCATGGCCGGCAATAGGCTTTCGGGCAGCAAATTGCAGTGCCCTGCCCTGACCTGTTCGAGTAATGCCGCCTTGACCGCTGGCGCATTCGATTGCACCCCCGACAAGGGTTTCGGGTTCCGATAGGTTTGGCGCATTTCGCTCGACGACACGTTGGCGGCCAGCAGGGGAACATGGCTGCGCAATGCTTCACTGACGATTGGCCCATACAGCTGCCAGTCCCACCCCTCCTGCCAGGCCAGTGCCTTGGGCAAGTCCTGCGGTAGCCGCGCCTGGCTTTCGAGCGCATCCACGCGTGGTTGCTGCTCAGGTTGCAACATCTCCAGCAGCAGGCTGCCCTGCGCACGCTGAACCTGCAAGGCGCGCATCAACCACAGTTGCAGCGCGTGATGATCGGGGTTGTCATGTTTTTCGCCGACCAGCACGCGCGGTGCGGCAGCCAACTGCTGGACCAACTGTTCAGGCGTCATGACCTGGCCGCTGGCCAAATCGTGGATTTGCCCAAGTTCTGCGCTGTCACGCCCCTCGCTGCTCTGCCAGGCAGGTAGCGGCGCCAAGCTGGCCTGACAGCCCCCCAGCACCAGTACCAGGCACAACGAGCTTGCAGACAGCAATGGACGGCGCATCGGCAATGCCTCCTAACGGGTGATGATCAGCGGATGACCGCGCTCGGGGTGAGCCTGTACCAGTACATCGATGCCAAATACCGCCTTCAATGCCCCGGGCGTCAGCACGTCCTGGGGCGATGCAAGGGCATGGCAGCGGCCCTGTTCGAGCAACAGGATACGATCACAGTAGCGCGCCGCCAGGTTCAGGTCATGCAGGATCACCAGGACGGCCGCTCCACGATCGGCAAAACTGCGCACGGCCTGCAGCGTGGTGTGCTGGTGCAGTGGATCAAGCATCGAGGTCGGCTCGTCGAGCAGCAACGTGGTGCCCTGCTCGCCCGGCCATAACTGCGCCAGCACCCGTGCCAGGTGCACCCGTTGCCGCTCACCGCCCGACAAGGCCAGGTAGCTGCGCCCCACCAGGTGCCAGGCATCCGCCGCACGCAGGGCCGCCTCGACGATCTCGGCGTCACGCACCTGGCCGCTGCCGTGCGGCATGCGCCCCATGCCGACCACTTCCTCGACCCTGAACGAAAACCCCAGGCTCGACACTTGCGGCAATACTGCCAGCCGCCTGGCCCGCTCCTGCCCCGCCCAGTCCGCCAGTGGCTGGCCCTGCAGCGTCACCCGCCCCTGCCCCGGCGCCAGCTCGCCACACAACACGCCCAGCAGGCTGCTCTTGCCCGCACCATTGGGGCCGAGCACACCCATCACCTGGCCCGGGTGCAACTGCAAGTGGATGTCATGCAGCACTTCATTGCTCCCGCGCCGCAGGTGCAGGCCCTCGACTTGCAACATCAACTGCGCCCTCGAATCAGCAGAACCAGGAAAAACGGCGCACCAATAAATGCCGTGACGATGCCGATCGGCAGTTCGGCGGGTGCCAGCGCCAAGCGCGCCACCAGGTCGGCGAACAGCATCAGCACACCGCCGGCCAGCAACGATGCGGGCAACACCACGCGGTGGTCAGGCCCCGCCAGCAAGCGCACCAGGTGGGGGACCACCAAGCCGATGAAGCCGATCAAGCCCGCTGCCGCCACGGCTGCCCCGACACCCAACGCGGTGCAGAACACCAGTTCGCGCTTGAGCCGTTCCACCTCGATGCCCAGGTGCCGCGCTTCGGACTCGCCCAACAGCAATGCATTCAGTGCCCGCGCCCGGCGTGGCAACCACAGCGCCACGCCGGCGGCCACTAGCAGTAGCGGCCACAGCCGGTCGTAGCTGGCGCCATTGAGGCTGCCCAGGTTCCAGAAGGTCAGCGTGCGCAGGGCGGCGTCATCGGCCAGGTACGAAAACAGCCCCACTGCCGCGCCACCCAGCGCGGTCATTGCAACGCCAGCCAGCAGCATCGTGGCCACGTTGGTCTGGCCGTCACGCCGCCCCAGGCGATAGACCAGTGCTGTCACCCCCAGCCCACCGGCAAAGGCGCACACCGACAACAGATAAGGCGCGAGCGCCTCTGGCATTCCGCCAAACCAACTGCCGCCGACGATAGCGACCGCAGCGCCCATCGCGGCACCGGCGGCGACCCCGACCAGGCCGGGGTCGGCAAGCGGGTTGCGAAACAACCCTTGCATGGCCACGCCGGACAGCGCCAGCACCGCGCCAACCGCCAGCCCCAGCAAGGTGCGCGGCAGGCGGATCTGGCCGAGGATCATTTCGGCCTGCTGCAGGCCGTCGCCGGCGATCGGCAGCCCCAGCAGGCGCAGGCCAGCGCGCAAGGTATCGAACAGCGGCAGGCTGACCGGCCCCAGGGCAAGCGACAACCAGACCGCCAACAGGCACAGCAGGCTCAGACCGATGATCAGGGTACGTGGCTGGACGCGCTGTTTCATTGCGTGAGGCTGACCTTCGCAGCCGGGTAAAACGCCGCCGCCAGGTCTTGCAGGGCCACCGGCAAGCGTGGGCCCAGGCCGCCGACCAGCAGGGTCGGGTCAAGCGACAGCAGGCGCTTGTCGCGCGCCGCTCGGGAGGTGGCCAGGGCCGGGTTTTCCTTGAGCAATGCCTGCACGGCCTGGTCACCGATCAAGGCGCGGTCGGAGACCACCACCACATCCGGGTCCAGCGCCGCCAACGCTTCATTGGAGAAGTTCTTGTAACCCTGATGCTGCGCCAGGTTACGCGCCCCGGCCTGACGCAACAGCCAGTCACCGGCGGTGCCCTGCCCGGCAATCAAGGGTTTGGCGCCAGCATGGCCGACCAACAACAGCACGCCTGGCACCTTGTGGTTGGCCTGGGCCTGCTTGATCTGTGCCTGCAATGCGTCGAGCTGCTGGTGATAATCCGCAGCCAGTTGCGCCGCCTTTTGCTCGGAGCCCAGCAGCGTGCCCAGCTGTTTGAGGTTCTCATCGACAGCTGCCAACTCGGCCTTGCTGGAGAACAGTTCGACCCGAACGCCTGCGTTGCGGATTTGCGCCAGCACCGGCGGCGGGCCCATTTCCTCAGTTCCCACCAGCACATCCGGGCGCAGGCTGAGGATGCCCTCGGCCGACAACTGCCGCTGATAACCGATGCTCGGCAACGCCTTCAAAGACTCAGGGTGCTGGCTGGTGGTATCGACCCCTACCAGGCGTGGCTCGCCACCCAGCGCACTGATCCACTCACTCAAGGCACCGCCGGCGCTGACCCAGCGCTGTGGCAATTCGGCGGCCAACGCCTGGGTGGAAACAACGAGGGCTGCGCACAGGGTGAGCAAGGCGGCAGGACGACGCATCATCGAATTCCTTCTGAAGACGGGCCACACGCCTTGTGGCGAGCGGCATAACTGCGCACCATGGACGGCCGGGCGCAGCGAACGCGGGCAATTTGATAATTATTCGCATTGAAGCGTCAAGCCATCACTTGTTTCACGAGTCGTCCCTGCAATGCACTTTCTATGTACTTCCGCAGCCCTGGCCGAGGGCCACAGCCGCGCCTTCAGCGTAGCCGGCATCGAACTGTTCGGCGTGCGTCGCCAGGGCGTGCTGCACCTGTACCGCAACCGCTGCCCGCACCGGGGCATCCCCTTGAACTGGCAGGCGCATGCGTTTCTGGACGAAAGCGCCAGCCTGATCCACTGCGCCCATCACGGCGCGCTGTTCCTGATCGAAAGCGGCGAATGCGTGGCCGGCCCCTGCGAGGGTGAAGCCTTGCAGCCCCTGGCCTGCCTGGAAGACAGCCAGGGAGTGTGGTTCAAGGGTTGAGCAGCACCGGCAATGGGCGGTCGATGACGATGTGCTCGGCATCCAGGCGCGCGCCATAGGCCAGCACCTCGACCCCATCCGCCACGGCGGCGCGCAGTGCCTTGGCATAAGCCGCATCGATCTCTTCGGCCGGGCGCACGGCTTCGATGCCGGTGAGATTCACGCAGTACAACTGTACGGCGCGAATACCTTGCCGGGCCAGCGTGGCCAGCTCCCGCAGGTGTTTGGCACCGCGCTGCGTGACGGCATCCGGAAAGGCTGCCACAGCCGTGTCCGGGTAGCCCAGGGTCACGCTCTTGACCTCGACAAAGGCCGGCCCTTCAGCGAACTGCAGGCAAAAGTCCACGCGGCTGCCTTCTTCGCCGTAGGCCACTTCGCGCTTGAGCGCAGTGAAGCCCGCCAGCTCGTGGATCACCCCAGCGCGCAGCGCTTCTTCGACCAGCGCGTTGGCCCGCCCTGTATTGACACACGCCAGGCGCCCTTGAGGTGTCTCGCTGATTTCCCAGGTGCCCGGCAGCTTGCGCTTGGGGTCGTTGGAGCGGCTGAACCAGACCTGCCCACCCTCGCGCATGCAATTGAGCATGGAGCCGGTGTTGGGGCAGTGGATGGTCAACTGCTCGCCGTTGGCCAGTTCGATGTCCGCCAGAAAACGCTTGTAACGGCGCAGCAGGCGCCCTTGCTCGAGTAAAGGAAAGAACATCATCTACGCCTGCCAACTCCGCAAACCACGGGCAATGCGCCGTACCGCCTCTTCCAGGCGCGGCAGGCTCTGGGTGTAGGCGAAACGCACATGATGGCTGGCCAGGTGGCGACCGAAGTCCAGGCCTGGGGTGAAAGCCACGTGCTCGGTTTCCAGGAAATGCCGGCAGAAGGCGAAGGCATCACCGCCAAAAGCGCTGATGTCGGCATATAGATAGAACGCACCCTGTGGCTCCACGGCAATACGGAAACCCAGTTCGCGCAGGGCCGGCAACAGGTAGTCGCGGCGGCGGGCAAACTCGGCGCGGCGCGTTTCGAAAATCGCCAGGGTCTCTGGCTGGAAGCACGCCAGCGCAGCGTGCTGGGCCATGCTCGGAGCACTGATGTAGAGGTTTTGCGCCAGCTTCTCCAGGTCGGCCACGGCGTCGGGCGGGGCCACCAGCCAGCCAAGGCGCCAACCGGTCATGCCGAAATACTTGGAAAAACTATTCAGGACGAACGCCGCATCGTCCACTTCCAAGACGCTCGGTGCATCCATGCCGTAGGTCAGCCCGTGGTAGATCTCATCCACCACCAGGTGGCCATTGCGCTGGCGGGTCGCCGTGGACAGGCTGGCCAGCTCATCGCGATCGAGCACGGTGCCCGTCGGGTTGGCAGGCGAAGCGACCAACGCACCGACCGTGTCCTGATCCCAGTAGCGGTCGACCAGGTCGGCCGTCAGCTGGTAGTTCACCTCAGGCCCCACCGGCACCAGTTGTGCCCCGCCCTCGACCAGGCGCAGGAAGTGGCGGTTGCACGGGTAGCCCGGGTCCGCCAGCAGCCAGTGCTTGCCCGGGTCGACCAGCAGGCTGCTGGCTAACAGCAGTGCGCCAGAGCCACCTGGGGTGATGAGGATGCGTTCAGGGTCGACCGCCACGCCATAGCGCTGATCATAGAAGCCCGCGATCGCCTCGCGCAGCGCCGGCAGGCCGCGCGCGGCGGTATAACGGGTATGCCCGGCAGCCAGTGCGGCCTGTCCGGCCTCGACGATCGGCGCGGCGGTGGTGAAGTCAGGCTCGCCGATTTCCAGGTGGATCACGTCGTGCCCGGCCGCCTGCAGTTCGTTGGCCCGCGCCAGCAATGCCATGACGTGAAAGGGTTCGATGGCGCGGCTGCGCGCACTGTAGGGGTGGGCCATGACCTTCTCTCAATTGGGTCTAAACTGGTGATTCTACCTCTGCGCGGCACCGAACGTACGCTTCGCGGCGCTGTCAACACGTAGGATCGGGCGGGGTAGCGCACCCCCGATCTATCTGGTAAGTTCGGCGGCTCGCAGTCGCAGGGCCGGCGGGTGCCGGAGATGGAGCATCCTGCGCATTGGATCAGATGAGTGAGAGGCGGTCTATTCATGTCCACCGTAGAAAAGCAAAAAACCAATCAGACCATGTACGGTGTAGAGCCCTATAAAGAGACCAAGGGCGAAGAGTACATGGGCGAGCCCATGCGCAAGCATTTCGTCAAGCTTCTGGGGGCCTGGAAGCTTGAACTGATGACCAGCGTGGACCAGACCGTAACGCACATGAAGGACGAAGCGGCCAACTTCCCCGACCCGGCCGACCGCGCCAGCCAGGAAGAAGAATTCGCCCTGGAACTGCGCAACCGTGACCGTGAGCGCAAGTTGATCAAGAAGATCGACAAGACCCTGCAGAAGATCCAGGACGAAGAGTACGGCTGGTGCGACTCCTGCGGCATCGAGATCGGCCTGCGTCGACTTGAAGCCCGTCCCACTGCGGACCTGTGCTTCGACTGCAAGGAAATCGCGGAGAAGAAGGAAAAGACAGTCGGCAAAGGCTGACCCTTCTTCCATCCTGACGGGGCGCATCATGCGCCCCGTTTCATTTTCAGACGCACTACGGCCCATGAACGACTCCCGCTACATCGGACGCTTCGCCCCCACCCCCAGCGGCTTCCTGCACTTCGGCTCGCTGGTCGCCGCCCTCGCCTCCTGGCTCGATGCCCGCGCCGTGGATGGCCGCTGGCTGCTGCGCATGGAAGACACCGACCCGCCCCGGGAAATGCCCGGCGCCCGCGATGCCATCCTGCAGACCTTGGAACGTTACGGGCTGGAGTGGGATGGCGAGGTGGTGTTCCAAAGCCAGCGCCACGACGCCTACGCCGCGGTAGTGGACCGCTTGTTCAATATGGGCCTGGCCTACGCCTGCACCTGCTCACGCAAGCAGCTGGAAAGCCACAACGGTATTTACCCAGGGTTTTGCCGCAATGCCGGGCATGCTCGCGAAGGCGCGGCAATCCGCCTGCGGGTGCCCGAGCTGATCTACCGCTTCAACGACCGGGTGCAGGGCGCGTATGAACAGCACCTGGGACGGGACGTGGGTGACTTCGTCATCCAGCGCCGGGACGGGCTGTATGCGTACCAGCTGGCAGTGGTGCTGGATGATGCCTGGCAAGGGGTTACCGATATCGTGCGCGGCGCCGACCTGCTCGACAATACGCCGCGCCAGCTCTACCTGCAGGAGCTGCTGGGTTTTTCCCAGCCGCGCTACCTGCATATACCGCTGATCATCCAGCCGGATGGGCACAAGCTGGGTAAATCGTACCGTTCACCGCCGCTTGAGGCCGATCAGGCGACGCCGTTGCTGTTGCGGGCGTTACGCGCGCTGGGCCAGGAAACCGAGCCGCAATGGTTGCTGGCGACGCCGGCTGAAGTGCTGGCCGTGGCGCGCCAGCAGTGGCAGCCGGGGGCGATTGCGCAGCGCACGACAGTGCCCGAGGCCGATTTGCATTGAGGCCAGCAATGGCAACCACCGCAAAAACAAAAGCCCAACAATTTCAAACCCTTGGCTAACACTACCGATTCCCGCTAGCATCGCCCCCGCCATTTGCGCCAATAATAAGTCCAAGCCCGCAGCGCCCAACCATCGAGGCCAGCATGTACATCTATCGTTTGGTCCTGCTTCTGGTCGTGGGGATCTACCTGTTCTCCCCGGCCATCATGGACTGGTGGATCGAACCGACCGGTGCCTGGTACCGCCCCTACCTGCTCTGGCTGATCCTGATCGTCGTCACCTTCATCCTGCAGAGCCAACGAGATGCCGATGAGCTTTAGCCTGACCCAGATGATCCTGATCAGCGCCGCGTACCTGATGGTGCTGTTCGGTGTGGCCTGGATCAGCGAGCGTGGGCTGATCCCGCGTTCGATCATTCGCCACCCACTCACCTACACCCTGTCGCTCGGCGTGTATGCCAGTGCCTGGGCTTTTTATGGCTCGGTGGGGCTTGCCTATCAATATGGTTACGGCTTCCTTGCCTGTTACCTGGGGGTGTCCGGAGCCTTCCTGCTGGCCCCGGTGCTGCTGTACCCGATCCTCAAGATCACCCGCACTTACCAGCTGTCGTCGCTGGCCGACCTGCTGGCCTTCCGCTTTCGCAGCACCTGGGCCGGCGCACTGACTACCATCTTCATGCTGATCGGCGTGCTGCCCTTGCTCGCCCTGCAAATCCAGGCGGTGGCCGACTCGATCAGCATCCTCACCGGCGAGCCGGTCAAGGCCCGGGTGGCCTTTGCCTTCTGTACGCTGATCATCCTGTTCACCATCTTCTTCGGCTCGCGCCACATCGCCACGCGGGAGAAGCATGAAGGCCTGGTGTTCGCCATCGCCTTCGAATCGGTAATCAAGCTGCTGTCGCTCGGCGGCATCGGCCTTTATGCCCTGTATGGCGTTTTTGGCGGCCCGCACGGCCTGGAAGTATGGCTGCTGCAGAACCAGACCGCCCTGGCGGCGCTGCACACCCCGCTTCAGGAAGGCCCATGGCGCACCCTGCTGCTGGTGTTCTTCGCCTCGGCCATTGTCATGCCGCACATGTACCACATGGCCTTCACCGAAAACCTCAACCCGCGCTCGCTGGTCAGCGCCAGCTGGGGCCTGCCGCTGTTCCTGCTGCTGATGAGCCTGGCCGTGCCGCTGGTGCTGTGGGCCGGCCTGCGCCTGGGCGCCAGCACCAACCCCGAGTACTTCACCCTGGGGCTGGGCATTGCGGCCAACAACGAAGCGCTGGCACTGCTGGCCTATGTCGGCGGGCTGTCGGCCGCCAGCGGGCTGATCATCGTCACCACCCTGGCGCTGTCGGGCATGGCGCTCAACCACCTGGTGCTGCCGCTGTACCAGCCGCCGGCTGAAGGCAACATCTATCGCTGGCTGAAATGGACCCGCCGGGCGCTGATCGTCGCCATCATCACCGCCGGGTTCATGTTCTACCTGACCCAGAACAACCACCAGAGCCTGGCCAACCTGGGCATCGTCGCCTTCGTCGCCACCTTGCAGTTCCTGCCTGGCGTACTGTCGGTGCTGTACTGGCCGACCGCCAACCGCCGCGGCTTCATCGCAGGCCTGCTGGCCGGGATCCTGGTGTGGATGGTGACCATGCTGCTGCCGCTGCTGGGCAACCTGCAGGGCTTCTACATTCCGCTGCTGGACATGATCTATGTGCTCGACGACACCAGCTGGCACATGGCGGCGATCGCTTCGCTGGCCGCCAACGTGCTGTTGTTCACACTCATTTCGTTGTTCACCAACGCCAGCAGCGAAGAAGTCAGCGCCGCCGAGGCCTGTGCAGTGGACAACGTGCGCCGCCCGCAACGCCGCGAACTGCATGCCGCCTCGCCGCAGGAATTCGCCACCCAGCTGGCCAAGCCGCTGGGCGCAAAGGCCGCGCAGAAAGAAGTCGAGCAGGCCCTGCGTGATCTTTACCTGCCGTTCGACGAGCGCCGCCCCTATGCCTTGCGCCGTCTGCGCGACCGCATCGAGGCCAACCTCTCGGGCCTGATGGGGCCGAGCGTGGCCCAGGACATGGTCGAGACCTTCCTGCCGTACAAGTCCGGTAACGAAAACTACGTTACCGAAGACATCCACTTCATAGAAAGCCGCCTGGAAGACTACCACTCGCGCCTCACCGGCCTTGCCGCCGAGCTCGATGCCTTGCGCCGCTACCACCGCCAGACCCTGCAGGAGCTGCCCATGGGCGTCTGCTCGCTGGCCAAGGACCAGGAAATCCTGATGTGGAACAAGGCCATGGAGGAGCTGACCGGAATTGCCGCGAAACACGTGGTCGGCTCACGCCTGGTGACCATCGGCGAACCGTGGCGCGGCCTGTTGCAGGGCTTCATCGACGTGCCCGACGAGCACTTGCACAAGCAACGCCTGGCGCTGGACGGCCAGCCGCGCTGGCTGAACCTGCACAAGGCGGCGATCGACGAGCCATTGGCCCCCGGCAACAGCGGCCTGGTGCTGCTGGTCGAGGACCTCACCGAAACCCAGGCCCTGGAAGACAAGCTGGTGCACTCCGAGCGCCTGGCCAGTATCGGCCGCCTGGCTGCGGGCGTGGCCCACGAGATCGGCAACCCGATTACCGGCATCGCCTGCCTGGCGCAAAACCTGCGCGAAGAACGCGAGGGCGATGGCGAGATCACCGAGCTGTCGAGCCAGATCCTCGAGCAGACCAAACGGGTGTCGCGCATCGTCCAGTCGCTGATGAGCTTCGCCCACGCCGGCGGCAGCCACCAGAATAGCGAGGAGCCGGTATGCCTGGCCGAAGTGGCGCAGGATGCCATCGGTCTGCTGGCGTTGAACCGGCGCAATTTCGAAGTACAGTTCTTCAACCTCTGCGACCCGGAGCACTGGGCCGATGGGGATCCGCAGCGCCTGGCCCAGGTGCTGATCAACCTGCTCTCCAACGCCCGCGATGCCTCGCCGCCCGGCAGCGCGGTACGGGTGCGCAGCGAAGCGAACGAACACACCGTCGACCTGATCGTCGAGGACGAGGGCAGCGGGATACCGAAAAACATCATGGACCGCCTGTTCGAACCCTTCTTCACCACCAAGGATCCGGGCGAAGGAACCGGACTGGGGCTCGCTCTGGTCTATTCCATCGTGGAAGAGCATTATGGGCAAATCACCATCGACAGCCCGGCCGACATCGAACGGCAACGTGGCACACGGATCCGCGTGACCCTGCCCCGGCATGTCGTAGCGACGTCCCCTGAAATTCGAGACCGTCGAGAGAATTGAATCAATGCCGCATATTCTGATCGTCGAAGACGAAACCATCATCCGCTCGGCCTTGCGCCGCCTGCTCGAACGGAACCAGTACCAGGTCAGCGAAGCCGGCTCGGTGCAGGAAGCCCAGGAACGCTTCAGCATTGCCACCTTCGACCTGATTGTCAGTGACTTGCGCCTGCCCGGCGCGCCTGGCACCGAGCTGATCAAGCTCGGCCAGGGCACTCCGGTGCTGATCATGACCAGTTATGCCAGCCTGCGCTCGGCGGTGGACTCGATGAAAATGGGCGCGGTGGACTACATCGCCAAACCGTTCGACCACGACGAGATGCTCCAGGCCGTGGCCCGCATCCTGCGCGACCGGCAGAACGCCCCGGCACCTGCGCCGGTTGCCGAAGCCCGCGGCAACGGCAAGGCCGCGCCAGCCGACAAGGCCGCACCGGCGTCGGCCAACGGCGAGATCGGCATCATCGGCTCATGCCCACCGATGCAGGACATGTACAGCAAGATCCGCAAGGTGGCGCCCACCGATTCCAACGTGCTCATCCAGGGTGAGTCGGGCACCGGTAAAGAGCTGGTCGCACGCGCCTTGCACAACCTGTCGCGGCGCGCAAAGGCACCGATGATCTCGGTGAACTGCGCGGCCATTCCCGAAACCCTGATCGAGTCGGAACTGTTCGGCCACGAAAAAGGCGCGTTCACCGGTGCCAGCGCCGGGCGTGCCGGCCTGGTGGAAGCCGCGGACGGCGGCACGCTGTTCCTCGACGAGATCGGCGAACTGCCGCTGGAAGCCCAGGCCAGGCTGCTGCGGGTGCTACAGGAAGGTGAAATCCGCCGGGTGGGATCGGTACAGTCGCAAAAAGTCGATGTGCGCCTGATCGCCGCGACCCACCGAGACTTGAAGAACCTGGCCAAGGCCGGGCAATTTCGCGAAGACCTTTATTACCGCCTGCATGTGATTGCCCTGAAGTTGCCAGCCCTGCGCGAGCGTGGCAGCGACGTCAACGAGATCGCCAGTGCCTTCCTCGCCCGCCAAAGCGCGCGCATCGGCCGTGACGACCTGCACTTCTCGGCCGAGGCCGAGCAAGCCATCCGTCATTACAGCTGGCCGGGTAACGTGCGCGAACTGGAAAACGCAGTGGAGCGCGCGGTGATTCTCAGCGAGAGCGCGGAAATTTCCGCCGAGCTGCTGGGCATCGACATCGAGCTGAGCGACCTGGATGACGATGACCTGCTCGACAATGCCCTGGTCGCGGCAGGCGCCAACAATGCCAGCCACGAGCCGACCGAGGACCTGTCACTGGAAGATTACTTCCAGCACTTCGTGCTCGAGCACCAGGACCACATGACCGAGACCGAGCTGGCGCGCAAGCTCGGAGTCAGCCGCAAGTGCCTGTGGGAGCGCCGTCAGCGCCTGGGTATCCCGCGGCGCAAGAGCAACGCGACCAGCGAGTAACCCTGCGCATTGGGCCCCTGGCCTTTCCTGCCGCTTCGTGGCGGTTCGGCCCCCGGTAAACCCGCTCCACCCAGGTACACCCCTGCCCTCACGTACAGTGGCAGCCCTGGGGGAGCGGGTTTACCTGCGAAAGGGCCGGTGAATTCCCCACACGGCCCGCAGGTAACACATCAGTTCCCGCAAAAATCTGTTACCCACCCTGCCCAGACGTAACAGTTGCCGAGGTGTACGGTAACGAAACCCCTGCTTTTTTACCCTGCCAGATGCTGCCCGTTTCGCCGAAACCCCCGGTTTCATTGGGTTTCTAAAAGTTGGCACGCCATCTGCTATATGCTTAGTACAAGAACAATAACAAGCACTGCAACTCATAATAAGAACAAGACGAAACGGCTCACGCACAATAAAAACAAGACGGCGGAGGCGCAGCTAACTGATTCTTTTGGAGAGGATGCGTGTTTGGGGCTTGCCCCACGACCAGGCAGAGAACAACAAAAACTGCACTAAAAAGCAGCGCCTGAACTGGTTGGATCGAAGGATCAACGTGACATCAGCGGCCAAAGCAATCCGTTTGCTCTTTACCCCTGGATTAGGGGTCGTCCACAAGCTTTGAGATTTGTGGGCAGGGCACTCAACAAAAACAAGAAGCCCGGCAAAAAAACAATAAGAGCACGCAACGACTTCTTGGGGAGCTTAGGCTCCCCTTGTCGTTTCTCCCTTCCAGCAGACCATCCTGCTACCGCCTACACCATTCCCCGAGTAAATGCTAGAATCCCCGCCCATCATGCGGCCATTCTCCTATTCTTGGCCGAACATTCCTTCACACAGTGCATCCCATGCTGAAGAAGCTGTTCCAGTCTTTCCGCCCTCCCGTAGCGGGCCAGCACCACAAGCGCACCACGCCTGAGGTGATCAACAAGAGCCAACATTCGCTGCAGCGCCACCAGTTCAGCCGCCATGCGGTGAACATCGTCGAGCGCCTGCAAAGCGCGGGCTACCAGGCCTACCTGGTCGGCGGCTGTGTCCGCGACCTGATGCTGGGCATCACGCCCAAGGACTTCGACGTCGCCACCAGCGCAACCCCTGAACAGGTTCGTGCCGAATTCCGCAATGCGCGCATCATCGGCCGCCGCTTCAAGCTGGTCCACGTGCATTTCGGCCGCGAGATCATCGAAGTCGCCACCTTCCGCGCCCACCATTCGGACGATGACCAGGGTGATGCCCACCGTTCGTCGCACAATGCCAGTGGTCGCATTCTGCGCGACAACGTGTACGGCACGCTGGAAGAAGACGCGCAACGCCGCGACTTCACCATCAACGCCCTGTACTACGACCCGGTCAGCGAGCGCATTCTCGATTACGCCAACGGCGTACACGACATCCGCAACCGCCTGCTGCGCCTGATCGGCGACCCGACCCACCGCTATCAGGAAGACCCCGTGCGCATGCTGCGCGCGGTGCGCTTTGCCGCCAAGCTCGATTTTGGCATCGAGAAGCACACCTTCCAGCCGATCCGCAGCCTGGCCCCGCTGCTGCGCGAAATCCCGCCAGCGCGCCTGTTCGAGGAATGCCTCAAGTTGTTCCTCAGCGGCCAGGGTGCCATGGCCTTCGAGATGCTGGTCGACCTGGAGTTGTTCGAACCGTTGTTCCCGGCCAGTGCGCACGCCCTGGAAGAACGACCGACCTACACCCACACCCTGATCAGCCAGGCGCTGAACAACACCGACCTGCGCGTCAAGCAAGGCAAGCCGGTGACCCCGGCCTTCCTGTTCGCCGCCCTGCTCTGGCCAGCCCTGCCAAGCCGTGTGCTGCACCTGCAGAACCAAGGTGTGCCGCCGATCCCGGCCATGAATGGCGCAGCCCATGACCTGATCGCCGAACAGTGCGCACGCATCGCCATTCCGAAGCGTTTCACCCTGCCTATCCGCGAGATCTGGGACATGCAGGAGCGCCTACCGCGCCGCAGTGGCAAACGCGCCGACCTGCTGCTCGACAACCCGCGCTTCCGCGCCGGTTATGATTTCCTGCTGTTGCGCGAGAGTGCCGGCGAGGAAACCGACGACCTCGGCCAGTGGTGGACCGACTATCAGGACGCCAACGAAAGCGAACGCCGCGAGATGATCCGCGAACTGGGCAGCCGCGATGAAGGCGCCGGTGCCGGCCCGCGTAAACGCAAGCGCAGCGCCAGCAAGCGCAAACGCAGCGGCGACGAGGCGTTCGAGTGACCACTCGCGCCTACATCGGCCTGGGCAGCAACCTTGATGCCCCCGCCGAGCAACTGGCCAGTGCCCTGCAGGCGCTGGGCCAGGTCGAAGGCAGCCGCCTGGCGGCAGCCTCGGCCTTGTACACCAGCGATTCCCTGCTGCCCGGCCAACCGCGCTACACCAATGCCGTCGCCGCCCTGGACACCACACTCGAACCCCTGGCCCTGCTCGACGCCCTGCAGGCCATCGAGAATGGCCAGGGCCGCGTGCGCAAGGAACGCTGGGGCCCGCGCACCCTCGACCTGGATATCCTGCTGTTCGGCGACCAGGTCATCGATGTGCCGCGCCTGCAGGTGCCGCATTACCACATGCACGCCCGCCCCTTCGTGCTGTACCCGCTGGCCGAGCTGGTGGCCGACGACTTTCACCTGGCCGATGGCCGCCCCCTCGCGCAACTGCTCGAAGCCTGCCCATTCGTCGGGCTGGAACGTCTGTAGCCCGGGCGTTTCGTACCCTTCTACAAAGGCGGTAACGCCAGTAACACCCTGTTAGTAACATTGCGGTAACAGGGTGATTGACTTCCCCTACCTCGCTCACGACTATAGGCGTCCCGTGTGGCACCAAAGTGCCGCATACCCGTATTTAGGCCCGGACGGACCTGTGCCCGAACATCACGCGCGATGATGTGCCGCTCCGGAAGATGACTACACGCGTTGTTTGCAGTCGTTTTTCACAGCGCCTGAACGAGGATTTTCCTGCATGCCTGAAGTAACCCTGACCACCCTTCATGGCCTCAAGGCCAAGGGTGAAAAGATCACCATGCTGACCTGCTACGACGCGACCTTCGCCAAGGCCGCCAGCCAGGCCGGTGTCGACGTGCTACTGGTCGGCGACTCGCTGGGCATGGTCTTGCAAGGCCATGACAGCACGCTGCCGGTCACCACCGCAGAAATGGCCTACCACACCGCCTGTGTGAAGCGCGGCAACGATGGCGCACTGATTCTCGCCGACCTGCCGTTCATGGCCCACGCAACGCCCGAGCAGGCCTTTGCCAACTGCGCCACGCTGATGCAGGCCGGCGCCCACATGATCAAGCTCGAAGGCGCCGCCTGGCTGGCCGAAACCATCCGCCTGCTGGCCGAACGTGGCGTGCCGGTATGCGCGCACATGGGGCTGACCCCGCAAACCGTCAACGTGCTTGGCGGCTATAAAGTGCAAGGGCGCCAGGAAGCGCAAGCGCGGCAGATGCGCGCCGACGCCATTGCCCTGGAACAGGCCGGCGCGGCCATGCTGCTGCTTGAGTGCGTGCCCAGCGAACTGGCGGCCGAAATCACCCAGGCCGTGAGCATCCCGGTGATTGGCATTGGTGCCGGCAGCGCCACTGATGGCCAGGTACTGGTGCTGCACGACATGCTTGGGCTGTCGCTGAGCGGCCGGGTACCGAAGTTCGTGAAGAACTTCATGCAGGGCCAGCCGGACATCGCCAGCGCCCTCGCGGCCTACGTGAAGGCCGTCAAAGACGTCAGTTTCCCAGCGAGCGAGCACGGATTCAGCGCATGAACACAGTCAAAACCGTCCGTGAACTGCGTGCCGCCGTCGCGCGCGCCCGTGGCGAAGGCAAGCGGATCGCTTTCGTCCCGACCATGGGCAACCTCCACAGCGGCCACGCCGCATTGGTGACCAAGGCAGCCCAGCGCGCCGACTTCGTCGTTGCCAGCATCTTCGTCAACCCGCTGCAGTTTGGCGCCAACGAAGACCTCGACAAGTACCCGCGCACCCTCGCCGCCGACCAGGAGCGCCTGCTCCAGGCCGGCTGCAACCTGCTGTTCGCCCCCACTGTTGAAGAGATGTACCCCGACGGCATGGCGGTGCAGACCCGCGTCAGCGTGCCGAACCTCTCCGAAGGCCTGTGTGGCGCCAGCCGCCCGGGGCATTTCGAGGGTGTGGCGACCGTGGTCAACAAGCTGTTCAACATGGTCCAGCCGGACCTCGCGGTGTTTGGCGAAAAGGATTACCAGCAATTGGCGGTGATCCGTGCCATGGTGCGTGACCTGAACATGCCAATCCAGATCATCGGCGAGCCGACCGTGCGCGCCGAGGATGGCCTGGCGCTGTCGTCACGCAATGGTTACCTGACCACCGAACAGCGTGCCAGCGCGCCTGTGGTGTACCGCACGCTCAAGCACATCGGCGAAGCCATCGGCCGTGGCCAGTGCGATTACGCCACGCTGGTCGCCGAGGGCCAGGCGCTGCTGACAGCCGCCGGGTTGCGTCCGGACTACCTGGAAGTGCGTCATGCACTGACGCTGCGCCCGGCAATGATCGATGACCGGGACCTGGTCATTCTGGTTGCCGCCTACCTCGGTAATACCCGTTTGATCGACAACCTCTACCTGCATCTGGACGAAAAGACCGCGTGACGGTCCGGGGGCTGCCTTGCGGCCCCCAAAATCCCCTCCCCGCCCCCATTCCCTGCTTCAAACCATTGCCTATAATGATGGCCAGCCTGAACCCGGCAATCACTGCCCTGTCCAAGCACCACCACGCATTAAGGAATTCTGCGCAATGGCGTATTACCGTACACCCCACGATGTTACGGCCCTGCCTGCCTGGCAGGCCCTTCAGCAGCACCGCGACGCCATGCAAACGTTCAGCATGCGCGAAGCGTTCGCCGCCGACGCCAAGCGCTTCGATCAGTTCTCCCTGAGCAGCTGCGGCCTGTTCCTCGACTATTCGAAAAACCTGATCAACGAAGAGACCCGCAACCTGCTGGTGAACCTGGCCGAACAAGTCGGCCTGCAGGATGCGATCAAGTCGATGTTCAGCGGTGAGATCATCAATGGCTCGGAAGGCCGCCCGGTGCTGCACACCGCCCTGCGCCGCCCGGTGGGCGACAAGCTGAGTGTCAACGGTGTCAACGTGATGCCGGACGTGCACAAGGTGCTCAACCAGATCACCGAGCTGGTCGGGCGCATTCACGACGGCCTGTGGCGCGGCTACAGCGAAAAGCCGATCACCGACGTGGTCAACATCGGCATCGGTGGCTCGTTCCTCGGCCCCGAGCTGGTCTCCGAAGCGCTGCTGCCCTACGCGCAGCGTGGCGTGCGTTGCCATTACCTGGCGAACATCGACGGCAGTGAATTCCATGAGCTTTCGGCCAGCCTGCGCGCCGAAACCACCCTGTTCATCGTGTCGTCCAAGTCGTTCAACACCCTCGAGACCCTGAAGAACGCCATGGCCGCACGTACCTGGTACCTGGCCCAGGGCGGTTCGGAAGCCGAGCTGTATCGCCACTTCATCGCCGTCTCCAGCAACAAGGCCGCCGCCGTGGCCTTTGGTATTCGCGAAGAGAACATCTTCCCGATGTGGGACTGGGTGGGTGGCCGTTATTCGCTGTGGTCGGCCATCGGCCTGCCGATCGCGCTGGCCATCGGCACCGCCAACTTCAAGGAGCTGCTGTCGGGCGCCTACACCATGGACCAGCACTTCCAGACCGCGCCGTTCGACAAGAACATGCCGGTGCTGCTGGCCCTGCTGGGCGTGTGGTATGGCAACTTCTGGGGCGCGCGCAGCCACGCGATCCTGCCGTACGACCACTACCTGCGCAACATCACCAAGCACCTGCAGCAGCTGGACATGGAGTCCAACGGCAAGAGCGTACTGACCGACGGTACGCCGGTGAAGACCGATACCGGCCCGGTGATCTGGGGTGGCGTGGGCTGCAACGGCCAGCATGCCTACCACCAGTTGCTGCACCAGGGCACCCAACTGATCCCGGCGGACTTCATCGTCCCGGTGGTGAGCTTCAACCCGGTGGCCGACCACCATCAGTGGCTTTACGCCAACTGCCTGTCCCAGAGCCAGGCGCTGATGCTCGGCAAGACCCGCGAAGAGGCCGAGGCCGAATTGCGCCAGAAAGGCCTGAACGAAGCGGACATCGAGAAGCTCGCCCCGCACAAGGTGATCCCGGGCAACCGCCCGAGCAACACCCTGGTGGTCGAGCGCATCAGCCCGCGTCGCCTTGGCGCACTGGTAGCGATGTACGAACACAAGGTCTTCGTGCAAAGCGTCATCTGGGGTATCAACGCCTTCGACCAGTGGGGCGTGGAGCTTGGCAAGGAGCTGGGCAAGGGCGTCTACCAGCGCATCGTCGGTAGCCTGGAAGACAGCGCCGAAGATGGCTCGACCCAGGGCCTGATCAACTACTTCCGCGGCCGTCACCGCGGTTGATGGCACCGGGGCCGTCAGCGGCCCCACCTCGGCAAACACACCCTCGCACCAGCCTATTCCAGGCTGGCCTGCGCTGTAACATCTCGTTAAGGTGCGCCTTGGCCGCCCGTCAGCCAACTGACCACACACAGGGTTCACCATCAAGGTGGGCCCTTTGTCTCTCAAGGCCAGGCGAACCCTGCCTGACTACACTTGTCCATCGAATAGCCGTTGCAGTCCATCGCCCCGCCAAGCGCAAAGGACCCCCTGCCATGTTCGATATCCGTAACTATCCCCAAGCCCTCGCCGTCAGCCAGGCCGCCACGCTTTGCGCGGACGACTACCACCGCCTCTACCGCCAGTCGGTCGATGATCCCGACACCTTCTGGGCTGAACAGGCCAAGCGCCTGGACTGGATCAAGCCGTGGTCCAGTGTGCAACAGTGCGACCTCAAAACCGGCAAGGCGCGCTGGTTCGACGGTGCGCAGCTCAACGTCAGCTACAACTGCATCGACCGCCACCTGGCTGAGCGCGGCGAGCAGACCGCTCTGCTGTGGGAGGGCGACGACCCCAAAGATTCAAGGCCCATCAGCTACCGCGAGCTGCACCGCCAGGTCTGCCGCCTGGCCAATGCCCTTAAGGCACGCGGGGTAAAAAAAGGCGATCGGGTGTGCATCTACATGCCGATGATCCCCGAAGCCGCCTACGCCATGCTCGCCTGCACGCGTATCGGCGCCATCCATTCAGTAGTATTCGGCGGCTTTTCCCCGGATGCCCTGCGCGACCGCATTCTGGACGCCGACTGCCGCACCGTGATCACCGCCGATGAGGGCGTGCGCGGCGGCAAACGCATCCCGCTCAAGCAGAACGTCGACAAGGCGTTGGCCAGTTGCCCGGACGTCAGTAGCGTGCTCGTGGTGCGCCGCACCGGTGGCGACGTGGCCTGGAGCGAAGGCCGTGACCTCTGGTATGACCACGCCACCGAAGAAGCCGGCGACGACTGCCCGCCCGAACCGATGGAAGCCGAAGACCCGCTGTTCATCCTTTATACCTCCGGCAGCACCGGCAAACCCAAAGGGGTGCTGCACACCACCGCCGGTTACCTGTTGCAGGCCACCCTGACCTTCAAGGTGGTGTTCGACTACCGCGACGGCGAGGTGTTCTGGTGCACCGCCGACGTCGGCTGGGTAACCGGCCACAGTTACATCGTCTATGGCCCGCTGGCCAATGGGGCGATTTCACTGATGTTCGAGGGCGTGCCGAACTACCCGGACACCTCCCGCTTCTGGCAGGTGGTGGACAAGCACCAGGTGAACATTTTCTACACCGCCCCCACCGCACTGCGCGCGCTGATGCGCGAAGGTTCCGGGCCATTGCAGAGTACCTCGCGCAAGAGCCTGCGCCTGCTCGGCAGCGTAGGTGAGCCGATCAACCCGGAAGCCTGGGAATGGTACTTCGAGGAGGTCGGGCAAAAACGCTGCCCCATCGTCGACACCTGGTGGCAGACCGAAACCGGCGGCATCATGCTCACCCCGCTGCCCGGCACACAAAAGCTCAAGCCCGGCTGCGCGACCCAGCCCATGTTCGGCGTTCAACCGGTGCTGCTGGATGAACAAGGCAAGCTGATCGAAGGCCCAGGCGCCGGCCTGCTGGCGATCAAGGCCAGCTGGCCCGGACAGATCCGCAGCGTCTACGGTGACCACCAGCGTATGGTCGACACCTATTTCAAACCGATGCCCGGCTATTACTTCACCGGCGACGGTGCCCGCCGCGATGCCGATGGCGATTACTGGATAACCGGCCGCATCGATGATGTGATCAACGTCTCCGGCCACCGTATCGGCACCGCCGAGGTGGAAAGCGCGCTGGTGCTGCACGACAGCGTCGCCGAAGCGGCGGTGGTCGGTTACCCGCATGACCTCAAGGGCCAGGGCGTATATGCCTTTGTCACGACCATGAACGGGGTGACCGCAGACGATGCGCTCAAGGCCGAACTGCTGGCATTAGTCAGCAAGGAGATCGGCAGCTTTGCCAAGCCCGAGCTGATCCAATGGGCACCGGCCTTGCCCAAGACCCGCTCGGGCAAGATCATGCGGCGTATACTGCGCAAGATCGCCTGCAACGAGCTCGACAACCTGGGTGATACCTCGACCCTGGCCGACCCGAGCGTGGTGCAGGGGCTGATCGACAAACGCCTCAATCAATAGCCGGCGGCACCTGTTCATGGCCGCCCAGAATACAGGTCGCCATGGAAGCCCTACGCCGTCGCATCGAAACCCAGGTCATGAGCCTCACCGGGCTGGCCCTCGGCCAGCTCGACCTGGAATCCCCCAAGGGTGACCCCGGCCTGTTCGGCCCGCACAGCATGAGCTGGCGGGTTCATGGCGACTTCCCCAGCATGCTGGTCGGCGGCATCAGCGCGCTGATGCTGCAGGTGTTGCACCCTCTGGCCCTGGCAGGCGTATGGGACCACTCCAACTTTCGCCAGGACCTGCTAGGCCGCCTGCGCCGCACCAGCCAGTTCATCTCCGGCACCACCTTCGGCTCGACCCGCGACGCCGAGTGGCTCATCGAAAAAGTCCGCACCATTCACCTGCAGGTGACCGGCACCGCGCTGGACGGCCGCCCCTATGCCGCCAGCGATCCCGACCTGCTGACCTGGGTACACGTGGCTGAAGTGAGCAGCTTCTTGGCTGCCCACCTGCGCTACCGTGACCCGCAGCTGTCGCGCACCGATCAGGACGCCTACTACGACGAAATCGCCCTGATCGCCGAGCGCCTCGGTGCCCGCGACGTACCGCGCTCGTGCCAGCAGGTCGAGGACTACCTGCAACGCATGCGCCCACAGCTGCAATGCGACGCACGCAGCCTGGAAGTGGTCCGCATTCTGCTCGACGCGCCGGCACCGAGCCGCCTCGCTGAACCGGTCGGCAAGCTCATGCTCAAAGCAGGCGTCGACCTGCTGCCGGGCTGGGCCCAAGGCATGCTCGGCCTGCACCACGGCCCGTTGCAGCAGCGCATGATCCGCCTGGGGCTCACCCGCACGGCACCGGTGTTGCGCTGGGCCATGCGTGACGGTTCGGCGCATCGGGCCAAGCGGCGCATGGGCATGGAGTGAGGGCAAATGATCGCCGCAGCGGAACCGATTTAACCTGCCATACTCCAAGCACTCCGGCTTAGACAGACGAAGCGACACATGTACAAAGGATTGACTCGCGCCCTCGGCGCCCTGCTGGCTCTCGTGGCCCTCTATAGCCTGCTTGGCTTCCTCATTCTTCCAGGTGTCGCCCTGCGCATCGCCAACCAGCAGCTGGCGCACTATGCCACCGTGCCGGCGCAGCTGCAGCGTATCGAGCTCAACCCGTTCAGCCTGGAACTCACGCTGTGGGGCCTGCAGATCGGCGAGCCGGGCAAGGAGCAGGTCGGCTTCGATCGGCTGTACGCCAACCTGGCGCTGGACAGCCTGTGGACCCAGGCGCTGCACATCACCGCCGTGGAGCTCGACAAACCGCGCAACGAAGTGCTGTTCGCCAAAGACGGTACGCTCAACCTGCCCCAACTGTTCAAGCTGCCGCCCAGTGAAGCCAAGCCCGACGAGCCGCCCAGCGACCCGTTCCCACTGCGCATTGGCAGTATCAAGCTCAATAGCGGCTACCTGCACTTCGAGGATCAACGCCCGAGCGAACCCATCGTCTTCCTGTACGACGACATGAACCTGGAGCTCAAGAACCTCAGTACCCTGCCGGACGACAATGCCGACATGACCCTGGTGGCGAACGGCCCCAATGGCGGGCGCATCGACTGGAGCGGCACCTTGAGCCTGGCCCCGATCGCCTCGCAAGGTACGCTGAAGGTCACCGACGGCAAGATGAAGGCGTTCTGGCCCTACGTGCGCGATGCCGTGCCGTTGGTGCTGGAAGAGGGGGTGGTCAACCTCGACACCCACTACACGCTGAACCTGTCCAAAACCACTGAACTGCTGCTCGACAACACCTCAGTGCGTGTCGCGCCGTTCGCCATCAAGGCGCCGGACGGTCGCCAGTTGGCGCGCCTGGCCAGCCTGGAAGTCAGCGAAACCTCCATCGACCTGGCCAAGCAGCTGGTCACCGTCGGCAAGATCCGCAGCGAAAAACTGGAAACCTGGGCTGCACTGGAGCAAGACGGCCAACTTGATTGGCAGAAACTGTTCGCCAGCCAACCGGCCAAGGCCACGCCGAAGGAGAAGGAAGCGCCGGCAGCCGCCGAGCCCACGCCTGAAGAGAAGGCCGCCAAGGAGCCGGGCAAGCCCTGGCAGGTGCTGGTCAAGGACGTGCAGCTGCGCAACTATCAAGTGCACCTGGCCGACCGCAGCCAGAAAGAGCCAGTCGCGTTGGATGTCGGCCCGCTGAACCTGGACCTACAGGGCTTCGACAGCCTCAACCAGTCGCCCTTCACCCTCAAGCTCGACACCGGTATCGGCAAGCAGGGCAAGCTGCAAGCTGCCGGTGAGGTCAACCTGGCGCCGGTCACTGCCAAACTCGATGTCAGCACCCGCGACATCGACCTGCGTATCGCCCAGGCGTACATCAGCCCGTTCATCCGCCTGGAACTGCGCAGTGGCATGCTCGCCAGCGACCTCAAGGTCGACCTGAAAAGCACGGAGCCACTGGCCTTCAGCGTGGCTGGCAAGGCGCAGGTCAACCAGTTGCATACCCTGGACACCATCAAGGACCGCGACTTCGTCAAATGGCAGCAGGTGAATGTGGACGGCCTGGCCTACGTGCACGGCGATGCCCTGTCGATCGACAAGGTGACCCTGCTGCAGCCCTATGCCCGCTTCATCATCAACGAAGACCGCACCACCAACGTCGATGACCTGCTGATCCCGCAACCTGCCGGTACACCTGCTGCGAGCCAAGCCAAGCCGGCCAGTCCCTCCAGCAGCAAGCCGCTGGGCATCCGCATCGGCCAGATCAGCATCAACGATGGTTCGGCAAACTTCGCCGACCTGACCCTGACGCCCAACTTCGCCACGGCGGTGCAGCAGCTCAATGGCCAGATCGGCACCATCGACAACCGCAAGCCGGCACCGGCCAAGGTGGATATCAAAGGCAAAGTCGACCGTTACGCACCGGTCACCATCAAAGGTGCGCTTAACCCGTTCAACCCGATGGCCAGCCTGGATATCGCCACCAGCTTCAAGCGTGTCGAGCTGACCACCCTGACGCCCTATTCCGGCAAATTCGCCGGGTTTCGCATCCGCAAGGGCCGCCTCAACCTCGACTTGCACTACCTGATCACCAACGGCCAGCTGAAAGCCGAGAACAAGGTGGTGGTCGAGCAGTTGCAGCTGGGTGAAAAGGTCGACAGCCCGGACGCCGTCGACTTGCCGATCCGCTTGGCGGTCGCGCTGCTGAAGGACACCGAAGGCAAGATCTCGATCGAGCTGCCGGTCACTGGCGATCTCAACAACCCGCAGTTCAGCGTCATGCCGATCGTCTGGCAGACCCTGCGCAACCTGGTGCTGCGTGCAGCGCAGGCGCCGTTCAAGTTCATCGGCGGGCTGATTACCGGCGGCGGCTCGGAAGACCTGGGCAACGTCTCGTTCGCGGCAGGTTCAAGCGAGCTCAGCGGCGATGCGCAGTCGGCCCTGGACAAGCTTGCATCGGCCCTCAAGGAGCGCCCTGAACTGCGCCTGGAAATCGAGGGCACCAGCGCCCAGGGCAGCGATGGGCCGCTGATTGCGCAGCAGCGCCTGGAGCGTGAATACCAGGCGACCTGGTACAAGATTCTGCAGCGCCGTGGCGACAAGGTGCCGGCCAATGCCTCGATGCTGGTGGTCGACGACGATGACAAGCCGGCCATGCTCGAAGGCATCTACCGTACCCGCCTAAAGCAGCAGCCGCCGGCCGAGTGGCAACAGCTGAGCCGCGACGAGCGCACCACCAAGCTGCGCGAGGCAGTGATCAAATCGTGGGCAGAGAGTGCTGCGTTGCTGCGCACCCTAGGCCAGGAGCGGGCCAGCAGTATCAAGGATTACCTGGTCGAGAAAGGCAAGCTGGAAGATGACCGGGTGTATTTCATCGATACCACGCTGGGCCAGGCGGAAAAAGATGGCCGGGTGATTACCCCGATGCACCTGGACGCTGAGTGAATCCGTTAGGGCCTGTTCGCGGGTAAACCCGCGAAGAGGCCAGTACAGTCAATACACTGCCATCACTTCAAACCAACCGCTGCCCCGACACCGCTGGGTGATAGAGCGGCTGCACCTTGTTACCCGCCGGGTCGAGCAAGTGGAAGCTGCGCGCCCCGTCACCATGGTTGAAAGGCCGATCCAGCAAGGTCACCCCATGGGCCTTGAAGTACTGGTACCAGGCCTCCAGTTCCTCCACGCTGTCGACGATGAAGCCATAGTGATCCAGCGTCTGCAGGCCATTGGCAGCCCCGGCCCCGCGCCCCAGCGACAGGTTGTCGTTACCACAGGTCAGGTACACCAGGTCCTCGTTGGCCCGGTTCAGCACCTCCATGCCCAGCACATCGACATAAAAGCGCTCGCATTCTTCAAGGTTGGGTACCAGCAAGGCGATGTGGCGCAGGCCATTCAGGCGGCCGGGGCGTGCAGGCAATTCAGACATTGGCGCGACTCCATTTTTGTATACAATTCAGAATAGAATTTAAAACAAAAGGAACGCCTTGTGTACAGTCTGTTCATCAAGACACGCGTCAAGCCAGGTTGCGTCGAACAATTCCTCGCTGCCATCAAGGTCAATGCCGCCGCTTCCGTGGCCAGCGAGCCCGGTTGCCTGGTGTTTGACGTATCCCAGGACCGGGTCGATCCGCAGGTGATCTACCTCTACGAGATCTACCGTGATGACGAGGCTTACGAAGCGCACACCCGTACGGCGCATTTTCGCGACAGCCGCCCGTTGGTGGAGCCGCTGATCGCCGAGCAGGAGTATTTTGAAAGCGATGTGATCGCGCGCAATCCGGTGTATTGAGCGACAATGAAAAGCCCCGGCCGAGGCCGGGGCTTTGTGTATAAGTGGCCAAATCCGTTTGGCCGACGGGACATCCCTTATTCGGCTTTCAGGCCATCAGCCGAAACAGCCTTCACGCCTTTGATTTTCTTGGTGATGGCAACGGCCATCTCTTTCTGCGATTCGGTCACGGCGGTGGTCGACGACAGCGATACCACGCCTTTGTTGGTCTCGACCTTGATATCAGAGCCCGGAATACCTTTCTCGGTCAGCAGGTCCGATTTTACCTTGGTGGTGATCCAGGTATCGGAAGTAGCTTCCTTGGCTTTGGTCACCTCACCCGCCGCGAGCGTCATTGGGGCCTGGGTGGACTGCTGGGCGAATGCCGCATTAGCCATGGTCAGGGTCAGAGCGGTAGCAGTAGCGGCAGCAATGGCGAACTTCTTCATGTGAGTCACTCCTGTTTTTCGAAAGGTCTGCGCCGTTAGTCCTGGCGGCAGGTATGAAGGTAGTTGCACGGGCTGTGCCAGCTTTTCCGCTTCGCTTGTTTCCTTATAAATCAATTACTTAGGCGACTATGAGGAAACCATCAGTCGTGCAATTTGCAACCTGCGGCATAAATCTGCGTGCAAGATGCAAGTCCGCAAAAGGTTCCGCGCAGGCAATAAAAAAGGGCCCCATCAAGGGGCCCTTTTCTTACAGCGTGTCAGTCGCTTAGACGCCCGAAGCCTTGGCTGCGGCAACGTCCTTGATCGACAGCTTGATACGGCCGCGGTTGTCCACGTCCAGTACCAGCACTTCGACTTCCTGACCTTCTTTCAGGATGTCGGTGACTTTCTCGACACGAGCATCGCTCAGCATGGAGATGTGCACCAGACCGTCCTTGCCCGGCAGGATGTTGACGAAGGCGCCGAAGTCGACGATGCGCTCGACCTTGCCGACGTAGATCTTGCCGATCTCGGCCTCGGCGGTGATGCCCAGGATGCGCTGGCGAGCTGCCTCTGCCGCTTCCTTGGTTTCGCCGAAAATCTTGATCGAGCCGTCGTCTTCGATGTCGATCGAAGCTTTGGTTTCTTCGCAGATGGCGCGGATGGTGGCGCCGCCTTTGCCGATGACGTCACGGATCTTGTCGGTGTCGATCTTCATCGCGATCATGGTCGGAGCGTTGGCCGACAGCTCGGTACGCGATTGACCGATGATCTGGTTCATCTGGCCGAGGATGTTCAGGCGCGCTTCCAGGGCTTGGCCCAGGGCGATCTCCATGATCTCTTCGGTGATGCCGTTGATCTTGATGTCCATCTGCAGTGCGGTAACGCCTTTGGCGGTACCGGCAACCTTGAAGTCCATGTCGCCCAGGTGGTCTTCATCACCGAGGATGTCGGTCAGGACTGCGAACTTCTCGCCTTCCTTGACCAGGCCCATGGCGATACCGGCAACCGGCGCCTTCATCGGCACACCAGCGTCCATCAGGGCCAGGGAAGCACCGCAGACCGACGCCATGGAGCTGGAGCCGTTGGACTCGGTGATTTCCGAAACCACGCGGATGGTGTACGGGAACACGTCAGCGGCAGGCAGCATGGCCTGTACCGAACGGCGGGCCAGACGGCCGTGACCGATTTCGCGACGGCCAGCACCGCCCATGCGACCACACTCGCCTACCGAGAACGGCGGGAAGTTGTAGTGCAGCATGAAGGGGTCTTTCTTCTCGCCTTCAAGGGTGTCCAGCAGCTGTGCGTCACGCGCAGTACCCAGGGTCGCGACGACCAGGGCCTGGGTTTCGCCACGGGTGAACAGGGCCGAACCGTGAGTTTTCGGCAGCACGCCGACTTCGATGTTCAGCGGGCGCACGGTCTTGGTGTCACGGCCATCGATACGTGGCTTGCCGTTGACGATGTTCTCGCGAACGGTGCGGTATTCGATCTCGCCGAAGATTTCTTTGACTTCGGAAGCCGAAGGCTGGCCTTCTTCACCGGAGAACTTGGCGATCGCCTGATCGCGCAGCTCGCCCAGGCGCGCATAGCGGTCGGCCTTGACGGTGATGGTGTAACCCTGCGAAACGCCTTCGCCGAATTCGGCGCGGATGGCGTTGAACAGTTCGGTGTTGGCAACAGCGGGTTTCCAGTCCCAGGTCGGCTTGGCAGCTTCGGCGGCCAGCTCTTTGACAGCCTGGATAACGGCCTGGAATTCGTCGTGGGCGAACAGCACGGCACCCAGCATCTGGTCTTCGGTCAGCTCTTGGGCTTCCGATTCAACCATCAGCACGGCGTCGGAGGTACCGGCAACGACCATGTCCAGGCTCGAGGCAGCCAGTTGCTCGTAAGTCGGGTTCAGCAGGTAGCCGGTGCTTTCGTGGAAGGCAACGCGGGCAGCGCCGATCGGGCCTTCGAACGGAATGCCAGAGATCGCCAGGGCAGCCGAGGTACCGATCATCGCAGCGATGTCCGGATCGGTCTTCTTGCTGGTGGAAACCACGGTGCAGACGACCTGGACTTCGTTCATGAAGCCTTCAGGGAACAGCGGGCGGATCGGACGGTCGATCAGGCGCGAGGTCAGCGTCTCTTTCTCGGAAGGACGGCCTTCACGCTTGAAGAAGCCACCTGGGATCTTGCCGGCAGCGTAGGTTTTTTCCTGGTAGTGGACCGACAGCGGGAAGAAGCCCTTGCCTGGGTCGGCTTGCTTGGCACCGACCACGGTCACCAGCACGGTGACGTCGTTGTCGACGGTAACCAGCACGGCGCCGGTTGCCTGGCGGGCAATGCGGCCCGTCTCGAGAGTAACGGTCGATTGACCGAACTGGAATTTCTTGATTACCGGGTTCACGGTTTCCTACCTTTTCAGTGGCTCTGGGGGAACTGGTTTCTAGCGAATTCTTGGGCAGAACGGGGAATCGGCCCCATTGACCGTCCAGATACAACACGAGGCTGGGAGCCTGGCGCCGAGCGGAAAAAACCGCTCAACATTGCCAGGCTGCCAACCTCGGAGATACGCGTGGCGTGTCCGACGAGAACGCTGCAAAGCAGCGCCCCCGAAGCCTGCAACACGCCATGCACACCACTGACCAGGCCGCTATTAGCGACGCAGGCCCAGGCGACCGATCAGGGCGCTGTAACGAGTGGTGTCTTTGCCCTTCAGGTAGTCCAGCAGCTTACGACGCTGGTTAACCATACGGATCAGGCCACGACGCGAGTGGTGGTCTTTACCGTTGGCCTTGAAGTGGCCTTGCAGCTTGTTGATGTTCGCGGTCAGCAGAGCAACCTGAACTTCCGGGCTACCAGTGTCGCCAGCAGCTTGCTGGTAGTCGGTAACGATTTGAGCTTTTTCTTCAACGCTGAGGGCCATTTGGCTTCTCCTGATAACGGAACCCGCGAACGGGGTCCAATAGGCCAGGGACAAATCCCTGTATTAATAAAAAGGTGTGACCGTGCCTACTGACAGCCACCCTTGTATCCGCGGGCCTCAGCCAAAGCCTTGACCCGTGGTATCGATCATTCCGACCGAATCAGTCGACGCGGCGCAACGCGCCCGTCTTCGCTCACTTCACCAATACCGATGAAGCGGCCATTGTGATCCTGTACCCGGACCATGCCGAACTGCGGCGCGTCCGGCGCGCGTACTGCCTGGCCATGCAGCCAGTAGAAGGCGCTGTGCTCGGAAAGGCTCAGCAGCGGCCAATCCTGCAAGCCACTGTCGGAAGGCATCAGGAAGCGATCGAGCGCTTCGTTGCCACCTTCGGCATGGGCCTGTTCAAGTTCTTCGAGCGTCACGGTCTGGGCCAACTCGAAGGGCCCGGCGTGGGTCCTGCGCAGCTCGGCAACATAGGCACCGCAGCCAAGAGCCTCGCCGATATCCTCCACCAGGGTACGGATATAGGTGCCTTTGCTGCATCCTACGCTCAGCCGTGCACGGGTGCCTTCGCACTCGAGCAACTCCAAGCGGTTAATAGTAACAGAACGCGCCTCGCGCTCCACTACCTCTCCTGCACGTGCCAATTTGTACAGCGGCTGGCCATCGCGCTTGAGCGCCGAGTACATCGGCGGTATCTGGCTGATCGGGCCGCGAAAACGTGGCAGCAACGCCTCGATGTCGGCGCGACCAACGGTCACCTCGCGGGTCTGCAGGACCTCGCCTTCAGCATCGGCAGTGTTGGTAGTCTGCCCCAGCTGCATGACGGTTTCGTAGCCCTTGTCGGAATCGAGCAGGTACTGCGAAAACTTGGTCGCTTCACCGAAGCACAGCGGCAGTACCCCGGTGGCAAGCGGGTCGAGGCTGCCGGTGTGGCCGGCCTTTTCCGCATTGAGCAACCAGCGGACTTTCTGCAGCGCGGCGTTGGAGGTGAACCCCAGCGGCTTGTCGAGCAGGATGATGCCGCTGACGTTGCGGCGGATACGTTTGACCTGGGCCACCGCTTACTCCTTGGTGTCCTGCTCGTCGGCATCCTTGTGCTGGCGGTCTTCGGCCACCGCACGTTCGATCAGCGCCGACAGGTGAACACCACGGCTGACGCTTTCATCGAAGTGGAAGTGCAGCTGCGGCACGCTGCGCAGTTGCATCGAGCGGCCAAGGTGCAGGCGCAGGAAGCTCGCGGCGCTGTTCAGTGCCTTGAGCGACTGCTTGACGGCGTCCGGGGTTTCTTCACCCATGACGGTGATGAAGACCTTGGCATGGCCCAGGTCGCGGCTGACGTCCACGGCGGTGATGGTCACCAGACCGACGCGTGGGTCCTTGACTTCACGGCGGATCAGTTCTGCCAGCTCGCGCTGCATCTGATCACCGATACGTTGGGTACGGCTGTATTCTTTGGCCATTCTTGCTACCTGTAACTTAAAGCGGCAAACGCCCGGTCAGGCTGAAGCCTGACCGGGCGCTACCTACTGAGGCGCTGCCCACCGCCCTGCGGCGGGGGCTTGCGCCATGCTCGCCCTTAGAGGGTACGAGCAACCTGGACTTTCTCGAAGACTTCGATCTTGTCGCCGACCTTGACGTCGTTGTAGCTCTTGACGCCAATACCGCACTCCATGCCCGAACGCACTTCGGAGGCGTCGTCCTTGAAGCGACGCAGCGATTCCAGTTCACCTTCGAAGATCACAACGTCGTCGCGCAGTACGCGGATCGGACGGTTGCGGTAGACGGTACCTTCGATGACCATACAGCCAGCGATGGCGCCGAACTTCGGCGAACGGAACACGTCACGCACTTCGGCGACACCCAGGATGTTCTCGCGAACATCGCTGCCGAGCATGCCGGTCAGGGCTTTCTTGACGTCTTCGATGATGTCGTAGATCACGTTGTAGTAACGCATATCCAGACCTTCCTGCTCGACGATCTTGCGCGCACCGGCATCGGCACGCACGTTGAAGCCGAACAGCACCGCATTGGACGCCAGCGCCAGGTTGGCATCGCTCTCGGTGATACCACCGACGCCGCCACCGATGACGCGAACCTGAACTTCGTCGTTGCCCAGGCCGCCGAGCGAGCCCTGCAGTGCTTCCAGGGAACCGCGCACGTCGGTCTTGAGGACGATGTTGAGGGTCTTCTTCTCTTCCTGACCCATGGTCTCGAAGATGTTTTCCAGCTTGCCGGCGTGAGCACGGGCCAGCTTGACCTCGCGGTACTTGCCTTGACGGAACAGGGCAACTTCGCGGGCTTTCTTCTCGTCGGCAACCACGGACAGCTCGTCACCGGCTTCCGGAGTACCATCGAGGCCGAGGATCTCGACCGGGATCGACGGGCCGGCTTCCTTCACAGGCTTGCCGTTCTCGTCGAGCATGGCACGTACGCGGCCATAGTTGGAGCCGCACAGGACCATGTCGCCCTGACGCAGGGTACCGTCCTGAACCAGGATGGTGGCCACTGGGCCACGGCCCTTGTCCAGGCGCGATTCGACGACCACACCACGACCTGGAGCGGTCGGAGTAGCCTTCAGTTCGAGAATCTCGGCCTGCAGCAGGACGGCTTCGAGCAGTTCGTCGACACCGGTACCCATCTTCGCGGAAACCTTGACGAACGGCGTGTCACCACCCCAATCCTCGGAGGTCACGCCTTCGACGGACAGTTCGTTGCGAATGCGATCGAGGTCGGCACCTGGCTTGTCGATCTTGTTCACCGCGACAACCAGTGGGACGCCAGCAGCCTTGGCATGCTGAACGGCTTCACGGGTCTGCGGCATCACGCCGTCGTCAGCTGCCACCACCAGGATGACGATATCGGTCGCCTTGGCACCACGGGCACGCATCTGAGTGAACGCAGCGTGGCCCGGGGTATCGAGGAAGGTGACCATGCCGCGGTCGGTTTCCACGTGGTAGGCACCGATGTGCTGGGTGATACCACCGGCTTCGCCAGCGGCAACCTTCGCACGACGGATGTAGTCGAGCAGCGAGGTCTTGCCATGGTCAACGTGACCCATGACGGTAACGACCGGGGCGCGCGATTCGGTCTGGCCTTCGAACTTCAGCGATTCGGCCAGGGAGTCTTCCAGGGCGGTATCGCTGACCAGGGTGACCTTGTGGCCCAGCTCTTCTGCGATCAGCTGAGCGGTTTCCTGGTCGAGCACCTGGTTGATGGTGACCGGAGTGCCCATCTTGAACATGAACTTGACCACTTCAGCGCCCTTGACGGACATCTGGTTGGCCAGCTCGGAGACGGTGATGGTCTCGCCGATGGTCACGTCACGGATGACGGGGCCGGTCGGGTTCTGGAAGCCGTGCGCATTACGCTTCTTCAGCTTGCCCTTGCCACCACGACCACGACGAGCGCCATCGCTCTCTTCGTCGGTGGTGCGCGGAGCGGCACGTGGAGTCGGCGCCTTTTCCTTCTCCTTGACCTTGACCTTGATCGAAACGCGCGGTGCCTCGCCACGACGACGGTCGTCATCGCGAGTGCGGCTTTCGTTGCGACGGGTCTCGTCCTTCTTGCGCTCGGCGGCGCGGGCAGCGGCGTCTTCCGACGCAGGTGCGTCGGCGACTACCGGAGCCGGAGCAGCAGCAGGTGCTGGCTCAGCCTTGGCAACTGGCGCAGGCGCAGCGGCGGCAGAGTCGGTCGACTGGCGACGCGCCTGCTCTTCGTTACGCTGGCGAACATCGGCCTCGACCTTCTCGCGAGCGGCATTTTCAGCCGCACGGCGCTCGTCCTGCTCACGCTTCTGCTCAGCCTGGATCTCTTCCGGGCTGCGCTGAACGAATACTTTCTTCTTGCGTACTTCTACGCTGATGCTTTTGCTACCGGCGACACGCAGGGTGCTGGTGGTCTTGCGCTGCAAGGTAATCTTGCGCGGCTCTTCCGCCTTGCTCTTGTGGCTGCTTTTCAAATGAGTCAGCAGGGTCTGCTTCTCATTGTCGGTCACTACCTGACCGGCGTCGGTGTGCGGCAGACCTGCCTCACGCATCTGCTGCAGCAGGCGCTCTACCGGTGCCTCGACCTCTTGGGCCAGTTCTTTCACCGTGACTTGCGTCATGCACTTCTCTCCTCAGGCCGCGCCTAATTACTCGAACCAGTGGGCTCGGGCGGCCATGATCAACTTGCCGGCACGCTCTTCGTCGATGCCGTCGATGTCGAGCAGGTCGTCAATCGACTGCTCGGCCAGGTCTTCGCGGTTAACCACGCCGCGCACCGCCAGTTCCGCCGCCAGGTCCTTGTCCATGCCCTCAAGGGAGAGCAGGTCTTCGGCCGGATGGGCGTCTGCCAGTTTTTCTTCGGTAGCGATGGCCTTGGTCAACAAACGGTCCTTGGCTCGAGCGCGGAGCTCATTGACGATATCTTCGTCAAAGCCATCGATGTTGAGCATTTCTTCCAACGGTACGTAGGCAATTTCTTCGAGGCTGGTAAAGCCTTCGTCGACCAGCACTTGGGCCAGCTCCTCGTCGACTTCCAGTTCATCGATGAAATTGCGCAGGATGTCACCGGTTTCTGCCTGCTGCTTGGCCTGGATGTCCTTCTCGGTCATCACGTTCAGGGTCCAGCCAGTCAACTGACTGGCCAGGCGAACGTTCTGACCACCACGGCCAATGGCCTGGGCCAGGTTGTCCTCGGCAACGGCGATGTCCATGGCATGGGCATCTTCATCAACGATGATCGCCGCGACTTCAGCCGGCGACATGGCGTTAATGACAAATTGCGCCGGGTTATCGTCCCACAGGACGATGTCCACACGCTCACCACCCAACTCTCCGGATACGGCCTGGACGCGCGAACCACGCATGCCGATACAGGCACCTTGTGGATCGATACGCTTGTCCTTGGAGCGGACGGCGATCTTGGCACGCGACCCCGGATCACGGGATGCAGCCATGACTTCAATGAGGCCTTCAGCGATTTCCGGCACTTCAATGCGGAACAGCTCGATCAGCATCTGCGGCGCGGTGCGCGACAGAATCAGCTGAGGACCACGGTTTTCGGTGCGAATTTCCTTGAGCAGCGCACGCAGGCGCACGCCAACACGGAAAGTCTCACGTGGAATGATGTCTTCGCGGGCCAGCAGCGCCTCGGCGTTGTTGCCCAGGTCGACGATGACGTTGTCGCGAGTGACCTTTTTAACGGTACCCGAGATGATCTCGCCAACGCGCTCGCGGTAGGCGTCGACCACCTGGGCGCGCTCGGCCTCACGGACCTTCTGCACGATGACCTGCTTGGCGGTCTGGGCGGCGATACGACCGAACTCGATGGACTCGATCTTCTCTTCGATCACGTCACCCACCTTGGCTTCAGGATGGGTCTCGTGGATCTTGGCCAGCCAGGTCTCGATGGCCGGATCGTCCAGATCGGCCTCGTCGACGACTGTCCAGCGACGGAAGGTCTCGTAGCTACCGGTGTGGCGGTTGATTTCCACACGCAGATCGACTTCGTCTTCAAAACGTTTTTTGGTTGCAGTAGCCAGGGCCACTTCCAGCGCTTCGAAAATGACGCCGGGCGGTACACCTTTTTCGTTGGATACCGATTCAACAACCAGCAGTACTTCTTTGCTCATCGTACGCCTCGCCTTGCGCAAGCCATTGGGCCCGGATAGTCCGCCGGGCCCGGCACGTCTCAGTCAAAACTGGGAATAATATTGGCCTTGTCGATCGAGTCGATCGGCAACAGAAACTCTTGATCGTCCACCTGGACCACCACATCCTGCTCCTCCACACCGCGGAGAAGGCCCTGGAAGTTACGACGACCCTCAAAGGGTGAGCGCAGCTTGATCTTCACTTGTTCGCCGGCATGCGAGGCAAACTGTTCAAGCGTGAACAGCGGGCGTTCCATGCCAGGAGAAGAAACCTCTAGGGTATATTCAGAGCTGATCGGATCTTCCACATCGAGAACGCTGCTGACCTGACGGCTGACTTCTGCGCAGTCGTCCACCAGAATCCCGCCTTCCTTGTCGATGTAGACACGTAGTACCGAATGCTTGCCCTGGGAGACGAATTCAATCCCCCAGCATTCGAAGCCCAGCCCCGTGACCACCGGGGCCAACAAGGCCTGCAACTGTTCTAGCTTGCTCGACACCTGAACCCCCTCGTGCATGCTGTGCAAATGAAAAATGGGCGAAGCGCCCATCCCTGAAAGCGCCGTTGGACAACGACGCCGAAAACTGTTCGGCTAGCAAAAAGCCCCTGAAAAGGGGCTCCGCTGAAGCTGGTTGCGGGGGCTGGATTTGAACCAACGACCTTCGGGTTATGAGCCCGACGAGCTACCAAGCTGCTCCACCCCGCGACAAAGCTGGGGCGAAAGTATAAGACCGAACCCGTTGCTGGGTCAATCTAACCTCCACCTGCAAGAAAGCCCGCTAAAGCGGGCTCTCAAGCTTTAATTGGTACCGAGAAGGGGACTCGAACCCCTACACCCTATGGGCACAACCACCTCAAGGTTGCGTGTCTACCAATTCCACCACCTCGGCAATACTACTTCTTGAAACCCGTTACTTCTGCTCTTCGGTTGGAGGAGGTACATCACCAGCGTGGGTGGTTTCGCTCTTCTGCTCCTGGAGCACCGGTACATCATCATTTACTGCCGGCTTTGGCTGTTGCACTTCCAACACCGCTGGATCCGGAAGTCCCGCCTGGCTCAACTGGTGAGCTTGTTGCTTGGCGAAGTATCCTAACCCAAGTGCTGTCAAAAAGAAAGTGGCAGCAAGTATAGCAGTAAATTTACTTAGGAAGGTAGCAGAACCTTGGCTTCCGAACACAGTATTTGAAGCACCTGCGCCGAAAGATGCACCTGCTTCCGCACCCTTACCCTGTTGCAACAGTACCAGCACTACAAGCGACAGCGCTGCCAACAGATGAAAAACAACGATGACTGTTTCCAGCATTTGTTCAGTTTCCTGCGGCGCGACAAATTGCACCGAATTCGTCTGCGTTCAGGGATGCTCCACCAATGAGCCCCCCATCAATATCCGGCATGCCGAACAGTTCGGCCGCATTGGCCGCCTTCACGCTACCGCCGTAGAGAAGCTGCACGTTTTCTGCAACTTCGGCGTCCTTCGCTGCCAACTGCTTGCGGATGGCGGCATGCACATCCTGAGCTTGTTGCGGCGAGGCCGTCAAACCTGTGCCAATGGCCCAAACAGGCTCATAAGCAATGACTGCATTGGCAAAAGCGGCAATACCGAACGCGTCGATAACACTGCTTAGTTGACGCCCTACAACTTCCAGCGTCTTGCCTGCCTCACGCTCTGCGAGAGTTTCCCCTATGCAGAGCACCGGCGTCAAACCACTTTTCTGAGCGGCTGCAAACTTGCGATTCAGCACTTCTTCACTTTCGCCGATAATCTGGCGACGCTCGGAGTGGCCAATCAACACCAACTTGCAACCCACTTCAGCCAGCTGAGTCGGTGCAACTTCACCGGTCAGCGCACCCTGTTCGGGCTGTACTGCAGAATTCTGTGCACCCACGATGATCCCTTTACCGCTCAGGCCATCAATGACTTCATTGATGAACAAGGCCGGCGGAAACACCGCAACTTCGACACCTTCGGGAATGAGCATTTTGCCCAAGCCCTGAGTCAGCTCAGCGACGCTGGCGCGGTTACCGTGCATCTTCCAGTTACCAGCTACCATGGGGCGACGCATGCTTTACCTCGTCGGTCAAAGTGGGCGCAGATCTTACCCAACCCGATCTGCGCTGGCAAGCCCAATTCAGACACAAACTTCTGCGACCAGCTTGGCCAGCGCTTGCGCGTGCGTGCGCACCTGGTTTTCGTCGTCGCCTTCGACCATTACCCGCACCAACGGCTCGGTACCGGACTTGCGCAACAGCACCCGCCCCCGCCCTGCCATGTCCTCGGTCGCCTTGGCGCTGGCTTCCTTGACTGCCGGGTGCTCCAACGGGTCGACCTTGCTGGCACCGAAGCGCACGTTGATCAGCACCTGAGGGCATTTGCGCAGGGCCTGGCGGGCCTGCGCCAGGGTTTCACCGCGGCGCTTGAGGGCCAACAGTACCTGCAGCGCAGCAATGATCGCATCGCCGGTGGTGGTGTGGTTGCAGCACACGACATGCCCGGAGTTTTCGCCACCTACCAGCCAATCGCGCTCAAGCAGCTCGGCCATGACGTAGCGGTCGCCGACCTTGGCCCGCACGAATGGGATATCCAGGTCCTTGAGCGCAAGCTCCAGGCCCAGGTTGCTCATCAGTGTGCCGACCACCCCGCCTTGCAGCTTGCCACGCTCATGCAAGTCACGAGCGATGATGAACAGCAGTTCGTCACCATCGACGATCGCACCGGTATGATCGACCATCAGCACCCGGTCGCCATCGCCATCGAAAGCAATGCCCAGGTCGGCATGGCCCACCAGGACGGCAGCCTGCAGCGACTCGATATGAGTCGAGCCGCAACCCTCGTTGATGTTGAGACCGTCGGGCTGTGCGTGCAGCACGGTCACATCGGCGCCCAGTTCGCGGAACACGCTCGGCGCGACCTTGTAGGTGGCACCATGGGCGCAATCGACCACCAGCTTGAGGCCTTCGAAGCTGGTGCTGGTCGGCACGCTACTCTTGCAAAATTCGATGTAGCGGCCTGCGGCATCGTTGATGCGCGAGACCTTGCCCAGCTTGCTCGAATCGACAACGGTCATCGGCTGGTCGAGCAGCTCCTCGATCATCAGCTCCACTTCGTCCGGCAGCTTGGTGCCCTGGCCCGAGAAGAACTTGATGCCATTGTCATCGTGCGGGTTGTGCGAAGCACTGATGACGATCCCTGCCTCGGCATGGAAGGTACGGGTCAGGTAGGCGATGGCAGGGGTCGGCATAGGCCCGAGCAGCATCACGTCGGCACCTGCGGCAGACAGGCCGGCCTCGAGCGCGGACTCGAACATGTAACCGGAAATACGCGTGTCCTTGCCCACCAGCACGCGGCAGTTACCCTGCTTGCGGAAGGCCATACCCGCCGCCCAACCCAGCTTCAGCATGAAGTCAGGGGTGATCGGGTAGACGCCGACGCGGCCACGAATGCCGTCGGTACCAAAATATTTTCTGCTCATAGTGACTCCAATACTTTTATTCGGCGTTCTGTACCGCAGCGATCATGCGCACCACATCGGCGGTCTCGGCCACATCGTGGACGCGCAAAATACTGGCGCCCTTGGTCATCGCCAATGCTGCCAGCGCCAGGCTGCCGTACAGCCGCTCACCGACCGGGCGCTCCAGCGTCAGCCCGATCATGCTCTTGCGTGACACACCCACCAACAGGGGGCGCCCAAGGCGGTAGAGCGATTCCATGTGCTTGAACAGGCTGAGGTTGTGAGCCAAGGTCTTGGCGAAGCCGAACCCCGGGTCAAGAATGACCCGCTCGGCGCCGATGCCCGCCGCTGCGCAAGCGGCCATCCGCTGTTCAAGATAGCGCGTTACGTCGGCGGTCACATCCTCGTAATGCGGGTCGTCCTGCATGTTCCCCGGCTCGCCACGCATGTGCATCAGGCACACCGGAAGGCCGGTATCCGCCGCGGCATCCAGGGCGCCATCGCGCTCCAAGGCACGCACATCATTGATCAAGCCGGCACCCAGCCGGGCGGACTCACGCATGACGGCAGGGGTGGAGGTATCGACCGAGATCACGACATCGAGGCGGCTGTTGATGGCCTCGACCATCGGCGCCACACGCTCGAGCTCTTCGGTCACGGAAACTGCACGCGCACCGGGGCGAGTCGATTCGCCACCGATGTCGATCAGCGTCGCACCGGCTGCAACCATCGCTTCGGCATGGCGCAACGCTTCGTCACGCTGGCTGAAGCGACCGCCATCAGAGAAGGAGTCAGGGGTGATATTGAGGATACCCATGACATGGGTACGGGACAAATCAAGAACCCGGTTGCCGCAGGGCAACCGGGTCGGGTACAGCTGTGAGCTCATAGATGCCCTTAGTGTTGAGCCGCTGGACCGCCGATCGGCGATTCCGGGCGATCATCCTGGGCAGCTGGGGTGCCCGAATGCTTGTCATCATCCCAATCACGCGGTTCGCGTGGCGTACGGCCAGCCATGATGTCATCGATCTGATCGGCATCAATGGTCTCGTACTTCATCAGTGCTTCGGTCATCGCTTCGAGCTTGTCGCGGTTTTCGATCAGCAATTGCTTGGCCGTGGCGTAGCACTGGTCGATGATGCTGCGCACCTCGGAGTCGATCAGCTTGGCCGTCTCGCCGGACACGCTGGCGTGCTGGCTGCCGGCACTGCGACCCAGGAACACTTCGCCCTCTTCTTCCGCGTACATCAGCGGGCCGAGCTTCTCGGACAGGCCCCACTTGGTGACCATGTTCCGGGCAATCTGGCTGGCGCGCATGATGTCGTTGGACGCGCCGGTCGTGACACCGTCGAAGCCCAGGGTCATTTCTTCGGCGATACGGCCACCGTACAGCGAGCAGATCTGGCTGATCAGCGCGCGCTTGGACAGGCTGTAACGGTCTTCCTCAGGCAGGAACATGGTCACACCCAGGGCGCGGCCGCGCGGGATGATCGAAACCTTGTAGACCGGGTCGTGCTCAGGCACCAGACGGCCGACGATGGCATGACCAGCCTCGTGATAGGCGGTGTTCCGCTTTTCTTTCTCGGACATGACCATGGTCTTGCGCTCGGCGCCCATCATGATCTTGTCTTTGGCCAGCTCGAACTCTTTCATTTCGACCAGGCGCTTGTTGGAACGCGCAGCGAACAGCGAAGCCTCGTTGACCAGGTTGGCCAGGTCGGCACCGGAGAAGCCAGGGGTACCCCGGGCAATGACCGCCGGGTTGACGTTTTCGCCGACCGGCACCTTGCGCATGTGCACCTTGAGGATCTGCTCACGGCCACGGATATCCGGCAGGCCGACCACCACCTGGCGGTCGAAGCGGCCCGGGCGCAGCAGCGCAGGGTCGAGTACATCCGGACGGTTGGTGGCAGCAATGACGATGATGCCATCGTTCATTTCGAAGCCGTCCATCTCTACCAGCAACTGGTTGAGGGTTTGTTCACGCTCGTCGTGACCGCCACCCATGCCGGCGCCACGGTGGCGACCGACGGCATCGATCTCGTCGATGAAGATGATGCACGGGGCGTGCTTCTTGGCCTGCTCGAACATGTCGCGCACGCGGCTTGCGCCCACGCCGACGAACATTTCGACGAAGTCGGAACCGGAAATGGTGAAGAACGGCACCTTGGCCTCGCCGGCGATGGCCTTGGCGAGCAGGGTTTTACCCGTACCGGGCGGGCCGACCATCAGCACGCCACGCGGGATGCGGCCGCCCAGGCGCTGGAACTTGCCTGGGTCGCGCAGGAACTCGACCAGTTCGCCGACCTCTTCCTTGGCTTCGTCGCAACCTGCAACGTCGGCCAGGGTAGTCTTGACCTGGTCTTCGGACAGCAGGCGCGCCTTGCTCTTGCCGAAACTCATCGGCCCGCCCTTGCCGCCTGCGCCACCTTGCATCTGGCGCATGAAGAACATGAACACGGCAATGATCACCAGGATCGGGAAGCTGGCGACCAGCAACTGCGTCCAGATGCTCTGCTGCTCGGGCTGCTTGCCTTCGACGACCACGTGGTTGTCGACCAGGTCACCGATCAGGCCGTTGTCGGTAATGGCCGGGCGAACGGTCTTGAAATTGTCGCCGTCGGCGCGCTTGCCGGTAATGATGTAGCCGTCGACGGTCACACGCTCGACCTTGCCATCCTTGACCTGCTGGATGAAGTCGGAGTAGTTGAGGGTCTGCGGCTCGTTAGGGCTTGAGAAGTTGTTCATCACTGTCACCAGGACAGCTGCGATGATCAACCACAGGATCAGATTCTTTGCCATGTCGTTCAATTCGCTACCCTCTGAGGCCGGCGCACGACGCAGCCGTGCCTCGCATGATATTCATCGCCCTAACTTACTACATTACCTACGCATCCGCAGGCACCGTCTGTAACCCTTTGTGAAACCTAGACTACACGAAGTTCGGACGATCCTGACGGGGCGGCTGATTGGAAATAACTATCGGCCACCCCGTAGCACGCCTGTCACACGCCCTTGAAGCCCTTGCCCAGCAGGTACTGCTCACGCGAGCGATCGCGTGAAGAGGAAGGCTTGCGCATCTGTACCTTGTCGAACTTGGTACGCACGTCCTTCAGGTACATGTCGAAGCCTTCGCCCTGGAAAATCTTGATGAGGAAGTCACCACCAGGCTTGAGCACACGAGTTGCCAGGTCCAGGGCCAACTCGCAGAGGAACATCGCGCGCGGCATGTCCACTTCAGGCGTACCACTCATATTGGGGGCCATGTCGGAAATCACAAGGTCTACATGCGAATCGCCCACTGCGTCGAGGATCTGCTGCAGCACTTCGTCCTGGGTGAAGTCGCCCTGGATGAAGGTAACGTCCGGGATCGAGTCCATCTCAAGGATATCGGAGGCGATCAGGCGGCCTTGGCCACCAATCAGACGACTGGTCACCTGCGACCACCCGCCTGGGGCGGCGCCCAGGTCGATCACGCTCATGCCAGGGCGGATCAGGCGGTCTTTCTCCTGGATCTCAAGCAGCTTGTAGCTCGCACGCGAGCGGTAGCCATCCTTCTGCGCCTGCTTCACAAAAGGGTCGTTAAAATGCTCTCGCAGCCAGTTAGCGCTGCTTTTGGAACGTTGTACCACGGGGCACCTCGATGATATGCGTCGTGATTGACTGGGCGGAGCCAGGGGCCCTCGGGTAAAATGCCTGTCAATTTTACAGAATCAGACGGAAAGGGTCAGATTATGCCGCTCAATAACGAGCAGAAGAAGCAATACAAGTCCATTGGTCATGACCTGAAGCCGGTCCTGATCGTTGCTGGCAACGGTGTTAACGAAGGCGTTGCCGCCGAACTGGAACGCGCACTCGCCGATCATGAACTGATCAAGGTCGAGATTCGCTCCGAAGATCGTGAAGAACGTGCTGCCGCCATTGCCGAATTGTGCAAGGTTGGCCGCGCCGAGCTGGTGCAGACCATCGGCAAGAAAGCGCTGATCTACCGCAAGAACCCACAGCCGAACAAACAGCTGTCCAACATCCACCGCTACAAATAACGGTGGTGCCGATCAGTGGCGCGCCTTGCGCGCCCTGACCGGAACCGGTTGGGCCACCAGCACGATGCCGGAAAAGCCCAGCACCAGGAAACAGAACATCTGCCAGCGCTCGCCAACCGAAATGCCGTAGCGCAGCGTGTAGTACCCCACGCAGGCCGCAAAACCCAGCAGCAGCATCTGGCCGCGAAATTGCCGCCACCAGGCCGCCAGGCCGTCCACCCTCGCCAGCACCGCCAGCTGGGTCAGCAACCCAAGCAGCGCCACACCAATCAACCAGCGATCGATCTGGCCAGCGACATCCTGCACCAGCAAGGGCGCCAAGCCAGTGACTTTGAGCGCCGGCACCAAGCCCACATGGAACACCCACAGGCCCCCGACCCAGAAAACCTGGGCCAGTTGCCAGAGGATCCCCTCAAGGGATGGCGCCCGCAGGCGCCGGTCAGATGTGCTGGACTTCGACAATCTCGTACTCGACCGTGCCGCTTGGCGTCTTGATGACGACAACGTCGCCTTCTTCCTTGCCGATGATGGCACGGGCAATCGGCGCACTCGCCGACAACTTGCCGAGCTTGATGTTGGCTTCATCCTCGCCGACGATCTGGTATTTCACCCGCTCGTCAGTCTCGGTGTTGGCCAGCTCCACGGTGGTGCCGAAGATCACCTTGCCGGTGTGGGGAATGGTGGTCACGTCGATTACCACCGAGTTCTGCAGACGGCCTTCGATATCGCGGATACGCGCTTCGACCATGCCTTGCTCTTCACGCGCGGCATGGTATTCAGCGTTTTCCTTGAGGTCGCCCAGCTCGCGCGCTTCACCAATTGCCTGGCTCAGGCGCGGGCGCTCGGTCTTGCTCAGGAACAGGTGTTCCTCTTCCAGGGCGCGAGCGCCCTGGACGGTCATCGGGTATTTGGTAATGCTCATGCGTTGAGTCCTGCATGCAGATCCTGCAAGCGACGAACGGTCTTTTCAGGGCCGAATTTCAGCGCTTCACAGATGGCTTCACCGGCCGCAATGGTCGTGGTGCAGTAGATCTTGTGCTGCAACGCATTGCGACGAATCGAGTAGGAATCGGCGATCGACTGGCGACCTTCGGTGGTGTTGATGATCAACGACACTTCGTCGTTCTTGATCATGTCGACCACGTGCGGGCGACCTTCGGTCACCTTGTTCACGCGGCGCACTTTCAGGCCCGCTGCCTCGATCACCTTGGCAGTACCTGCAGTGGCAACCACTTCAAAACCCAGGGCGATCAGGTCACGGGCAACGCCAGCCACTTGCGGCTTGTCGTCGTCACGCACGCTGATGAACGCGGTACCGCCGGTCGGCAGCACTTCGCTGGCACCCATCTGGGCCTTGGCGAACGCTTCACCGAAGCTGTCACCGACACCCATGACTTCACCGGTCGATTTCATCTCAGGGCCGAGGATCGGGTCAACCCCTGGGAACTTGGCGAACGGGAAGACGGCTTCCTTGACGCTGTAGAAGTTCGGAATGATTTCCTGGGTGAAGCCCAGTTCTTTCAGGGTCTTGCCGGCCATGACGCGGGCCGCGATCATCGCCAGCGAGGTGCCGATGCACTTGGAAACGAACGGTACGGTACGCGAGGCACGCGGGTTGACCTCGATCACGTAGATCTTGTCACCCTGCAGGGCCAGCTGCACGTTCATCAGGCCGACAACGCCCAGCTCCAGGGCCATTTTCGACACTTGTACGCGGACTTCGTCCTGCACTTCCTTGCTCAGCGAGTAAGGTGGCAGCGAGCACGCCGAGTCACCGGAGTGAACGCCGGCCTGCTCGATGTGCTGCATGATCGCGCCGATCACCACGTCGGTACCGTCGCAGACCGCATCCACGTCCATCTCGATGGCGCAGTTGAGGAAGTGGTCCAGCAGAACAGGGCTGTCGTTGGACACCTGTACCGCTTCACGCAGGTAGCGCTTGAGCTCGTCCAGTTCGTAGACGATTTCCATCGCACGGCCGCCCAGTACGTAGGACGGGCGCACCACCAGCGGGTAACCGATGCTGCCCGCGGCGCGGATGGCTTCTTCTTCGCTGCGCACAGTAGCGTTTGGCGGCTGCAGCAGGTTCAGGCGCTGAACCATTTGCTGGAAGCGCTCACGGTCTTCGGCACGGTCGATGGCATCCGGGCTGGTACCGATGATCGGTACGCCGGCTTCTTCCAGTGCACGGGCCAGTTTCAGCGGGGTCTGGCCGCCGTAGTGGACGATCACACCCTTCGGCTTCTCGACGCGGCAGACTTCCAGCACGTCTTCCAGGGTCAGCGGCTCGAAGTAGAGGCGGTCGGAGGTGTCGTAGTCGGTGGAGACGGTTTCCGGGTTGCAGTTGACCATGATGGTCTCGTAACCGTCTTCACGCAGCGCCAGCGCGGCGTGCACGCAGCAGTAGTCGAACTCGATGCCTTGGCCGATACGGTTCGGGCCGCCACCCAGGATCATGATCTTGTCGCGGGTGGACGGGTTGGCCTCGCACTCTTCCTCATAGGTCGAGTACAGGTAGGCGGTGTCGGTGGCGAACTCGGCGGCGCAGGTGTCGACGCGCTTGTACACCGGGAACACTTCCAGCTTGTGGCGGTGACGGCGCAGGTTCTTGTCGGTGATCCCGAGCAGCACGGCCAGGCGCTGGTCCGAGAAACCCTTGCGCTTGAGGCGCAGCATCATCGCCTTGTCGATGGCCGACAGGGCCAGGGTCTTAACCTTCTCTTCTTCCTTGATCAGATCTTCCATCTGCACCAGGAACCACATGTCGATGCCGGTCAGGGCAAAGATTTCTTCGCAGGTCATGCCCGAACGCATGGCGTCGGCCACGTACCAGATACGCTCCGCGCCCGGCACGGTCAGCTCGCGCTTGAGGATGCTGGCGGCGTCAGCGCTGGCCAGGTCGACTTTAGGGTCGAGGCCGCAGGCACCGACTTCCAGGCCGCGCAGGGCTTTCTGCAGGGACTCCTGGAAGGTACGGCCGATGGCCATGACTTCACCCACGGATTTCATCTGGGTGGTCAGGCGGGCGTCAGCTTTCGGGAATTTTTCGAAGGCGAAGCGCGGCAGCTTGGTGACAACGTAGTCGATCGACGGCTCGAAGGAAGCCGGGGTGCGGCCGCCGGTGATGTCGTTCTGCAGTTCGTCGAGGGTGTAACCGATGGCCAGCTTGGCGGCGATCTTGGCGATCGGGAAGCCGGTGGCCTTCGAAGCCAGGGCGGACGAACGCGATACGCGCGGGTTCATCTCGATCACGACCATGCGGCCGGTGTCCGGGCAGATACCGAACTGCACGTTGGAACCGCCGGTTTCGACACCGATTTCACGCAGCACCGCCAGCGAGGCGTTGCGCATGATCTGGTATTCCTTGTCGGTCAGGGTCTGTGCTGGAGCCACAGTGATCGAGTCACCGGTGTGCACGCCCATCGGGTCGAAGTTTTCGATCGAGCAGACGATGATGCAGTTGTCCTTTTTGTCGCGGACCACTTCCATCTCGTACTCTTTCCAGCCGATCAGCGATTCGTCGATCAGCAGCTCTTTGGTCGGCGACAGGTCCAGACCACGGGTGCAGATTTCTTCGAATTCTTCACGGTTGTAGGCAATACCGCCACCGGTGCCGCCCATGGTGAACGACGGGCGAATGATGCACGGGAAACCGAGCTTTTCGAGGACCGCATTGGCCTCTTCCATGCTGTGGGCGATACCCGAGCGCGGGCACTCCAGGCCGATGTCCTTCATGGCCTTGTCGAAGCGCGAACGGTCTTCAGCCTTGTCGATGGTGTCGGCGTTGGCACCGATCATCTCGACGCCGAACTTCTCCAGAACGCCGTGGCGCTCCAGGTCCAGGGCGCAGTTCAGTGCGGTCTGGCCACCCATGGTTGGCAGCACAGCGTCTGGGCGCTCTTTTTCGATGATCTTGGCTACCGATTGCCATTTGATCGGCTCGATGTAGGTAGCGTCGGCCATCGACGGGTCGGTCATGATGGTGGCCGGGTTGGAGTTCACCAGGATGACGCGGAAACCTTCCTCGCGCAGGGCTTTGCAAGCCTGGGCGCCGGAGTAGTCGAATTCGCAGGCCTGGCCGATCACGATCGGGCCAGCGCCGAGAATCAGGATGCTTTTGATGTCTGTACGTTTTGGCATGGTTGTCACTCAAATCCGCGGGTCAGTCGGCAAGCCGTCTTGAACAATCTGGGTCAGGCGCTTCCGGGCGCGGCGCGAGCCGGCCCGGGGCCTTGATGCAGGATGCTCAGCGGCGCTTGGCCATGGCATCGGTGAAACGATCGAACAGTGGCGCGACGTCGGTCGGGCCTGGGCTTGCTTCAGGGTGGCCCTGGAAGCTGAACGCGCTCTTGTCGGTGCGCTCGATGCCCTGCAGGGTGCCGTCGAACAGCGACTTGTGGATGGCGCGAACGTTAGCCGGCAGCGTGGCTTCGTCTACGGCAAAGCCGTGGTTCTGGCTGGTGATCATGACCACCCCGGTGTCCAGGTCCTGGACCGGGTGGTTGGCACCGTGGTGGCCGTGGCCCATTTTCAGGGTCTTGGCGCCGGAGGCCAGGGCCAGCAGCTGGTGGCCCAGGCAAATGCCGAACACCGGGATCTCGGTTTCGAGGATCTCTTTGATCGCCTGGATGGCGTAGTCGCATGGCTCCGGATCACCTGGGCCGTTGGACAGGAACACGCCATCGGGGTTGAGCGCGAGCACTTCGCTGGCCGGGGTCTGGGCAGGCACCACGGTCACGCGGCAGCCACGGGCGACCAGCATGCGCAGGATGTTCAGCTTGACGCCGTAGTCGAAGGCGACCACGTGGTACGGCAGCTCGGAAGCTTCCAGGGTCGGGTGGCTGTCGGTTTTCAGTTCCCACACGCTGGAGCGCCACTCGTAACGCTCTTTGGTGGAAACGACCTTGGCCAGGTCCATGCCCTTCAGGCCTGGGAAGGCACGGGCAGCAGCGATGGCGGCTTCTTCGCTTATGTTGTCACCGGCGAGGATGCAGCCGTTCTGGGCGCCCTTTTCACGCAGGATACGGGTCAGGCGGCGAGTGTCGATGCCAGCGATGGCGACGACATTGTTGGCCTTCAGGTAGTCAGGCAGCGACTGGGTGTTGCGCCAGTTGCTGGCCAGCAGCGGCAGGTCACGGATGACCAGGCCAGCGGACCAGACGCGGTTCGACTCGGCGTCTTCCGGGGTGGTCCCGGTGTTGCCGATGTGCGGGTAGGTCAGGGTAACGATTTGCTGCGCATAGGAAGGGTCTGTAAGGATTTCCTGGTAGCCGGTCATAGCGGTGTTGAATACCACCTCACCAACGGTCTGACCGTCGGCACCGATGGCTTCACCGCGAAAAATACTGCCGTCGGCAAGGGCGAGTATGGCTGGCTTTGTCAAGAAGACCTCCCGTAAATCAAGCATGAAAGGGCGATCGCAGGTTGCAAAAAAGCGGAGTGACGTATGGACACGTCACCCCGCTTTTATGTGCTGAATTCAATTCGCTGCGCGCTTTTAGTGGACACACTAAAGCTGTAGCTTACAGAAAAGTGCGTTTCAGGTCTACCGTATATGTGCCTCTAAAACACATGATTGCGACAGGGTGCCTTGCACCCCATCGCCGGCAAGCCGCCGATGAGGCCATCACAATCGCGGCAAGGCTTAGCGCAGCTCCAGCACGTCCTGCATGTCGTAAAGACCCGCCTCACGCCCATCCAGCCACAGCGCCGCACGCACCGCACCCTTGGCAAAGGTCATGCGGCTGGAGGCCTTGTGGGTGATTTCCAGGCGCTCGCCTTCAGCGGCGAACAACACGGTGTGGTCACCGACCACATCGCCGGCACGCACGGTGGCGAAGCCGATGGTCTTGCGATCACGCGCGCCGGTCTGGCCCTCACGGCCATACACCGCCACTTCCTGCAGGTCACGGCCCAGCGCATTGGCAACCACTTCACCCATGCGCAGCGCGGTGCCCGACGGCGCATCGACCTTGTGCCGATGGTGCGCCTCGATGATCTCGATGTCGACGTCATCGCCCAGCACCCGCGCGGCCATGTCCAGCAACTTGAGGCTGAGGTTGACGCCGACACTGAAGTTGGCGGCGAAGACGATTGGAATGTCTTTGCCCGCCTCGGCCAGCAATTGCTTCTCTTCGACGCTGAACCCGGTGGTACCGATGATCATCGCCTTGCCGTGCTTGCGGCAGAACGCCAGGTTCTTCAGCGTCACCGAGGGGTGAGTGAAGTCGATCAGCACATCGAATTCGTCGACCACCTTGGCCAGGTCGTCGGACAGCAATACGCCGATTCGTCCGAGGGCCGCCAACTCACCGGCATCAGCCCCGACCAGCGAACTGTCCGGGCGATCGATTGCGGCCGTCAGACCGGCACCCGGGGTTTGCTGCACGGCTTCGATGAGGGTCTTGCCCATCCGCCCCGCCGCGCCCATCACTGCAATACGTCGCATAGCTATTTCCTTGTCAGAGATCGCCGAAGAAGCGCTTCACGCCATCGAACCAGCCATTGGCCTTGGGCGAGTGGGAGCTGTCGCCTTCCAGTGAATCACGCAGCTCTTCGAGCAGCTCGCGCTGGCGACGGCTGAGGTTGACCGGGGTTTCCACCGCCACGCGGCACAGCAGGTCACCCGCACCACCGCCACGCACCGGCGCGACACCCTTGCCACGCAGGCGGAACTGCTTGCCGGTCTGAGTGCCTTCCGGAATCTTGAGCTTCACACGGCCATCGAGGGTCGGCACTTCCAGCTCGCCACCCAGGGCAGCGTCGGTGTAGCTGATCGGCACTTCGCAATACAGATGCTTGCCGTCACGCTGGAAGATCTCGTGCTCACGCACATTGATCACCACGTACAGGTCGCCAGTCGGCCCGCCATGCGTACCCGCCTCGCCCTCGCCGGACAGGCGAATGCGGTCACCGGTGTCGACACCGGCCGGCACCTTGACCGACAGGGTCTTGTACTCTTCGACACGGCCTTCGCCATGGCACGAGTTGCACGGGTCGGTGATGATCTTGCCCTGGCCATGACAACGCGGGCAGGTTTGCTGCACCGAGAAGAAGCCCTGCTGCATGCGCACCTGGCCGATACCACCGCAGGTTGGGCAGGTGGACGGGGTCGACCCCTTCTTCGCACCACTGCCGTCGCACGGCTGGCAGTTGACCAGTGTCGGTACACGGATATTGACCGTGGTACCGCGCACGGCTTCTTCGAGGTTCAGCTCCAGGGTGTAGCGCAGGTCGCTGCCGCGTGCGGCACCACCACGACCACCGCCACGGCCGCCGCCGAAGAAGTCGCTGAATACATCGCCAAAGATGTCGGAGAAGTTGGCGCCGCCGAAGCCCGCACCACCGCCACCCATGCTCGGGTCGACGCCGGCGTGGCCATATTGGTCGAACGCCGCGCGCTTGCTCGCGTCAGACAGCACTTCGTAGGCCTCGTTGGCCTCCTTGAACTTGTCTTCCGACTCTTTATCGCCCGGGTTGCGGTCCGGGTGGAACTTCATCGCCAGCCGGCGATAAGCCTTTTTCAGGTCAGCTTCACTGGCGCCGCGCTCGACACCCAGGACCTCATAATAATCACGCTTGGACATAGGTCATTTGCACCTTGTTGGGCGTCCGGCATCCGCGCCGCGCCATCAACACCTGCCTGCCAACCACGAATGGCGCAAGACAAATGCTGTAAAAATTCTCGAATTCCAGATACGCCAACGCGGGAGCAAGCCCCCGCGCGGCGACATCCTACCAGCTCACCGGCAAACGCCGGTGAGCTGGCCGACAACATGCAACGATTACTTCTTGTCGTCGCCTTTGACTTCTTCGAACTCGGCGTCAACCACGTCATCGTGCTTGGCTTCCGGCTCGGCCTGCTGAGCGCCGCCCTGAGGCTGTTCGGCCGATTGCTCGGCGTACATCTTCTGGGCAACTGGCGCGGAGACCTTGGACAGCTCTTCGACCTTGGCGTCGATGGCAGCCTTGTCGTCGCCTTTGACAGCGGCTTCCAGGGCAACCACGGCCGCCTCGATGGCCGTCTTCTCTTCGGCAGTGACCTTGTCACCGGCGTCAACGACCATCTTGCGGGTCGAGTGGACCAGCGCGTCACCCTGGTTACGGGCGGCGGCCAGCTCTTCGAACTTGCGGTCTTCCTCGGCGTTGGCCTCGGCGTCACGCACCATGCGCTCGACTTCTTCGTCCGACAGGCCGGAGTTGGCCTTGATCACGATCGACTGCGCCTTGCCAGTGGCCTTGTCTTTCGCGCCGACGTGCAGAATGCCGTTGGCGTCGATGTCGAAGGTCACTTCGATCTGCGGAACACCACGCGGTGCTGGTGGAATGTCAGCCAGGTCGAACTTGCCCAGCGACTTGTTCTGCGAAGCCTGCTTGCGCTCACCCTGCAGCACGTGAATGGTCACTGCGCCCTGGTTGTCGTCGGCAGTCGAGAACACCTGCGACTTCTTGGTCGGGATGGTGGTGTTCTTCTCGATCAGCGCGGTCATCACGCCACCCATGGTTTCGATACCCAGGGTCAGCGGGCTGACGTCCAGCAGCAGAACGTCTTTCACGTCGCCGGCCAGGACTGCGCCCTGGATGGCTGCGCCCATGGCAACAGCTTCGTCCGGGTTGACGTCCTTGCGCGCTTCTTTACCGAAGAAGTCGGCAACGGTTTTCTGTACCAGCGGCATACGGGTCTGGCCGCCGACCAGGATTACGTCGTCGATCTTGCTGGCGTCGATGCCGGCGTCTTTCAGGGCGATGCGGCAAGGCTCGATGGTGCGCTGCACCAAGCCTTCTACCAGCGACTCCAGCTTGGCGCGGGAGATCTTCACGTTCAGGTGCTTGGGACCGGTGGCATCTGCAGTGATGTACGGCAGGTTGACGTCGGTCGACTGCGCGGAGGACAGCTCGATCTTGGCTTTTTCAGCAGCCTCTTTCAGGCGCTGCATGGCCAGCGGGTCGCCCTTCAGGTTCATGCCGGATTCTTTCTTGAACTCTTCGACCAGGTAGTCGATCAGCAGCATGTCGAAGTCTTCACCACCCAGGAAGGTGTCGCCGTTGGTGGCCAGTACTTCGAACTGGTGCTCACCGTCGACTTCGGCGATTTCGATGACCGATACGTCGAAGGTACCACCACCCAGGTCATAAACGATGACGGTGTGGTCGCCCTTGGCCTTGTCCATGCCGTAGGCCAGCGCAGCAGCGGTCGGCTCGTTGATGATACGTTTTACGTCCAGGCCCGCGATGCGGCCGGCGTCTTTGGTGGCCTGACGCTGGCTGTCGTTGAAGTAGGCCGGAACGGTGATGACCGCTTCGGTGACTGGCTCGCCGAGGTAGTCTTCGGCGGTCTTCTTCATCTTTTTCAGGACTTCGGCGCTGATTTGCGGCGGTGCCATCTTCTGGCCGTTGACTTCAACCCAGGCGTCACCGTTGTCGGCCTTGGCGATCTTGTACGGAACCAGTTGAATGTCTTTCTGCACGACTTGCTCTTCGAAGCGGCGGCCGATGAGGCGCTTCACTGCGAACAGGGTGTTGTGCGGGTTGGTGACGGCCTGGCGCTTGGCCGACTGGCCAACCAGGATTTCGCCATCGTTGGCATACGCCACGATCGAAGGGGTAGTACGCGCACCTTCGGCGTTTTCGATGACTTTGACGTTACCGTTTTCCAGGATGGAGACGCAGGAGTTGGTGGTCCCCAGGTCGATACCGATGATTTTACCCATGTTAACTCTCCCGAAACTTGAATTTGGTGGCAGCGACTACTTTGGCCAACTGCGGTAATACTTGAAGGCTTGACACCTAGATGGGGGTGCCCAGGCGGATTTCAAGCCTTCTCATCGATCGAAGGTTGAGCGGCGCTTGGCGCCTTGCTGACCACCACCATGGCGGGGCGCAGCAGGCGGCCATTGAGCAGGTAGCCCTTCTGGAACACGTTCAGCACGCTGTTGGGCTCAACCTCGGCGTTCTCCTGCATGGCCATCGCCTGATGGTGCTCGGCATTGAACGGCTGGCCGTGCGGGTCGATGGCTTCGAGGTTGTAACGCTTGAGGGTGTCCTGGAACATCTTCAGGGTCAGCTCGACGCCTTCACGCGTGTTCTTGACCTGTTCGTCATCAGGGTTGAGGTGCGACAGGGCCATCTCCAGGCTGTCGATTACCGGCAGCAGGTCGCCAGAAAACTTCTCGAGGGCGAACTTGCGGGCCTTCTCGACCTCCTGCTCAGCGCGACGAATGCTGTTCTGGGCTTCTGCAGCAACACGCAGCGATTGATCCTTGGCGGCGGCCAGCTGCTCCTCGAGCTCCTGAACGCGGGCGCCGTTATCCACTGCACCTGCCTCTTCGGCGTTAAGGTCTTGGTCTTTCAGCTGTTCGTCAGCCATGGGGTCTCTCCTCCGCGATTTCTGTGGTACGAGCAAAGCTCGCCGTGTCTGCCGGCTATATGGGGCCGGAAAAACCAGCTTCAAGGGGCAAGGTGGTTTTCCCACCGCATGCAGAATCTGCCAGGAGGCATTGGCAGGCTCGAAAAAACTACTGTATAAATAACCAGACATGACCTTCGGGAGCCGCCCTCATGCTGGCGCATCTGTCCATCCATAATTACGCCATCGTCGAACACCTTGACCTCGAGCTTGCCCGCGGCATGTCCGTCATTACCGGCGAAACCGGCGCAGGCAAGTCGATCATGCTCGACGCCCTCGGCCTGGCCCTGGGCGACCGCGCCGACAGCGGCGTAGTGCGGCCTGGCGCCGACAAGGCGGACATCCTCGCCACCTTCGACCTGGTAGACATCCCCGAGGCACACGCCTGGCTGGCCGAGCGCGACCTGGCCGACGACGGCCTGTGCATCCTGCGCCGCGTCATCACCGCCGAGGGTCGCAGCCGTGGCTACATCAACGGTACGCCCTGCCCGCTGGGCGACCTCAAGGCGCTGGGCGAGCTGCTGATCGATATCCACAACCAGCATGAGCACCAGTCGCTGCTCAAGACCGACACCCACCGCCGCCTGCTTGACGAGTACGCCGGCGCCATCGACCTGGCCCGCCAAGTGCAACTGGCCGCCAAGCGCTGGAACCAGACCCGCCTGGAGCTGGAGCGCCTGACCAACTCCGGCGACGAGCAGCGTGCCCGCCATCAACTGCTGAGCTACCAGCTGGAAGAGCTGGACAACCTTGGCCTGGGCGAAAACGAGCTGGAGCAGCTCGAGCAAGAGCACAAGAACCTGACCAACGCCGAAGCCTTGTTCGGCATCTGCCGCCAGGTCATCGACCAATGCAGCGAGAGCGACTCGGGCAATGTGCTCAGCGCCCTCACGTCCAGCCTCAACCGCCTCGGCGCCGCAACCAATACGCCGAAAGCGCTGGGTGAGGCTGCCAACATGATTGCCAGCGCGCAGATCCAGATCGAAGAAGCCGTGGGCGAACTCAATCGCTTCCTCGACAACTTCGATGCCGACCCCATGCGCTTGCAGGCACTGGAAGAGCGCCTCGACACCATTTATACCCTGGCGCGCAAACACCGCGTGCACCCCACCGAGCTGCCCCACCTGCAACAGCACCTGATGGATGAGGTGGAGGGCCTGAACGCCAGCGACGAGTCGCTCGAGCGCCTGGGCGAGGAACTGGCGGCCTTTGCACAGCACTACCAGGAAAAGGCCACCGAACTGAGCGCGCTGCGCCAGCAGGCCGCACAGCAGCTGGCGCTTGCCGTGGAGCACGAGATCCAACGCCTGGGCATGCCAGGTGGGCGCCTGCGCATCGAGCTCACCCCCAACGAAGGCGGAGACCTGTCGCCACACGGCCTCGAGCAAATCGAGCTGCTGGTCAGCGCCAACCCCGGCCAACCGTTGAAGGGCCTGGCCAAAGTGGCATCAGGTGGTGAGCTCTCGCGTATCAGCCTGGCGATCCAGGTCATTACCGCGCAAACCTCACGCATTCCGACGCTGGTGTTCGACGAAGTCGATGTGGGCATCGGCGGCCCCACCGCCGAAATCGTCGGCCAACTGCTGCGCCGGCTGGGTGAGCGCGGCCAGGTACTGACCGTCACCCACCTGCCGCAGGTAGCGGCACAGGGGCATCACCACCTGTTCGTGCACAAGGTGCGCAACAGCGACACTACCCACACCGCCGTGGCCAGCCTGGGCAAACGTGAGCGGGTCGAGGAAGTGGCGCGGATGCTGGGCGGTATAGACCTGACCAAGGAATCGCTGGCGCATGCGCGCAAGATGGTGGTCAGCGGCAAGGCTTGAACGGCCCACACACCCTTTCCTCCAGCAGCAGAAAGCACAAAGGCGACCCTAGGGTCGCCTTTGCTATTCATAACGATCGAAATCGTTACTTTTTCTTACGCACATAGAGGACCAGGTTATGGTCCACCAGCTCGTAGCCATGCTCGGCCACGATTTCTTTTTGGCGCCGTTCGATTTCGGCATCCATGAACTCGATAACTTCGCTGGTCTCCACGTTGACCATATGGTCGTGGTGACCGCCGTCCGCCAGCTCGAACACCGCGTGACCGCCATCGAAGTTGTGGCGTACCACCAGCCCAGCAGCCTCGAACTGGGTCAGTACGCGATAAACGGTTGCCAGACCGACGTCCTCGCCAGCCTCCATCAGCGCCTTGTAAACATCTTCGGCACTCATGTGACGTTGCTCGGTGGAGTCGAGCATCTGAAGGATCTTGACTCGAGGCAGTGTCACCTTGAGACCGGCTTTGCGCAATTCGCTATTTTCAACCATGGTCAGCTTTCTCGCCGATGCTGCTTCGCAGCTTCTACTAATACGGGTATGATCGGGGTTTACGTTGTCCAGCCAAGATAGTGGAAGTCGCCCACCGATGCAAAACAACACCAAGCTCTTGCTAACCAGCCTCACCTTTGTGGGACTGCTCGCACTCGCCGGTTGCTCGTTTCCCGGGGTTTACAAAATCGACATCCAGCAGGGCAATGTCGTTACGCAAGACATGATAGACCAATTACGCCCCGGAATGACCCGCCGGCAAGTAAGGTTTATCATGGGCAACCCCTTGCTCCAGGATACGTTCAACACCAATCGTTGGGACTACCTGTACAGCTTGCAGCCTGGTGGCGGCCAACGCCAGCAGGAGCGCATGAGCATCTTCTTCAACGACAGCGACCAACTGGTCAACCTGTCTGGTGATTTCATGCCAGGTGTAAGCCGCGACCAGGAAATCCTCGGTGGCAGCAGCGACACCACGGTCAGCCCGGCCAACTCGTCCGAGCAACCCGCCGCACAGCCCGCTGAAAAGCCGGCCAAGCCAGGCTCGGTGGAAGAGTCCATACAGCGCGAGATCGATACCATCGAGACCACGCCGGTACCTACCCCCGCACCGCTGGATACTTCGCCGCAATAATTGCAGGCGCCATGAGAAAGCCCGGACCAAGGTCCGGGCTTTTTTGTGCGCGTCGTTTGGCGGCAATCAGCTATAGAGCTGTTTCGCCCGCTGGCAGAACGCATCCACCAAGGTATTGGCAGCTTGGTTGAACAGCGGGCCCAAAGTGGCGCGCACAATTGGCCCGGCATAATCGAACGACAGGTCCAGGCTGATCTTGCAGGCCTTCTCACCCAACGGCTTGAATACCCACACACCATGCAGCTGGGTGAACGGCCCCTCTTCCAGGTTCATCTCGATCGACTGCCCCGGCACCAGCACATTGCGGGTCACGAAATGTTGGCTCATGCCCCCCTTGGCCACCTCGAGCTTGGCGCGCATGTGCGTATCACCGGCTTCGATCACGCTCGAAGCCGAGCACCAGGGCAGAAATTTAGGGTAGTTGGCCACATCATTGACCAGATCGTAGAGCGCCTGGGCAGGGTACGGCAGCAGGGCGGAGCGTTGAATATGGGTAGTCATCCAGGCGTCACTTCCAAGGCTGGGTGGCGGCGCTTCGCAGCGTGCCAAAAACAGGTTCTGTGCGTATGACAGGGCCTGTATTGTCCGGTATTCATTGCGGTGGCTCAAGCTCACCTAAATCCCGTAGCCGACCACGCGGTGACTTGCCTATAATGCCGCCCCTATGGCTAAACAAAAGAAACATCCGACCGGGACCATCGCGCAAAACAAGAAGGCGCGACACGATTACTTCATCGAACACAAGTTCGAGGCCGGGCTGGTCCTGTCCGGTTGGGAAGTAAAAAGCCTGCGGGCCGGCAAGGCGCATCTGACCGACAGCTACGTGCTGCTCAAGGATGGCGAAGCCTGGCTGTTCGGCAGCCACATCACCCCGCTGACCACCGCCAGCACCCACGTCATCGCCGACCCTATCCGCTCGCGCAAGCTGCTGCTGAACAAGCGCGAGCTGGAGCGAGTGGAAGCTGCGGTGGCGCAAAAGGGCTACACCTGTGTGGCCCTGGCGCTGTACTGGAGCAAGCACCTGATCAAGTGCGAGATCGCGCTTGGCAAGGGCAAGAAGGAATTCGACAAGCGCGACACCGTGCGCGAACGCGATTCCAACCGCGAGCTGCAGCGTGCCGTGCGGAACAAGGGCAAGGAAGACTAAGTCTTCTTAAGCCAGCACCGGCCGCTTCGCGGGCAAGTCCGCGAAGCGGCCGGTGCTGTCAAAGCACATCTCAGCGCCCGCTGCGCCGCTCTGCCCGCGCCACACGCTGCGCCTCGTGCTGCGCTTCTTCCAGCACCTCCTGCACATACAGAATGTGCCGGCTGGATACCTCGCGCGCCTCCTCCGCCCTGCCCTCGACAATCGCCTGATACAACTCACGGTGCTGGCTGATCAGCATGTCCCGCGTCTCGCTGCGCTGCTGATACATGCCGCCGATGTTGGTTACCACGTTACGCTTGAGCAGGTCGAACAGCCCGCGAATGGTGTGCAGCAGCACGGCATTGTGGCTGGCCTCGGCAATTGCCAGGTGGAACCGCGCATCCGCCGCGCCCTCCTCCGCACGCGTGACCTCGTCAGCCCGCGCATAGCAATCCTGCAACGTATCGAACGCTGCCTTCAGGCGCGCACGATCAGGCTCGGTAGCACGTTGCGCCGCGTAATACGCGCATGAGGCCTCGAGCGTATGGCGAAACTCCAGCAGATCGCGCTGCGCTTCGGCGCTGTGCTCGAGCAGCTGCAGTAGCGGATCGCTGAAGGTCGAGCCCAGCGACTCGGCCACATAATTACCGCCACCCTGGCGGCTTACCAGCAACCCCTTGGCGACCAGCTTCTGGATCGCCTCGCGCAGTGACGGGCGCGACACACCGAACTGTTCGGCCAGGGCGCGCTCGGCTGGCAGCCGCTGGCCAGAGGTCAGCGTGCCTTCGAGAATCATCCCTTCCAACCGATCGACGATGTCGTCGGACAGGCGCCGTTGGCGGACCTGATCAAAAACCATCACTCACTCTCCACATACCCCCGGCAATTTTCAGGGGGCCTCTATTCTCGCCGATCCACGCCACGCCGACACCCATCAGCCGACGATTTTCCCACGCCATCAGTCGCCCGCTCATCGGCACACGACCAAAGTTTTGCTCGGGACAAATTGACACACCCACAACCGCGCTTTTAACCTAGCGTCCAGACATTGTAAATTGGTCTTACCAATTATCCAATGCCAGTGCTGACCAACAACAATTAGGGGTTACCCCATATGCAAACCTGGCAACAACTCTATTCCCCGCTTGGTAGTCTTGGCCTGTCCGCACTGGCGGCGGTCATCCCCATCGTGTTCTTCTTCCTCGCCCTCGCCGTGTTCCGCCTCAAAGGCCACGTCGCTGGCAGCATCACCCTTGGCTTGTCGATCCTGGTGGCGATCTTCGCCTTCCAGATGCCTGTCGACATGGCCCTCGCTGCAGCGGGTTACGGCTTCCTCTACGGCCTCTGGCCGATTGCCTGGATCATCGTTGCCGCGGTGTTCCTGTACAAACTCACGGTCAAGAGCGGCCAGTTCGAAGTGATCCGCAGCTCGGTACTGTCGATCACCGACGACCAGCGCCTGCAAGTGCTGCTGATCGGCTTCTGCTTCGGCGCCTTCCTCGAAGGCGCGGCTGGCTTCGGCGCACCGGTGGCCATCACCGCCGCGCTGCTGGTGGGGCTGGGCTTCAACCCGCTGTACGCCGCCGGCCTGTGCCTGATCGCCAACACCGCACCCGTGGCCTTTGGCGCGTTGGGCATCCCGATCATCGTTGCCGGCCAGGTCACCGGCATCGACGCCTTCCACATCGGCGCCATGACCGGGCGCCAACTGCCGCTGCTGTCGCTGTTCGTGCCGTTCTGGCTGGTGTTCATGATGGACGGCCTGCGCGGCGTGAAAGAAACCTGGCCTGCCGCCCTGGTCGCCGGCCTGAGCTTCGCCGTGACTCAGTACTTCACCTCCAACTTCATCGGCCCGGAACTGCCGGACATCACCTCGGCCCTGGCCAGCCTGATCTGCCTGACCCTGTTCCTCAAAGTGTGGCAGCCCAAGCGCTCGTTCGCCGAAGCCAAGGGCAGCGTCGGCGCCGCCAGGGTGCAGCCGAGCGGCAGCCAGCCGACCCCGTACAGCTTCGGGGAAATTTTCAAAGCCTGGTCGCCATTCCTGATCCTCACCGTGCTAGTCACCCTCTGGACCCTGAAGCCGTTCAAGGCAGCGTTCGCCCCGGGCGGCGCGATGTACAACTTCGTGTTCAACTTCGCCATCCCGCACCTCGACCAGCTGGTGGTCAAGACCGCGCCGATCGTCACCGCGCCAACCGCAATGCCGGCCGTGTTCAAACTGGACCCGATCTCCGCCACCGGCACTGCGATCTTCCTGTCTGCACTGATTTCCATGGCCGTGCTCAAGATCAACTTCAAAACTGGTCTGACCACTTTCAAGGAGACCATCTGGGAGCTGCGCTGGCCAATCCTGTCGATCGGTATGGTGCTGGCTTTCGCCTTCGTCACCAACTACTCGGGCATGTCGTCGACCATGGCCCTGGTGCTTGCCGGCACGGGTGCCGCGTTCCCGTTCTTCTCGCCGTTCCTCGGCTGGCTGGGCGTGTTCCTGACCGGCTCGGACACCTCGTCCAACGCCCTGTTCAGCTCGCTGCAGGCCACCACCGCGCACCAGATCGGGGTCAACGACACCCTGCTGGTGGCCGCCAACACCAGCGGCGGCGTGACCGGCAAGATGATCTCGCCACAGTCGATCGCCGTGGCCTGCGCCGCCACCGGCCTGGTCGGCAAGGAATCCGACCTGTTCCGCTTCACCGTCAAGCACAGCCTGTTCTTTGCCACCATCGTCGGCCTGATCACCCTGGTCCAGGCCTATTGGCTGACCGGCATGCTGGTTCATCACTAAAGTGAAAGGGGCCGGGCGCCCGCGCGCCCGGCATCTCCTTCAACCCACGCTGCGAGAATCCATGATCATTTCCGCCTCCACCGACTATCGCGCCGCGGCACAACGCAAGCTGCCCCCCTTCCTCTTCCACTACGCCGACGGCGGTGCGTACGCCGAGCACACCCTGCGCCACAACGTTTCGGACCTGGCCAACATCGCCCTGCGCCAGCGGGTGCTGAAGAACATGTCCGAGCTCAGCCTCAAAACGAAGCTGTTCGACGAAACCCTGAGCATGCCTGTGGCGTTGGCCCCGGTCGGCCTTACCGGCATGTACGCCCGCCGCGGCGAAGTGCAGGCGGCCCGTGCGGCGGCTGCGCATGGCATCCCGTTCACGATGTCCACCGTGTCGGTGTGCCCGATCGAAGAAGTCGCCCCGGCCATCGACCGACCGATGTGGTTCCAGCTGTATGTACTGAAAGACCGCGGTTTCATGCGCAACGCCCTGGAGCGCGCCAAGGCCGCCGGCGTGAAGACCCTGGTATTCACCGTCGACATGCCGGTACCCGGCGCCCGCTACCGCGATGCCCACTCCGGCATGAGCGGCGCCAACGGCCCGATGCGCCGCGTGCTGCAGGCCATGACCCGCCCCGAGTGGGCTTGGGACGTGGGCGTGATGGGCCGCCCGCACGACCTGGGCAACATCTCCAAGTACCGCGGCAACCCCACGGGCCTGGCCGACTACATTGGCTGGCTGGGCAACAACTTCGACCCGTCGATTTCGTGGAAGGACCTGGAGTGGATCCGCGAATTCTGGGACGGCCCGATGATCATCAAGGGCATCCTCGACGCCGACGACGCCCGTGATGCGGTCAAGTTCGGCGCCGACGGCATCGTCGTGTCCAACCACGGTGGCCGCCAGCTCGACGGCGTGCTGTCCAGCGCCCGCGCCTTGCCGGCAATTGCCGACGCGGTGAAAGGCGACTTGAAGATCCTCGCCGACTCCGGCATCCGCAGCGGCCTCGACGTGGTGCGCATGATCGCCCTGGGCGCCGACACCGTGCTGATCGGCCGCGCCTTCCTCTGGGCGCTGGCCGTGCATGGCCAGGCCGGGGTGAAGAACCTGCTCGAGCTGTTCGAAAAGGAAATGCGCGTGGCCATGGTGCTGACCGGTGCCAAGTCGATCAGCGAGATCAGCCGCGATTCGCTGGTCCGCGAACTGGGCGCCTGAGCGCCCGCAACAACACCGCCTGAATGACCGGGGCATACGGCGCACCAGACGCCGTGGCCCCGCGAGGAGATTGCATGAGCCTGCCCGCCGCGTTTCTGCGTGATGCCGAGCGCCTGATACCCGCCGAACGCCGCTTCGACGACCCGACGTCCACCCTGGCCTTCGGCACCGACGCCAGCTTCTACCGGCTGATCCCCAAGCTGGTGGTGCGCGTGGAGTCCGAGGACGAAGTGGTCGGGCTGCTGCACCTGGCCCAGCGCGACCGCGTGCCGGTGACCTTCCGCGCCGCCGGCACCAGCTTGTCTGGCCAGGCCATCAGTGATTCGGTGCTGATCGTGCTCGGCGACAACTGGGGCGGCAAGGAAATCCGCGGCCAGGGCGAGCAGATCCGCCTGCAACCCGGCGTCATCGGCGCCCAGGCCAACGCCTGGCTGGCCCCGTTCGGGCGCAAGATCGGCCCCGACCCCGCCTCGATCAACGCTTGCAAGATCGGCGGTATCGTCGCCAACAACGCCAGCGGCATGTGCTGCGGCACTGCGCAGAACACCTACCACACCCTGGCAGGCCTGCGCCTGGTGCTGGCCGACGGCACCCGCCTGGACAGCGAGGACCCGGCCAGCATCGCCGCCTTCGAAACCAGCCACGCCGCGCTGCTCGAATCCCTCGCCCGGCTCGGCCGCGAAACCCGCGCCAACACCGAACTGGCCGAGCGCATCCGGCATAAATACCGGCTGAAGAACACCACGGGCCTGTCACTCAACGCCCTGGTGGACTACGACCAGCCGCTGGATATCCTGCAGCATTTGCTGGTCGGCTCCGAAGGCACGCTGGGTTTCATCAGCGCTGTCACATACGACACCGTGCCCGATCACCCACACAAGGCCAGTGCGCTGCTGGTGTTCCCTAGCGTGGAAAGTTGCTGCCGCGCGGTCACCGTGCTCAAGCGCCAGCCGGTGTCCGCCGTGGAGCTGCTCGACCGCCGCAGCCTGCGCTCGGTGCAGAACATGCCGGGCATGCCGCTGTGGGTCAAAGGCCTGTCGGACAACGCCTGCGCCCTGCTGATCGAATCCCGCGCCGCCAGCCAGACGTTGCTGCACGAGCAACTGCAGCAGGTGATGGCCGCCATCGCCGACTACCCGCTGGAACAGAAAGTCGACTTCAGCGAAGACCCGGCGGTGTACAACCAGCTGTGGAAAATCCGCAAGGACACCTTCCCCGCCGTCGGCGCCGTGCGCCAGACCGGCACCACGGTAATCATCGAAGACGTGACCTTCCCCGTCGAGCAACTGGCCGAAGGCGTCAACCGCCTGATCCAGCTGTTCGACAAGCACCACTACGACGAAGCGATCATTTTCGGCCACGCGCTGGAAGGCAACCTGCACTTCGTCTTCACCCAGGGCTTCAACAGTGCCGAGGAAGTCGCGCGCTACCAAGCCTTCATGGACGACGTGGCGCAACTGGTGGCGGTGGAGTTCGGCGGATCGCTCAAGGCCGAGCACGGCACCGGGCGCAACATGGCGCCCTTCGTCGAGCTGGAGTGGGGCCACGATGCCTACCAGCTGATGTGGAAGCTCAAGCGCCTGCTCGACCCCAACGGCATCCTCAACCCCGACGTGGTATTGAGCACCGACCCGGACATCCACCTGAAGCATCTCAAGCCGCTGCCCGCCGCCGATGAAATCGTCGACAAATGCATCGAGTGCGGTTTCTGCGAACCGGTGTGCCCCTCCAAAGGCCTGACCCTCAGCCCCCGCCAGCGCATTGTCATGTGGCGCGACATCCAGGCGAAGAAACGCGCCGGCATCGACACCCGCGAACTGTTGCAGACTTACCAGTACCAAGGCCTCGACACCTGCGCCGCCACCGGCCTGTGCGCCCAGCGCTGCCCGGTGGGTATCAACACCGGCGAGCTGGTGAAAAAGCTGCGCAGCCAGGCTGCCGAGCACGAAAAAACCGCCGACTGGCTGGCCGAACACTTCCACACCGCCCTGGGCGGCGCCCGCCTGACCCTGGCCGCCGCCAACACCGCCCGCAAGCTGCTCGGCGCCCCACGCCTGAGCCGCCTGAGCACCACGTTGAGCAAAGCCAGCAAAGGCCGCCTGCCGCAATGGACCGCGGCCATGCCGCAACCCCTGCGCAGCATCGCTTTTGGCCCGGCCAGCCACGATGCCCGCCCCCGCGTGGTGTACCTGGCTGCCTGCGTATCGCGCGTCATGGGGCCGGCCTTTGCCGACCATGAGCAAAGCTCACTGCTCGACAAGACCCGCGCCCTGCTGGAAAAAGCCGGTTACCAGGTGGTGTTCCCCGACAACGCCGACAGCCTCTGCTGTGGCCAACCCTTCGCCTCCAAAGGCTACCCCGAGCAGGCCGAACACAAGCGCCAGGAACTGATCAACGCCCTGCTGCATGCCAGCCGCGGCGGGCTCGACCCAATCTATTGCGACACCAGCCCCTGCACCCTGCGCCTGGTACAAGACCTGGGCGACACCCGGCTCGACCTGTACGACCCGGTGCGCTTCATCCGCACCCACCTGCTGGACAAGCTGGAGTTCACCCCACAGGAAGCGCCCGTGGCCGTGCACGTGACCTGCAGCACCCAGCACCTGGGCGAAAGCCAGGCGCTGATCGACCTGGCGCGGCGCTGCAGCAAGCAGGTGGTGATACCGGAAGGTATCCACTGTTGCGGGTTTGCCGGTGACAAGGGCTTCACCACGCCGGAACTCAATGCGCATTCGCTGCGCAGCCTGAAGGACGCCGTGCAGTATTGCAGTGAAGGCATTTCCACCAGCCGCACCTGTGAAATCGGGTTATCGACCCACAGCGGTATCGACTATCACGGCCTGGTTTACCTGGTAGACCGCGTCACCCGCCCGCGCACCCTCTAACCTGGGGCCGCTCTGCGGCCCATTCGGGGCACAGCCCTCCCCCGCAACATCCCGCCACACACCATCATGTCGCCAAGCCAGCACCCCGATTGAACCCTCGCCAAATCACAGCAGTCCACCCTTACAGGCCCACCTCCCAGAGGCCTTCAAGGAGACACCCATGAAAGGTACCGCGCTTTCGGCCCTCTTCGCGGCCGCCACCCTCCTGGCTTCCCCGGTGTTCGCTGCCGACGACCTGTGCACCATCAACCTGCAGAAGATCGACGACAGCATGGCCACCGCCGGCGCCACCTCCGAAGGCCTGGACAAGGCCCTTACCGAACAGGTCGACAAAGCCAAGGCCAGCCAGGCAGCAGGCGACACCAAGGAGTGCATCGCCATCACCAGCAAAGTGCTGGAGCGCCTTGAGAAAACCGAGAAAGGCGGCGGCTCGGCCGGCGGCAGCGGTGCCTGACCTGAAGCGGGCGGCGGAACCTGCTGTCGACGCCGCCCGCTTTAGCGCGTATACTCAGCCTCACGTGCCGAAAGGTACGGTCAGCTAGAGCTGAGTGTGGGGCCGATTAGGATTCGACGCCGGTAGCGAAACTCTAGGTGCATGCCGAGTTGGTAACAGAACTCGTAAATCCACTGTTGCAACTTTCTATAGTTGCCAATGACGAAAACTACGAGGGTTACGCTCTCGCTGCGTAAGCAGCTGAGCCCGCTCTCCTGGTAGCTTCGGCTCCAGCAATCATCAGGGGATGCCTGTAAACCCGAAATGATTGTCATACAGAACAGGATCGTCGTGTAGCACGTTGGGGGCAAAGCGACTAAAACTTACCCAACTCATCCAAAGCACCCTGCCCGTCGGGCGGCTGCGGATTAAATCAGTAGACACGGCTAAGCATGTAGTACCGACAGCGGAGTACTGGCGGACGGGGGTTCAAATCCCCCCGGCTCCACCAAATGATCAATCAAAGACGTCCACGGACGTCTTTTTTTGTGCCTGGAAGTCAGTGAAATCAAGGGTTTACTGATCTTTTGAGGGCCACAACGGTTTTTTGAGTTCCAGCCATCCCGGTATTCCCGGTGGTATTCCCGCCTACCTGGGGCTAATCTTGGGAATACCAAAAGGTGTCATGGAGCTCATCCTATGTGCGCTCAAACAGCTCGTCTCTCCGACCGCCAGCTCAAGGCGGTCAAGCCCAAAGACAAGGACTACGTCCTCACGGATGGCGACGGCCTCCAGCTCCGCGTCCGGGTCAACCGCTCGATGCAGTGGAATTTCAACTACAGGCATCCGGTCACCAAGAATCGAATCAACATGGCGCTCGGCTCCTACCCCGAGGTCTCTCTGGCGCAAGCTCGGCGGAAAGCGGTTGAAGCTAGGGAAGTACTTGCGCAGGGGATCGATCCCAAAGCTCAGCGCAATGATCTCGCGCAGGCCAAACTAGCCGAGACGGAACATACGTTCGAGAAAGTAGCTAGCGCCTGGTTCGAGCTGAAAAAGGACTCTGTTACGCCGGCCTATGCCGAGGACATCTGGCGCTCACTCACTCTGCACGTTTTCCCGAGCATGAAATCGACTCCGATCTCGGAAGTGAGCGCACCGATGGTGATCAAGATCCTCCGACCCATCGAAGCCAAAGGCAGCCTGGAAACCGTGAAGCGGCTTAGCCAGCGCCTCAACGAGATCATGACCTACGGGGTCAATTCGGGAATGATCTTCGCGAATCCGCTCAGCGGGATTCGAGCGGTGTTCAAGAAGCCGAAGAAAGAAAACATGGCGGCGCTACCACCGGAAGAGCTTCCTGAACTCATGCTGGAAATAGCGAACGCCAGTATCAAGCGCACGACCCGTTGTCTGATCGAATGGCAGTTGCACACCATGACTCGCCCCGCCGAGGCGGCGACTACTCGCTGGGCAGACATCGACTTTGAAAGGCGTGTCTGGACCATCCCGCCGGAGCGGATGAAGAAGCGTCGCCCGCACAGCATCCCGTTGAGCGATCAAGCCATGTCATTGCTGGAGATAATGAAGTCCCACAGTGGTCATCGAGAATACGTCTTCCCGGCAGACCGAAACCCTCGTACTCATGCCAATAGCCAGACCGCCAACATGGCGTTGAAACGCATGGGCTTCCAGGACCGCTTGGTCAGCCACGGCATGCGCTCGATGGCCAGCACCATATTGAATGAACATGGGTGGGACCCGGAGCTCATCGAAGTGGCGTTGGCGCACGTCGACAAGGATGAGGTGCGCAGTGCCTACAACCGAGCCGACTACATCGAGCGACGGCGGCCGATGATGGCTTGGTGGAGCGAGTACATTCTGAAGGCGTCGACAGGCAATCTCTCGGCCAGCGCGATGAATGTGGCCAGGGATCGGAACGTAGTACCCATCCGATAGGGCGGCGACAACGGCGACACTGGCGACACTGGCGACAGACCGCGTGCAATCTACATCCTTGCCGTCTGAGCGGATGGCGACAGTCGCCAACTCGCCTCGATTTTGGTTTCTCCGGCTAAGCCCGTGAGCATGGGGAGGCTTCGCATCCCCATGCTCACGGGCTAACACTAGAAAAGCGACAAACGGCCACTTTGCCACTGACACCCACCGACTTCCAAAGCACGCCAGAGGTGGAATCTGGCGCATTTCCATGTGCCCTTCACCAATTGACCCATGCCGCAGTGACCGATAGAACGAAGATTCAAAGCGCTGCCTTAGGCAGCACCCCTGATGACCAGAGCCTTCAAGGTCATGCCGCTAACCCGGTGGTTCATCCCAAAGTGCGATTCGCGCCCGGAGGCTCGCACGGTCATTCGCAAGAATGATGGACGCCCTCTAAACAATCCGCCTAGTGCGGCTGCCCGCTAACCCTTTAGCCCTGCAGCAACGAACCTGCTCGGCCGACGTTTTGCGCCAACCGTTCGCCCGTCTCTTTTTCCAGAAAAGAGACGGGCGCTCCTACCACTGCTGCAGCCCTCATCGCACAGGGCTTTGCGGCAATTCCCCTCGTGACAATCGGCGTGACAAACGCCGATGTCACCAGCAACAGCGCTGTAGATGATGGTGCCGCAGACCAGGGAATGGACTGCACCTGACTGACAGTCAGGCATGCCCCGGTCATCGCAGTGCTGCTTGCACCTGGCTCAGGATCTCGCGGCACTGGTCTCGTCAGCCAATGCAGCCTCCACCCGCCCACCGGTAACGGTGTTCAGGAGGCCAGATCATGAGATGCCCTTGCTCCTGGTCGTAAGGAGCCGCCAGTCCCGCGTCAGTGGACACCCTCACAGGTCGCAGGGGCCTTGATCCCTGATAACACTCAGCATTCTTGGCGGGATGACGTGAGGGAGAGATCGGTAAATTATGGAGGAAGGCTATGCAACTGCGCGAAGTCCAAGGGCCACCACGCCCCTTGTTGGAACAGCAGATTACGCCCCTACCCTACCCGGTCGCGGCGCTGGGCGATCTTTTGGGGCCGGCTGTAGAGCGCATGGCCGATGTGATCGGCGTGCCCTGCGCCATGGCCGCGCAATCTGTTCTAGCCACGGCAGCTTTGGCGAGCCAGGCGCACGCCAATGTTCACCTCGACGGCCGAATCTATCCGTTGTCGCTGTACTTGCTGACGGTGGCTTGCTCGGGTGATCGCAAAAGCGCGGTGGACCATATTGCGCTGCAGGCCGTACGCGACTGGGAGAGACAGCAGTGGATCGCTTACGGCGGACAACTCAAGGCGCACCGAGCAGCGATGAGCCTCACCGCGAAATCGCCAACCTCGAAAAAGTCAGCACAGCTAGCGCTGGACGCCCAACCTGAACCCGTCCAACCGAGACTCCTCAGTGCTGAGCCGACCATTGAAGGCCTGGTCAAAAGCCTCTGCCATGGTTTGCCGAGCATGGGGCTGTTCAGCGATGAAGGCGGGCAGTTTTTGGGCGGCAGCACCATGAACAAGGACAACATGATCAAGGCCATCACTCACTTGTCGACGTTATGGGACGGTAGCCCGATTGATCGGTCGCGCGCGATGGCTGGGGAAAGTCTGCGTGCCTATGATCGCCGCCTCAGCATGCACTTGATGCTGCAACCCCGCATGGCCGACCGCTTGCTGCAGGACGCTGATATCAAAGACCAGGGCATCCTGGGACGCTGTCTGATCAGTTGGCCAGAGCGTCTGGTTGGACAACGGCTGTACAAAGCCATCGACCTGACCCGTGATCCAACGGTGCACCTGTACCAGCAGCGCATTGCCGCGCTCATGCAGAAGCCTTGGTCACGCCATAAAGACGGCGGCCTCAACCCCGTAACCCTAGAGTTAAGCCCCCGCGCCCGTGAAGCATGGATTGCCATTCACGACACCATTGAATGCGAGTCTGGGGAATTCGGCGAACTGGTCAACGTGCAAGCTGCTGCGGGAAAGGCCGCCGCGAACGTTCTACGCATGGCTGGTGTGATGGCGGTGGTTGAGGAATCAGCTGCCTTGGAAGACGTGCATATCCAACGCGCCTCTACGCTGATGGACTACTACCTGGCCGAGAACCAGCGACTGACTGAACAGGAACCATTGAATAAGCTTCGCGCAGAGGCAGATTGCCTGCTGCGCTGGTTGATTAAGAAGAACTGGCCACCGTTTCGCCTCCGCGATCTCACGCGAAACGGCCCTCGCTTTACCCGTAAAAGCACGCGGCACACCTTCGAGTTATTGCTGCAGCTAGTTGCCCATAACTGGCTGAACAATGCCGGAGACATATTCGAGGTGCGCCATGTTCCGCCTCAATGACGCCGTGCGCCGCTACCAGGCGCAACATCGTTCGTCGTCCGAGTTACGGAGTGTCGCCGCCACTGCCACCACTTTGTCGCCACGTGCCAATCCAGATGAGGCGGGGGTTGTCGCCAGTGTCGCCGCTGTCGCCGCTCCAACATCTGAGTCAACCGATCTCGCTCGGCTCATCGAGCAGTTGCAAGAAGAAGGGGCTTTGCTGCAACGCAGCGAAAATGCCCTCCTCATCCGCCCAGCACACTGGGGACAGTTGGACACCATCGGCGCCCACTGGAAAGCCCTGCTGCTGCTCCTACAGACCGATGATCAAGGTGAAGATAATGGCGCTGGTCGGTCGGCGTGACGGTCGCAACTTTGGCTACGGTCGCCAACTGAGCTACGCCGGTCGGCAGGCACTGGAAGATCTGTTTGCCGGCGGCCACTTCGCCACCGTCAAAGCACACAGCGATCGCTGGCAAGCCTTCGTGCGCTGGTGCCGATCGGAGGACGGCCCCGGTTATAACGATGCACGCCAGATTGATCGACAGACGCTCCAAGACTACGTCACATACTTGCGCAAGCAGATCGAGCAAGGTGAACTGAGCATTGCCACCGCGCAAAACCGTCTTAGCAGCGTCAACCGTACCCTCGCTGCGCTCCGCGGTGATCAGAATGTGAAAATCGCCAGCCCAAGTAAGGCGTTGAGTCAACAGCGCCATACATTGCGCATCAGTGCACCGGATGGCCAAGACCACCAACACGTCCATCGAGTTCTACAGGTGCTTGTCAATCAGAAGCATGAGCGAGTGGCCGCGATTGTCATGTTGGCCCGGGCTACCGGTATGCGGCTGCGCGAGGCAATCCTAGCGGACCTGCCGCGCTTGCACCGCGAAACTAAACACTTGGGCCGTATTAATATCCAGGACGGCACCAAAGGTGGCCGCTCAGGGGCAACAGCACCGCGCTGGATCATCGCCAATGACCAGATCAACGCAGCGCTTCAGTTCGCACTTAAGATGTCGCCCGCCGGCAGCCGCAATCTACTAGACCGGGGCGAAAGCTATGCTGAGTTCTTGCACGGAACAGTTCTGCCCGCCCGCGAGACTCTGCATAGGTATGGGCTAAAGGGCTTTCATGAACTTCGTGCGGCCTACGCTTGCGAACGTTATGAGCAACTCACTGCCCATGCCGCACCAGTCAACAATGGCCATGGCCGCCGTGCTGACCGGAACCTCGATCAGCGGGCGCGCCAGCAGATCAGCCTTGAGCTTGGACATAACCGGAGCGATGTGGCCTCGGCCTATATTGGTGGCCAGTCATGAGTAAACCATTTGACATAACGCTGTTCCTAAGCGGCGTATTGACAGGCGCAACTGCATCTCAGCAACGTCACCTACGGCAAATGCAGATCATGCAAAAGGTCATCCAACAGCGATGGCATCGCGATACCCCATGGAGTTGGCAGCAAAAACATGTGCGCTGGTTTCTTACCCAATACTTGAAAGATTACTCCGCCACCACACAGTATTACTATCGACTCTCAGCTCTATTAGTTTGGAAGCGTTTAAAACGTGACTCACAATTCCTTATTGCTAAATCTGTTCCCGCAGGTAAGAAACCTCACCGGACCAAGCACCCTAAATAACATCGGAGGACAGATGAAGACTCTCTCAGGTGGACGCTTCAATCGGTCGACTTGACGCCAAAACGCAGCCAGTGACGAGTGTGGCACGTCAAAGGCCCCAATTGACGCATCAGCCACTCGTCGCCGCGCAGGTGACGTCTACGCTGGAGGCCGGAGGTGTGAGGCTGGTGCCTGGTGCCTAGTGCCTGGTGCCTGGTGCCTGGTGCCTGGTGCCTGGTGCCTGGTGCCTGGTGCCTGGTGCCTGGTGCCTGGTGCCTGGAGGCATGGAGATTTTTTGGGCTGATCACCCGTACCACTCGCTCGCTCAAAACACCATAAAATGGTATGGTACCTGATAGATTTGTATTAATGGCGTATTCCGCCGTTCAGTAAAGAATAATTGGTTTATGAGCAAAACAGTGAAAACTTATAGCGTAGTGTCGTCTACTCCCAAAGGGCACTACAAAAATATCACAGTACGGGGTGGAGATGAAGCGCCAGTCACTCTACGCGTACATCGTTTTGCAGTTGTGGGAAAGGGTGACCAAATTCGCTTTGGCGCAGCAGGCAATAATAGAGTTTTTGTTGTAGCCAAAGATGAGAAGGAACCAGACATCCCACTAACACCACTTTTCTCAGTAGACGAAAGCGTCTCCATTGGCAAAGAAAAATTTGAGATTCGCATTCGAGAGATAAACTCTGAATCTGATATGCGGGCATTAGAATTTCTTGAGCAATTTCACTACAAAACAAATAACTCCTTACACGAAAAAACTCAAGAAGATGAAACAAAAAGCGTAACCGCGTCAGTAGGAGGACGCAGAGCTGTACTTTATGCCTCCATTAAATTTGGGAAGCGCTGGCTACCCGCGGGGTATATCGACCTACAAATGCCTCTCATGATGTGCAAACCTCGGCACCAAATTTTCAGTCATCCCTTCGACCACCCTGAGCGTAACATCCGCTGGGAGCGCTGGGATCAGCGTGCGATGAAAGACTATTTGAACACTATAGTTCGAATTGGCAGAGTCGTGGTCAGCCCTGAGCTGCGTGGCCTTGGTATTACGCGCCGCCTCATCAAGTCTGCCAAAGCATTTTCAGCTGAACGATGGCATATAGGTGGGGCACGGCCAATCTTTATGGAAATCTCAGCGGAAATGCTGAGCCATATTGACTTCGTCAGTTCGTCTGGATTTAGTTTCATTGGCAAGACCGAGGGTAACATCTCACGTGTTCTAAAAGATATGCAATCAATGGCACGTGCACCTGGTGGTGAGTTTGGGATCATGAGCCTGCAGCGAAAATACTTCAGAGTACTTGAAGATTATTGCAAAACGCTGCAAATCAGCTTCGATGAAGGCCTTGATATTCTCCGACGCAAGATAGAAAAAAACCAAGACGCTTTGACGACAGGCGAGTGGGCAGTCTTGCGATCAGTTATTCGCAACCCGATCCCGTACTATCTATGCCCTCTAGATGACTACGCTACTAGTTACCTCCGGGCAGCAATAAAAGCCCGTGCCCCGGCCGAAGAACTCGCCATAAACAAGGTCGAATTCTCAGCCAAGAGCACACAAATAAATATAAACAACTTATCAATTCGCGCCACTTATCGAATCCCCGAGACTCGATCAACGAAGATTGTAATGGATGCATTCGGCCTTAAAGGCGACACCATATATGCCGACCTTGTCCAAAACATGTCCGTAAAGGCTTCGAATGGCAATATAATTTTTGTAGTTGGCACTAGCGGCAGCGGAAAAAGTGTTTTTTTGAACTCACTAGATCCGGATAAGACGCTAGATGGAAACTTGACAATTAAACGCACAGGAAGCATGAAGCATTCTGCTGGCTGGCTTCGGCCGCTCCGAGAGGACGCACCTGTATTCGAGGTTTTGGCAGAAAAATTTAGTCCAGAGAAGGCTTTTATTGCCCTCAGCCGTGTCGGCCTTTCAGAGGCATTAGCTTTCATAAAACCTTTTTGGATGCTAAGCCGCGGCCAACAGTATAGAGCCATGCTTGCTGACCTTCTGCTTCGAGACGAAGAAGTTTGGCTTCTTGATGAATTTTGCAGTGATTTAGACCCAATTACGGCTAAGATCGTAGCGCATAACTTACGCAAACAAGTTATCGCAACTGGTCGAATTGCCTTTATCGCAGCAGCGAACCATATTCACTACTTAGATGCATTGCGACCGACCAAGGTTCTAATGCTCCGGTCCGGTGATGAACCCGCATGGTTATCTTTCAAGGAATATCAGGATGAGTTTCTCGAGCACGCTGGCTGAGCGATTCGGTACAGTTATCGACAAAAGCCCATATTCGGTCGAAGACCCTTTAGTAAAAGCTCAATACATCTCAAAGGGGCACAACATTGTTTTCGGACGAACGTTAAAAGAAGAAAATCACAGCAACCTCCTCTATATAGGAAAGATACTAGAAAGCACCAAGGGCAAAAATTACCTAGGCGCAGATGCGTGGCTTGACACAACATTTCCGCATGTTATATATATAACTGGTACCAGAGGAAGCGGCAAGAGCTTTGATCTCGGCGTACTTGTTGAGGGCATATCGAAGCTCTCATCCCCCTCGCCAATTCAAAACAATGTTAAGCCAATAACCTCAATTATCATTGACACACAGAGTCAGTTTTGGACTCTTGGTTACTCCCCACGGAAATCTATTGAGGCGAATAAGATTCAGCTTGATGAACTTAAACGCTGGAATTTGAACCCCAATAGCCTGTCAGACGTGAAAGTTTTTACACCACCTGGATCGACTTCCTTCCTTGGCACTGAAAAAACTCTACAGATCAGACCTAGAGATGTACGAGCCGAAGAGTGGTGCGCTTTACTTAGCCAAGAAGTTTACAGCCCTCAAGGACACATAATTACAGCCACACTTGAAGCCCTAGGCGAGAGGGATTTCGAGATCTCGGATATGCTAGACTATATCGCCAACGATAATAACTGGCCAAACATAGCCGACTCATCGCGAAATGCCATAACCTATAAACTTGATGACTATAGACGCACAAACCTGTTCTCAGCCAACGGACTGAACATAAAGGACTTTCTAGAAGACGGTACTTGCAACATTCTATCTTTACGAGAGTTGAGAAACGAAGACAAATCCCTTATTACTGCGGTAATAGCGCGCAATTTATTTGATATCCTAGGGCGACACCACAACAAAAAGAAAACAGCAAGTTTTTTCGATCAAACATTTGAAAGTGATGGAACACCTGATCGTGTCTGGTTGGTTATTGATGAAGCACACGTTGTTGCGCCCAGAGATCAGATCTCTCCAGCCCGAGGCGCACTTGTAGAGTATGTAAAACGAGGCCGCGACGCAGGACTCTCGTTAGTACTTGCGACTCAACAGCCATCAGCACTTGATGATCGAATACTCAGCCAAGTTAACGTCACCTTTAATCATCGGCTAAGCTTTCAAAGCGACATTAATTCTGCAGTCGATCGAATCCCAACAAAATCAGTAAAAAATATGAAATTTGCGGGTACTAATCTGACTGACTTTGGGGATATGGTTAGAGTACTCGACACCGGCCAGTGCTTCTTGGGTGACCAAGCTAGTAGCCGTGCCGTCCTTGTTCAAATTCGCCCAAGGGTAAGTGCACATGGCGGCTACAGCCCATTCTGACCCCTATTCGATTTTGCTCCGAAAAATCGGTTATTCAGTGGGCCTTGAGTTCACGGCAGAGCGGATAAAGAAGTTGACGTCTCGATACCTTCAGGATCGTGATATCAATAATGCAAGCTGGCATCAGCTTGTAACAGGTAGTAAAAATGATGGCTACTGGGGCAGGGATCAAAGTGCAGAGAAGCATATAGCAGATTTCTTCTGCTCACTTCGACTAATCCAACGCACAGCAGGAGATGTGCTGGCGCTCGAGAACCTCGATGCTTTAGCCATCGTTTCTGAGCTACTCAGCGATGAAAAAGAGAAGCGCGCCGCCCAGGATTTTATTTTCCTGTGGGCTGTGATGTCTAATGATGGTGAGATTTTTACAAATCTGTTATTGGCAGGATTCGAAGAAAAGGCCATTAGCAATACATTAACAACCATGATGCTTAACAAGCGCTCAATTGCAGCAGAAGCACTTAAGGGCAAAGCGCCCGAGCAACGCATCAACCGGATTATTACAATTGAGCGCCAAGAAAAAAACGAAGGAAGTAAAGGTGGACGTCAGTCTATAACATCGCTCATACGCACTACTCAGTTGCCGTCCCAGCGTAGCAGCGGGCCAGGCTCTGATGATAGCTACGAGATAGTTTTCTCTAACGATTATTTTCGTAAAGTCCCTCCAAGAAGGCGTGACTGGGCAATTTCGCTTGGACTTTGGGACGGAGAAAAAGGTCTAACACCGAAAGGTAATTACTTCCTAGAAAGCCTACGCCATAGTAAATACATCGACAAAGAAAACTGTTTTACCTACTGGCCAATGGACTATGAATTAGTTAGAGCGGGATTTCGCCCTAATATATTTGGCGACGCAAAAGGGTTATGGGACAGCCTAGTTGATTTCTCATCAGCACTAGCAGGCGTGCAAATCCCTCCGCAGTCGATAATTGATCAAGAAGCCACTATAGACTTGATCAGATCCATGGTGGAAATATTTCGCAGCCTGCACACGCGAAAACTTATGTTAAGGCGAGAGCTACCAATTACTATTGCCTATCCAGCAGCTATGGCACTGCACTATGCAAAAAATAACATTATACTCGACTTACCTGCTGCCATCTTTGCAGAGCAAAAGGGAGAACAGCGCAGAGTAGCTCTGCGTCAGTCGAGGCACACCGGTGGTGCTTTGAGCATAAAGAGATAATTATGCCTGTATTTCTGCTACCCGATTTCATTGCTGACCTCCAAGCACACAATGATGCTAATTTTGCACGGAGAGTCCTTCAAAAAACGATCAAGCCTGATGGAAATTTTCGCCAGGATGCTGACGATCACCCTTATGAAGGGATTGATGGTGCTTGGATACGTTATGTAAGCAGGCAAAACACCGCATATCGAGTTATTTTCCTACGCAAGGGTGAGAATATCTATCTGTTCCGAGCAGGGGAACATAGTATAGAGGACCACCTGAAGAAACCTGCGGAGGGATCTATCAAGGCTGCTGTTCCTGTCAAGCTGGGGGAATCTGAAGTCTCATCGATAGCAGGTGCAATAATTTCGCAACAATCATACACAACATCGGTTACTAGTCAGTTCAAGCGTAATATTCCCGCCGCTCAAATCCAGCAAGAAATATTTTCACGCCGAAACTTACCACATAAAGACATCTGGCTTGTTACCCCGTCAGTAGACCCAGAGCTTTTTTCCCCAACGAAGTCTTTTGGCAAGCTTCTACTCGAGCAAGCTGAAGATGGGGCAAGCGTCGTAATTATCACCGCACCACCCAAAGACATGAACATCGAGTGGATGGAGAAATTAGCAGAGCGGCATATTGGAATATATTTGTATCCACGCTTGAACTCTAATCTCTACTGCTTCGTATTCGACAATAACCGTCGCTATGAAACAGGCTTACTTGAAAGCCAAAAATATTCGTCTTTAATTCTGGTAGGCTCATCTGGACTTACAGCCGCAGGCATGGCTGTGGGAAATGACAGACACAATGAAGAGCTGTGTTATTCTGCACCAGAAAACGAAGTTAGCTTTGTGGAAGAGTACATAACAGAACTAATGCTACACGGATATGAACTACCTGACGTTCGACGCCTAATGGCCCGTGGGCAATGGCAGAAATTGGAGAATATAAAATGACGCTAGCTCCTGGAAGTTACTACGAAAAAGCGAACTTAAAGGACAATCCCTTCCGCTCAACTCCAAATTTTGCTGCGGACCCACGCGCAAAAATCTGGGTTGGCTATGAGAAACAAAAAAAACAGCTTGACAAATATCTTAAACGCTCTCTATCCGATCAAGTTGGAAATGCCAACTTCCTTATGCTCTATGGCGATTATGGCACTGGGAAATCTCATGCGCTCCTTTGGGCGCAAAATAGAATTCTCCACGATGAAAAAAAATCATTTGATTCTGTATGCTATTTCATCCCAACGCTCCAAAAAGGGAAAGGAAAGCTTACCTTTGCCGGAGCTTTTTTAGACGACATCATCGCCAAGTCAGATCTTATGGCGAACGTTAGAGCATTCCAGAATTTTCTGACAGAGAGTATCTCTCACTATCGCGCAGCGCACAATGTCGAGCTCGAGGTAGGCCCGGAAAGAATCATTGAAAAACTAATTCACCCAGTTGAGTTAAACAATTTTGCCAAAGATATCTATCATTGCCAAAAAGAGGAAGACTTCCTCAGGTTAGTTGCACCAAAAGCGCTGACCGACTACCAAGCCATGATAATTTTCACCCGCTTGGTAAACCTCTTTGTTCACGAAATGAAGATCTCAGAAACCAACGTAAAGAGATTCAAGAAAGGTGCGTATCTATTTATTGACGAACTTGATGACTTAGAGCGTTCGAGCCTCAAGGAAGCCCGTGAAGTCAATGATATCCTTCGCCATATCTATGACAACTGCCCTAACTGCTTCTGCATGGTGATCGCACTTTCCGCAGAAATCTCCCAATTATCCGTGCTATTCTTCGACTATATTTTAAGCCGTATTCATCGCCAGATTGAGCTAGTCGTTCTGGACAAAGATGACTCGGTCGCCTTTGTCCGTGAAATCCTCAATAGCAATCGAGTCAACCCAGACGGTGAAGTCGGCTTCTTCCCATTCGATGAGACAGCTATTGAAACTATAGCGTCACAGCTCACTGAAATTACGCCACGAAAAATTGTTACGACAATGCAGCAGATTATCGAAGAAGCGCGTCTCGCAGGGCATGACCCTGCCGATGGCCCAGTATCTGTAGAGTTTCTGGATGAAAACGAAATTCTAGAGGAGGTCCTTGGAGAAGGAGGAGTCGCATAACTGGCAAAATTTTCGCCCGATATTCGATACAACAGCGAAAACAAAATTTACCATTTTACTTCGCTGTTGTATGAATTACATTGAAGCCAAACCATCTTGGTCTCTGCCACCATATTTTGGCGGGGCAAAAAGTGCACACTTACTCCGAACACCGCCGTTTTCCATGCTAGCTGTATTCCAGGCGGCATTCCATTTATAATTTAGAAATTAAAAAAACTATAAAATTCAGCTGGATATGCGACCAATTCAACTTACCCCGGCCCACCAAATGATCAAACAAAGACGTCCACGGAGGTCTTTGTTTGTGATTTGAACTCCAGCAAGTAAAGCTTCGCGTCAGTGCCTTTTTCACTGCGCGACTTGCACGGCCTGTACGCCATGCTCCGGCAGCGGCCGCCCCAGCAACACTCCGACTACCACTGCAAACACCAGCGTCACAGCCCCTGCCGTCAGCAGCACCGCCTCGAAACCACCCGCAAACGCGTGCCGCGCCAACGGCGCAACCGCCTCACGCAACCTCGGGTCAAGCAACGACAGCGCAGCCTGCAAATCCCCTGCAGCCACCCGGGTAGCCATACCACTGACCTTACCCAGATGCTCCGGTGCCACGCCGGCCATGGCCTCACGCAACAACTGCCCACTGCGCGCCGCCAGCACCCCACCGAATACCCCGATCGCAATCACGATGGCCCCAAAGCGCGTGGTCGTACTCAACCCCGAAGCCATCCCCGTCCGCTCGCGCGGCACGCAGGCCATGATGTTCTTCTGCGTATCACCATTGAGCAGCCCGGCCCCCGCTCCCAGCACCACACTGGCCCAGGCAAACGCGATGTAGCCACCCTGCCCGACCGCCCAGGCACACAGCAGATTACCTACCCCAACCAGTACCAACCCCAAGGCAAACACCTGCGCCGGGCTCAAGCGTACGGCCAGGCGCATGCCGAATCGCGGCATCAGCAACATCGCCACGGCAAACGGCAACATCCCCGCCCCCGCTGCCAGCGCCGATAACTGCAGGCCGTTCTGCAGGTACAGCGGCAACAAGGTCATCATCACCTGCGCACAAGCGGCATAGGCGAACATGCCCAGCAGGGCGCCGATGAAGCGGCCGCTGCGCATCAGTCGCAGGTCGACCATGGGCCGGGGCTGGCTGCGTTCGACCATGATGAACAGGCTGAACAGAAAAGCGCTGATCAGCAGGCGGCCGAGGGTATCGACGCTGCCCCAGCCGACCTGGTTGGCATCGATCATCGCCCAGATCAAACAGCTGAGGCTGCCGGCGAAGGTCAGGCTGCCCATGGGGTCGAGCCGGGCGGCGGCGCTGTCGCGCGATTCTTCGATGCTGCCCAGCACCATCAGGGCGAGCACGGCCACCAGCGGCAGGTTGATGTAAAAAATCCAGCGCCAGCCGAGGGTGCTGGCGATCACACCGCCCAGCAGCGGCGCGAAGGTGATGGTCGCGCCCATGCAGGCGCCCCAGAAGGCCCAGGCGCGCAGGCGTTCTTGCGGTTCGTGGAAGCGATTGCCGATGGCGGCCAGGGCTGAGGTCAGCAGCATGGCCGCGCCGATGCCTTTGGCGGCCCTGGCCAGGTCGAGCAACAGTAGGCTCGGGGCCGCGCCACAGGCCCACGAGGCAGCGCCGAACACGGCCAGGCCGAGCAGCAGCATGCGCCGTCGGCCGAAGCGGTCGGCGAGGCTGCCGGCGGGCAGCAGGCAGGCGGCGAAGGCCAGCAGGTAGGCGCTGACCACCCATTCGATGTCGGCGAACGAGCCGGACAGGTCGCGGGCGATGCTGGGCAGGCTGACGGCGACGATGTTGGTGTCGAGGATGATCAGGGCGCAGACCAGGGAGGCGGTCAGCAGTGTGTAACGCGCAGAGGGCATGGTGGGGCTCCAGAAAGCAGGGCGGGTTGCCTTGGCGGCCACTCATTGCCTGTGAAATCGCCGGGGCTGCGCTGCAGCCCATCGCAGGCAAGCCAGCTGCCACAGGGGCCGCGCTATCCGCATAGGCACAGCCGGCCGTTACTGCCAAGGCATCAGCCTTGAAGTGATGCCCTCACCATACCGCGACCCTTTTCAAGCGGTGTTAGCCCAAGCAGTCAGGTTTGTTAGCCAGCAGCTAACGCCTGGCGCCCTTCCCTGTGTCTTCGGTGGCAATCGTGTCAGCGGTGATGACACTATTGCCTGCAGGTTTAACCCCATTCGCAGAGCATTTGTCGCACCGGTGGTGCGACAATCAGCTTTACCTCCCAGCCTACGGGTCCGCCATGGAAATCCGCCATTTCCGCTACTTCCTCTGCGTCGCCCGCCACGGCCATTTCACCCGTGCCGCCGAGCAGCTGGGCATCGCCCCGCCAACCCTCAGCCGGCAGATCCAGGACATGGAGCGCGAGCTGGGTGTGCGCCTGTTCGAGCGCAATCAGCGCGAGGTCAACCTGACCGCCGCCGGCCAGGCGCTGTTGATCGAGGCGGAGCAGGCAGTGCGCCAGTTCGATGCGGCGCAGCGGGGGGCGCAGCGGGCCGGGCGGGGCGAGAGTGGCAATGTCGAGCTGGGTTATGTGGCGTCTGCGGCGTACTCCGGGATATTGCAGCGCCAGGTCACTACCTTCAGCGACGCGCACCCCGGGGTGCGCCTGAATATCCGTGAGCTGCCCATGGCCGAGCTGCCGGGCCTGGTCCGCGATGGGCTGCTGGACCTGGCCTATGTGCGCTCGCCGATGGAGATCCCCGATGAGGTCGAAGCCATCGCCCTGCACCAGGAGAACTTCGTCCTCGCCCTGCCCGCCAGCGCGCGGATCAATGAGCTGGCGCAGATCCCTGCGGCGCGGCTGGCCGGGGAAACCTTCATCCTCCCGGAGCAGATTTCCGGCACGCTGGAGGTTGCCGCGCAAGGTGGCTTTGTACCGCGCCTGGGGCCGCAGCCGGGCAGCCTGGTGGCGGTGATCACCCTGGTGTCGCTGGGCCAGGGCGTCGCCGTGGTGCCCGAGTCGGTGGTGCGGCGCATCAGCCTGCCGCAGGTAAATTACCGGCCCCTTGCCGACTGCCAGGCCAGCTCCTGGCTGAGCCTGGTGCACCGGCGTTTCGAAAAAGCCCCAGCGGTGCTGCGCTACCTCGAAAGCGTGCGCTAGCCGCACTACACTGGGCCTTTCGGCCTGGAGGGTTGCACGTGCACAACGCAGGAAGCGAACGGCAACGACGCGGCGCAGTGGTGTGGCTGACCGGGCTTTCCGGGGCGGGCAAATCGTCCCTGGCCACGGCCCTGGCCCTGCGCCTGCAGCAATTGGGGCACGCCTGCTACGTGCTCGATGGCGATGTGCTGCGCAATGGCCTGAACGCCGACCTTGGCTTTTCCCCCACCGACCGTCATGAAAACATCCGCCGCACCGGCGAGGTGGCGGCGCTGTTCGCCGATGCCGGGCTGGTCTGCATCGCCGCGCTCATTTCGCCTTACCGCGCCGACCGCGCGGCCGCGCGCCAGGCGTGCAAGGCCGGGTTCCACGAGGTACACGTCAAGGCCGACCTGGCCACCTGCGAGGCGCGCGACCCCAAGGGCCTGTACCGGCGGGCGCGGGCCGGCGAGCTGAAGGCGTTCACCGGCATCGATGCGCCCTACGAGGCGCCGCAGCACCCCGAGCTGGTGGTGGACACCGCCGGCGCCACGCTGCAGGCGTCGCAGGACCTGCTGCTGGGCTATGTGCTTGAGCAGGTCCTGCAGCAAGTCCTCCCACCCCAGGGCCTCACGACTCCGGCGTGATCTCGCCGCGCTGCCAGCGCGCTTCGCTGTTGCCCAGTGCCTGGGCGATGTCGGTCAGCTGGTCGGACGGCAGGGTCGCCGGCAGCGGGTCGAGGCCAGCACTGGCGAACAGTTGGCCGTAGCTGTTGCGCAACTCGGCGTAGGCCAGGTCGCGGCGCAGGTCGGCCTGCAAGGCGTTCAACTCACCCTGGATCAGCTCCAGCTCACCAATGCCCTGGGCCTGGTGGCGGTTGCGCAGCTGTTCGACGATCTGCTGATCAAGGGCAACCATCTGCTGGCTGGTGGCGAACTGGCGACGCGCCTCGCTGTAGTTGGCATTGGCCACATACAGCTGGGCCAGGATGGCCATCGACATTGCCTGGCGCCGCGCCTCGACCACCTGCTCACCCGCTTTGGCCACATCGATCGAGGCCGGGCCGGACAACACGTTGAACAGGTTCCAGGTGAGTTTGACGCCGTAGTCGGCCCAGTGCTGGTTGGTCAGGAAGCTGTTGCTGTCGTAATGCCCACCGGCGGAGAACTCCAGGCCCGGCAACATGCGCAGCATCGACTTACGCACCTCGGCAGCGCTGATGCGCGCCTGGTAGTCCTGCTCGCGCAGCTCGGGGCGCGAGGCCAGGGCCTGCTGTTCCAGGCTGTCCAGCCCGACTTTCAGCTCCGGCACGCTGTAGTCGTCGCTGGCCGCCAGGGTCAGCTCGGTACCCGGCGGCAGGTTGATCAGCGCGCCCAGCTCCGTCTTGGCCAGCGACAAGGCGCGGCGCTGCTCTTCCAGCTGGCGGGTGGCCTCGATCAGCGAACGCTGGTAGTTCAACGCCTGGATCTGGTCGCCGATGCGCTGCTCGCCCAGGCGCTGGCTGTTGTCGCGGGCCTGTTCGACGCGCACCATCAGCGCGTCGATCTGCTTGAGCAGCCGCTCGGCGGCGACTGCACGCCAGTAGGCCGAGCGCACGTCCTGGATAATGGTCTGCACCACCTTGCGCCGACGCTCCTGCACGATCAGGCGCTGGTCGCCCTGCTGCTTGGCGCTGACGTAGCTGACACCGAAGTCCAGCACGTTCCACACCATGGTCAGGTCGGCGACGTCGCGGTCGCGGTCCTGGGAGGTCGACGGCTCCAACGACTGGGTGTTGGTCAGCACGCTGCGGCTGCTGGCGGCGCTGACGTTGCTGCGCCCGGCATAGCCGGCCGACATGGCCATGCGCGGCAGCATGTCGAAGGTGGCCAGGTCGACCTGGCGCTGGGCCAGGGCTTCTTCCATCACCTTCAGGCGCGCCTCCAGGTTGTACTTCACCGCACGGGCCATCGCCTGGTGCAGGGTCAGCGGACCTTGCAGTGCCTCCTGGCCCTTGAACATGCTGGCCAGATCGTTACGCGCGCGCTGTTCGCTGACGCTGCGCTCGATCGGCTGGGTCTTGACCGCACAACCGGTCACGGCCAGTGCCAACATGCTGATCGCAAAAATCCTTGATGCTCTGCTCATCCCCACCGCCCCCTGGTACTGCCTTTTGATGTCTATTGTGTTGTTATCCGCCGTGCCCATGGCTCATGCCTCGGGCACGGGGGTTTCGATCTGCCCCAGCGCCAGCGCCAGGTCCCGGACCTGACGTTGCTCGCCGTCCTTGAACGCCTGCAACTGCTGGCCCAGCGTCGGCGCCCCGGACAGGCCCTCGCCGCCCTGGCGCCAGGGTTTGCCGCCGCTCAGCTCGTACTGGCCGCCGTCGTCCGGCAGCGTCTTGTCGAAGATGTTGGCCAGGCTGCTGGCACCGAACACGTTGGCATCGCCGCCGCCAAAACCGAGGAACCCCGCACCGGAGCCATTGCCGATGCCGAAGCCGCCTTGCTGCCCGGCGAACACCTGCGCCAGGTAGCTGGGCGCCAAGGCGCCATCGCGAATGAAGATATTGCCCAGCGGCGGCAGCCCACCACCCACGCTCGGGGCCTCGAACAGCGGCGCCGGCAGCAGCGGCGACTGGAATGCCGTCAACGGCGGCGCCGGCACTATCTGTACCGGCAGCGGCTGGCTGGCCAAGCCTGGGGCCGTGGCCGGGTAGGCGCGGAACTGCGGATCACCGTCGCTGGACTGCAACGCCCTGCCCTGGCCGACAAAGCCATCTTCCAGCACGTTGCCGGCCGCATCGCTGATGCCAGTGCCGCTGGCCTTCAGGGCCAATGCCAGGCTGCCGCTGCCGGCCACGCCTGCGACATTCACCTGCCAGGTGCGGCTGTCGACCTGCACCAGTGATTGCAGGGTGCCGGTGGCGTTGCCGGTCGACACCAGCTGGAAATCGCTCAGATCGACGCCGCGAACATCCTCACTGAAGGTCACCGTGAACGCCTGGCTGCCGCTGCCGGTGACAGGTGCCGGGACGATCGATTCGACGCTCGGCACACGGGTATCGACAATGACCCGTGCGCTGTCGCCGACCGCCGCCAGCCCTGGGTTCAAGGCATTGCCGGCGGCGTCGTGCAAGGTCGCGCCGTTGGCCGCCAGCCCCACCACCTGAATGCCGTCGGCATCGTTGTCGCCGGCCTGTATGCGGTACTGGAACACCAGCGTCGGCGTGCCGGACCCAGCGACAAAATCGGCGTACACCGTGCGCCCGCCAACATCCAGCGCCAGCTTCGGGGCGCCGTCGACGATCACCGCTTCGCTGGTGTTGACCACGAAGGTCAGGGTGTCGCCAGCATTGTAGAGCACACCGACCGGCACGCTGACGCTGCTCACCGTGGGCACGTCGCGGTCGATGTTGTACACCGCGCCAGCCAGGCCACCGGCCAGCAGGTTGCCGGCCACGTCGCTGATGGCGGTGGCATTGGCGTTGAGGTTCAAGCCCAGTGTGCCAGTGCCACTGACGCCGCTGGCGGTGATTTCGTACACCCCGTCACTCACCAGGCGCAGGCCGCTGAGCGTGGCACTGGCAGTACCGCTGCTGACCAGACTGAAATCGGACAAGTCCACGCCGTTGACGCGCTCGCTGAAGGTGACGGTGAAGCGCACGCTCTGCGCGTTGCTCGGCGACGGGTCGAGGGTGACGATGCCAACCGCCGTGGGTGCCTGGGTATCGATCAGCACCTGGCCGGTATCGGCGACGCCATTCAAGGTCAGGTCCATGGCGTTGCCCTGAGCATCGCGCAAGGCCCCGCCATTGGCCGACAGGCCGGTCACGCGAATGCCGTCGCTGTCGTTGTCGCCGGCCTGCACGATGTACTGGAACACCAGGGTCGGCGTGCCGGCACCGGCCATCAGCTCGGCGAACACCGTGCGCCCCCCGATGTCCAGCGCCAGGCGCGGCGAACCCGCCACCTGCACGGCCTCACTGGCCGTGACCACGAACACCAGTGCATCGCCGGCGTTGTAGGAGACACCGGCCGGGCCGCCGACACTGGTCACGCTGGGCACGCGTGTGTCGATAACGTAGTTGTTGGAGTCGCTGCTACCGACCCCGGCATTGCCGGAGCCCGCGCCCACCACCCCGGTGTTGTCCAGAGTGATCAGGTTGCTGGCGTCCTCGACATTGCTGGCGGGGGTGAGGGTCGCGGTCCAGGTGATGCCGCCGTCGGCGCTGGCCAGGTTGCTCAGCACGCCATTGGCCACGCTCAAGTCGGCCAGGGTGAAGCCGCTGATCGCCTCGCTGAAGGTGATGGTCACCGTGGTGGTTTCGCCCGCCCGCAAGGCGCTGTCGGCGACCACCACGGTGGCGGTGGGGATGACGGTGTTGACCGCGTAGTTGGCCGACGACGTCGTGCCGGTGCCGGTGTTGCCCGCCAGGTCGGCGACGCCGGCGTTGTCCAGGATGATCAGGTTGGTGCCCTCCTGCACGCCCGCGGTCGGGGTGAAGGTGGCGGTCCAGGTGATGCCGCCGTCGCTGCTGGTCACGGTGCTCAAGGTGCCATTGGCGACAGTCAGGTCGTTATTGCTGAAGCCGGTCACCGCCTCGCTGAAGGTGATGGTTACCGTGGTGCTCTCGCCAGCGCGCACGTCGCTGTCGGCCATCACCAGGGTGGCGGTTGGGCGTTGGCTGTCGATGGCGTAGCTGTTCGAATGGGTGATGCCGGAGCCTGCGTTGCCCGCCAGGTCCGTCACGTCGGTGTTGTTCAGGGTGATCAGGTTGCTGGTGTTGGTGATGCCGCCGATGGGCGTCAGGGTCGCGGTCCAGGTAATGCCACCGTCGCTGCTGGAGAGCCCACTGAGGGTGCCGTTGGCCACGGTCAGGTCGGCCAGGGTGAAGCCAGTCACCGCTTCACTGAAGGTGATGGTCACTGTGCTGGTTTGGCCAACCGCCAGTTGGGTGTCGGCCACCAGGATGGTCGCCGTCGGGCGCTGGGTGTCGATGGCATAGTTGTTCGAATCGGTGCTGCCGACACCGGCGTTGCCACCCAGGTTGGTCACACCGGTGTTATCCAAGGTAATCAGGTTGGTGGTATCGGTGATATTGCTGGTGGGCGTGAAAGTGGCGGTCCAGGTGATGCCGCCGTCGGTGCTGGAAACAGCGCTGAGGGTGCCGTTGGCCACCGTCAAGTCGGCGTTGGTGAAGCCCATCACCGCCTCGCTGAAGGTAATGGTCACCAGCGACGTCTCCCCAATGCGCAGCGCATTGTCGGCAACGATGACGGTTGCCGTGGGCACGACCGTGTCGATGGTGTAGTTGGCCGACGAGGTCGTACCGGTGCCGGTGTTGCCCGCCAGGTCGGCGATGCCGGTGTTGTTCAGGACGATCAGGTTGGTTGCATCCTGCACACCTGCGGTCGGTGTGAAGGTCGCGGTCCAGGTGATGCCGCCATCGCTGCTGGAGAGGGCGCCCAGGGTGCCATTGGCCACACTCAGGTCGTCATGGGTGAAGCCGGTTACCGCCTCACTGAAGGTGAAGGTCACCAGGCTGGTTTCGCCGGCCGTCAGGTTGCTGTCGGCGATCACGATGGTGGCCGTCGGGCGCTGGCTGTCGATGGCGTAGTTGTTCGAGTCGGTGGTGCCGGAGCCTGCGTTGCCGGCCTGGTCGGCAACGCCGGTGTTGTCGAGGGTGATCAGGTTGGTGGTGTCGGTGATGTTGCTGATCGGGGTGAGGGTCGCCGTCCAGGTGATGCCGCCATCGATGCTGGAAACGGCGCTCAGGGTGCCGTTGGCCACCGTCAGGTCGGCATTGCTGAAGCCAGTAACCGCTTCGCTGAAGGTGACGGTCACCAGCGATGTCTGGCCGATGGCCAAGTTGTCGTCGGCGACCACGATGGTCGCGATCGGGCGCACGGTGTCGATGGCGTAGTTGTTCGAGGTGGTGGTACCGAAGCCCGCGTTGCCACTGTTCAGGCCCAATACGCCGCTGTTGTCGAGGGTGATCAGGTTGGTGGCGTCGGTGATGTTGCTGGCGGGCGTGAAGGTGGCGGTCCAGGTGATGCCGCCATCGCTGCTGGAAACCGCGCTCAAGCTACCGTTGGCGATGGTCAGGTCGGCATTGGTCAAGCCGGTCACCGCCTCACTGAAGGTGATGGTCACCAGGCTGCTCTCGCCGATGCGCAGGGCCGTATCGCTGACCACGATCGTCGCTGTGGGTTGCAGGGTATTGACCGTGTAGTTGACGGAGGACGTGGTGCCGCTGCCCGCGTTACCGGCCTGGTCGGCGACCCCGGCGTTGCTCAGGGTAATCACGTTGCTGGCGCCCTGCACGTTGATCAGCGGGGTGAAGGTGGCTGTCCAGGTGATGCCGCCGTCACTGCTCGACAGCCCGCTCAGGCTGCCGTTCTGCGCCGACAGGTCGGCGAGGGTGAAGCCGGTCACCGCTTCGCTGAAGACGATGGTCACCGTGGTGGTCTCGCCCACGGTCAGGGCGGTGTCGGCCATCGCGATGATGGCGGTCGGGCGCTGGGTATCGACGGCGTAGTTGTTCGAATCGGTGGTGCCGGAGCCTGCGTTGCCGGCCAGGTCCGTCACGCCGGTGTTGTCCAGGGTGATCAGGTTGCTGGTGTCGGTGATGTTGCTGGTCGGCGTGAAGGTCGCCGTCCAGGTAATCCCGCCGTCGCTGCTGGACACCGCAGTCAAGGTGCCATTGGCCACGGTCAGGTCGGCGTTGGTGAAGCCGGCCACCGCCTCGCTGAACGTGACGGTCACCTGCGACGTCTGGCCGATGGCCAGGTTGGTGTTGGTCACCACGATGGCCGCGGTCGGGCGCACGGTGTCGATGCTGTAGTTGTTCGAGTTGGTGGTGCCGGTGCCGGTGTTGCCAGCAGCATCGGCCACGCCGGTGTTGTTCAGGGTGATCAGGTTGGTGGCATCGGTGATGCTGCTGGTCGGAGTGAGAGTTGCGGTCCAGGTAATGCCTCCGTCGCCGCTGCTCAAATCGCTCATAACACCATTGGCCACACTCAGGTCGGCCAGGGTCAGGCCTGTGACCGCCTCGCTGAAGGTGATGGTCACCTGCGACGTTTCACCGATGCGCAGGGCAGTATCGGCGACGACGATGGTGGCGGTCGGGCGCACGGTATCGATGCTGTAGTTGTTCGATTGGGTGGTGCCGGTGCCGGCGTTACCGGCGATATCGAGCACGCCGGTATTGTCCAGGGAGATCAGGTTGGTGGCATCGGTGACATTGCTGGCGGGCGTGAAAGTGGCCGTCCAGGTAATGCCACCATCGCTGCTGCTCACCGCACTCAACGTGCCGTTGGCGATGGTCAGGTCGGCGTTGCTGAAATCCGTCACCGCTTCGCTGAAGGTGATGGTCACCAGGCTGGTTTCACCGATGCGCAAAGCGCTGTCGGCGACCACGACGGTTGCCGTGGGGCGCTGGGTGTCGATGCTGAAGCTCGGCGAAAGGGTGACGCCGCTACCCGCGTTGCCCGCCAGGTCGGAGACGCCGGTGTTGTTCAGGGTGATCACCGCACTGGCGACGGTGGTGCCGGCGGCCGGGGTGAAGGTGGCGGTCCAGGTGACGCCGCCATCGCTGCTGCTCAAGGCGGACAAGGTGCCACCGGCCACCGTGAGGTCGGCAGTGGTGAAGCCGGTCACCGCCTCGCTGAAGGTGAAGGTCACGGTCGACGTCTCGTCGGATTTCAGCGCGCTGTCGCTGAGGGTGATGGTGGCCGTTGGCGGCACCGTCTCGCGGATGATCACCTGCACCAAGGCCGCACCGGAAGTGCCGCCATCGCCGTCGTTGACGGTCACCGAAATCGACCGGCTGGCCTGGCCGATGCCATTGCCGGCATTACCGTTGTCGTAGGTGATGCTGCGTACCAGCGCCTGTACCGCTGCAGCCGTGGCATTGGCGTTGAACGTCACCACCAGGTTGGCGCCGCCGGTGCCACCGGCCACGCTGCCGATGGCCACGCCGCCGTAGCTGACCGTGCTGCCGCTGACGCTGATCTGCCCGGCGCCGGTGCCCACGCTGCGGATGCCCAGGCTGTCTTCGCTGCCCACGCCATTGGCGCTGACCGAAGCCGTGAGGTTGCCCCCGGCGAAGTCGGCCGAATCGCTGTCGCTGACGGTGGCATTGCCGGCTGCATCGATCAGCACCGCGCCGCTGCCCTGGGTGAAGGCCACGCTGTCACCGTTGAGGTTGCCGATCACCGGCACGGCATTGAGCGGCTGCACCACCACCGACGCCGTGCGGGTGGTGCTGCCCATGTCATCGTTGACGCTGACGGTCACACTGCGCGTGCCGCTGGTGTAGGCCGCCGCCGCGTTGCCATAGGTGACCGAAGCCAGGATCGCCCGGTACTGGGCCAGAGTGGCGACGCCGCTCAGGGCCAGCACCGTGCTGCCCGAGCCGGTCACGGTGATGCCATAAGTCGCTGCCAGGGCAAGCTGCGCACCGCTCAGCGACAGCGTCTCGTTGGCGCCGTCGACCACACCGCTCAACGTCAGGGTGGCGCCACTGACTTGGGTATCGCCGTCGGTCTGGGTGAGAGAGAGGTTCGGCACGATCGCCACCGACGTGCCAGCGAAGTTGACCGTGCTGTCATTGCCAGCGGTACCGGTGTCCAGGTCGACCACCGGCGGTGCCGAGTACAGCACCTCGTAGGCGCCGATATCCACGCCCCCCCCGCGCGGCCGGTCAAAGCCGCGCAGGTCGGTGGCCGGCGCGCCACTGCTGGTGCCCTGGTCGATGGCATTGGTTGCGGTGGCGGCCAGGCGGTAGTCGCCGCCGGCGGCATTGACGAAGTTGACCGTGGTGCCGACCAGGTTGGTGATGCCGGTGTAACTGCTGCCCGTGGCGGCATCGGCCGCGACGCCGTTCACCGTGTTGCCGGTGAGGATGGAGTTCTGCACCGTCACCGTGCCGGCCTGGCCGCTGACCCAGCCGAGGCCGGCCGAGGTGATGCTGCCGGTGCTGGTGTTGAGGAACACGTTGTTGGCAATGGTGCTGTTGACGATGCTCACCGAACCGCCCGTGTTGCTCAGTACGATTACCGCGCCGGCGGCGACGGTGCCGGTCGCACCGTAGGAACCGGTGTTGTTGTAGATCGCCACGTTCTCCAGCACATGGTTGTTGGCGCCGCCCAGGCGCACCAGCGAAGCCATGGCAGTGCCACCCACGATGCTCGCACTGTTGTCGTGGAGGGTCGTATTGCGCACGACCACCGTCGAGCCTGCAGTGGTCGCCGAGTTGATCACGGCGCCTGAGTTGCTTTCGAAATTGGAGTCCAGGACGGTGATCGAACCGTTGTTGGCGCGGATCGCGCCACCGGTGAGGTTGCCCGAGAAATAGCGGAAGTCGAGGTTGCGCACGGTCAGCACGCCACCGCTGTTGCTCTGCAGCCCCGACGCCTCGAGTGCCTCGCGCGCACCGTTGTTGTTGACGTCGCCACTGAGGATGATGTCGCCCAGGCCGTCTCCATCGACATCGCCATTGAGGGTGATGTTGCTGGTGACCAACAGCGCCGAGGCGGTGGACCAACGTATGGTCTGCCCTTTCAAGGTTTGGTGAAACACGATGATGTCGCTGCCGCTACCGGCAGTGGAGCCGTCCACCGACGTATCGGTGTTGGCCGCCTGGATGGCCTCGGCCAATGACACCTTTCCATTGACCACCGTGGACGAGGCATCGGTGTCGGTCACGGTGATGGTCGCCAGCGAGGTGTTGAACGCCGTCAGGTCGCCGCGCTGCACGCCCACCCCGGTGGCCACCACGCCGGAGACGGTCTCCAGTTCCCAGTCCTCACCCGCACGGTTGCCGGTCGAATCGGACGACGCGCCGACGTCGGCACCGCTCAGCCGTGCCACTTCGCTGACGAACAGCTGGCCATCGCTGCCGGCGCCGGTGTTGCAGGCGAAGAAGCGGATGTCACCGCCCTCGGCCAGGCTGGCGCCGATGCGCGCCAGGTCGGCGGAGTGGCTGGCCAGCTGGTTGGCCCAAATGGCATTGCCGGCCAGGTACACGTAGCCGCTGTCGCCGTGGCTGATGATGTCGATGGACGTGACGTCGCTGCGGCCGTCGAGGTAATCGGCAATCTGCTTGAAGCCGTCCTTGCCGTTTTCCAGCACCACCACCTCAACGCCTGCGGGCAGGCCGGCGATGAGCTTTTGGTAGTCGCTGACGGCGGAGTCGACGAACACCACTTCGTGGCTGCCGGCCGCCGTGGTCGCCGGGGCCGTGGCGGGCGCGGCGTCCTGCGCGCTTTCATGGCTCGCGCTGTCCTGGGTGCTGCTGGTATCGCTGGCCGTGGCGGTGTCCTTGCTGGTGGCTACCGTGGCCGCTGCAGCCTCCGCCGCCTGGGCACCCTGGTCGGCCACCACGGCCACCGAGGCATCGAACATCATGCGCGGTTCCAGGGCCTGAATCAGGCTCGGCCGGTTCGTGGAAACGTTGGGTGTGTGGGTGTCCTTGCCGCGTTTCCAGAATGCCATGATGACCTCTTTCAGCCCCGAAGCGGGTTGTGCTTGCCGCCCCCGCATACGCGGGCGGCCTGTCCTTTTTGATAACACCGCAACGGGCTGCGGGGCGCCGATGGACGCCCCGCAGCCCTGCCTGCAACCTGCCGGCCTCAGTTACGCGACGGGTAGATCCCTTCGGTCGCGATGATGAAGTTGATGCCCAGGTAAGGGCTCTGGTTCGAGAACGGCTGGTTGCCCCCGCTGGTCGTCGCGGTGCCGCTCGGGATGTTGAGGTCGAACGGCTTGAGCGTGGTGTTGCTGCCCGTCGAGGCGTAGATGGCCACCTCCGCGCCTGCACCCGTGGTGTCTTTCGGCTTGGCCAGCACGCCGCTGGTCGAAGGCGCCGCCAGGTCGGCATCGCCTTCCGCTGCCGGGATGGCAACCGATACCGTTTTGGCAGGAATGTTCACGACCTGCGCCGCCATGTTCAGTTGCGTCAAGGTGGTCGTTGCCGTACCCGCAGCCTCACCCAGCTCGACCACCGGCAAGCCGGTGCCCTGCCCGGGGTGGACAGGCGCACGGCCACGCAGGTCAGGCAGGCCGAAGGTGGTCTGGCCATTACCGCCGTAGGTGGTGCCCAGAATAGAGAACAACGCGCTGTTCTGGCTGACGCTCAGAAGCTGCCCATTGCACAGGGCCCAGCCCCGAGGGGCGAAGTTGCCCGCGAACAATGTGATCTGACCCAGGAACGGCTCACTCATTTACTGCTCTCCTATGACAACGCTGCAAAGCGGGCCCACTGGCCCGCGGGAATTGATGCGCGTGACAGGCGCCGCTAGTGCGCCCGGTCGACGTGGGAAATCGCGGTATCGAGCGCCGGTCGGCGCATCTTCAGGTACAGGCCGTTCTCACCTACCGTCGTAAAGCCATGGCGTTGGTAGAGGCGCAGTGCCGGGTTGTGTGCGGCAACGTGCAGGCCGACGCTCAGCCCCTGCGCATCGGCGCGGGCCAGCCACTGGTCGAGCAGGCGGTTGCCGATGCCTTGGCCACACCAAGCCGGCAACAGGGCGGTATCGATGAGTTGCAGGTGGCTCTCGGTCCACAACAGGTAGGCTCGGCCGATGCGCTCGCCCGCCGCTTCGATGACGAAGAAACCGGCGCCGGCGAACTGGGCCTGGTAGTAGTCGTGCTGGGCCTGGAACTGCTGGTCGAGAAAGCTTTCGATGGCAGCCTGCGGCCACGCCAGCATGGCCATTTCGGCGGCACGCGTGGTGCCGTAGAGATCACGCAGGAACGCCAGGTCGGCGCCCTCCATGGGACGGAGACACACCTCGGGGATGGACATCGGGTCTGGCTTCCCTGCGTAAGTTACCCCATGGTGAGGGGCGCACGTCCAAGTGAATTGTCCTACACGATCTCGATGAGCGTAGCCGAAGAACAAGGCATATAGCCACTACCCCAAAGCGGTCTTGAGCACTTTTTTCTCAAACACCCGTTTGAGGTGTTTTGACACCCGTTTCTACAGGCTTCGCAAGCGTATGGATTCCAAGGCTTTATAGGGTTCAACGGCCCAACGGGCCACCGCTGCACGCACCTCATCAGTGGCTTCGTCCCGCTTGCGCTGGCTGTCGTGGCTGAAGTTCATGGCCGGTTGCTTGGCGTCGAAGGCGGCGACTTCCTGCAACTGCGGCACATCGCCTGGCTGTATGCCGAACAGTGGCCCAAGGCGCCCCCAGGCGGCATCAGGCAATTCGCTGTAGTTCACCGCGATACCCCCCTGCTGCTCGCACAGTGCCAGGCCAGCAGCGAGGATTTCACCCATCACCCGGCAGGCGTATTCCACCGGCCCCAGGGCCTGGGTATCGCCCAGCAGCGCATCGAGCCCGGTGGCCCCCAGCAGGCCCGGCACCCGGTGCATCCCAGCCTGACGCAGTTGCGAGACGACGATTTCCAGTGGGTCGCGGTACAGGAAAATCCGCGGTACCTCTGGATACAGTTCGGCCAGCACGGGTGCCTCGAAGATGTTCCAGGCATCGAGCTTGATCACCAGCTGCCGCTCACCGCCCTGGCGCTGCTGGCCATAGGCCGAGAGCAGCGCGCGCACGCCATCGGCCTGCCAGGCAGCGGCGGCCGGGTCCTGGCGCGGGGCGCGCAACAGGTTGTCCAGCGGTGGTGGCTCGGACAGCACGATGTTGTGCGCCTGGCTGGCCAGCAGCTGGGCAAGCAGCGTCGAGCCACAGCGCGAGGCGTGGAACACCAGCGCCGTGGGCGCCAGGCCCGGGCTGTGTGCCTGCCAGTCGAGCAGCGCCTGGACATCGGTATCGCGGCGCATGGCCTGGTTGAAGGGCAGCCGCAGCGCGCGGTCGACATCGTCACGAAAGAACGGCAAGGCCAGGCGCCGTTCGCCGAACCAGCACCAGTCCACCCGCCAGCCGGCGTCGCTGCGCCAGAGGCGGATGGGCAGCCAGCCTTGAAAGTCCGTCGAACGGTTCACACTCGCCATTGATCGCTCCATGCCTGCTTGCCCTGGCGCATGGCGCTCAGGACGTCTGCCTCGGTAAACACCAAGCCTTGCGCGGTGCCCAGGCGCACGGCCTCGGCGACAAAGTCCTGGGCACGCGCCAGCACCTGCAGGCGCGCAGCCAAGGCCGGCTGTGATGCCACACGCTCACGGAAGCAGGCGAACGCCTGGGCTGCCCTGCCAAGCTGCAAGGCCGGCGTTTGCTTCAAGCCCTCTTCGATCAAGGCCAGCAGCCACGGGTCGGCCAGGCAATCGAGCACCAGGTGGATACGCTCGCCAGGCCCCGGGTTGCTCACCCGGTGCGGCCGCGACAGGTCGATGAACCAGCACTCGCCAGCGCGCATGGGCACCTGCAGGCCGTCGACCAGAAACTCCACGCCAGGTGGGCTCAGCAGCGGCACGTGCAGGCGCAGACAGCCGCCGGGGCGGCCCAGGTCCGGGTCGCGGTGCTCGTGGATCCGCGCGCCCTCGCCCAGGCGCAGCAGGCGCGCGGCCTGCAGCGCTGTGCCAAACGGCGCCAACACGGCCTGCCACGCCGCTTCTTGTTGCCACCAGCCCAGTTGCAGCGGCACGCCCTGGCCAGGTGCCAGCGGCAGGGGGGCATCTTCGGCACTGATCAGCGCCACCCCGCTCCAGTCGCCCTCGTGGTAACCGCGGTTGAAATGCGCCTGCCAGGCCTCGGCCTCCACGCGGGCCAGGGCCTGCAGCAACGCTGGCAGGTCGATGGCCAGTGAGAGTCGGGAACACAGCGGCAACGGGACGTCGATCATGGCTGCTCCTTGCAGTGAATGGGGCCTAGAAACCGCTCTCGCGCACACCCAGTGCCGCCAGCCGGCGCCAGGCGGCCCCCAGCAGCGACTCACGGGCACCGTCGAGCACCACCACCCCGCGCAGCGGCTGCGCGACGTCGGGCACGTCAGCCAGCGGGCTCAGGCGCACACCGTACTGCGCCTGCAGCGGCTGGGCACGCTGCTGGCCGTCGCGGCGCACGGCCACCGGGCCATGGCGGTCGGAGGCCAGTGCCTCCAGCTCCAGCGCCGCCACGCCGGTGGCATCCACCTGTTCCACGCGCACCGGCAAGGCGGGCCGCGCCGGGTCATCGGCAATGAAGCGCCCTTCACTGCCGGCCGCCACACGCCACAAGTCGGCCTCGGCCAGGTAACCGCGCAGGCGCAGCCCCGGCTCCACCACCCGGCCCAAGGTCTGTGCAGGGTTGACCCACTGCCCCGCCAGCAGGTCCCTCGGCACATCGCGCCACACCCCCGCACGGGGCGCACGCAATTGCAGGCGTTCGCGCTGTGCGGCCAGGCCACGGTACTCGGCCACGGCTTCGGCGAGCTGCTGCTCGATCACCCCGGCATCGCTGGCGGTGGCGCTGCGCCCGGACTGTCGACGCAACAGCAACTGCAGAATCTCGATTTCGCGGCGCACGATGGCCTGGCGTGAGTCCAGGTCGGGCGACTCCAGCTCCAGCAGCAACTGGCCCTGAGCAACCGCTTGGCCATCGCGCACCTGCAGTTGCTTCACGCGCGCCGCCACCGGCGCATGCAAGGCACTCACCCGCGACGCCTCTAGCATCGCCGGCACCTCCACGCCACCGCGCCAGGGCACCGCCAGCAGCGCCAACAGCAACAGCAGCCCCAAGCCGACGCGCAGGGCCTTGCGCGGCTGGGCCTGGCCGCGGCGCTGCCACCACTGCTGCAGTTCTTTCCACACCGGCAGGCCGATGAACCACACCAGCTCCACCAGCATCAGGAATATCCCCAGCACCTTGAAGAACAGGTGGTACACCGCCAGGGCGATACCAAAGAACAACACCGCACGCCAGATCCAGGCACCATAGCCCCACACCAGCAGGCGCCGGCGCATGGCCGGCGACCACGGCTCGGGCAGCGCCTCGCCATAGCCGAACAACGCTTCACGCAGGCGCCAGCGGCACAGCGCGAACGCGCGTTGCTGGAGGTTTTCCACACCCCACAGGTCACTGATCAGGAAGTACCCGTCAAAGCGCATGAACGGGTTGAGGTTGACCAACAAGGTGGTGATCCAGGTGGCGCTGGCCAGCATGAACGCTGCGGTGCGCAGCGGCCCGTCGGGCAGCAGCGACCAGGCCAGCAGCGCCAGCACTGCCAGCACCAGCTCGGCGAAGACACCGCCCGCATCGATCAGTAGCCGCGAACGCCGGTCACTGACGCGCCAGGCATCGCTGACATCGGTGTAGAACATCGGCAGCAGCACCATGAACGCCAGGCCCATGCTCTGCACCCGGCAACCGGCGCGCTTGGCCATGTAGGCATGGCCGAACTCGTGACAGAGCTTGGCAAAGCCCAGGGCCAGGCCGAAGGCGAGCATGCCGCCGAGGCTGAACAAATGCGGGAAGGTGGCGATGAAGCGCGACCAGTCGCGCATCACCAGAAACAGGCCCAGCACCAGCAGCAGCGGCAGGCCCACACGCAGCAGCCAGCCGCCATGGCGTTCGAGCACGGGCCAGGTCCGGTTGAGAAAGGCATCCGGGCGCCACAGCGGGATGCGAAAGAACAAGTACTGGTGCAAGGCTTTCTGCCACAGCCCCTGGCGGCTGGCGGCGGCCTTCACCGTATAGCTCTGGCGCTGGCGGGGGTCTTGGGCGGTGAGCAGGTCGTGGTGGCCCAGAAAGGTCAGCAGGTCCTCCACCGACGCCGCATCCAGGGGTACGCCAGGTTCGGCATTGACGGCCGCCAGCACCTGCTGCGGCTCGCCCAGCGACCAGTGGCGAAGCAAGCGCACCGCGGCCGCGCCAAGCTTGAAGTAACGGCCACGCAAGGGGTCGGCCAAGGTCCATTGCGGGGCGCCGTCCAGGGCCGGTGCCGCCGGGGACAACTGCAGGTCGGCGCGCAGTGCCGGCAACATCACAGGCCCAACCCTTGACGCACGGCCGCCAAGGGCCGGCGCAGCAGGTAATAGGCCAGCGGCGCGCGTTCGCCGTACAGTTTGGCGGTGCCACGCAGGCCAATGCGCGGCGGCCCCTCGACGAACGCCGCATCCAACCGGTAGGCCAGTTGCCCGGCAGCACTGGCCTGGGCTTCATAGGCGGCGCGCTCCAGCTGTGCCAGGTGCCGATGCAGCGGGTCGCTGTCGAGGAACAGCGCCACTTCGGCCCCCGGCTGCAGGGCGATGGCATCGCCAACCGGCAACTCCAGGCGCAGTTCAGCCTGCGCCGGGTCGGCCAGCTGCATCAGTCGCTCGCCGGTCTGCACCGGTTTACCGGTCCAGCGCTCGGCATCGGCGAACACGGCGATACCGCCACGTTCGGCGCGGATCTCGCTACGCGCCAGCAGCTGGCGCGCATAGTCGAGCTCGGCGCGTTTCTGCTCGACGCGCGCGGCCAGCAGGTCGAGGCGTGCGCTGGAGTCGGCATCGCTGAAGGCGCGCTGGGTACTGGCCTTGAGCTCCGCCTCGGCCACGCCCAGGGCGCGGGCAGCGACATCGGCCTGGGCCTTGAGCGTGGTGGCCTCGAAGCGCACCAGCAAGTCCCCCGCCGCCACGGTCTGGTTGGGCTTGACCAGGAACTCGGCCACCACCCCATCCAGCGGCGCCGCTACCACCCAGCCGCCACGCGGCACCACTTCGGCCGGTGCCAGCACCGACTGACGCACTGGCACCAACAGCACCAGCAACGCCAGTGCCAGCACCGCCAACACGCGCCGCCGCGGCCAGCGCAGGCGCCAGGGGCGTACCGGGTTCAGCGCCTGCCAGGCATGTGCGTAGGTTTCGCCCAACTGCACCAGCAAGGCCTGCTCGGCGGCGTTGAACGGCTGCTCGCGGGCCAGCCACAGCCCGCCGAAGGCTTCACCCTGGCGGTCATGCAACGGCAACCAGAACGCCTGCCCGGCCGACAACGCCTGCCAGTCGGCAAGCGTCTGGGCGTCCAGCAGGCTCGGCTCGACCGCACTCGCCTGGCCTGCGACACCCGCTGCCTGCAACCTGCCCGCGGCACGCTCGACAAAGGCCACGAATGGCGCGTTGGCTTCCACCACGCTGATGCCGGTCAGGGCCTGCACCTTGCCGGCAATCAGCAACGCGGCATGGCGAAAGCCGAACAGCGCCTGGCCGTCGTTGACCATGGCGTAGGCCAACTGCTCGCTGCTGGCGGCCTGCCGCGCCTGGCGCTGCAGCCCCAGAAACACGGCGAAGGCACGCTCCGCCGCCCCCTGAACGGCGGCGGTCATGGCTGCTGCGCGAAGCTGGCCGTACCGCTCATCCCCGCCAGCAAGCCGCGGGCGTCACTGGGCAACTCGCCGATCAGCAGCAGCGTCTGGCTGCCCTCATCGATGCGCGCGCCTACCCGCTTGACCTTGGCGTCCAGCGGCTGACCGGTTTCATCCGGCGTGAACTGAAAGTCTTGCCCCGGCTTGAGCCGCGCCAGCCAGCGCGAGGGCACCAGCAGCTGGATCTCCAGCGAGCGGTTGTCCACCACTTCAAGCAGCGGCGCGCCATTGGCGACGCTTTCGTGGGGCTGGGCACGGCGTTGCACCACACGGCCATCGAACGGGGCGCTGACCACGCACCGCTTGACCTGCACCTGGTAGACCTGGGCTTCAGCCTGGGCCTGGGCTTGCTTGGCCTCGGCCAGCGAAACCTCGAACTGGCCGACCGACTTCAGCGCGGCCAGTTGGCGGTTGTGGTTGAGTTCTTCGCGGCTGGCGCGCACCGCCGCCTGGGCGGCATTGAGCTGGGCCTGGTAGGCCGAGCAGTCAAAGCGCGCCAGGGTGCTGCCCTTCTTGAAGTCTTCGCCGTCGGCGTAAGGCATCTCGACGATACGCCCGGCCAGCTCACTGGCCAGCACCGCCTGGTCACGGGCGCGCAACACGCCGCGGGCGTTGTGCTCGCCGCCGCCGCTGCCGGCGGCTGGCGTATCCAGCAAGGGGTCGCCGGGGGCCTCACTGGCGAGCGCCAGCGGCAGGTGCAACATACTCAAGGCCAGAGCCAGTCGAATCCCACGACACATGTTGCACACTCCCTTGCGAGCCGATGTGGCCGGAGTGTACGAAAAAAGTGATGGCACGGATATATCACGCGGATGAAGTTCACGACGGCCGCAAGACGGCCGCCGTGGTTGCTGCTTGAACAGCGTTCAGCCGAGCGAGCGGGCGCCCGCTGCCTGACGCTCATGGCCGCGTGAGGTGACGATGCCCAGGAAGGAAATCACGATCGCCAGGCCCAACGTCGAACTCACTTCCGCGCGGTGCTCCGGCGTGTACATCATCACTGCCAGCGCCCCGGCAATGAAGATGATCACCGCCCAGGTCAGCCATGGGAACAACCACATGCGGAACTTGAGCTCGGCGTTTTCGCGCTCCAGCCGCCTGCGCATGCGCAGCTGGGAGATGGCGATGACCATGTACACCAGCAGCGCGATGGCCCCGGAGCTGGCCAGCAGGAACTCGAACACGCCCTTGGGCGCGAAGTAGTTGAGCACGGCAATGGCGGCGCCGATCAAGGTGCTGCCGAACACCGCGGCGCGGGGCACGCCGACCTTGGAGGTCTTGTTGAGGAAGGCCGGCGCGTCGCCGCGCTTGGCCAGCGAGTACATCATCCGCGAGGCGATGTAGATCGACGAGTTCATGCAGCTGGTCACCGCCACCAGCACCACCAGGTCGACCATGAAGGCGGCGTTGGGGATGTTCATGAGCTCCAGCGCGCGCTGGTACGAACCCACCACCGCCAGTTGCGGGTCGTTCCACGGCACGATCGAGATGATCACGAAGATCGACAGGATGTAGAAGGTGCTGATGCGCCAGATCACCGAGCGTGTGGCCTTGGCGATGTTGCGCGACGGGTCGCTGGATTCCGAGGCGGCGATGGTCACCGCCTCGGTGCCGATGAAGCTGAACATCACGGTAATGAACGCGCCGATCACCGCAGACCAGCCGTTGGGCGTGAAGCCGCCGTACTCTTTCATCAACCCGCTCAGCCCGCTGACTTCACGGTCTGGCAGCCAGCCCATCAGCGCGGCAAAACCCGCGCCGATGAAACAGAGAATGGCTGTGACCTTGAGGATGGCGAACCAGAACTCGAACTCACCGTACTTGGCCACGCTGAACAGGTTGGTGCAGGCCAGCAGCAGCACCGAGGCCAGGGCGAAGATCCAGCTGTCCACCTGCGGGAACCAGGCATTGAGCACATGCCCGGCGGCCAGTGCTTCGATCGGGATCACCAGTACCCAGAACCACCAGTACAGCCAGCCAATGGTGTAGCCGGCCCAGCGGCCGATGGCCTGGTCGGCGTAAGTGGAGAATGAGCCGGTGTCGGGGTGTGCCACGGCCATTTCGCCGAGCATGCGCATGACCAGCACCACCAGGGTGCCGGCCACGAAGTAAGAAATAATGGTGGCTGGCCCGGCCGCCGCAATGGCGTGCCCGGAGCCGACGAAGAGTCCGGCACCGATGATGCCCGCGATGGACAGCATCGTTACATGACGTGGCTTGAAACCTTGCGCAAGGTTGCCATCAGATCCCACGGTGTTCATTGATGTTGTTCTCTTTTTGCTGACACAAGGAAGGACGGGCAGGCGTAGGCGAAAATATCTCCTTTGAAATCAATAAGTCGACACCTTGTTTGCGCACTGTTGTTGATCTTTGGCACGCGTCACAGCGCAAGGCGCCACGGCAATTCGGGGTTCATTTAAGCTCCCTGAGGCGGTGGGAAATTACACGAGAACGCCTCGGAACTGTTCGATCACGACAGCGCTTTTCCATAAACGCCAGATGGCGTGAATGGCATGCCCAAATACGCCTGCTGGCCATTTGAAGGTTTCGTTTTTCATCTGGATATGCGTAACAGGCGGGCACAAAAAAGCCCCGGTCTCCCGGGGCCTCTGTTGCTCAGGCGTCTGCCTACGCCTCTCCGGTACGCTCGAAGCGCCGGGCGAGCAACAGGTAAGCGAGGATCCCCAGCACGCCATGGGCGGCCACGAACCAGAGTGCGTTGTCGAACGAGCCGGTGCTGGCCAGCACGTAGCCGATCACCAGCGGGGTGACGATGCCGGCGACGTTGCCGATGCCGTTGAACACACCACCGCACAGGCCGACCATTTTCTTCGGTGCCACATCCGACAGCACCGCCCAGCCCACTGCCGCCAGGCCCTTGCCGAAGAACGCCAGGGTCATCAGGGCGATCACCGCCGCGTTGCCATCGACGTAGTTGGCCAGCACCAGGGTGGTGGACAACGCCATGCCGATCACGAAGGGTGTCTTGCGCGCCCTGGACGGGTGCACGCCACGGCGGATCAACCAGTCGGACACGAAGCCGCCGAGGATGCCGCCGGTGAAGCCGCAGATGGCCGGCAGTGCGGCAACCCAACCGGCTTCCATGATGGTCATGCCACGGCCCTTGATCAGGTAGATCGGGAACCAGGTGATGAAGAAGTAGGTGAGCGCGGTGATGCAGTACTGGCCCAGGTACACCGCCCACAGGTTGCGGCTGGTGAACAGCTGCGCGAGCTCGGCGCGGGTCGGTTTGCTCTTGGCCGTCTTGCGTTCCTGTTCCAGGTCGACCAGCGCGCCGCCTTCGCGCATGTAGTCGAACTCTTCGCGGCTCAGGCCCGGTGCGCTGTGCGGTTCGTGGTAAAGGCGGAACCACACCACGCTCAGCAGCAGGCCGAGCATACCCATCCAGATGAACACCTGCTCCCAGCTCAGGGTGTGGGTCATCCACGCCATCAGCGGTGCGAACACCACCACCGCCATGTATTGCGCCGAGTTGAACAGCGCCGAGGCAGTGCCGCGCTCGCCGGTGGGGAACCAGCAACTGACGATGCGCGAGTTGGCCGGGAACGCCGGCGACTCTACCAGGCCGAGCATGAAGCGCATGGAGAACAGCGCCACCGCGGCCGACACGCCAGCCAGGCCCATCCAGCCGACCGTGCCCTGCAGCAGGGTGAACAATGACCAGAGGATCAGGCTGATGCCATACACCCGGCGCGCGCCGAAGCGGTCGAGCAGCCAGCCGCCGGGCACCTGGCCGAGGGCGTAGGCCCAGGCGAAGGCGGAGAAGATCATGCCGAGCATGACCGGGTCCAGGCCAAGGTCCTTGAGCACCTCGGTGCCGGTGATCGACAAGGTGGCGCGGTCGGCGTAGTTGATGACGGTGATGACGAAGATCAGCGCCAGCACCAGGAAGCGATGGCGGCCGATCGCGGCCACGGCCTGCGGTGCGGCGACGGCGGATTTGCTGTTCATGTGGACCCTCTTGCTTCTCGGTGGAAGCGATTGTTCTTGTGGAGAGAAGGTGTGGCCTTGAGGTGTTGCTTATTGGCCCTGTCGCCGGCAAGCCGGCAATGGGCGTTACGCGCAGTTCGGTGGTACCTCCCCACGGAAGCAGGCTTCGAGGTTCGCCAGCACCATCCGCCCCATCTCCAGACGGGTCTGCAGGGTGGCGCTGCCACGGTGCGGCTGCAGGCTGACCTGGTTGAGGTCGCGCAGTGCGGGTGGCACATGGGGTTCATCGACGAACACATCCAGCCCGGCCCCGGCAATGCGCTGTTCGCGCAGCGCTTCGACCAGCGCGTGCTCATCCACCAACTTGCCGCGCGCCACGTTGATCAAGTAGCCATCAGGCCCCAACGCATCGAGCACCTCGGCCGTCACCAGCACCTTGCCGCCATCGGCGCTGGCAGCGACCACCAGCACATCCACCGAGCGCGCCAGCTCGACCAGGTCGGCGACGTAGCGATAGCTGCAGCCCGGCTGCTCCCGCCGACCGTTGTAGGCAATGCGCATGTCGAAGGCGGCCGCGCGCCGGGCAATGGCCTGCCCGACCTGACCCAGGCCGATAATGCCCAGCGCAATACCACTGACCTTGCGCGCCAGCGGCAGGTTGACCGTGCCCCACAAGCCGTCGCGCACCAGCCGTTCGCCCTCGCCCAGACGGCGCAGGGTATTAAGGATCAGGCCCATGGCCATGTCGGCCACATCGTCGGTGAGCACGCCGGGGGTGGTGGTCACATGAATGCCGCGACCCGCGGCGTGGCGCAGGTCGACAGCGTCGGTACCGATGCCACTGATGGCGATGATTTGGAGCGCGGGCAGCTGGTCCATCAGGGCATTGCTCAGGCCCTTGGCGCCACCGGTGACCACGCCACGGATGCGCGGGCCGACCTCGGCCAGCAGCTGCTGCGGGTCGGCATGCTGGTACAGGCGGTGCACTGCGTAGGCACTGACCAGCTGTGCATCGATGGCCTCGGGCACAGGTTGGGTCAGCAGCAGTTCGACGGTGGGGTTGTTCATCGTTGGCATCCGGCAATTGCTCAGTCGTGACTCGATGCTAGGCCGCCAATCGATACAGGTCTAATATAGATGCTGGATCGAATAATTCAGGAATTGAATCATGGAACTGCACCAGTTGCGCTGCTTCGTGGCGGTCGCCGAAGAGCTGCATTTCGGCCGCGCCGCCACCCGCCTGCACATGACCCAGCCGCCGCTGAGCCGGCAGATACAGCTGCTGGAGCATTCGCTTGGGGTGCTGCTGCTTGAACGCAACAACCGCCAGGCACGGCTTACCCTGGCCGGCCAGAGCTTTCTTGAAGACGCCCGGCGGGTCTTGCAGATTGCCGAGTCGGCCAGCCAGTCTGCACGGCGCATCGCCCATGGCGAGGCTGGCCGGCTGACGCTGGGTTTCACTGCGGTAGGTGCCTACAGCATGATCCCGCGCTTGCTGGTGCATGCAGGGCAGACCGTCCCCGACATCGAGCTGGTGCTCAGCGAGCGTATTTCCGCGACCCAGGTGCATGACCTCGAAGCAGGCCTGATCGACGTTGGCCTGGTGCGCCAGGTACTGCCCAGCGCGCGCGTGGAGTACCTGCCGATCCACCGCGAGCCCTTCGTCGCCGCCCTGCCCGCCGGGCACGCGCTGGCGGCACGCGAGCGGCTCAGGCCGGCGGACTTCGATGAGCAGCCGTTCGTGATGTACAGCGCCAATGAAGGGCGTTACTTCCATGACCGCATCGCCAATCTGTTCGCCCGGCATGAGGTGCAGCCCCGGTATTTGCATCAACTGGGGCAGACGCATTCGATCCTGGGCCTGGTCAATGTCGGGCTGGGCTGTGCGGTGGTACCGGCTTCGGCACAGGCGTTGCGGCTGGAGCAGGTGGTGTTCAGGCCGCTGGTGGGGATGGACCAGCAGGCAGAGATTTTCATGGCGTATTGCCGGGACAACCCGAACCCGGTGCTGGGTGAATTTGTGGCGATGGCACGGGCGTTTTTTGAAGCCGGGTGAACCTGCACCGGCCTCTTCGCGGGCAAGCCCGCGAAGGGGCCAGCTGCTTCAACGCACCAGGCAAGGCCGCTTGTTGTCGAACGTCCACCCTGGGATCAAGAACTGCATCGCCACCCCATCATCCCGCGCCCCCAACCCCATGCTGCGGTAGCACTCATGGGCCTTGGCCAGCTGGTCTTCGTCCAGCTCAACCCCCAGCCCCGGGCGCTCCGGCACGCGCACATGGCCATCGACGATGCGCAGCGGGTCACGGGTCAGGCGCTGGCCGTCCTGCCAGATCCAGTGGGTGTCGATGGCGGTGATCTCACCCGGCGCCGCCGCCGCCACCTGGGTGAACATCGCCAGCGAGATATCGAAGTGGTTGTTGGAATGCGAACCCCAGGTCAGGCCCCAGTCGTTGCACATCTGTGCCACCCGTACCGAACCCTGCAAGGTCCAGAAATGCGGGTCGGCCAAGGGGATGTCGACCGACTGCAGCTGGATCGCGTGGCCCATCTGCCGCCAGTCGGTGGCGATCATGTTGGTGGCAGTCGGCAACCCGGTGGCGCGGCGGAACTCGGCCATCACCTCACGGCCCGAATAACCGTTCTCGGCACCGCATGGGTCTTCCGCATAGGCCAGCACGTCGTGCTTGTCGCGGCACAAAGCGATGGCCTCCTTCAATGACCAGGCGCCGTTGGGGTCAAGGGTAATGCGTGCTTCGGGGAAACGCTCGGCGAGGGCCGTGACTGCTTCCATCTCCTCTTCGCCACGCAGCACGCCGCCCTTGAGCTTGAAGTCGCTGAAGCCATAGCGCTGCTTGGCCGCCTCGGCCAGGCGCACCACCGCCTCTGGGGTCAGCGCCTTCTCGTGGCGCAGGCGGAACCAGTCGTCATCGGCATCGGCTTCGTTACGGTAGGCCAGGTCGGTCTGCTGACGGTCACCGATGTAGAAGAGGTAGCCGAGCATCTTTACCGCTTCGCGCTGCTGCCCTTCGCCGAGCAGCGCCGCCATCGGCACGTTGAGGTGCTGGCCGAGCAGGTCGAGCAGTGCCGACTCGATGGCCGTCACCGCATGCACGGTGATGCGCAGGTCAAAGGTCTGCAGGCCACGGCCAGCGGCGTCACGGTTGGCGAAGGTCTGGCGCATGGCATTGAGCACGCGCTGATAGTGGCCGATCGGTTGGCCGACCACCAGGCTGCGGGCGTCTTCCAGGGTCTGGCGGATCTTCTCGCCACCGGGCACTTCACCCAGGCCGGTGTTACCGGCGCTGTCACGCAGCACCACGATGTTGCGGGTGAAGAACGGGCCATGGGCGCCACTGAGGTTGAGCAGCATGCTGTCATGGCCGGCCACCGGGATCACGCGCAGGTCGGTGACCACAGGGGTGCGGGTGTGGAGTGCGGGAGTTGTCTGCATGTTCATGGTTTTTATCTCGCAGTCATCAGTGGGTCTGGCTCAGGGCCGAAGGCGCCTTGAGCTCTTGGGAAGGGGCGCCCTTGGGGCGAAGGCGAACGAAGAACACCGCGATGGCCGCCAGCACCGAGGTCACGGCCAGGCCGTAGAGGCCGCCCTGGATCGAGCCGGTATGCTGCTCCAGCAAGCCGAAGGTGGTGGGCGCGACGAAGCCGCCGAGGTTGCCGACCGAGTTGATCAGGGCGATCACCGCCGCGGCGATGCGTGCGTCCAGGTACCCCTGGGGGATCGGCCAGAACAGCGACGAGGCCGATTTGAAGCCGATGGCGGCAAAGCACACCGCGACGAAGGCGAACACCGGGCCGCCAGTGGTCGACATGAACATGCCGATGGCCGCGACCACCAGTGCACCCGCCACCCAGGCCTGCTGGAATTTCCAGCGTGTGGAGCCTGCGGCGAAGGCATACATGGCAATGATCGAGATCAGCCACGGGATCGAGTTGAAGAAGCCGACCTGCAGGTCGCTCAGGTCGCCCATGCGCTTGATGATGCTCGGCAGCCAGAAGGTGGCGGCGTAGATGGTCAGCTGGATGCAGAAGTAGATTAGGCAGAACAGCACGATCTGGCGGTCCTTGAGCAGGCGCCAGGACGACACCTTGACCGCGCCGACCGCCTCGCGCTCACGCTGCTCGCGGTCGATGGTCTCGACCAGCGCGTCCTGCTCGGCCTTGCTCAGCCACTTGGCGTCATGCGGTTTGGAATCGAGCCAGAAGAACACGAAGAAGCACAGGGTGACCGAGGCCATGCCCTCGATGAACAGCATCCACTGCCAGCCGTGCATGCCCAGGCCCTGGATCTGCATCAGCGCCCCGGCCAAGGGGCCGGAGATCAACGAGGCCAGTGCCGAGCCACTGAGGAAAATCGCTATCGCCTTGCCGCGCTCGGCCGCCGGCAACCAGCGGGTGAAGTAGTAGATCACCCCGGGGAAGAACCCGGCTTCGGCAACCCCGAGCAGAAAGCGCAGCACGTAAAACTGGGTTTCGGTCTGCACGAACGCCATGGCCGTGGCCACCAACCCCCAGGTGAACATGATGCGGGTCAGCCACAGGCGGGCGCCAACGCGTTGCAGCAGCATGTTGGAGGGCACTTCGAACAGCGCGTAGCCGATGAAGAACAGCCCGGCGCCAAAGCCATAGGCGGCGGCGCTGATACCCAGGTCGCTTTCCAGGTGTGGGCGGACGAAGCCGATGTTGACGCGGTCGAGGTAGTTGACGATGAACATGATGACGAACAGCGGAAGGACGTGGCGCTTGACCTTGGCCACGGCGCTGGCCAGCACGTCGCCTCCATTCCGGGCAGACGGATCGAGGGTTTCGTTCACGGGTGGATCTCCCACTAATTGTTTTTGTGCGGGTCGAGGGGTCTGGCATGACAGTGGGCCAGAGCATAGGCGCAGCGAAGTTGTACGACAAGATGGTGATTAGCGCCTAAAAGGCAAAATACAAGCTGATAAAACCTACAAAAGTTTCGATCAAGCGACTAACGTTATTCTGATGGATACCCCAGGCAGCGAAAAAAACGGCAGAAACTATTTTTATCGATTAACTTGTCGTACAAGCTAATTGGTAAGGCAGATTCAGCCCATGTCCCAGCCGCCCCGCAAACACAGCCACAGCCGTGCCCACGATCTGGTCTCCAGCCTGACCCAGCAAATCCTGCTGGGCACCTTCAAGCCGGGCGACAAACTGCCCTCGGAGAACACCCTGGTACGCGAGCACGGCGTCAGCCGCACCGTGGTGCGCGAAGCCTTGTCGAAACTGCAGGCCTCAGGCCTGGTGGAACCACGCCACGGGATCGGCACATTCGTGATGGCGCGGCCGGCACAGGCCGGTTTGCGGGTGGGTGTGGAAAATGCCGCAAGCGTGCGCGACCTGCTGGAGTTGCGCATCGGCCTGGAAGGCCAGGCCGCCGCCCTGGCGGCGGTGCGCCGCAGTGATGAGCAACTGGCACGCATGCGTCAGGCGCTGGACGACTATCAGGACCTGGCCGCTGCGGGCGACAGTTGCATCGAAGCCGACCGGCGCTTTCACCTGCTGATCGCCGAGGCCACCGGCAACCTGTATTTCAGCGAGATGATGGCGCAGCTGGGCAATGGCCTGATCCCGCGCAACCGCATGGCCATCGCCGAACGCGCCGGGGCCAACCTGGCCCGGCATGCGTACCTGGCCAACCTGGAACATGAAGCGATCCTCAATGCCATGCGCCGGCAAGACCCGGACGCAGCGCGGGCCGCGATCTGCCTGCACCTTTCCAACAGCCGGGACCGGTTGTTGCCGGACTAGGGGCCACTTCGCAGCCCATTCGCGGTACGAGCGCGCAAAGAGGCCGGCACAGGCCATGCACGGCGGTCAGGCCAACGCCCGATCCACCAGCACCTGCAATCGCCCCTGCGAGCACCGCTCGACCCGAGCCTCGACGCCATACACCTGCGCCAGCACCTCAGGCCTGAGCACCTGCTCCGGCGCCCCGCACGCCACCACCCTGCCCTCGCGCAGCACCACCAGCCAGTCCGCCTGGCTGGCCGCAAGGTTGATGTCATGCAGCACCGCCACCGCCAACAGCCGATGCGCCACCACCCGCTCACGCACTGCAGCCATCACCCGCAACTGATAATGCAGGTCGAGCGCGCTGGTCGGCTCGTCGAGCAGCAACACCTGTGGGTTACGCGCCAGCAACTGCGCCAACGCCACCAATTGCCGCTGGCCACCGGACAGGCTGTCGAGCGAGCGTTCGGCCAGGCTTTCGATGCCCAGCTGACGCAGCGCATCGAAGGCATGGCCCAACAGGTTGTCGGCCCCCCTCACCCGCAACGCCGCAACAATACTTTCCAGCACCCCCAGGGCAATCCCCGGCGGCAATTGTTGAGGCATATAGGCCAGGCGCCGGGAACGCTCGGCAATCCCAAGCCGAGTGACATCCTGGCCATCCAGGCGCAATACCCCTTTCATCCGCTCAAGCCCTGCCAGCGCGCGCAGCAAGGTGGACTTGCCGGCGCCATTGGGCCCCACCAGCGCCACCAGGCTGCCCGCTGGCAGCGCTGGCAGGCTGACGCCATGCAGGACCTGCCGGGCGCCATAGGCCACCGAAACTTCGTTGATCGACAGGCTCACAACGACCTCCCTCGACGGAACACCAACACCACGAACACCGGCACACCCACCAGCGCAGTCACGATACCGACCGGCACGATCACCCCCGGCATGATCAGCTTGCTGGCAATCGACGACAGCGCCAGCATCAACGCGCCCACCAGCGCACTGGCCGGCAGCAGGAAACGTTGGTCCTCGCCCACCAGCAAGCGGGCGATGTGCGGCCCGACCAGGCCGACGAAACCAATGGTGCCGACGAACGCCACCGCCGTGGCCGACAGCAGGCTGATACGCAGCAACGAGGCAAAGCGCAGGCGCCGGGTATCAACGCCAAAACTGCGCGCCCGCTCCTCGCCCATGCGCAGCAAGGTCATTGCCGGCGCCGCGCGCAGCGAGAACGGCAGCACCAGCAACAGCACCAGGGCCAGCAGGCCGAGTTTCTGCCAATCCGCCCGCGCCAGGCTGCCCAGGGTCCAGAACACCAGCTGCTGCAGCACATCCTCGGTGGCCAGCAGCTGCAGCAACGACACCAGCGCATTGCAGCTGAACACCAAGGCAATGCCAAACAACACCAGGCTCTGCACCCCGGCGCCGCGCAAGCGCGACATGGCTTGCAGCAACACCACCGAGAGGCAGGCGAAGACGAATGCCATCAACGTCACCTGCGCACTCGGCGCCAGCCAGGCGACTCCCAGCGGATAGGCAATCGCCAGCGATGCGCCAAGTGCCGCAGACGACGACACGCCCAGGGTGAACGGGCTGGCCAGCGGGTTGTCGAGGATCGCCTGCATCTCGGCCCCCGCCAGCGCCAGTGCCGCGCCCACCAGCACCGCCATCAGCGAGTACGGCAAACGCACGTTCCAGATGATCACGCGTTCCGTGGCACTCAGTGTCGCCGGGTGGAACACGCCCTGCAGTAAACGCCCAAGGCCCATGCCCGAGGCACCGCTGGCCAGGTCGCCAAGCACCGCGAGCACCAACAGCAGTGCCAGGACGAACACCAGCAATGCCCGGCGCCAGAGCAGACGCCGGTAGTGCCAGGCCGCCGGTGCCGCGCCCTCCTGGGCCAGCGCGGTCACTTGGCGTCGATCCAGTATTGGCCGTCCAGGCCTACGTTCAACAGCTGGTTGATCTCAGCCATCGTCGCTTGCGGGTCGACATCCTTGAAGCGTTCGGGGTGAATCCAGCGCGCCATGGCTTCAACGGCGAGGATGTTGAACGGCGAGTTGTAGAAGTCATGCCACAGGCCATGCGCCTGACCCTCGCGGATCGGCCGCAGCGGTGCGAACACCGGGCGCGCGGTGATCGTCGCCAGGCTTCGACGCGCGGTCTGGGCCGAAACACCGGCCCCCAGCAGCACACCCGGCGCACGGTTGCCAGTGGCGATGTACACATCCGGGTCGGCCTGCAGCACGTACTCGACACTCACGTCGCCCAACGCACCCGGCACCACATCGGCCGCGATATTGTGCCCGCCGACTGCTGCGACCACACTGCCCAGCCCACTCTTGCCGGTGGTATGCCCCGGCGCCTGCCACACGCCCGCCAGCAATTCGAGAAACACCTTCGGCCGCTCGTTGTCCTTGAGCCCGGCCAGGCTGTCGGTGATGTGCTGGAGGTGGCGGTCATACAGCTTCAGGTAGTCCTGCGCCTGACCTTCGCGCCCCAGCAACTGCCCGAGCGCCTGCATGCTCACCCGTGTATTGCGGATCGGGTGCACGCGAAAGTCGATGAACAGCACCGGCACCCCGGCCTTTTCCAGCAGCTCGGCCACCGGGCTGTGCTGGGTCGGCCCTTCGCCGGCGATGCTGAAGACCGCCAAGTCCGGCTTCAGCGCGAGAATCTGCTCGGCGCTGACGCTCTGCTCGGAGGCTTGGCCGATCAGCGGCAGGTTGGCGATTTGCGGGTATTTCTGCACGTACGCCTGGTAGGTGTGCGGGTCGAGCAGGCGTATATCGTTCTGCCAGCCGACCACGCGCTGGAACGGGTTGTCGCGGTCGAGCAAGGCCAGGGCGAAAAACAACCGGCCTTCGCCCAGCACGATACGCTGCGGTGCATGGTCGAGCTCAACCTTGCGCCCAAGCACATCGGTCACCTGGACGGCACTGGCGGTGGGTGAAAAGCCGGCGCAGGTGGCCAGCAGCATCAAGGCAGGCAGCAGGCGCTGCCAGGTACGGAGGGAGAAACACATCGGGGGAAATCCTCTTGAAGAGAATCAGTCGCATCTGAAGCGGGGCATTCTAGCCAGCCGCCTTCCCCTACCGATGTGCGCAAATGTAGTGGCTTGTAAGGCCGTGGTTACACAGTAAAGCCGATTACCAGGTCAGGCAGATCTTGCCGAAATGCCGGTTGCTCTCTTGATAACGGAACGCTTCGACGATCTGCTCCAGTTCGAAGTGTTTGTCCACCACCGGCCGCAAGCCGTTGGCATCGATCGCCCGCACCATCGCCTGCTGCTGCGCGCGGCTGCCCACCAGCACGCCCTGCAGGCGGATCTGCCGCACCAGCGCCTGCACCAGCGGCAATTGGCCGGCAACGCCGGTGAGAATGCCGATCAACGACACATGCCCGCCGATGCGTGCGGCGATCATCGACTGCTCCAGGGTCGCCGGCCCGCCCACCTCGATCACATGATCGACGCCGCGGTTGCCGGTGAGCTCACGCACCTTCTCGCCCCAGGCCGGGATGGTTTTGTAGTTGATCAGGTGGTCGGCACCCAAGGCTTTGAGGCGTTCGAGCTTGGCGTCACTGGATGAGGTGGCGATCACCGTGGCGCCCGCCAACTTGGCGAACTGCAGGGCGAAAATCGACACACCGCCGGTGCCTTGCACCAGCACAGTGTCGCCGGGCTTGAGGTGGTCATCGCTCATCAGCGCGCGCCAGGCGGTGAGGCCGGCGGTGGTCAGGGTGGCGGCCTCGGCGTGGCTGTAGCCTTTGGGGGCCAGGGTGAACGCGGTGGCGCGGGCCGTGACCAGTTCACGGGCGTAGCCGTCGATGCCGTCGCCCGGCACGCTGGCGAAGCCTTCGACCAACGCTTGACCGTCGAGCCAGTCGGGGAAGAAGGTGCTGACCACGTTGTCGCCGACCTTGAATTCACTCACGCCCGGCCCGACCGCCGTCACTTCGCCCGCGCCATCGGCCATGGGGATACGCCGCTCGCTCGGGCCCCACATACCACTGACCACGGCGAAATCGTGGTAGTTGAGGGAGCTGGCGTGTAGGCGCACGGTGATCTCGCCGGCTTGGGGTGCTGCCGCTTCACTGCTGCCGACTTCGACCTTGTCGTAGCCGCCGCCGGGTTGCACGTAGATGGCTTTGCGGGTCATGGCCAGGTGCTCCATTCAAAGGAAAGTGGGGTTCAGCATAGACAGCGCGGGCCTCTTCGCCGGCAAGCCGGCTCCCACAGGTACTTCGCAGCCTTTAGCAGCGGTGGTCAGTCTGTGGGAGCCGGCTTGCCGGCGATAGGGCCAGCCATGACAACCGAAAAATTCAGCCGAGCAGCATCCGCAACGCCCGGCAATCCGCGGCATGCCAATCCACCAGCTCCGGCCACGGGTTGTCCGGCAGGTTCACCAGCACCGTGCGCGCACCGGCCGCACGCCCGCAGTCCAGGTCGAAGCGGTAGTCGCCGACCATCACCAGCTCGCTCGGCGCCACGCCCCAGGCACTGGCAATCTTCAGCAAGCCATCGGGGTTGGGCTTGGGCGCTGCCTCGTCACGGCCAAGAATATGCTCGACCGCAAAGCAGTCCGCCAGGCCGATCGCCTCCAGGGTGACATGCGCCAGCTCACGCGCATTGCGGGTAAGGATGCCCAGCCTGCAGCCACGCCCGGCCAGCTCGCGTACCAGCTCCACCGCGCCGGTGGCTGCCGTCGAGGCAACCGCCAGGTCACGCTCGTGCTCCAGCAACCAGGCATGCTTGGCGGTAGCCTCTGCCGCGGGCAGCGCCGCCAAGTGGGTGAGGATGTCATGCTCGGGCGGAATCTCCAGCGCCTGGCGGATCGCGGCAAAGTCATGCACCGCCACGGTGAGGGTGCCGTCCATGTCGAACACCCAGTTGCGGATATCGGCCAGGCTCATGCCCAGTCCTTGCGGTGGCGGATCAGGCCTTCCTGCGTGGACGACGCCACCAGTTGCCCGGCGCGGTTGTAGATGCTGCCGCGGCAGAAGCCACGGGCATTGCCGGCCCAGGGGCTGTCGGTTGCGTACAGCAACCACTCGTCGGCGCGCAGGTTGCCGTGGAACCACAGCGAATGGTCGAGGCTGGCGATCTGCATGTCGCGCTGCCACACCGACTTGCCATGGGGTAGCAGCGAGGTGGTCAGCAGGCCGAAGTCGGAGGCATAGGCCAACAGGTATTTGTGCAGCGCCGGGATGTCCGGCAGGTTACCGTCGGCGCGGAACCAGGCGTACTTCACCGGGTCGCCAGGCTTGGGGTTGAACGGGTCCCGCTCGGTGACCGGGCGTATCTCGATGGGCTTGGCGCACAGCACCTTGTCACGGATGCGCTCGGGCAGCTTGTCGGCCATGGCGCGGGCCAGCTCGACCTCGCTGGGCAGGTTCTCCGGCCCGACCACGTCAGGCATCTGCGCCTGGTGCTCGAAGCCCTCCTCGTCGTACTGGAACGACGCACTGCAGGTGAAAATGGGCTGGCCCTTCTGGATGGCCGTTACCCGCCGGGTACTGAAACTGCCGCCATCGCGCACGCGGTCGACCGAATACACCACTGGCAGGCTGGCATCGCCCGGGCGCAGGAAGTAACCGTGCAGCGAATGCACATGGCGCGCGTCCTCGACCGTCTGGCTGGCCGCCGACAGTGACTGGCCCAGCACCTGGCCACCGTACAGCTGGCGGAAGCCAAGGTCCTGGCTGCGCCCACGGAACAGGTTCTCCTCGATCGACTCGAGGCTCAACAGGTCGACCAGGTCGTCCAACACATGACTCATCGGGGGTTCTCCTAGCAAGGCATCACAGCTCTACGGCGCTCTCATGAAGGCGAATGATACAGGGTTTGTCATTGGCACCGCGCATGGCGGCTCATTCAGCGCGCAGGGTCTGCTCCCAGTGAGCGCGGTCGATGCGGTACAGCACGTGGGGGCGCAGCGGGTGGCCGCTGGGCAGGCGCGGGTGTTCGAAGCTGCCTTGCAGGTCCTGAACCATGCCGATGGCCTGCATGACTTTCTGCGACGGCAGATTAATCTCGCTCGTGAATGACACCACCTCTTCCAGGCGCAATTGGGCGAAAGCACAACGCAGGCACGTCCACGCCGCCTCGCTGGCAAAACCCAGGCCCCAATGCCGTCGGGCCAGACGCCAGCCGATCTCCACGGCCGGTGCGAACGGCGCGTCGAAGTTGACGTTGAGCAGGCCAGTCATGCCGATAAAGGCCCCACTGTCCTTGCGCTCCAGGGCCCACAGGCCGAAGCCGTATTCGTTGAAATGCCCACGGATCCTGCCGATCAGCGCCGCCGCTTCCAGCCGCGTCAGGGGTGCTGGGAAGTAACGCATCACCTGCGGGTCGGCGCACATGGCGGCGAACTCGCGCAAGTCGTCGTCCTGCCATTGGCGCAGCACCAGGCGTGCGCTTTCCAGTTCGCGGATAGGGGTCATGGGGTGTGCTCCGGTTTTACTGTCCTGCAGTTTACAGCGTAGGCGAAATGCAATTTTCACAACGCCTTCACCCGGCCCCGACAGGCCCCTTTGCACAATGCCGCCATCCCCCGCCGCCTCAAGCGCGGCCATGCCATCGGAGCCACGCATGCTGCAGAGCAACACCCTGGGACACTCCGCCATCCACGCCCGGCGCAAGCGACGGCTGTCACGCAAGGCCCTCGGCGCCGCCCTTGGCCTGTGCATGGTCGTGGCGGCATTGGGCACCTGGCTGGCGACGAGGACGCACATCGTGGACCTTGGCAACGAACAACAGTTGAGCGACAGCGGCCTGCTGCAGGACTGGGCCGAGGGTGCGGTGATCGTGATGATCCGCCATGCCGAGCGCTGCGACAGCGCGCCAGGGCCGTGCCTGGACGACCCCACCGGCATTACCAGAGCGGGCAGCGAAGCGGCGACGCGGGTTGGCCAGGGCCTACGCCATCTGGGCCTTGCCAATGCGCAGATGCTGAGCAGCCCCAAACTGCGTACCCGGCAAACTGCCCACTTCATCCTCGGCCAGGCGGTAACGAGCGAAGACTGGCTGGAAAGCTGCGACAACCAGTTCGCCAAGGAGGCCATGGCGCGCAAGCAACCGGGGCATAACCTGGTGCTGGTGACTCACAACGGGTGCATCGATCACTTCCAGCGCGACAAGCGGGTGGTGGGTGGCGAGCGCGAGAGTGGCTACGCCAGCGCGTTGTTCGTGTCGGTGGATGGCAATGGCAAGGCGCGCATACTGGGCCGGCTGAATGAGCCGGACTGGCAACGCGTGCTGGCATCCGCCGGGCAATAGCACGCTGCCGGCAATTACTGGCAAGATCAGCGCTGGCCCTGATTGCGAACCCACCATGCCGTTGCCGCTGATCTACCACGATGACTACAGCCCGGAGTTCCCGCCCGAGCACCGCTTCCCGATGGACAAGTTCCGCCTGCTGCGCGACCACCTGGTCGACAGCGGGCTCACCACCGACCAGGCCCTGCTGCGCCCGGAAATCTGCCCCAACGATATTCTGGCCCTGGCCCATGACCGCGGCTACATCGAACGCTACATGAACGGCGAACTGTCGCGCGAAGACCAGCGCCGCCTGGGCCTGCCCTGGAGCGAAGCGTTGGCCCGGCGCACCGTGCGCGCCGTGGGCGGTTCGCTGCTGACCGCCGAGATGGCGTTGCAGCACGGCCTTGCCTGCCACCTGGCGGGCGGCACCCACCATGCCCATTACGACCACCCGGCCGGGTTCTGCATCTTCAACGACCTGGCGGTGATCAGCCGCTACCTGCTGGAGGCGGGGCGCGTGCACAAGGTGTTGATCTTCGACTGCGACGTGCACCAGGGCGACGGCACCGCGCGCATCCTGCAGGACACCCCGGACGCGATCACCGTGTCGCTGCACTGCGAGCAGAACTTCCCGGCGCGCAAGGCCCACAGCGACTGGGACATCCCCCTGCCGCGCGGCATGGGCGACGCCGCCTACCTGAAGGTGGTGACTGACGCGCTGAACTACCTGTTGCCGCTGTATCAACCTGACCTGGTGCTGTACGACGCAGGTGTGGACGTACACAAGGACGATGCGCTCGGTTACCTGCAACTGACCGATGCCGGCCTGGCAGCGCGCGACGAGCAGGTCATGCGCCACTGCCTGGGCCGGGATATCCCAGTGGTCGGCGTGATCGGCGGTGGCTATAGCAAGGACCGCGAAGCGTTGGCCAGGCGCCACGGCATCCTCCATCACAGCGCGGCAAAGGTCATGAGTTGTTCACAATGACTGTGGAACCGCTTGTGGATAACCTGAGTGAAAGCGGCTGCAGCCCATGCCCAGCGTGCCCTGCAGAAGACTGATCATTTTTTGTTCAGTGCTTCCATGGGCCTTGCTGGGCTAGAATGGGCAACTTTTCCACAGCCTGTCGCCCACCATGTCCGATCTTCGCCCCGCATCCCCTCCCCTCGCCGTCGTCATCGGCGGCGGCCCCGCCGGTTTGATGGCTGCCGAAGCCCTGGCCCAGCGAGGCCTGGCCGTTCAGGTGTTCGACGCCATGCCGTCGGTGGGCCGCAAGTTCCTGCTGGCGGGCGTCGGCGGCATGAACATCACCCATTCGGAAGCTTATCCACAGTTCGTGGCGCGCTATGCCGAGCGCCAAGGCGAGATCGACCGGCTGCTGCAGGGCTTCGACGCCGATGCCCTGCGCCAGTGGATCCACGGCCTGGGTATCGAAACTTTCGTCGGCACCTCAGGCCGGGTGTTCCCCACGGACATGAAAGCCGCGCCGCTGCTGCGCGCCTGGCTCAAGCGCCTGCGCGACAACGGCGTAGTTATCCACACCCGGCATCGCTGGCTGGGGTGGAATGCCGAGGGTGCCTTGCGGATCGCTTATCCACAGGGTGAATTGCAGGTCAAGGCCGATGTTGTCGTGCTGGCCCTGGGCGGTGGCAGCTGGGCAAGGCTGGGTTCCGACGGCGCCTGGCAGCCGCTGCTGGCCGAGCGGGCTGTGGATATCTCGCCGCTGCAAGCGAGCAACTGTGGGTTCGAGGTGGCGGGCTGGAGCGCGTTGCTCAAGGAAAAGTTCGCCGGCGCGCCGCTGAAGAACATTGCCCTGAGCGTTCCTGGCAACGCGCCGCGCAAGGGTGAGTTCATCCTTACCGCGCAAGGTGTCGAAGGCAGCCTGGTGTATGCCTGGTCGGCCCCCCTGCGCGAGGCTATCAATCGCGAGGGCCAGGCCACCTTGCTGCTCGACCTGCTACCGGGCAAGCCTGTGGACAAGATTGCCCAGGCGCTGACAAAACCCCGCGGTTCACGCTCGATGGCCAAACATCTGCACAGCCAGCTGGGCATCGATGGGGTCAAGGCGGGCTTGCTGCGTGAACTGACCGATCAGGCGACGTTTGCCGACACGGCAGCCCTGGCGCGGGCGATCAAGGCGTTGCCGATCACGCTGGTGCGCACGCGGCCGCTGGACGAGGCGATCAGCAGTGCCGGGGGCGTGCGGTTCGAAGGGCTGGATGCGGGGTTGATGGTGAAGGGGCTGCCTGGGGTGTTCTGTGCCGGCGAGATGCTCGACTGGGAGGCGCCGACCGGGGGGTACCTGTTGACAGCGTGCTTTGCCAGCGGGTTGCGGGCCGGGCAAGCGGCGGCAGATTGGCTGGTGCGGGCTACCTGACAGAATGCCGGGGCTGCTTCGCAGCCCTTCGTCGGCAAGCCAGCGAAGGGCCGCAGAGCGGCCCCACACGCTCAAGGTTTGCGCTTTTTCGGCCCGGTGTTGAAGCTCGGCACTTTGCGCACCGACTTGACCGGCGCTTCGTCGCCGCTGTCCATCCAGCGACCCAAACCGCGCTTGGCGCTGTTCTCTTTCGGCTTCTTGGGCTTCTTCGGCTTCTTGATCACCTGGCCACTGGCATCGGTCATCGGCACTCGGTGATCGGGGATGAAGTCCGGCTCTTCATGGCGCGGCAAGGTCTGGCGGATGAGTGTTTCGATGGTTGCCAACTGCTGCACTTCGTCGGCGCAGACCAGCGAGATCGCTTCGCCCTTGTTGCCGGCACGGCCGGTACGGCCGATGCGGTGCACGTAATCCTCGGCGACGATCGGCAGGTCGAGGTTGACCACCAGCGGCAGGTCATCGATGTCCAGGCCACGGGCGGCAACGTCGGTGGCCACCAGCACCTGAACCTCACGGGCCTTGAAGCTGTCCAGCGCGCGCTGGCGCGTGGCTTGCGGGCGGTCGCCGTGGATGCCATCGGCGTTCACCCCCTCACCCAGCAGGCGCTCAACCAACTGGTCCACGCCGTTACGGGTCTTGGCAAACACCAGCACCTGCGTCCAGCGCTGCTTGCGCAGCAGGTGGCAGAACAGGTCGGCCTTGCGCTTCTTGTCCACCGGCACCAGCCACTGCTTGACCGTGGTGGCGGCAGCGTTGCGCGGGCTGACTTCGATACTCAGCGGGTCGTTCAGCGCCAGCCCCGCCAGCACGCGGATCTGCTCGGAGAACGTGGCCGAGAACAACAGCGTCTGGCGCTTGCGTGGCAACGCCGCGTACACCGACTGCAGCTCTTCGGCAAAGCCCAGGTCGAGCATGCGGTCGGCTTCGTCGAGTACCAGGGTCTGCACCTGGTTGAACTTCACTGCGTTCTGACGGAACAGGTCGAGCAGACGGCCCGGGGTGGCCACCAGCAGGTCGACGCCACGGCGCAGGCGCATCATCTGCGGGTTGATGCTGACCCCGCCATACACCGCATAGGTGCTCAGCGGCAGGTTCTCGGCGTATTCGCGTACGTTGTTGTGCACCTGCTCGGCCAGTTCGCGGGTGGGTACCAGCACCAGCGCGCGGATCGAGTTGCTGGCAACTTTCTCACCCTCCAGCGCCAGGCGTTGCAGCACCGGCAAGGCGAAACCGGCGGTCTTGCCGGTGCCGGTCTGGGCCGCAGCCATCAAGTCGCGGCCGGCCAGCACGGCGGGAATGGCCTGGGCCTGGACCGGGGTCGGGGTGGTGTAGTCCAGCTGCTGCAAGGTGCGCAGCAAGGGTTCGATCAGGCCGAGTTTGGCGAAATTCATGGCAATACCGTCAGGGGTTCAGCGAAGGCGGCAAGTTTACCGCAACACCCCGGCCTACTTGCAGATTTCGCCTTTAAGCGGTTGCGCGGGCTTATTCAGAAGCCTGTACAAGTGAAGATAAGTTACAAAACCGCTCGAATTGAACGGCACACTTTGCCTGTGCTCATCAGCAGAACTTGGCCAAGGTATCGCGGACCTTCGCTGCGGGTACCTTCTGCAAGCGGCAGAGCAGATCGTGGGACAGCTGCTGGACGCCATGAGCCTGGCGCAGTACGCCCGCCAGGTGTTGCAGCAGGTTGGCGGCCATTTCGGCATCGGCCATGGCCCGGTGCGCCGCGCCGGTGTCCGGCAGCCCGGCCCACCGGGTCAGGGTACCCAGCTTGTGGTTCGGCGCCGCTGGCAGCAGGCGTCGAGACAGCAGCAGCGAACAGGCGAAGGATTGCCGGCGGCTACGGCCGATGCGGCTGAGTTCGTAGTCCCAGAACTTCTGGTCGAAGGCGGCGTTATGCGCCAGCAGCGGGGTCTCACCGACGAACTCGGCCACCTCGCTCATTACCTTGTCCACTGGCGGTGCACTGCGCAGCATGGCGGTGGTGATGCCGGTCAGCCCGGCGACGAAGGCTGGCACCGGCACGCCGGCGTTCATCAGGCTCTGGTAACGCTCGACGATGCGGCCATTCTCCAGCATCACCACCGCCACTTCAGTGGCGCGGCAGCCGGCACTGGGGGTAATGCCCGTGGTTTCAAAGTCGATGACAGCGATTCGTTCCATGACAATACCTTCAATGCTTGAGTAACAGCGCACCTTCGATGGGCACATAGCGGGTGGCGGCACGAATCAACGACAGTGCGGTAAGCCCCGGCACCCCATACACCACCGCCTCGGTGCCGTGGCGCTGGATCACCCGCTCCAGCAGCAGGTCGAAGTCACCGTCGCCGGAGGCCAGCACCACCTGGTCGACCCGGCTGGCCGCGTCGATCACATCGAGGGTGATGCCGACATCCCAGTCGCCCTTGGCCGAGCCATCGCTGCGCTGGATGTACGGCTTGAGGCGTACGTCGAAACCCAGGTTGCGCAGGATCTGCTGGAACTGCTGCTGCTTGCTGTCACCGCGGTCGATGGCATAGGCCACCGCCTCGACGATCTCGCCCTCGCGGCTGACGTCCTTCCACAGGGCGGTGTAGTTGAAGTGGCAACCGTGGGCCTGGCGCACGGTGTAGTAGAGGTTCTGCACATCGGCGAACAGCGCGATCTTTTTCACCTTGAAACCTCCCTCGTCTGAAAGTATTCGCGGGCAAGCCCGCTCCCACAGGGTAAATGCGATCTCCAAGATCGCACTGATACCTGTGGGAGCGGGCTTGCCCGCGAATTGGGGCGCTTAGCGCCCCCAGCAATGCCGCCAGTATGCCAGACCGGTCAGACGTACGTATCGTCGTCCGAGAAGAAGCCACCGTCATCGCTGCCGTAGTCGGTGTCGGCAAAACCACCTTGGTCGTTGCCCCAGCCACCGTTGTCGGCCACGTGCTCCTGCCCGCCTTGGTCACTCCAGCCGCCGGTATCACTGGCTGGCGCAGGCTCTTCCTTGATCACCTCGGCCACTTCCTCGGGCTTGTCGTGGTTGAACAAGCTGCTGATGCCTTGCGCCAGCAACACGCCACCGGCCACACCCGCAGCGGTCTGCATCGCGCCGCCAAGGAAGCTGCCTGCCCCGCTGCGGGCGGGCGCCGCGCCGAAGCCGGATTGTTGCTGTTGCATCTGCGCCTGCGACGGGGAGAAGCCCGGCGCGCTTGGCTCGCGCCAGCCACCACTGGAGGCGACCGGCGCGCTGGCGCGCTGCGGCTGCTGGGCGGGCTCCGGGTTGCGCGCACCGGCGCCGAAGATGCTGGACAGGAAGCCGCCACCGCTGTTGCTGCTGGCGCGGCTGGCCTCGGCCTGGGCACGGGCCTGCTTGAGCTCGGCCTCCAGCTGCTTGTTCTGCTCGTCCAGGCGTTTGAGCGCGGCCTCCTGCACAAGAATTGCCTGGGCCATGTAGTAAGGCGCCGCCGGCTGCTGACGCAGGTGCTCCTCGATTCGCGCCTGCGCCTGCGCATCGCGCGGCTGGCTTGGGTCTTCAGCTTGTTTGATGCGGCCAAACAGGCCATCGATGACGGTTTGTTCTTCAGTGTTCATGGGCTTCCTCATGGGCAAGCGGGACATCGGACGTGTCAAAGATGGGGCGCGCGGGCCGCGGATTCAATCACTTGGGCGGTGAAAGTTTTTTCAGCAAATGACTGCGCTGGGCTAAAGTTAGGCCCCTGCTTTTACTGCCATGCGATGTTGACTGATGAATCCGCTGAGCGTTCTGCGCGACTCCCTGTACTTCTTCCGCCGCCACCTGGCGAGCATCATCCCGCTGTGCCTGCCGCTGGTGGTGCTCGAAGCCTTGCTGACCCAACTGCTGTACCGGCAGATGGGCGACCAGGCTTCACCCGCTTACGGCATGCTGATCAGCCTGCTGCTCTACCCGCTGTACAGCGCGGCGCTGATCCTCTACCTCGATACTCGCAGCAATGGCCAGGACATCTCCAGGCGCGACCTGTTCGCCCGCGCGGTGCAGCTTTGGCCGCAACTGGCCTTGCTGATCCTGATCAGCTCGCTGTTGATCATGGCCGGCCTGGCGCTGCTGGTGGTCCCTGGTGTGTGGATCATGATCAACCTGGTGTTCGCCGAGTACCTGCTGGTGCTGCGCGGCCTGCCGGTGGTGCAGTCGATGCGCGAGAGCGCGCGCATGACCACCGGGCACTTCATGCGCATCATGATTTGCGTGGTCGGCGTGCTGGCACCGATCTGGCTGATCGACGGCCTGCTGCTGATGGCCTTCCCGGAGCCATCGCCTGGCATGGAGCTGGCGATGAACAGCCTGAGCGGTTTCCTGCAGCTGTTCAGCACCGTGGTGCTCTACCGCCTGTTCATGCTGCTGGAAGGCGAAGCCGGCAACGCCACACAGTCTGACTGAAACGTCAGGTGCCTCGCGGCTTGGCCCGCGCCGTGGCTTCGGCCACCAGCGGGTCGTCCGGCCAGTAGTGCTTCGGATACCGCCCCTTGAGGTCCTTCTTGACCTCGGCATAGGTGGTGCGCCAGAAATTGGCCAGGTCCTGGGTCACCTGCACTGGCCGGCGAGCCGGGGACAACAGATGCAACTTGACCTGCTGGCGGCCTTGGGCGATGCGCGGCGTATCCGCCAACCCAAACAGCTCCTGCAAGCGCACGGCTAGGATCGGCGGGGTTTCGCTGTAATCCAGGCGAATGTTCGAGCCGGACGGCACGGCCAGGTGCACGGGGGCCCATTCGTCCAGGCGCTGGGGCAGCGGCCAGGGCAGCAGGTTGCGCAGTATCGAGGACAGGTCCAGGGCGGCGAAATGGCTCAGGCGTGAGACCTTGCCCAGGTAAGGCTGCAGCCAGTCTTCGAGGCTGGCCAGCAGCGCTTCGTCGCCCAAGTCAGGCCATTCGCTGTGGCCCTCTTTATCCAGGTCAAGTTGACGTAACAGCGCCACCCTCGCCTGCCACTGGCGCAGTTCTGGCGTCCAGGTCAGCAGGTTCAAGCCTTTGCGCCGCACCAGGCCCAGCAGTGCGTTGGCCCGGGCTTCCTCATCCAGGCCAGGCAGCGGTTCGCGGCTGAGTACCAGCTCGCCGACCTTGGTCTGGCGTTCGGCACGCAACACCTGCTCGCGCTCGTCCCAGTCAAGGATGTCGAGGCGCTCGACCTGCTCGGCCAGCACATCGTCGAGCAGTGCCGGGTCGAACTCGGCAGCCAGGTAGATACGCTCTTCCCGCTGGCCCTGGCGGCTACCCAGATCGGCGATGACCAGCCAAGGGCATTTCATCAACGCATCCACCTCGGCGAACAAGGCGGCGCGGCCATTGGCCAGGCGATACTCGGCGCCGCCTTCGCGGCGCTGCTGGGCAACCCGGTCGGGGTACGCCAACGCCAGCAACGCGCCAAGCCAGCGTGGGTGATCGGGGTCGGCAACCGCCGCGCCGGGCTTGCCGCGCAGCAGGCCACGGTATTGGCGGGCCAACTGCCGAGCACGCTGCACACCGCCCTGGCCGCCCCGGCTGGTTTTACTTTCGCCGCTGACCAGCGTCAGCCGGCTGTGCAGGTCGGCCCCGCCTCCGCGCTGGATATCGCGCTCGCCCAGCAAGGCAGCGACATCGCAGGCCATCGCCGCCAGGCCCAGGTCCTGGCCACGCAACAGCAAATGGGCGATGCGTGGATGCGCCGGCAGTTCGGCCATGGCCTGGCCGTGCTCGCTGAGGTTGTCGCGGCTGCCGCCCTTGAACGCACCCAGCCGTGCCAGCAGGTCCTGGGCCTGGGAGAAGGCTGCGGCAGGTGGTTGATCCAGCCAGCGCAATTGCTCCGGCGTGACACCCCAGCGGCCCAGTTGCAGGGCCAGGCCGGCCAGGTCGGCTTGCAGAATCTCGGCGCTGCCATGGGCGGCCAGCTGGTCGTGCTGGGCCTCGGACCACAGGCGGTAGCAAACACCCGGCTCCAGACGGCCCGCACGGCCTGCGCGCTGGGTGGCGCTGGCGCGTGAGATACGCTGGGTGTCCAGGCGCGTCATGCCGCTGCCGGGGTCGAAGCGCGGCACCCGGGCCAGGCCCGCATCGATCACCACGCGCACGCCATCGATGGTCAGGCTGGTTTCGGCAATGTTGGTCGCCAGCACCACCTTGCGCCGGCCCTGGGGCGCCGGGTCGATGGCGGCGCGCTGGGCATTGAGGTCGAGCTCGCCATGCAAGGGGCAGAGCAGGATGTCGGGGCGTTCACCCAGCGCTTCCTGCAGGCTCTGGTGAACCCGGCGGATCTCGGCCTGGCCCGGCAGGAACACCAGCACGCTGCCGGTTTGATCGGCCAACGCCTGCAGCACGCTGTCCACCGCCCGTGGCTCGATGAACTCGCCGGGCTGGAACGGCCGGCCCCAACGGATATCCACCGGGTGCATGCGGCCTTCGCTGCTGACCACTGGCGCATCGTCGAGCAGGCGTGACAGGCGCTCGCCTTCGAGGGTGGCCGACATCAGCAGAATTTTCAGCGGCGGGTCATCGCGCAGCAGCTCGCGGCCATTGAGGCTCAGCGCCAGGGCAAGGTCGGCATCGAGGCTGCGCTCGTGATATTCGTCGAAAATCAGCAGGCCCACGCCCTCGAGTGCGGGGTCGGCCTGCAAGCGCCGGGTGAGGATGCCTTCGGTGACCACTTCGATGCGGGTCTTCGGCCCAACCCGGCTTTCCAGGCGAATGCGGTAGCCCACGGTTTCGCCGACCTTTTCCCCCAGCTCGCTGGCCAGCCGTTCGGCCGCCGCCCGCGCCGCCAGCCGGCGCGGTTCGAGCATGAGAATGGTCTGCCCTGCCAGCCAGGTTTCATTCAGCAGCGCCAGCGGCACGCGGGTGGTCTTGCCGGCGCCGGGCGGTGCTTCAAGCACGGCTTCGTGGCGGTTTTCCAGGGCCTGGCGCAGGGCCGGCAAAACGGCATCGATTGGTAAAGAAATCATGGTGGTCCTCGAACAGTGACGCGAGTATAACGGCGAACCCAGCCTGCTCTATCATGGTCTTAGCATCAGGTGCTGGCGCATCGCCCAGCCCGCCGCACACCTTCTTCGGAGATTTACATGCGCATCCCCTCCCGCGTCATCGGTGGCGCCCTCATCGCTACCCTGCTGACCCAGCTGACGGCCTGTGGCACGCTGTTCTACCCTGACCGCCGCGGGCAGATCGAAGGCAAGGTCGACCCGGTCATCGTCGCCCTCGATGCCATCGGCATTCTGTTCTACGTGATCCCAGGCCTGATCGCCTTTGGCGTCGACTTCGCCACCGGTGCCATCTACTACCCCGGCGGCACCACGGCGCAAGTGGCGCCAGAGAAACTGCGCGAAGCCGTGAGCCCGGATGGCAAGGTCGACAACCTCAAGCTGCAGGCTATCCTGGAAAGCGAACTGGGCCAGCGCCTGCCGCTGGATGACCCGCGGCTGATCCAGCACCGCGGCAGCGTCGAGCAGCTGGCGGCATTCGGGACGGTGCCGTCGGCCTGAAACCCACAAGGAAGTCACCCACGGCATGACCACCTCGGCTGAACACCAGCGCCTGTTACGCCTGGCCACCCGCGCGTCACTGGCGGTGGCCTGCATCCTGGTGCTGAGCAAGGCCGTGGCCTGGTGGCTGAGTGGTTCGGTCAGCCTGCTGGCCGGGCTGACCGACTCGGCACTGGATGCCGTTGCCTCGTTCCTCAACCTGCTCGCGGTGCACTACGCGCTGCGCCCGGCGGACGACGACCACCGCTTCGGCCATGGCAAGGCCGAGGCCCTGGCGGGTATGGCGCAGGCAATGTTCATCGGGGTCAGCGCAGTGCTGATCGGGGTCCAGGCCGCCGGGCGCCTGCTATCGCCACAGCCCTTGGGTGATACCGCCATCGGCATCGGCGTGATGCTGCTCTCCCTGGTGTTGACACTTGCCTTGCTGGCGTTGCAGCGCAAGGTCATTCGCCAGACCGGGTCAACCGCCGTACGCGCCGATTCGCTGCACTATCGCTCCGACCTGCTGCTCAATGGCAGCATCCTGCTGGCCTTGCTGCTGGCACGTTTCGGCTGGCCACAGCTGGATGCGCTGTTCGGCCTGGGTATCGCCGCGTACATCCTCTGGAGCGCGCTGCAGATCGCCCGCGAAAGCACGGCCATCCTGATGGACAAGGAGCTGCCCGGGGATATCGGCGAGGGCATGGCCGAGCTGGTGCTCGGCATCCCCGGAGTGAAGGGCGTGCACGACCTGCGCACGCGGGTGTCGGGCAACCAGTGGTTCATTCAATTGCACCTGGAGCTGCCCGGGCAATTGCCGCTGCATGAGGCGCACGCCTTGTGCGTGCAGGCCTCCCAGGTGATCCGCCAGCGTTATCCACAGGCGGATGTGATGGTGCATGCCGACCCGGTGTGAGGCTCAGTTGATGCTATAGCCCCGGCCACTGAAACAGGCCCCCAGCGCTCGCCGGTAGGTGTCGGCAACGTTGCCCGGTGGTGCGTAGGGCGCGGTCGCCGGGTCGAACCCTGACTGGCTCACGGCCCAGCGGTGGCACTGGTAACGGTCTTGGTCCTGCTGCTCCTGCCCCTGCCCGTACATGGGGTAGGCCACCACGTCGTACGCGTTGCCTGCGGGCGCTGGCGCCACGGGTGTCGGTGCGACCGCCGGTGGGCTGACCACCACGTATTGCTGGCTGTCAGCCAGGTACTGGTAGTACGTGTCGGCCACCAGGAAGAACAATGCGCCCCCTAGCCAGACTTCACGGGCATAGGATGGCAAGTAGCCGACCCGCACGCCGTAGGGCGGGGTTACCACGATGTAGCGGCCACCGTGTGGGCGATACCAGTAGCCACCCGAGTAGAAATAGTCCTCGCCCCGGTATGGCACCTTCCAGGAGCGGTCCGGGAAGTGATCAACACTGTGCCCAGGGCGGTATTGCGGCCCTGGCCCCCAGCCATTGCCGTGGCCATCCGGGCGCCCCTGCCAGTCGCCGCCGGGCCGTTGCCCAGGGCCGCCCGCCTGCCAATGACGGTCGTCGCCATTGCGCCGCGGAATGTCCTGGTAATAACCCTGCCGTGCAGGCTGGGTCTGGCGCACTTCGTCGCGCGAGTTGAGCGGCGAGCGGCCTTCGCCACCGCCGTTGGGGTCCTGCCGGCCATTACCCCCGCCATGCCCCTCGTCCGGGCCTTGGGCCAGTGCCCCCAGGCTGATGCTCAAACCCAGCAAACCAACACCTGCCAACTGCCAGATGCGCGACTTCATGTTGTTCCTCACGGTAAAGAAAACGGCTTGCCGCCAGTCTACCGCGCCCACAGCGGCTAGCCAGATGAAATCGCGGACATGAAAAAAGGGAGGCCGTTGGCCTCCCTTTGGGAATTGTCGTCCGTGCTCGGCACTTGTGGCGCCGGCTCACCTCACACCGTCTTCTGGAAGGTGTGTAGCCCGGGGGCCTGGGGCATCCTGTTGGATGCGTTGGCCGCGACCGCCCGCCTAGGGCGCGTCGCCGTGGACTGATGTCCGGGCAGTGATTCTGTGGATAAAGATACCGGGGCGGTGCCGGCAGAGGATTGCGAAGATTGCTCAGATAAATAGCACTTGCGCAATTTTTAACCCTGGATTGATAATTCACCGCAATCTGAACAGAAAAGGCCTTTTCCATGAGCAAGCTTGACCGCTACGACCTGAGCATCCTCGCCGAATTGCAGCGCGACGCGCGCATCTCCAACCAGGAGCTGGCCGAACGCATCGGCCTGTCGCCATCGCCGTGCTCGCGTCGGGTCAAGCAGCTGGAAGACGACGGGTATATCTCGCGCCAGGTCGCCCTGCTCGATCGCAAAAAGCTGGGCCTCAGCCTGACCGCTTATGTGCTGATCGGGATGGACCGGCACACCCCGGAACGCTTCGAGACGTTCGAGGCGGCCATCCGCAACCTGCCGCAGGTGCTCGAATGCAGCCTGGTGACCGGCATGGATGCCGACTATCAGCTCAAGGTGGTGGTCCCGGACATGGACCACTATCAGAAACTTCTACTCGGCAGCCTGACCCGGATCGAAGGCGTCACCAGCGTGCGCTCAAGCTTCGTGCTCAACCAAGTGCTGGCGAGCACCGAGCTTCCTTTGACCCACCTTCGTTAAACGCACAGGCTACCCGGCGTATACTCGGCGGCTCAGCCTGCCTGGAGAACACAGATGGATCCCGCCGTATTCGAAGAATGGATGATGATCATCCTGGTCACCGTGTTGATCGGTTTCATGGGCTTCATCGTCTGGGACCTGGCGAAAAAGTCCAAGGCCGGGCGGTTCGGCACGATGATCCTGTTCTTCGTGCTGGGACTCGGGGTACTGGCCTTCATCATCAAGAGCGTGGTGGTGGGGTTTCTCGAAGGGGTTTAAAGCTTGGCGGCGACCTCGCGCCAGCACCCCTGCTCCAGCCCATCCAGCGCCCAATCGCCGATCTTCACCCGCACCAGACGCAAGGTGGGCAGCCCCACCGCCGCCGTCATGCGCCGCACCTGGCGGTTACGACCTTCGCGAATCACCAGCTCCAGCCAGCTGGTCGGCACGCTCTTGCGAAACCGTACCGGGGGGTTGCGTGGCCATAGTTGCGGCTCGTCCAGGCGCCGGGCTTCAGCTGGCAGCGTCGGGCCGTCGTTAAGTTCGACGCCGTCGCGCAGCCGCTGCAACTGCTCATCACTCGGCTCGCCCTCCACCTGCACCCAATAGGTTTTCGCCAGCTTGTGCTTAGGGTCGGCAATACGCGCCTGCAAGCCGCCGTCATTGGTCAGCAGCAGCAAGCCTTCACTGTCACGGTCCAACCGCCCGGCCGGGTAAACACCGGGGATATCGAGGTAGTCCTTGAGTGTTGCGCGCCCTTCACTGTCGCTGAACTGGGTCAGCACATCGAACGGTTTGTTGAACAGGATCAGGCGCGGCTCGGCTGGCGGCGCCTTGGGCTGGCGACGTGGGCCGGCGGCAGGCCGCGCCTGGGGGCGGCGCGGCTTGGAACGGGGTGGCAGTGGCATGGATCCTCAGCGGAACGGCGGCTCATCGAAGCTGCGCAGTTTACGCGAGTGCAGCGAATTGAGCTCGGTGCGCAGCAGGTCGAGGGCGGCGATGCCGATCTTCAGGTGCTGGCTGACCGCACGGTTGTAGAAGGCGTTGGCCGAGCCCGGCAGCTTGATCTCGCTATGCAGCGGCTTGTCGGACACACACAGCAGGGTGCCGTAAGGCACTCGCAGGCGATAGCCCTGAGCGGCGATGGTGCCGCTTTCCATGTCCACCGCCACGGCGCGCGACAGGTTGATCAGTGGCCGCTCCTGGGCCCAGCGCAACTCCCAGTTACGGTCGTCGTACGTCAGCACGGTGCCGGTGCGCAGGCGCTTTTTCAGCTCCTCGCCACGCTCACCGGTGACCTGCGCCGCCGCTTCCTGCAACGCCAGTTGCACCTCGGCCAGGGCTGGGATGGGAATATTCGGTGGCACCACACGGTCGAGGATGCCATCACGGCGCATGTAGGCGTGGGCCAGCACATAGTCGCCGATGGTCTGCGACTGACGCAGGCCGCCACAGTGGCCGATCATCAGCCAGCAGTGCGGGCGCAGCACGGCCAGGTGGTCGGTGATGTTCTTGGCATTGGACGGGCCGACACCGATGTTGACCAGGGTCACGCCATCGCCATCGGCGGCGATCAGGTGGTAGGCGGGCATCTGGTAGCGGTGCCACACCACGCTGGCCACCAGGGCCTGCGCTTCACCGTGGTCCATGCCTTTCTCGATCGCCACGTTGCCCGGCAGCACCATGCGCACGAAGCGCGGGTCTTCACGCAGCTGTTCGAGGCCGTGGCTGATGAACTGGTCAACATAACGGTGATAGTTGGTCAGCAGGATCCACGGCTGCATATGGCGCCAGTCGCTACCGGTGTAGTGCACCAGGCGGCGCAGCGAGAAGTCCACGCGGGCGGCGTCGAACAGTGCCAGCGGCAGGGTTTCGGCGCTGCCCCAGTCGCACAGGCCATCGGCGATGTTGTCGGTGGCGGCGGACAGGTCAGTGCTGGGGAACACGCGCGCCAGCTCGGCGGCGGTAATACCACTGCCGGCCAGCTCATCGCCCTGGTCGACCACGTACGGATACGGGATGTTCTGTTCGCTCACGCCGACTTCAACGGTCACCGTGTAGTCGTGCATCAACGGGCGCAACTGCTCGAGCAGGTAGCCACGAAATGCCGCTGGCTGGGTGACCGTGACACTGTAGGTGCCGGCCACCTGGACCTTGGCATAGGCGCGGGTGGTGGCGGCGACTTCGCCGTGGCTGTAGTAGGTCAGGCGCAGCGCCGGGTAGCGGTACACGGCGCGCTCGTCGGCATCCGGCTCGGTGCGGTCCTTCAGGTAACGCTTGAGGGCCTGGCTGAGGGCCCCGGTGGCCTGTTCATGCAGGGCCGCCAGACGGTCGACGGCCTGTTCGGGAGTATCAACGACTACAAAGGCGTGGCTCACACTGTGCTTCCTGTCTGGACATGCATGTCAGCCATCTTGCCTGCCTTCGCCGGTAAAAACATCCCCTGTCATGCTGGCCAGACCGGCGTGGCCCGCGCGACCAGCGCCTCGACATCGGCGCCGCGTGGCAACGCCCCGTACGCGCGGCCACCCCCTGCCAGCCGGCTGCCGATGAACGCATCGCTGACAGCTGCGTTACCGGCCTCCAGCAACAGCTTGGCCTGCAGGGCCAGGGCGATGTCCTCGGTCAGCTGCCGCGCGCGGTACTGGATATCGCTGGTGTCGGCGAAAGCCCCCTTGAGATTGCCGATGTACGCGGCCAGGCGAGGGTCGCCATGGCCATCGCCCAGTTCGGCGAACAGCGCATCGAGCACGCCCGGCTCCTTGGACAACGCCCGCAGCACGTCCAGGCACTGCACGTTGCCAGAGCCTTCCCAGGTAGAGTTGACCGGCGCCTCGCGGTACAGCCGCGGCAGGATGCTGTCTTCCACATACCCGGCGCCGCCCAGGCATTCTGCCGCCTCGTTGATCATGGCCGGCGCGCGCTTGCAGATCCAGTACTTGCCCACCGCGGTGACCAGCCGGGCGAAGTGTGCCTGCTGCGGGTCATCGAGCTGCTCCAGTGCTTGCCCCATGCGCAGGCTCAAGGCCAGCGCCGCCTCGCTCTCCAGGGCCAGGTCGGCCAGCACGTTCTGCATCAGCGGCTGCTCGCTCAGCATCCGCCCACCGACCTTGCGGTGGGCGCAATGGTGCGTGGCCTGTGTCAACGCCTGGCGCATCAGGGCGCTGGAGCCGACCATGCAATCGAAGCGGGTCATCGCCACCATCTCGATGATGGTCGGTACGCCCCGCCCTTCTTCGCCGACCATCCAGGCCAAAGCGCCACGGAACTCCACTTCGCTCGATGCGTTGGAGCTGTTGCCCAGTTTGTTCTTCAAGCGCTGGATGTAGAACTGGTTGCGCTGGTCATCCGGGCGGTGACGTGGCAGCAGGAAGCAGCTCAGGCCCTTGTCGGTCTGGGCCAGGGTGAGGAAGGCATCGCACATGGGCGCCGAGCAGAACCACTTGTGCCCGACCAGTTCGTAGGCCTGGCCCGGCCCGGGGCTGCCGACCGGGTAGGCGCGGGTGGTGTTGGCGCGCACATCGGTGCCGCCCTGCTTTTCGGTCATGGCCATGCCGATGGTCACCCCGGCCTTGTGCCGGTCGCCGACATTGCGTGGGTCGTATTCGCGGGCGAGGATCTTCGGCAACCAGTATTCGGCCAGCTCGGGCTGCAGCCTGAGCGCGGGGACGGCGGCAAAGGTCATGGTCAGCGGGCAGCCGGTGCCAGCTTCAGCCTGGCTGTGCAGGTAGGTCATCGACGCCCGGGCCACGTGCGCGCCAGGGCGTGGCTCGGCCCAGGGCAACGACGGCAGGCCGTGCTCGACGGCCGTGCGCATCAGCTCGTGGTAGGCGGGGTGGAATTCCACCAGGTCGATGCGATGGCCGTAGCGGTCATGGCTGCTGAATTCCGGCTTGTGCGCGTTGGCCAGGAAACCTGCGGCCATCAACGGCCCGCCGGCCAAGGCACCGTAGGCGTCGATCCGCGCTTCGGCCCAACCGGCCCCGAAACGCCGCGACCACTCCTGCAACGGCAGGTCGAGGCGGTACAGGTTGGCGCCGTCGAGGGACGGCGGCTGGTTGGTGACTTCGTGGGTTTCAGCGTACTGGTGCAGGTTCATCGCGAGCTCCTGAGGCCGGGTATGCCTGAAAGCCCCAGTGAAGCACTCCCTGTGGGGGAGTCAACGTGACAAAAATGACTAAACGTGTAGCAGCGACTGCAATCCCTTCAACCCGCCAGGGTCTGCATGAAATGTATTGGCGCGAAGGCCAGGCAAGGCGAAACGTGGCGGGTGCGGACACCTTTCGTACAGCGCCTAGAAACGCGTTGCCCCCGAGACCGCGATGCCGGGCGGCACCTGCACCTGTGCAATCGCCACATTCAAGGTCAGTTCGAAACGGCTGCCCAACCCTCGCGTCGACTCATGCACCAGCTGGCCACCCAGCACTTCGCCCATCTGCCGGCAGATCGACAGGCCGATGCCCAGCCCGCCGTAGCGCCGGGTCATCGAGCCATCGACCTGGAAGAAGCGCTGGTAGAGGATCGCCTGGTCCAGGTCATCGAAGCCTATGCCGCTGTCACTCACGGTGAAGGTCAGTGCCAGGCTGTCCGGCCCCAGTCGGCGGCCGCGGACCTGCACCATCACCCCGCCCTGGTGGGTGAACTTGAGGCCGTTGTCCACCAGGCAACCCAGGCAACGCGCCAGCTTGTGGGCATCGCCCAGCAGTTCGTCCGGCAGTTCGGCGGGGATGTCCAGGCTCAGGTAAAGCCCCTTGCCCAGGGCCGTTCCGGCGTAGCCGGCACGCAGGTCCTGGAGCAGGCGACGCAGGCTGAACGGCGCCGCCTGCACGCGCAACCGGCCGGCCTGCAGCTCGGTCAGGGTGAGGATATCGTCGACCATGTCCATCATGTTCTGCGCAGAACCGACCGCAGTACGGTGGTATTGAGCCATCTCGGCGCTCATGGGCAACGTGTGCATCAACTCCAGCGAACCGATCACGCCATTCATCGGCGTGCGCAGTTCGTGGGTGACGGTGGCGAGGAACTCGTCCTTGAGGTGGTTGCTCCTGGCCAGTTGCTGGTTCACTTGCTCCAGCGCCCGCCCGGTGTCACGCAAGGTCTGTGCCTGCTGTTCGCGCATGCTGTTGATGCGGTCGGCCAGGGCCAGTGACAACAGCGCCACCTCAAGCGCCGAGCCAAGCTGGCTGGCGTACATGGTAATGAACACGTTTGGCAGGTAACCCAGCACCATCAGGGTATTGACCAGCCCGCCGAGCAAAAAAGCCGTCCAGGCGATGATGAACCAGCGCGCCACGCGCAGCCCTCGCGACCAGGCGTACAGCCCCGCAGTGAAAATGCTCACGGTGAACAACAGCGCCAGCACCGTGGCCATGCGCAGGGCAATCCCGTAGGGCATGCTCACCGCCAGCAGCATCACCAGTGCGCCACCCAGCATCAACAGCTGCAGCAGGCGGTCGAAGCCGCGGCTGATCTTGCCCAGGCGCAGGAAATGGCGGGCGAACTGGCAGCCGAACAGCCCCGCCGCACCGATGAACAGTGGAGTGGCCGCATTCGCCCACCACGGGCTGTCCGGCCAGAAGTACGCGACCCCGGCGCCATTGACAGACACCTGGTACAGGCCGAACGAGGCGATGTAGAGGATGTAGTAGAGGTAACTGACATCGCGCACACTGAGGTAGATGAACAGGTTGTACACCAGCATCACCAGCAACACGCCGTAGATCATCCCCAGGACATACAGGCGGGTCGGCTGCTCTTCCATGTAGGCCTCGGCAGACCATAGCGCCAGCGGCGCCTGCACCGAGCCCTGGCTGTGCAGGCGTAAATAGACGGTGGTGGCCTGGCCAGGTTGCAGGGGCAGCTCGAACAGGTAGTTGTTCTGGCGGATCTGGCGGCTGTCATAAGGCAAGGCGTCGCCGGTACGCTGGGCCAGGCGATAAGCGCCATCGGTGCCGGGCAGGTACAGTTCGAGGTGATCCAGCGGCGGGTAGGCCAGCTCCAGCAACCATTGACGGGGCAAGGCATTTGCCGAGGCCTGGTAGCGCAAATCGATCTTGAGCCAGAACACCGACGTCGAGTAGCCGGCGTTCAGCACCTCTTCGCGGTGTGCGCGAAAACGGCTGGCGAACGCGGGCGCTGTGACCTGGGCAATGCTGGCGCTGCCAGTGCGGTCTTCATAGACCTGCATGACCTTGCCCAGCGCAAGGTGCCGGGTGCTGGCGTCGAAATCGACCGCAGCGGCCAGCGCGGGCAAGCAGCCCAGAAGCAAAATCAGCAAATAGCGCATACAGCCCCAGCATGGCCTGCACGGTCACGTCGCGATGGCCCCCTATCCCTATGAGACGACGAAATCCGGCGAAGCCCGTTTATCGAGTTATCCGAGCACTCTAGCATAGCTTTCCACGCTGGCCAGGGGCCACTTTAATTTTGACAGAAAAGGCTCTAGATCAGCACTTTCAGGCACCCAACAAAAACAAAACTGACCTATCGATCAGCAAAAGCCGTTTGTAGGACGATCCGCGCAAATAGGTTTGGTGGTAAGCTCGCCGACCATGAATACCTACAGCTCCCGCCCCGTTGTCCTCTGTCTCTCCGGCCACGACCCAAGTGGCGGCGCCGGCTTGCAGGCAGACATTGAAGCCCTGATCGCCCAAGGCTGTCATGCCGCACCCGCGGTGACCGCCCTGACCGTGCAGGATACCGTCAACGTTTCCGACTTCCGCGTGCTCGACCGCGAGTGGGTGCTGGCCCAGGCCAACGCCGTGCTGGCCGACTCCACGGTGGCTGCGGTCAAGCTGGGCATGCTCGGCTCGATCGAAATGGTCGACACCGTCGCCGAACTGCTGCGTGCTCACCCGCACCTGCCGGTGGTCTGCGACCCGGTGCTGCGCGCCGGTGGCGGTGGCCGCCTGGGCAAGGACGAAGTTGGCTATGCCGTGCGCGAGCGCCTGCTGCCACTGGCCGCCATCGCCACGCCAAACCTGCCCGAGGCGCGCATCCTGGCCGAACTGCCCGAAGGCACGGCCGACGAGTGTGCCGAGAAACTGTTACCGTTCTGTAGACACCTGCTGATTACCGGTGGTCACGGCGACGAAGACGAAATCCACAACCGCCTGTACAGCCGCGACGGCCAGCGCCACACCTGGACCTGCCAGCGCCTGCCGGGCAGCTACCACGGCTCGGGCTGCACCTTGGCCAGCACCCTCGCCGGCCGCCTGGCCCTGGGCGAAGCACTGCAAAGCGCCGTGCGCAGCGCACTCGACTACACCTGGCGCACCCTGCGTGACGCCGAGCAGTTGGGCAAGGGCCAGTTCGTCCCGCGCCGCCTGCCCCTGGACTTCTGCTCCTGATACGAGGCTTTCCGATGACGCTACGTGGCCTGTATGCAATCACCGACAGCCAGCTGCTTGCCGGCCGTTTCCTTTCCCATGTCGAGGCAGCACTGGAAGGCGGCGTGCGCCTGCTGCAGTACCGCGACAAGAGTGACGATGCCGCCCGTCGCCTGCGCGAAGCCGAAGCACTGATGAAGCTCTGCGAGCGCTATGGCACCCAGCTGCTGATCAACGACGATGCCGAACTGGCGGCGCGCCTGGGCGTCGGTGTGCACCTGGGGCAGACCGACGGCCCGTTGACCCCGGCCCGCGCCTTGCTGGGCCGCCAGGCCATCATCGGCTCCACTTGCCACGCCAGCCTCGAACTGGCCGCGCAGGCCGCCAGCGAGGGCGCCAGTTATGTCGCCTTTGGCCGCTTCTTCAATTCCGTGACCAAGCCCGGTGCGCCCGCCGCCAACGTTGAGTTGCTGCAGCAGGCCCGCGCCAAGGTCAAGCTGCCGATCGCCGTGATCGGCGGCATCACCCTCGACAACGCCGCCCCGCTGGTCGCCCACGGTGCCGACCTGCTGGCGGTGATCCATGGCTTGTTCGGTGCCGACAGCGCGCAGGAAGTCACCCGCCGCGCCCGCGCCTTCAACGCCCTGTTCGCTTCCTGATTTCGAGAGAAGATCCCATGTCCCGTTCCGAATCCCTATTCGCCCAAGCCCAGAAGCACATCCCCGGCGGCGTCAACTCGCCGGTCCGCGCCTTCAAGAGCGTCGGCGGCACCCCGTTGTTCTTCAAGCATGCCGAAGGCGCTTATGTCGTCGACGAAGACGACAAACGCTACGTTGATTACGTGGGCTCGTGGGGCCCGATGATTCTCGGCCACGGCCACCCCGAGGTGCTCGACGCGGTACGCAACCAGTTGCAGCACGGCCTGTCCTACGGCGCACCGACCGCCATGGAAACCGAGATGGCCGACCTGGTCTGCTCGCTGGTGCCGTCGATGGAGATGGTGCGCATGGTCAGCTCCGGCACCGAAGCCACCATGAGCGCAATCCGCCTGGCCCGTGGCTACACCGGCCGCGACGCCATCATCAAGTTCGAAGGCTGCTACCACGGGCACTCCGACAGCCTGCTGGTCAAGGCCGGCTCCGGCCTGCTGACCCAGGGCGTGCCGAGCTCGGCGGGCGTACCGGCGGACTTCGCCAAACACACCTTGACCCTGCCGTTCAACGACATCGCCGCCGTCGAGAAGACCTTGGCCGAAGTCGGCCAGACCGTGGCTTGCATCATCGTCGAGCCGGTGGCCGGCAACATGAACTGCGTACCGCCCGCCCCTGGCTTCCTCGAAGGCCTGCGCGAGCAGTGTGACAAGCACGGCGTGGTGCTGATCTTCGACGAAGTGATGACCGGTTTCCGTGTCTCGCTCGGCGGCGCCCAGGGCCACTACGGCATCACCCCGGACCTGTCGACCTTCGGCAAGATCGTCGGCGGCGGCATGCCGGTGGGCTGCTTCGGCGGCAAGCGCGAGATCATGGGCTGCATCGCCCCACTGGGTCCGGTGTACCAGGCGGGCACGCTGTCGGGCAACCCGCTGGCCATGGCCGCTGGCCTGACCACCTTGAAGCTGATCAGCCGCCCGGGCTTCCATGACGAACTGACCGCCTACACCAGCCGCATGCTCGACGGCCTGCAGCAACTGGCCGATGCCGCTGGTGTGCCGTTCGTCACCACCCAGGCAGGTGCCATGTTCGGCCTGTACTTCAGCGGTGCCGACGACATCGTCACCTTCGATGACGTGATGGCCAGCGATGCGGACCGCTTCAAGCGCTTCTTCCACCTGATGCTCGAAGGCGGCGTGTACCTGGCGCCAAGCGCGTTCGAGGCAGGCTTCACCTCCATCGCGCACGGTGATAAAGAGTTGCAGATCACCCTGGATGCGGCTGAGCGGGCGTTTGCCAAGCTGAAGTAAGCGATAAGCGGTGCCGGCCTCATCGTGGATTCATCCGCGATGAGGCCGGCACAAGCCATAAAAGCCCTTCCTGCATCAGCAAGTTTCACCACCCGCGCAGAAATTCGAGTAAAACTTTGTAAGGTTGGCGCTGCTTATCCCATAATGTGCCACCAGAGACCTTGGCCGTAGCTTTGCAGAGGTATGTCGATCCCCATGAACCGCACCGGCCGCGCCCTGACCCTGGGCTGCCTGTTGCTTCTTCAGCCCCTGCTGGCACTGGCGGAGGGCGGTAACTCGTTGCTCATTCCGGCAACGGGGCGCTGCACGCTCAATGTCCAGCCAGAAGACCAGGTCAACGCCCTTAAGGCTTGCGAGCAGACGGCGGCGACCGGGGACGCCCAGGCGCAGTACGAACTGGGTGAGTACTACTACACGCAAACGCCCAAAGACCTAAAAAAGGCCGTGGACTGGTTCGGCAAAGCCTCGCTGCAAGGCCATGCCGACGCCCAGTACCGCCTCGGTGCCATGTTCTTCCATGGCGAAGGCGTCAAGGCCAACAATGTGCAGGCTTATATCCTGCTGAAGATGGCCGCGGTCAACGGCGCCGAAGATGCGCTGGACATGGCCGACGAAGTGACCGAGCAGATGCCCCGCGACGAACTGGAGCACGCCACCCAGGTGCTTGGCCAGATCTTCCGCAAGTACCTGCTGGAGCTGCAGAACGCCGAAGGGCGTACGCCGTTCTCGCCACTGCCCTGATCACTTCTCCGGCATCGGCATGGGGAATGGCATCACATTGCCGCTAGCCCTGGCCTCGCTGATCTTCGCCGTACCCAGGCGCTCCACCTCATCGATACGCACGATCGAGTGCATCGGCACGAAGCTGCGGATTACCCCTTCGAACTGATTCTTGAGCTTCTCTTCGCTCGGGTCGACGACGATCTGGGCGCGCTCACCGAAGACGAATTCCTCGATTTCCAGAAAACCCCACAGGTCGCTCTGGTAGATCTGCTTGGCATACATCTCGAAGACCTGCCCCTGGTTGAGGAAGATCACTTTATAGATGGCGGGTTCGCGTTTGCTCATGTTGGGTGGGATAACACATGCGTAAGAAAAGGCGCGCATCATAACAGTGCCTACGAAGAGCCTGGCAATGGCACTGCATACCCTTGATCGTTTCAGTGCTTTCGCCCCTGCCCTTCAAGGGTTATTCTTGACTTCACCCTTATTGCCGTCGAGCGGCTTAAAACGACCTTGAACGCACCCATACAACCTCATCGTTTCATCCTCGAACCTTTCGAGGCCCACCGCTTCGCCAACCTGTGCGGCCAGTTCGACGAGCACCTGCGCCTGATCGAACAACGCCTGGCCATCGAGATCCGCAACCGCGGCAATCAATTCGAGCTGATCGGCGAACCCAAGACCACTTCCGCTGCCGAGCAACTGCTGCGCCGCCTCTACCGCGAGGCCAAGGCGACCGAGCTGTCGCCGGAGACCGTGCACCTGTACTTGCAGGAGTCGGCCGTCGAGAACATCGACAACCCTGCCGTCAACGAGGTCAGCGTCTCGCTGCGCACGCGCAAGGGCAACATCCGCCCGCGCGGTGTCAACCAGCAGCGCTACGTCAAGGAAATCCTGGCCAACGACATCAACTTCGGCGTCGGCCCGGCCGGTACTGGCAAGACTTACCTGGCCGTGGCCTGCGCCGTGGATGCCCTGGAACGCGAGCAAGTGCGGCGCATCCTGCTGGTGCGCCCGGCGGTCGAGGCCGGCGAAAAGCTCGGCTTCCTGCCCGGTGACCTGGCCCAGAAGATCGACCCGTACCTGCGCCCGTTGTACGACGCGCTGTACGAAATGCTCGGCTTCGAGCACGTGGCCAAGCTGATCGAGCGCCAGGTGATCGAAATCGCCCCGCTGGCCTACATGCGTGGCCGCACCTTGAACAACAGCTTCATCATCCTCGACGAGAGCCAGAACACCACGCTCGAACAGATGAAGATGTTCCTTACCCGCATCGGCTTCGGCTCCACCGCGGTGATCACCGGTGACATCACCCAGGTCGACCTGCCACGTGGCACCAAGTCGGGTCTGGCCCATGTGATCGAAGTGCTCAAGGACGTCCCGGGTATCAGCTTCACCCACTTCCAACCCAAAGATGTGGTTCGTCACCCACTGGTGCAGCGTATCGTCGAAGCCTATGACCGCTTCGAAGCCCGTCAAGCCAAGCCCGAGGCCAGCAACAAAGATGCTTGAACTTGACCTGCAACGGGCCACGGACGCCGCCGCCCCTGACGATGCCGCCTTCCGTCGCTGGTGCGAACTGGCGTTGCGCCAGCGCACGGCCGATTCGGAAATGACCATACGCCTGGTCGACGAAGCCGAAGGCCGCGAGCTGAACCACACCTACCGGCACAAGGACTACGCGACCAATGTGCTGTCGTTCCCGGCCGACGTGCCGGACGAGTTGCTGGACATTCCACTGCTCGGTGACCTGGTGATCTGCATCCCCGTGGTTGAACGCGAAGCCGCCGAACAAGGCAAAGCGCTTGAGGCACACTGGGCGCACCTGGTCATTCACGGCTGCCTGCACCTGCTCGGCTACGACCACATCGAAGACAATGAGGCCGAGGAAATGGAAGCGCTGGAACGGGAATTGCTGGCAGAACTGGGTCACCCTGACCCGTACGCCGACGATGAAAACGAATCCATCACACACTGATACTGCAAGGATCACGAGAACCGCCATGAGCGAAGATCGATCGAGCAACGGGCAAAAGTCCTGGCTGGGTAAACTGACCCAGGCTTTTGCCCATGAGCCGAAAAACCGCCAGGAGCTCCTCGAGCTGCTTCGCGAAGCCCATCAGAACAAGCTGCTCGACAGCGAAGCGCTGACCATCGTCGAAGGTGCTATCCAGGTCGCCGACCTGCAGGTACGTGACATCATGGTGCCGCGCTCGCAGATGATCAGCATCAAGGCTACCCAGTCGCCTCGCGAGTTCCTGCCGGCGATCATCGACGCCGCGCATTCGCGCTACCCGGTGATCGGCGAAAGCCATGACGATGTGCTCGGGATCCTGCTGGCCAAGGACCTGCTGCCGCTGATCCTCAAGGAGAACGGCGACAGCTTCAACATCAAGGACCTGCTGCGCCCGGCCACCTTCGTGCCGGAGTCCAAGCGCCTGAACGTGCTGTTGCGCGAGTTCCGCGCCAACCACAACCACATGGCCATCGTGATCGACGAATACGGCGGTGTGGCGGGCCTGGTGACCATCGAGGACGTGCTCGAACAGATCGTCGGTGACATCGAGGACGAGCATGACGTCGAGGAAGACAGCTACATCAAGCCACTGCCCAGCGGCGATTTCCTGGTCAAGGCGCTGACACCGATCGACAACTTTAACGAGTTCTTCGACAGCGAATTCTCAGATGATGAGTTCGACACGGTAGGCGGGCTGGTGATGAGCGCCTTCGGCCACCTGCCCAAGCGCAACGAGACCACCGAGATCGGCGCCTACAAGTTCCGTATTCTCAACGCCGATAGCCGGCGGATACACTTGCTGCGCCTGACCCCGATCACCCGTTAAGGACAAACATGCGTTGGATCACCCGCCCCGGCTGGCCCGGTAACCTGCTGGCCTTGGCGGCCGGCGCCTCGACCCTTCTGGCCCTGGCGCCATTCGACATCTGGCCGCTGGCCTTGCTGTCGATCGCCGTGCTCTACCTCGGCCTGCGCGAGCTCACTCCGCGCCAGGCCATGTGGCGCGGCTGGTGCTTCGGCTTCGGCCTGTACGGCGCCGGGACCTGGTGGATCTACGTCAGCATGAACACCTACGGTGGCGCTTCGCCGCTGCTGGCAATCGTGTTGCTGGTGGCGTTCTTCGCCGCGCTGGCCTGGTTCTTCGCCTTGCCCACCTGGCTGTGGGCACGCTGGCTGCGGCGCAACGAAGCGCCACTGGCCGATGCCCTGTGCTTTGCCGCCCTGTGGCTGCTGCAAGAAGCCTTCCGCGGCTGGTTCCTGACCGGCTTCCCTTGGCTATACGCCGGTTACAGCCAACTGGACGGCCCGCTGGCCGGCCTGGCGCCGCTGGGCGGCGTGTGGCTTATCTCCTTTGCCCTGGCGCTGAGCGCCGCGCTGCTGTGCAACCTGCACCGCCTGCGCGCGCGCCCGTCGTTCCTCGCCGTGGGCGCCCTGCTGCTGCTCGCCCCGTGGGTCATCGGCCTGGCGCTTAAAGGCCACGCCTGGACCAAGCCGGCGGGCGACCCGCTCAAGGTCGCGGCCCTGCAGGGCAATGTCGAGCAGGAGCTGAAATGGGACCCAGCGCACATCGATGCGCAACTGGCGCTGTACCGCGACATGAGTTTCAGCTCCAAACCGGTGGACTTGCTGATCTGGCCAGAAACAGCCGTACCGATCCTCAAGGACCAGGCCCAAGGCTACATCGACGTGATGGGCCGCTTTGCCGCGGACCGTCATTCGGCGCTGATCACCGGCGTACCGGTGCGCGAGGTGGTGCATCACCAGCGTCGCTACTACAACGGCGTGACCGTCACCGGTGAAGGCGATGGCACGTACCTTAAGCAGAAGTTGGTGCCCTTCGGCGAATACGTGCCGCTGCAGGACATGCTGCGGGGCCTGATCGAGTTCTTCAACCTGCCGATGTCGGACTTCGCCCGCGGCCCTGAAGACCAGCCACTGCTGCAGGCCAAGGGTTACCAGATTGCCCCGTACATCTGCTACGAGGTGGTCTACCCGGAATTCGCGGCAGGCCTGGCGGCGCGCAGCGACCTGCTGTTGACGATCAGCAACGACACCTGGTTCGGCACCTCGATCGGCCCGCTGCAACACCTGCAGATGGCACAGATGCGGGCGCTTGAAGCCGGGCGCTGGATGATCCGGGCCACCAACAACGGCGTGACCGCGTTGATCGACCCGTTTGGCCGGATTACTGCCGAGGTGCCTCAGTTCCAGCGTGCGGTGCTGTATGGCGAGGTGGTGCCGATGCAGCAGCTGACGCCGTACCTTCAGTGGCGTTCGTGGCCGCTGGCGATTGTCTGCGTGTTGCTGCTGGCGTGGGCGCTGGCGGCTGGGCGTATTGCCAAGACTGTATAGACCTCTTCGCGTGCAAGCCCGCCCCCCATAGCTACCCCACTGCCTTCAAGATCACTGGGGTAGCTATGGGGGGCGGGCTTGCACGCGAAAGGGCCGGCACAGGCAGTGCAAAGCTCAATAGAACAACCGATACCCCAGCAACCCCACCGCTTCATTCAGCAACTGCCCGCTTTGCCACATCGCCCGGCTTTCCGGCAGCAACCCGGCAAACGGCCGGGCATGGTCACGCCCGAGGAACCCCATCGGCGCCGGCACCACCTCGAAGCCGGCCTGCTCGAAGCTCCAGCGCGAGCGCTGCATGTGCCAGGCCTGGGTCACCACCACCACACGGCGAATGCCCAACGGCTGCAGCACCCGGGCCGTGAGCTGGGCATTTTCCCAGGTAGTGCGGCTGGCCTCCTCCTTCCATTTCACGTCGACGGCAAAATCCTCTCGCAGCCGATCCGCCATCAACCGCGCCTCGCTCGGCGGCGTACCGTAGTGCAGGCCGCCGCTGGTCAACACCGGCAGGCCCGAGGCCTTCGCCAGCCGCGCGGCAAAGCGCATGCGCTCCAGCGCCGTGGCGGCGGGTTGGTCTGCCCCGCCCCAGGCAGGGTCACCGCGCTCACGCCCCGCGCCGAGCACGACAATGGCATCTGCCCTGCTCGCCAGGCTCGCCCATTCGCTGACGGCCAACGGCGGCTCGGTCTCCAGCAGCCGTGCGCCGTGCTGCACCACCAGCGGCAGGCTCATCAGCCACAAGCCGCCCAGCCCCAGTACGAAACACAGCGCCGCCAGCCGGGGGCGTCGGGCGCGCAGCCACCAGGCCGCAAGCAACAGCAGAAACAGGACGCCTGGCGGCATCAACCATTGTTTGATGAAGAATCGAAACGGCATCGGCCCACACTCCTTGGCAGGCATGCAGCCTAAGAGGATCGGCGCCGGTCAACAAGTGCGCAGCCGACGCCGATCATGAGAAGTGTGTGTTTGAAGAACCGGCGCGCGATAGCCTGCGCCTGGCGTCCTGAACGGCTAGCGATGCGGCAGCGTCCTGGATCTCACCGTCGTGGCGGGGCGTTTCTTGTCCTTGAGCCAGATGATCTTGGCCGATGTCGGTTCCGCTTGTGGGTATGTACCGGCACTGGCATTGCGGCGTTCCGGGAGGGACTCCAGGTAGGCCTTGATCACTTCGAACTCTGCATGGCTCAAGCCACGCAACTCCAGCTCGGCTGGCATCTCGTCGCGCAATCGTACCGATGTTCTGGCGACTTCCAGTGCCAGGCCAAGACGGTCGATCAGGCGTTCGTAAAGCTCCGGTTTGCTTGCGGGTAGCTGCGTCTCTCCCATCCGTTCACCTCATTGAAGATAAAGAATATCTCCCCCCACACCTGAGCTTAGCGGCGCTATGAAAAGCAGCTGGATGCAGCGACCAGCGGCCATTCTCAATCAGGGTTTCCCACGATGCGCGGCGCTGCTGTATGCTTAGGCGTTCACCCTCATGACACCGGAGTGCCGGACGCAGCGAGGTTCCGCTGCCTGGAACAAGGTCTCTTCTCTCTCAGCCAAAAGTAGCCATGCACGAACAATACACGCCCCGTGATATCGAAGCCGCCGCCCAGAATTTCTGGGACGAGCAACAATCGTTCGCTGTTACCGAACAGCCAGGCAAAGATACCTACTATTGCCTATCGATGTTCCCGTACCCGAGCGGCAAGCTACACATGGGCCACGTTCGCAACTACACCATCGGCGACGTGATTGCCCGCTACCAGCGCATGCTGGGCAAGAATGTCCTGCAGCCGATGGGCTGGGACGCCTTCGGCATGCCCGCGGAAAACGCGGCGATGAAAAACAACGTCGCCCCGGCCAAGTGGACATACGAAAACATCGACTACATGAAGACCCAGCTCAAGAGCCTGGGCCTGGCCATCGACTGGGCGCGTGAAGTCACCACCTGCAAGCCGGACTACTACCGCTGGGAACAGTGGCTGTTCACCCGCCTGTTCGAAAAAGGCATCATCTACCGCAAGAACGGTACCGTGAACTGGGACCCGGCCGACCAGACCGTGCTCGCCAACGAGCAGGTCATCGACGGCCGTGGCTGGCGTTCGGGCGCGCTGATCGAGAAGCGCGAAATCCCGATGTACTACTTCCGCATCACCGATTACGCCGACGAGCTGCTGGAAAGCCTCGACGAGCTGCCGGGCTGGCCTGAGCAGGTCAAGACCATGCAGCGCAACTGGATCGGCAAGTCGCGCGGCATGGAAGTGCAGTTCCCGTTCGATCAGGCCAGCATCGGCCACGAAGGCACCCTGAAAGTCTTCACCACCCGCCCGGACACCCTGATGGGCGCGACCTACGTCGCCGTCGCCGCCGAACACCCGCTGGCCACCCAGGCTGCCCAGGGCAACCCGGCGCTGCAGGCGTTCATCGACGAGTGCAAGAGCGGCAGCGTCGCCGAAGCCGACATGGCCACCCAGGAAAAGAAGGGCATGGCCACTTCCCTGCTGGTCGAGCACCCGCTGACCGGCGAGAAGCTGCCGGTATGGGTCGCCAACTATGTGCTGATGCACTACGGCGACGGCGCCGTGATGGCTGTGCCGGCCCATGACGAGCGCGACTTCGAGTTCGCCCACAAGTACAACCTGCCGGTCAAGGCCGTGGTGCGCACCAGCGCGGGCGATGACGTCGGCAGCGAGTGGCAGGCCGCCTACGGCGAGCATGGCCAACTGATCAACTCCGGCGAGTTCGACGGCCTGGACTTCGCCGGCGCCTTCGACGCCATCGAAGCCGCGCTGCTGCGCAAGGAGCTGGGCAAGTCGCGTACCCAGTTCCGCCTGCGCGACTGGGGCATCAGCCGCCAGCGCTATTGGGGCTGCCCGATCCCGATCATCCACTGCCCGTCCTGCGGCGACGTACCGGTGCCGGAAGACCAGCTGCCGGTCACCCTACCCGAGAACGTGGTACCGGACGGTGCCGGCTCGCCACTGGCGCGCATGCCCGAGTTCTATGAATGCACCTGCCCTAAATGCGGCACCGCGGCCAAGCGCGAAACCGACACCATGGACACCTTCGTCGAGTCGTCCTGGTACTTCGCCCGCTACGCTTCGCCGAACTACGACAAAGGCCTGGTCGACCCGAAAGCGGCCAACCACTGGTTGCCGGTCGATCAGTACATCGGCGGTATCGAACATGCGATCCTGCACCTGCTGTACGCGCGCTTCTTCCACAAGCTGATGCGTGACGAAGGCCTGGTCACCTCCAACGAGCCGTTCAAGAACCTGCTGACCCAAGGCATGGTGGTCGCCGAGACCTACTACCGCGTTGCCAGCAATGGCGGCAAGGACTGGTTCAACCCTGCTGACGTCGAAATCGAACGTGATGCCAAGGCCAAGATCATTGGCGCGCGCCTGAAGACCGACGGCCTGCCGGTGGAAATCGGCGGCACCGAGAAGATGTCCAAGTCGAAGAACAACGGCGTCGACCCGCAGTCGATGATCGAAGCCTACGGTGCCGACACCTGCCGCCTGTTCATGATGTTCGCCTCGCCGCCTGACATGAGCCTGGAGTGGTCCGACTCCGGCGTCGAAGGTGCAAGCCGCTTCCTGCGACGCGTCTGGCGCCTGGCCCAGGCCCACGTCAGCCAAGGCCTGCCGGGCAAGCTGGACACCGCCGCGCTGAGCGACGAACAGAAGGTCATCCGCCGCGCGATCCATGCTGCGATCAAGCAGGCCAGCACCGATGTCGGCCAGCACCACAAGTTCAACACCGCCATCGCCCAGGTGATGACCGTGATGAACGTGCTGGAAAAGGCCCCGCAGGCCACCGCGCAAGACCGTGCCCTGCTGCAGGAAGGCCTGGAAGCCGTGACCCTGCTGCTGGCGCCGATCACCCCGCACATCAGCCACGAGCTGTGGCAGCAGCTGGGCCACGCCGGGTCGGTGATCGATGCCGCCTGGCCGAGCGTCGACGAGCAAGCGCTGGTGCAGGACACCATTACCCTGGTGGTCCAGGTCAACGGTAAACTGCGCGGCCAGGTCGAGATGCCTGCCGCTGCCAGCCGCGAGGAAGTCGAAGCCGCCGCCCGCAGCAACGAGAATGTCCTGCGCTTCATCGATGGCCTGACTATCCGCAAGGTCATCGTGGTACCGGGCAAACTGGTCAACATCGTCGCCAACTGATGGCAACGCCCACCCGCTGCCAGTGCGGGTGGGCGGTATCGGCCCACAAGGGAGCAACAACATGATCAAACGCAATCTGCTGGTAATGGGCCTGGCTGTCATGCTCAGCGCCTGCGGTTTCCAGCTGCGCGGCACCGGCACCAACGCGCTGAGCGTCAAGGAAATGGACGTCGGCGCACGCAACGCCTACGGCCAGACCGTGGTCCAACTGCGCCAGGCACTCGAGCGCAGCGGCGTCAACGTGCACACCGGCGCGCCTTACCGCCTGGAGCTGACCAACGAGCAGGAAAACCAGCGCTCGGCCAGCTACAGCGGCGGCAGCCGTACCGCCGAATACGAACTCACCACCACCCTCAACTACAGCATCCTGGGCCTGAACAACCTGGAGCTGCTGAGCGACAAGGTTGAAGTGCGCAAGATCTACGTGCGCGACGGTGGCAACATCACCGGCTCCGACCAGGAAGCCACGCAGGCCCGCGTGGAAATGCGCCGCGAACTGGTGCAGTCGATGATGGCCCGCCTGCAGAACCTGACCCCGTCTCAGCTCGATGAGCTGCAGCGCAAGGCTGACGAACGCGCCAAAGCCGAAGCCGACGCGCTGGAAGCCGCGCGCCGTCAGCAGGCGGAAACGCCGCAGCAGTCGCCGCTGGAAGTTCCGGGCAACTGAGCCCGTGCGGGGCACTTCGGTGCCCCGCGTGTTTCCGATGAAACTCGCCCCCGCCCAACTCAACAAGCACCTGCAAGGCGCCTTGGCCCCGGTCTACGTGGTCAGCGGCGACGACCCGCTGCTGTGCCAGGAAGCCGCCGACGCCATTCGTACCACGGCGCGCCAGCAAGGCTTCGACGAGCGCCAGGTGTTCAGCGCTGACGCCAACTTCGACTGGGGTACCCTGCTCCAGGCCGGTGCCAGCCTGTCACTGTTCGCCCAGCGCCGCCTGCTTGAACTGCGCCTACCTTCCGGCAAGCCCGGTGACAAAGGCGCTGCCGCCCTGATGGAATACTGCGCCAACCCCGCCGAAGACACCCTGCTGCTGATCAGCCTGCCCAAGCTCGACGGCAGCGCGCAAAAGACCAAGTGGGGCAAAGCGCTGATCGAAGGCGCCCATTGCCAGTTCATCCAGATCTGGCCGGTGGATGCCCAGCAGTTGCCGCAATGGATCAACCAGCGTTTGTCGCAGGCGGGGCTTTCGGCCCAGCGCGATGCAGTCGACCTGATCGCCGCACGGGTCGAGGGCAACCTGCTCGCGGCCGCGCAGGAAATCGAAAAGCTCAAGCTGCTGGCCGAAGGTAACCAGGTTACCGTCGAAACGGTGCAATCGGCCGTTGCCGACAGCGCGCGATTCGATGTCTTCGGCCTGGTCGATGCCATCCTCAATGGCGAAGCCGCGCATGCCCTGCGTATGCTCGAAGGTCTGCGTGGCGAAGGTGTGGAACCACCAGTGATTCTCTGGGCCCTGGCCCGGGAGCTGCGCCTGCTGGCCGGCCTGGCGCAGCAGTTCAGCCAGGGTGTGCCGCTGGACAAGGCATTCAGCCAGGCTCGCCCACCGGTGTGGGACAAACGTCGGCCGCTGGTCAGTAAAGCCCTGCAGCGCCTCTCCGCGCAGCGCTGGGCGCAGCTGCTGCAGGATGCGCAGCGTATCGATGCACAGATCAAGGGCCAGGCCGAGGGTTCGCCGTGGACCGGGCTGTCGCGATTGTCGCTGCTGATGGCTGGGCAGCGGCTGGCGCTGCCTCCCGAGTAGGCCGTCAGGGCGATACACACAATCAATTGGCCCTGCCCGTCCTGCAGGCCTACAGTCCGCCCCGCAATCCATACCCAGCGGGAACCTCGCCATGAGCAAAAAGCCGAAAAAGCACGGCCCCAACAAGGCCAAATCGATTGTCGCCCAGCCACTGTTCCGCTGCCGCCAGGAACAACCGGACAAGGGCAAAGGCAGCTACCGCCGCGAAGCCTTCCAATCGAGAGATTGGGAGGCTTCTTACTTTTTGGCCGCATGAAAGCATCGAAAGCGCAGGCATGGTATGGTCGGCACCTGACCTGAAATTCTGGATCTGTGCATGCTCTTCAGTCTTCTCCCCCGTTGGAAATCCCGCCAGCTGATCGCGGCCTCCAGCTTCATCCTGCTCGTCGCCTGCGCGGAAAAACCCACCGCCGCCGACGCCCTGCCGCTGGCCCCCGCCCAGCCCGCGCCGGTAGTGACCCTGCCCAGCGCCACGCCCGACGTCAGTACTGAAATCCAGCCGCTGCAGACCTTCGCCCAGTGGCAGGCCGGTTTCCGTGAGCAAGCGCTGCAAGCCGGCATTTCGGCCAGTACCTTCGACCGTGCGTTCCTCGGCGTCACGCCGGACATGGACGTGATCAAGGCCGACCGCAGCCAGCCTGAGTTCACCCGCCCGGTGTGGGAATACCTTGAAGGCGCGCTGTCGCCCCTGCGCGTGCGCAACGGCAAGAAACTGCTCGAGCAGAATGCAGAACTGCTGACCCGTCTGGAGCAACGCTATGGCGTTGACCGCCAGGTGCTGGTCTCGGTCTGGGGCATGGAAAGCAACTTCGGCCAGTTTCAGGGCAGCAAGTCGGTGATTCGCTCACTGGCCACGCTGGCCTACGAAGGCCGCCGACCGCAGTTCGCCCAGGACCAGTTGATCGCCGCCCTGCAGATCATCCAGCACGGCGATATCCAGCCTGAAGCCATGCGTGGCTCGTGGGCCGGCGCCATGGGCCAGACCCAGTTCATCCCCACCACCTATAACACCCACGCGGTGGATTTCGACGGCGATGGCCGTCGCGACATCTGGAACAGCACCCCAGATGCCCTGGCATCAACGGCGCACTACCTGCAGAGCTCCGGCTGGAAGCGCGGCCAGCCCTGGGGCTTCGAGGTGCAGGTGCCGGCAGGCTTCGACTACTGGCTGGCTGATGGCGCGCAGCGCAAGCCTGTCAGTGAATGGCTGCAGATGGGCGTGAAGCTGCCGGCCGGTACGCAGTTGCCCCCGAACAGCAACCCGCTGTCCGCGGCCCTGTTGCTGCCAGCCGGCGCCCGCGGCCCGGCATTCCTGGTGCTGGACAACTTCCGCGCCATCCTCAAATACAACAACTCGTCGTCGTATGCTCTGGCCGTGAGCTTGCTCGGTGACCGTTTCTCGGGTTGGGGTTTCATTGCCGGTAGCTGGCCGAAGGAAGACCTGCCTCTGAGCCGCAGCGAGCGCATGGAGCTGCAGAACCTGCTCAATGCCAGCGGCCATGAAGCGGGTAACCCGGACGGCATCATCGGGGCCAATACCCGCAAGGCGATTCGCAATGCCCAGCAAGGGCTAGGATGGCCGGCGGATGGCTACCCGACGCACAAGCTGCTCGATAGCCTGCGCCAGCGTTGAGCGCTTTTGGGCCGCTGTGCGGCCCACGTAACCTCAAGCCCTGAACAGGGTCTGGTCCAGCACCAGCGCCTTGCTCTCGCTGTCCAGCGTCACCCTGGCCCCCAGCGGCAAACACACATTCGGATCACAATGCCCACTGCGCCACCCGGCCAGCACGGGCACACCCAACGGCCCGAAGATGTCCTGCAACAGAGGTGTCAAAGCCGCCACGGTGATCCCGGCAAAATCGCCCACCAGCACACCCTCCACCCCTTCCAGCTTGCCTGCCAGGCGCAACTGGGTCAGCAGCCGGTCCACCCGATAAAGCGGCTCGTTGACGTCCTCGATGAACAGGATGCAGCCACGCGTATCGATCTCCGCAAGCGTTCCCAGGGTTGCTCCCAGCATGGACAGGTTGCCGCCCAGCAAACGCCCACGAGCCACACCAGGCAAAACGGAAGTCAACGCGAACTCGGCCGGGTGAACGATCACATCGCCCTCCCTTATCACTCCACTCAACTGTGCCACCAACGATGTCTCGGTGGGTGCCAGCTTGGCGCCCAGCAAGTCCGCATTGAGCATCGCTCCGTGGAACGTGATCAACCCGGTACGCCGGTTGATGGCCGTGTGCAGCGCGGTGATATCGCTGTAGCCGATCAGCGGCTTGGGATTGCACCGGATCAGCTCGAAATCGAGCTGGTCGAGCAGGCGCATGCTGCCGTAGCCACCGCGCATGCACAGGATCGCGTCGATCGCCGGGTCAGCGAAGGCATCGTGCAGATCCTGCAACCGTTGCTGATCGGAGCCTGCCAGGTAACCCTGAGCCTGCTCCACGCCCGGATAGATACGGCAGCGATAGCCACGCTCGGCGAACCACTGGCTGGCCTTTTGTGCATCCAGCCGTGCCGGCCCGGCCGGGGCCACGATGGCAAAGCAGGCGTCGCCTGGCAGCGCAACCGGTAAGCGTGATTCGATGCGTTCAGAGCAATTCATCGTGCAACTCCTTGCAGGTACAGGGCCGCCCAGTCTGAATGTGCAAGACGTTCCAACACAGCGGGAAAAGGCCCAAACAAAAATGCCGATGCCGCCTTTCGGCGCGCATCGGCATGTGCAGCTCACAGCAGGATCAGAGCTTGATCTTGGCTTCGTGAGCCTGCTGGTCGGCATGGTAAGACGAGCGCACCAGCGGGCCGGATGCGACGTTCTTGAAGCCCATCTTGTAGCCTTCTTCGGCGAACCAGGCGAAGGTGTCCGGGTGCACGAAACGCTGCACCGGCAAGTGGCTGCGCGACGGCTGCAGGTACTGGCCGAGGGTGAGCATGTCGATGTCATGCTCGCGCATGCGGTGCATCACCTCGATCACTTCCTCGTCGGTTTCGCCCAGGCCGAGCATCAGGCCCGACTTGGTTGGCACGTGCGGCACCAGCTGCTTGAACTTCTGCAGCAGGTCCAGCGACCAGTCGTAGTCAGACCCCGGACGCGCGGCCTTGTACAGACGCGGTACGGTCTCGAGGTTGTGGTTGAAGACATCCGGCGGCTCTTGTGCGGTGATCGCCAGGGCCACGTCCATACGGCCGCGGTAGTCCGGCACCAGGGTTTCCAGCTGCACACCCGGCGACAGCGCACGAATTTCGCGGATGCAGTCGGCAAAGTGCTGGGCACCACCGTCACGTAGGTCGTCACGGTCCACCGAGGTGATCACCACGTACTTCAGGCGCAGGTCGGCAATGGCCACGGCCAGGTTCTTTGGCTCGTCCACGTCCAGCGCCTTCGGCCGGCCGTGGCCGACGTCGCAGAACGGGCAGCGACGGGTGCAGATGTCGCCCATGATCATGAAGGTCGCGGTGCCACCGGAGAAGCACTCGCCCAGGTTCGGGCAGGACGCTTCTTCGCACACGCTGTGCAGCTTGTGCTTGCGCAGCAGTTGCTTGATGCGGTCTACCTCGGGCGAAACCGGGATGCGCACGCGGATCCAGTCAGGCTTTTTCGGCAGTTCGTCGGTGGGGATGATTTTTACCGGGATGCGCGCGACCTTGTCGGCGCCACGCAGTTTTACCCCAGCTTCCACCTTCTTCGGCGCGGAGCGCGGGGTGACATCCTGGGTGGCTATCAGGTTCGGCACGGCTTCTTGCACAGTTGTCATATTCAGTCGATTCCGCCCGTCAGGGTCGTCTGCTCAGCATAGTCGAGGTGCTTGACCAGCTGTCCGCGCAGCCTTGTCCTGACCTCGTCGAGTTCGATCGGGCCTGCGAGGTCACGCAGCTGGGTCATGGCCAGCCCCGCATACCCGCAGGGGTTGATTCGGCGGAATGGCGCAAGGTCCATGTCCACGTTCAGAGCAAGGCCGTGGAAGGAACGGCCGTTGCGGATTCGCAGGCCGAGGGAGGCGATTTTCGCTCCATCGACGTAGACACCCGGCGCATCGGGTTTGGCCGCAGCAGTGACGCCGTAGCTGGCAAGCAGCTCGATCAGCGTTTGCTCGATGCGGCTGACCAGTTCACGCACGCCAAAGCCCAGGCGGCGCACGTCCAGCAGCAGGTAGGCCACCAGTTGCCCAGGGCCATGGTACGTCACTTGGCCGCCGCGGTCAGTCTGCACCACCGGAATGTCGCCCGGCACCAGCAGGTGCTCGGCCTTGCCGGCTTGGCCCTGGGTGAAGACCGCGGGGTGCTCGACCAGCCAGATTTCGTCCTGGCTGTCGGGGCTGCGCTGCTCGGTGAAACGACGCATGGCTTGCAGCACCGGTTCATAGGGCTGCAGACCTAGATCGCGCACACCGAGACAAAGCGACATCACAGCACCATTTTCACGATGCCGGTCGCGCGCAGGGCGCTATTGATGTCGTGCAGCTGGTTCTCGCTTTCGGCAACGATGTGCAACTGCACCGTGGTGTACTTGCCTTCCTTGCTCTGGCGCTCGGCCAGGGTGGAAAGGTCGACCTTGGCGTGCTTGCTGAGGATCTCGATCACCGTGTCCTTGAAACCGACAACGGTATCGCCGATGACCTTGATCGGGTAATCGGCGCAGGGGAATTCGATTTTGTGCGACTTGACGTCAGGTTCGCTCATGGCGGAAACGGCCTCGTAAGCCGTGGCAACAACAACGCCCCCGCACGATCGGCGGGGGCGTGGCAGGTCACGTTATCAGTTGAACAACCCGTAGAAGAATAGACGGATGCTATCCCACATACGACGGATGAAACCACCTTCCTCGACGCCATCGAGGGCGATCAGGTCGGCGCTGTGAACCACGTTTTCGTCCAGTTTGACTTCCACTTTGCCGATCACGTCACCTTTGGCGATCGGTGCGGTGAGCTGCGGGTTCATGGTCATCGAAGCCTGCAGGCGCTTCAATTGGCCTTTAGGCATAGTCATGGTCAGGTCGTCGGCCAGGCCAGCCTTGACGATGCTGGTGGCGCCTTTCCAGACCGGCGCCTGAGCCAGCTCGGTGCCCTTCTGGTAGAAGGTCTGGGTTTCGAAGAAGCGGAAGCCGTAGGTCAGCAGCTTCTGGGTTTCGGCGGCGCGCGATTGTTCGCTGTTGGTGCCGAACACCACGGCGATCAGGCGCTGGCCGTCACGTACGGCCGAAGCCACCATGCAGTAGCCGGCTTCGTCGGTGTGGCCGGTTTTCAGGCCATCGACGGTCTTGTCACGCCACAGCAGCAGGTTGCGGTTCGGCTGCTTGATGTTGTTCCAAAAGAACTCTTTCTGCGAGTAGATCGCGTAGTGCGCCGGGTCGACGTTGATGATCGCGCGTGCCAGCGTGGCCATGTCGTGCGCCGAGGAGTAGTGCTCCGGGTTCGGCAGGCCAGTCGGGTTCATGAAGTGGCTGTTGGTCATGCCCAGGTCGGCCGCCGTCTTGTTCATCATGTCGGCAAAGGCGTCTTCGCTGCCGGCGATGTGCTCGGACAGGGCGACCGAGGCATCGTTGCCCGACTGGATGATGATGCCGTGCAGCAGGTCGCTGACGGTGACCTGGCTGCCGACCTTGATGAACATGCGCGAACCGCCGGTACGCCAGGCGTTTTCGCTGACGGTGACCGGGTCGTTCTCGCCGATCTGGCCACGGCGAATGTCCAGGGTGGCAATGTAGGCGGTCATCAGCTTGGTCAGGCTGGCTGGCGGCAGGCGCTCGTCACCGTTGTTCTCGACCAGCACGTTGCCGCTGGACGCGTCCATGAGTACATAGGACTTGGCTGCCAGTTGCGGTGGTGCCGGCATCATCTGCTCTGCCGCGAAGGCGACAGGCGTGATCAGCAGCAGTACGGGCAGGCAAAGTCGTTTGGCAAGGTTGGTGATGTTCATCCGTCTCTCGAAAATCGCTAATGGTCTGAGATGTTCCCTGGGCCACATCGTGTGCCCAGCGCCAGTCAGTCTAGTTTTTGCGGCCTTGGGCCGGGCCCGCAAAGTGCGGCTTTATGTCGCTGCGGGCAAAAGCGGACATTGTACATGCCCGCGCCAGGCAATTCATGACAAAACCGACAGGTCAGTCAGCTGTGACCAGCTTGGCCTGGCCAAGGTTCGCCAGGCGAATGCTGTCCTGCGCCTGCTGGATCTCGCCCTGGCTGTTGATCGGCCCCAGGCGCACACGGTGCAGGGTCTGCTGGTTGCGCACGATGGAGCTGATGAACACCGGTGCACTGACCATGGTGCTCAGCTTTGAACGCAGCAGCTCGGCGGCGTCCGGGTTGGCGAACGCGCCCACCTGCAGGAAGCTGCCACCGTTACCGGCCGGCACATTGTTACCGCCCACCTGCACCGGCACCACCGGCGCCGCGTGTTGCTGCGGCGGCGGCGTCCATTGCTCGACGCGGCCGGTGTTGGCGGCAATCGCCTGGGTCTGGGTGGACTGCGGCTCCTTGAGCATCATCGGTGGCTGCTGGCCCTTCTGCGCCCACCATTGCTGCGGGTCGATACCTTCGACACGCACGTGCGCGGTGCCGATCTCGGCGTAGCCGAGTTTTTTCGCTGCGGCGTAGGACAAGTCGATGATGCGGTCGGAATAGAACGGGCCACGGTCATTGACCCGCAAAATCACGCTGCGCCCGTTGGCCAGGTTGGTGACCTTCACGTAGGCCGGCAGCGGCAGGGTCTTGTGCGCCGCGCTCATGCCATACAGGTCGTACAGCTCGCCATTGGCGGTGTTCTGCCCATGGAATTTTGTGCCGTACCACGAAGCCGTGCCCTCGGCGCGGTAGCTGCGTGAGTCCTGCATCGGGTAGTAAGTCTTGCCCAGCACCGTGTACGGGTTGGCCTTGTAGTTGCCGGTGTGCACGGTCGGCGTGGCGTCGGGGATCTTGTTCACATCCACGTCCCACCACGGCGCGCCGTCCTTGTGCGCACGGTTGATGTCCAGGCCGGGCTGTGTGCGCACGGTGTTGCCGCTTTGCGACGTGGTCGGGCGGCTGGAAGAGCAACTGACCAGCAGCATGCCGACGGTCATGCAGGTCAGCAGCTTGAAGGTATTGGCAGAGATGATTGCGCGCATTACTTGACGCCCCGTGCTTGGACCAGCTGTTGCGCAAGCTGATGCACCGCCATGGCATACATCACGCTGCGGTTGTAGCGAGTGATCGCGTAGAAGTTCTTCTGGCCCATCCAGTACTCGGGGCCGTTGTCACCTTCCAGGCGGAAGGCAGTAACCGGCAGATCATCGCGCAGCGCATCATGGCTCGACCAGCCCAGCGCTCGCAACTCCCCGACCGTCTTCACCGGCTCGATACCGGTGGTCAGGCCCTCATCGACGCGTGCACCACTGACCTGGGCACGGCTGACCACGGCCTGGCCGGCCACCCAGCCATGGCGCTGGAAGTAGCTGGCGACACTGCCGATGGCATCGTCGGGGTTGTTCCAGATATTGATGTGGCCGTCGTTGTCGAAGTCCACCGCGTAATTGCGAAAGCTGCTCGGCATGAACTGCGGCAGGCCCATGGCACCGGCATAGGAGCCCTTGAGGGTCAGCGGGTCGAGCTGCTCATCACGCGCCAGCAGCAGGTACTCGCGCAGCTCCTTGCGGAAGAATTCGGCACGCGGTGGGTAATCGAAGCCCAGGGTCGACAGCGCATCGATCACCCGGTAGTTGCCGGTGTTGCGGCCAAAGAAGGTCTCCACGCCGATGATCGCGACGATGTACTGCGCCGGCACCCCATACGCCTGCTCGGCGCGGGCCAGCACCGCTTCGTGCTGGCGCCAGAAGTCCACACCACGGGCGATACGCGCGTCGGTGATGAACATCGGGCGGTATTCCTTCCACGGTTTGACCCGTTCGGCCGGACGCGAGATGGCGTCGAGGATCGATTGCTTGCGCTGTACCTCACGGAACACGCCCATCAACTGCTCGCTGGCGAAGCCGTAGTCGCGGCTCATCTCGCCGACGAACGCGGCCACCTGGGGCGAGCCGTCGTAATCACCGGCGTGAGCCTGCTGGACAGCGCCGAACAGGCCCACCGCACCGATCCACGGCGCACAACGGGCAGCCCAGTTACGCACTGCTTGCATGAAATTCTTCACCTTATTCAAACCTGTGCGATCCATTTGCGGTGCGTGTGGATCGACATCAGAACGCCAAACGCTGACAGCAGCGTCACCAACGAAGTTCCGCCATAGCTAATGAAGGGCAGCGGCACGCCCACCACGGGCAGAAGGCCGCTGACCATACCGATATTGACGAACACATATACAAAGAAAGTCATGGTCAGGCTGCCCGCCAGCAGCTTGCCGAACAGGGTCTGCGCCTGCGCGGTAATCATCAGGCCGCGGCCGATCAGCAGCAGGTAGACGATCAGCAGCAGGCAGATGCCGACCAGGCCGAACTCCTCGCCAAGCACGGCGATGATGAAGTCGGTGTGGCTTTCGGGAAGGAAGTCCAGGTGCGACTGGGTGCCGAGCAGCCAGCCCTTGCCAAACACCCCGCCGGAGCCGATCGCCGCCTTGGACTGGATGATGTTCCAGCCGGTACCCAGCGGGTCGCTTTCCGGGTCGAGAAAGGTCAGAACGCGCTGCTTCTGGTAGTCGTGCATCACGAAGAACCACATCGCCACCGCCACCGGCACCGCCGCCGTCAGCACGCTGAGGATCCAGCGCCAGCGCAGCCCGCCCATGAACAGCACGAAGGCGCCGGAGGCCAGAATCAGCAGCGCCGTACCCAGGTCCGGCTGGCGCACGATGAGGATGAACGGCACGCCGATCAGCACCAGGCTGATCGCCACGTGCTTCAGGTGCGGCGGCAAGGTGCGCTTGGACAGGTACCAGGCGATGGTCGCCGGCATGATGATCTTCATGAATTCCGAGGGCTGGAAGCGAATCACCCCGGGGATATTGATCCAGCGTGTGGCGCCCATGGCGTTGTGGCCCATGACGTCCACCACGACCAGCAGCAATACCCCGGTGAGATACGCAAGGGGCACCCAACGGGCCATGAAGCGCGGTTCTAGCTGGGCGATGACGAACATCGACACCAAGCCGATACCGAACGAGGTGGCCTGCTTGAGCAGCAGGTCCCAGTTCTTGCCGCTGGCCGAATAGAGCACGAACAGGCTGCCGGCCGCGAGGGTCAGCAGGATGATCAGCAAGGGGCCGTCGATGTGGATGCGCTGCAGGAAGCTGGCGCGTCGACGCATCACGTCCTCGCTGGAGAGCATGCGATCGAAATTGTTCATCACGGGGCCGTTTCCTCGGCGACGGTGGCAGGAGCGAACTCGGACTTCAGCCGGCCGTGCTCATCGAGCAGCCAGGCGTCCATGATCTGCCGCACTACGGGCGCGGCGACGCCAGAGCCGGACTCGCCGTTCTCGACCATCACCGAAACGACGATCTTCGGATCGTCGGCCGGCGCGAAGGCGACGAACAACGCGTGGTCGCGGTGGCGCTCCTGAAGTTTGTTGCGGTCGTATTTTTCGCCTTGCTTGATCGCCACCACCTGGGCGGTACCGCTCTTGCCGGCGATGCGGTACTGCGCGCCGGCCGCGGCCTTGCGCGCAGTACCCCGGGCGTTGTGCATCACCTGCTCCATGCCGTGGGTGACCTTGGCCCAATCCGCCTTGTCACGCAGGACGATGTTCTCCATCGGGTTCGGGTCCACCGGCGGCTGGCCTTCGATGGTCTTGGCCAGGTGCGGGCGGTTCCACACGCCTTTGTTGGCAATCAGCGCGGTGGCCTGGGCCAGCTGCAGCGGCGTGGCCTGCATATACCCCTGGCCGATACCGAGAATCAGCGTTTCGCCGGGGAACCAGGCCTGACGGCGGGTGGCGCGTTTCCATTCGCGCGACGGCATCAGCCCGGCCGACTCTTCAAACATATCGAGGGCGACCTTCTGGCCGATGCCGAACTTGTTCATGTAGCTGGACAGCCGATCGATGCCCATCTTGTGGGCAAGATCGTAGAAATAGGTGTCATTGGAACGCATGATCGCGGTATCCAGGTCGACCCAGCCATCGCCGCTGCGGTTCCAGTTACGGTATTTGTGGTCGTAGTTGGGCAACTGGTAATAGCCCGGGTCGAACACCCGGCTGCCAGCATTGACCACGCCACTGTCCAGGCCCGCAATGGCCACGGCCGGCTTGATGGTCGAGCCCGGCGGGTACAGCCCGCGCAGCACACGGTTGAACAACGGCCGGTCGATCGAGTCGCGCAGCTCGGCATAGGCCTTGAAGCTGATACCGGTGACGAACAGGTTGGGGTCGAAGCTCGGCTGGCTGACCATCGCCAGCACCTCGCCAGTACGCGGGTCAAGCGCAACCACTGCGCCTCGTCGGCCACCGAGGGCGGCCTCGGCAGCTTCCTGCAGCTTGATGTCCAGGCTCAGCACAATGTCCTTGCCAGGCTTCGGGTCGGTGCGCTTGAGCACCCGCAACACACGGCCGCGGGCGTTGGTCTCGACTTCCTCGTAGCCGACCTGGCCGTGCAGGTCGTCTTCGTAGAAGCGCTCGATGCCGGTCTTGCCGATGTGGTGGGTGCCGCTGTAGTTCACCGGGTCGAGTGTTTTCAGCTCTTTTTCGTTGATCCGCCCGACATAGCCGACCGAATGGGCGAAATGCGCACCCTGCGGGTAATGCCGAACCAACTGGGCAACCACTTCCACGCCGGGCAGGCGGAACTGGTTGACCGCCACGCGGGCGATCTGCTCCTCGTTCAGCTCGAACAGGATCGGTACCGGCTCGAACGGCCGTCGCCCCTGACGCATTCGCTTTTCGAAGAGCGCGCGATCGTCCGCCGTAAGCTCCAGCACTTCGACGATATTATCCAGCACTTCCTGCCAGTTACCCGCGCGTTCACGGGTCATCGACAGGCTGAAGCTGGGCCGGTTATCGGCGATGATCACCCCGTTACGGTCGAAGATCAGCCCGCGCGTCGGCGGGATCGGCTGCACGTGCACCCGGTTGTTCTCCGACAGCGTCGAGTGATAGTCGTACTGGATGATCTGCAGGTAGTACAGCCGCGCGATCAGTACGCAAATAAGCAGCATGATCGCCACCGCGCCGACCACGACGCGGTTACGCACCAGGCGGGCGTCTTTCTCGTGGTCCTTGAGACGGATCGGCTGCGACATCGGACTGCTTACAGGCTCATTTGTGGTAAGGGTGCCCGGACAATACGGTCCAGGCGCGGTAGATCTGCTCGCCGATGAGTATCCTTACCAACGGGTGCGGCAACGTCAGCGGCGACAGCGACCAGCGTTGCTCGGCGCGCGCACAGACCTCAGGCGCCAGCCCTTCCGGGCCGCCCACCATCAAATTGACCGTGCGCGAATCCAGCCGCCAGCGGTCCAGCTCGGTCGCCAGCTGCTCGGTACTCCAGGGCTTGCCATGGACCTCGAGGGTGACGATGCGTTCCCCAGGCTGAACCTTGCTCAGCATGGCCTCACCCTCCTGACGGATCAGGCGGGCGACGTCGGCATTCTTGCCACGGGTGTTCAGCGGGATTTCCACCAGCTCCAGCGACAGCTCCTGGGGCAGGCGCTTGGCATACTCATGCCAGCCTTCCTCGACCCACTTGGGCATGCGCGAGCCGACCGCGATGAGGCGCAGACGCACGACGCTTCCTTATTCCCGGTCTTTGAGCTTGTCGGTGAAGTAGTCGCTGGCGTTTTCCGGGCTGTGGTGCTTGGCATCGGCGGCACGGCTCTGCTCGGCTCCCAGCCACAGGCGCTCCAGGTCGTAGAACTGGCGGGCAGCGGCGGTCATCATGTGCACGATGACGTCGTTCAGGTCCAGCAGCACCCAGTCGCTGTCGCCCTTGCCTTCTTCACCCAGTGGCTGCGCGCCTTCTTTCTTGACCGCTTCACGGACCTTTTCCAGCATCGCGTTGATCTGGCGGTTGGAGGTACCGGTGGCAATGATCATGTAGTCGGTGAGGCTGTGCTTCTCGCGCACGTCGATGACCTGGATGTCCTGGGCCTTGACGTCTTCCAGCGCGCTGATGGTCAGCTTGACCAGTGCTTCGCCATTGATGCCGTTGGTTTTCTGCTTGCTCATATAAAACTCGTTCAACTCGTTGGATGAGGCGCCCGCAGGGCACCGTCAGTTAGGCACGCGATACAGTTCGTGCGCCTCGATGTAGGCCAGTACGGCGTCCGGCACCAGGAACCTCACCGACCTGCCGCTGGCCAGCAGCTGTCGGATCTGTGTAGCCGACACCGCAAGCGGCGTCTGCCAGACGAACGAAATATTACCCGCCGGGCCGGACATGGCGGTGGGATCGCTCTCGGAGCGCGCAGCCAATAGGTTGCGCAGCTCGTCAGGGGGTTCAACGTCGGCATCCGGGCGTTGCAGCACCAGGATGTGACAGTGTTGCAGCAGTTCTTCCCAGCGGTGCCAGGTTGGCAGGCCGCAGAAGGCATCCCAGCCCAGCACCAGGAACAGCTGGTCGTTGGCGCCCAACTCAGCGCGGACCGACTCCAGCGTGTCGAGGGTGTACGACGGCTTGTCTCGCGCCAGCTCCCGCGCATCCACGCTCAGGCGCTCGACGCCCTGCACGGCTTCACGCACCATGGCCAGACGATCTTCAGCCGCCACCTGCGGGGTATCGCGGTGAGGCGGGCGGGCATTGGGCAGCAGGCGCAGCTCGTCGAGCGCCATGAACTCGGCCACTTCCAGCGCACTGCGCAGGTGGCCGATGTGCACGGGGTCGAAAGTACCGCCAAGAATGCCGATGCGCCGGACTGCCTGGGCATTGCTCAACTCAGCAGGACTCCTGGCCGCGCAGTTGGCCGTCGCCGATCACCACGTACTTTTCGCAGGTCAGGCCTTCCAGTCCGACCGGGCCGCGGGCATGCAGCTTGTCGGTGGAAATGCCGATTTCCGCGCCCAGGCCGTATTCGAAGCCGTCGGCGAAGCAGGTCGGGGTGTTGAGCATCACCGAAGCCGAGTCGACTTCAGCCATGAACTGGCGGGCCTGGCCCTGGTGTTCGGTGATGATCGAATCGGTGTGGTGCGAGCCATAGTGGTTGATGTGCTCGATGGCCTGGTCTAGGCCGTCGACCACGCGAATCGACAGGATGGCGTCGAGGTATTCGGTGTGCCAGTCGTCTTCGGTGGCGGGTTTAGCATCGATCAGCGCTCGGGTACGCTCGCAACCGCGCAGTTCGACGGCTTTTTCCTGGAAGCGACGGGCCATTTCCGGCAAGAAGCTGTCGGCCACGCGTTGGTCGACCAGCAGGGTTTCCATGGCGCCGCAGATGCCATAACGGTAGGTCTTGGCATTGAAGGCCACGCGCCAGGCCTTGTCCAGGTCGGCGTGCTCGGCAACGTAGACGTGGCAGATACCGTCCAGGTGCTTGATCACCGGCACCCGGGCATCGCGGCTGATGCGTTCGATCAGGCCACGGCCACCGCGCGGGACGATGACATCGACGAACTCGGGCATGCTGATCAGCGCACCGACCGCTTCACGGTCAGTGGTCTCGACCACTTGCACCACGGCGGCCGGCAGGCCGGCCTCGGCCAGGCCACGCTGGATGCAGGTGGCAATCGCGCGGTTGGAGTGGATGGCCTCCGAGCCGCCACGCAGGATGGTGGCGTTGCCCGACTTCAGGCACAGGCTGGCAGCATCGATGGTCACGTTCGGGCGCGACTCGTAGATGATCCCGATCACCCCCAGGGGTACGCGCATCTTGCCCACCTGAATGCCCGATGGGCGGTAGCTCATGTCGCGGATGGCGCCGACCGGGTCTGGCAGGCTGGCCACCTGGCGCAGGCCGGTGATCATGCCGTCGATGCGTGCCGGGGTCAGGGCCAGGCGGTCGAGCAGTGCCGGCTCCAGGCCATTGGCCCGGCCGGCGGCTAGGTCCAGTTCGTTGGCTGCGGTAAGCTCGGCACGCGCGGCGTCTAGCGCATTGGCGGCGGCTTGCAGGGCGCGGTTCTTCTGCGCCGTGCTGGCACGCGCGATCACCCGGGAAGCCTGGCGAGCGGCGCGACCCAAGCGGGTCATATAGTCAAGAACGGACTCAGTCATGGGTTCGGTGTCTTGGCGAAGGGGAAATCGGCTGATTATAACTGTCGCGCAGGTATACGCCCAGCGGTGGCTGGCGGATGGTTCAAATTGGTCGACTGGAACTGTAGGAAAGATGTAACCGCGCTTATCGAACGGGCTCGGTTCAGCCTCGATTAAGCCATTCATTGCTATCATCCGCGCCTAGACCACGACGAACCGCCAAGCATGCCAGACAATGCCCCCTGCCCGGCCCGCGCCCTGCCAGACAGCTTCTTCGACCGTGACGCACAGACCCTGGCCAAGGCTTTGCTGGGCAAGGTCATCCGCCATCGCCACGGCAACCTGTGGCTGGCCGCGCGGATCATCGAGACCGAGGCCTACTACCTGACCGACAAGGGCAGCCATGCCTCGCTCGGCTATACCGAGAAGCGCAAGGCACTGTTCCTGGATGGCGGGCACATCTACATGTATTACGCCCGCGGTGGCGATTCGCTGAACTTCAGCGCCCACGGCCCAGGCAATGCCGTATTGATAAAGTCTGCCTACCCCTGGGTCGATGCCATCTCCGACGCCAACAGCCTGGCGCAGATGCAACTCAACAACCCCGACGCCAGTGGCAAGCTGCGCCCCGCCGAACGCTTGTGCGCCGGGCAGACCCTGCTGTGCCGGGCCATGAGCCTGAAAGTGGCGCAGTGGGACGCCCAGCGCTTCGACCCCGACCGCCTGTATGTCGAAGATTGCGCCATCGCCGTGCCTCGCATCGTTCAGGCCGCCCGCCTGGGCATCCCCCATGGCCGTGACGAACACCTGCCCTACCGCTTCGTCGACGCCGAATACGCCCGCTTCTGTACCCGGAACCCGCTGCGCCGGGGGCAAGTCGAAGGGCAAGACTTCTCAATCATTGAACAAGGAAGCTGAACATGGGCCAATGGCTCGACAGCCTGACCGGCTGGCTCAGCGCCAACCCGCAGTGGCTTGGTGTGGCAATTTTCCTGGTGGCCTGCATCGAGTGCTTGGCCATCGCTGGCATCATCGTACCGGGCACCGTCTTGCTGTTCGCGGTGGCGGTGCTGGCCGGCAGCGGCGCCTTCACCCTGGGTGAAACCTTGCTGCTGGGGTTCCTGGGCGGCCTGCTCGGCGATGCCCTGTCGTACACAATCGGCAAATACTTCCACCAGAACATCCGCCGCCTGCCGCTGTTGCGCCATCACCCGGAATGGATCGGCAGCGCCGAAACCTACTTCCAGCGCTACGGCATCGCCAGCCTGCTGGTCGGCCGTTTCATCGGCCCGCTGCGGCCGATGCTGCCGATGGTCGCGGGCATGTTCGACATGCCGCTGCCGCGCTTCATCGCGGTCAGCCTGCTGGCCGGCGCCGGCTGGTCGGTCGCTTACCTGTTGCCCGGCTGGGCCACCGGGGCGGCCATGCGCCTGCCGTTGCCGGAAGGGTTCTGGCTGGACGCCGGCATCATCGCCGGCACCCTGGCGGTGCTGATCGGCCTGAGCCTGAACAGCAGCATCCGTGATCAGCGCCACGGCACACGCCTGATCGCCGGCCTGAGTTTCCTGGCACTGGCTGGGGTGTTTCTGGGCTGGCCGTATCTTCACGAGTTCGACCAGGGCGTGATGACCCTGGTGCAGGAACATCGCAGCCAGGCCATCGACGGCACCGTGGTGCTGGTGACCCGCCTGGGCGATTTCCGCACGCAGTTCTTCCTCGGCGGGTTGCTTACTGGCCTGCTGTTGCTTGCCCGTCAATGGCGGCACGCCCTGTTCGCAGGCGGCGCACTGATGGGCACGGCGATTGCCAACGGATCGTTGAAGTGGCTGTTCGCCCGGGCGCGGCCGGAAGTGCTGACCGACCCGCTGACCAGCTATAGCATGCCCAGCGGGCACAGTTCGGCGTCGTTTGCGTTCTTTCTGGTGATGGCGGTGCTGGCGGGGCGCGGGCAACCGCCGCGCATGCGCCTTACGTGGATACTGCTGGGCTGCATTCCGGCGCTGGCGATCGCCTTGTCGCGGGTTTACCTGGGCGCGCACTGGCCGACCGACATTCTGGCCGGGGCGCTACTGGCCTGCTGCGTGTGCGCGCTCAGCCTGACACTGGTGCAGTATCGCCAGCCGCTCAATGCCTTGCCGCAGCGGGTGTGGTGGCTGGTGGTGCCGGCATGCGTTGCGCTACTGGCGTTTTTTGCCCTGCATGCGCTGCCGCATGCACTGGAGCGTTACCAGTATTGATGCAGCCTGAATTGGCCTCTTCGCGGGCTTGCCCGCGAAGAGGCCGGTAGCCAATCAGGCAAACAGTTCGCCCTGAATCCGCTCCAGCAGCTTCTGGATTTCTGCCAGCCGCTCCGACGGCGAGTCGATCGCCAGCAGGTCAAGCTTGTCCTCCTCCATGAACGGCAGCAGATAGGCCAACTGGTTGGCCAACGCCTGGCGCCCATCGACATCCCGGGGCATATCCAGCGCCTCGACCATCGGGTGTTCGCCCAACGCTACCAGCAATGCCAGCAGATCATCATCCTGATCGCTCAGCGGGCTGTCCGCCTGCTCCGGTAACCAGTGCACCTCGCCCAGCAGCAACTGGTCCTTCTGCACTTCAGTCTGGCTCAGCTCAAAGCGCCGCGCGCCTTCCACGCGGATGCCCAACAAGCCATTGTCCTGCTGGACGAAATCACGGATCAGCGCCTCGCAACCGATCGACGCGACCACCGGCGGCGCCTTGCCGACCTGCTCGCCTTCGACGATGCACACCACGCCAAAGCCGGTGCCCTGCTTCATGCAGCGGCCGATCATGTCCAGGTAGCGCGCCTCGAATATCTGCAAATCCAGCAGGCAACCGGGAAACAGCACGGTATTGAGGGGAAACAGCGGTAGCGTCATCACAACTCCTCAAGCCACCAGGCTGACCGCCAACGGCAGGAACACCGCCGTGGCCACCCCCATCAGGCTCATCGCCAGCGCGGCAAACGCGCCGCACTCGTCACTTTCCTGCAGGGCCACCGAAGTGCCCACGGCATGCGCCGTCACGCCCAACGACATGCCGCGCGCTTCAGGGCTGTGCACACCAAAACGGCTCAACAGCGCCGGCCCGAAAATCGCACCGATCACCCCGGTGATCAGCACGAACACCGCCGCCAGCGCTGCCACACCACCTATCTGCTCGGCCACCAGCATGGCGATCGGTGAGGTCACCGACTTGGGCGCCATGGTCATCAGGATCATATGTTCGGCGCCAAACCACCAGCCCAACAACAGGCAGCAGAGCGTGGCGAACAGGCCTCCGACTACCAGCGTAGTAAATGTCGGCCAGAACAGCTGACGGATACGCCGCAGGTTGAGGTAGAGCGGCACGGCCAGGGCCACCGTGGCGGGGCCCAGGAGAATGTTCATGATCTCGGTGCTCTTGCGGTACTCACGGTAGTCGATACCACCGAGCAGCAGCACACCGATCACCAGCACCATCGACACCAGCACCGGCTGCAGGAAGATCCAGCGGGTTTTCTCGTAGGCTGCCAGCACCACCTGGTAGGCCCCCAGGGTAATGCCGATGCCAAACAGCGGATGGTGGACCACGGCATCGAGCGCGCCTTGCCAGTCGAGCATCATGACTGCTGCTCCCGCTTGCCCTGGCGGTGCATGAGTTTCTGCATCAGCACACCGACGAACACCAGGGTGAGCAGGCAGGAAATCAGCAGCGCGCCGGCGATGGCCCAGAAGTCTGCGGCGATATCCTTGGCATACACCATCACCCCCACCGCGGGCGGCACCAACAGCAGTGGCAGGTAGCGCAACAGGCTGCTGGCCGCCTCGTTCAGCGGTTTGCCCACTTCACCGCGGGCCATGAGGAAGCACAATAAAAGCAATAGGCCGATGATCGGCCCAGGCAGAATCGGCACACACAGGTGATTGATCGCCGTACCCAGCAGCTGAAACAGTACCAGCCAGGTCAAACCACGCAACAGCATAAGGATCTCCTTCGGGCATGCTGGCCATTATAAGCACGCCTCAGGCTATAAGCGGGTATTCGGCCGAATGCTGGCAACTTGACTGCTGCGGTGCTCCCGTGATGACCTTGCACACTCGTACCAAATGACAACCTTGGAGAGTCGCGATGCCCTATGTACCGGTTACCGAGCTTGCGCAGTACGTTGGAAAGGAACTGGGACGTTCCGACTGGCTGAAGATCGATCAGCAACGCATCAACCTGTTCGCCGAGGCCACCGGCGATTTCCAGTTCATCCATGTCGACCCGGAAAAGGCCGCAAAAACGCCATTTGGCAGCACCATCGCCCATGGTTTCCTGACCTTGTCGCTGATCCCCAAGCTGATGGAAGACATCCTGGTATTGCCCGAAGGCTTGAAGATGGTGGTCAATTACGGGCTGGACAGTGTGCGCTTCATTCAACCAGTGAAGGTCGACAGCAAGGTCCGGCTGAAAGTGGACCTGGGCGAGGTGACCGAGAAGAAGCCTGGGCAGTGGCTACTGAAGGCTACCGTGACCCTGGAGATCGAGGGCGAGGAAAAACCTGCCTACATCGCCGAACCGCTTTCGCTCTGCTTCGTCTGATTGTGTTCGGGGCCGCCGCGCGGCCCCCTGCCATGGCTGTCTCATCAGCCCCATTGTGCGGCATACTCGGCAGACTTATTGCCCGGATTCCGCTATGCGTCCTCTGCTGCCCCTCGCCCTGACCCTGATGCTCGCCGCCTGTGGCGATGGCGAAGCACTGTCGCCACCGGACGCGCGCCTGCCCGACGGCGGCCGTTACCGGGGCCAGGTGGTCGATGGCCTGCTGCAGGGCGAGGGACGCATCGATTACCCCAACGGCAGCTGGTACGCCGGCGGCTTCAAGGACGGCCAGTGGCACGGCCAGGGCGAGTGGCACGGCAGCAACGGCGAGGTCTATCGCGGCCAGTTCGCCGCCGGCCTGTTCCAGGGCCTGGGCGACCTGACCACCCCCGGCAGCCATTATGCCGGCACCTTCAGCCACGGCCGCCGCGACGGCGAAGGCACGCTCAAGCAAGCCGACCAGACCTATCGCGGCCAGTTCAAGGACGACCAGTACGAAGGCGCGGGCGAGCTGGAGCTGGCTGACGGCAGCCGTTACCAAGGCCTGTTCGCCAAGGGCAAACCCAACGGTGCCGGCGTGCGCAGCGATGCCAGCGGCAACCAGTTCAGCGGCCGCTTCATCGACGGCCTGCTGCAGGGCAGCGGCACCTACGACAGCGTCGATGGCGAGCAGTACATCGGCGAATTCAAGGACAACCACCTGGAAGGCCGTGGCCGCTACGAAAACGCCGACGGCGATGTGTGGATCGGTGAATTCAAGGACGGCTCGCTGCTCGGCGAAGGCGAGCTGCTGGGCAGCGACGGCAGCCATTACAAGGGCCACTTCGTCGACTGGCGCCTGTCTGGCCAGGGCAGCCTGCAACTGCCCGATGGCAGCAAGTACGTCGGCGGTTTCGAAAACGATGCGTACCATGGCCAGGGCAAGCTGACCTTGGCCAGTGGCAAGGTCGAAAGCGGTTTCTGGGTCAACGGCGTGCGTGTGCGCGACCACAAGGGGACGCTGCTGCCCGACCCACTGGAGCTGGCCCTGCTCAACCAGGGCAGGCTGCTGGAGGAGACGCTGGCCCGCGTGCCACGCTCTGCACCGCCCATTCAACTGTACAGCCTGGTGGTGGCCGGGGACGGCCAGCAAAGCGTGTTCCTGCGCGAAGCCGACTATGTCAGCAACATGCTCAAGGTGCGCTTCGGCGCACGCGGCCAGGTCACCCTGGTCAACCACCGCGACCAGATGACCACCCGGCCCATGGCCACTCGCGAAAGCCTCACCCGCGCCGCGCGCACCCTGGCCGAGCGCAGCGGCCCGGAAGACCTGGTGTTCATCTACCTGACCAGCCACGGTAGCCAGGACCACCAACTGGTGTTCGACCAGCCGCGCCTGCAGCTGGCCGACCTCTCCGCCGACGAGTTGGCCAGCGCACTGGCGCCACTCAAGAATCGCGACAAGGTCATTGTCATCTCCGCCTGCTATTCCGGTGGCTACATCGCCCCGCTGAAGGACGAGCGCACCGTGATCATGACTGCCGCGCGCGCTGACCGAGTCTCCTTCGGCTGCTCGGAAGAGGCCGATTTCACCTACTTTGGCGAGGCCCTGTTCGCCCAGGCCCTGAACCAGACCGATGACCTGAAACAGGCGTTTGAACTGGCGAGCGCGAGCGTTGCCGAACGGGAAGGAAGAGAAGGTTTCGAAGCCTCCGAGCCACAACTGTGGGCACCGCCCGCGGTACTGGCACACTGGCAGCGCCTGCGCCAGCAGCAGGCCGAGGAAGCCTTACGGAATGCCGCACAGGCGACCGCGGGTGAACAGGAAAAAACGCCCGCCAGCCACTAAGCTTGTGTGTAACACAGGAGAGACATCATGTACTTGACGCCTCAGCATGTCCTGCTTGCCGGAGCCACGGGCCTGACGGGTGAACACCTGCTGGACCGCCTGCTCAACGAGCCCACCATCAGCCGTGTACTGGCGCCGACTCGTCGGCCGCTGGCCGAACATCCGCACCTGGAAAACCCGGTCGGCGACCCTGCTGTATTCCTTGCGCAACTGGCCGGGCGGGTCGATATCGCCTACTGCTGCCTCGGTACCACCTTGAAGCAGGCCGGCTCCGAACAGGCATTTCGCGCCGTCGACCTGGACATGGTGGTGGCCTTCAGCAAGCGCGCCCGGGAGATGGGTGCGCGCCACCTGCTGGTGGTGAGTGCAATCGGTGCCGACCCCAAATCGACGATCTTCTACAACCGGGTCAAGGGCGAGATGGAAGAAGCGCTGAAGGCGCAGGACTGGCCGCAGCTCACCATCGCAAGGCCTTCACTGTTGATCGGTGAGCGCATTCAACCGCGGCTGGGTGAGCGGCTGGCTTCGCCGTTTGCCCGGCTGATGCCGGGCAAGTACCGCGGCATCGAGGCGTGCACGCTGGCACGGGCGCTGTGGCGGCTGGCGCTGGAGGAAGAGGACGGGATTCGGGTGGTCGAGTCGGACGAGCTGCGTAGACTAGGCAAGAAGTGAAGGCCCTTTCGCGGGACAAGCCCGCGAAGAGGCCCTTACAACCCGCCGGTGGCCTGAAAGCCAACCCCGGCTGCGGTCAACAACGACAGCGGCAGGAACAAGGTATCGAGCAGCATGCTCCCCGGCAGGTCCAAGCGCGGGTACGCCGGGGCATCAGCACCGAAATGGTCCTTCGGGCAACACCCGCCATTGATCACATATAAATCCAGCCGGGTGCCGGCATACACCACTGGCGCGCCTGGCTTGTTGGCATCCAGCGTGCGCACCGTGGCACAGCCGCTGAGCGTCAGCACCGCCAGCAAGCTGACCAGACTGCGCTTCAATCATCCCCCCCTTGATGATGCTCGCCCCAACGCGGCAGCATGTCTTGCGGGATGTTCAGCAGATTGAGAATGCGTGCCACGACGAAATCGACCAGGTCGTCGATGGTCTGCGGCTGGTGATAGAAGCCGGGCGCGGCCGGCAGCATCACCGCGCCCATCTGCGAGAGCTTGAGCATGTTCTCCAGGTGAATGGTCGACAGCGGTGCCTCGCGCGGCACCAGGATCAGCTGGCGACGCTCCTTGAGGGTGACGTCGGCCGCACGCTCGATCAGGTTGTTGCAGGCACCGCTGGCAATGGCCGACAAAGTGCCCGTGGAACAGGGCACCACCACCATTGCCGCCGGGGCGCCGGAACCCGAGGCCACCGGCGACATCCAGTCCTCTTTGCCGTACACGCGGATCTGCCCGTCGGCAGCACCGGTGTACTCGGTCAGAAACGCCTGCATCGCCTGCGGCTTGGCCGGCAGCACCACGTCGGTCTCGGTCGCCATCACCAGCTGCGCGGCCTTGGAGATGAGAAAGTGCACCTCGCGGTCTTCGCGCACCAAGCAGTCGAGTAACCGCAGGCCATACTGCGCGCCGGAGGCGCCGGTCATGGCCAGGGTAATGCGTTCCGGCCCGCTCACTTCAAGGCCTCGGCCAGCTTGCCGTGCAGGCCGCCGAAGCCGCCGTTGCTCATGATCACGACGTGGGTGCCGGGCCGCGCCTGGCCCTTGACCCGCTCGATGATCGCCTCAAGGCTGTCGGCGACCACGCTCGGCACCTTGCACTGGGCGGCGGTGGCGGCCAGGTCCCAGCCCAGGTTGGCCGGTGCGTACCAGATCACCTGGTCGGCGTCGTTGACGCTTTCCGGCAGGCCATCCCGGTGCGCGCCTAGCTTCATGGAGTTGGAGCGCGGCTCGATGATGGCGATCACCGGCGCCTCGCCCACCCGCTTGCGCAGGCCATCGAGGGTGGTGGCGATGGCGGTCGGGTGGTGCGCGAAGTCATCGTAGAGGGTCACGCCATGCACTTCGGCGACCAATTCCATCCGTCGCTTGACGCTCTTGAAGGCGCTCAGGCCTTCGACAGCCATGGCCGGCACCACGCCCACATGGCGGGCAGCAGCCAAGGTGGCCAGGGCGTTGGCAACGTTGTGCTGACCGGTCAGGGCCCAGTCCACCACACCTTGCACTTCACCCTCGAACAACACTTCGAAGCGCGAGCCATCGGGGCTGAGCAGGCGTGCCTGCCACTGGCCGCCCACACCGGTGGTCTGTACCGGCGTCCAGCAACCCATGCCGATCACCCGCTCCAGCGCCAGTTCGGTGGTCGGGTGGATCACCAGGCCTTCGCTGGGGATGGTGCGCACCAGGTGGTGGAACTGCCGTTCGATGGACGCCAGATCCGGGAAGATGTCCGCATGATCGAACTCAAGGTTGTTGAGGATGGCGGTGCGCGGGTGGTAGTGCACGAATTTTGAGCGCTTGTCGAAGAAGGCGCTGTCGTATTCGTCGGCCTCGACCACGAAGAATGGCGTACCGCCCAGGCGCGCCGACACCGAGAAGTTCTGCGGCACGCCACCGATCAGGAAGCCCGGGCTCATGCCCGCGTGCTCCAGCACCCAGGCCAGCATGCTGCTGGTGGTGGTCTTGCCGTGGGTGCCGGCTACGGCCAGTACCCACCGGCCTTGCAGCACGTGGTCGGCCAGCCACTGTGGGCCGGACACATACGGCAGGCCCTTGTTCAGCACATATTCCACCGCCGGGTTCCCCCGCGACATGGCGTTGCCGATCACCACCAGGTCGGGTGCCGGGTCCAGCTGGGCCGGGTCGTAGCCTTGGGTCAGCTCGATGCCCTGGGCTTCGAGCTGGGTGCTCATCGGCGGGTAGACGTTGGCGTCCGAGCCGGTGACACGGTGGCCGAGCTCTTTGGCCAGCACCGCCAGCGAGCCCATGAAAGTGCCGCAAATACCGAGAATATGAATATGCATGATCGACCTCGCAAAACGTCGAGGCAGGGTAGCCCAAGGCTCGGGAAATCGCACCCGCTGTTTCGCTCAGACGCCCCTGGCGATGCCGTGTTTGCGCAGTTTTCGATACAAGGTATTGCGGCTGATGCCCAAGCGCTCGGCGACCCGGGTCAGGTGCCAGCGGTTTGCCTCCAGTACGGACAACAGGGCCTGGCCCTCCGCCTCCTCTAAGACTGCCGACCTCGTCGCGGGTGAGCCGGCATCCAAGTTTCTGTGGGGGCGGGCTTGCCCGCCAACGAGCGCTAAGCCCTCGCCCTGTAGCGCCTGGCCGGACGCCTTCGCGGGCAAGCCCGCTCCCACAGCATTGACAGCGTTGCGCACGATTGCGGGTAGATCTGCAAACGTGACACGACAACCCTCACACAGCGCCACCAGCGTACGCAGCACATTGCGCAGCTGCCGCACATTGCCCGGCCAGGCAAAATCCAGCAGCGCCTGGCGTGCACGCGGTTCCAGTTCGATCACCTGGCCCTGCGCCTCCTGGCGCAGCACGAAGTCCAGCAACTGCGCCTTGTCACTGCGCTCCCGCACCGCCGGCAAGGCGATCTCCAGGCCATTGAGCCGGTAATACAAATCCTCGCGGAAACCGCCCTGCTCTACCCGCTCCAGCAAATCCCGGTGGGTAGCACTGACGATGCGCACATCCACCGCCTGTGGCTCACCGCCAATCGGCACCACCTGGCGCTCTTCCAGCACCCGCAGCAGGCGGGTCTGCAGCGCCAGCGGCATGTCGCCGATCTCGTCCAGCAACAGTGTGCCGCCATCGGCCTGCAGCAGCTTGCCGCGCATGCCTTCCTTGCGCGCGCCGGTAAAGCTGCCGCCGCGGTAACCGAACAGCTCGCTCTCGATCAGGCTTTCGGGGATCGACGCGCAGTTGACCGCCACGAACGGCTTGCCGCGTCGCTGGCTGGCCTGGTGCACCGCCTGGGCGAAGGCTTCCTTGCCGCAGCCGGTCTCGCCACTGAGCAGCAGCGGCACATCACGCTCGAACACCCGTACGGCACGGTTGAAGTCGCTTTGCAGCGCCGGGTCCAACAGGCAGATGCTGGGCGCCGCCGCTTGCCTGGCCTGCGGCAAACTGGCCGGCACTGCCCACACCGGCGCCCTCGCCTGACCCCGCAGGCTGGCGAACACCTGGCGGCCATCACGGGTATACAACGGCCATGCCGGGCTGCCGTTGGGCATGGCGCGGCTGAACAGTTCGTCATGGTTGCAGGCAAAGAACATCTCCAGCGGCTTGCCCAGCACGCCGCCACGGATCGCCCCCAGCAAGTTGAGGGCACTCTGGTTGGCGGCGCAAATCCGGCCATCGCCATCGAAGGCCAGCAACCCTTCGCTGAACAACCCCACCGATTCGGCCTGGATATGGAAGCGCAACAGCCATTGCTGTTCGAAGTGGCGCAGGAAATAACAGCTCTCGATCATCTTGGCCGACAGGTTGACCAACGCCATGGTGTGAAATTGGCTCTGGCGCGACACATCCGGCCGCGCCGAGGACACGTCGAGCACTGCCAGCAGTTCGCCATGCGGGTCGAACACCGGGCTGGCCGAGCACGTCAGCCCGGTATGGCGACCGCGAAAATGTTCGTTCTGGTGGATGGTCAGGGCCTGGCGTTCGACCAGGCAGGTGCCGATGCCGTTGGTGCCCTCGCGGGCCTCACTCCAGTCCGCGCCCAACCACAGCCCGGCGCGTTCGAAAATGCGCCGCTCGCTGGGCGCGGTTACGCAGTTGAGGATCACCCCGCGCGCGTCAGTCAGCAGCACGGCATGGCCGGCACCGGAAAGCTGCTGATGCAGGCTGTTCATTTCGTTGTCGGCGATTTGCAGCACCTGGCGAAGACGCTCGCGGCTTTCCTGCAGGCGGCCATGTTCAAGCACCACCGGCGCTGCGACCACCGACGGGTCGAGGTGATAGTCCTCCAGGCATCGCAGCCAGGAGCGGGCAATGGACGGGTCGCTGCCGGCTTCGCCGTGGGCCACGTCATGCACCTGCCGGGCATGGCGGCTGAGGTCGTTGCTCTGCATGGGTTGTTGTTCTCCGCAGATGGAACGTCTTGCCAGCATCCTCCTCCCGCCCAGGCTTTGCAATGCACCGTCATGCAACGTGTCGCAAACGGTACAAAGTGTCACCCAAGGCGTACCGTCACTGGCACAGCACTGCATCCAAGCCACCCAAAAACCATTCTAACCCGTTGATTTATATAGGCCAGACCACGCTGGCCCGCCCCTTGCTCTACGCTTCTCAACTCCTCAACAAACACAATTAACCAGGAGACACACCATGCGTTATGCACATCCCGGTACCGAGGGCGCGAAGGTTTCCTTCAAGAGCCGCTACGGCAACTACATCGGTGGTGAGTTCGTAGCTCCGGTCAAGGGGCAGTACTTCGAAAATACCTCCCCGGTGAATGGCAAACTGATCGCAGAATTCCCCCGTTCCACTGCCGAAGACATCGACAAGGCGCTCGACGCCGCCCACGCCGCCGCCGACGCCTGGGGCCGCACGTCAGTGCAGGACCGCTCCAACGTGCTGCTGAAGATTGCCGACCGTATCGAGCAGAACCTCGAAGTCCTGGCCATCACCGAAACCTGGGACAACGGCAAGCCGGTGCGTGAAACCCTCAACGCCGACATCCCGCTGGCAGTCGACCACTTCCGCTACTTCGCAGGCTGCATCCGCGCCCAGGAAGGCGGCGCCGCGGAAATCAACGAAGGCACCGTCGCTTATCACATCCATGAGCCATTGGGCGTGGTCGGGCAGATCATCCCGTGGAACTTCCCGATCTTGATGGCCGCGTGGAAGCTCGCCCCGGCCCTGGCCGCCGGCAACTGCGTAGTGCTCAAGCCGGCCGAGCAAACGCCGCTGGGCATCAGCGTACTGGTCGAATTGATCGGCGACCTGCTGCCGCCAGGCGTGCTTAACGTGGTGCAAGGCTATGGCCGCGAGGCCGGTGAAGCGCTGGCCACCAGCAAGCGCATCGCCAAGATCGCCTTCACCGGTTCCACCCCGGTCGGCTCGCACATCATGAAATGCGCCGCCGAGAACATCATCCCATCCACCGTCGAACTGGGCGGCAAGTCGCCGAACGTGTACTTCGAAGACATCATGCAGGCCGAGCCGAGCTTCATCGAGAAGGCCGCCGAAGGCATGGTGCTGGCGTTCTTCAACCAGGGCGAAGTGTGCACCTGCCCGTCGCGGGCGTTGGTGCAAGAGTCGATCTACCCGCAGTTCATGGAAGTGGTGATGAAGAAGGTGCTGCAGATCAAGCGCGGCGACCCGCTCGACACCGACACCATGGTCGGCGCCCAGGCCTCGCAGCAGCAGTTCGAGAAAATCCTCTCGTACCTGCAGATTGCCCAGGACGAAGGCGCCGAACTGCTGACCGGCGGCAAGGTCGAGAAGCTGGAAGGGTCGCTGGCCACCGGTTACTACATCCAGCCCACCCTGCTCAAGGGCAACAACAAGATGCGCGTGTTCCAGGAAGAAATCTTCGGCCCGGTGGTCAGCGTGACCACCTTCAAGGACGAAGCCGAAGCCCTGGCCATTGCCAACGACACCGAGTTCGGCCTCGGCGCCGGCGTGTGGACCCGCGACATCAACCGCGCCTACCGCATGGGGCGCGGCATCAAGGCAGGCCGCGTGTGGACCAACTGCTACCACCTGTACCCGGCGCACGCCGCGTTCGGCGGGTACAAGAAGTCCGGCGTTGGCCGTGAAACCCACAAGATGATGCTCGACCATTACCAGCAGACCAAGAACCTGCTGGTGAGCTACGACATCAACCCACTGGGCTTCTTCTAAGCCCATCAGCAGAGCGGTTCGCGTGCACGAACCGCTCTGGCTCGCTTCCTGCAGTACCCATCACCATCGGCCGGAAGCCTTCCGGCCACCAAGAAAAAGAACAGGTGAATCTATGCCAAGCGATCAATCCGCCGGCACGCCGGCAGGTGCTTCCGTCGACTTTGAAAAGGTCGGCTCGGACTATTTCCAGCAACGTGAACTGAAAAAAGGAGCCGCCGGCTGGGTGCTGCTGGTGGGCCTCGGTGTGGCCTACGTGATTTCCGGCGACTACGCTGGCTGGAACTTCGGGCTGGCCCAGGGCGGCTGGGGCGGGATGTTCCTCGCCACCTTGCTGATGGCCACCATGTACCTGTGCATGTGCTTCTCGCTGGCCGAGCTGTCCTCGATGATCCCTACAGCTGGCGGCGGCTATGGCTTCGCCCGCAGCGCCTTCGGCCCCTGGGGCGGCTTCCTCACCGGCACGGCGATCCTCATCGAATACGCCATCGCCCCGGCGGCCATCGCGGTGTTCATCGGCGCCTATTGCCAGTCGTTGTTCGGCATTGGCGGCTGGATGATCTACCTGGCGTTCTACATCGTCTTCATCGGCATCCACATCTTCGGTGTCGGTGAAGCGCTGAAGCTGATGTTCATCATCACCGCCATCGCCGCCATCGCCCTGGCGGTGTTTCTGGTGAGCATGGTGCCCCATTTTGATGCAGCGAACCTGTTTGACATCGCCCAGACCGACGCGGTTGGCGCCAGCAGCTTCCTGCCGTTCGGCTACGTAGGCGTGTGGGCGGCCATCCCCTACGCGATCTGGTTCTTCCTGGCCGTCGAAGGCGTGCCACTGGCGGCCGAAGAAACCAAGAACCCGAAACGCGACCTGCCCCGCGGCCTGATCGGCGCCATGCTGGTGCTGCTGGCCTTTGCCTTGCTGATTCTGGTGGTCGGCCCCGGCGGCGCTGGCTCGGAAGCCCTCAAAGCCTCCGGCAACCCGCTGGTCGAGGCGCTGTCCAAGGCATACGGCGGCTCGACCTGGATGGGCGGTTTCGTCAACCTGGTTGGCCTGGCTGGCCTGATCGCCAGCTTTTTCTCGATCATCTATGCCTATTCCCGGCAGATCTTCGCGCTTTCCCGCGCTGGCTACCTGCCGCGCAAGCTCTCTGAAACCAACAAGAGCAAGGCCCCGGTGCTAGCCCTGATCATTCCCGGCATCATCGGCTTCGCCCTGTCACTGACTGGCCAGGGCGACCTGCTGATCCTGGTCGCGGTGTTCGGTGCGACGTTGTCGTACGTGCTGATGATGGCTGCGCACATCACCCTGCGCATCCGCCGGCCAAAAATGGAACGCCCTTACCGCACACCTGGCGGCATCTTCACCTCGGGCCTGGCCCTGGTACTGGCCTGCATCGCCGTGGTCGCAGGCTTTTTGGTGGACCCTCGGGTGGTGATTGGCGCCGCCGTGATCTATGCCGTATTAATTGCCTACTTTGCGTTCTACAGCCGCCACCATTTGGTGGCGGGCACACCGGAAGAGGAATTCGCCGCGATTCAGAAGGCCGAAGAGGCCTTGCACTGATTGCCGACACCCGCCGCGGGCTGGCCCCGCGGCGCTCTGGAGATTCTGTATGGCAAGTTTCGTACACACGGTAGGCCACCTGGTCTACCGCTTCGACAGCCTCAAGGACGTGATGGCCAAGGCCAGCCCTGCACGCTCGGGGGATTACCTGGCCGGCGTGGCTGCCGCCAACGACGGCGAACGCGTCGCCGCACAAATGGCCTTGGCCAATATCCCGCTCAGCCACTTTCTCACCGAAGCGCTGATCCCGTACGAGCAGGATGAAGTCACCCGGCTGATCATCGACACCCACGACGCCCAGGCCTTTGCCCCGGTCAGCCACCTGACCGTGGGTGGCCTGCGTGACTGGCTGCTCAGCGACGACGCCAACGAGGACAGCCTGCGCGCCCTGGCCCCGGGCCTGACCCCGGAAATGGCCGCCGCCGTGTCGAAGATCATGCGCGTGCAGGACCTGGTGCTGGTGGCGCAGAAGATCCGCGTGGTCACCCGTTTTCGCGGCACCATGGGTTTACGGGGGCGCCTGTCGACCCGCCTGCAGCCCAATCACCCCACCGACGAGCCGGCCGGGATCGCCGCCAGCATCCTCGACGGCCTGCTGTACGGCAACGGCGACGCCATGATCGGCATCAACCCGGCCACTGACAGCATCGCCTCGATCTGCGCCCTGCTGGAAATGCTCGACGCCATCATTCAGCGCTACGACATCCCCACCCAGGCCTGCGTGCTGACCCATGTCACCACCTCGATCGAAGCGATCAACCGCGGCGTGCCGCTGGACCTGGTGTTCCAGTCGATTGCCGGCACCGAAGCGGCCAACGCCGGTTTTGGTATCAACCTCAATGTGCTGCAGGAAGGCTACGAGGCCGGCCTCTCGCTCAAGCGCGGCACCCTCGGGCAAAACCTGATGTATTTCGAAACCGGCCAGGGCAGCGCCTTGTCGGCCAACGCCCACCATGGCGTCGACCAGCAAACTTGCGAAACCCGCGCCTACGCCGTGGCCCGGCATTTCAAACCGTTTCTGGTCAACACCGTGGTCGGTTTCATCGGCCCCGAGTACCTGTACAACGGCAAGCAGATCATCCGCGCCGGCCTTGAAGACCATTTCTGCGGCAAGCTGCTCGGCGTGCCGATGGGTTGCGACATCTGCTACACCAACCACGCCGAGGCCGACCAGGACGACATGGACACCCTGCTGACGCTGCTGGGCGTGGCCGGGATCAACTTCATCATGGGCATCCCCGGCTCCGACGACATCATGCTCAACTACCAGACCACCTCATTCCACGACGCGCTGTATGCGCGCCAGACCCTGGGCCTGAAGCCCGGGCCAGAGTTCGAGGCCTGGCTGCAGCGCACCGGCATCTTCACCCAGGCCGATGGCCGCGTACGCTTCGGCGACAACCTGCCGCCGGCGTTCCGCCAGGCGTTGGCACAGCTGGCATAGAGGTGATCATGGACCATCGCACCCCCACCCCCGAAAACCCCTGGCTGGCCTTGCGCAACCTGACCCCGGCACGCATCGCCCTGGGCCGCAGCGGCATCAGCCTGCCGACCGGCGCGCAGCTGGACTTCCAGTTCGCCCACGCCCAGGCCCGTGATGCCGTGCACCTGGCCTTCGATCACCACACCCTGGCGGAGCAGCTCAAGGACCGCGGGCGCGACAGCCTGGTGCTGCACAGCGCCGCGAGCGACCGCCACCAGTACCTACAGCGCCCCGATCTGGGCCGACGCCTGAGTGATGACTCGGCCGAACAGCTGCGCCAGCACGCCCAGGCCAACCCCGGCGGCGTCGACCTGGCCATTGTGGTCGCCGACGGCCTCTCCGCCCTGGCCGTGCATCGCCATACCCTGCCGTTCCTGGCCCGTTTCGAGGAACAGGCCGCTGCCGATGGCTGGACTAGCGCCCCCGTGGTGCTGGTGGAGCAAGGCCGCGTGGCTGTGGCGGATGAAGTCGGCCAACTGCTCGGCGCACGCATGACCGTCATGCTGATAGGCGAGCGTCCCGGCCTGAGCTCACCTGACAGCTTGGGCCTGTACTTCACCTATGCGCCGAAGGTCGGCCTGACCGACGCCTACCGCAACTGCATCTCCAACGTTCGCCTGGAGGGCTTGAGCTACGGCATGGCGGCCCATCGCCTGCTGTACCTGATGCGTGAGGCCTGCCGTCGACAGTTGTCGGGCGTAAACCTGAAGGATGAAGCGCAGGTCCATACCCTCGAAAGTGATAACCCCCCCGCTCAGAAGGGCAACTTCCTGCTCGGCGAAGGGTAAACAACCTGTCATGGAAGGCGGATTGCGCTCCTGGCCTGCATTGGGGCAGCATGCGTTTGAAAGCTGCAGGCATTCCGCTGTTTCCCCAAATGGACTCTGAGGGCCGCACATGCGCATCATCAAGGCAACCCTGGAACACCTCGACCTGCTCACTCCGCTGTTCGTCCGATACCGTGAGTTCTATGGGCAGCTGCCCTATCCGGACAGCTCGCGCAAATTCCTCGAAACACGTCTCAAGCGTGACGAATCGGTCATCTACCTGGCCTTGCCGGATGACGACGACACCAAGCTGCTGGGCTTCTGCCAGCTGTACCCGAGCTTCTCATCGCTGTCGCTGAAGCGGGTGTGGATTCTCAACGATATCTACGTGGCCGAAGATTCGCGGCGCATGCTGGTCGCGGACCACCTGATGCGCGAGGCCAAGAAGATGGCCAAGGACACCCAGGCGGTGCGCATGCGGGTATCGACCAGCGCCGACAATGAGGCAGCGCGCAAGACGTATGAGTCCATCGGCTTTCGCAAGGATACCGAGTTCGAGAACTACATCCTGCCGATCAGCCAGGACTGATCAGTACTGGCCCATCCTCGGCTTGCCGGCGATGGGCCAGTAACCCCCCGCTACAAACTCCCCGGGCATGATTCCTACATAGCCGTATAATGCTCCCTCCTGACATGTGTGAAAATTTACCCTCCCGCAAGTCCGCGCGCCCGTAGCTGCGGGTCAAGAACACAGGTGCTGTACATGGATTTCAACCCGCTGGACCTTATCCTGCATCTCGATGCCTACCTCGACCTGCTGGTCACCAACTACGGCCCGTGGATCTACGCCATCCTGTTCACCGTGATTTTCTGCGAAACGGGCCTGGTGGTCATGCCGTTCCTGCCGGGCGATTCGCTGCTGTTCATCGCTGGTGCCGTGGCCGCCGGTGGTGGCATGGACCCGGTGCTGCTGGCAGGCCTGCTGATGGCTGCGGCAATCCTGGGCGACAGCACCAACTACGTGATTGGGCGAACGGCGGGCGAACGGTTGTTCAACAACCCCAATTCGAAAATCTTCCGTCGCGACTACCTGCAGCGCACCCACGAATTCTATGAGCGCCACGGCGGCAAGACCGTGACCCTGGCGCGCTTCCTGCCGATCCTGCGCACCTTTGCACCCTTCGTCGCGGGTATCGCCCACATGCACTACCCGCGCTTCCTGGGCTTCAGCGTGGCAGGTTCGCTGCTGTGGGTCGGCGGCCTGGTGACCCTCGGCTACTTCTTCGGCAACGTGCCATTCATCAAGCAGCACCTGTCGTTGATGGTGGTCGGCATCATCTTCCTGTCGCTGGTACCGATGGTGCTCGGCCTGCTGCGCGGGCGCCTGGGCCGCACAGCCAAGGCACACTGACAGCCAGCATGTGGTCTTTCAGCGCCTGGCGGCGCAAGCGCACCCTGGCGCGCTACCCGGTCGACCCGCAGCAATGGCAGGCGGTCCGCGAACGCCTGCCGATGCTCGACGGCATCAGCGACGACGAGGACCTCTGGCTGCGCGACGCCTGCATCCTGTTCCTGCTCGACAAACACCTGACCACCCTGCCTGGGGTCGAGCTGGATGATGAGCAGCGCCTGTTCCTCGCCGCCCAGGCCCAGCTGCCGCTGCTGCACCTGGGCGAGCTCAACTGGTACCAGGGCTTCCACGAGATCATCCTCTACCCCGACGACTTCAAGAGCCCCCAGCGCCACCGTGACGCCAGTGGTGTGGAGCATGTGTGGGATGCCGAACACAGCGGTGAGGCGTGGCAGCAAGGCCCGGTGATCATGGCCTGGGCCGGGGTGCTGGCCAGCGGCGGCTGGGAGGCCTACAACCTGGTGATCCACGAACTGGCGCACAAGCTCGACATGCTCAATGGCGATGCCAATGGCTTGCCGCCGCTGCACAGCGGCATGCACGTGCAAGCCTGGGCCACGGCCATGCAGCAGGCCTATGACGACCTCAACCGCCAGCTCGACGCCGACCCCGACGCCGAGACGGCCATCGACCCTTACGCGGCCGAAAACCCGGCAGAATTCTTCGCCGTCAGCAGCGAGTACTTTTTCAGCGCCCCCGACCTACTGCAGCAGGCTTATCCACAGGTGTACCAGCAGCTGTCGCTGTTCTACCGCCAGGACCCGCTCGCACGCCTGTCACGGCTGCAGGCCGAACACCCGGACTACCGCGAAAGCCACGCCTGATGCGCCCGCGCATCAGGTGGGGCGTGGCATGCATGGGCAGAATGTGCCTATAATCGCCGCCACTTTTTGACCAAACACGGGGGCACTGCCCAATGAGCTACAGCAAGATTCCAGCTGGCAAAGACCTGCCAAACGACATCTACGTCGCCATCGAGATCCCGGCCAACCACGCGCCGATCAAGTACGAAATCGACAAGGACAGCGACACCCTGTTCGTCGACCGTTTCATGGCTACCCCGATGTTCTACCCGGCCAACTACGGTTTCATCCCGAACACCCTGGCCGATGACGGTGATCCGCTGGACGTGCTGGTCGTCACCCCGTACCCGGTCGCCCCAGGCTCGGTCATCCGCGCCCGCCCGGTCGGCATCCTGAACATGACCGACGACGGCGGCGGCGACGCCAAGGTCATCGCGGTTCCGCACGACAAGCTGTCGCAGCTGTACGTTGACGTGAAGGAATACACCGACCTGCCAGCCCTGCTGATCCAGCAGATCGAGCACTTCTTCGCGAACTACAAAGACCTCGAGAAGGGCAAGTGGGTCAAGATCGAAGGCTGGGACGGCGCCGACGCTGCCCGCGCCGCGATCACCAAATCGGTCGCTGCCTACAAGGGCTGATACCGGTTGCACAAAGCCCCGCCTCGGCGGGGCTTTTTTGTGGGCGCGCCGCAAGCAGTAAGAATTCCTACGCTGTCCTAATCCTGCGCCCTACAACCAAGCCGTTTTCACACACATTGCGTCAACACCCGGTTCATATCCCGGCTGGCACACCGCCGCTACACTCGGCCGCATGAACACATCCGGTGACCGCCTCAAGGCCCTCCTCCACGAGTGTGGCCTGACCCCTTCCGACTTCGCCGCCCAGCGCCGTGTCACGCCCCAGCACGTCAACAACTGGTTCAAGCGCGGCATCCCCCTGGCGCGCCTCGACGAACTGGCCGACCTGTTCTGCGTGCACCGTCGCTGGCTACGCAGTGGCGAAGGCCCCAAACATCCCAGTTCGATCCTGCGCCACTTCGCTGTACAGCCAACGCCGAATGATTCGCCGACATCGCTGTCGACCCCCGCTACCCAGCTTCTGCAGGTGCCTTATCACGAAGTGCGTCACGGCCAGCTCGTCGCGCTCGACGACCATTGCCTGCAGCTCCCTGCAAAAGCGCTGCAGGCACTGGGCATTGCGCCCGCCAACGCGGTCTGCGTGGCCATGCCCACCCGCAACATGGCGCCGTGGATGCCGCGTGACGCAGTCCTGGCCATCGACCTCAGCCAGACCCAGGTCATCGACGGGGAAACGTATGCCTTGCTGCACAATGGCACCCTCAGGGTGAATTGCCTGAGCCTTGGCCACAACGACACCCTGTGCCTGCACAACCATGACCGGCACAGCTACACCGTGGAACGCTTCACCGCCGCCCAGCGCCAGGCCCAGCGGCTGCAGATCCTCGGCTGGGTGTTCCACTGGTCGCATTTCCGCCAGCAACGCCTCGACTGAAACACTCTGTGCCATTTTTTGCTGGGCATCCTGTGCAGGCCCTTGTATGCTACGCGGCACATTCAGCCCCGACCGGCGCAAGCCGCGTTCCAGAGGGCTCGGCAGCGTTCCACACGAGCGTTCGCCATCTCTTTCAGGCCCTTGCTGGCCACACAGTTAAGGCGGTTGCGGCTTACCATAAATTAGCCGGAACCGTCCCCGAGAAGCCGGCCACAAGCCGGCTTTTTAATGCCTGCCTGGTACGCCATTTTCAGCGCCCATGAAATCGGAGCGCCGCCCGCGCGATGCATCGCGGGCGGCGCTCGATCTGCGTACTGTCAGAAAACCCGAGCCCTAGCCAGGGCTAGAAGTCGTACCGCGCCCCCACCATCATGCTCCGCGACGGCCCATAGAAGTTGAACGTCGAGGTCGACCCCACCCGAGACAGGTAGTCCCCGTCGAACAGGTTGTTGACGTTCAAGGTTGCCGTCAGCTTCGAGGTCACCGGGTACGAGAGCATCGCATCCACCGTGGCATAGCCCGGTGCGTCGATGCGCACGCCGCCGTTCTCGGAGTAGAAGTTGCTCATCGCCGAGACGCCACCGCCGATGGCCAGCCCGGTCAGCGGACCTTGGCTGATGGTGTATTTGCTCCACAGCGAGGCCTGGTTGCGCGGCATGATGAAGAAGGTGGTTTCGGCGTCACCGTCGACCGTTTCGGTTTCCATCCAGGTGTAGCCCGCCAGCAGCTCCCAGTTTGCCGTCAGCTTGCCGCTGACTTCCACTTCGGCACCCTTGACGCGGGTCTTGCCGGAGGCGACGGAGAAACCGGTATCCACGCCATCGGCATCGTATTCGGTGCTGGCGCGGTTCTTGTCGGTCAGGCGGAAAACCGAGAGGCGGGTGTTGAGATCGCCGCCGAAGTAGCTGCTCTTGAGGCCGAACTCATACTGCTCGCCTTCACGCGGCTTGAGCACCCGGCCATTGCCGTCGGTGTCTGACTGCGGCTTGAACACCTGCGAATAGCTGGCGTACAGCGCATGGTTGTCGGTCAGGTCGTAGACCAGCCCACCGTAGGGCGTGAAGCGGCCATCGACACGCTTGTTGTCGTCGACCGTCGAGCCGCTGCTCAGGGTCGTGGTGTAGAAATCACCGCGGTACCAGCTGAAGCGGCCACCGGCGATCAGCGCCAGGCGCTCGACCGGGCGGAAGGTGACTTTGGAGTACAGGCCGTATTCCTCTTCCTGCATGCCGGTTTCGGTGCTGTAGTTCGGCGACGGCTTGGCGAACCGGGTCGGCGAGTAGCTGTTGACGTTGATCGCCCCCAGGTTCGTGGTGCCGTTGAGGTATTCGGTGTCGTAGTTCTTGTAGTCGGTGCCGACCACGAATTCGCTGACCTGGCCGAACGTTTCGAACGGCTGGCTGTAGCTGGCATCCAGCGAATAGGTGTCCTGGGTGAAGTCACGGGCGCTGGCGCGCTCGGAGTTGGCCCCGGTGGTGGCGTTGGTCGCGGTGAAGGCATACAGGTAGTTGGTGTCGCGGTGCGAGCCACGGGCGGCGATACGGCCATAACCGCCGTTGTCGAAACGGTGGGTCAATTCGGCCACCAGGTCAGTGGTCTTGCCGTCGAAGGCGTTCCAGTCGGCGCCGAGGAAGCGGGAATGGCTGAAGTCGGGTACGTCGCCCGACAGCGTGGCCGGGTAGCCGTTGTGCGGGGTGATGTTCTTCACTTCGTGGATCAGCCCGAACGACAGCTGGGTGTCGTCATCCAGGTCGATGTCCAGCGCGCCGTAATAGCTGTTGCTGGTATTGGCGTTGTAGTCGACTTCACCATTGGTGTCGTCACGCGACGCGATGAAACGCCCGCGCACCTTGCCCGCCTCATCCAGTGGGCCGCTCAGGTCGATTTCTTCGTGGTTTGTGTCCCAGGTGCCATAGCCGGCTTCGACGTGGCCCTGGAACTCGGCGGTCGGACGCTTGCGCACCATGTTGACGATGCCGCCCAACTCGCTGGTGCTGCTGAACAACCCCGCCGGGCCGCGCATGATCTCGACGCGGTCGAAGGCCGCCAGCGAAGGCACGGTGCCAAAGATGCTGGCCATGGGCGCCGGCAGGCCGTCGATGTTGAATTCACTGTACTCGTAGCCACGGGCATAAATCGACGAGCGGCCGCTGTCGTTGGTCAGGGTACGCAGGCCGGCGGTGTACTTGGCCAGGTCATCCAGGTGAACGAACTGGCGGTCCTTGACGTAGTCCTGGGTATAAACGGTGATGGATTGCGGGATGTCCTTGAGCGCTGCGGGGGTCTTGGTGCCCACGGTCGCAGCGTCGACGCTGTAACCACCGGTGTCTTGCGAAGGCAACATGTCGTACAGGCGGTTGCCTTCGATGGTCAGTGCTGGCAAGTCGAGCGAGCTGTCGGCAGCCGTCTCATTCGCCACCGTTTCGGCCAATGCCGACAACGAAAACGGCGCCAACAACCCCAGTACCAGCCATCCCCGAACCCGTCGCGGGCTCCCCACACCTTTGAAACCGCTCATGACACACCCTTCGTCCAAATGATATTTAATCGCAAACGAAACACATTGCTTTTTGCGAACGATACCGGACGAAAACAGGGGGTGCAGCAGGATTAACCTTCTTAACACATGCGGCCGGCACGGCACGATTGCCCTCCACCCGCCCGCAATGGGATGATCAGCAACTGATACGAATTCTTATTCAAGAATCCCCATGCCCACCTCACTCCTGCTTGTCGAAGATGACCCACGCCTGCGTGAGGACCTTCAGCGCCACTTCCTCAACCGCAGCTTCCGGGTCAATGCCTGCGCCAGCGGCACCCAGGCGTTGAACGCGGTGCAGCATGATCGCTTCGATCTGGTGCTGCTGGACATCATGCTGCCGGGCCTCGATGGCCTCAGCCTGCTCGACGAACTGCGTTGCCAGCAGGCAGTGCCGGTTATGCTGATGTCTGCCCTGGGCGCCGAGCAGGATCGCATCAGTGGCTTTACCCGCGGGGCGGACGATTACCTGCCCAAACCCTTCAGCCTGGCTGAACTGGACGCACGGGTCGATGCACTGCTGCGCCGGGTGGCCTTTGACCGCGGCGTTGTACGGCAGGGCGAATCAACCCAGGTGATGCTTGATCAGGGCTGCCAGGATGTCGTCCACCACGGCAAGGCTGCTGGGCTCACAGCCTCCGAATTTCGCCTGTTGGCCACGCTCAGCGCCCACCCTGGCGAGGCCTTGAGCAAAGCATTCCTTTACCAGACCGTATTACACCGGGCTTACACCCGCCTGGACCGCGGCCTCGATGTGCATGTGTGCAACCTGCGCCGCAAGCTGGCCGATATCGGCGCCCAGCATGTGCAGATCCAGGCGGTGCGCGGCCAGGGGTACATCCTGGTCGACAGGGAGCATGCCTGATGCGCCGACACCCCCTGCTGTGGAAGCTGGCGGCACTGCAGGTAAGCTTCTGCCTGCTGCTGACCTGGCTGATCTGGACCTGGGGCTTGTCGGTTGAGCGCAGCACCTATTTTCTGTCCCAGGCCGACCAGGCGTATCTAGGGCGCTACGCGCAGCTGGCTGAAGAAGCCTGGCAGCAAGGTGGCGCGGCCGGTGCCGAGGCCTTGCGCAGGCAACTGCAACACGCCGAAGACACCTGGGCGGCCGTGATCGGGCCGCACCTGCAGAGCCTCGGCACCACGCCGTTGAATGCCGAGGAGGCCAGCCACCTGACTTTCATGCGCAAACTCGACTGGCCGATGAGCCGGCGGCTGCAGGACGAATTGCCGTTCGTCAGTATCGAGTTCCCGCAGCACCCCGAACACGGCCGGCTGGTGCTGCAACTGCCCGAACGCCTACTGCCCACGGGCCTGACGCCCTGGACCCACATCATCACCCACGGCGTCGCACCTACGCTGCTGGCACTGCTGCTGGGCCTGGTGCTCTATCGCCAGTTGGTCGCACCGCTCAACCGCCTGCGCGACCGCGCCGATGCCTTGCGCGCGGACGACTTGGACAACCCCGGCCTGCCCCTGCAGGACCGCCGCGACGAGTTGGGTGAACTGGCGCAGGCCTTCGAACACATGGCCGGGCGCCTGCGCCACAGCCTTGAGCAGCAACGCCTGCTGCTGCGCACGCTGTCCCACGAACTGCGCACCCCCCTGGCGCGGCTGCGCATCGCCCACGACAGTGACTTGCCGCCTGCCCAGTTGCGTGAGCGCCTGGGGCACGAGGTGAATGACATGCAGAAGCTGCTCGAAGACACCCTGGACCTTGCCTGGATGGACACCGAGCAGCCACAGCTAGCGACCGAACCGGTGCTGATGCTGTCCGTGTGGGAAGCGCTGTGCCAGGACGCCTGCTTCGAGAGCGGCTGGGCACTCGCTCGCCTGCCCTGTTCGCTCGGCACCGATTGCCGGGTGCAGGTGCACCTGGACAGCCTGGCCCAGGCGCTGGAAAACCTGATGCGCAATGCCATTCGCCATTCGCCCGCCGAAGGCCGAGTCAGCCTTGACGGCTGGCGTGAGGGCGACTGCTGGCACCTGCGCCTGAGCGACCAGGGCCCTGGCGTACCGCAAGCGGAGCTCGAACGCATATTCCAGCCCTATCAACGCTTGCCCAACAGCGGCGCAGGCTTCGGCCTGGGGCTGGCCATCGCCCGCCGCGCGGTCGAATTGCAAGGCGGCCGCCTTTGGGCCAGCAATGGTCACCCCGGCCTGTGCCTGCACCTGTTGCTGCCTGCCGCCCAGGAATGTTTAGAAAGTTAATGCGCTTTACGCTCAATCAGGACTGATTATCATCTGGGCTCTCCCGCCTTGCGTTCCTTGCAACGCCCTGATGAGACGCCTGATGAGCAAGATCACCCTGGCCTTGGCACTGGCCCTTATGGCACCGGTTGCCCTGGCGCAACCCGAGCGCGAGCAGAAGATGGACACGTCGCTGCTGCAGCGCCAGGACTTGGCCTACCGCTTCAGCCACCTCGACCTGGACTCGGCCGACGGCCAGCGCCACTACCGCCTGTGGGTCGGCAAGCCAGACCGCCCAGCGCCTGCCGCAGGTTATCCGGTGCTGTGGATGCTCGATGGCAATGCCGCGCTGGGCGCCCTGGACAGCGCACAGTTGAACACACTCGCCGCTGGCCAGGCGCCGCTGCTGGTGGCGGTGGGTTATCAGACCGAGCAGCGCATCGAGCGTGCCGGGCGTACCTATGACTACACACCGACCATTCCTGGCCTCTCAGAACAGCGCGACCCGCTGACGGGCCAGCCCAGCGGCGGTGTGGATGCGTTCTTGGACCTGCTGACCCAGCGCATGCGGCCGATGGTGGCCGGCGTGGCGCCGATCAACCAGCATCAGCAGACCCTGTGGGGGCATTCCTATGGTGGGTTGGCCGTGCTGCATGCGCTGTTCACCCGGCCTGGCGCATTCAGCCACTACGCAGCGGCCAGCCCGTCGTTGTGGTGGCATGACGGGGCGATCGTGCGCGAGGCGCAGGGGCTGCAGCAGCGCATGGGTAATAGCCGCCCGACGTTGTTGCTGATGCGCGGTGGCGATGAGCCCGCGCACCCGCGTGCCGAGGTGAAGGGCGATGTGCAACGGCCAGCGCGCGAGCTGGCGGCGGACCTGGCCAAGGTGCCGGGGCTGCAGGTGCGTTTCGAGCGGTTCGAGGGGTTGGGGCATGGCGCAATGTTGCCAGCATCACTGCGCCTGGTCGTGGAGCATCTGACTCACGAGTGAATGTTCAAGGGTAGATGTACTTGAGCACGTAGCTACTCAACTCTCGGAACACGGTTGTCGGCACGCGCGCCATCTCCTGTTGCGCACGGTCGAGGGTCTTGCAGCACAGGCGTACCATCTGCTGACGGGTTTGCGCATCGAGCATACCGGCATGCACGACCTGGGAATACTGGGGGTAGGAACAGGGGGCGTTGGCCTCAAGGCTGCGGCGGATTTGAAATGAAGGATTCAAGTGCGCTGCGGTAACGAAAGGCTGCCCCTGGAAGTCTGGCTGGGGCGCCAGGTTGTCAACGGCTTCGCAGCGGCTGTGGCACAGCACTTTGCTGTCCATGCCTGTCTCTATTCCCCGCCGATAGAGCGTGATTTCGGAATTCGGAACCTGAGTGCAGGCATTTTCAAAGGCATCGAGGATAACCCGCGCATTGGCTTGCGACCCCTCGATGGCTGACAACGACATGAACCGCTCGATCTCATTTGCGGCGATGCTTCTTACGCCCCGGTCGAGGGTCGCCCAATGGCTGAATTCCTTCTGGCAAGCGATCAGATGCACATTGAAACGGTAACCTGCGGCGACGGCTTGCGCTGGGAAACTGGCAAAGCCGGGATCATCGAGGGCGCATTCCATGATGATGTTGTAACGGTTGCCGAAGGCATGAGCGAAAACTTTGCCACACAAGCCCCAGATGAATGACTCGGTGTGTTCGTACACGTGTAGCGTGCCATGCTCCTGCATTGTCGCGTAGTGCGGATGCAGTTCACGGAACATGGGCAGGTACAGTCGCACATAGTGATCATAGTGCCCGCTCGACAACAGCGTGTTATCCAGCAGGTAAGTTTTGCCGGACCCTTGGGCCCCGGCCACGATCAGGATGCTGGGGCTCGGGTTGCTGTCCGGGGCCTGGGCATCGCGTTTCTTGTCAAACAGGGTCGCTTCAAGTGAACCGAAAGCCTCATCGAGGTCGGCGTCGGTAAACGGATAAAGGGTGCTCATGGGTTGCTCCTGGGTGGGCGAAATCAGGATCGAAACTCTAGGGCCCGGTGAAGGCGCGGTGCGGTATATCTCTAAGTGCATGCGCCGAAAGTCGTAAAGCGGCGGGTTGCCAGCTGGGTGCCACTCTGGGGTATGCTTGCCCGGTCTTCAGGGCGGGGTGAAAGTCCCCACCGGCGGTAAATCGAAAGATGAGCCCGCGAGCGCCCCGGCCATGCCGGGGGTCAGCAGATCTGGTGCGACTCCAGAGCCGACGGTCATAGTCCGGATGAAAGAAGGCGTCAGGCAAGGGCCATTCGGGCGCCCTTGCGCGCGCATTTTGTTCGCCCCGAGACGTTCATCGATCAATCACGAGGAGCGTTTCATGTCCCCCCAGCATCACCAGCAATTCCCCAATGTGTCCGCCGCCATCGCGGCCTTCCAGGCCGGCCGCCCCGTGCTGCTGCTCGACGATGACGACCGCGAGGACGAAGCGGACATCGTTGCCGCCGCCGAAAACCTGTCGTTGCAGACCATGGCCATGATGATCCGCGATTGCAGCGGCATCGTCTGCCTGTGCCTGGACGAAGCCACCGTCGATGCCCTGCAGTTGGCGCCGATGGTGCAGAACAACCAGGCCCGCCACGGCACCGGTTTCACCGTCACCATCGAAGCGGCCGAAGGCGTCAGCACCGGGGTTTCGGCCCAGGACCGGATAACCACCATCGAAGCGGCGCTGCGCTCGACGGCCGAGCAACGCCATATCGTCAGCCCTGGCCACGTGTTCCCGCTGCGCGCACGCGAGGGTGGCGTGCTGAGCCGCCGTGGCCATACCGAAGGCTCGGTGGACCTGGCGCGCCTGGCCGGGTTGCGCCCGGCAGCGGTGCTGTGCGAGTTGATGAACCCCGACGGCAGCATGGCCCGGGGCGAGCAGGTGGCGGTGTATGCGCGGCAGTACAATCTGCCAGTGCTGACCATTGCCGAGCTGGCACGCTGCCGCGAGGCAATGGAGGAACAGCAAGCAGCATTCGCCTGATCTGTTGGACAGGGCCGCTGTGCGGCCCATTCGCTCAAACCTGCGAATGGGCCGGCAAATCCACCCTCAACGGCCCCTGCAATTTGCTCCCCCCGCCCCGCTCTGCTAGTGTCGCGCCGTTCTGACACGCTACCGAGACCCGTCGCCATGGCCCGCAAAAAAGCCTCCATCGATTTCGAGCAATCCCTCGCCGACCTGCAAGCCCTGGTCGAGCGCCTGGAGAACGGCGAGTTGTCGCTGGAAGACTCGCTGGCCGCGTTCGAGCAGGGCATCGCCCTGACCCGCGACTGCCAGGGCGCACTGGCCCAGGCCGAGCAGAAAGTTCAGATATTGCTGGAGCGTGACGGCGAGCTCGCCGCGCAGCCCTTCGACCCGGAGCCAGAAGCATGATCAGCGCTTACCAGGCCAGCAGCCAGGCCCGCGTCGACGCCGCTCTCGAACCCCTGTTCATCGCACCCTCCAAAGAGCTTGAGCGGCTGTACGCTGCCATGCGCTACAGCGTGATGAACGGTGGCAAGCGTGTGCGCCCATTGCTCGCCTATGCCGCCTGCGAAGCGCTGGGCGCGCCGGCCGAGCAGGCCAACGGCGCCGCCTGCGCAGTGGAACTGATCCACGCCTATTCGCTGGTGCATGACGACCTGCCGGCGATGGACGACGACGACCTGCGCCGCGGCCAACCGACCACCCATAAAGCCTTCGACGAAGCCTGCGCGATCCTTGCTGGCGACGGTTTGCAGAGCCTGGCCTTCAGCGCCCTGCTCGACCCCCGCCTGAGCCCGCAGCCCGACAGCATCCGCCTGGCCATGGTCCAGGCCCTGGCCAAGGCGGCCGGCCCCGCCGGCATGGTCGGCGGCCAAGCCATCGACCTCGGCTCGGTAGGCCTGAAGCTGGACCAGCAGGCGCTGGAATTCATGCACCGGCACAAGACCGGCGCGCTGATCGAAGCCAGCGTGCGCCTTGGCGCCCTGGCCAGCGGCCGGGCCGAACAGGCCCAGCTGGACGCCTTGCAGACTTATGCACAGGCCATCGGCCTGGCGTTCCAGGTGCAGGACGACATCCTCGACGTGGAAAGCGACACCGCCACCCTGGGCAAACGCCAGGGCGCTGACATAGCCCGTGACAAACCTACCTACCCGGCCCTGCTTGGCCTGGAAACGGCCAAGGCCTATGCGAACGAACTGCGCGACCAGGCGCTGGATGCCGTGCAAGGCCTGGGCGAACACGCAGAACCGCTGCGGGCACTGGCACGTTACATCGTCGAACGCCGCCATTGATCGGGGCCGCTTTGCGGCCCAACAGCACACCCGTCTGAATGGGCAGTCTTTCCCACAATGGGGTAAACTGCCGCGTCTTAACATCTATAACGACTCGCCTGATGCCCACGACGTTTCAAGAGATCCCCCGCGAACGCCCGGTCACGCCGTTGCTCGACCGCGCTGACACGCCTGCCGGCCTGCGCCGGCTGGCCGAAGCCGACTTGGAGCCCCTGGCCGACGAGTTGCGCCAGGAGCTGCTCTACACCGTGGGTCAGACCGGTGGGCACTTTGGCGCCGGCCTGGGCGTGATCGAGCTGACGATCGCCCTGCACTACGTCTTCGACACCCCGGACGACCGGCTGGTGTGGGACGTCGGCCACCAGGCCTACCCGCACAAGATCCTCACCGGCCGCCGCAACCGCATGCTGAGCCTGCGCCAGAAGGACGGCATCGCCGCCTTCCCGCGCCGCAGCGAGAGCGAATACGACACCTTCGGCGTCGGCCACTCCAGCACCTCGATCAGCGCCGCCCTGGGCATGGCCATCGCCGCCCGCCTGCAGAACAGCGCACGCAAGTCGATCGCGGTAATCGGTGATGGCGCCCTCACTGCCGGCATGGCCTTCGAGGCGTTGAACCACGCCCAGGAAGTCAACGCCGACATGCTGGTCATCCTCAACGACAACGACATGTCGATCTCACGTAACGTCGGCGGGCTGTCCAACTACCTGGCCAAGATTCTCTCCAGCCGCACCTACGCGAGCATGCGCGAAGGCAGCAAGAAGGTGCTGTCGCGCCTGCCAGGCGCCTGGGAAATTGCCCGCCGCACCGAGGAATACGCCAAGGGCATGCTGGTGCCCGGCACCCTGTTCGAAGAACTGGGCTGGAACTACATCGGCCCGATCGATGGCCACGACCTGCCGACCATGATCGCCACCCTGCGCAACATGCGTGACCTCAAGGGCCCGCAGTTCCTGCACGTGGTGACCAAGAAGGGTAAAGGCTTCGCCCCGGCCGAGATCGACCCTATCGGCTACCACGCCATCACCAAGCTCGAGCCCGTCGACAAGCCGGCCGCGCCGAAGAAGGCCAGCGGGCCGAAGTATTCTGCGGTGTTCGGCCAGTGGCTGTGTGACATGGCCGCCGCCGACAACCGCTTGGTGGGTATCACGCCGGCGATGAAGGAAGGCTCCGACCTGGTCGACTTCAGCGAACGCTATCCTGAGCGTTACTTCGACGTGGCCATCGCCGAGCAGCACGCCGTTACCCTGGCTGCGGGCATGGCATGCGAAGGCAGCAAGCCGGTGGTGGCGATCTACTCGACCTTCCTGCAGCGCGCCTACGACCAGCTGATCCACGACGTGGCGGTGCAGAACCTCGACGTGCTGTTCGCCATCGACCGCGCCGGCCTGGTCGGCGAAGACGGCCCGACGCACGCGGGCAGCTACGACCTGTCGTACCTGCGCTGCATCCCGGGCATGCTGGTGATGACCCCGAGCGACGAGAACGAACTGCGCAAGATGCTCAGCACCGGGCACCTGTACAACGGCCCGGCGGCAGTGCGTTACCCACGCGGTACGGGCCCCAACGCACCGATCAGCGGCGACCTCGAACCGCTGGAAATCGGCAAGGGTGTGATCCGCCGCCAAGGGCAAACAGTCGCCTTGCTGGTGTTTGGCGTGCAACTGGCCGAAGCCCTGCAGGTTGCCGAGCAAATCAACGCCACCGTGGTCGACATGCGCTTCGTCAAACCGCTGGACGAGGCGCTGGTGCTTGAACTGGCTGCAAGCCACGCGCTGCTGGTGACCGTCGAAGAAAACGCCATCATGGGCGGTGCGGGGGCTGCCGTGGGTGAGTTCCTGGCCAGCCAGGCGGTGATCAAACCGCTGCTGCACCTAGGGCTGCCGGACCTCTATGTCGAGCATGCCAAGCCTGCGCAGATGCTGGCTGAGTGCGGGCTGGATGCGGCTGGGATCGAGGCTTCGGTGAAGGCCCGCATGGCCAAGCTCGGCCTGTAACGCTCACTGGCCAACAGGACGAATTTGCGGGTAAACCCGCTCCCACAGGGTTCAACACAGGGCCTGTGGGGGCGGGTTTACCCGCGAATGCTGTGGAACTACCGATGAAAATTCCGGCCTTTGCCACCCTACTCTGCGTCCCCGCGACAGTGTTCGCCGCCGACCCCGCCCGCGATGACGCCCTGAAACTCCCCGACGTACTGATCAGCGCCAACCGCCAGGTCGAATCGCGCACTGCCACCAGCGCCGCCAACACCGTCTTCACCCGCAACGACATCGACCGCCTGCAACCCACCAGCGTCACCGACCTGCTCACCCGCGTGCCGGGTGTACAAGTTGCACCCACCGGTGGGCGCGGCAGCTTGCCGGGTATCTTCATCCGCGGTACCAAGGCCGCGCAGAGCCTGGTGCTGGTGGACGGCGTGCGCATCGCCAACGCCACCTCCGGCGACAGCGGCCTGCAGTTTCTCGACGTCGACCAGATCGAGCGCGTCGAAGTGCTGCGTGGCTCGCGCTCGGCGGTCTATGGCAGCGATGCCATCGGCGGTGTGATCCAGATCTTCACCCGCCGCAGCAGTGGCCCCGGCCTGCAGCCGCGCCTGCGCCTGGCTGCCGGCAGCAACCAGACCTGGCAGCGCAACCTGGGCCTGTCCGGCGGTGACGGCGCCACACGCTTCAACCTCGGCGCCAGCCTGGACGAGACGGCGGGCATCGACGCCACTGGCCCGTCCTTCGCCAGCGACGGCGACCACGATGCCTACCGCAACAAATCGCTCAACCTGAGCCTGAGCCACACCTTCGGCGAGCGTTTCGAAGCGGGCCTGAACCTGCTCGACAGCCGTGGGCGCAGCGAATACGACAACCCGTTCGGCGGCTTCGACCCGGTCACCTTCGAAAGCTTCGGGCAAAAGCCGTACACCGACTTCAGCGTCAGCAGCCTGGGCACCTACTTCGACGCTCAGCTCAATGACCTGTGGCATTCGCGCCTGGAGCTCGGCCATAGCGAAAACCGCGACGACAAGCAAGACAAGCTCAGCGATGAACGCTTCGTCTTCAACACCTACCGCGACCAGGTCACCTGGCAAAACGACCTGGCCCTTACCGAACAGCACAACCTGTTGATCGGTGGCGACTGGTACGAGGACCGCGTGCACGGCAGCACCGACTTCACCGAGGACAGCCGCTGGAACCGCGCCGCCTTCATCCAGCACCGCTACAGCGGTGAGCACTTTTCCACCGAGCTGGGTGTGCGCCGCGACCAGAACCAGCAGTTCGGCGGCCAGACCACGTGGAGTGGCAGCCTCACGGTGCCACTCAACACCCACAACGATGTGCTGCTGTCGTACAGCGAGGGCTTCCGCGCCCCGACCTTCAACGACCTGTACTACCCGCAGTTCAGCAACCCCGACCTGGACCCGGAGCACTCCAAGAGCTACGAGCTGCAATGGCGCAGCCAGCTCAGCCGCGACAGCCGCCTGGAAGCCTCGCTGTACCGCACCGACCTGCGCGATGCGATCATCTTCGGCCAGGATTCGATTCCGCGTAACGTCGCCTCGGCGCGCATCAACGGCTTTGAAATGGCGCTGGACCAGCAGTGGGGCGAGTGGCGCAGCCAGCTCGGCCTGGCCCTGATCGACCCGCGTGATCGCGACAGCGGCCACACCCTCGCCCGCCGTGCGCGGCGCACCTTGAGCCTGGACCTGGACCGCCAGTTCGAGCGCTTCACGGTGGGCGGCAGCTGGCAAGCGGTGAGCACCAGCTATGACGACGAAGCCAACCGCAACCGCCTGGCTGGCTATGGCCTGCTGGGCCTGCGCGGCAGCTGGGCGGCGACGGATGAACTGAAGCTGGAATTGAAACTGGATAACCTGCTTAACAAGGGCTACAGCCGCGCGCTGTACAGTTACGAAGGCGCCAGTTACGGTTACCGCGAAGACGGTCGCACGGCGCTGTTCAGTGTCACCTGGACACCGGCGCTTTAGCCGCAAGCAGTGCACACAGGCGGGCGGTGGCCTCGATCATTTGCCCGCTGGGCCGTTCCAGGCCTTTGTCCGGCACCACCAACAAGCGGTCTGCCGCCACCGCACTGAGGCGTGGCCAGGCCTTCCAGCTGGCCAGTTGCGCCGCATCACCTGCCAGAATCACCTGCGGGTCGCGCAGCAGCACGGATTCGACACTCACCTGCGGGGCCGGCTGGCTCAGGTCGGCAAACAGGTTGCGCGCGCCGCACACGGCCAAGGCATCGCTGACTACCTGGCGCCCACCCAGGGTGTACATCGGCCGGTCCCAGACTTGATAGAACACCCGCAGCGGCTGCTCGCGCCGGTACTGCTGGCGTAACTGCTGCAGACGCTCGCGCAGGGCTTGCACATAGGCCCGCCCGTGCTCGGCCCGCCCGACACGCACGGCAATGGCCTCGATCTGTTCGAGCAACTGGTCAAGGTTGTGGGGTTCGGCGCTGTAGGTGGCGATGCCCAGGCGCTTGAGCTGATCGCGCTGGGCCGCGGCCACGCTGCCCGGCCAGAGCAGCAGCAGGTCGGGCTTGAGGCTGAGCAGGCGCTCCATGTCCAGTTGCCCCTGGCGCCCCACCGAAGGCAGCGCGCGCAGCGCCGCTGGTCGCTCGCCACCGTCGAGCACACCCACCAGAAGGTCGTCTGCCTGCAGTTCGAGCATGATCTCGCTCATCGAAGGCGCGAGGCTGACCACGCGCAGCGGTTCACCCGCCCGCGCAGTGCAGGCCAGCAGCGCCAACAGGCAGAGGAGGACGCGCATCAGCCCAGCTGACGCGGAATGCGGTAGAGGTAAAGGATGACGACGGTGGACAGCGCCAGGAGGATTTGCGGCACCGCCTCGAGCCCCACCAGCACCGACAATGCGGCAACCCAGGCAGGGAAGCAGGCATACAGCATGGCCAGGCGCCGCACCCGCGCCAATTCGATCCAGGCAGTCGGCTCTTCAGCCGTGCCCATGACCTTGTCGGTGGCGATCAAGGCGCGTTTGAAGGCACCGAAGCGCGGCAGGCTGAGGAACATGGTCGCCGCGCCCGCAATGAACAACGGCATGGCCAGCACCGGGATCAGCGCATCACCACCGCCGAAGGCCCAGGCCATCACCGGTAGCGGCACCAGGCCGACCGCCAGGTATTGCCACCAGGCCAGCGCCAGGCGCCGCTTCACCTCGCCACGGGTCACGCTTGAGGTACCTCGCCCTGATGCTCGTTACCCAGCATGTGGCCAAGCTTGTCGGCCTTGGTCGCCAGGTAGTAACGGTTGTGCGGGTTGTGCCCGGTGTGCAGCGGCACGCGCGCGGCGACCTTGATGTTCATGTCGGTCAGTGCCTTGACCTTGCGTGGGTTGTTGGTCATCAGGCGCAGCGATTTCACGCCCAGGTGCTCCAGCATCGGTAGGCAGATCGCGTAGTCACGCTGGTCGGCGGCGAAGCCCAGGCGCTCGTTGGCCTCGACGGTGTCGGCGCCGCCGTCCTGCAGCTCGTAAGCGCGGATCTTGTTCAACAGGCCAATGCCACGGCCTTCCTGGCGCAGGTACAGCAGCACGCCACGACCTTCACGGGCGATGGCCTGCAGGGCGGCTTCCAGCTGCGAACCGCAGTCGCAACGCTGGCTGAACAGGGCATCGCCGGTCAGGCACTCGGAGTGCAGGCGCCCCAGCACCGGCTCACCGTCGGCAATATCACCCAGGCTGAGCACCACGTGCTCACGGCCGGTGGCTTCTTCGAGGAAACCATGCATGGTGAATGTCGCAAAAGGCGTCGGGAGTTTAGAGGCGGCAACAAAGACGACGGGCACGTTGTGCTCCTGGATAAGTTGGAAATTTCTCGTGGAGCGATTGTATCAGCAGGTTGCCGCCGGCGCGCTCGTTGAATACCGCCGCTTAAGATCGAAAAGTTCGATGCTTAGCAGGGCGGCCTCATTGTGGCTGGCTGTCGGAAGCGAACGGATAGGGCTGCTTCCAGTGCTCGAAGATCGGCCGTAACTCGCCACTGCGCACCAGCTCTGCCATGCGCCGGTCGAACAGGTCGCGCAGGGCCTTGGCCTGGCCGTTGCGGGCGAACGCCAGGTACAGCGGCAGTTCGGCCACGTGGGTGCGACGGAAGCGTCCGGGCTGCGAGCTTTGGCCGAGCACGTAGTCGACTTCGGTCTGCGCATCGATGTAGAAGTCCACACGGTCATGTTCGAGCATCGGCAGGATGCCCTCGCGGCGCTGGATCTCGCGGAAGTTCTTCACATTGGGCAAGTAGCTGCCGTAGTCATAGCCGCGCACCCAGGCCAGGCGGTACTGGCCAACGGTGCTCAGGGTCGGCACTGGCTTGCTGGCGAGGCCCAGGGCATAGATATGGTCCATGTCGAAGTGCCAGCGCGGGTAGAGGTTGTCGTCGTTCTCGTCCTTGTAGGAACCGACCCAGGCATCCGCCTCGCCGCGTTTGACCAGCCCGACTGCACGGCTGTAGGGCGCACTTTGCGTCACCACCTTGACCCCGGCCGGTTCGAACACCTTGCGCAATACGTCCCAGGCGACACCGGAGCCATCGGCATTGGTGTAGTCGAGCCACTCCTCGCTGACCAGATGGACCTGCTTCGGCACACCTTCGGCCGCCGCCACCCAGGGGGCAACGCTCAGCAATATCGCCAGCAGCACAGTCCGTATGGCCATCGAAGCGCTCCCTGTCTCAGCCAACCGCCCACACCAGAACCTGCATGCCCAGCCAGGCAAACACGCCCGCCAGGATATCGTCGAGCATGATGCCAACACCGCCGTGCACGTGGCGATCGATCCAGCGAATCGGCCATGGCTTGAGGATGTCGAAGAAGCGGAACATCAGGAACCCTGCAAGGATCCACTGCCACCCTTCGGGCACCAGCCACAGGGTGATCCACATGCCGACCATCTCATCCCAGACAATGCCTTCATGGTCGTGCACGCGCAAGTCGTTCGCCACCTTGCCGCACAGCCAGAAGCCGAACAGCATGGTGACGCCCAACAGCAGCCAGTAGCCCCAGTCGGGCAGCATCTGCCACAACGGGATGAACGGGATGGCCACCATCGAGCCCCAGGTACCGGGGGCCTTGGGCAAGGTGCCGGAACCGAAGCCGAAAGCGATGAAGTGCCATGGGTTGCGCCAGACCGATGGCGGAACGAACTCCGCAGGCACCTGGTTGGGGTGGTCGGTCACGGTGTCTCCCTAAAGTGTTGATAGCCCCGCTGCACGGGGGTGATGTCCTGGCCCTGCGCGTCACGCAGGGTCACGCCCTGCCCTTCGCGCACGCGGCCGATCACATGCACGCCAGCGTCGGCCAGGGATGAAAGCACCTCGGCCGGCAGGGTGAATGCCAGCACGTAGTCGTCGCCACCGGTGAGCGCCGCCTGCACCGCTGCCTCTGGGCCGAGAAAGGCTTCTAGTGCAGGAGACACTGGCACCTGGGCCAGGTTCACCTCGAGCGCGACACCGGATGCCTTGGCGATATGCCCACAATCGGCGAGCAGGCCGTCGGAAATATCCAGCGCCGCCGTTGCCCGCCCGCGCAGACGCAAGCCAAGGTCGAGCTGCGGCAGCGGAGACCAGTAGTGGGCCAGCAGCGGCTCGGCCTGGTCGGCTGGCGCCTCGCGTTCACCCAGCACCAGCGGCAACGCCCCCGCCGCCTTGCCCAGCGCGCCACCGACGCACAGCAAGTCACCCGGCCTAGCACCGCTGCGGCGCAAGGCCTGGCCGGCCGGTACGTGGCCGAACACAGTGACGGTAATGCTCAAGGGGCCACGGGTGGTGTCGCCGCCAATCAGGCTCATGCGGCACCGCTGGGCCATGCGGCTGAGGCCGTCGGCAAAGGCTGCAAGCCAGTCGGGGCCGACGCCAGGCAGGGTCAGCGCGAGGGTGAAGCCAATGGCTTGGGCCCCCATGGCCGCCAAATCGCTGGCCGCCACGGCCAAGGCACGCTGGCCCAGCAGATGCGGGTCGCAGACCGCCGGAAAGTGCACCCCGGCGACCAGGGTGTCGGTGGACACCGCCAGCTGTTCACCGGGGGGGAGCTCGAGCAAGGCACAGTCGTCACCGATACCCAGGGCCACGCCCTCGCCGCCCTGCGCACAAGGCGCGGCGGCGAAGTAATGGTTGATCAGCTCGAACTCACCCATGGCTCGACAGCGCCAGGATCAGCGCTTGTTCGCCTTGACTTCAGCTTCGCGCAGCGAAGGCGCCAGCTTGTCCAGTACACCGTTGACGAACTTGTGGCCGTCAGTGGCGCCGAAGACCTTGGCCAGTTCCACACCTTCGTTGATCACCACGCGGTACGGTACGTCGACGCGCTTGATGAGCTCCCAGGTGGACAGACGCAGCACAGCCAGTTCGACCGGGTCGAGCTCTTCGAGGGTCATGGTCATGCACGGCTTCAGTGCGTTGTCGATTTCGCCCTTGATTGCCGGGACCCCATGCAGGATCTCGCGGAAATAGGCACCGTCGACATCGGTAAAATCGTTATCGACCCGGAACTGCGCTTCGATCTCGTTCAGCGAGTGCTGAGCCATGTGCCATTGATACAGGGCCTGGGTCGCGAGCTTGCGGGCTTCACGGCGCTTGGCGCTCTTCGATGGCTTGCCGGCATCCGCAGGTTTTGGATCGCGCGGGTTGAAACGATCGCTTTCGTCGCTAATCACTTGGCCTCCAACTGCGCCAGCAGGCTGACCATTTCCAGAGCGGACAGGGCAGCTTCAGCACCTTTGTTACCGGCCTTGGTGCCGGAACGTTCGATGGCTTGCTCGATGGAATCGACGGTCAGGACACCGAAGGCCACCGGCACGCCGAACTCCATGGACACCTGGGCCAGGCCCTTGGTGCATTCGCCCGCCACGTATTCGAAGTGCGGGGTACCGCCACGGATCACTGCGCCCAGGGCGATGATCGCGTCGTACTCGCCTTGCTGGGCGACTTTCTGTGCCACCAGCGGAATTTCGAACGCGCCTGGGGCACGGATGATGGTGATGTCGCTTTCGCTGACACCGTGGCGTACCAGGGCATCAACGGCACCGCTTACCAGGCTTTCGACGACGAAGCTGTTGAAGCGGCCAACCACCAAAGCATAGCGACCTTTGGGGGCGATGAAGGTACCTTCGATGGTCTTCAGGGTCATTCCGATGTTCTCATCTTCAAGAGCGAGGCCGCGCACTGGCGGCCTCGGGAGGGTTTGGACTCGAGCGTGGGGGCGCATGCGCCGCCTCAAGTCACTCGGAGGGCACGTATTCTACAACTTCCAGATCGAATCCGGATATCGCATTGAACTTCATCGGCGAACTCATCAGGCGCATCTTGCGCACACCGAGGTCGCGCAGGATCTGCGAACCGGCACCGACGGTGCTGTAGGTGGTCGGGGCCTTGGCCGGGGCATCGCCCGCGCTTTCGCGGATGTGCGCCAGCAGCACGTCGCCGTCCAGCGGGTGGCCCAGCAGCAGCACCACGCCGCTGCCGGCTTCGGCCACGGCGGCCATGGCCGCGCGCAGGCTCCAGCGGCCTGGCTGCTTGACCATCAGCAAGTCGCGCAGCGGGTCCATGTTGTGCACGCGCACCAGGGTCGGCTCTTCGGCGCAGATTTTGCCCAGGGTCAGGGCCATGTGCACGTCGCCTTCCACCGCGTCGCGGTAGGTGACCAGGTTGAACTCGCCCAGCTCGCTTTCGATCGGCTGCTCGGACACGCGCTGCACGGTGCGCTCGTGGATCATGCGGTAGTGGATCAGGTCGGCGATGGTACCGATCTTCAGGCCGTGCTCGGCGGCGAACACTTCCAGCTCGGCGCGGCGCGACATGGTGCCGTCGTCGTTCATCACTTCGCAGATCACGCCGCTCGGCTCGAAGCCGGCCATGCGCGCCAGGTCACAGGCGGCTTCGGTGTGGCCGGCGCGGGCCAGGGTACCGCCGGGCTGGGCCATCAGCGGGAAGATGTGGCCCGGGCTGACGATGTCCTCGGCCTTGGCGTCCTTGGCGGCGGCCGCCTGCACGGTACGCGCGCGGTCGGCAGCGGAAATGCCGGTGGTGACGCCTTCGGCGGCTTCGATCGACACGGTGAACTTGGTGCCGAAGCCCGAGCCGTTGCGCGGCGCCATCAGCGGCAGCTTCAGCGTTTCGCAGCGCTCGCGGGTCATCGGCATGCAGATCAGGCCGCGGGCGTGCTTGGCCATGAAGTTGATGTGCTCGGGCAGGCAGCACTCGGCCGCCATGATGATGTCGCCTTCGTTCTCGCGGTCTTCGTCATCCATCAGGATGACCATTTTGCCCTGGCGGATGTCTTCGACCAGTTCTTCGATGCTGTTGAGCGCCACGCGGCACCCCCTTCTCAATCAGGATTTCAAGAAGCCGTTGGCGGCCAGGAAGCTTTCGGTAATGCCACTGCCCTTGCTCGGTTCGGCAGCCTTGTCACCCAGCAGCAGACGCTCCAGGTAACGGGCCAGCAGGTCGACCTCAAGGTTTACCCGACGCCCTGCGCGGTAGTCGGCCATGATGGTTTCGGACAGGGTGTGCGGGACGATGGTCAGCTCGAATTCGGCGCCATTGACCTCATTGACCGTCAGGCTGGTGCCGTCGACGGTGATCGAACCCTTGTGGGCGATGTACTTGGCCAGCTCCTTGGGTGCACGCACACGGAACTGGATGGCGCGGGCGTTATCGCTGCGCGAGATGATTTCGCCGACACCGTCGACGTGGCCGCTGACCAGGTGGCCGCCCAGGCGGGTGGTCGGGGTCAGGGCCTTTTCCAGGTTGACCTTGCTGCCGCTCTTGAGGTCGATGAAGGCGGTGCGCTTGAGGGTCTCGACACTGACGTCGGCCCAGAAACCATCGCCCGGCAACTCGACGGCGGTCAGGCACACGCCGTTGACGGCAATGCTGTCGCCCAGCTTGACGTCACCCAGGTCGAGCTTGCCGGTCTCGACGTAGACGCGCACGTCACCGCCCTTGGGGGTCATGCTGCGAATGGTGCCGATGGATTCGATGATACCGGTGAACATGGGGTCTTCCTCAGAAACGGGTCGCGCGGGGCAAGCCCGGCATTATACGCCGGGTGCCGGCAGAGGGATGGCCGTGACCCGCCAGTCGTCGCCCACCGCACGCATTTCGGTGATTTTCAGCCGTGGCGCTTCGCTCATCTTGCTCAGCGGCCAATCCAGCAACGGGCGGGCCTGGGAGCCGAGGAAGGTGCCGGCGACGAACAGTTGGTACTCGTCGACCAGGCCTTGCTGGGCGAAAGCGCCAACTAGGCCGGCACCGGCTTCCAGCAGGATCTCGTTGACCCCGCGAGCGGCCAGTGCCTGCATCAGGGCCGGCAGATCGACGTGGCCGCCGCTGCCGGGCAGGCTCAGCAGTTCGTGGCCGGCTTCGGCATAACGCGGGGCACTGCCCAGGGCGGTGACCACCAGCGCCGGGCCTGCCTGGAAGAACGGTGCATCCAGCGGCAGGCGCAGTTGGCCATCGATCAGCACACGCAGTGGCGTACGGCTCAGGGCCAGCGCGGTAGTTTCCTCATCCAGCCCCAATTCAGCACCGCGTACGGTCATCCGTGCGTTGTCGGCCAACACGCTGGCGGCGCTGGTCAGCACCACGCTGGCGCGGGCCCGCAGGCGCTGCACGGCAGAACGGGCGGCAGGGCCGGTGATCCACTGGCTTTCGCCGCTGGCCATGGCAGTGCGGCCGTCCAGGCTCATCGCCAGCTTGGCGCGGACGAACGGCAGGCCATGTTCCATGCGTTTGAGGAACCCGGGGTTAAGGGCACGGGCTTCGGCTTCGAGAACGCCACTGGCGACCTCAATGCCGGCATCGGCCAGGCGCTGCAGGCCTTGGCCAGCGACTTGCGGGTTGGGGTCCTGCATGGCGGCCACCACGCGCGCCACGCCCGCCTTGACCAACGCTTCGGCGCAGGGTGGCGTGCGGCCATGGTGGCTGCAAGGCTCCAGGGTCACGTAGGCACAGGCACCACGGGCCCGCTCACCGGCCTGGCGCAGGGCGTGCACCTCGGCATGCGGCTCGCCGGCGCGCACATGCCAGCCTTCGCCGACCACCTCGCCATCACGGACGATCACGCAACCCACGCGCGGGTTGGGGTGGGTGGTGTAGACGCCCTTGCGCGCAAGCTCCAGGGCACGGGCCATGTAATGGGCATCGAGGATCGCGGTCTGGCTCGGCATGCTCACTCTTTAGCCGGCTCGCGGGCCAGGCGGTCGATTTCTTCGCGGAATTCGTCGAGGTCCTGGAAGCGCCGGTACACCGAAGCGAAACGAATGTAGGCGACTTCATCGAGCTTGCGCAGCTCGGCCATCACCAACTCACCCACCACCAGCGACTTGACCTCGCGCTCACCCGTGGCACGCAGGCGGCTCTTGATGTGCGCCAACGCCGCTTCCAGGCGTTCGACGCTGACCGGGCGCTTTTCCAGCGCGCGCTGCATGCCGGCACGCAGTTTGTCTTCGTCGAAGGGCTGGCGGGTGCCGTCCTGCTTGATCAGCCGGGGCAATACCAGTTCGGCGGTTTCGAAGGTGGTGAAGCGCTCGCCACAGGCGACGCATTCGCGGCGGCGGCGCACTTGTTCGCCCTCGGCGACCAGGCGCGAGTCGATGACCTTGGTGTCGTTGGCACCGCAAAAGGGACAGTGCATGGTGGCAGGCAACAAAAAAAGGGAGGGCCATGGTAGCGCATCCCACTGGCAAGACAAGCCAAAGGGGTTAACATCCATTGAATTCTGCCCGTGAAGGACTACCCCATGCATCTTCGAGCGCTCGCCGTGCTGTGCTGCGCCGCCCTGCTCACCGCCTGCGGCAGTGACCGGCCCAAGACCGAACAACCCCCCGCGCCCGCACCTGCCAAGGTGGCGAAAAAGGCCCAGCCGCTTGGCCCCTTGCCGGCCTACCAGCGCGAGCTGAGCGGCACATTGATGGCCATTCCCGCTGGCGCCGACGTGGAGCTGGCGCTGCTGGTCATCGACGAGCGCGGCCGGCCGCAACAGCTGCTGGCCAGCAGCACCCTCACCGGCACCGGCCAGGCCCTGCCCTACCAGCTGCGTTTCAACCCTGAAGTCTTCCCCGCAGGAGGCCGGGTTGAACTGCGCGGCCGTGCCAGCAACTCCGGCCAGTTGATCATGCACCTGCCGCCGGTGCGCATCACCCAGGCCCAAACCCAGGCCACCGGCCCGCTGCAGTTCGAGAAGGCACCCTAATTGGCGCCGCTTGCCCTGCAACAGGCCCTCAGCGGCCTGATCGGTGAGGCGCGCCTGGTCGTCAGCGAGCTGCCGGAATGTGCACTCAAATTGTGGCTGATCGACGACCAGAACATGGACCGTGCCTTCAGCATCGAAGAAACCCGGCGCATTCTCGAAGACCCTCCGTACTGGAGCTTCTGCTGGGCCAGTGGCCTGGCCATGGCCCGCTACCTGGCGGCAAACCCCGAGTGGGTCGCTGGCAAGCGTGTGCTCGACTTTGGCGCAGGCTCCGGCATTGCCGGGATTGCCGCTGCCCGCGCCGGTGCCGCCGAAGTGGTGGCCTGCGACCTCGACCCGCTGGCGCTGCAAGCCTGCCAGGCCAATGCGCTGTTGAACGGCGTGGCGCTCGGCTACAGCAGCGACTTCTTCGCCGAGGCAGACCGCTTCGACCTGATCCTGGTCGCCGATGTGCTTTACGACCGCGCCAACCTGCCGCTGCTCGATGCGTTCCTTGGCCGCGGTCGCCAGGCCCTGGTGGCCGACTCGCGGGTACGCGACTTCTGCCACCCGCTGTACCGCCAATTGGGCGTGCTCGACGCACTGACCCTGCCCGACCTGGCCGAGCCGCACGAATTCCGCCGGGTCAGCCTGTACCACGCCAGCCGCGAGCCTTTATAGTGGTGCCATTCACGGTTTTGCGAGAGTTGCGATGAGCCAAGCGCCTAGTAAAGATTTGCCCTACATCTTCGACGCCACCGATGCCAACTTCCAGCAGCTGGTGATCGAGAACTCCTTCCACAAGCCGGTGCTGGTGGACTTCTGGGCCGAGTGGTGCGCCCCGTGCAAGGCGCTGATGCCCATGCTCGCGAAGATCACCGAGGAATATCAGGGCGAGCTGCTGCTGGCCAAGATCAACTGCGACGTGGAACAGCAGGTCGTTGCCCAGTTCGGCATTCGCAGCCTGCCTACCGTGGTGCTGTTCAAGGATGGGCAGCCGGTCGACGGCTTTGCCGGTGCGCAACCGGAGTCGGCCATTCGTGCCATGCTCGAACCGCATGTGCAGGTACCCGCCGCCCCGGCCGCTTCGCCACTGGAGCAGGCCAAGGCACTGTTCGCCGAAAGCCGTTTCGCCGACGCCGAAGCCCTGCTGCAGGCGCTGCTGGGTGAGGACAACAGCAATGCCGAGGCACTGATCCTGTATGCCCGCTGCCTGGCCGAACGCGGCGAACTGGGTGAAGCCCAGGTGGTGCTGGACGCAGTCAAGACCGACGAGCACAAGGCGGCGCTGGCCGGCGCCAAGGCCCAGCTGACCTTCCTGCGCCAGGCCGCCACCCTGCCGGAAGTCGCCGACCTGAAAAGCCGCCTGGCGCAAAACCCTCAGGATGACGAAGCGGCTTACCAGCTGAGCATCCAGCAATTGGCGCGCCAGCAATACGAGGCGGCGCTGGATGGGCTGTTGAAGCTGTTCCAGCGTAACCGTGCTTATGAGAACGGATTGCCGCAGAAGGCGATGTTGCAGGTGTTCGAGTTGCTGGGTGGCGATCATCCGTTGGTGGGTGTGTATCGCCGCCGCCTGTCTTCGGCCATGTTCTGACCGACGATTGTTGCGAGGGCTTCGCCCTCGCTCGCGGGGCAAGCCCCAAAGAGGCCCGGCGAGGCCAGCAACTTTATCCAATCCAGTGATACACCGGCGCATCCGCGCCACTTTCCACCTTCACTTCACTGCTGTGGCGCAACCGCACCAGCAGCCGCTTGCCCGCTGCGGTACTGCCCGCCAGCCCCTCCAGCCGGTCGAGCAATTCCGGCCCGTTCATCTGCCCCGCCTGGCGCAGCACCTCGCGCGCTGCCGTCCATTGCCCGTCATCATGGCGCGGCGCAGCAGGCGTGGCCGCCGACGCGGCGTCGGCAACCACGGGCACGTCAAGCTGACGCCCCAACTGCGCCCACTCTGCAGGGTCCAACTCGATGGTCAGGTCCACGGGCCACTCACCAATCTGTCCACGAATTCTCACGATGATTTCCTTGCACGCAGGTCAATAGGGCCATGCTACAGCAACATGAAACCTGCGCCACGCAGGCTGGCGGCACAGAGAAAAATTGTTATAACATTACTAAATCTTTCCCAGCCCGCTCCTGGAGTCGTCCATGCGTCGTCTGCTGCTCGCCCTGCCCTTCGCCCTGCTGCCCCTGGCCGTGGCCCATGCCCACGACGCCCCTGATCACGACCACGCCCACGGCACGCTCGGCGCCCACGAGCACGGCGTGGCCAAGCTCAACGCCGTGCTCGACGGCAACACCCTGGAGCTGGAACTGGACAGCCCGGCGATGAACCTGGTCGGCTTCGAGCACAGCGCCACCCGCGATGCTGACAAGGCCAAGGTCGCCGCTGTGCGCCAGCAGCTCGAACAACCGCTGAAACTGATCGCCCTGGCGGCGGCCGCCGGCTGCAAGGAAGACGCCCAGGAACTGGAAAGCCCATTGTTCGGGGATGCGGCAAAAGATGACGATGGCGATGAGCACGGTCACGGTCACAGCGACATCGGCGCCCATTATCAGCTGAACTGCTCGGCGCCAGAGAAGCTCACCCAGCTCGACCTCACCCCGCTGTTCAAGACCTTCCCCGCCACGCAGAAGGTCAATGTGCAGCTGATCGGCCCGAACGGCCAGAAAGGCGTGGAGGCCTCGCCTGCCAAGGCCGTGGTCGCGTTCTGAATGAACCCGCCGCTGATCGAACTGCAAGACCTGGTGTTCGCCTGGCCAGGTCAACCGCCATTGCTGGAGATCCCGGCCTTGCGCCTGGACGCTGGCGAGGCGTTGTTTCTCAAGGGGCCCAGCGGCAGTGGCAAGACCACCCTGCTGGGCCTGCTGGGCGGGGTGAACTTGCCGGGCCAGGGGCGCATCCAGTTGCTCGGCCACGACCTCGCCACACTGGGCCAAGGCGCGCGGGACCGCTTCCGGGTCGACCACACCGGCTACATCTTCCAGCAGTTCAACCTGCTGCCGTTTCTCTCGGTGCGTGAGAACGTCGAGCTGCCCTGCCGCTTCTCGCGTAGCCGGGCAGAACGTGCGCGGCTGCGCCATGGCAGTGTCGACCAGGCCGCCACCGAGCTGCTTGCGCACCTGGGCTTGAACGACCCGACGCTGCTTGCCCGCCGCGCTGGCAGCCTGTCGATCGGCCAGCAGCAGCGCGTGGCCGCCGCCCGCGCCTTGATCGGCCAGCCCGAGCTGGTGATCGCTGACGAACCGACCTCGGCGCTGGACGCCGACACCCGCGAAGCGTTCATCCGCCTGCTGTTCGACGAATGCCGGGCGGCCGGTTCCAGCCTCTTGTTCGTCAGCCATGACCAGAGCCTGGCACCGCTGTTCGACCGTCATTTGTCCCTGGCCGAGCTGAACCGCGCGGCCAAGCCCCGGGAGGCCTGATGTACCTGCTCCGCCTTGCCCTGGCCAGCCTGGCCAACCGCCGTTTCACGGCCTTCCTCACCGCCTTCGCCATCGCCTTGTCGGTGTGCCTGCTGCTGGCCGTCGAGCGCGTGCGCACCGAAGCCCGCGCCAGCTTCGCCAGCACCATCAGCGGCACCGACCTGATCGTCGGCGCCCGCTCAGGTTCGGTGAACCTCCTGCTGTATTCGGTATTTCGTATCGGCAACGCCACCAACAACATCCGTTGGGACAGTTATCAACACTACGCCCAGGACCCGCGGGTGAAGTGGGCGATCCCCATCTCGCTGGGCGATTCGCATCGCGGTTACCGGGTGATGGGCACCACCGGCGACTACTTCAGCCATTACCAGTACGGGCGCCGGCAGCATCTGGAACTGAGCCAGGGCCGTGAATTTGCCGACGACCCCTTCGAGGTGGTGCTCGGCGCCGAAGTAGCCGATGCATTGCACTACAAGCTCGGCGACAAGCTGGTGCTGGCGCATGGCGTGGCGGCGATCAGCCTGGTCAAGCATGACGACAAACCCTTCACCGTGGTCGGCGTGCTCAAACGCACCGGCACGCCAGTCGACCGCACGTTGCACATCAGCCTCGCGGGCATGGAAGCCATCCACGTCGACTGGCACAACGGCGTACCGGCCCGCGGCGCCGGGCGCATCAGTGCCGAACAGGCGCGCGGCATGGACCTGCAGCCGGCGGCGATCACCGCGTTCATGCTCGGTTTGAACAACAAGATCGCCACCTTCAGCCTGCAGCGTGAGATCAACGAATACCGCAACGAGCCGCTGCTGGCGATTTTGCCCGGGGTGGCGCTGCAGGAACTGTGGAGCCTGATGGGCACGGCCGAGCAGGCGTTGTTCGTGGTTTCGGTGTTCGTCGTGCTGACCGGCCTGATCGGCATGCTCACGGCGATTCTCACCAGCCTCAACGAACGCCGCCGGGAGATGGCGATTTTGCGCTCGGTCGGTGCCCGCCCCTGGCACATCGCCGGCTTGCTGGTGCTTGAAGCGCTGGCGCTGGCGACTGCGGGTATCGTTGCCGGGCTAGGGCTTCTCTACGCCGGCATCGCACTCGCCCAGGGTTACGTGCAAGCCAATTACGGCCTGTACCTGCCACTGGCCTGGCCCAGCGCGCACGAATGGACGTTACTGGCTATCATCCTCGGCGCTGCGCTGCTGATGGGTAGCGTGCCGGCCTGGCGTGCCTACCGGCAGTCACTGGCCGATGGCTTGTCGATTCACCTCTGAGTACGGGCAATGATCAGAAACTTCACCGCGCGCTTCGCGCTTCTGCTGCTCGCGCTGGCGTTACCTTGCTGGGCGTCGGAGCCCCGCGAACTCGACTGGCCGGCGCTGATTCCGGAGGGCGCGCCGATGATCCCGCCGCAGCTCGCCCCGCTGCACGACATGGCGCAGCTGAGCAACGCGCTGTCTGCAGAAGCCGCACCGCCGGCGCGCCAGCAAGCGCCCGATGCGCCGGTGGTCAAAGGCCTGGACGGCCAGCAGATCAAGCTGCCGGGCTATATCGTGCCGCTGGAAGTCAGCGAGGAAGGCCGCACCACCGAGTTTCTGCTGGTGCCCTACTACGGCGCCTGCATCCATGTACCGCCACCGCCCTCCAACCAGATCGTGCATATTTTCAGCGAGATGGGCGTACGCGTCGAAGACCTCTACCAGCCCTACTGGATCGAAGGAAAGATGCAGGTTAGAGCCTCCAGCAGCGAACTGGCCGACGCCGGCTACCAGATGGAAGCCGAGAAAATATATGTTTATGAGCTGAAGTGAGAACTGTTTCGAATTCGTGAACGCGGTTCTTTGAGCTGGGTCAAACAATCGGTTTAGACGGCTCCGTACCATTGGACGAGTTGATTAATAACGTCCTTTGGGAGCTTCCATGAACAAGTCCTTGCTCGGCGCCTCGCTTGTGGCCCTTGCGCTCGCCGCCCCTGCCGCCCACGCCTACCAGGCGGGGGATATGATCCTGCGCGCAGGCGCCATCACCACCGCCCCGAACGAAAGCAGCGGCGACCTGAAGTTCGACGGCAACAAGGTGTCGGGCACCAAGGCTACCCTGGACAGCGACACCCAGCTGGGCCTGACCTTCGCCTACATGCTCACCGACCACATCGGCCTTGAGCTGCTGGCCGCCACGCCATTCCAGCACACCGTGGGCGTCAAAGGCCTGGGCGGCGGCCTGGACGGCAAGCTGGCCGACATCAAGCAACTGCCACCGACCCTGTCGCTGCAGTACTACCCGATGGCGCCCAACTCGCGCTTCCAGCCATACGCTGGCATCGGCATCAACTACACCCTGTTCTTCGACGAAGACCTGAGCAGCGAGCGCAAGCAACAAGGCTTCAGCAACCTCAAGCTGCAGGACTCGGTGGGTATCGCCGGCCAGCTGGGCATGGATTACATGCTCACTGACAACCTGCTGGTCAACGCCTCGGTCTGGTACGTTGATATCGACACCAAGGCCAGTGTCGACGGCCCGAGCGCATTGGGCTACAGCAAGACCAAGGTCAACGTGGAAGTCGACCCTTGGGTCTACATGGTCGGCCTTGGCTACAAGTTCTGACCACTGCGTTGCAGGGCGGCCGAGGCCGCCCTTTCTGTTTGCAGCCACAGCCAGTAGCCTAGCGCCAGCGCGCTGATCGCCATGCCCAGCGCGCACACCGCGCCCCAGCCCCAGCGGGTATACACCCAGCTCGCCAACACCGCCCCAAGCCCGCTGCCAATCGAATAGCAGCACATGTAGGCACCGATCAGTCGGCTGGCCATCTCGCCACGCCCGGCCAACAGCAGGCTCTGATTGGTGACGTGCACCGCCTGCACGGCAAAGTCGAGCATCAGTACGCCCAGCGTGAACGCCAGCAGCGATTGAGCGACAAAGGCTGTTGGCAGCCATGACAGCGTCAACAGTGCCAGCGCCAGGCCGGTGGTACGTTCGCCCAACCCCTGATCAGCCAACCGGCCAGCCCGTGACGCGGCCAAGGTACCGGCAATGCCTGCCAGGCCGAACAGGCCTATTTCCGTGTGGCTCAGGGCCAAGGGGGCAGCGCCCAGCGGCAAGACCATGCTGCTCCAGAGCACGCTGAATGCGGCGAAGATCAACAGGCCGAACAAGCCTCGCCGGCGCAGCAAGCTGTCCTGTCGATACAAGCTGAACAACGAGCCGATCAGCGCCACATAACCCGCTGCACGCTCCGGGCGCCGGCCCGCCGGCAAGCGGTAGCACAGCACCAGGGCCATCAGCAGCAGCGCCCCTGCGGCTACGAAGTAGACACTGCGCCAACCGGCCACATCGGCAAGGGCGCCCGACACCAGCCGCGCCAGCAGAATGCCCAGCACCACTCCACTGGTCACCGTGCCCACGGCCTGGCCCTGCCGTGCAGGTGCGGCAAGGGTCGCGGCATGCGCCACCATCACCTGCACCACCACCGCCATCAGCCCGACCAGCGCAAGTGCGGCCAGCAATACCGCCCAGCCCTGCGCCAGGCCAACGGCGATTAGCGCGAGTGCCCCAACCAGCAGTTGGCCGAGCACCAGGCGCTTGCGGTCGATCAGGTCACCCAACGGCACGATCAGGATCAGCCCCAGGGCATAACCCGCCTGGGTGGCGCCGACCACCCAACCGATGCGCGCCTGAGCCACGCCCAACTCTGCCGCTACCGATTCCAGCAACGGCTGAGCGAAATACACAGTGGCCACCGCCATGGCGCAGGTAGCGGCAAGCAACAGGGTTATCCCGCGTGTCAGTGCTTCATTCATTGGCTCAGCCCCGTGACTATCTGGTTTCAAAAAGAAACCACTTACTGGCTATTTAGCAAATGTGGTTTTAATCTGCAACCAGTCAATCAGGTAAGGCCGGCCCCGATGCTCGATGAAGTGAATGCTCAATGCCCTGTAGCGCGTGCCCTCGAAGTATTGGGTGACCGCTGGGCGCTGATGATCCTGCGCGATGCCTTCGATGGCTTGCGCCGCTTCAGCGAATTTCAGAAGAACCTGGGCTTGGCCAAGAACATCCTCGCTTCGCGGTTGAAACTACTGGTGGAAAGCGGCTTGCTGCAGTTGCAGCCGGCGTCGGATGGCAGTGCCTACAAGGAATATGTGCTGACCGACAAAGGGCGCTCGGTGTTTCCGGTCGTGGTGGGACTGCGGCAGTGGGGCGAGCGGTTTATGTTCGACGCGGGGGAAGCGCGGTCGGCGCTACTGGATAGCGCCAGCGGCAAACCGGTCGAGACGTTGCTGGTACGGGCGCAGGATGGCCGGGTCTTGGGCCCGGAAGACTGCCAGAGACGTGTGATCAACCACGATTAAGCGGTGCTCCCTTCGCGGGCAAGCCCGCGAAGGGGCTCTTGATCAGGCTTTGCCGAGCAGGTGGGCCAGGCCTTCGGCCATCGATGTCGGCTGCGGGAAATCGAAGCGCGCCAGCAACCGCTGGTTATCCGCGCGCGAGTGGCGAATGTCGCCGGAACGCGCATCGCCATAGCTGACGGGCGGCAGGCTACCGACCACCGTTTCCAAGGCCTTGAGCAACTGGTTCAGCGAAGTCGCCTGGTTCAGGCCGATATTGACTGCGCCCTCTTCCACCTGCGGCTGCTCCAGCGCCTGCAGCATCACCTGCACCAGGTCGCCCACATAAAGGAAATCCCGGGTCTGCTCGCCATCGCCAAACACTGTGATCGGCAGCCCTTGGGTAGCCCGCTCGCTGAAGATGCTGATTACCCCGGAGTACGGCGAGGAAGGGTCCTGGCGGGGCCCGAAAATATTGAAGAAGCGGAACACCACCGGCTCCAGACCATGCTGGCGGCGGTAGAAGTCCAGGTATTGCTCGCTGGCCAGCTTGTCCACCGCATAAGGGGTCAGCGGCGCCTTGGGCGTATCCTCGGCAATCGACTGGCCTTCCCCGTTGTTGCCGTACACCGCCGCACTCGAGGCGAACAGCACCCGGCGCACGCCCTGCAGGCGCATGGCCTCGCAGACATTGAGCGTGCCGACGAAATTGCTCTGGTGGGTCTTTACCGGATCGTCGACCGAGGCCTGTACCGAAGCCACTGCGGCCAGGTGCACCACGGCGCGGCAACCGGTTGCGGCGCGCTGGACCAGCGCGGCATCGGCCACATCCCCCTCGATCAGCTCAAGGCTCGGGTTACTCAACTGAAGGTTGTCGCGCTTGCCGGTGGAGAGGTCATCAAGCACGCGCACGGCGTAGCCCTTGGCCAGCAACGCATCGCACAGGTGGGAGCCAATGAAGCCGGCGCCGCCGGTGATCAGGATGGGGGCGTCAGCCATGGCGGTAGAATCGGTCCAGTAAGGGCGGCAAGCCGGCGCGCCAGGCACGCGGCTTGATGCCGAAGGTATGAAGGATTTTCTTGCAGGCCAGCACCGCGTGCTGCGGCTCTTCGCTGGCATCCGGGCGGGCGGCATGCGCTTGCGCGGTCGGCGCCTGCACGGCCAGCTGGCGATGCTGCCCGGCCTCGGTGAGGATCGCCTGGCCCAGCGCCAGCGGCGTGGTCGCCTCGTTGCCGGCGTAGTGATAGGTACCCCACAGCGGCGCGCTGCAGTCGAGCTGCTTGAGCACCGACAGGATCACCCGTGCGGCATCGTCGACCGGCGTCGGGTTGCCGCGGCGGTCATCGGCCAGCAGCAACTCCTGCGGTTGCTCGGCGCGGGTCAGGAAGCGGCCCAAGGCACCGTCGATGCTCTCGTCCAGCAACCAGCCGAAGCGCAGCAGCACATGCTGTGGGCACGCCGCACGCACGCTCTGCTCGATGCGCCATAACGCCTGGCCACGCAGGCCCAGAGGCACCGGCTCGTCCTTTTCGCTGTAGGCCGTGGCCCGCGAGCCATCGAACACCCGGTAGCTGGAAGGCTGCACCAGGGTGATCTGGTGGTGCTGGCACAGCTCCGCCAGCCGCTCCACCGCCCGCTCCTGCTGGGCAAGGCGCTGTTCGCTGACCGACTCGGCCTGGAACCAGTCGAAGTAGTAAGCCAAGTTGACCAAGGCATCGGGGCGGTGATCGTCGAGCAGCTGGGTCAGGCTGGCCGGGGCCCAGCCATCTTCCGGCGGGCGCGGCGCCAGGAATGCGATGTCCTCCTCGGCCCCGAGACGAATCAGCGCTTGCCCGAGGGCATTGCCACCACCCAACAGCATCAGGCGCATACGCATAGAGTCAGCAGATCCGAACAGGTTGATGAAGGAATGGGGCATTTTGCGGTTTCCTGCCCGGGAAGTCCAACGCAGGGCCTGGTCAATGCCACGGGCGGTTTCCCTGACCCTGTTTGCAGCTTGCTTGGCCGTCAGCGCAACACGCCCGCGCTTGCCGACCAGGTTGCCAGCGCCGTGGAGACGTTCGTCCTCGACGGCGCGTCATGCGTGGGGCATCACTCGATCTCAAACAGCCCGTTACTGAGCGGCCCTACGCTCAACCGCTCGCGCACATCGTCATCAATGCGTGGATCATCCGGCCGGTACAGTTTCACCTGCCGATAGGCATTGATGCGGTTGATCTCTTCGCCCAAATACTCCCACACCACGCGGGTGCACGCCGGGTTGCGCCGGTCGCCGCTGGAAACGCCGGTCTTCAGGCCGTTCAAGCGGGTGATGCGGCTCTTGAAGCTGGGGATGAGGATGGTCTGGCTCATCTCGTTCAGGGTCAGCGACTCGTAGTCGATGAGAAACATCCGGTCCTGCAACTGAAACGCCGCGCCCAGGTAGCGGCAGCGCACCTCGGCATGTTGGTCGGTGGCGGTCGAGCGCTCCTGCCGTTCCTGGCGCTCGAACAGAAAATGGCCGCGCTCTTCACGCAGGTGCACCAGCGACACCAGGATGGTGCCGGGTACCGACATGCAATTGGAATACTCGAAATAATAGCCGCAGTAGCGCGACAGGTTGCCGGCATGCTCGTGCAGCGGGCGGAACAGGTCGCTGATCGGGTCGCTGGGCTGGTCGGCAACTGCCGAGACGCGCGCACCGATCAGGCGGGCGAACTGTTCGGGCGGCAGGTTCAGCTCGTAATCCTCGACTCCGAAGAAATCGCCGATGCGCTTGAGGTTGAACGCCGTCGGGCGGCTTTGCCCGCTCAGGTACTTGTTGAACTGCGCACGGTTGATCGACAGCTGGCGGCAAACTTCCGAGATAGAGCGGTAGTGGCTGCAGGCCAATTTGAGGTTGGTAGCGAAATGATCGCTCATGATCAGAATCCAGGGTGACGCGAATGGTGCAATTGTAGCATCAAGTCGCATCAAGTCAGAGCAACCCGCGAAATTGTAACCACTCTTGTCATGGCCAACCATGCGCCCCAACGATAGCGGTGCGCCTGCCGTCCGCTGGTCTTTCCACACGAAGAATAAGAATCGAGGTCATTTTCCAATGCTCGAAGTACTCAACGATTTCCTTTCGGGGAAGCTCCTCATCGTGTTGATCGTCGGTCTCGGCGGTTACTTCACCCTCCGCTCGCGCTTCGTCCAGTTCCGCCATTTCGGCCATATGTTCGGTGTGTTCAAGGAATCGCTGCGTGGCCAGGCAGGCCAGCTGAGCTCCTTCCAGGCCCTGATGCTGAGCCTGGCCGGCCGCGTTGGCGCCGGTAACATCGCCGGTGTCGGCATCGCCGTGACGTTGGGCGGCCCGGGCGCTGTGTTCTGGATGTGGGTCACTGCCCTGGTCGGCATGGCCAGCAGCTTCTTCGAATGCACCCTGGCCCAGGTCTACAAGCGCGCCGACGGCGACGGCCTGTACCGTGGCGGCCCGGCGTACTACATCCAGCATGGCCTGAAGCGCAAGGGCATGGCCATCGTGTTCTCGATCCTGCTGCTGGTCACCTACGGCTTCGCCTTCATCGGCCTGCAGTCGTACACCGTCACCCACTCGCTGCAAAACGCCTTTGCCTTCGACCCAAGCCACACCGGTATCGTCCTCGCGGTGCTGCTGGCCATCACCTTCCTCGGCGGCATCAAGCGCATCGCCGCGGTGTCGGACCTGCTGGTACCGGTCAAGACCCTGGCCTACATCGGCGTGACCCTGTACGTGATCGGCACCCAGATCGACCACGTGCCAGCCATGCTGGAAACCATCTTCAAGAGCGCCTTCGGCCTCGACCCGGCGTTCGGCGGCCTGCTCGGCAGCGCCATCGTCATGGGCGTGAAGCGTGGCGTGTTCGCCAACGAAGCGGGCTTGGGCAGTGCGCCCAACGTCGCAGCCGTGGCGGCCGTGAAGCACCCGGGCGCGCAAGGCGTGGTCCAGGCCTTCAGCGTGTTTCTCGACACCTTCGTGATCTGCACCTGCACCGCGCTGCTGATCCTGCTGTCGGGCTTCTACACCCCGGGCTTCGAAGGTGACGGCATCGTCCTGACCCAGAACTCGCTGGCCGCCGTGGTCGGTGACTGGGGCCGCCTGTTCGTCAGCGTCGCGCTGTCGCTGTTCGTCTTCACCTGCATCCTCTACAACTACTATCTGGGCGAAAACAGCCTGCAGTTCCTCACCCGCAACCGCGCCGTGCTGATGGGCTTCCGCGGCCTGGTGCTGGCGCTGGTGGTGTGGGGTTCGATGCAAGACCTGACGACCGTGTTCGCCTTCGCCGACATCACCATGACCTGCCTGGCGTTCGTCAACCTGATCGCCCTGGCCATGCTGTTCAAGGTCGGCCTGCGTGTGATGCGCGACTACGATGACCAGCGCAAGGCGGGCATCAAGCAGCCGGTGTTCGACTCGGCCAAGTTCGCCGACCTGGACCTCGACCGCGCTGCCTGGCCTGCCAACCCACAGGCCGAAACAGCCGCTGACAATACCGTCGGCCAGGCCCAGCCGCAGCGCTGATATCCTGCCCTGCCCAGCCGCCCCGTCCGCGGGCGGCTGCTTACTCTCCGCTCACCGCTACGGATGCTTTCCATGCGTGCAGTCAAGAATCTCCTCGTCCTCTACACCGGGGGCACCATCGGCATGCTCGAAACCGCTGAAGGCCTGGCACCGGCCGGTGGTTTCGACGCGCGGATGCGCGAACACTTCGCCCAAGCAAGCAATGCACCCCAGGTGCCCTGGACGCTGCAGGAACTGAACCCTCTGCTCGACAGCGCCAACATGCAGCAGCACAACTGGCTGGCCATGCGCGATGCCATCGTTGCGGCGGTAGAGGTGGGTGGGCATGACGGTGTGCTGGTGCTGCATGGCACCGACACCCTGGCGTACAGCGCTGCGGCACTGGCGTTTCTGCTGCTCGGCCTGCCGGTGCCGGTGTTGCTGACCGGCTCTATGCTGCCGGCAGGTGCGCCGGGCAGCGACGCCTGGGACAACCTGTGCGGCGCCCTGCGCCAGTTCGAGCACGGCCTGGCGGACGGCGTGCAGTTGTACTTCCACGACCAGTTGCTGCAGGGCTGCCGCGCCTCGAAGCTGCGCAGTGAAGCGTTTGACGCCTTTGCCGCGTTGCCACGCCATCGTGAAGGCGAGCGGGCGAGCGACATACCTGCCGCCCTGGGTTATCGCCACCAGCGCCAGCCGGTCAACCTCGCCGTGATGCCCGTTTTCCCCGGTTTGCAGGCCGAGCACCTGCGCGCAGTGCTCGACACGGGCGTGCAAGGGCTGCTGCTGGAGTGCTATGGCAGTGGTACGGGGCCATCTGATGATCAGGCCTTGCTCGACGTGCTGCGCGCGGCGCGCCAGCGTGGGGTGATGCTGGTTGCCATCAGCCAGTGCCCGGAGGGTTCGGTGGTATTCGATACCTATGCAGCGGGCAACCGTCTGCGCGGTGCCGGCCTGGTCAGTGGCGGCGGCATGACCCGAGAAGCGGCGTTGGCCAAAATGTTTGCGCTGCTGGGTGCCGGGCTGGATGCAGAGGCCGCAGAACAGTGGTTTGCCTTGGACCTGTGCGGCGAGCGGGCCTGAATTCTGCCAGTTGCCGGCGATAGGCCGGCACAGCCACAGAAATTGGCGGAAGGCAGCGGGAGTCGAACCTGCCCGGGAACGGCTGCCGTCCCCAACCGGGTTTGAAGCCCGGCCGCGCCACCGGGCGCGATTGCCTTCCTTGAACTCAGGGCCTGGCCTGCTGTTGGGCCAGGGCGCTGTCGGCGCGGATGTGACGCTGGTCGGCGACCCTGCGGGTCAGGCCGATACGGTCGAAGTATTCGAGAACCTGCACACTGCGCTTGCGACCGATGCCCAACATATCGCGAAACGCTGCCACCTGCACTATCGGCGTTTCACTTGCTTGGGCAAGCAGCAGCTCTGCCATGCGCTGTAGCGTTGCCTCAGGGTAGAACAGGTCGCGCACTACCTGATGCACTACACCGAGCCTGGCCATCTTGCGCAGCAGCAGGCGCACATCCGCTTCGGCACATTGCGCTTCGCTGGCCAGCGTCCTGACCCAGGGTGGGTCGAACTGCCCCTCCAGCAACCGTGGCTGCAGCCGTGCCCATAACGCGCTGTCGGCTTCGCTCAACTGAACCTTGTGATCGGGCAGGTGCAGCCATGGCCCACTGCTGGCAATCGTACCTTCGCCGAGCATCTCATCCAGCAGGCTGACGAACGCTGGGCGCTCCATCGGCAAGGCGGCGAAGCGGCGCAGGCGGTCACGGTCCGGGCCCAGCTGGTCGGGCTCTTGCTGGTGAAACAGTGCCAATTGCTCCAGCACCTGTTGCTTAAGGGCCTGCCATTGGGGTTTGGCGAACAGCAACTGCCCCTGCCGTGTGGCAACCACCAGCATGTCCGCCGGTAACTGCCAGGTATCACGCAGGCGGTTGAACTGCCGCTCCAAACGCTGCGGGTCGAGCCCACCCGGCGCGCTGGCGAGCAATGCCATCAACGCCTGCTCCAGGCTTTGTGTATCGCGCAGTACCTGCAACTGGCGTAGACGCGCCTCACTGCGGCGTTGCCGGCTGGGCGCGAACGGGTCGAGCACCGTGCCGCCGCCGAGGGTGCGCTGGGCACGCTGGTCGCGCAGTACCAGGCGATCGCCATGTACGGTTTGTAGCGGGGCGTTGAGCAACAACTGGGCGAACATGCGCTGGCCTGCCAGCAGGCGTTCGCCTTCGAGCAGGGCCACCCGCGCGGTGACATCCTGGGTACCCAGGTGTACATGGACGGCGCTGAAGTGCTCGAAAGGCCGGTTCTCGCTCGCCAGCAGATGCAGCTCGATATCGACCCGCACGCTGGGCGCATGCAGCCACTCTGGCACCAGCCAATCGCCACGGTGCACCTGCTCCACCGCCAGGCGCTCGGCGGCGATGTTCAGCGCCACTCGTTGCCCTGCCTCAGCCACCAGGGCCGCTTGGTTCTGCGCATGCAGGCCACGCACCCGCACGGGTTTACCGGCCTTGCCCAACCACAGCGTGTCGCCTGCACTGACGCGCCCGGCCAGCGCGGTGCCGGTGACGACGACCCCGGCACCCGTTACTGCGAAAGCGCGATCGACCGCCAGGCGGAAACCGCCGCGCACGCTACGCTGCTGCACACGTGCCTCGGCCTCCAACAGTGCCTGGCGCAGGGCCTCGATCCCTTCGCCAGTGACACTCGACAAGGGTAATTGCCGTGCCCCGGCGTAGGGCCCCGGCGCCAGCAGTGCGGCAACCTGCCCCTGTACTTCGGCAACACGTTCCGGCGCTACACGGTCACATTTGCTGATCGCCACCAGCGCTTGGGGAATGCCCAGCAACTCGATGATCGCCAGGTGCTCGCGGGTCTGTGGCATGACCCCATCGTCCGCCGCCACCACCAGCAACACCAGGTCGATGCCATGGGCGCCCGCCAGCATGTTGTGGATAAATCGCTCGTGGCCTGGCACATCGATAAACCCGGTCAGTGGCGCGCCCTCGGCTAGGGCCGCATAGCGATAACCCAGGTCAATGGTCATGCCGCGCTCGCGTTCTTCCTGGCGATGATCGCCAGCCTGCCCGGTTAATGCTTGGAGCAAGGCGGTCTTGCCGTGGTCGATGTGGCCGGCGGTACCGACGATCACTGCACCGGCCCCAATTGCAGGGCGGGCAACTGCGCCAGCCACTGGGCTTCGTCGTCCAGCTGGCGCAGGTCAAGCCACAGCGCGTCGTCGTCAATGCGGCCAAGCACCGGCACCGGCAAGTCGCGCAAGGCGCGCTCCAGCACATGCAGGCTACGCCCGCGCAGCTTCTTCGACACCTGCGGGCGCAGGCACAGCGCGGCACTGGGCAAGCGCGCGACCGGCTGGCTGCCGCTGCCGATCATGCCCAGCGCCGGTTCCACGCTGACGCTCCACTGTGCATCGAGACGCGCTTTTAGCGCTGGCGCCAGGCGCTCGGCCTGGGCCTGGATCTCGGCCTGGCTGCGAGTCAGCAGGCGCAGGCTGGGCAGGCGCTCGGCCAGCCGGTCCGGGTTGCGGTACAGCGCCAGCACGGCTTCCAGTGCGGCGAGGGTAATCTTGTCCACGCGCAGTGCCCGTTTGAGCGGGTTCTTCTTGATCCTGGCGATCAGGTCCTTGCGCCCGACGATGATCCCCGCCTGCGGCCCCCCCAGCAGCTTGTCACCGCTGAAGGTGACGATATCGGCGCCATCGGCCAGGGCCTGGCGCACGGTCGGCTCGGCGGGCAGGCCCCAGCGGGTCAGGTCTAGCAAACTGCCGCTGCCCAGGTCTTCAAGCAGCGGCAGTTCGTGTTGATGGGCAATACGCGCAAGCTCGGCGGTGGGCACCTGGGTAGTGAACCCCTGGATGCTGTAGTTGCTGCAATGCACACGCATCAACAAGCCGGTGCGCGGGCCGATGGCAGCCTCGTAGTCACGGGCGTGGGTACGGTTGGTGGTGCCGATCTCGTGCAGTTTCACACCCGCACGGGCCATGATGTCGGGGATGCGGAAGGCACCGCCGATCTCGATCAACTCACCGCGGGAGATGATGCCTTCCTTGCGCGCACCCAGGCTGTTGAGCGCCAGCAGCACGGCGGCGGCATTGTTGTTGACCACGGTGACGGCTTCGGCGCCGGTCAGCTCACGGATCAGGCCTTCGATCAGGTCGTCACGGTCGCCGCGCTTGCCGGTGGCCAGGTCGAACTCCAGGTTGAGCGGGTAGCGGGCAGCGGTCTGCATGGCCTCGACAGCCTCTTCCGGCAACAGTGCACGGCCGAGGTTGGTGTGCAAGACAGTGCCGGTGAGGTTGAACACCCGGCGGACCTGGCTGCGTTGCTGGATGGCCAGGCGTTCGCCGCTGCGGCCCAGCAGTACTTCGGCGGCCAGTTCGGCAGCGCTTAGCTGGCCCAGGCGGGTGGGTTCGCGCAGGTCATCGAGGAGTTGACGCAGGGTGGCGAGCACGGCGTCGCGGCCGTGGCGGTCTATCAGCGGAAGGCAGGCCGGGTGGCGCAGGAGGGTGTCGATGGAAGGCAGGCGTGGGGTGTTATCGGCGAGGCTTGAAGACATCAGGTACGACCTTATCCATTGTCTGTTCGGGCCTCATCGCCGGCAAGCCGGCTTCCACAAGGGCTGCACCGGTCGCAGGAACCGTTGAATACCTGTGGGAGCCGGCTTGCCGGCGATGGGGGCAACTCAGTTCTGAAGTGTAGACACTCACCCACCGCCCGGTGCCAGCATCAGGTTAGGCGCCAGGCGATGAAACCCCTCCGCATCTAAACGGATGTCCAGCGCCAGGCTCGCCAGGTCATCGGCCAGCGGCTCGGCCGCGGCATCGTTCTCCTGGTAATTCTGCTTCAGGTAGGTAGTGCACCCAGGGCAGCACTCCGCCCGCAGCGGCGCCTTGCCCGGCGCATGGCGGTCATCCTCCAGGCTGGTATAACGCAGGTCCTTGCTCGACTCGCAGTACACGCACTTGACCCGCACCACGTGCCATTCGCAGGCGCACAAGGAGCAAGCCAGGTAGCGCAAACCATTATGCTTGCCACGGTTACGCACCACCCCGGCCATGGCCGGTGAACCGCAGGCCGGGCACTGCGCCAGGCTGCCGGAAGGTTTGAGCTCGGGTGACGGCAGCGCCAGCAGCCAGCTGAACCAGGCGGCTTGGAGTGCGGCGCCGAGAAACGGCACCAACGCCGCAGGCACTGCGTCGAACTGCCCTGCAACCAATGCGATACCCCACGCCTTTCGCTCAACGTCTTCACTTTTACGCAGGTCATGCAACGCCGCCGCGAGCGGGCCGCCGGCCTCTTCGTCAAACTGATCGATCAACGCCTGCATCCAGACCAGCCAAGGCCCTTCGCGCACCAGGCTATCGGCCGCAAGCGGCGGTAAACCATGACTTATACACAGCCGTTGGCGCTCTTCTGCTACCGGCAAACCACCCGGCGGGTTATCCACAAGCTGCTGCTGGAAGCGACACAGCCACGCGATAAACCGCAGATAATCGCCAAGAGCGTTGCCTTCGGCCAGCTGCTCCAACCGCTCGGCGCGCAAGGCGAACAGGTCTTTGGGGGGCAGGTGCAGAAACGGCGGCATCACCGCCGATGCTTCAATCTGCCCGGGTTCGAGTATCGTGCTCAAGCGCTTATCCTTCTTTCCGTCCGTGATTGCTCGGCGTCTTGTCACCGGTCACTTCGCGGTACCACAGTTCATGGTGCTTGCGCGCCCAGGCGCGGCTAACCCAACCATGCAGCATGGCGCCGATCGAGCCCTTGATCCAGATACCGGCGTAGATGTGCACGATGATGCTGAGGATCAGCACGAAGCCCGCCAATGCATGGGCAAGCGACGCCAGGCGGATCGAACCGATGTCGAAGAAATGGCTGAAGTACGCGCGCCAGATCACCACGCCGCTGAGCAACAGCACCAGCATGCACAGCAACAGCGTCCAGAACAGCAGCTTCTGCCCGGCGTTGTACTTGCCAATCGGTGGCACGCCGTCTTCACGGTTGACCATTACACGGTCGATGCGGCGCAGCCACAGGCGGTCGTTGGCTGTTATGAAGTTGGCGCGCCAGAACCTGATGACCAGGAAGAGGAAAAACACGAACATCGCCACGCCCATGAACGGGTGCAGGATGCGCGTCCACGGGCCACCGCCAAACAGGTGGCTGAGCCAGAACAGCGCCGGGTGAAACAGCGCCAGCCCGGACAGCCCGGCCATGAAGAACAGGATGGCAACCAGCCAGTGGTTGGTCCGTTCGTTGGCGTTGTAGCGCAGGATGGGTTTGTTGTCGTTCATGGCCGCTGCTCCCCTTGCCCACCGGGCTGCTTCGGATCGTAGACATGCACCGCCGGGTCGACCTGGTGCACGCTGTCATCGGGCGGTGCGGGGTGCTCGTCCTCTTCGACCCGCTGCGGGCCGACCCGCACATAGTGGAAGAACCCGGCCAGCACCGCCGCGCCCATGGCCAGCAGCGCCAGTGGTTTGGTGAAGCCTTTCCACAAGCCCACCAGCGGGCTGATCACCGGTTGGTCCGGCAGGCCGGCATACAATCTGGGCGTGTCGGCATGGTGCAGCACGTACATCACGTGGGTGCCGCCGACGCCGTCCGGGTCGTACAGCCCGGCGTTGTCATAGCCGCGCGACTTGAGGTCGACGATGCGCTCGGCAGCATGCACCTTCATCTCGTCCTTGCTGCCGAAAACAATCGCGCCAGTCGGGCAGGTTTTCACGCAGGCAGGCTCCAGGCCCACGCTCACGCGGTCGGAACACAGCGTGCACTTGTAGGCCTTGTGGTCCTTCTGCGAGATGCGCGGGATGTTGAACGGGCAGCCGGTGATGCAGTAGCCGCAACCAATGCAGTGGTCCTGGTTGAAGTCGACGATACCGTTGGCGTGCTTGATGATCGCCCCCGGGCTCGGGCAGGCCTTGAGGCAGCCGGGGTCGGCGCAGTGCATGCAACCGTCCTTGCGGATCAGCCACTCCAGGTTGCCGTCGTCGCGCTCGTGTTCGGTGAAGCGCATGAGGGTCCAGGTCTCGGCGGTGAGGTCCTGGGGGTTGTCGTAGGTACCGTGGTTGTGGCCGACCTCGTCACGCAGTTCGTTCCACTCCGAACACGCCACCTGGCACGCCTTGCAGCCGATGCACTTGGTGGTGTCGATCAGCTTGGCGACTTCCTCCTGCTGGCGTACCGAGGGCGGTACGGTGGTGGTGGCCGAGCGGGCGATGATGTCTTGGCTGGCCATCAGAGTTTCTCCACTTTAACGAGGAACGACTTGGACTCCGGTGTCTGCGTGTTGCCGTCACCCAGGAAGGGCACCAGGGTGTTGGTCAAGTAGCCATGCCGGGTGGCACCGGTGAAGCCCCAGTGCAGCGGGATGCCGATCTGGTGCACGGTCTGGTTGTTGACCTGCAGCGGGCGAATCCGCTTGGTCACCACCGCCACCGCCTCGATATGCCCGCGTTTGCTCGACACCCGCACCCGGTCGCCGGCCTTGATGCCCTTCTCGTTGGCCAGCACCTCGCCGATCTCGACGAACTGTTCGGGCTGGGCGATGGCGTTGAGCCGGCAATGCTTGCTCCAGAAGTGGAAGTGCTCGGTCAGCCGGTACGTGGTCGCCGCATAAGGGAACTCGTCGTGCGTGCCCAAGGTGTCCCACACCGAATCGAAGATTCGCCCCGCCGGGTTGCTGGTGGCCTTCTTGTTCTGCGGATGCAGCGGGTTGATGCCGATGGGCGTTTCGAACGGCTCGTAGTGCTCGGGGAACGGGCCTTCGGCCATCTTGTCGATGGCAAAGAACCGCGCCACGCCTTCGGGGTTCATGATGAACGGGTTCATCCCTGCGTCGGGTGGCGAATCGACCTTGAAGTCGGGCACGTCGGTGCCAGTCCAGGCCTTGCCGTTCCACCACACCAGGCGCTTCTTCTCCGGGTCCCAGGGCTTGCCTTGCGGGTCGCTGGAGGCGCGGTTGTAGAGGATGCGGCGGTTGGCCGGCCAGGCCCAGGCCCAGTTCTGCACCTGGTGCATGCCAAAGGGGTCGCTGTTGTCGCGGCGCGCCATCTGGTTGCCCTGCTCGGTCCAGCTGCCGGCGAAAATCCAGCAGCCGGACGCCGTACTGCCGTCGTCCTTGAGCTGGCCGAAGCCTGCCAACTGTTGCCCGCCCTTGACCACCGTGCCGCTCGGGTCGGTGACGTCAGTCACGGCCCAGCCGTTCATTTCCTTGGCCAGCTCCTCAGGTGAGGGCTCTTCAGGGATCTTGTACGGCCAGCTGATGTTCATCATGGCATCGGGGTACGCGCCGCCCTCGGTCTGGTAGCGTTGGCGCATGCGCAGGAACAACTCGCTCATGATGTGCACATCGGTGCGCGTCTCGCCCGGGCCGTCGGCGCCCTTCCAGTGCCACTGCAGCCAGCGGCTGCTGTTGACCAGCGAGCCGTCCTCTTCGGCGAAGCAGGTGGTGGGCAGGCGGATCACTTCCGTCTGGATGTTGGCCGTGTCGACGTCGTTGTACGGCCCGGCGTTGCGCCAGAACTCCGACGTCTCGGTGGCCAGCGGGTCCATGATCACCAGCCACTTGAGCTTGCCGAGTGCCGCAGTGACACGGTTTTTATCCGGCAACGCGGCAATCGGGTTGAAGCCTTGGCAGATGTAACCGTTAACCTTGCCCTGGCCCATCATCTCGAACATGCGCAGCACGTCGTAGGCCGGCACATCGAGCTTGGGCAGCCAGTCGTAGCCCCAGTTGTTTTCCGCCGTGGCGTTGGCGCCGTACCAGGCCTTCATCAGGCTGACGTGGAACTTGCCGTAGTTCTGCCAATAGGAGAGCTGCCCCGGGCGCAGCGGCTTGGAGGCGCGCTTGTCGATGAAGGCGGCGTAGTCCTGCTCGGCATCACCGGCCAGGGTCAGGTAGCCCGGCAGCGAGTTGGAGAGCAGGCCGAGGTCGGTCAGCCCCTGGATATTGGAGTGCCCACGCAGGGCGTTGACCCCGCCCCCAGGCATGCCGACGTTGCCCAGCAGCAACTGGACCATGGCCGCACTGCGGATGATCTGCGCGCCGATCGAATGCTGCGTCCAGCCCAGCGCATAGAGGATCGTCATGGTCTTGCCCGGTACCGAGCAGGTGGCGATCTCCTCCCAGATCTTCATCATGGCGTCCTGCGGCATACCGCAGGTCATGCTCGCCAGTTCCGGGGTATAGCGGCTGTAGTGCTGCTTCATCAGCTGGAACACGCAACGCGGGTGCTGCAAGGTCGGGTCGACCTTGGCGAAGCCATCTTCACCGAGCTCATAACCCCAGCCGGACTTGTCGGCATATACGCGCTTGGCCGCGTCATAGCCGCTGAACAGCCCGTCTTCGAAGCCATAGTTTTCTTTGACGATGAACGACACGTCGGTGTAGTTGCGCACGTATTCGTGCTGAATCTTGTCGTTGCTCAGCAGGTAGTTGATCAGCCCGCCCATGAAGGCAATGTCGCTGCCGGTACGAATCGGCGCGTAGTAATCCGCCACCGAGGCGGTACGGGTAAACCGCGGGTCGACCACAATCAGCCGCGCCTTGTTGTGCGCTTTGGCCTCGGTCACCCACTTGAAGCCGCACGGGTGCGCTTCTGCTGCGTTGCCACCCATCACCAGGACCAGATTCGCGTTGGCGATATCTGACCAGTGGTTGGTCATGGCGCCACGGCCGTACGTCGGGGCAAGACTTGCCACCGTCGGGCCGTGTCAGACACGAGCCTGGTTATCGAACCCCAGCATGCCGGTTGCGCGTACGACCTTGTGGGTCAGGTAGCCCGCCTCGCTGGAGGCGGCGGAGGCAGCGAGAAAACCGGTGGTGAGCCAGCGGTTGACGGTTTGCCCCTGGGCGTTCTTCTCGATGAAGTTGGCGTCGCGGTCCTGTTTCATCAGGTCGGCGACGCGGTCGAGCGCCTCGTCCCAGCTCACCCGTACCCACTCCTTGCTGCCCGCCTTGCGCACTTCAGGGTATTTGAGGCGGCTGGGGCTGTGGATAAAGTCCAGCAGGCCCGCGCCTTTCGGGCACAGGGTGCCGCGGTTGACCGGATGGTCGGCGTCGCCTTCGATGTGGATGATGTTCTGTTTGACGTTTTTGCCCGCATCGCCCTGGCTGTACATGATCAGGCCGCAGCCGACCGAGCAGTAGGGGCAGGTGTTCCGGGTTTCTTTGGTATGCGCCAGCTTGAAGTGGCGCACCTGCTCGGCGAAGGCCGGCGTCGGGGCCATGCCCAACGCCGCCAGGCTAGAGCCTCCAAGGCCGACGGCGGCGACCTTGAAGAACTGCCGACGGTTGAGATCCATCGTGCACTCCTGATCAGGTGGTGGACGCACGGAACATGGCCGGCGCCTCTTGGTAGTCACGGTGGCGGTTTATTCGTGGCCGCCAAGGGGTAAGACTAGTCAAGAATCGGGAAGGTGTGGTGACTTGGGTCACGTGGGTGGTTGGTGATGAGGGCGTTATGGCCGCCAGGTGCATGGCTTGGGTTTTATGGGGATGCGCAAATCGAGCGCCGCCCGCGCGGCGCGCGATCTCATGGGCGCTGAATGTTTTGAGCCAAACACATCGGGCCCCACCCATTTCCTGCCATGCGACCACACGCAACAAATCCATCTTCCGTAAGACATTTCTGATCCTGAAACCAAATGCTTCAGGATTAGCATGCTTGGGAATTATCCTACGCGCGCTGCTGAAGTGTCGCTGTTGTCGGGGAAACGCCTCAGGGATACCGTTTTCGGGTCGTTTAGGCGACCGGGCGTGAGAACCCGACTGATACAAGGCATTGCCGTTATGGCGGCCGTGCGCGGGCAGGCTTGTCCTGGCCGAGTTTTGCCTTTGTTCCTCGGTTTCTCACCCCGTGCACGGCTGCCACCCATAATCCGTGAGAAAGATTCAGTTGGCAGTTTCCTTAAGTCGAACAAAGGATACATGCCATGAAAAAGATCGTCCCCGACCCACCCCGCCGCAACCCCATCACCACTCCATTCTTCACCGTCCAAGCCGACATGTACCCACCCGACGCCCTGGCCCACGTCAGCGAACTGTTACGCGGCGTCATCGAAACCATCGACGAACACTGCAGAGCTCGGGCGGGCGAACCCGGCCTGAACATGCTGAGCAATGCCATGCATGCCAGCGAGATCGCCCACTCACTGGTGGAGCACGTTCATGATCGGCTCTACAGCCAACGGGTCGAGGATTGACGACATGGCGGACCAACCCAAACCGCTTACAACCGTCGGCGTGGCGACCTTTCTCGATGTGGGTAACCCTCCGATCGACCTCCTACGCATGCAGCCTGGTGTTCCCATCGACGGTGCGTACGAGCAGGTCTCCGTGCTGCTGGGCTACATCAGGCATCTTGTTCGTGAAGGGGATATGGAGGATGACCACAAGTTGCTGGGCGCGGCGGATTATCTGAGCGCGTTGGCAAAGGCGCTGATGAACGATATCGAGATAGCCAAGAACAGGCTGCATTGACCTCAAGGGCCCGATCGCTCGCTTGTCGGCGGTTGGGCCATCAGCTGCCATCCAGTGACCGCACATCAATTTCGGAAACGGACTACATCCAAGAGCGCCAACCCCTTGCTAGGTTCGCGAAAAAACCTAGGGATGGTGCTCACATGAATACGAACTACGGCCGTGTCACACTTTTCATGTTTTCGCTGTTACTCGCAGCACCAGCGCTGGCTGAAGCACTGAAAACCCCATCTGCGTCAGCCATCACTGCCGAGGGTGCTCGAACAATGGCCGCTGCCGCCGAGCGTGCGGCCCGCGCTCAGGGGTTTGCCATCGTCATCAGCATTGTCGACAACCAGGGCAACCTCAAGCACTTCCACCGCATGGACGGCACTAGCAGCGCCAATATAAAAGTCGCACAGCTCAAGGCATTGACCTCCGCCCGCTTCCCGCTTTCGTCCAGTGCCCCCGCAGAACAAAGCGCTGCGCTTCCAGCAAACCCGTACGCGTCCCTGCCAGGCCATACGCTGCTGGGCGGCGGGCTGCCGATCCTGGACGCGAACGGCCAGCATATCGGCGGCATCGGTATCAGTGGCGCAACGCCGGAGCTGGACGCGCAATTTGCACAGGCCGCGCTGGATGGCGATGCCTGAACTCGCGCATAAAAAAACCCAGGGCAACTGCCCTGGGTTTCTGGTGTAGCGCGACGCCTGACCGTTTTTATCAGAACGGAATATCGTCATCAAAGCTATCAAAGTCAGCCGCCGGCTGCGGTGCTGGCTGTTGCGGCGCTGGGCGCTGCTGGGCCTGTTGCGGGCGCGGGGCCTGCTGACGCTGCTGCGGGGCCTGGTTGTACTGTTGCTGCTGGCCACCCTGGTTGTAGTTGTTACCACCACCCTGGTTGTACTGGTCGCCGCCACCTTGCTGGTTCTGCGGACGGCCGCCCAGCAGCTGCATGGTGCCCTGCATGTCGACGATGATCTCAGTGGTGTAACGCTTGATACCGTCTTTTTCCCACTCGCGGGTCTGCAGCTTGCCTTCGATGTACACCTGCGAACCCTTGCGCAGGTATTCGCCAGCGATTTCGGCAACCTTGCCGAACATCGACACACGGTGCCACTCGGTACGCTCGACCTTCTGGCCCGACTGCTTGTCGGTCCACTGCTCACTGGTAGCCAGGCTCAGGTTGGTCACGGCGTTACCGTTGGGCAGGTAGCGGACTTCGGGATCCTGGCCACAGGTGCCGACCAGAATGACTTTGTTAACCCCACGGGCCATAACGTTCTCCTAGGCTTCGCACGCCGAAGAGGCTGGGTTTACCAGACGCTCGAGGGTCGCACGGTCCAAAATTTTCGTATCCAGTTTGATATAGATGGCAGCTTCTTCTGCCACCACAACGGCGTCGGTCACACCCGGCACGGCCATCAGGCGTTCGGTCAGGCCGGCTTCCCGGACTGCCTCAGGCGTCAGCGGCATGCGCAGGCTGGTCACATACGGCGGCTCGTTCATGCGCAAGGCAACGACCAGCCATACGGCACACAGTACTGCACAGCCGAGGAACACCGTGTTCAGCCCGCCGTGCTGGAACAACCAGCCACCGAGGATTCCTCCCAGCGCGGCGCCAAGGAACTGGCTGGTGGAATACACCCCCATCGCCGTCCCTTTGCCACCAGCAGGCGACACCTTGCTCACCAGCGAAGGCAGCGACGCCTCCAGCAGGTTGAATGCAGTAAAGAATACCACGGTGCCAATCACCAGTCCGCGCAAGTTGTCAGCCCACTGCCAGAAGAACACCTCCACCAGCAGCAACACACTGACCGCCCCGGCCAGCACGCGTTTCATCTTGCGCTTCTTTTCGCCGTAGATGATGAACGGGACCATTGCAAAAAATGAGATGAACAGCGCGGTCAGGTACACCCACCAGTGCTCTTCCTTAGGCAGGCCACCACGCTCGACGAACGCCAGCGGCAGCGCGACGAAGCTGGCCATGAGGATGGCATGCAGGATGAAGATACCGATATCCAGGCGCAGAAGGTCCGGATGGCGCAGGGTCGGGCCGAGGGCCTGCCGTGCGACGCCCGATTCGCGGTGCTGCAAGGTGCTGTGGGTGTTGGGCACGACGAAGGCGATCAGCAGAATGCCGACCAGGGCAAGTCCTGCCGTGGCCAGGAACAATCCTGACAGGCCGAAGGCACTGGTGAGCAGCGGGCCGACGACCATCGCCACGGCGAACGACAGGCCGATGCTCATGCCGATCATGGCCATGGCCTTGGTGCGGTGTTGTTCGCGGGTAAGGTCGGACAGCAGCGCCATGACCGCCGCGGAAATCGCCCCCGCGCCCTGCAGGATGCGCCCGGCGATCACGCCCCAGATGGAGTCGGCCTGGGCCGCCAGCACACTGCCAAGGGCAAAGATCACCAGCCCCACATAGATGACCGGACGACGGCCAATGCGGTCGGAGATCACCCCGAACGGGATCTGCAGGAACGCCTGGGTCAGGCCGTAGGCGCCAATGGCCAGGCCGATCAGCGCGGGCGTGGCGCCGGCCAGGTCCATGCCGTAGGTGGCCAGCACCGGCAAGACCATGAACATGCCCAGCATACGAAAGGCAAAGACCAGGGCCAGGCCGCTAGCGGCGCGGGTTTCGCTGCCACTCATGCGCTCGTTGTGGGTGTCGTGCATGGATTAACCTCGTGTGAACCGGCGGCGATTCTATCAGTCCGACAGCTTGACGGCATCTACGCGACGCTTTGCCGCGTACTGGCAGCGCGCCGTATACTTCCTTGTTTATGCCCGCCGAGCGAGGCCGCAGTGGACAAGATCCTGATTCGTGGGGCACGTACCCACAACCTGAAGAACATCGACCTGACCCTGCCGCGGGACAAACTGATCGTGATCACCGGTTTGTCCGGTTCCGGCAAGTCGTCCCTGGCGTTCGACACGTTATACGCCGAGGGCCAGCGTCGCTACGTGGAATCGCTGTCGGCCTATGCCCGGCAATTCCTGTCGATGATGGAAAAGCCCGACGTTGACACCATTGAAGGCTTGTCACCGGCCATTTCCATTGAGCAGAAGTCGACCTCGCACAACCCGCGTTCGACGGTCGGCACCATCACCGAGATCTACGACTACCTGCGCCTGCTGTATGCCCGCGTGGGTACCCCGCGTTGCCCGGACCACGACATCCCGCTGGAAGCGCAAACCATCAGCCAGATGGTCGACCTGGTGCTGGAGCGCCCCGAGGGTAGCAAGCTGATGCTGCTGGCGCCGGTTATCCGCGAGCGCAAGGGTGAGCACCTGGCGGTGTTCGACGAACTGCGCGCTCAAGGCTTCGTCCGCGCACGGGTCAACGGCAAGCTGTACGAGCTCGACGAACTGCCCAAGCTGGACAAGCAGAAGAAGCACAGCATCGATGTGGTGGTGGACCGCTTCAAGGTCCGCGCCGATTTGCAGCAGCGCCTGGCCGAGTCGTTCGAGACCGCGCTCAAGCTCGCCGACGGTATCGCCCTGGTGGCACCGATGGACGACGAGGAAGGTGAGGAGACCATCTTCTCCGCCCGTTTCGCCTGCCCGATCTGTGGCCATGCAATCAGCGAGCTGGAACCCAAGCTGTTCTCCTTCAACAACCCGGCCGGTGCCTGCCCGACCTGTGATGGCCTGGGGGTGAAGCAGTTCTTCGACACCAAGCGCCTGGTCAACAGTGAGCTGACCTTGGCCGAAGGCGCGATCCGCGGCTGGGATCGGCGCAACGTCTATTACTTCCAGATGCTCGGCTCGCTGGCTGCGCACTACGGTTTCAGCCTGGATGAGCCGTTCGGCGAACTGTCGGCCGATCACCAGAAGGTGGTCCTGCAGGGCAGCGGCAAGCAGAGCGTCGACTTCAAGTACCTCAACGACCGTGGCGACATCGTCAAACGCTCGCACCCGTTCGAAGGCATCGTGCCGAACCTGGAGCGACGCTACCGCGAGACCGAGTCGGCCACCGTGCGTGAAGAGCTGGCCAAGTTCCTCGGCACCCAGCCCTGCCCCGACTGCCGCGGCACCCGCCTGCGCCGTGAGGCGCGTCACGTCTGGGTGGGCGAGAAGACCCTGCCGGCGGTAACCAACCTGCCGATTGGTGAAGCCAGCAACTACTTTGGTGATCTGACACTGACCGGTCGCCGGGGCGAAATTGCCTCGAAGATTCTCAAGGAAATCTGCGAACGCCTGCAGTTCCTGGTCAACGTTGGCCTGGATTACCTCACCCTGGACCGCAGTGCCGACACGCTGTCGGGCGGCGAAGCACAGCGGATCCGCCTTGCCAGCCAGATCGGCGCAGGCCTGGTCGGCGTGATGTACATCCTGGATGAACCGTCCATCGGTCTTCATCAACGGGACAACGACCGCCTGCTCGCCACCCTCAACCACCTGCGCGACCTCGGTAACACGGTGATCGTGGTCGAGCACGATGAAGACGCCATTCGCCTGGCTGACTACGTGGTGGACATCGGCCCGGGTGCCGGCGTGCATGGCGGCCAGATCGTTGCCGAAGGCACCCCGCAGGAGGTCATGGACCATCCCGACTCGCTGACCGGCAAGTACCTCTCGGGCCGCAAGAAGATCGCGGTACCGGCCAAACGCACCCCGCGCAATAAAAAACTGTCGCTCAAGCTCAAGGGCGCCCGCGGCAACAACCTGCAGAACGTCGACCTGGAAATCCCGATCGGCCTGCTGACGTGCGTCACGGGTGTGTCGGGCTCGGGTAAGTCGACGCTGATCAACAACACGCTGTACCCTCTCGCCGCCACCGCGCTCAACGGCGCGAGCAGCCTGGAGGCCGCGCCGCACAGCAGCATGGACGGCATGCAGCACCTGGACAAGGTGGTCGATATCGACCAGAGCCCGATCGGCCGTACACCGCGCTCGAACCCGGCGACCTATACCGGCATCTTCACCCCGATCCGCGAACTGTTCTCTGGCGTGCCGGAGTCTCGTTCACGCGGTTACGGCCCAGGGCGCTTCTCGTTCAACGTCAAGGGTGGCCGGTGCGAGGCTTGCCAGGGCGATGGCCTGATCAAGGTCGAGATGCACTTCCTGCCAGACATCTACGTGCCGTGCGATGTGTGCAAGAGCAAGCGCTATAATCGCGAAACCCTGGAGATCAAGTACAAGGGCAAGAACATCCACGAGGTGCTGGAAATGACCATCGAGGATGCCCGCGAGTTCTTCGATGCGGTGCCGGCGCTGGCGCGCAAGCTGCAAACACTGATGGACGTCGGCCTCTCGTACATTAAGCTGGGCCAGTCGGCGACGACCTTGTCCGGCGGTGAGGCGCAGCGGGTCAAGCTGTCCCGCGAGCTGTCCAAACGCGATACCGGCAAGACCCTGTACATCCTCGACGAACCGACCACAGGCCTGCATTTCGCCGATATCCAACAGTTGCTGGATGTATTGCACCGCCTGCGCGATCACGGCAACACCGTCGTGGTGATCGAGCACAACCTGGACGTGATCAAGACCGCCGACTGGCTTGTGGACCTGGGGCCGGAGGGTGGCTCCAAAGGGGGGCAGATCATTGCCAGCGGTACGCCGGAAGAACTGTCCAAGATGAAGCAGTCCTACACCGGGCATTACCTCAAGCCACTGCTGGAGCGTGACCGGGCTTAAACTACCTGTGTACGAAAAAAGCCCCTGGTACCGATGGTGCCAGGGGCTTTTTCGTGGCTTGTGGATAACTTACATCTGCGACTGCAGGTAGTTCTCCAGGCCGATGGCCTTGATCAAGCCCTGCTGCTTCTCAAGCCAGTAGGTGTGATCTTCTTCGGTATCGGCCAACTGCGCGCGCAGGATGTCGCGGCTGATGTAGTCCTTGTGCAGTTCGCACAACTCGATGCCTTTGCAGAGCGCGGCGCGGACCTTGTATTCGAGCTTGAGGTCGGCCTCGATCATTTCCGGCACGGTGCTGCCCACTTCCAGGTCATCCGCGCGCATGTCGGGGGTGCCTTCGAGCATCAGGATACGACGCATCAGCGCATCGGCGTGCTGGGTTTCTTCTTCCATCTCGTGGTTGATGCGTTCGTAGAGCTTGGACAGGCCCCAGTCTTCGTACATGCGCGAGTGGATGAAGTACTGGTCGCGTGCTGCCAGTTCGCCCTTCAGCAACGTGACGAGGTAATTGATTACGTCCGGGTGACCTTGCATCGCCCTGCTTCTCCCTGTGGATACATCGATATGGAACATAGTGTGAACCAGGAATTGCTCGGGGTCACTGAAAAACGCGCAATTAGAAGCAAAAAATCGGTTAAACAGTAGTGATATTCATTGAAAAACCGCCCAAATGAGGGCGGTTCTTCTTATCACTTCGAGTTAGGCGAGATTCACGCCCAACGCTTTGGCAATCCCTTCGCCGTAGGCTGGATCGGCCTTGAAGAAGTACTGCAACTGACGCTGGATCACATCTTCACTGACCCCTGCCATGGTCCCGGCGATGTTGTTGATCAGCAATGCCTTCTGCTCGTCGTTCATGAGGCGGAACAGCGCACCGGCGTGGCTGTAGTAGTCGTTGTCCTCACGGTGATCGTAGCGATCTGCCGAACCGTTCAGCGCGAGCGCAGGCTCAGCGTGGCGTGGCGACTGTTTCGGCGCATCGCCGTAGCTGTTGGGCTCATAGTTAGGCGCAGTGCCGTAGCTGCCAACCGCCATGGAACCATCACGCTGGTAGCTGTTGACCGGGCAGCGAGGCGCGTTGACCGGCAGCTGCTGGTGGTTGGTGCCAACGCGGTAGCGGTGAGCATCGGCGTAGGCGAACACACGGCCTTGCAGCATGCGGTCGGGCGACAGCCCCACGCCTGGGACCATATTGCTCGGGCCAAACGCGGCCTGCTCGACTTCCGCGAAGTAGTTGAGCGGATTGCGGTTGAGCTCCAGCACGCCCACCTCGATCAACGGATAGTCCTTCTGCGACCAGGTCTTGGTCACGTCGAACGGGTTCTCGTCGCGGTTGGCCGCCTCGGCTTCGCTCATCACCTGAATACACACCGTCCAGCGTGGGTAGTCGCCACGCTCGATGGCCTCGAACAGATCACGCTGGGCGTAGTCCGGGTCGGTGCCGGCCAGCCGTGCAGCGTCGGCGGGCGCCAGGTTCTTGATGCCTTGCTGGGTCTTGAAGTGCCATTTGACCCAGGTGCGTTCGCCAGCAGCGTTTATCAGGCTGTACGTGTGGCTGCCGAAGCCGTGCATGTGACGGTAGCCGTCAGGAATGCCACGGTCGGAGAACAGGATGGTGACCTGGTGCAGCGCTTCAGGCGAGTGCGACCAGAAGTCCCACATCATCTGGGCATTCTTCAGGTTGGATTGCGGGTGGCGCTTCTGCGTATGGATGAAGTCCGGGAACTTGAGCGGGTCACGGATGAAGAACACCGGGGTGTTGTTGCCAACGATGTCCCAGTTGCCTTCCTCTGTGTAGAACTTGACCGCAAAACCACGAGGGTCACGTTCGGTGTCAGCCGAACCACGCTCGCCTCCGACGGTGGAGAAACGCAAGAAGGTTTCGGTTTGCTTGCCGATCTGTTCAAACAGCTTGGCGCTGCTGTAGCCGGAGATGTCCCGGGTCACGGTGAAGGTGCCATATGCACCCGACCCTTTGGCGTGCACGCGACGCTCAGGGATGTTCTCGCGGTTGAAGTGGGCGAGCTTCTCGATCAAGTGGAAGTCGTCGAGCAGCAACGGGCCACGCGGGCCGGCAGAGCGGGAATTCTGGTTGTCAGCTACGGGGGCACCGCTGGCGGTGGTGAGAATCTTGCTCATGGGCTCTCCTTATCGGTCTTGAACTGCCGGCTAATCGGCTTGGATAGGAGTATCGACGAGCGGTTGTTTCAGAACAAATTCATTACATGACTTGTATCAATAGAAATTAACAATACCTACAGAAACAAAAAACCGGGCACAAGGCCCGGTTCTTTGTAGCAGACAGAACGTCTTACTCGGCAGCTTCTACAGCACCACCGACCGGACGATCAACCAGCTCGACGTACGCCATAGGCGCGTTGTCGCCAGCGCGGAAACCGCACTTCAGGATGCGCAGGTAGCCGCCCTGACGGGTGGCGTAACGCTTGCCCAGGTCGTTGAACAGTTTGCCAACAGCGGACTTCGAACGGGTACGGTCGAAGGCCAGACGGCGGTTAGCAACGCTGTCTTCCTTGGCCAGGGTGATCAGCGGCTCGGCAACGCGGCGCAGTTCCTTGGCTTTCGGCAGGGTGGTTTTGATCAGCTCGTGCTCGATCAGCGACACAGCCATGTTCTGGAACATAGCTTTGCGGTGAGAGCTGGTACGGCTCAGGTGACGTCCACTTTTACGATGACGCATGATTCATTCCTTACCAAACACTACGTTCGGTGATTACGACGATCAGGCGGTCGCCTTGTCGTCTTTCTTAAGACTTGCAGGCGGCCAGTTGTCGAGGCGCATGCCGAGAGACAGACCACGAGAGGCCAGGACGTCCTTGATTTCAGTCAGGGACTTCTTGCCCAGGTTAGGAGTCTTCAACAACTCTACTTCGGTACGCTGAATCAGGTCGCCGATGTAGTAGATGTTCTCCGCCTTGAGGCAGTTGGCCGAACGTACAGTCAGTTCCAGGTCGTCAACCGGACGCAGCAGGATCGGATCGATCTCGTCTTCCTGCTCGACTACGACAGGCTCGCTGTCACCTTTGAGGTCGACGAACGCGGCCAGCTGCTGTTGCAGGATGGTCGCAGCGCGGCGGATAGCCTCTTCAGGGTCCAGAGTGCCGTTGGTTTCCAGATCAATGACCAGCTTGTCCAAGTTGGTACGCTGTTCAACACGGGCGTTTTCGACCACATAGGCGATACGACGCACGGGGCTGAACGAAGCGTCCAACTGCAGACGGCCAATGCTACGGCTTTCGTCTTCGTCGGTTTGACGGGAGTCAGCCGGCTCGTAACCGCGACCACGAGCTACAGTGAGCTTCATGTTCAGGGCGCCATTCGACGCCAGGTTCGCGATTACGTGATCGGGGTTGACGATCTCGACATCGTGATCCAGCTGAATATCGGCAGCGGTAACCACCCCCGAACCCTTTTTCGACAAGGTCAGCGTAACTTCGTCACGACCGTGCAGTTTGATAGCCAGGCCTTTCAGGTTCAACAGGATTTCAATTACGTCTTCCTGAACACCTTCGATCGCGGAGTACTCATGGAGTACGCCATCGATCTCGGCCTCGACTACTGCACAGCCAGGCATGGAGGACAACAGGATGCGGCGCAGCGCGTTGCCCAGGGTGTGGCCGAAACCACGCTCGAGAGGCTCGAGCGTGATCTTGGCGCGGGTCGGACTGACTACCTGCACATCAATGTGGCGGGGAGTCAGGAACTCATTTACCGAAATCTGCATGGATGCACCTATTTTCTAGCCCTTACTTGGAGTAGAGCTCGACAATCAGGTTTTCGTTGATGTCGGCAGACAGATCGCCACGAGCAGGAACGTTCTTGAAAACGCCCGACTTCTTAGCAGTATCAACGTCTACCCACTCAACGCGGCCACGCTGGGCGCACAGTTCAAGGGCTTGAACAATGCGCAGCTGGCTCAGCGACTTCTCGCGAACCGCGACCACGTCACCCGGACGAACTTGGTAGGATGGAATGTTTACAGTCTTACCGTTGACGCTGATCGCTTTGTGCGAAACCAGCTGACGGGACTCGGAACGAGTCGAGCCGAAGCCCATACGGTAAACGACGTTATCCAGACGGCACTCGAGCAGTTGCAGCAGGTTCTCACCGGTTGCGCCTTTTTTCGAGGCTGCAGCTTGGTAGTAACCGCGGAACTGACGCTCCAGAACACCGTAGATACGACGGACTTTTTGTTTCTCGCGCAGCTGGGTACCGTAGTCGGACTGACGGCCACGGCGCTGGCCGTGGATACCTGGGGCTGCTTCGATGTTGCACTTCGATTCCAGAGCGCGAACGCCGCTCTTCAGGAACAGGTCAGTGCCTTCACGACGAGACAGTTTGCATTTTGGACCAATGTAACGTGCCATTCTTCTGTCTCCTGATTACACGCGGCGCTTCTTCGGCGGACGGCACCCGTTATGCGGGATTGGCGTCACGTCGGTGATGCTGGCGATCTTGTAGCCGCAGCTGTTCAATGCACGAACGGCGGACTCACGACCTGGACCTGGACCCTTGACGTTAACGTCGAGGTTTTTCAGACCGTATTCCAGCGCAGCTTGACCAGCACGCTCAGCAGCGATCTGAGCTGCGAACGGGGTGGATTTGCGCGAACCACGGAAACCCGAACCACCGGAGGTCGCCCAGGACAAAGCATTGCCCTGACGGTCGGTGATGGTCACGATGGTGTTGTTGAAAGAAGCGTGGATGTGGGCGATGCCATCAACCACTGTCTTTTTGACTTTCTTACGAGGACGAGCAGCAGGTTTTGCCATGTCTATATTCCTGGGCGATTACTTGCGGATCGGCTTACGCGGGCCCTTGCGGGTGCGTGCGTTGGTCTTGGTGCGCTGACCGCGAACCGGCAGACCTTTACGATGACGCAGGCCGCGGTAGCAACCCAGGTCCATCAAGCGTTTGATCTTCATGTTGATGTCACGACGCAGGTCACCTTCGGTGGTGAACTTCGCAACTTCGCCACGCAGGGTTTCGATTTGCTCGTCGCTCAGATCCTTGATCTTTGCGGCTGGATTTACGCCAGCGTCTGCACAGATCTTCTGTGCAGTTGTGCGACCGACACCATAGATGTAGGTCAGCGAGATAACAGTATGCTTGTTATCTGGAATGTTGACGCCTGCAATACGGGCCATTCAGTGGGACTCCAATTGACAGCTACCTACGCCCCGGAAGCCAAGAAATAGGGCGCGAGATAATATCGCTGTAGAAACGAATAATCAACCCAGCAGCACACTAGCTGCTGGGTTTGAAACGCAGATCACACTCAGCCTTGGCGCTGTTTGTGACGCGGTTCCGAGCTGCAGATCACTCGTACGACGCCTTCGCGACGGATGATCTTGCAGTTACGGCACAGCTTTTTCACCGATGCACGAACTTTCATTACCGACTCCTCGAACCTTAGGGGCGTATCAGCGCAGCAAACCGCTGCCACCGTAGCCTTTCAGGTTGGCTTTCTTCATCAGGGATTCGTACTGGTGCGAAACGAGGTGCGATTGTACTTGGGACATGAAGTCCATCACAACCACTACCACAATCAGCAACGAGGTCCCGCCAAGGTAGAACGGCACATTTGCTGCCACCACCAGGAACTGGGGCAGAAGGCAGACGGCCATCATGTATAGAGCACCGAACATGGTCAAACGGGTCAGAACGCCATCAATGTAGCGCGCCGACTGCTCACCAGGACGGATACCCGGAATAAAGGCACCGGACTTCTTCAGGTTTTCCGCTACGTCTTTCGGGTTGAACATCAACGCTGTGTAGAAGAAGCAGAAGAAAATGATCCCCGCACTAAACAGCAGAATGTTCAACGGCTGACCAGGAGCGATCGACTGCGAGATGTCCTGCAGCCAGCCCATACCTTCGGACTGACCGAACCAGGCACCCAACGAAGCCGGGAACAGCAGAATGCTGCTCGCGAAAATGGCCGGGATAACCCCCGCCATGTTCACCTTCAGCGGCAAGTGGCTGGTCTGCGCAGCGAAGACCTTGCGGCCCTGCTGACGCTTGGCGTAGTGAACGGCGATACGACGCTGACCACGCTCAATGAACACCACGAAACCGATAATCGCTACTGCCAGCAAACCGATAGCGACCAGGGCGAAAATGTTGATATCGCCTGTGCGCGCAGACTCGAAAGACTGCCCGATTGCTCTCGGAAGACCGGCAACGATACCTGCGAAGATCAACATCGAGATACCATTGCCCACACCGCGCTCGGTGATCTGCTCGCCCAGCCACATCATGAACATCGCGCCTGCCACGAACGTGGAGACGGCGACCACATGGAAGCCCAGACCTGCAGAAAACGCCACGCCCTGGTTGGCCAGGCCAATGGACATGCCAATGGCTTGGACCAGCGCCAGGATAACGGTGCCGTAGCGGGTGTACTGGCTGATCTTGCGACGGCCAGCTTCACCTTCCTTCTTCAACTGCTCCAGTTGCGGGCTGACCGCCGTCATCAGCTGCATGATGATCGATGCCGAAATGTACGGCATGATCCCCAGTGCAAAGATGCTCATGCGTTCGAGCGCGCCACCGGAAAACATGTTGAACAAGCTAAGAATGGTCCCCTCATTCTGCCGAAACAGATCCGCCAGACGGTCCGGATTGATGCCTGGAACCGGGATATGCGCACCTATCCGATAGACGATGATCGCCATGAACAGAAAGCGCAGACGAGCCCAGAGTTCCGACATCCCGCCCTTACCGAGCGAAGAGAGAGCACCTTGCTTAGCCATTTATTCCTCGAATTTGCCGCCAGCTGCTTCGATAGCCGCACGCGCACCCTTGGTGGCTGCGATGCCCTTGATGGTGACTGCGCGAGTAACTTCGCCAGACAGCATGATTTTCACACGCTGAATGTGCTGGTTGATCACGTTGGCATCCTTCAGGGACTGCACGGAGATCACGTCGCCTTCCACTTTAGCCAGCTCGGACAGACGCACTTCTGCGCGGTCCATGGCCTTCAGGGAAACGAAGCCGAACTTCGGCAGGCGACGGTGCAGCGGCTGTTGACCGCCTTCGAAGCCCGGAGCGATCGAACCACCCGAACGGGAAGTCTGACCTTTGTGGCCACGGCCGCCGGTCTTACCCAGACCGCTACCGATACCACGACCCGGACGATGTTTTTCGCGACGGGAACCCGGCGCTGGACTCAGATCATTGAGTTTCATCGATTAACCCTCGACGCGCAGCATGTAGTAAGCCTTGTTGATCATCCCGCGATTCTCGGGAGTATCCTGGACTTCTACAGTGTGACCGATGCGACGCAGACCCAGACCTTTAACGCACAGTTTGTGGTTAGGAATACGGCCCGAGACGCTCTTGATCAGCGTTACTTTTACGGTTGCCATGATCAGAAGATCTCCTCAACGCTCTTGCCGCGCTTGGCAGCAATGGACTCAGGAGATTGCATGGCTTTCAGACCCTTGAAGGTGGCGTAAACCACGTTCACTGGGTTGGTCGAACCGTAGCACTTGGCCAGGACGTTCTGAACACCAGCAACTTCCAGGACAGCACGCATAGCGCCGCCGGCGATGATACCGGTACCTTCCGAAGCAGGCTGCATGTAAACCTTCGAGGCGCCGTGGGCAGCCTTGGTGGCGTACTGCAGGGTGGTGCCCTTCAGGTCAACCTGGATCATGTTGCGACGAGCAGCTTCCATGGCTTTCTGGATCGCGGCAGGTACTTCGCGCGATTTGCCACGGCCGAAGCCGACGCGACCTTTGCCATCACCTACCACGGTCAGCGCGGTGAAGGTGAAGATACGGCCGCCTTTAACGGTTTTAGCTACGCGGTTAACTTGAACCAGCTTCTCGATGTAGCCTTCGTCGCGCTTTTGATCGTTATTTGCCATAACTTAGAACTCCAGCCCGCCTTCACGAGCAGCATCAGCCAGCGCTTTGACGCGGCCATGGTACTTGAAGCCGGAACGGTCAAAGGCAACTTGAGATACACCGGCGGCTTTCGCACGCTCAGCTACCAGCTTGCCAACCTTAGTGGCCGCGTCGATGTTGCCAGTGGCGCCATCACGCAGGTCTTTGTCCAAGGTCGAGGCGCTTGCCAAAACCTTGCTGCCGTCGGCCGAAATGACCTGGGCGTAGATGTGCTGCGAGGAGCGGAACACGCACAGGCGCACGACTTCGAGTTCGTGCATCTTGAGACGTGCTTTGCGAGCGCGACGCAGTCGAGTAACTTTTTTGTCGGTCATTTGCTAGGCCCTACTTCTTCTTGGCTTCTTTACGACGGACTACTTCGTCCGCGTAACGCACACCTTTACCTTTGTAAGGCTCTGGCGGACGGAAGTCGCGGATTTCAGCGGCCACCTGACCTACCAGCTGCTTGTCGATACCCTTGATCAGGATGTCGGTTTGGCTGGGAGTTTCAGCAGTGATGCCGGCTGGCAGTTCGTAGTCCACTGGATGCGAGAAGCCCAGAGCCAGGTTCAGGACGGTGCCTTTGGCCTGTGCCTTGTAACCAACACCGACCAGCTGGAGCTTACGCTCGAAGCCTTGGCTTACGCCTTGGACCATGTTGTTGACCAGAGCACGGGTAGTACCGGCCATGGCGCGAGCTTGCTGATCACCGTTGCGGGCGACGAAACGCAGTTCGCCGGACTCTTCGGTAACTTCAACAGACGAGTGAACGTTCAGTTCGAGAGTGCCTTTGGCACCCTTCACCGAAAGCTGTTGGCCGGCGAATTTGACTTCGACACCAGCTGGCAGCTTAACGGGGTTCTTAGCGACGCGAGACATGCCTATCTCCCCTTAGAACACTGTGCACAGAACTTCGCCGCCGACACCGGCAGCGCGCGCAGCGCGGTCAGTCATCACACCTTTGTTGGTGGAGACGATAGACACGCCCAGGCCGCCACGAACTTTCGGCAGGTCTGTGACGGACTTGTACTGGCGCAGGCCAGGACGGCTGGAACGCTTCAGTTCCTCGATGACCGGACGGCCTTCGAAGTACTTGAGTTCGATCGACAGGGACGGCTTGGCTTCACCAGTAACCTGGTAGCCAGCGATGTAACCTTCGTCTTTCAGAACTTTGGCAACCGCGACCTTCAGCGTGGAGGAAGGCATGCTTACGACGGACTTTTCAGCCATCTGGGCATTACGGATGCGAGTTAGCATGTCCGCTAACGGGTCCTGCATACTCATGGGCTAGATGCTCCTGATACAAGAATTATTAGCCTTGCGGCTATCACAACCACCAAAGCAGGCAGGGTAAAAAACCCAGGCTCGGGTGAGCCGGTCATTCTAGACACAAGGCAGAAACGAAACAAGCCCCATATAGGGGCTTGTTTGTTGGCGAGGTCACCGGCGGTCGGAAGATTGCTCCCCTTCCGCCGGGATCACACCTGCAGTGCTTACCAGGAGGCCTTGACCAGACCTGGTACGTCACCGCGCATTGCCGCTTGACGCAGCATGTTACGGCCCAGGCCGAACTTACGGTATACACCGTGAGGACGACCGGTCAGGCGGCAACGGTTGCGCAGACGCGCAGCGCTGGCATCACGTGGCTGCTTCTGCAGAGCGACAACGGCAGCGAAACGCTCTTCAGGAGAGGCGTTCACGTTGACGATGGTCGCTTTCAGCTCAGCACGCTTTTTGGCGAACTTGGCGACCGTGAGCTGACGCTTCAGCTCGCGGTTTTTCATGCTCTTCTTGGCCATTTTCCTACTCCAATCAGTTGCGGAACGGGAATTTGAATGCACGCAGCAGAGCGCGGCCTTCGTCATCCGAACGAGCAGTGGTGGTCAGGGTGATGTCCAAACCGCGCAGAGCATCGATCTTGTCGTAATCGATTTCCGGGAAGATGATCTGCTCTTTCACGCCCATGCTGTAGTTGCCACGGCCATCGAAGGACTTGGCATTCAGGCCGCGGAAGTCGCGAACCCGAGGCAGGGAGATCGCCAGCAGGCGGTCCAGGAATTCGTACATTTTTTCGCGACGCAGGGTCACCTTGACACCGATCGGCCATCCTTCACGGACTTTGAAGCCCGCGATGGATTTACGAGCGAAAGTCACAACCGGCTTTTGACCGGTGATCTTTTCCAGGTCAGCAACAGCGTGCTCGATGACTTTTTTGTCGCCGATCGCTTCGCCCAGACCCATGTTCAGGGTGATCTTGGTAACGCGCGGAACTTCCATCACGTTCGACAGCTTAAGTTCTTCCTTAAGCTTAGGAGCGATTTCGTTCCGGTAAATCTCTTTCAGTCGTGCCATGGCATACAGGCGGCCGAGGCTGCAACCTGTCCGGCAGCACCGGCGGCACCACGCAGCTCAAAGCTTGAACCGC
>NZ_JBIUZK010000009.1:0-26511 GCF_044744955.1 Pseudomonas sp. NPDC087185 | reverse complement strand
ATCGTCTACTACCTAGCACTGTTCAAGCAACTACCGCTTTTTGGGTCGACTTGAAGACACGAATTTTCTTACCGTCTTCTACTTTGAAACCAACGCGGTCAGCCTTGTTGGTTTCGCCGTTGAAGATGGCAACGTTGGAAGCGTGCAGAGGCGCTTCTTTTTCGACGATACCGCCCTGAACGCCCGCCATCGGGTTAGGCTTGGTATGACGCTTGACCAGGTTCACACCACCGATGACCAGACGGTCATCAGCGAGAACCTTCAGCACCTTACCGCGCTTACCTTTGTCTTTGCCGGCGATCACGATGATCTCGTCGTCACGACGAATCTTTTGCATGTCGGATCTCCTTACAGCACTTCAGGGGCGAGCGAGACGATCTTCATGAACTTCTCAGTACGAAGTTCACGGGTCACTGGCCCGAAGATGCGAGTGCCGATCGGCTCTTGCTTGGTGTTCAGCAGAACAGCAGCATTGCCGTCGAAACGAATGATGGAACCGTCAGCGCGACGTACACCGTGACGGGTACGGACGACAACAGCAGTCATCACCTGGCCTTTTTTGACCTTACCGCGCGGAATTGCTTCCTTGACGGTTACCTTGATGATGTCACCGATGCCGGCGTAACGACGGTGCGAACCGCCGAGCACCTTGATGCACATGACGCGACGAGCGCCGCTGTTATCGGCCACATCGAGCATGGATTGAGTCTGAATCATAAAATTTCTCCGACCCCTAGCCCTTAGACTTCAACAGCGCGTTCGAGGACTTCAACCAGTGCCCAGGACTTGGTCTTGGCCAGCGGACGGGTTTCACGGATGGAAACCTTGTCGCCGATTTTGCACTGGTTGGATTCGTCGTGCGCGTGCAGCTTAGTCGAACGCTTAACGTATTTACCGTAGATCGGGTGCTTTACGCGACGCTCGATCAGAACGGTGATGGTCTTGTCCATTTTGTCGCTGACGACACGGCCAGTCAGCGTACGGACGGTTTTTTCAGCTTCAGCCATGATCACTTACCTGCCTGCTGGTTAAGCACAGTTTTCACGCGAGCGATGTCACGCTTAACTTGCGAGAGCAGGTGCGACTGCCCCAACTGGCCAGTTGCTTTCTGCATACGCAGATTGAACTGGTCGCGCAGCAAGCCGAGCAGTTGCTCATTCAGTTGCTGTGCAGATTTTTCACGAAGTTCATTCGCTTTCATCACATCACCGTCCGCTTAACAAAGGAGGTGGCGAGAGGCAGCTTTGCAGCAGCCAGGGCGAAAGCTTCGCGCGCCAGCTCTTCAGAAACACCCTCGATCTCGTACAGGACTTTGCCTGGCTGGATCTGGGCAACCCAGTATTCCACGGAGCCCTTACCTTTACCCATACGAACCTCGAGAGGTTTCTTGGAGATCGGCTTGTCCGGGAACACACGGATCCAGATCTTGCCGCCACGTTTAACGTGACGAGTCAGGGCACGACGTGCCGACTCGATCTGGCGGGCGGTGAGGCGACCGCGAGCAACAGCCTTCAGGGCGAATTCGCCGAAGCTGACTTTGCTACCGCGCAGTGCCAGACCACGGTTGTGGCCGGTCATCTGCTTGCGGAATTTTGTACGCTTTGGTTGCAACATTTGGCGTACCCCTTACTTAGCAGCTTTTTTACGAGGCGCTGGTGCTTGTGGTTTCAGTTCTTCTTGGCGACCACCAATAACTTCGCCTTTGAAGATCCAAACCTTCACACCGATCACACCGTAAGTGGTGTGAGCTTCGTAGGTGTTGTAGTCGATATCGGCACGCAGGGTGTGCAGGGGCACACGACCTTCGCGATACCACTCGGTACGAGCAATCTCAGCACCGCCGAGACGACCGCTCACCTGGATCTTGATGCCCTTGGCACCAATACGCATGGCGTTCTGTACGGCGCGCTTCATGGCGCGACGGAACATTACGCGGCGTTCCAGCTGCTGAGCTACGCTCTGCGCAACCAGCATTGCGTCGAGTTCCGGCTTGCGGATCTCTTCGATGTTGATGTGCACAGGCACACCCATCTGCTTGGTCAGGTCCTGACGCAGCTTCTCGACATCTTCACCTTTCTTACCGATAACGATACCGGGACGAGCGGTGTGGATGGTGATGCGTGCAGTTTGAGCCGGACGATGAATATCGATACGGCTTACGGACGCGCTTTTTAGTTTGTCTTGGAGGTACTCACGCGTTTTCAGATCCTTCAACAGGTAATCTGCGTAAGTAGCACCGTCTGCGTACCAGACGGAGGTGTGCTCCTTGACGATTCCCAGGCGAATGCCAGTGGGATGTACTTTCTGACCCATCTGATCGACTCCGTTACTTGTCCGCAACCTTGACAGTGATATGGCAAGACCGCTTGACGATGCGATCAGCACGGCCTTTGGCACGTGGCATGATGCGCTTCAGCGAACGCCCTTCGTTGACGAAGACGGTGGAGACCTTCAGGTCATCAACGTCTGCGCCTTCGTTGTGTTCGGCGTTGGCAACGGCCGACTCGAGGACTTTCTTCATGATTTCAGCGGCTTTTTTGCTGCTGAAGGCCAACAGGTTGAGCGCTTCGCCCACCTTCTTCCCGCGGATCTGGTCGGCGACCAAGCGGGCTTTCTGGGCGGAGATGCGAGCGCCCGACAACTTAGCGGCTACTTCCATTTCCTTACCCCTTAACGCTTGGCTTTCTTGTCAGCCACGTGCCCGCGATAGGTGCGGGTACCGGCGAACTCGCCCAGTTTGTGGCCGACCATGTCTTCGTTCACGAGAACTGGGACATGCTGGCGACCGTTGTGAACCGCGATGGTCAGACCGACCATTTGTGGCAGGATCATCGAGCGACGCGACCAGGTTTTAACTGGTTTGCGATCGTTCTTCTCCACCGCCACTTCGACCTTCTTCAACAGGTGAAGATCGATAAAAGGACCTTTTTTCAGAGAACGTGGCACTGTCGTATCCCTCTAGTTACTTGCGACGACGGACGATCATGTTGTCGGTACGCTTATTACCGCGGGTTTTAGCACCCTTGGTTGGGAAGCCCCATGGCGATACCGGATGACGACCACCGGAGGTACGACCTTCACCACCACCATGTGGGTGGTCAACCGGGTTCATGGCAACGCCACGAACGGTTGGGCGAACGCCGCGCCAGCGTTTGGCACCAGCTTTACCCAGCGAACGCAGGCTGTGCTCGGAGTTCGAGACTTCGCCCAGGGTCGCACGGCACTCAGCCAGTACTTTACGCATCTCACCGGAGCGCAGACGCAGAGTCACGTAGACGCCGTCACGAGCGATCAGCTGAGCCGAAGCACCAGCGGAACGAGCGATCTGAGCACCTTTACCCGGCTTCAGTTCGACGCCGTGAATGGTGCTACCTACTGGGATGTTGCGCAGCTGCAGGGAGTTACCGGCCTTGATTGGGGCCAGGGCACCTGCGATCAGCTGGTCGCCAGCGCTCACGCCTTTAGGGGCGATGATGTAGCGACGCTCACCGTCTGCGTAGCACAGCAGGGCGATGTGAGCAGTACGGTTTGGATCGTATTCGATACGCTCGACAGTGGCTGGAATGCCATCTTTATCGTTGCGACGGAAGTCGACCAGACGGTAATGCTGCTTATGACCACCACCAACGTGACGAGTGGTAATGCGGCCATTGTTGTTACGACCACCAGACTTCGATTTCTTCTCGAGCAGCGGTGCGTGAGGAGCGCCTTTGTGCAGCTCCTGGTTGACCACCTTGACCACGAAACGGCGGCCAGGGGAAGTCGGTTTGCATTTAACGATTGCCATGATGCACCCCTTCCTTACTCAGCACTGCTGCTGAAATCGAGATCTTGGCCTGGCTGAAGGGAGACGATCGCCTTCTTCCAGTCATTACGCTTGCCCAGACCACGTGCGGTACGCTTGGTTTTACCCAGAACGTTAACGGTCGACACGTTTTCAACTTTTACGTTGAACAGGCCTTCGACAGCTTTCTTGATTTCCAGCTTGGTTGCGTCAGTAGCAACCTTGAATACGAACTGGCCTTTTTTCTCAGCCAGAACGGTAGCCTTCTCGGAAACGTGCGGGCCAAGGAGGACTTTAAATACGCGTTCCTGGTTCATCCCAGCAGCTCCTCGAATTTCTTCACGGCCGAGACAGTGATCAACACTTTCTCGTATGCGATCAGACTGACCGGGTCGGAACCTTGAACGTCACGTACGTCGACGTGCGGCAGGTTGCGAGCAGCCAGGTACAGGTTCTGATCAACAGCGTCCGAAACGATCAGAACGTCGGTCAGACCCATGCCGTTCAGCTTGTTCAGCAGGTCTTTGGTTTTCGGCGCTTCAACAGCGAAGTCCTGAACCACGACCAGACGGTCGCTACGCACCAGCTCAGCGAGGATGGAGCGCAGGGCTGCGCGGTACATCTTCTTGTTGAGCTTCTGCGAGTGATCCTGAGGACGAGCTGCGAAGGTTACACCACCGCCACGCCAGATCGGACCACGAGTGGTACCAGCACGAGCACGGCCAGTACCCTTCTGACGCCATGGGCGCTTACCGCCACCAGCCACGTCGGAACGGGTCTTCTGCTGCTTGGTGCCCTGACGGCCGCCGGCCATGTAGGCCACGACTGCTTGGTGTACCAGCGTCTCGTTGAATTCGCCACCGAAAGTCAGTTCGGAAACTTCGATCGCCTGAGCGTCATTTACATTAAGTTGCATGTCAGTTTCCCCTTAACCGCGAGCCTTGACAGCTGGACGTACAACCACGTCGCCGCCAGTAGCGCCAGGAACGGCACCCTTGACCAGCAGCAGGTTGCGCTCAGCGTCTACGCGAACTACTTCCAGGGACTGAACAGTCACGCGCTCGGCGCCCATGTGACCGGACATTTTCTTGCCCTTGAACACACGACCAGGAGTCTGGCACTGGCCGATGGAACCTGGGACACGGTGCGACACGGAGTTACCGTGAGTGTTGTCCTGGCCACGGAAGTTCCAGCGCTTGATGGTACCGGCGAAGCCTTTACCTTTGGACTGACCAGTAACGTCTACCAGCTGGCCTGCAGTGAAGAGTTCAGCTTTGATCGAGTCGCCAGCCTGGAACTCGCCTTCTTCAAGACGGAACTCCCAGACACCGCGACCAGCGGCAACGTTGGCCTTGGCGAAGTGACCTGCCTGAGCGGCAGTCACACGCGAAGCACGACGCTCGCCGACAGTGACTTGCACTGCACGGTAGCCATCGGTTTCTTCGGTTTTGAACTGGGTGACACGATTCGGCTCGATCTCAATGACCGTGACCGGAATGGAGACACCTTCTTCGGTGAAAATGCGGGTCATACCGCACTTGCGACCGACTACACCAATAGTCATGTTGTAACCTCATGAGTGTACGGGGCTTTCACCCGCTATGGCCGCCCATTTCAGAGCGTTACACGGTTAAGACCGAAGTCTTAGCCGAGGCTGATCTGCACTTCCACACCTGCCGCCAGATCAAGCTTCATCAGCGCGTCAACGGTTTTATCCGTTGGCTGGACGATGTCCAGAACACGCTTATGAGTGCGGATCTCGTACTGGTCACGCGCGTCTTTGTTGACGTGCGGGGAAACCAGAACGGTGAAACGCTCTTTGCGGGTAGGCAGTGGAATTGGACCACGCACTTGTGCACCAGTACGTTTCGCGGTTTCCACGATTTCCTGGGTGGATTGGTCGATCAGGCGATGGTCGAAAGCCTTCAACCTGATACGGATTTGCTGATTTTGCATTGGATTTCAGACTCCAGGCTGTTCCCAACGGACGCACTACGCCCGCTAAAAGGAGGCGTGATTCTATAGACGCCCCAATTTAGTGTCAACCCAATAAAAAAAACCCCCGCTGAGCGGGGGTTTTTTCAACCGGTCGAGTGATTACTCGATGATTTTGGCTACGACGCCGGCGCCGACGGTACGACCGCCTTCACGGATAGCGAAGCGCAGACCATCTTCCATTGCGATGGTCTTGATCAGGGTAACAGTCATCTGAATGTTGTCACCTGGCATTACCATTTCAACGCCTTCCGGCAGTTCGCAGTTACCGGTCACGTCAGTGGTACGGAAGTAGAACTGAGGACGGTAGCCTTTGAAGAACGGAGTGTGACGGCCGCCTTCTTCTTTCGACAGAACGTAGACTTCGGCGGTGAACTTGGTGTGCGGCTTGACCGAACCTGGCTTGACCAGAACCTGGCCACGCTCAACGTCGTCACGCTTGGTACCACGCAGCAGAACGCCGCAGTTCTCGCCAGCACGACCTTCGTCCAGCAGCTTGCGGAACATCTCAACACCGGTGCAGGTGGTGGTGGTGGTGTCACGCAGACCAACGATTTCCAGCGGATCCTGAACGCGGACGATACCACGCTCGATACGACCGGTAACAACGGTACCACGACCCGAGATCGAGAATACGTCTTCGATCGGCATCAGGAACGGCTGGTCGATGGCACGAACTGGCTCAGGAATGTAGCTGTCCAGAGTCTCTACCAGCTTCTTGACAGCGGTAGTGCCCATTTCGTTGTCGTCTTTGCCTTCCAGGGCCATACGAGCGGAACCGATGATGATCGGAGTGTCGTCGCCTGGGAAGTCGTAGGTGGACAGCAGGTCGCGAACTGCCATCTCGACCAGTTCCAGCAGCTCAGCGTCGTCTCCCAGGTCAGCCTAGTTCAGGAAGACCACGATGTACGGAACGCCAACCTGACCGGACAGCAGGATGTGCACACGGGTTTGTGGCATCGGACCATCGGCGGCCGAGCAAACCAGGATCGCGCCGTCCATCTGGGCAGCACCGGTGATCATGTTCTTCACGTAGTCAGCGTGACCTGGGCAGTCGACGTGAGCGTAGTGACGAATGGTCGAGTTGTACTCAACGTGAGCGGTGTTGATGGTGATACCGCGCGCTTTCTCTTCCGGAGCCGAGTCGATCTTGTCGAACTCAACGATTGCCGAACCGAAAACTTCGGAGCAAACGCGAGTCAGAGCTGCGGTCAGAGTGGTCTTACCGTGGTCAACGTGGCCGATAGTGCCGACGTTAACGTGGGGAAGGGAACGATCAAATTTTTCTTTAGCCACGACAGTGAACCTCTTGCCTAAAGGGGATTAGCCTTGTTTTTTAACGAGTGCTTCGACGATGTTCGACGGAGCTTCGGCGTATTTGGAGAATTCCATGGAGTAGCTTGCGCGACCCTGAGACATGGAACGAACGTCGGTCGCGTAACCGAACATCTCTCCGAGCGGTACTTCAGCACGGACGACGCGGCCAGAGACCGACTCATCCATACCCTGGACCAGACCACGACGACGGTTCAGGTCACCCATCACGTCACCCAGGTAGTCTTCCGGGGTTACAACTTCGACCTTCATGATCGGCTCGAGAACCACGCCACCGCCCTTCTGGGCCAGCTGCTTGGTTGCCATCGAAGCAGCGATCTTGAACGCCATTTCGTTGGAGTCGACGTCGTGGTACGAACCGTCGAATACCGTGGCCTTCAGGCCGATCAGAGGATAACCGGCAACAACGCCGTTTTTCATCTGCTCTTCGATACCCTTCTGGATCGGGGCGATGAATTCCTTAGGAATCACACCACCAACGACTTCGTTGGAGAACACCAGACCTTCGGTGATGTTGCCCTTCTCGTCCTGATCTGGCTCCGAGAAACGGATCCAGCAGTGACCGAACTGACCACGACCACCCGACTGACGAACGAACTTGCCTTCGATCTCGACGCCGGACTTGGTGATCTTCTCGCGGTACGAAACCTGCGGCTTACCGATGTTGGCTTCGACGTTGAACTCGCGCTTCATGCGGTCAACGAGGATGTCCAGGTGCAGCTCGCCCATGCCCGAGATGATGGTCTGGCCAGTCTCTTCGTCGGTCTTGACGCGGAACGACGGGTCTTCCTGGGCCAGTTTGCCCAGAGCAATACCCATCTTCTCCTGGTCAGCCTTGGTTTTCGGCTCGACGGAGAGCGAAATGACCGGCTCAGGGAAGTCCATACGCTCAAGGATGATTGGCTTGTCGGCGTTGCACAGGGTTTCGCCTGTGGTCACGTCCTTCATGCCGATCAGTGCCGCGATGTCGCCAGCGCGCACTTCCTTGATCTCTTCACGCTGGTTGGCGTGCATCTGCACCATACGACCAACGCGCTCTTTCTTGCCTTTGACCGAGTTGATGACCGAGTCACCGGAGCTCAGAACGCCCGAGTAGACGCGAACGAAGGTCAGAGTACCTACGAACGGGTCAGTTGCGATCTTGAACGCCAGAGCCGAGAACGGCTCGTCGTCGTCGGCGTGACGCTCGTCTTTACGAACAGCCGGATCGTCTTTGTCCAGGTCCTTGTCGTCCGGGTTGATACCCTGGATTGCAGGGATCTCGGTCGGAGCAGGCAGGTAGTCGATGACGGCGTCGAGAACCAGGGGAACGCCCTTGTTCTTGAACGACGAACCGCAGACAGCCGGTACGATTTCGCTGGCCAGGGTGCGCGCACGCAGACCGGCTTTGATCTCTTCGACGGTCAGCTCTTCGCCTTCCAGGTACTTGTTCATCAGCTCTTCGCTGGACTCAGCAGCCGCTTCAACCATGTTGGAGCGCCACTCTTGAGCCAGCTCCAGCATATCGGCAGGAATTTCTTCCTCGCGATACGTGGTGCCTTTGTCGTCGTCGTTCCAGTAGATAGCCTTCATCTTGATCAGGTCGACCTGACCCTGGAAGTTATCTTCCGAACCGATGGCCAGCTGAACAGGAACCGGGGTGTGACCCAGACGGTTCTTGATCTGACCTACGACGCGCAGGAAGTTTGCACCGGCACGGTCCATCTTGTTCACGTAGACAACACGTGGAACGCCGTACTTGTTGGCCTGACGCCATACGGTTTCGGACTGAGGCTCAACGCCGGAAGTACCGCAGAACACAACGACCGCGCCGTCGAGTACACGCAGCGAACGTTCTACTTCAATGGTGAAGTCAACGTGGCCGGGGGTATCGATGACGTTTACGCGGTAGTTGTCGTACTGACCAACGGAACCTTTCCAGAAGGTGGTAACGGCAGCGGAGGTAATGGTGATACCCCGCTCCTGCTCCTGCACCATCCAGTCGGTGGTCGCGGCGCCGTCGTGCACCTCGCCCATCTTGTGGCTCAGACCTGTGTAGAACAGGATCCGCTCGGTAGTGGTGGTCTTGCCCGCGTCAACGTGGGCACAGATACCAATGTTACGGTAGCGGTTAATTGCTGTAGTACGAGCCATAAAGCCCTCGCAAAATGATTGATGCTTGAATTAGAAGCGGTAGTGCGAGAACGCTTTGTTGGCTTCAGCCATACGGTGCACGTCTTCACGCTTCTTGACTGCAGCACCTTTGCCTTCGGCAGCATCCAGCAGCTCGCCAGCCAGGCGCAGGGCCATCGACTTCTCGCCGCGCTTGCGGGCGTAGTCTACGAGCCAGCGCATTGCCAGAGCGTTACGACGGGATGGACGAACTTCAACCGGGACCTGGTAAGTGGCACCGCCGACACGGCGGGACTTTACTTCGACCAGCGGAGCGATGGCGTCGAGAGCTTTCTCGAAGATTTCCAGGGGGTCGCTGTTCTTGCGTGCTTTGACAGTATCCAGGGCACCGTAAACGATGCGCTCGGCTACGGCCTTCTTGCCGCTTTCCATCACGTGGTTCATGAACTTGGCGAGGATTTGGGATCCGTATTTAGGATCGTCCAGAATCTCACGTTTTGCTGCTACACGACGTCTTGGCATGATAAGCCCTCAAACGGTCTTCAGGTTAGCCCGGGACGTGGGTCTTCGACCCCTGCCCGACCTTACTCTTATCGACTCAAAAAAATGGATGTGTGCAAACGGCCGATTACTTCGGACGCTTGGTACCGTACTTCGAACGACCCTGGTTACGGCCTTTGACGCCCGAAGTATCCAGAGAGCCGCGAACGGTGTGGTAACGAACACCTGGCAAGTCTTTTACACGGCCGCCACGGATCAGGACGACGCTGTGCTCTTGCAGGTTGTGGCCTTCACCGCCGATGTACGAGGAAACCTCGAAACCGTTGGTCAGACGCACACGGCATACTTTACGCAGTGCCGAGTTAGGTTTTTTCGGCGTGGTGGTGTACACGCGGGTGCACACGCCACGACGTTGCGGGCAGTTCTGCAGCGCAGGAACGTCGGACTTCTCGACCGAACGCTTACGCGGCTGACGTACCAGCTGGTTGATAGTTGCCATCTACTAGCTCCACTGATTGTCTTGCGACTCTATTGTCTTGCAAGAAAGCCAAAAATTGGCGAGACGGAGCCTCACCAAATTTAAGGGTACAAAAGTCTACGGAGGATCTTGCACCCAGTCAAGACGAGGCCCCGGCCCTCCCCGCCCGGTCATCGGCAACAATTCATGTCGCCGATGGCCGTTCGGGGCTTGCCGGGGCCCTGCCCTGTACTTAGTTACCGCTGGAATTCAGCGCTTCGGTCAGTGCGGCTTCCACCTCACTGGCGCTTACACGCAGCGGTTTGTCGGCATCACGGCGACGCTTGCGCTCGCTGTGGTAGGCCAGACCGGTACCGGCCGGGATCAGACGACCCACGACCACGTTCTCTTTCAGGCCGCGCAGGTAATCGCGCTTGCCGGTGACGGCCGCTTCGGTCAGTACGCGGGTGGTTTCCTGGAAGGAAGCCGCGGAGATGAACGATTCGGTCGACAGCGACGCCTTGGTGATACCCAGCAGCACGCGGGTGAACTTCGAGATGAACTTGTCTTCGCCGGCGAGACGCTCGTTCTCGACCAGTACGTGAGTCAGTTCCATCTGGTCGCCCTTGATGAAGCTGGAATCGCCCGACTCGGAGATCTCGACCTTGCGCAGCATCTGACGCAGGATGGTCTCGATGTGCTTGTCGTTGATCTTAACGCCTTGCAGGCGGTAAACGTCCTGGATCTCGTTGACGATGTACTTCGCCAGCGCGCTCACACCCAGCAGACGCAGGATGTCGTGCGGATCGCTTGGGCCGTCGGAGATAACTTCGCCGCGGTTTACCTGTTCACCTTCGAAGACGTTCAGGTGGCGCCACTTCGGAATCAGCTCTTCGTACGGATCGCTACCGTCGGTCGGAGTGATGACCAGACGACGCTTGCCCTTGGTCTCTTTACCGAACGCGATGGTGCCGCTGACTTCAGCCAGGATCGAGGCTTCTTTCGGACGGCGCGCTTCGAACAGGTCGGCAACGCGTGGCAGACCACCGGTGATGTCACGGGTCTTCGACGTCTCTTGCGGGATACGCGCGATAACGTCACCAACACCGATCTGAGCACCGTCAGCCACACCGACAAGGGCGTTGGCCGGCAGGAAGTACTGAGCCGGTACGTCGGTACCTGGCAGGTACAGGTCCTTGCCATTGGCGTCGACCATCTTGATTGCCGGACGGATTTCCTTGCCTGCGGCAGGGCGATCCTTGACGTCCAGAACTTCAATGTTGGTCAAACCCGTCAATTCGTCAGTCTGACGCTTGATGGTGATGTTTTCTTCCATGCCCACGAAGGTCACGGTACCTTTCAGCTCGGTAACGATCGGGTGGGTGTGCGGGTCCCACTTGGCGACGATGGCGCCAGCTTCGACCTTGTCACCTTCCTTGACCGAAATCACCGCACCGTAAGGCAGCTTGTAACGCTCACGCTCACGACCGAATTCGTCGGCAATGGCCAGCTCGCCGGAACGCGACACGGCAACCAGGTTGCCATCCGCACGCTCAACCTGTTTCAGGTTGTGCAGGCGCACCATACCGCCGTTCTTCACCTGGACGCTGTCGGCAGCCGAAGTACGGCTTGCAGCACCACCGATGTGGAACGTACGCATGGTCAGCTGGGTACCCGGCTCACCGATCGACTGAGCAGCGATAACGCCGACAGCTTCACCGATGTTCACCTGGTGACCACGAGCCAGGTCACGACCGTAGCACTTGGCGCAGATGCCGAAGCGGGTTTCGCAGTTGATCGGCGAACGCACGATCACTTCGTCGATGCTGTTCAGCTCGATGAACTCGACCCACTGCTCGTCAACCAGGGTACCGGCCGGAACGATGACGTCCTCGGTGCCTGGCTTGAACACGTCACGGGCGATGACACGGCCCAGTACACGCTCACCCAGCGGCTCTACAACGTCACCGCCTTCAATGTGCGGTGTCATCAGCAGGCCATGATCGGTGCCGCAGTCGATCTCGGTCACGACCAAGTCTTGTGCAACGTCTACCAGACGACGGGTCAGGTAACCGGAGTTGGCGGTCTTCAAGGCGGTATCCGCCAGACCCTTACGAGCACCGTGAGTCGAGATGAAGTACTGGAGTACGCTCAGGCCTTCACGGAAGTTCGCGGTGATCGGCGTCTCGATGATCGAGCCGTCCGGCTTGGCCATCAGGCCACGCATACCGGCCAGCTGACGGATCTGGGCGGCGGAACCCCGCGCACCGGAGTCAGCCATCATGTACATCGAGTTGAAGGACTCTTGCTCGACTTCCTTGCCCTCGCGGTCGATGACCTTCTCTTTCGAGAGGTTGGCCATCATCGCCTTGGACACTTCGTCGTTCGCCTTCGACCACAAGTCGATGACCTTGTTGTACTTCTCGCCCTGGGTTACCAGGCCGGAGGCGTACTGGCTTTCGATTTCCTTCACTTCATCGGTGGCGCTGTTGATGATGCGCGCTTTCTCATCCGGGATGACAAAGTCGTTCACACCAATGGACACGCCAGAGATGGTGGAGTAAGCGAAACCGGTGTACATCAACTGGTCGGCGAAGATAACGGTCTCTTTCAGACCAACCACGCGGTAGCACTGGTTGATCAGTTTGGAGATCGCCTTTTTCTTCATCGGCTGGTTGACCACGTCGTATGGCAGGCCTGCCGGTACAACCTGGAACAGCAGCGCACGGCCGACGGTGGTGTCGACGATACGGGTGTTCTTGGTGCTGGTGCCATCACGGTCGTTCACGGTCTCGTTGATACGGACCTTGATTTTCGCGTGCAGCGCAGCCTCGCCGGCGCGGAATACGCGGTCGACTTCCTGCAGGTCGGCGAATACGCGACCTTCGCCCTTGGCGTTGATGGCCTCACGGGTCATGTAGTACAGACCCAGTACAACGTCCTGCGACGGAACGATGATTGGCTCACCGTTGGCTGGCGACAGAATGTTGTTGGTCGACATCATCAGCGCGCGCGCTTCGAGCTGAGCTTCCAGGGTCAGCGGCACGTGAACGGCCATCTGGTCACCGTCGAAGTCGGCGTTGTACGCGGCACAGACCAGCGGGTGCAGCTGGATGGCCTTACCTTCGATGAGCACAGGCTCGAACGCCTGGATACCCAGACGGTGAAGGGTCGGTGCACGGTTGAGCAGTACGGGGTGTTCGCGAATCACTTCGGCAAGAACGTCCCACACCTCTGGCAGCTCGCGCTCGACCATCTTCTTGGCAGCCTTGATGGTGGTCGCCAGACCACGCATTTCCAGCTTGCCGAAAATGAACGGCTTGAACAGCTCGAGGGCCATCTTCTTCGGCAGACCGCACTGGTGCAGACGCAGGGTCGGGCCTACGGTAATTACCGAACGACCGGAGTAGTCAACACGCTTACCGAGCAAGTTCTGACGGAAGCGACCTTGCTTACCTTTGATCATGTCGGCCAGGGACTTCAGCGGACGCTTGTTCGAGCCAGTGATGGCGCGACCGCGACGGCCGTTGTCGAGCAGGGCGTCGACCGCTTCCTGCAGCATGCGCTTTTCGTTGCGCACGATGATGTCCGGCGCCGACAGATCGAGCAGGCGCTTCAGACGGTTGTTACGGTTGATCACCCGACGATACAGGTCGTTCAGGTCGGAGGTCGCGAAGCGGCCGCCATCCAGCGGCACCAGCGGACGCAGGTCCGGCGGCAGTACTGGCAGGACGGTCAGGACCATCCACTCAGGCAGGTTGCCCGAGCCCTGGAAAGCTTCCATCAGCTTCAGGCGCTTGGACAGCTTCTTGATCTTGGTTTCCGAGTTGGTCTGCGGAATTTCTTCGCGCAGGCGGCCGATCTCGTGCTCCAGGTCGATAGCGTGCAGCAGCTCGCGGACAGCCTCGGCACCCATGCGGGCATCGAAGTCGTCACCGAACTCTTCCAGCGCTTCGAAGTACTGCTCGTCGTTCAGCAGCTGACCCTTCTCGAGGGTGGTCATGCCCGGGTCGATAACGACATAGCTCTCGAAGTAGAGCACGCGTTCGATATCACGCAGGGTCATGTCCATCAGCAGGCCGATACGGGACGGCAGCGACTTCAGGAACCAGATGTGGGCAACCGGCGAGGCCAGTTCGATGTGCGCCATGCGCTCACGACGAACCTTGGCCAGGGCAACTTCAACGCCGCACTTTTCGCAGATCACACCGCGGTGCTTGAGGCGCTTGTACTTGCCGCACAGGCACTCGTAGTCCTTGACTGGGCCAAAGATCTTGGCGCAGAACAGGCCGTCACGCTCAGGTTTGAACGTACGGTAGTTGATGGTTTCCGGCTTCTTAACTTCACCGAACGACCACGAACGGATCATCTCAGGCGACGCCAGACCGATACGGATGGCGTCGAACTCTTCGACTTGACCCTGGTTTTTCAGCAAATTCAGTAGGTCTTTCAAGGCCTTTCCTCCTGGCGGAGCAGGAAGCGGGCTGTGCCAGCCCCGCTCCCCTTCGCGTCACGTGTTATTCGGTTTCCAGATCGATATCGATACCGAGCGAACGGATCTCTTTGATCAACACGTTGAAGGACTCGGGCATGCCCGGCTCCATACGGTGATCGCCATCCACGATGTTCTTGTACATCTTGGTACGGCCGTTCACGTCGTCCGACTTCACTGTGAGCATTTCTTGCAGGGTGTATGCCGCGCCGTATGCTTCCAGCGCCCACACTTCCATCTCCCCGAAACGCTGACCACCGAACTGCGCCTTACCACCCAGCGGCTGCTGGGTAACCAGGCTGTAGGAACCAGTGGAACGCGCGTGCATCTTGTCGTCCACCAAGTGGTTCAGCTTGAGCATGTACATGTAACCAACGGTCACAGGACGCTCGAACTTGTTGCCGGTACGACCATCGAACAGCACCATCTGGCCGCTCTCTGGCAGGTCAGCCAGCTTCAGCATGGCCTTGATCTCGCTTTCCTTGGCACCGTCGAATACCGGGGTAGCCATTGGCACGCCCTTCTTCAGGTTGTGCGCCAGGGCAAGGATCTCTGCGTCAGTGAACTCATCGAGGCTTTCCTGACGACCGCCGATCTCGTTGTAGATCTCGGTCAGGAAGCCGCGCAGCTCAGCGGCTTTGCGCTGCTCTTCGATCATCCGGTCGATCTTCTCGCCCAGACCTTTGGCCGCGAGGCCCAGGTGGGTTTCAAGGATCTGACCGACGTTCATACGCGAAGGTACGCCCAGCGGGTTCAGTACGACGTCGACCGGAGTACCGTTGGCGTCGTGCGGCATGTCTTCGACCGGCATGATCACCGAGACGACACCCTTGTTACCGTGACGACCGGCCATCTTGTCACCCGGCTGGATGCGACGGCGGATGGCCAGGTAGACCTTGACGATCTTCAGCACGCCCGGTGCCAGGTCATCGCCCTGCTGCAGCTTGCGCTTCTTGTCTTCGAACTTGTCGTCCAGCAGGCGACGGCGATCGACGATGTACTGCTGAGCCTTTTCCAGCTGCTCGTTCAGTGCATCTTCAGCCATGCGCAGTTTGAACCACTGGCCGTGCTCCAGACCGTCCAGCACTTCGTCGGAGATCACGGTGCCTTTCTTCAGGCCCGCGCCACCGTCGACCACCTGGCCGTTCAGGGCAGAACGCAGACGCTCGAAGGTTGCACCTTCGACGATGCGGAACTCTTCGTTGAGGTCCTTGCGGATCTCGTCCAGCTGCATCTTCTCGATGGCCAGGGCGCGGCTGTCACGCTCGACGCCATCACGGGTGAAGACCTGAACGTCGATGACGGTACCCTTGGTGCCGGTTGGCACGCGCAGGGAGGTGTCCTTAACGTCGCTGGCCTTCTCACCGAAGATCGCGCGCAGCAGTTTTTCTTCCGGCGTCAGCTGGGTTTCGCCTTTTGGCGTGACCTTGCCGACCAGGATGTCGCCAGCGCCGACTTCAGCACCCACGTAAACGATACCGGCTTCGTCCAGCTTGTTCAGTGCGGCTTCACCCACGTTCGGGATGTCCGCAGTGATTTCCTCTGGGCCAAGCTTGGTGTCACGCGCCACACAGGTCAGTTCCTGGATGTGGATAGTGGTGAAGCGATCTTCCTGGACCACACGCTCGGACAGGCAGATGGAGTCTTCGAAGTTGAAGCCGTTCCACGCCATGAACGCGATGCGCATGTTCTGGCCCAGAGCCAGTTCACCCATGTCGGTGGACGGGCCGTCAGCCATGATGTCGTGACGCTTGACCACATCACCTTTGCTGACCAGCGGACGCTGGTTGATGCAGGTGTTCTGGTTGGAGCGGGTGTACTTGGTCAGGTTGTAGATATCTACACCTGCCTCACCAGTCTCGACTTCGTCGTCAGCTACGCGAACAACGATACGGCTGGCGTCGACCGAGTCGATCACACCACCGCGGCGAGCAACCACGCAGACACCGGAGTCACGGGCAACGTTGCGCTCCATGCCGGTACCGACCAGCGGCTTGTCAGCACGCAGGGTTGGTACAGCCTGACGCTGCATGTTCGAACCCATCAACGCACGGTTGGCGTCGTCGTGCTCGAGGAACGGAATCAGCGACGCTGCGACCGAGACAACCTGCTTCGGCGAAACGTCCATCAGGGTGACGTCTTCCGGCGCCTTGACGGTGAATTCGTTCAGGTGACGAACCGCTACCAGCTCGTCGATCAGCTGCTTCTTCTCGTTCATCGCGGCGGATGCCTGAGCGATGACGTGATCGGCTTCTTCGATCGCCGACAGGAACACGATGTCGTCGCTGACTACGCCTTCCTTCACCACGCGGTACGGGCTTTCGAGGAAGCCGTACTGGTTGGTGCGAGCATAGGCTGCCAGGGAGTTGATCAGACCGATGTTCGGACCTTCAGGGGTCTCGATCGGGCACACGCGGCCGTAGTGGGTCGGGTGTACGTCACGGACTTCAAAGCCTGCGCGCTCACGGGTCAGACCGCCCGGGCCGAGTGCGGAAACACGGCGCTTGTGGGTGATCTCGGAGAGCGGGTTGTTCTGGTCCATGAACTGCGAGAGCTGGCTCGAACCGAAGAACTCTTTCACCGCCGCCGCAACCGGCTTGGCGTTGATCAGGTCCTGCGGCATCAGGCCTTCGCTTTCAGCCATCGATAGACGTTCCTTGACCGCACGCTCTACGCGCACCAGGCCAACACGGAACTGGTTCTCGGCCATCTCGCCGACGCAACGTACGCGACGGTTACCGAGGTGGTCGATGTCATCGACGATGCCTTTGCCGTTACGGATATCGACCAGGGTCTTGAGCACCTCGACGATGTCTTCCTTGCTCAGCACGCCCGAACCTTCGATCTCGGTGCGGCCGATACGACGGTTGAACTTCATGCGGCCAACGGCCGACAGGTCGTAACGCTCGGCGCTGAAGAACAGGTTGTTGAACAGGGTCTCGGCAGCGTCCTTGGTTGGCGGCTCGCCTGGACGCATCATGCGGTAGATCTCGACCAGCGCTTCCAGTTGGTTGCTGGTGGTGTCGATCTTCAGGGTATCCGAAATGAACGGACCGCAATCGATGTCGTTGGTGTACAGCGTCTCGATGCGAACAACCTGAGCCTTGGCGATCTTGATCAGCAGCTCGGTGGTCAGCTCGGTGTTGCACTCAGCCAGGATCTCGCCGGTGGCCGGGTGCACGATGGCCTTGGCGGTGGTGCGACCCAGGACGTATTCCATTGGAACGTCCAGCTGGTTGACGCCGGCCTTCTCGAGCTGGTTGACGTGGCGCGCAGTGATACGGCGGCCTTGCTCGACGATGACCTTGCCGGTTTCGTCATGGATGTCCATGACCGCCACTTCACCACGCAGACGCTGAGGCACCAGTTCCAGGCTGAGTTTCTCGCCGGAAATGTGGAACACGTTGGTGGTGTAGAAGGTGTTCAGAACCTCTTCGGTGCTGTAACCCAGGGCGCGCAGCAGTACCGAGGCCGGCAGTTTGCGGCGACGGTCGATACGAACGAATACGCAGTCCTTCGGGTCGAACTCGAAGTCCAACCAGGAGCCGCGGTAAGGAATGATGCGAGCGGAGTACAGCAGCTTGCCGGAGCTGTGCGTCTTGCCACGGTCGTGGTCGAAGAACACACCAGGCGAACGGTGCAGCTGGGAAACGATCACACGCTCGGTACCGTTGATAACGAAGGTACCGTTCTCAGTCATCAGGGGGATTTCACCCATGTAGACTTCTTGCTCTTTGATGTCCTTGATCGCTTTGTTCGACGATTCCTTGTCGAAGATGATCAGGCGCACCTTGACCCGCAGTGGGACCGCGAAGGTCACGCCACGCAGGACACATTCCTTCACATCGAAGGCGGGTTCGCCCAGGCGATAGCCTACGTACTCCAAGGCAGCATTGCCGGAGTAGCTGATGATCGGGAATACCGATTTGAAGGCCGCGTGCAGGCCGACGTCGCGGAACTGATCCTTGGATGCTCCCGCTTGCAGGAATTCGCGATACGAATCCAGCTGGATGGCCAGGAGGTAAGGCACATCCATGACGTCCGGCAACTTGCTAAAGTCCTTGCGGATACGTTTTTTCTCAGTGTATGAGTAAGCCATCAGCGTTCCCCAGCTTGGTCACCTGCTTGTTTGGCTTCTCCCGGCGGGAGCAGCCAGAAAATCGTGCAAACCCCTTGGTTTGCGCCACCCACATGGGTGTCTTGCAGCTTGTTATCGGGGCCGACCTGATCGGCCACCAATAACGGAAAAAGGCCGGTGGCATAAGCCACCAGCCATCAGCCTTCGCTCAACGCGCCGGCTGGCGTCGCAAGGTCGAGATTACTTCAGCTCGACTTTAGCGCCTGCTTCTTCCAGCTTCTTCTTAGCGTCTTCAGCGGCTTCTTTCGAAACGCCTTCAGCTACAACCTGAGGAGCGCCGTCGACTTTCTCTTTGGCTTCTTTCAGGCCCAGACCGGTCAGTTCGCGAACGGCTTTGATCACGTTCACTTTCTTGTCGCCAGCTTCAACCAGAACAACGTTGAACTCGGTCTGCTCTTCAACAACGGCAGCAGCAGCAGCTGGGCCAGCAGCGGCAACAGCAGCGGTAACGCCGAAGGTTTCTTCCATTGCTTTGATCAGCTCAACAACTTCCAGAACGGTTTTCTGGCCGATTGCTTCGATGATTTGCTCGTTAGTCAGGGACATGACTTAAATCCTGTATTGGGGTGACAGCCTACGCAGCCATCAAATTAAACATATGATTTTGAAAGAGGTTACGCGGCCTTAGGCAGCAGCAGCTTCTTTCTGGTCGCGAACGGCCGCCAGAGTACGAGCCAGCTTGCTGGTAGCGCCTTGAATAACGCTCATCAGACGTGCGATAGCTTCGTCACGGGTCGGCAAGGTAGCCAGTACATCGATCTGGTTGGCGGCAATGAAATTGCCGTCAAACGCAGCTGCCTTGATCTCGAACTTGTCCTGACCCTTGGCGAACTCTTTGAACAGACGAGCAGCAGCGCCCGGGTGTTCGTTGGAGAAAGCAATCAGGGTCGGGCCTTTGAACGCGTCGTTGAGGATCGAATACTCGGTGCCTTCAACTGCGCGCTTGAGCAGGGTGTTACGTACGACACGTACGTATACGCCAGCTTCGCGGGCCTCTTTACGGAGTCCGGTCATTGCGCTTACAGTCACACCACGGGCATCGGCCACGACAGCGGACAGAGCGACTTTGGCAGCCTCGTTGACTTCAGCGACGATGGCCTTCTTGTCTTCGAGTTTAATTGCCACGGGTTTACTCCTGGTTTTTACCGTTTCATCTGGCCGAAGCCGGATGTCGTTTTGGTGTCTGATTCGTAAACGAATCGGGAGCACCATCTGCGTAGGCTTGTGGTTTAAGGCTTGCGCCGCCTACGGTCTTGGATAGCCCCCGCCAGGCAGGGACCCCAATTTTTGCGAATGGCGCGACACGTCGCGCCACTGCGGTCTTACGCGTTCAGCGAGCTCTGGTCGATGACCAGACCTGGGCCCATGGTGGTGCTCAGGGTAACGCGCTTGACGTAGATACCTTTCGAGGAAGCCGGCTTGATACGCTTCAGATCAGCGATCAGGGCTTCAACGTTTTCCTTCAGCTTGCCAGCTTCAAAGCCGACCTTGCCAACGGAGGTGTGGATGATACCGTTTTTGTCGGTACGATAGCGAACCTGACCAGCCTTGGCGTTTTTGACAGCCGTGGCGACGTCTGGAGTAACGGTACCGACTTTCGGGTTAGGCATCAGGCCGCGAGGACCCAGAACCTGACCCAGCTGACCCACAACGCGCATGGCATCAGGCGATGCGATGACGACGTCATAGTTCAGGTCGCCGCCTTTCATTTCGGCAGCCAGATCGTCCATACCTACACGGTCAGCGCCGGCAGCCAGAGCGGCTTCAGCAGCTGGACCCTGGGTGAAGACAGCAACGCGTACGGTCTTGCCAGTGCCGTGTGGCAGCACGGTAGCGCTACGAACGACCTGGTCGGATTTACGCGGGTCAACGCCGAGGTTGACGGCAACGTCGAAGGACTCGCTGAACTTCACGGTGGACAGTTCGGCCAGCAGCGCAGCTGCGTCTTCGAAGTTGTAAACTTTGCCAGCTTCGATTTTCGAAGCAATAGCCTTTTGGCGCTTGGTCAGCTTAGCCATTACACACCCTCCACGTTCAGGCCCATGCTGCGGGCAGAGCCAGCGATGGTGCGTACAGCAGCGTCCAGGTCAGCAGCGGTCAGATCAGCCTGTTTAGCCTTGGCGATATCTTCCAGCTGAGCACGGGTCACGGTACCGACTTTGACGGTGTTCGGACGAGCCGAACCACTGGTCAGGCCAGCAGCTTTCTTCAGCAGAACCGAGGCAGGGGTGCTCTTGGTCTCGAAAGTGAAGCTACGGTCGCTGTAGACAGTGATGATCACAGGAGTCGGCAGGCCGGCTTCTTGACCCTGAGTACGGGCGTTGAAGGCCTTGCAGAATTCCATGATGTTCACACCGTGTTGGCCCAGTGCTGGACCAACGGGTGGGCTTGGGTTGGCCTGGCCGGCCTTAACTTGCAGCTTGATGTAAGCCTGAATCTTCTTAGCCATGAGCTACTCCAATATCGGGTACAAACGCCTGATGGCTCCCCGGATGACTTGCGTTTTATCCCAGTGACGACAAAACCCCGCAGCACACAGGGCTGCGGGGTATGGGATGCTTCGTCCGCCTAGACCTTTTCGACCTGGCTGAACTCGAGCTCTACCGGGGTAGAGCGACCGAAAATGAGCACCGCCACCTGGAGGCGACTCTTTTCGTAGTTAACCTCTTCGACACTACCATTGAAGTCAGCGAACGGACCGTCAATGACTCGAACCACTTCACCTGGCTCGAACAGCGTCTTCGGCTTCGGCTTGTCGCTGCCGTCGGCTACGCGACGCAGGATAGCCTCAGCTTCTTTATCGGTGATCGGCGCAGGCTTGTCTGCGGTCCCACCAATAAAGCCCATCACACGAGGGGTATCCTTGACCAAGTGCCAAGTCCCTTCGTTCATCTCCATCTGGACCAGTACATAGCCAGGGAAGAATTTACGCTCACTCTTGCGCTTCTGGCCGTTGCGCATTTCGACGACTTCTTCGGTCGGGACCAGGATCTCGCCGAAACCGTCTTCCATGCCTGCCAGCTTGACGCGCTCGATCAGGGAGCGCATAACATGCTTCTCGTAACCCGAGTAAGCATGCACAACATACCAACGCTTAGCCACGGGACACCTTTAGCCAACGATCAGGGAGACCGCCCAGCCGAGCAGGGAATCAAGACCCCACAACAGCAGTGCCATAACCAGCACGACAGCCACAACAATCAGCGTGGTCTGGGTGGTTTCCTGGCGGGTCGGCCACACGACTTTACGGATCTCAGTACGAGCTTCCTTCGCGAGCGCAAAGAACGACTTACCCTTCGCAGTCTGCAGAGCTACAAAGCCAGCGACAGCAGCCAGGGCGAGAAGTGCGAGGACGCGATACAGGATTGGGGAAGCGGAGTAATATTGATTACCCACGACACCAACAACCACCAAAGCCACTACAGCCAGCCACTTGAACAGATCAAAACGCGATTCTTGGGCTTCAGTTTTGGGGGTCATCGAGGAGGATCCTGTAAGAAGAAAGCCAATCACACTGAGGTGAATGGCAGGTCAGGAGGGAATCGAACCCCCAACCTACGGTTTTGGAGACCGTCGCTCTGCCAATTGAGCTACTGACCTGTAACGCTGTATCAGGCCGGCCATTATACCGGCCTGATCAAGTAAATCAACTACTTATTCGATAATTTTTGCTACGACGCCGGCGCCGACGGTACGACCGCCTTCACGGATAGCGAAGCGCAGACCGTCTTCCATTGCGATGGTCTTGATCAGGGTAACAGTCATCTGAATGTTGTCACCTGGCATTACCATTTCAACGCCTTCCGGCAGTTCGCAGTTACCGGTCACGTCAGTGGTACGGAAGTAGAACTGAGGACGGTAGCCTTTGAAGAACGGAGTGTGACGGCCGCCTTCTTCTTTCGACAGAACGTAGACTTCGGCGGTGAACTTGGTGTGCGGCTTGACCGAACCTGGCTTGACCAGAACCTGGCCACGCTCAACGTCGTCACGCTTGGTACCACGCAGCAGAACGCCGCAGTTCTCGCCAGCACGACCTTCGTCCAGCAGCTTGCGGAACATCTCAACACCGGTGCAGGTGGTGGTGGTGGTGTCACGCAGACCAACGATTTCCAGCGGATCCTGAACGCGGACGATACCACGCTCGATACGACCGGTAACAACGGTACCACGACCCGAGATCGAGAATACGTCTTCGATCGGCATCAGGAACGGCTGGTCGATGGCACGAACTGGCTCAGGAATGTAGCTGTCCAGAGTCTCTACCAGCTTCTTGACAGCGGTAGTGCCCATTTCGTTGTCGTCTTTGCCTTCCAGGGCCATACGAGCGGAACCGATGATGATCGGAGTGTCGTCGCCTGGGAAGTCGTAGGTGGACAGCAGGTCGCGAACTTCCATCTCGACCAGTTCCAGCAGCTCAGCGTCGTCTACCAGGTCAGCCTTGTTCAGGAAGACCACGATGTACGGAACGCCAACCTGACGGGACAGCAGGATGTGCTCACGGGTTTGTGGCATCGGACCATCGGCGGCCGAGCAAACCAGGATCGCGCCGTCCATCTGGGCAGCACCGGTGATCATGTTCTTCACGTAGTCAGCGTGACCTGGGCAGTCGACGTGAGCGTAGTGACGAATGGTCGAGTTGTACTCAACGTGAGCGGTGTTGATGGTGATACCGCGCGCTTTCTCTTCCGGAGCCGAGTCGATCTTGTCGAACTCAACGATTGCCGAACCGAAAACTTCGGAGCAAACGCGAGTCAGAGCTGCGGTCAGAGTGGTCTTACCGTGGTCGACGTGGCCGATAGTGCCGACGTTGACGTGGGGAAGGGAACGATCAAACTTTTCCTTAGCCATCGATACAATCCTCCGCAGAAGAGATAGTCTTGCGCTGATAAAACAAAGGCAGATATTTTCATATCTGCCTTGTTTATATGGAGCTCTTGAGCGGACTTGAACCGCTGACCTCACCCTTACCAAGGGTGTGCTCTACCAACTGAGCTACAAGAGCGAAACACATTGTGCAAAATCCGGCAAACTTGGAGCGGGTAGCGGGAATCGAACCCGCATCATCAGCTTGGAAGGCTGAGGTTCTACCACTAAACTATACCCGCGGAGCTTGCGGCTCTCGCTAAAACTGGTGGAGGGAGAAGGATTCGAACCTTCGAAGCTCTCGCAACGGATTTACAGTCCGTCCCCTTTGACCGCTCGGGAATCCCTCCAGATGTGGCCGGCATTCTATGTGTCTGCCGCCCTAGTGTCAAGCGTTTTTTCAAATTTTTTCAATCAAATCTGAAACTTAGCTGCTTTGACACCGCTTCCAGTTCTACCACCTGAGTGGTGTTCCCTGTGAAGCGGGCGCCATTCTATCAAGCTATTCGCCAGTTGCAATACCCTGGCAGAAAATAATTTTATGTTTTAAGTCTTTGAAATCGTTGGAAAGAGTAGCCAGGACGGTTTGGTCTAGCAAACGCTCGCTTTCTGGGGCTATCTTCAGCCAGAAACCGTCGGCACCGGGCAGTTGGCCGGATACCGGCAACGCATTGATATCCAGGCTCAGCAAACGCTGACGCAGGGCATCCAGCTGCTCTCTACCCGCCAGGCCACCGACAACCAGGCACTCGTCACGCCGACGGGCAGGTGCAGATACGCCCGTCTCACGCAACAGGCGAATCTCTTGCTGATTGCCTTTGTACAACGACAGCGGGGTGACATCCTTGGCTTTGAGCGGGGCTTCCTGTTGGTGCCAGACGTAATAGAAGACATTCAGCACCAGTAACAGCAGAAACAACCAACGCATAAGCACCTCAGTCGAGTGGACAGGCCATTGCCAGACCTACGAATACCAGGTCCGGCACTACACGCGCCTGCGGCGCCGCTTCACGCACCAATGGCGCATCCCCGCCAGTAAGAAACACACTAAAGTCGTCACCCCACAGCGCACGCGCCTGCTCGAGCTGGGTGCGAGCAAAGCCCTGCAACATCAACACACAACCACGCTCCACAGCCTCGACGGTCGAACGCCCCGGGGCCAGGCTGGTCAATGCACGCTCTGCCGAAGCGTCGTCATAGCGAATACGCCGGGTATGCGTGCGTAACTGGCTGCGCATCAACGGCATGCCCGGGCAGATGTAACCCCCCAGGTGCTCGCCATCAGCAGCAATGAAGTCGGCCTTGGCAGCAGTCCCAAGGTCGATTACCAGGCAAGCGCCTTTGGCCAGGTGGAACGCACCTAACGCTGCGAGCCAACGATCCATGCCCAGCCGCTGATAGTCTTCGTAACCATTGCGCACCCCAGCCATTTCCTGGGCGGGCCCTGCGACTCGCGCCTCCACGGCAAACGCCTGGGCGATCAGCGCGCAAAGTGCTGCTGTTTCTTCTTCGCTGCGCACACTCACGATGCGGCAGCCCGACAGACGCAGCGACGCCAGGGCACTGACCTGAGCCACCAGCGCCTGATCCGAATCGACAATGCCACCACCCACGATGGTGGCGTCGGCCGCATGTATGACCCGCCATTTGATGAAGCTGTTACCGCAATCGAGCTCAAGAATCATCACGCAACCTCAAACTGAGCTCACCACCACTGAAGCTCTTTTCCACGCCGTCGACTTCAAGGCGCAAGCCGCCCTGCCCGTCCACACCCAGTACCAGCCCGTCAATCCGAGTGCTGCCGGCAACCAGCGACACATTTCGCCCCTGCCATAGATGTGCCTGCTCCCATTCTTCCTGGAATGCAGCAAAGCCATAGCGGCGGTGGCGCGACAATTCGTGCTGCAGCTGCTGACTCAGCATCGCCACCAGCCGGTTGCGATCAATTGTCGCACCCACTTCACGGCGCATCGAGGTCCACTGCTGGTCGACCTGGTCATTGGCCTGCATATTCACATTGATGCCTATTCCAAGCACAACGTGACACACATCCGCGGGATCACCGACCAGCTCCAGCAGAATGCCGGTGATCTTCTGCCCACGCACAAGGACATCATTGGGCCACTTCAACCCCACGTCCTTCACACCGAAACCTTGCAGCGTGCGCATTACCGCCAACCCCACCACCAGGCTCAAACCCTCAAGCTGGCGCATACCACCTTCAACTCGCAGGACGAGGCTGTAATAGAGGTTTTCTGCAAATGGGCTCACCCATTGACGACCGCGGCGGCCACGCCCAGCGCTCTGGCGCTCTGCGAGCACCAGGAATGGCGCTGCTTGCCCATCGCCTGCGAGCCGAAGCCCTTCAGCGTTGGTCGAATCGATGGTTTCGTGGATGAAAACCGGCCACTGTTCACCCTCGGTAAACTCGGCGATCGCCTTCGTTTCGAGTAGAGTCAATGGCGACGCTAGCTGGTAGCCACGCCCACGAACCTTGTGAATGGTGAGGTTTAGCTCACTCTCCAGGTGCTGCAGCTGTTTCCAAACGGCGCTGCGACTCACCCCGAGGGCTGCCCCCAAGGCTTCTCCGGAATGGAACCGGCCATCCTTGAGGAGATTCAACAACTTCAGCATGCCAGTCTCGACTTGGAATAAGGCTGGCATGATAGCTATGGGTAGTGGGCTTGCATAGGAAAAGGGCCGCCCGGTGTGGGCACAATCGAGGACTTTTCGCCCGCCAAAGACAAAACCCCTACCTGCGTGCGCAGATAGGGGTTTTGCGAAATGAATCTTGACGATGACCTACTCTCACATGGGGAAACCCCACACTACCA
>NZ_JBIUZK010000008.1:0-284770 GCF_044744955.1 Pseudomonas sp. NPDC087185 | reverse complement strand
CTGGACTACGGCAACCCGGACTTCGTCAAGTACGCCGAAGCCTACGGTGCCAATGGCCACCGTGTGGAAAGCGCCGAAGGCTTGCTGCCGCTGCTGGAGCACTGCATCAAGACTCCGGGTGTGCACGTGATCGACTGCCCGGTCGACTACAGCGAAAACGACCGCATCCTCAACAGCGAGCTGCGTGAGCGCGCGCTGGCGGTGTAATCGCTGAAGGCTCATCGCCGGCAAGCCGGTTCCCACAGGCACATCACTGGTCTTTGAATCAGTGATTGGCTTAGGGGAGCTGGCTTGCCGGCGATTGCTTTTGTGCCTCCAACAAATACCTCGATCCCTTTACCCATGTGCTAGGGTGCACGCAAATATTCACCCCAGGACACCCGCCCATGCTCCCGCCGCTCAACGACAAAGAACTCGACCGCCTCGCAGACCTGCTGATCACCTACGGTAACGATTACTCGGTGCTCAACCTGGCCGAACTCAACGGCTTGTTCACCGCGTTGGCCAGTTCGCCAGTCAGGGTCAACCCCGAGCAGTGGCTGCCGGCGGTAGCCGGTGGCAAGGTGCCGAAGTTCAAGAAGCCTGCCCATGAAGAAGCCTACACGGCGTTGATGCTGCGCTACGCCCATCAAGTGGCGGAGCAGCTGGCGGACGACCTCGACGGTTTCGAGCCCGTGTTCGAAGAAAGCGAAGCCGAGGAAGGGCCGGCGATCATCATGGAGGAGTGGTGCTTCGGTTACATGCGCGGTACCCAGGTCGCGCAGTGGAGCGAGCTGCCTGCGGAGCAGGATCAACTGCTCAAGGCCATTTCGCTGCATGGGCTGGAGGACAACTTCGAGCTGCTCGATGCCATGAGCTTCGACGAGCTGCAGGCGTGCGTGCCGCAAGTGGTCGAGGCGGCCAAGGGCCTGTATCGATACCAGAAGCAGCAGCGCCATTGATATCAACCAGGCAGTAATTGTTTCGCTGCGCGAAATTATGATCTCCTCCCTACGCTGATTCTGCTGCACGCCGAATCAGCGCAGGATGTGTTCCAGCAGCACCAACCCCGGTGCAACCCCTGGAGCGCAGACCATGATCAAACTCTACAACTTCCCAAAGTCCGGCCATGCCCACCGCATCGAGCTGATGCTGTCATTGTTGAAGCTGCCCACCGACCTGGTGCTCGTCGACCTGGCCAAGGGCGCGCACAAACAAGCGGAATTCCTCGCCATCAACCCCTTCGGCCAGGTGCCGGTGATCGATGACAACGGCACCGTCATTGCCGACTCCAACGCCATCCTCGTTTACCTCGCCAGTACTTACGACGAGAGCGGCCGCTGGCTGCCCCACGACCCGCTCGCCGCCGCCCGGGTGCAGCGCTGGCTGTCTGTCGCGGCCGGGCCGTTGGCCTTCGGCCCGGCGGCTGCCCGGCTGATCACGGTGTTCGGTGCCTCGTTCAACCCCGACGAAGTGATCGGTCGCGCGCATACCCTGCTCAAGGTAATGGATACCGAGCTGGCGAAGACGCCGTTCCTGGTGGGCAGCGAGCCGACCATCGCCGATGTGGCCAATTACTCCTACATCGCCCATGCTCCCGAAGGCAACGTGTCGCTGGAGCCATACCCCAACGTGCGCGCCTGGCTGTCGCGCATCGAAGCACTGTCGGGTTTTGTCGCCATGCCGCGTACCGTGGCCGGCCTGCAGACCACCGCCTGAGCCCCATCCCTGCCGAGGAATGCCGCCATGCAAGAGCAACCCATCCGTCACACCTCGCCTTGGCACGCCGGCGAGAAAACGTTGCAGGAAAAGGTCGGCGTAGCGGAACGCATGGAGGTATTCGGGCAGAAGGTCATCCGTGATCACATGCCGGATCAGCACCGCGACTTCTACCGCCAATTGCCGTTCATGGTGGCGGGTGCCGTGGATGCGCACGGCAAGCCCTGGGCGACACTGCTCGAAGGCGAGGAAGGGTTCGTCAGCTCGCCTGACCCGCGACGACTGCGCATCAGTACCGACTTCGCCGCTGATGACCCGGCCACCCCAGGGCTGGCCGCCGGCGAGGCGATAGGCCTGCTCGGTATCGAGCTGCACACTCGGCGGCGCAACCGTATCAACGGCCTGATCGACCAGGCATCCGCCGGGCAGCTGGATGTGGCCGTTGAACAGGCTTTCGGCAATTGCCCGCAATACATCCAGCTGCGCGATTACACCCGTGTCGATGTGCCGGCGCAGGGGCGGTTTGATTCGCCGGTGCTGGATGCGCGGGCCGTCGACATGATCGCCAACGCCGACACGTTCTTCGTCGCCAGTTACATCGATCACCCAAGCGGCCTGCGCGCGGTGGACGTGTCTCATCGCGGTGGCCGGGCAGGCTTCGTCAAGGTGCAAGGCAACCGCCTGAGCATCCCCGACTATGCCGGTAACCTGCACTTCAACACCCTCGGCAACCTGCTGGAAAACCCCGTCGCAGGGTTGTTGTTCGTCGACTTCAGCAACGGTGACGTGCTGCAACTGGTTGGCCGTACCGAGGTGATCCTCGACAGCCCGTTGATCAGTGCCTTCGAAGGTGCCGAGCGCATCTGGACGCTGGAGGTCGAACAGGTGGTGTTTCGCCCGGCCGCCGTAGCCCTGCGCTGGGCGTTCCAGGCCTACGCCCCGACCAGCCTGATGACCGGTACCTGGGCCGAGGCCGAGCAACGCGTGCAGCAGCGCGAGCGGCAACGCCAATGGCTGGCCTGGCGCGTGGTGCGCATTGAACAGGAGAGCCGTGACATCCGCTCGTACTACCTGGCAGCGGATGTACCGGTGCCGTTTGCCCCGGGGCAGCATATTCCGGTGCGTATCCCGCAGGGCAGTGGCGCCCCGTTGGTTCGTACCTACAGCTTGTCGTGCGCGCCTTCGGACGGCCACCTGCGCATCAGCGTCAAGGCGCAGGGCCCGGCGTCGCGTTATCTGCATGAGCGGGTCAGTGTCGGTGACCTGCTGGAGGTGCGCTTGCCCATGGGCAATTTCACCTTGCAGGGTGAAAGCGATCGGCCGATCGTGCTGATCGGTGCAGGTATTGGCATCACGCCGTTGCTGGCGATGCTGCGTGAGCAGTTGGCCACGCGGCCGGGGCGCAGGATCTACCTGTTCCACGGTGCGCGCAGCCTGGCGGACCTGCCGTTTCAGCAGGAGCTGGCGAGCTTGCGCCAACAGGTGGGCGATGGCTTGCATGTGCATCGCTGCCTGAGCCAACCAGAAGCTACTGCCGCACTGGGGCAGGACTACGAACATCGCGGCCGGCTGGGTATCGATCAGGTCAAGGCAACGCTTGCGCTGGATGACTACGATTTCTACCTGTGTGGCCCGGCCAGTTTCACCCAGGACGTATACGAAGGGTTGCGTGGTGTGAACGTGCCTGACAGGCGCATCCACGCCGAGGCTTTCGGCCCGTCCACCCTGCGCCGGCATACCGATGACAACCAGCCGACCTTGCAGCAACCGCCGGCCGCCAGCGAACCGGTGCCGGTGTATTTCGCCAGCTCGGCCAAGGAAGCCCGCTGGGTACCCCAAGGCGGCACCTTGCTGGAGCTTGCCGAAGCGCGTGGGCTGTCACCGGATTTCAGTTGCCGAGGGGGCTCCTGCGGTACCTGCAAAACCAAGGTGGTGAGTGGGCAGGTGCATTACCCAAACCCACCGGCCGAGCTGCCGGAAAACGGCACGGCGCTGATTTGTTGTGCCGTGCCCGCCCAGGTGGAAGAGGGCGGGCAGGCGTTAGTGCTGGAGCTGTGATCGTGTTGCCAGGATAATCCTCACCCACCCGATGCCCAGGAGCCGGCATGGACCAGATCCACCTGATGAAGGTCTTCGTCGCCGTCGGCGAGCTGGAAAGTTTCGCCGCCGCGGCGCGCCGCCTGGATATCTCCCCCGCCGCCGTGACCCGTGCCGTCAGCGCGCTCGAAGCGCAACTCGGGGTCAAACTGCTGCTGCGCACCACCCGCAGTGTGCGCCTGACCGAGGCCGGCAGCCGCTACCTGGAAGACACCCGGCACATTCTCGCCAGCATTCACGAAGCCAATGCCACCGCCGCTGGCATCAACGCCACGCCCAAGGGAGAGTTGGCGGTCACCGCGCCGATCTTGTTCGGCAAGAAGTACGTCATGCCGTGCATCGTCCGCTACTTGCAGCAATACCCTGACGTGGATGTGTCCGCCTACTTTCTCGACCGCGTGGTGAACATGGTCGAGGAGGGCATGGACGTGGCGGTGCGCATCGGCCCCCTGCCGGATTCGGGGTTGAAGGCGTTGCGGGTGGGCAGGGTGCGCCGCATGCTGTGCGCCTCGCCCGAGTACCTGGCCCGTCATGGCGTGCCGAACCACCCTTCGGACCTGGCCAACCATGCGGTGATCGGCACCACCAATCTGTCGCCGCGGGCTGGCTGGCGTTTCGGGGTGAGCGACGAACCGACCTGGGTGCGCATGAAGCCCAGGTTGACGGTAACCAGCAATGATGGCGCTATCGCCGCAGCCTGTGGTGGGTTGGGGATCGCGCGGCTGCTGTCGTATCAGGTGGTGGATGAACTGGCCAGCGGGCAGCTGCAGGTGATACTGGCCGAGTATGAAGAAGCGCCGTGGCCCATTCATGTGCTGCATCGGGAGAGCAAGTACGGCACGGCCAAGGTGAGGACGTTCATCGACATGCTGGCTCAGACGCTACGGGCACAACAGCTGGATTGAATAGCGAGGTCGTACAACATTCTTCAAGACAGGGCGGTGTCTTGGCGAACAAGCCGGAAGCAGGGGGCTTTAAACTATCTTGCGAAACATATTTTAATATTGTTGTACGACGACCTATGACGTGGCACTCTTCGCCTGAAACAATTTGTCTCATTTCGCCCTGCCGGCGCTGAGGCAATCACCCGCACCTCTAAAAATAATATTCAGGTGAACAATGAAGATAAAAGGCATCCGCTGGTGGATGGTCAGCCTTGTCACGGCTGGGCTCGTGGTCAACTACCTGGCCCGCAACACGCTCTCGGTGGCTGCCCCCACCTTGATGACCGACCTTTCTATCAGCACCGAGCAATACGCAAAAATCGTCGCCGCCTGGCAGGTGTGCTACGCCCTCATGCAGCCGATCGCCGGCTGGTTCATCGACTTCATCGGCACCAAGCTGGGCTTCGCCGTGTTCGCCATGGCCTGGTCGGTCGCCTGTGCGGGCGCGGCGTTGGCCACCGGCTGGCAGAGCATGGCGTTCATGCGCGGCTTGCTCGGCATGACCGAGGCGGCCGGCCTGCCTGCCGGGGTCAAGGCCACCACCGAATGGTTCCCGGCCAAGGAGCGTTCGGTGGCGATCGGCTGGTTCAACATCGGCTCTTCGCTGGGTGCACTGCTGGCGCCGCCGTTGGTGGTGTGGGCGATCCTGCACAGCGGCTGGCAACTGGCCTTTGTCATGGTCGGGGTTTCCGGCATTGTCTGGACCCTGCTCTGGATGCTGCTGTACAAGCACCCACGGGACCAGAAGCGCCTCAGCGCCGAAGAGCGCGAATACATCCTTGCCGGCCAGGAAGCGCATTTCAAACACGAGAAGCGTGAGAAGGGGGCGTGGAAGCGCATCTTCAAGACCCGTAACTTCTACGCCATCGCCTCGGCGCGGATCCTCTCGGAGCCGGCCTGGCAAACCTTCAACGCCTGGATCCCGCTGTACCTGATGACCGAGCGGCACATGAACATCAAGGAGGTGGCGATGTTTGCCTGGCTGCCATTCCTGGCCGCCGATATCGGCTGCGTGTTGGGCGGTTACCTGAGCCCGATGTTCCACCGCTACTTCAAGGTCTCGTTGTTCACGTCACGCAAGATGGTGTTGGTGTTCGGCGCCAGCTGCATGATTGGCCCGGCGTGCATCGGCCTGGTGGAAAGCCCGTACACGGCAATCCTGCTGCTGTGCATCGGCGGCTTCGCGCACCAGACGTTGTCGGGGGCGTTGTACTCGATCACCTCGGACTCGTTCAGCAAAGACCAGGTGGCGACGGCGACAGGGATGGGCGGGATGTGCGGCTACCTGGGGGCAGCGGTATTCACCCTGGTGTTCGGTATTCTGGTGACGCAGATCGGCTACAGCCCGCTGTTTGTGGTGCTGGCGGCGTTCGACATCGTCGCGGCGGTGCTGGTGTGGAAGGTGGCGCGGGAGGTGCGGGGTGAAGCACCGCAGCGTCCGGCAGTTGGGGCGAATGAGGCCTTGGCGTAACACTGGAGCGATTGGGGCTGCGCCGCAGCCCCGATGCAGGCAATCACATCGCCTGATACTGCATCCTGAATTCCAATTTCATCCCTTCACCCTGCTGCAACAAACGCAAGCCCGGCCGCCCCGGCAGGTGATGGGCATTGATCGGGTGGCTGACCGGCTCGAAGCAGAAGAACGGCTTGTGTTGCGGGCAGAACAGCAGGAAATGCTCCGTGCCACTGGCGCTGCATACCAGCTGATAACCCGCGCTGGGCTGCTCGATCACACAGCTTGCGGGCCACCCGCCGAACGCATGATCGACCACATCCGTTGGCAGCGGGCCCGGTGCATCGAAGCGCCAGCCTTGAGGAACGTCTGCCCGGTACGACGGCAACTGGCCCGCTTCGGCCAGCCATACATGCTGCGCCACCGCCCTCAGACGCGTGTCGGGATAGCGCGGAAAATACGGATGCAACCCCAGCCCGTACCAGGTAGCGGCTTCGTCCAGGTGCGTCACCTGCAGATCAAGCTTCAGGCTACCTTCGTGCAGGTGCACCTCCAAGACGGCCCGGTAGGCAAACGGCACCTGGCTGTGGAGTGTCAGCCGGGCATGTTGCTCACTGTGTTGGTCCACCTGCCAGGCCTGTTGCCAGGCGCTGCCATGAATCGGGTAGGGGTCATGATCGGTATTGGGGGCCAGCGCCAGCCAACCCCCGGGGCACTCGAACCCGCCTTCGGCCACCCGGTTGGACCACGGCGCCAAGGGGTAACACCCCAACTGCCGCGGCGTACCGCTTGCCAGCGCGGCTTCGTCGCTGTGGCGCAGCAGTGGCTGGCCGGTGGCTTTCACCTGCCAGTTGACCAAGCTGGCGCCCAGGTCGGGGGCCAGGCTCAAACGGGTCAGGCGGTCCTGCAGGTGCAATTGGGTTACAGCCATCGACAGCTCCTTGGAGAGGGGGGGGTCAGCTCGCCTTGCGATAGGTCAGCAGCACGATGCCACACACCACCACGGCGCCACCGATCAGTTGCAGTGTGCTCAGGCGCTGATCGAGCAAGGCCCAACCGAGCAGCAACGTGGCAATCGGCTCAATGTTCATCACCGGTGCGTTCTGCGCCATGTTCAACCGTGGCACGCACACGAACAGCAGGGTAAAGGCCACGCCGTACAGCACCACCAGGCTGGCCAGCGCAGCCCAACCGCTGGCGCTTGCCGGCAGCGACAACCCTGAGGGCATCACCCCGCTGGCCCCGGCCAGCAACATGCTGGAGAACACGATCAGCAAGGTCAGCAGGCTGCGCACCGGCCCGCGTACGCCGGCCAGTTTGTTGTCGGTGATCCACAAGGCCACGGCGAAGGCACAGGCGGCGCAGAACGCCAGGCTTACGCCCAGTGCCCAGTGCGGGTTGGCATCGCCGCTGTCGGCCAGCCGGGCAGGCACATCCAGCGCCAGCACCAGGCCGCAGAGGATCAGCCCCATGAACAGCACCGTGCGCCCGGTCGGCCGCGCGCCGCCCAATGCCCAGGTGAGCAGTGCCAGCAGCATCGGGAAGGTATTGCCCACCAGCAGCGCCAAGGCCACGGGGATGCGCGCCACCGCTGAATACAGGCACAGGCTTTGGGTGGCGATCAGCAAGCCGAGCAGCAGCTGCCAGCGCCGCGTACCCGTCGGCAAGCCGAGCGCCTGGCGTTGCCACAACAACACGCCGGCCAGTACCAGAAAGGTCAGGCCCGAGCGACAGAGGATTGCCAGCAGCACACCCGTGCCGTCATCGAAGGCGATGCGCGCCGCGATGTGGTTGGCGGCGAACGAGCAGGCCAGCAACGCCAACAGTGCGATTGCCAGCTGGCGTGGGAAGAGGTTTACAGCAGAAGAGGGGACAGCCATGTGCAGGATCCATTTGCAGGGAGGGCGGGCCACAGCGGACCCGCCTGTTGGCCTTTACAGCACAACGCTGGGCAGCCAGAGGGAGATGGCGGGGATGTAGGTCACCGCCATGAGCACCATGAACAGCGCCAGGTAGAACGGCAGCAGCGCCTTCACCGTGGCTTCGATGCTCACCTTGCCGATCGCGGAACCCACGAACAGCACCGCGCCCACTGGTGGGGTGATCAGCCCGATGCCGAGGTTGACCAGCATGATCATGCCGAAGTGCACCGGGTCCACGCCGATGCCCTGGATCACCGGCAGCAGGATCGGCGTGAGGATCAGGATCAACGGTGCCATGTCCATCACCGTCCCCAGCAGCAACAGCATGAAGTTGATGCACATGAGGATCACGTAACGGTTATCCGACAGGGTCAGGAACGCCGTGGTGATCTTCGACGGGATCTGCATCAGCGTCATCACGTAGCCGAAGCTGGCGGCAAAGCCGATCAGAATCATCACGATCGAGATGGTGCGTACTGTGCGATGCATCAGCTTGGGCAGGTCGCGCCACTTGTAGTCGCGGTAGATGAACATGGTCACGAAGAACGACCACACCACCGCTACAGCCGCCGACTCGGTGGCGGTGAACACCCCCGACAGAATGCCACCGAGGATGATCACCATGGCCATCAGGCCCCACAGCGCCTCACCGGCAATCTTCAGCGCCTGGCGCAGCGGGATCACCTCGCCTTTGGGGTAGTCGCGCTTCTTTGCGAAGATCAGGCACAGGCCCATCATCACCGCGCTCAGCAGCAGCCCGGGCATGACCCCGGCCATGAACAGCGAGGCGATCGAGACCGTGCCCCCCGCCGCCAGCGAGTACAGTACCGAGTTGTGGCTGGGTGGGGTGAGCAGCGCCTGGACCGAGCCACTGACGGTCACGGCAGTGGAGAACTCACGCGGGTAACCCTTACGCTCCATCTCCGGGATCAGCACCGAGCCGACTGACGCCGTATCGGCCACCGACGAGCCGGAGATCGCGCCAAAGAAGGTCGAGGCCATGATATTGACCAGCGACAGGCCACCGCGCACGAAGCCCACCAGCACCCCGGCGAACGCCACCAGCCGGCGTGACATGCCACCTTCGGCCATGATTGCACCGGCCAGGACGAAGAACGGGATCGCCAGCAGCGAGAACTTGTTAACGCCGCTTGCCACCTGAATCATCATCGCCTGCAGCGGAATGTCGATCCACCAGGCGCCGATCAGCGCCGACAAGCCCAGCGCATAGGCCACCGGCATGCCCAGCAGGATGAGCGCGATGAAACTGCCCAACAGAATGAACGCATCCATTTATGCAGCTCCCTCGCATTCTTCAGCCTGGTCGAAACGCACGACCTTGCGGTTGCTCTGATCGCCCAGCAGGAGTTTTTCCACCACGAAGATCAGCGTCAGCACGCCACCGACCGGGATCGGTGCGTAGGTCATGCCTACCCGCACACCCGGCAAGGACGCAAGAAACTGGTTCCAGGTGGTGATGCTCAGCTTGGTGCCGTAGTAGGTCATGAACACGCACACCAGAATCATCAGCACCTGCACCAGTAGCGCAACCAGGCTGCGCAGCTGCGCCGGCATGCGGTCGGTGACCATCGCCACCGCCATATGCGCGCCGGCCCGGTAGCTGGCGGCGGCGCCGACAAAGGTGAACACCACCATCAGCAGGATCGACACCGGCTCAGGCCAACTGGAGCCGGTACCGAGGACATAGCGGGCGAAGATGCCCCAGGGGATGATCAGCGACATGGTCAGGATCGACAGGCCGGCGACCCAGATGCAGGCGCGGTACAGCGTGTCGTTCACGCTCAGGAAAAGCGATTTCATAGGCATCACCAAAGCGGCAGGTCGGCGGGCGCCGCACTGCCGAGGTCGTCTTGAAGAGGGCCGTATTACTGGACGGCGTCGATGCGCTTCATCAGGTCGGCGTATTGCGCGCCGTACTTCTCGCGCACCGAGGCCGTGGCGTCATAGAACGGCTTCTTGTCGACGCTGATGAATTCGACGCCGGCGGCCTTGAGCTTCTCTTCGCTGGCGGCGGACTTGGCGTCCCACAGCGCGCGCTCTTCCATCTGCGCTTCACGGGCGACCTTCTTCACCAGCGCCTGCTGGTCGGGCGTGAGCTTGTTCCAGGTGGTCTTGGACATCACCACCGGCTCCGGCAGGATCAGGTGGCCGGTCAGGGTGTAGTACTTGGCGCTCTGGAAGTGGTTGTGTTCGAGCAGGGTTGGCGGGTTGTTTTCGGCGCCGTCGATCACGCCGGTCTGCAGGGCGCTGAAGATCTCGCCGGTGTCCATGGCGATGCCGTTGCCGCCCATGGCGTTCATCATGTCGATGAACAACGGGTTGCCCTGCACGCGGATCTTCATGCCCTTGAGGTCTTCTAGGCTACGCACCGGCTTCTTGGTGTAGAGGCTGCGCGAGCCGCCGTCCATCCAGGCCAGGGCCACCAGGTTGAATTCAGAATTGGTGATCTTGTCGAGGATTTCCTGGCCGATGTCGCCGTCGATGATCTTGCGCATGTGCTCATGGTCGCGGAACACGAACGGCATGTTGAACACGTTCACATCCGGCACCACCGGGCCGACGATCCCCAGGCTGACGCGGGTCATCTGCACGGCACCGATCTGCGCCTGCTCGATCACTTCCTTCTCCGAGCCGAGCACGCCACCGGCGAACATCTTGAAGGTGATTTCGCCATTGCTGGCGGCTTCGAGCTTCTTGCCCATGTTCTGCTCGGCGACCACGGTGGGGTAGCCGGCCGGGTGGATCTCGGCGAACTTGATGTCCAGCGCGTGGGCTGGCAGGGCGAGGCTGAAGGCGAACGGGAGTGCGGCAAGAAGCAGCTTGCGTTTGAACGTCATGATGAAACTCCGTGTTTTTTATTATCTGGTTTCGGTCGTGTCGGTGCAGGTGCGGCAGTGTGGTGTTCAGCCCCGGCAGGCAGGCTCCTCCAGGCCTTTGACGCCCAGCTCGAAGGCAAATACCCCACCGGCCAGGGGCTGGTCGGAGAGGTCGATGCCCGCAGGGCGGATCGAGGTAACGAACAGGGTGTCCAGGTTGGCGCCGCCGAAGGCGCACATGGCGGGCTTTTTCACCGGTACGTTGAGTGAGCGGTCGAGGCGCCCGTCGGGGGTGAAGCGGTGAATCTGGCCGGCATCGTTGCCGCAGATCCAGTAGCAGCCGTCCTGGTCGATGGCGGCGCCGTCAGGGCGGCCAGGGAAGGCGCGCATGTCGACGAACAGCCGTTTGTTGTGCGGTGTACCGCTGTCGGTGTCGTAGTCGAATACCCAGATCTTCTGCACGTTGGGGTGCGAGTCCGACAGGTACATGCGCGTGCCGTCGGGGCTGAAAGCCAGGCCGTTGGGCACGATCATGCCGTCCTGTTGCAGGTGCAGCTGTCCTTCGCCGTCATGCCGGTACAGCGCACCGACGTGGGCGCCTTGCGGCATGTCCATCAACATCGTCCCGGCCCAGAAGCGGCCCTGGCGATCGCAACGCCCGTCGTTGAAACGCATGCCGCTCTGGGCATGCTCCACGGCCGTGAGCAAGCGGCTCTCGAGGCGGCCATCGGCCTTGGTTTCGAGCTGGAAAATGCCGCTTTCCATGCCGGCGACCCAGCCCTGTTGGGTGCGAGCGATGCAGGCGAGCATTTCTTCGCCCTGCCAGACCTGGTGGGCACCCTCCTGCCAGCGGTGCAATTGGCGGGCAGGGATGTCGACCCAGTACAGGGCCTGTTCCGTGGGGTGCCACACGGGGCTTTCGCCGGTGCCGTTGCGGGCGTCGACGATCAGTTCGCAGTTCATGGCGATGCCTCCTGGCGCGCTGGGGATCAGTTGAACGGTCCGGCTACGGCAAAGGCGCCGCCCTGATAGACCATGCTCGGGTCATCGGCGGCCGGCGCCGGCTGGGCTTCCACGGCTTCGCGGAAAACCTCCGAGGTGTCCTTGGGCGCGTAGCCCAGGTGTTCGGCATGGCGGTTGTCCCACCACACGGTGCGGTTGTTGGAGGCGCCATAGACGATGGTGTGGCCCACATCGGGCGTGAACAGCCCGCGTTCGATCAGTTGCACCAGGTCGTCGTAGCTCAGCCAGGTGCAGAGCATCCGAGGGTTCTGTGGCTGTGGGAAGGACGAGCCGATGCGGATGCTGACGGTTTCGATGCCGTAGCGGTCGAAGTAGAAGCTGGCGACGTCCTCGCCGTAGCATTTGGAAAGCCCGTAGTAGCTGTCGGGGCGGCGCGGGGAGTGGGCATCGATGCGCTCGTCCTGGCGGTAGAAGCCGATGGTGTGGTTGGAGCTGGCGAAGATGATGCGCTTGACCCCATGCTTGCGCGCCGCCTCGTAGACATGGAACACGCCGCAGATGTTGGGGCCGAGGATGTCTTCGAAGGAATGTTCGGTCGACACGCCGCCGAAGTGGATGATGGCATCGGTGCCTTCGACCAGGGCATTGACGGCAGCTTTGTCGGCGAGGTCGCAGGTCACCACTTCTTCGTGCGGGCCTGCAGCAGGCGCCATCGGGCTGATATCGGAAAGGCGCAGGACTTCGGCGTAGCCTTGCAGGCGTTCGCGTAGGACCTTGCCCAGGCCGCCTGCGGCTCCGGTGAGCAGCAGGCGCTTGAGGGGGGTAGTGGTCATGGCCGGCTCTAATTGTTAGTTGTTGTAGGTTGTCGTATGACTTTGCTGATTATCGGTAGCGGATTCCGGAGTTGTCAATGTTAATTCTGTGACGCTGATGGCTTCATCCCCAGCAAGGCGGCGCCCTCGCTGTCCCAGAGCTTGCGCAATAACCTGTGGGAGCTGGCTTGCCTGCGATGGGCCGCGACGCGGCCCCAAGGCTCACGCCATTACAACAACGACAACGGGTAGTTGAAGATCAACCGGTTCTCGTCGAACTCGTTATTGCTGTAATCCCGCCGAATGCTCGAATTGCGCCACTTCACGCTCAGGTCCTTGAACGGCCCGCTCTGGATCACATACGCCAGCTCCGACTCACGCACCCACTCCTTGCCATCGGTCACCGCTCCGGTATGCACGTCCTGCCCGCTGATATAGCGGTTCATCAAGGTCAGCCCCGGCACGCCCAAAGTGACGAAGTTGAAGTCATGCCGTACCTGCCACGAGCGCTCGTTGGCGTTGTCGAAACTTGCGTTGTAGCTGTCGTTGGCCAAGGTCCCGCCGCTGGTGCCGTTGACCCGCATCCAGGTGTCGCCATCGACCTTTTGTAGCCCCACCCAGAACGTGTTGCCGCCATATTTGGCCGAGAACATGCCCGAGTAAGTTTTGTTATCCAGCTTCCCGGCCTTCTCGGAACCATCCTCGCCACCGTTGAAGTAGCCCAGGTTGGCGCCGAAGGTCCAGCTGCCCACCGGCTGGCTGTGGCTCAGTTGCAGGTACTGCTGCTCGTAGACGTCCTTGAGCACTGCGTTCCACAGCCCGACCAGCGTACGGTCCTGGTTGAACTTGTATTCGCCGCCCACGAAGTTGAATCGGTCGGACACGCCACCGCCGTAGCTCATGTCCTCCATGCTTGCGTCGTTGCGCGGGCTGTTGCCGCGGAACTGCCCGCCATACAGCGTCAGCCCGGCGATCTCGCTGGACGTCACCTGCCCTCCACGGAAGGTTTGCGGCAGCGAGCGGCCATCGTCCGAGCGCAAGATCGGCAGCACCGGCATCCACTCCCCAATCTTCAGTTCGGTCTTCGAGATGCGTGCCTTGCCCGCCACCGCCAGCCGCCCATAATCATCCGCCGGCCGGCCATCGTCATGGCGCGGGAGCAGGGCGGTGCCGTAGGTGCCACCGCCGCCATCGAGCTTCACCGACCACAGTCCCAGCACATCAACGCCAAAGCCCACCGGCCCCTCGGTAAAGCCTGAGCGCGCATCCAGGATGAAACTTTGCGTCCATTCCTCGGCCTTGCTCTGCGGGTTGCTCGGGTTGGTGAAGTTGCGGTTGATGTAGAAGTTGCGCAGGCCCAGCACCGCCTTGCTGTCTTCGACGAACCCCGCCGCCTGGCTGGCGCCGGGCACCGCGCTGAGCAGGCCGGCGCCCAACAGTGCGAAGGGGAGGGAGGTTTGGCAGATTTTCATTATTGTTGTGCTCCGCAAAAGGGTGTGGCAGCCCGTCCACCGGGCACGCGAAGGCGGCCTGCAGCAGGGGCGGGAGGGTAACGGGCCGGTCAGGGCCGGGGAGGGTGAAACAGTATTACGGCGCTAGGTGGCCGTCAGCGATTTGATGAAGGAAGGTAAGAGGCGTGGGTGTAGCGCGAGGGATGTCGACATGGGAGATCGTCCGCTGATTGTTGTTTTTGTTATGTGTTGTCGTACAACTTTTGCGCTTTTTATCAAGCGCTAGTGGCGATGTCAACGCTTTCCAGGGTGATGAATTCGAGCGATGGAGCAGGTTAGATAAGCCTACCAAGCCGTAGAAGCTCTAGTGCGGGCTGCGAGGAGTTTTCACAGACATACTACGACTTAAGTCGATGCCCGGACCTTGTACTCATCCGAGCTGATGGGCCAAGCGCTGCACGATGTCGCTGAGCGGGGCAAGCTGCCATTGCTCCCTGTGTTGATGACCGAGGAGGACGAAGACCTGATCGCCAAGGTAAGCGAGCGACTGGCCGCCCCGCAGCGCGCGAAGGTAGCTGGATGAACTATAGGCTCGACTCTCCCTCCTTTTTGGGTTCGTTGTGTACCCATTCGCATCCACAAAAAAGGCCGCCAATTGGCAGCCTTCTTGTTTTACAGCCCGGATAATCAGTCCCAGCTCAACGCCCCACCGGTCTGATACTCAATCACGCGCGTCTCAAAGAAGTTCTTCTCCTTCTTCAAGTCCATGATCTCGCTCATCCACGGGAACGGGTTGGTAGTCCCTGGGTACTCTTCCTTCAGGCCAATCTGGGTCAGGCGACGGTTGGCGATGAACTTGAGGTAGTCCTCCATCATCGCCGCGTTCATGCCCAGTACGCCGCGTGGCATGGTGTCACGGGCGTATTCGATCTCCAGCTGGGTCCCTTGCAGGATCATCTGGGTCGCTTCTTCCTTCATCGCCGCGTCCCACAGGTGCGGGTTCTCGATCTTGATCTGGTTGATCACGTCGATACCGAAGTTCAGGTGCATCGACTCGTCACGCAGGATGTACTGGAACTGCTCGGCTACGCCGGTCATCTTGTTGCGGCGGCCCATGGACAGGATCTGGGTGAAGCCGCAGTAGAAGAAGATGCCTTCCAGTACGCAGTAGTAGGCGATCAGGTTGCGCAGCAGCTCTTTGTCGGTTTCGACGGTGCCGGTGTTGAATTCCGGGTCGGAGATGGCGCGGGTGTACTTCAGGCCCCAGGCGGCTTTCTTCGCGACCGACGGGATCTCGTGGTACATGTTGAAGATCTCGCCTTCATCCATGCCCAGCGACTCGATGCAGTACTGGTAGGCGTGGGTGTGGATCGCCTCTTCGAAGGCCTGGCGCAGGATGTACTGGCGGCACTCGGGGTTGGTGATCAGGCGGTACACGGCCAGGGCCAGGTTGTTGGCAACCAGCGAGTCGGCGGTGGAGAAGAAGCCGAGGTTGCGCATGACGATGCGGCGCTCGTCTTCGGTCAGGCCGTCCATGCTCTTCCACAGGGCGATGTCGGCGGTCATGTTGACCTCTTGCGGCATCCAGTGGTTGGCGCAGCCATCGAGGTACTTCTGCCAGGCCCAATCGTACTTGAATGGCACCAGCTGGTTGAGGTCGGCGCGGCAGTTGATCATGCGCTTTTCGTCAACGGCAACACGGGCGGCGGAGCCTTCCAGCTCGGCCAGGCCTTCTGCGACGTCGAGGGCGTCGAGGGCGGCCTTGGCGCGTTTCACGGCGTCCGAGTCAGACGCGGTGGCAGCACGGGCTTCCAGGGCGGCGGCACCGCCGGCGCTGTCGAGCTTGTCGAGGGTAGCGGCGGCAGCGGCCTGCGCAGGGGTGTTGCCTTTGGCGGCGACTTCGCCGTCTTCTTTATCGAATTCGTCCCAGCTCAGCATGGTGAGTTCTCCTGCTTGAGGGCCATTTATGGAGTATGGCCGGTGGATCTTGGTTGCGGTGCTTGGGCCCCTGGAAAGGGGGACTGCGTTGCACGCAAATCTGAATTGCCCGATGGCGGGCTGACCGGGGCTTTGAGCCCCGGTTTATTGTGTCTGGCTGTGGAAAGGCGGCGGCCGTGCCGGCCTCTTCACAGGGTTCTGTGGGGTTGCACAGAAAAGAGGCTTCCCGCAGGAAGCCTCAGCCAAGCCTTATTGGCAGGCTTCGCAATCCGGCTCGTCGATCGCGCAAGCCTTCGGCACTGGTGCGGGGCCGGCGGCCTGGACCGGGGCGCTGTCGCCGCCGCTGGAAACGGCGTTGAGCTTGCCGGTGTTGATGGTCGACTTCTCGGTGCTGGTCGCGGCCAGGGCACGGAGGTAGTAGGTGGTTTTCAGGCCACGGTACCAGGCCATGCGGTAGGTCACGTCCAGCTTCTTGCCCGAAGCGCCAGCGATGTACAGGTTCAGCGACTGTGCCTGGTCGATCCACTTCTGGCGACGGGAGGCGGCATCGACGATCCACTTGGTTTCGACTTCGAACGCGGTGGCGTACAGGTCTTTGAGCTCTTGCGGGATGCGCTCGATCTGCTGCACCGAACCGTCGTAGTACTTCAGGTCGTTGATCATCACCGAGTCCCACAGGCCGCGGGCCTTCAGGTCGCGGACCAGGTACGGGTTGATCACGGTGAATTCGCCCGACAGGTTCGATTTCACGTACAGGTTCTGGTAGGTCGGTTCGATGGACTGCGACACGCCGGTGATGTTGGCGATGGTTGCAGTCGGCGCGATGGCCATGATGTTCGAGTTACGAATACCTTTTTGCACGCGAGCACGGACCGGTGCCCAGTCCAGGCTTTCGTTCAGGTCGACGTCGATGTACTTCTGGCCACGGGCCTCGATCAGGATCTGTTGCGAATCCAGCGGCAGGATGCCTTTGGACCACAGCGAACCCTGGAAGGTCTCGTAGGCGCCACGCTCGTCGGCCAGGTCGCACGAGGCCTGGATGGCGAAGTAGCTGACCGCTTCCATCGACTTGTCGGCGAACTCGACGGCAGCGTCGGAACCGTAGGCAATGTGCTGCAGGTACAGCGCGTCCTGGAAGCCCATGATCCCTAAGCCGACCGGGCGGTGCTTGAGGTTCGAGTTACGCGCTTGCGGCACCGAGTAGTAGTTGATGTCGATCACGTTGTCGAGCATGCGCACGGCGGTGTTCACGGTGCGTTGCAGCTTGGCGGTGTCCAGCTTGCCATCAACGATGTGGTTCGGCAGGTTGATCGAGCCCAGGTTGCAGACCGCGATCTCGTCCTTGTTGGTGTTCAGGGTGATCTCGGTGCACAGGTTCGAGCTGTGGACCACGCCCACGTGCTGCTGCGGCGAACGCAGGTTGCACGGGTCCTTGAAGGTCAGCCACGGGTGGCCGGTCTCGAACAGCATCGACAGCATCTTGCGCCACAGGTCTTTGGCCTGGATGGTCTTGAACACCTTGATCTTGTTGTACTCGGTCAGGGCTTCGTAGTACTCGTAACGCTCTTCGAAGGCCTTGCCGGTCAGGTCATGCAGATCAGGCACTTCGGACGGCGAGAACAGGGTCCACTTGCCGTCATCGAAGACGCGCTTCATGAACAGGTCAGGGATCCAGTTGGCGGTGTTCATGTCGTGGGTACGACGGCGGTCGTCACCGGTGTTCTTGCGCAGCTCGATGAATTCTTCGATGTCCAGGTGCCAGGTTTCCAGGTAGGCACACACAGCGCCTTTGCGCTTGCCACCCTGGTTGACGGCAACGGCGGTGTCGTTGACCACTTTCAGGAACGGCACGACGCCCTGGGATTTGCCGTTGGTGCCCTTGATGTAGGAGCCCAGTGCACGCACAGGGGTCCAGTCGTTGCCCAGGCCACCGGCGAATTTCGACAGCATGGCGTTGTCGTGGATCGCGTGGTAGATGCCCGACAGGTCGTCCGGCACGGTGGTCAGGTAGCAGCTCGACAGCTGCGGGCGCAGGGTACCGGCGTTGAACAGGGTCGGGGTCGAGGCCATGTAGTCGAAGGACGACAACAAGTTGTAGAACTCGATCGCACGCGCTTCCTTGTCTTTCTCTTCCAGCGCCAGGCCCATGGCCACGCGCATGAAGAACACCTGCGGCAGCTCGAAGCGCACGCCATCCTTGTGGATGAAGTAGCGGTCGTACAGGGTTTGCAGGCCCAGGTAGGTGAACTGCTGGTCGCGCTCGTGGTTGATCGCCTTGCCCAGTTTTTCCAGGTCGAAGTCGGCCAGCGCAGGGTTCAGCAGCTCGAACTCGACACCTTTGGCGATGTAGGCCGGCAGGGCCTTGGCGTACAGGTCGGCCATCTCGTGGTGGGTGGCGCTGTCGGCCACTTCGAGGAAGCCCAGGCCTTCGGCACGCAGGGTGTCCATCAGCAGGCGGGCGGTGACGAACGAGTAGTTCGGCTCGCGCTCGACCAGGGTACGGGCGGTCATCACCAGGGCGGTGTTGACGTCCTTGATGGCCACGCCGTCGTACAGGTTCTTCAGGGTCTCGCGCTGGATCAGGTCGCCATCGACTTCGGCCAGGCCTTCGCAGGCTTCGCTGATGATGGTGTTCAGGCGCGCCATGTCGAGCGGTGCCAGGCTACCGTCGGCGAGGGTGATGCGGATGCTTGGGTGCGGTTCTACCACCGCGTCGGCGTTGCTGCGGGTAGCACGCTCTTTGGCGCGCTGGTCGCGGTAGATCACGTAGTCGCGGGCGACCTTTTGCTCGCCGGCGCGCATCAGGGCCAGTTCGACCTGGTCCTGGATTTCTTCGATGTGGATGGTGCCACCCGATGGCATGCGACGCTTGAACGTGGCGGTGACCTGCTCGGTCAGGCGCGCGACGGTGTCGTGGATGCGCGACGAGGCAGCGGCGGTGCCGCCTTCAACTGCGAGGAACGCCTTGGTGATGGCCACGGTGATCTTGTCGTCGGTGTAGGCGACGACAGTGCCGTTGCGCTTGATCACGCGCAGTTGACCCGGGGCGGTGGCGGCCAGATCCTGGTTGGAATCGGCGGCCTGCGGCGCCTGGGCCTGCGGGTTCTCGCGAGTTGTGTCGGTTTGCATGGGTGGGTGTCTCCACAGTTTCTATAGTGTTCAGGCGCCTTTTGGGCGCCCACCGTTCCGTCCACTTGCTCGATGACCCGGGCGGGGATGCGGCATGCGCGCGCATCCGCCCGCTCGGGCGTACCGACTTCGGGACAGATCAGGAATTGGGGGCAAGAACCTTGCCGCTCCCTGGCCGAAGTCAAATGCTCTGGGTCAAACCAAAGCAGGCTGTTCAGTATCCGCTAGGAGCGGTTGGATCGATGAAACCACAACGAGTTCTGTCAGAAAATTCGCTTGAAATTCTCTGCTGACTCATGCTTGGTGTTAGTGACTGAAACCCAACATCTAGTGGTTTGCTGCGCTGGGGATACAAGATAATGCGGTACAGGGGGCTTTGCAAGGCGGTCGCCTGTGGATAACTTGTGCGTAGTTTGTGAGTGAATAGTGGGTAATCGCTGTAGGCCTAGTGCCAAGTGGTTTGCACTATCTTTCTCATGGTCGCTGCCCCCCGGCAGAATTTTTCGGGGGCGAACCCTATCACAAAAAACGGTTCAGTCGAGGGTGCCGCCGGGCGGGTTGGCAGTGGCCGGTGGCGGACGTAGTATCCGGGGCGGATATTGCTCTTTGGTTAAAGAGAAGCCTCACAGTGTTCAGAGATTCAGCTTGCCTGCCCTGGCCTCTTCGCGGGTGTACCCGCGAAGAGGCCAGGGCAGGCAACAGAAAATAACAACAAAAGGCAAACGCCATGGACCAACCCACACCGCGCATCCTGATCGTCGAAGACGACCAGCGCCTCGCCGAACTCACCGCCGAGTACCTGCAGGCCAACGGCTTCGAGGTGGCGGTGGAAGGGGATGGTGCCCGCGCTGCCCGGCGCATCGTCGACAGCCAGCCTGACCTGGTGATCCTCGACCTGATGCTGCCCGGCGAAGATGGCTTGAGCATCTGCCGCCGCGTGCGCGGCCAGTACGCCGGCCCCATCCTCATGCTCACCGCCCGCAGCGACGAACTCGACCAGGTCCAGGGCCTGGACCTGGGCGCCGACGACTACGTGTGCAAGCCGGTGCGCCCACGCCTGCTGCTGGCGCGCATCCAGGCCCTGCTGCGGCGCGGCGAACCGGCACAGAGCAAGCGCCAGGACCTGGCGTTCGGCGCACTGCGCATCGACAACCGCCTGCGCGAAGCCAGGCTCGGCGAACAGCTGATCGAACTGACCGGCGCCGAGTTCGACCTGCTCTGGCTACTGGCCAGCAATGCCGGGCGGGTGCTGTCGCGCGAGCAGCTCTTCACCGCGCTGCGTGGGGTCGGCTATGACGGCCAGGACCGCTCCATCGATGTGCGTATTTCCAAGATCCGCCCCAAGATCGGCGACGACCCGATCCACCCACGGTTGATCAAGACCCTGCGCAGCAAAGGCTACCTGTTCGTCGGCGAGGCGCCATGAACAACTCGATCTTCCTGCGTATCTATGGCGGCATGCTGGCGGTGCTGGTGCTGGTGGCCCTGCTCGGCGTGCTCAGCCTGCACCTGGTCAACGAGGTTCGCGCCGCCCAGCACCGCGAGCGCCTGGCCCAGGGCACGTTCAGCCTGATGGCCGACAACCTGGCGCAGCAGAACGAAACCGAACGCAAGCGCTCGCTGTTGATGTGGGAGCGCCTGCTGGGCGTGCCACTGGATTTGCAGCCCCTGTCGGCGCGCACCCTGGACGGGGGCGAACGCGCGCGGTTGTATCGCGCCCTGGTGGTGGTGCAGAAGACCGGGCCGCATGCCGCGCAGGTGCTGCGCAAGGTCGGCCAGGAAGACCTGCTGCTGGTCGCCGAGGTCAAGCAGGTCAGCGAGCAACTGGCGCGGGCCACCCTCTACTTACTGACAGATGAACTGGTGCGCTACCCGGTGACTGAACAGCAACAGCGCCTGGCAGAGTTGAAGCAGAGCAAGGGTTTCGGTTTCGGCGTCGCCCTGCAGCGCTTGGAGCGCGTGGGCCTGGACGATGACCAGCGGCGTCGGGTAGAGGAAGGCGATACGGTCATGGCGCTGGGCAAGGATGGTGATTCCATCCGCGTGTTCGCTGGCGTGCCGGGCTCGCCCTGGGTGCTGGAGATCGGCCCGCTGTACCAGCTCAACCCCTATCCACCCCAGTTGCTGGTGCTGATCGCTTTCCTCGGCCTGTGCCTGATCGGCCTGGTGGTTTACCTGTTGGTGCGTCAGTTGGAGCGGCGGGTGTCGGGCCTGGAGGTCGCCGCCACCCGCATCGCCCAAGGCAGCCTGGAGACCCGTGTGCCCGCCGGCGATGCCGACTCCGTGGGGCGGCTGGCGGCGGCGTTCAACGGCATGGCCGAACACTTGCAGCGCTCGCTGAACATGCAACGCGAGCTGGTGCGGGCGGTGTCCCATGAGCTGCGCACGCCGGTGGCGCGTTTGCGCTTTGGCCTGGAGATGATCGAAAGCGCACCCACCGAGCAGGCCCGTGCCAAGCACCTGGCCGGCATGGATGGCGATATTCAGGACCTGGACAAGCTGGTCGACGAGATGCTCACCTATGCCCGCCTGGAGCAGGGGGCGCCAGCGCTGAAGTTCCAGCGGGTCGACCTGGACGCCTTGCTTGAGCGGGTAATCGAGGAGCTGGCGCCGCTCAACCCCGCCATCAAGCTGGTGCGCGGCGCCTGTCAGCTGCAGGAAGGTGAGGGCGCCTGGGTCGAGGCCGAGCCGCGCTACCTGCACCGGGCCTTGCAGAACTTGGTTGGCAACGCCCTGCGCCATGCCGGGGCCGAGGTACGGTTGAGCTACCACCTGGGCCAGCAGCGTTGCCGCATCGATGTGGAAGATGACGGGCCGGGCATCCCCGAGGGCTACTGGGACCGCATTTTCACGCCCTTCACCCGCCTGGACGACAGCCGTACCCGCGCCTCCGGCGGGCATGGCCTGGGCTTGTCGATCGTGCGGCGGATCATCTACTGGCACGCGGGCCGGGCCACGGTGGGCCGCAGCGAAGCGCTGGGCGGTGCTTGCTTCAGCCTGAACTGGCCACGCGAGCAGGCGCCGCTGTAAGGCTTAAACGCTGACCAGGCTGAGCAAATGGCCGTCCTGCACGCTGAACTGGCCCACCAGCTCGACGCCGTGGCGCCACTCGGCCGACAGGTCGGTGAGCAGGCGCAGCCGCGCCAGGCCATCGGCCGACCAGTGCAGCACTTCGGCATGCTCAAAGTAGAACCGCTGGCGGGTCAGGGGGTAGAGGGTCTTGAACAGGCTTTCCTTGAGCGAGAACGTCAGGGTAACTGCCAGGCCCAGCTGGCTGCGGTCCAGACGCTCAAGCTCCGCCGGGGTGAGGATCTCGCCCATCAGGCGTTCGGCGCGCTCGGCGTCGAGCAGCGATTCCTGGTCCAGGCCCAGGCCCCGGCAGCTACCTTCGGCGGCAACCACGGCCGCGGCCCAGCCTTTGCCATGGGTGATCGAGCCATGGATGCCTGCCGGCCAGATCGGCGAGCGGTCTTCATGGGTACCAGGCACGTAGTCGCGGCCATCCAGGCGTTGCAGTGCGGCGCGGGCGCAGACGCGACCGGCCAGGTACTCGGCCTGGCGCTTGGCCACCGAGCGTTGCAGGCTGGCGCTGGGTGCGATGCCGGCACGCTGGAAGTCGTCGACGGCCAGGCGGCTGGGGTCGAAGGCGCAGCTGACCAGTACCGCGCCGGGGAGTGGGCGGGGCAGGGGCCAGTGGTGTTGAAGCGGGGCGCAGCAGGAAGGCAGTCTGTTCATGGGGGGTATTGTGCCAGCCGAGCTGGCTGTGTGGGAGATGGGGCCGCAAAGCAGCCCCGGCGATCGTTACTCGAATGCTTTCTTGAAGAACGCCTGCATGTCCGCCCAGGAGCTTTCGTCTGCGGCCTTGTTGTAGCCAATGTCCGGCCCGCCATGCGCGCCATGGCTCAAGCGGTCGGCGTCTGGGTTGCTAAAACCATGTTTGGCCCCGGGAATGCTGACGAACTCATACTTGACCTTGGCCGCATCCATTTCCGCCTTGAACGCCGCCACCTGCTCCTCGGTGACCATGCTGTCCGCCGCGCCGTGCTCGACCAGAATGTCGGCCCGGACCACGCCAGGCTTGGCCGGCGTCTGCGTGGCCAGGGCGCCATGGAAGCTCACTACGCCGTCCAGTTTCTCGCCCCGCCGCGCTGCGTCGAGCACCACCTTGCCGCCGAAGCAGTAGCCGACAGCGCCCAGTTGGTGCTTGTTGACGTTCGGCTGCTTTTTCAGCAGCTCAAGGCCCGCATCGAAGCGCGCGGCCGCTGCGGCCGGGTCCTTCATGGCTTCGGCCATGAAGGCCTGGGCATCCTGCGGGTGCTCGGTGTGCTTGCCGTCGCCGTACATGTCGATGGCCAGCGCCTTGTAGCCCAGGGCCGCCAGGTCCCGAGCACGACGCTTGGCATAGTCGTTCAGGCCCCACCATTCATGCACCACGACGATGCCCGGGCGTTTGTCGTCCAGCGCATCGTCATAGGCGTAGTAGCCGACAAAGCGCTTGCCGTCCTCGTCCTGGTAAGGGATTTCACGGGTCACTACTGCCGCCTGGGCAAGAGCGGCGCTGCACATCAGGGTCAAAGCCAGCAGGGCACGCATGTTCACTACTCCTTGTTTTGCAAACGGTTCGTTCAGCCGGGGTTCAGCCAGGGTTCAGCCGCGGTTCAGGGCGTCCTGCTTACTCTAGCTTCCAGACCGAAACAGCGCATTCAACTGGAGTACCCCGGCATGAAAACCTTCAACACCCTGCTTGCCGCCATGGCCGTCTGCGCCGCTGGCATCACCACCGCCCAGGCTGCCGACGACAATTTCGCCAGCCTCACCTACGGGCAGACCAGCGACAAGGTGCGCAAGTCCGGCTTGCTGCAGCGCAACACCGACAACCTGAATGCCGACGGCATCATCGGCAAGGACGATACCTGGGGCGTGCGCCTGGGCAAGATAAATGATCAGGCCCGCTACTACATGACCTACGACAATGTCTCGGGCGACCACAGCGGCCTCAAGCTGCGCCAGGAAAACCTGCTCGGCAGCTATGACCTGTTCCTGCCAGTGGGCGATACCACCAAGCTGTTCGGTGGCGGCAGCCTGGGCATGACCAAGCTGACCCAGGACTCGCCAGGTGCCAGCCGTGATACCGACTATGGTTACGCCGTCGGCCTGCAGGCCGGGGTGATCCAGGAGATTACCGACAAGGCGTCGGTCGAGCTGGGCTACCGTTACTTGCGCACCAATGCGGCCACCGAGGTGGGGCAGAGCGGTGGGCCGAAAGATGGCACCCTGCGCCTGACCAGCAGTGCGCAGACTTACCTGTCGGCGAACTACAAGTTCTGATGAGCGAGTCGCGTTATCCTTTACTGGCCTCATCGCCGGCTTGCCGGCGATGAGGCCAGTTAGGCAATGCATGAAAGGAGCGTTACATGAAACTGCTGGTGGTCGAGGACGAAGCCCTGTTGAGGCACCACCTCTACACACGCCTGAGCGAAAGTGGCCATGTGGTCGAAGCTGTGGCCGATGCCGAAGAAGCGTTGTACCAGGCCGAACAATTCCACTTCGACCTGGCCGTGATCGACCTGGGCTTACCCGGCATGAGCGGCCTGGAACTGATCGGCCGCCTGCGCAGCCAGGCCAAGACCTTTCCCATTCTCATCCTGACCGCCCGTGGCAACTGGCAGGACAAGGTCGAAGGCCTGGCTGCCGGCGCCGACGATTACCTGGTCAAACCCTTCCAGTTCGAAGAACTCGAAGCGCGCCTCAATGCCCTGCTGCGCCGTTCCAGCGGCTTCACCCAGTCGACCATCGCCGCCGGCCCGCTGGTGCTGGACCTCAACCGCAAGCAGGCGACCCTCGACCAGCAACCGCTGGCACTGACGGCCTACGAGTACCGCATCCTCGAATACCTCATGCGCCACCACCAGCAGGTGGTGGCCAAGGAGCGCCTGATGGAACAGCTGTACCCTGGCGACGAGGAACGTGACCCCAACGTCATCGAGGTGCTGGTCGGCCGCCTGCGGCGCAAACTTGAAGGCGAGCACGCGTTCAAGCCCATCGACACAGTGCGCGGCCTGGGCTACCTGTTCACCGAGCGCTGCCGATGATCCGTTCGCTGCGGCTGCGCCTGATGCTCGCGGCGGCAGTACTGGCGGTGCTCTTCATGCTGGCCCTGTTGCCGGCGTTGCAGAAGGCCTTCAGCCTGGCCCTGCAGGAGTCGATCGAGCAGCGCCTGGCTTCGGACGTGACCACGCTGATTTCCGCCGCGCGCATCGAGCATGGCCAGTTGCAGATGCCCGCGCTGCTGCCGGACGAGCGCTACAACCTGCCATACACCGGGCTGCTCGGCTACATCTTCGACCGCGAGGGCACGCTGGTCTGGCGCTCGCGCGCTACCGCCGACCAGCACATCAACTATCAGCCGCGCTATGACGGGCGCGGTAACGAGTTCGCTCGCATGCACCAGGATGACGGCGAGGAATTCTTCGTCTACGACGTCGAGATCAAACTGCTCGGCGGGCAGAGCGCGGCTTACAGCATCGTCGCCCTGCAGCCGGTACGTGAATACAAGCAGACCCTCGATGGCCTGCGCGAAAAGCTCTACCTGGGTTTTGGTGCGGCCCTGCTGGCGTTGCTGCTATTGCTTTGGGCAGGCCTGACCTGGGGCCTGCGTTCGTTGCGGCGGTTGAGCCGCGAGTTGGATGATGTGGAATCCGGCGCACGCGATGGCCTGAGCACCGAGCACCCGCGTGAGCTGTTGCGCCTGACCGGCTCGCTCAACCGCCTGCTGCGCAGCGAGCGTGAGCAGCGCCAGCGCTACCGCGACTCGCTGGGCGACCTGGCGCACAGCCTGAAAACCCCGCTGGCGGTGTTGCAGGGCGTGGGGGAAAGCCTGCAGCAGCGTGCCACCGAGCGCGAACAGGCGCGGGTGCTGCAAAGCCAGATCGAGCGCATGAGCCAGCAGATCGACTACCAGTTGCAGCGGGCCAGCCTGCGCAAGAGCGGCCTGGTGCGCCATAGCGTGCAGCTGCGCCCGGTGCTGGAGAGCCTGTGCAGCACACTGGCCAAGGTCTACCGCGACAAGCGCGTCGAGGTGCTGCTGGAGGTGCCGGCGCAGGCCCAGGTGCCGATGGAGCAGGGCGCGCTGCTGGAGCTGCTGGGCAACCTGCTGGAAAACGCCTACCGTCTGAGCCTGGGGCAGGTGCGGGTCAGCCTGCTGGAAGCCCCCGGGCAATTGACGTTGTGCATCGAAGACGACGGGCCGGGTGTGCCCGCCGACCAGCGCGAGCGCATTCTCGAGCGCGGCGAGCGGCTGGATCGCCAGCACCCGGGGCAGGGGATTGGCCTGGCGGTGGTCAAGGATATCGTCGACAGCTATGACGCCGAGCTGAGCCTGGGCGATTCGCCACTGGGCGGGGCGGCCTTCCGTATTGCCTTGCGTCTTGAGTGATCGGCGGGCACGGGCGGATTCCCGCCATGCGCGCTGTACAATTCCCGCCACCGGGCGGAAATCCGCCACTTTTCTTCAGATAGTTCGCCCTGTCTCTGGGCATTAATCCCTCGTAAATTCGCCTTTTGCACCCTTCATGGGCATTTTGGCATCGCCCTTGCTATCTGAGTTGGCAGAGGCCTGCCCAGGCAGCTCGAACACAACGACAAATCCCTCCGGGTGCAGGAGGGTTAGCGATTCAGGTGCCCCGACACCCTGGGAAGGGTGAAGCCGGCACACTCGAGGAAAATTAGCCATGACGACACGTCAGCCGCTGTACAAATCCCTGTATGTCCAGGTGATCGTTGCCATCACCATCGGCATTCTGCTCGGCCACTTCTATCCAGAAACCGGCGTCGCACTCAAACCCTTGGGTGACGGCTTCGTCAAACTGATCAAGATGGTCATCGCGCCCATCATCTTCTGTACCGTGGTCAGCGGCATCGCCGGCATGCAGAGCATGAAGTCGGTCGGCAAGACCGGCGGCTACGCGCTCCTGTACTTCGAAATCGTCTCCACCATCGCCCTGATCATCGGCCTCGTGGTCGTCAACGTGGTCAAGCCTGGCGCTGGCATGCACATCGACGTCAGCACCCTGAACGCCAGCAGCGTGGCTGCCTACGCCGCCGCCGGCGCGCAGCAGACCACCGTCGGCTTCCTGCTGAACATCATCCCCAACACCGTGGTCGGCGCATTCGCCAATGGCGACATCCTGCAAGTGCTGATGTTCTCGGTGATCTTCGGCTTCGCCCTGCACCGCCTGGGCAGCTACGGCAAGCCGGTACTCGACCTGATCGACCGCTTCGCCCATGTCATGTTCAACATCATCAACATGATCATGAAGCTGGCCCCGGTCGGTGCCTTCGGCGCCATGGCCTTCACCATCGGCCAGTACGGCGTGGGTTCGCTGGTGCAATTGGGCTACCTGATGGCCTGCTTCTACATCACCTGCCTGCTGTTCGTGCTGGTGGTGCTGGGCGGTATCTGCCGCGCCCACGGCTTCAGCGTGCTGAAGCTGATCCGCTACATCCGTGAAGAGCTGCTGATCGTCCTGGGCACCTCGTCCTCGGAATCGGCCCTGCCACGCATGCTGGCCAAGATGGAGCGCCTGGGCGCCAAGAAGTCGGTGGTTGGCCTGGTGATCCCGACCGGTTACTCGTTCAACCTGGACGGCACCTCGATCTACCTGACCATGGCCGCGGTGTTCATCGCCCAGGCCACCGACACCACCATGGACATCACCCACCAGATCACCCTGCTGCTGGTGCTGCTGGTGGCGTCCAAAGGTGCTGCCGGCGTGACCGGTTCGGGCTTCATCGTGCTGGCTGCGACCCTGTCGGCTGTTGGCCACCTGCCGGTCGCCGGCCTGGCCCTGATCCTGGGTATTGACCGCTTCATGTCCGAAGCCCGCGCCCTGACCAACCTGATCGGCAACGCCGTGGCCACCGTGGTCGTGGCCAAGTGGGTCAAGGAAATGGACAACGACAAGCTGGCCTCGGAACTGGCTTCCGGTGGCGCGCCGCTCGAACTGACCACCCCGACCGATGACCTGGGTGTTGCAGAAGTCCCGGTTCGTTGAGTGTGATGCAGTAACGAAAAAGGCGACCCTTGGGTCGCCTTTTCTGTTTCTGTACCGGCCCGATCGCCGGATCATTCAACCCGAGTCTCGCCGCTGTAAATCAGTATCTCTTTGCACCGCCGGCACAGATACCGCCGCCCTTGCCTTACCAGCTTGTGCCGCTGCGCCGTGAACGGGAAGTCACTTTCCGGGCAGGGGCAGCGGTAGATGTAGCGGGTCACCACGCGCCGGCGCACCTCATAGTTGTGGCAACGATTCGGCGGCAGCTCATACACCCCACGCATGATCAGCTGCCATTCCTCACCATGCGCCTGGATACGGTCGCCGAACAGTTGGTGGGCGACCAGGTGCGCCACTTCGTGCGCCACGGTCTGGCGCAGGAAGTCTTCCTGGTTTTCGCGGTACAGCTGCAGGTTGAAGCGCAGCAGGTTCTCGTGCAGGTGGGCGACGCCCGCCTTCTGGCCACGCAGCTTGAAGCTGATGTGCGGGCGCGCGAAGGGGCGTTTGAAAAAGCGTTCGGCTTGCTGGTAACAGGTTTCGACGCGTTGTGTAAGCAGCTCGGGCATGGCGGGGTAATTCTCCTGACCGGGCATTATGCCGCACGCATGGGCAGGCTGCCGAGCCACCGGTCAGCACACAGCCAGAAGCCGCCTTGCGGCGGCCTCTGGTTTGATGCCCCAGTGTTGGTTCTGTGTGTTTTCTGAACGCTAGTTGGTATAGACGGGCCCCACGCCCAGTCCCCAGATGATCACGGTGGCAGCCATGATCGCTACCAGCACGACCAGGCCTACTGCCAGCACCGAGCTGGAGAACAGGAAGCCTTCATCGGACGGTATGTTCATGAACGTCGGCAAGCCGACGTACAGCAGGTAAACGGTGTAGCAGATGGCCGCAGTCCCCAGCAGCATGCCCAGCCACAGGTGTGGGTAGAGTGCTGCCAGGCCGCCAAGGAACAGCGGGGTGGCGGTGTACGTGGCGAAGGCGATGCATTGCGCCATGGACGGTGTGGCGTCGTAGGTGCGGGCCATCCAGTGAATGAACGCGCCCATGACCGCGACCCCGGCGAGCATCGCCAGGTAGGACATGATGCTCATCCATAGCGCGCTTTCCATGGTCAGCATCACCGCCGGGCGATTACCAATCACCCAGCCGACCTGGGTTGTGCCGATGAATGCCGAAATGGCAGGGATCGCTGCCAGGATCAGCGTGTGCGTCAGGTACATGTGGCTGATGCTTTCTTCTTCTCCACGAATCTCCCGCCATTCCTGGTCGGGATGGGTAAACAGCCCCACAACGTGATGAATCATGCCGGTCACTCCTCTCAATGTTGCCAACCGCCCCCCAGATGGAGCGCAAGCGGCCCGAGGCCAGGGCACCGAAGCAAAGCGGTAATGTGGCCTTATGTCGCAGTATAGGAAGCGGTTACCCGCATAAAACCTGCTTTTTAGAGCAAATTGCGCTGTCAGGCTGGCTGCTGATTCCCTTGAAGTCTTTATCGGAATCCCTACAGCCGCGCGTGGTTTATGCGTAAAATAGCCGGCTTTTGTCACACCTCGCGGATTCAAGCGCTATGGGCACCCTCTCGGTCAACCAGAACAAACTGCAAAAACGCCTGCGTCGTCTCGCCGGCGAAGCCATCACCGACTTCAACATGATCGAGGATGGCGACAAGGTCATGGTCTGCCTGTCCGGCGGCAAGGACAGCTACACCATGCTCGACGTTCTGTTGCACCTGCAGAAGGTGGCACCGATCCAGTTCGAGATCGTTGCGGTGAACATGGACCAGAAACAGCCGGGCTTCCCCGAGCATGTGCTGCCGGCCTACCTCAAGGAACTGGGTGTCGAGTACCACATCGTCGAGAAGGACACCTACTCGGTGGTCAAGGAACTGGTACCCGAGGGCAAGACCACCTGCTCGCTGTGCTCGCGCTTGCGCCGTGGCACCCTGTACACCTTCGCCGATGAAATCGGCGCGACCAAGATGGCACTGGGGCACCACCGCGACGACATCGTCGAAACCTTCTTCCTCAACATGTTCTTCAACGGCGCGCTCAAGGGCATGCCGCCCAAGCTGCGTGCCGACGACGGCCGCAACGTGGTGATCCGCCCACTGGCCTACTGCAGCGAGAAGGACATCCAGGCCTACTCGGACATGAAGGAATTCCCGATCATCCCGTGCAACCTCTGTGGCTCGCAGGAAAACCTGCAGCGCCAGGTGGTCAAGGACATGCTGGTGGAGTGGGAGCGCAAGCACCCAGGCCGTACCGAAAGCATCTTCCGTGCGTTGCAGAACGTTGCACCGTCGCAACTGGCCGACCGCAACCTGTTCGATTTCACCAGCCTGAAGATCGACGAAAGCGCCACCCCGCGCTTCCTCGACGTGCTGAACATCTGAGCCCATGCGCGATTACCAGTGGCTGCATGAGTTCTGCCTGAACCGCTTCGGCTCGGCCCAGGCCCTCGAGGCCTTCCTGCCGCAGCCGCGCACGCCGGCGCAGTTGCGCGACATCAGCGCTGACCGCTACCTGTCGACCCTGGCCCTGCGCGTGTTCCGCGCCGGGCTCAAGCACAGCCTGGTGGACGCCAAATGGCCGGCGTTCGAGCAGGTGTTCTTCGGCTTCGACCCGGAGAAAGTCGTGCTGATGGGCGCCGAGCACTTGGAGCGGTTGATGCAGGACGAGCGCATCATCCGCCACTTGGGCAAGCTCAAGAGCGTGCCGCGCAATGCGCATATGATCCTGGATGTGACGAAGGCGCAGGGCAGTTTTGGCGCGTTCATCGCCGACTGGCCGGTGACCGATATCGTCGGGCTGTGGAAGTACCTGGCCAAGCATGGCAACCAGCTCGGCGGGCTGTCGGCGCCGCGCTTCCTGCGCATGGTCGGCAAGGACACGTTCATCCCCACCGACGACATGGCCGCCGCGCTGATCGCCCAGAAGGTGATCGACAAGCAGCCGACCAGCCAGCGCGACCTGGCGCTGGTGCAGCAGGCGTTCAACCAGTGGCATGCCGAGAGCGGGCGGCCACTGTGCCAGTTGTCGGTGATGCTGGCGCATACCGTCAACCATTGAATTCGGCAGTGCTTCCTTCGCGGGCTTGCCCGCGAAGACATCAACTCCCTTCGCCCGCCATGCGCCGTTCATGCTGGAACTTCCAGCGCACGTACAGCAGTGCACTGACGAACAAGCCAAGGCTCACCAGCACCTCAATCCAGCCAAACACCGCCCGCGCCGGGTCGAATGCCGCCAGCACGCCCTTGATGAAGTAGATATTCACCACAAAGCAGGTCCAGGCATGCGCCCGGGCGCTGCCCAGCAGCATGCCTGGCAGCAGCAACAGCAGCGGCACCAGCTCGATCGCCAGGATCACCTCGACCCGCGCCCCATGCAGGTTGGCGAACCACACATTGTTCACCACCAGCAACGCCATCAGGCCGAAGAACAGTGCCAGGCTCAACGCCCGCGTCAGGCGCAGGCGCGGTGCCAGCCATTCCACCGGCGGCAACACCTTGGGCTGCTTAGCCACGCGCAGTCTCCAGGGCTTTGGCGGTGCTTGCCAGGCGTTGGCCCAGGGCGCGGCACAGGGTGATTTCGTGTGGGTCGAGCTCACGCTTGCCGTCGGCGCCGGCATGGTGGCTGGCGCCGTAAGGCGTGCCGCCGCCGCGGGTTTCGAGCAGGGCCGATTCGCTGTACGGCAAGCCCATCACCAGCATGCCGTGGTGCATCAACGGCAGCATCATCGACAGCAGGGTGGTTTCCTGGCCACCGTGCAGGCTCGCGGTGGAGGTGAACACCCCCGCCGGTTTGCCGACCAGCTCGCCGCCCAGCCACAGGCTGCTGGTACCGTCGAGGAAGTACTTGAGCGGCGCGGCCATGTTGCCGAAGCGGGTCGGGCTGCCCAGCACCAGGCCGGCGCAGTGGCGCAGGTCGTCCAGGGTGGCATACAGCGCGCCGCTGGCCGGGATGTCCGGGGCCACGGCTTCGCATTCGGTAGAAATCGCCGGCACCGTGCGCAGGCGTGCTTCCATGCCGGCCAGTTCGATGCCGCGGGCAATATGCCGGGCCATTTCGCTGGTCGAGCCGTGGCGGCTGTAATACAGCACCAGGATGTAAGGCGCGCTCACGGCAGAATCTCCAGCACCTTCTCTGGTGGCCGACCGATCACCGCCTTGTCACCGGCCACCAGGATCGGCCGCTCGATCAGCTTGGGGTGTTGGGCCATGGCGTCGATCAGTTGCGCGTCGCTCAGGGCCGGGTTGGCCAGGGCGAGTGCCTTGTATTCATCTTCGCCAGTGCGCAGCAACTGGCGCGGGGCGATGCCCAGCTTGCCGAGCAGGGCCTTGAGGGCAGGGGCGTCGGGCGGGGTTTCCAGGTAACGCACGATGGTCGGCGCCAGGCCGCGTGCTTCGAGCAGTTCCAGCGCGCCGCGGGATTTCGAGCAGCGCGGGTTATGATAGAGCGTCAGGTCAGTCATGTCGGGTCGCATCCAGCTGGGTGTGGCGGCTATTCTAACCGTAGCGACTGATCCCTTTGCTTGAAAACTTGATAAGGATTGACCCATGGCAAGGCGTTTGGCAGCAGTACTGGCCATCACCGCGAGCCTGTTGCTCGGTGGTTGCGGTGCCGACTACGGCGTGGACCAACACGGCAACACGGTGAAGGCCGAACAGATCGACGGGCACTGGCTGGTGCTCAATTACTGGGCCGAATGGTGCGGCCCGTGCCGTACCGAGGTACCGGAACTGAATACGGCGGCCAAGCAGTGGTCGGCCGACGGTATCAAGGTGGTCGGGGTGAACTTCGATGGCTTGCAGGGGCAGGAGCTGAAACAGGCTGCCGACACCCTGGGCATCGGCTTCACCGTGCTGGCCCAGGACCCGGCCGAGCGTTATGACCTGCCTCGCAGCGAGGCGCTGCCGGTGACCTACATCATCGACGACAAGGGCAAGGTGCGCGAGCAACTGATGGGTGAGCAGACCCTGGAAGGGTTGCAGGCCAAGATCAAGGCGCTCAAGGGCGCTTGATACTGTCGGGGCCGCATGGCGGCCCCAATGGTCCTCAGCCTTCCTCAGGCCAGAAGCGCAGCGGCTTGCCTTCAGTTGGCCAGAAGCGCATCTGCTCGATGGGCGACACGTCCCAGCGTTGCACCGTCTCCAGCGCCTGCAAGAAGCGTTTTTCCTGCTCCATCAAGGCCGGTGCACACAGCTTGCGGGTCTTGCCGACCTTGCCGAAGCTCAGGCGCTCGCCGTCCAGCGTGTAGGGTGCAAACCAATGGTTGCAGCCGGCATTGCCGTAGGCGCGGCCGTCGCTGGCCAGGGTCAGGGTCAGGTGGCTGTAGTCGATCAGCGGGCGTTCGCCGATCCATTCCAGCACATAGCTGCGCTCCTGCTGCAGCTTTGACGGTTCGGCGGCGCAGCCGAGCAGGCCGGTGGCAATCAGCACGCCGGTCAGCAGATTCTTCACGCGGCGCTCCCTTGGCATTGCGGGCACACGTGCTTGTCGCCACGGCTGGCCCAGCCCAGCTCGGCGATGCGCGCGGTAGCGGCCGGTTGGCGGGCTTTCTTGCCCAGCTTGGCGTCCACGGCGAACTCGAAGTCCAGCACCGCGTCGCAGCTGTCGCATTCGGCCTGCCAGTTGAGGATTTCCAGCTCGTTGAACAGCGGGCCACTGGCCACGGCCACCCACTGGCCGCGCGGGTTGATCAGGTGGCGCACGCTCTCCACGCTCAGGCGCATGGACAAGTCCTTGCTGCCTTTGAGGGTCACCAGCAGGGTGTCGCCTTTGTGCATCGAGCCACCGTTGCCGGTCACCTGGTAGCGGCCCGGCACCAGTGCGCGGCACTCGATCAGGGTGTGTTGCGGGTTGAAAAGGGTGTAGCGGAAATCGTGCTCGACCATGGGTCCTCCAGAAATGCCGCGTATCCTAGCATCAACCCGTGACCAGATTCTGCGGTTTGCCCGCCGCCCAGCGGATGATGTTGTCCAGCGTGGTGGAGGCAATGGCATCCAGTGCCTCGCGGGTGAGGAACGCCTGGTGCGCGGTGACGATCACGTTGGGGAAGGTCAGCAGCCGCGCCAGTACATCGTCCTGCAGCGGTAGGTCGGAGCGGTCCTCGAAAAACAGCTGTGCTTCTTCTTCATACACATCCAGGCCCAGGTAGCCGAGCTGGCCGCTTTTCAGCGCGTCGATCAGTGCCGGGGTATCGACCAGCGCGCCGCGGCCGGTGTTGATCAACATGGCACCGGGTTGCAGCTGGGCCAGGCTCTGCGCATTGATCAGGTGTTTGCTTTGCTCGGTCAGCGGGCAGTGCAGGCTGATGATCCGCGCCTCGCGCAGCAGTTCGGGCAGCGTCAGGTAGCGTGCACCCAGCGCCAGCAGCTCAGGGTTGGGGTAGGGGTCGTAGGCCAGTAACTGGCAGCCGAAACCTGCCATGATCCGGGCGAAGGCCACACCGATCTGGCCGGTGCCGACCACGCCGACGGTCTTGCCATGCAGGTCGAAGCCGGTCAGGCCATGCAGGGTGAAGTCGCCCTCGCGGGTGCGGTTGTAGGCGCGGTGCAGGCGCCGGTTGAGGGCGAGGATCAGCGCCACGGCATGCTCGGCCACGGCATGCGGCGAATAGGCCGGCACGCGCACCACCGCCAGGCCCAGGCGCTGGGCGGCGGCCAGGTCGACATGGTTGTAGCCGGCCGAGCGCAGCGCGATCAGCCGTGTGCCGCCAGTGGCCAGGCGCTGCAGCACCTGGGCGTCGAGCTCATCGTTGATGAACGCGCAGACCACCTCGAAGCCCTGGGCCAGGGCGGCGGTGTCGAGGGTCAGGCGGGCAGACTGGAAGTGCAGCTCCAGGGGGCTGGCGTGGGCGGCCGGGGTGAAGCTTTCCTGGTCGTAGTGCTGGCAGCTGAACAACAGGGCGCGCATGGTCGGGCTTCCTTTGCGGTGGTTGGGGGATTGTAGCCACCTGGCCGGACAGGGATGTTGATCTGCACCGGCCTCATCGCCGGCTTGCCGACGATGAGGCCATGAAAGTCAGGCGCTTTGCCGCGCCTGCTCCGCCAGCCGGGCGATCGCCCCGTCGAGTTCGTCCAGCGCCTGCTGGGCATGTGGGTGATCCTGCTTGAGCAAGGTCTCGCTGCGCTGGCAGGCCGCGCGTAATTGCGGCACCCCGCAATAGCGCGACGCACCGTTCAAACGGTGCACCTGCTCGATCAGCGTCGAGCGGTCGCCGGCTTCCCGTGCCGCAAAGATTGCCTCGCGGTCGCTCTCCAGCGACGCCAGCAACATCGTCAGCATGTCCGCCGCCAGGTCCGGTTTGCCCGCCGCCAGGCGCAGACCTTCCTCAGGGTCGAGCACTGGCAGCTCCTGGCCCTCGGCCTGCTCTTCGTCCAGCCGTTCCAGCGGCCCGGCGCCAAGGCTCAGGCCAGTCCACTTCATCACCACCTGGGCCAGCTGGCGCTCGCTGATCGGCTTGGTCAGGTAGTCGTCCATGCCGCTGTGCAGCAGGGCGCGCTTCTCGTTGGCCATGGCATGCGCGGTAAGGGCGACGATCGGCAGCGGGCTGCCGCTCTGGGTGTTTTCCCACAGGCGGATCTGCTCGGTGCAAGCACGGCCGTCCATGCCCGGCATCTGCACGTCCATCAGCACCAGGTCGAAAGGCTCGCTCTGTACCGACTGCAGTGCGGCGTAGCCGTTGTCGACCGCCAGCACTTCGGCGCCGAGGTCTTCCAGCAGGGTCTGCACCAGCAGCAGGTTGGCGGCATTGTCATCGACGCAGAGGATTTTTGGCTGGCGCTGGCCGCGCTTGCCCGGCGCCGGTTCGCCCAGCGGGCGGCGCGGTTGCAGCAGCTCCAGCAGCAGCCGGCGCAGCTTGCGCGTGCAGGTTGGCTTGGACAGCAGCTGGCCATGGCCATTGGGCAGGTAAGGGTGGTACAGCGCCTGCTCGGTGGTCGGGCACAGTACCACGCACTGGCAGTGGTAGCGCTCGAGTTGCTGGTGGTACTGGCCAAGCTGTTCGGGTGTGAGGTTGCCCAGGTTGGCACCGAGCACGGCGAACTCGAACGGCATACCGGCCTGGAAACCGGCCTGCACACCTTGCAGCAGCTGCTCAAAGGAGGCGAACAGGCTGACGCTCAGGCCGCAGTCCTCAAGCTGATGTTCAAGGGCCTGGCGGGCCAGTTCGTGGCTATCGACGATGGCTGCGCGGCGGCCCAGCAGCGGCTGTGGCTGCTGTTGGTCGATATCGTCGTGCGCCTTGGGCAGGCTCAGGCTGATCCAGAACTGCGACCCTTCGCCCGGGGTGCTGTCGACACCGATCTCACCGCCCATCTGCTCGATCAGGCGCTTGGAAATCACCAGGCCCAGGCCGGTACCGCCCGGCTGGCGGGCCAGCGAATTGTCGGCCTGGCTGAAGGCCTGGAACAGCGTGCGCACATCCTGGGGCGAGAGGCCGATACCGGTGTCCTGCACGCTGATGCGCAGCTGCGCGCTGTCTTCCTGCTCGTCTTCGAGCATCGCGCGCACGACAATGGTGCCTTCGCGGGTGAACTTGATGGCGTTGCTCACCAGGTTGGTGAGGATCTGCTTGAGCCGCAACGGGTCGCCAATCAGCGCTGACGGCGTGTCGCGGTAGATCAGGCTGAGCAGTTCGAGCTGCTTGGCGTGTGCGGCGGGGGCGAGGATGGTCAGGGTGTCCTGTACCAGGTCGCGCAGGTTGAACGGAATACTGTCGAGCACCAGCTTGCCGGCCTCGATCTTTGAGAAGTCGAGGATCTCATTGATGATCCCCAGCAGGTTGTCGGCAGATTTTTCGATGGTGCTCAGGTAATCCAGCTGGCGCGGAGTCAACTCGCTTTTCTGCAGCAGGTGGGTAAAACCGAGGATACCGTTGAGCGGGGTGCGGATCTCGTGGCTCATGTTGGCCAGGAATTCCGATTTGATCCGGCTGGCCTCCAGGGCTTCCTTGCGCGCCATGTCCAGCTCGATGTTCTGGATCTCGATGGTTTCGAGGTTTTGGCGCACGTCCTCGGTGGCCTGGTCGATGCTGTGCTGCAGTTCTTCGTGGGCGCTGTGCAGGGTTTCGGCCATGCGGTTGATGCCGCGGGCCAGTTCGTCCAGTTCGTGGCTGCCCATGGCCGGCAGGCGCTCATCGAGGTGGCCGTCCTTCAGCTGGTTGACCGCGTGCTTGATGCGCGCGATCGGGTCGTTGATGGTGCGGCTCATGCGCATTGCCAGCAGGCCACTGAGCACCAGGCAGCCGAGGATCAGCAGCACGCTGGTGAACAGGTTGCGATAGCCACGCAGCAGCGTGCCGTCGTGCGACAGCTCGATTTCGACCCAGCCCAGCAGGCGTTCGGCCTCGGCCGGCACGGCATCGGTGGCCAGGTCGCGGTGGTGGCCGAACACCGGCATCAGGTAACGGGTGGCGTCATTGCCCGTGCGCTGCAGCAGCTGGGTGCCGGTGCCGCCGCTGGGCGCCTGGTTGATCATGCTGGGGCCGGCATGGGCCACGCGGCTACGGTCCGGGGCGAGAAAGGCCACGGCGCGCACATCGGCCTGCTCCAGGGTTTGCGCGGCAATCCGCTCCAGCTGCGCCGGGGCCTGGCGGGCCAGTGCGGGCGCGGCCAGCGGTGCCAGTTGCTCGGCAATCATCTTGCCGCGTTGCAGTAACTGGGTGCGCAACTGGTCTTGCTGCAACCAGGTGAAGTAGCTGCCCAGCACCAGAGCCATCAAGCTGGCAGGCAACAGCGCCAGCAGCAGCACCCGGCTTCTGATTCCCAAACGATCGAGCACACTCGCCTCCTGTGATGTGCCTGGACGCCGTCACCGAGGTGGCGGACCAAAGCGGAAAGTTACTCCGCCTGCCTGCCTAATGCACCCTTTTATAGCGGTTTTCACCCGTGCGTCGCGGCGTTGGTCGTTGGGCGGTTGCCTGGAGCGTGAGCATGCTCAATAATCACGTAACTGAGAATGCATGGCAGTTGCCAATGAATCCCGTAGCTATTAACACATCCAGTATCCTCGCCATCGAGGACGACCCGGTCCTGGGCGCCTACCTGCACGAAGAGCTGCAGCGCGGCGGCTTCCAGGTGACCTGGTGCCGCAATGGCCTTGAAGGCCTGGAAGCCGCCGGCCGGCAGGCCTTCGACGTGGTGCTGATGGATATCCTGCTGCCTGGGCTCAATGGCCTGGATGCCTTGGCCCAGTTGCGCCTGCGCAGCGCCACGCCGGTCATCCTGATGTCGGCATTGGGCGCCGAGGCCGACCGCATCAGCGGCTTTCAGCGCGGTGCCGACGACTACTTGCCCAAGCCGTTCAGCATGGTCGAGCTGCAGGTGCGTATCGAAGCCATCCTGCGCCGCGTCGCCCTTGAACGTCGTCATCAGCCGCCCGCGGATGTCGCCAGCGGCGAGCTGCGCTTCGACGATGCCCTGTGCGATGTCAGCCTTGGCGGCCTGCAGGCAGGCTTGACCCCCAGCGAATACCGCCTGTTCGACATTCTCAACCGCAACGTCGACGAGGTGCTGAGCAAGCCCTTCCTTTATCAGCAGGTGCTGCAGCGTGGCTACTCGCGGCATGACCGCAGCCTGGACATGCACGTCAGCCAGATCCGCCGCAAGCTCAAGGGCATCGGCTACCAGGAGCGGCAAATCCGCACCGTATGGGGCAAGGGCTACGTGCTCAGCGTCGGCGAGGCGGAGTAGGCCATGCTCGATCGCCGTTCACTGTTCTGGAAGCTGTCCATCCTGCTGGTGGGCTTCTGCCTGCTGATGATCGGCCTCAGCTACACCTGGGGCCGTCACGTGGAAACCCAGAACGCCTTTCTCGACGAGCCTGCCCGCCAGGTGCTGCGCGGTTACGCCAGCGAGGCCGAGCAGGCCTGGCAAAGGGGGGGGCGAGCGGAGCTGGACCGCTGGGTTGCGGCCATGCGCCAGCGTGAGCATGGCTGGGTGGGTGTGCTCGACACCAGCCTGCGGCCCCTTGACAGTGCCACGCTCGGCCCTGAAATCATGCAGCGGCTCACCCGCCTGCGTGGCGTCGACTGGCCCATGAGCCAGCGCAGCATCGACCAGCCCTGGTTGCGCATACCGTTTCCGGGCGCGCCGCAGCAGGGCATGCTGGTGATCGAGTTGCCGCAACGTTTCAACCCGGGCCAGCACCGCGTGCTGTGGCGGGTGGTGACCAACGGCATCATCCCCGGCCTGTTCACCTTGCTGCTGTGCGTGGGCCTGTACCGCATGCTGATCGTGCCGCTCAACCAACTGCGCGAGCAGGCCAATGCCTGGCGCGCCGACCAGCTTTCGGCGCGGCTGGATTCACGCACCATCGCCCGCCATGACGAACTGGGTGAGCTGGCCCGCGCCTTCGACCAGATGGCCGAGCGGCTGCAGGGTACGGTGGCCATGCAGCAACAGTTGCTGCGCGACTTGTCCCACGAGATGCGCACACCGCTCAGCCGCCTGCGTGTGGCCTGCGACGGTGAAACCGACCTGCAGCGCTTGCGCGAGCGGCTGGGCCGCGAGGTGGACTGCATGCAGCAGCTAGTCGAGAACACCCTGCAGCTTGCCTGGCAGGATGCCGAGCGTGCGCCGATGAACCTGGAACCGATCCAGGTGCAGGCGTTGTGGGACCTGCTGGCCGAAGATGCCCGTTATGAAAGTGGCTGGTCGCCCGCGCGGCTGCGCTGCGAGCTGCCTGCCGACTGCTGGGTGCAGGGTAACCTCAATTACCTGGCCCAGGCTGTGGAGAACATGCTGCGCAATGCCATCCGCCATTCGCCAAAAGACGGCCTGGTGCGGCTGACTGGGCAGCGCGAGGGTGGCTATTGGCGCCTGTGGCTGGAAGACGAGGGCGGCGGTGTGGCCGAAGAGGACCTGGAGCGGATTTTCGCGCCCTTTTCTCGGCTCGATGGCTCGCGGCCCGGGGATGGCGGTTTTGGTTTGGGCCTGAGCATCGCCCGCAGTGCGATCCAGCGCCAGGGCGGAACGTTGTGGGCCGAAAACGGCAAGCGTGGGCTGCGGTTGTGCATGCGTTTGCCGGTCCATCTACCCATTCCCTCGCAGGCAATCCCGAAGCTCCAGGCAGCATCGATATAGCGTGTGGCTATATCGACCGCAGATTGCGTGATATGGCCGCGAAGGGTTTGCCGGTATGATAGGCGCCCCTGCCGTCCGGATTGTGAAATACGCCATGACCTTGCAGTACCCAACCATCGCCGATTGCGTCGGCAATACGCCCCTGGTTCGCCTGCAGCGCATCGCTGGCGAAACCAGCAATACCCTCCTGCTCAAGCTCGAAGGTAACAATCCGGCAGGCTCCGTGAAGGACCGCCCGGCGCTGTCGATGATCACCCGCGCCGAATTGCGCAACGACATCAAGCCCGGCGACACCCTGATCGAGGCCACTTCCGGCAATACCGGCATCGCCCTGGCCATGGCAGCGGCGATCAAGGGCTACAAGATGATCCTGATCATGCCCGACAACTCCACCGCCGAACGCAAGGCGGCAATGACCGCCTATGGCGCCGAGCTGATCCTGGTGAGCAAGGAAGAGGGCATGGAAGGCGCCCGCGACCTGGCTGAAAAACTGCAGGCCGAAGGCCGTGGCCTGGTCCTCGACCAGTTCGCCAACGGCGATAACCCGATTGCCCATTACAACAGCACCGGCCCGGAAATCTGGCAGCAGACTCAGGGCAGCATCACCCACTTCGTCAGCTCCATGGGCACCACCGGCACCATCATGGGCTGCTCGCAGTACCTCAAGGAGCAGAACCCTGCAGTGCAGGTCGTCGGCCTGCAGCCGATGGAAGGCTCGGCCATTCCAGGCATCCGCCGCTGGCCCGAGGAATACCTGCCGAAGATTTTCGACGCCACCCGCGTCGACCGCGTGATGGATATGTCCCAGCAGGAAGCTGAGGACACCACCCGCCGCCTTGCCCGTGAAGAGGGCATTTTCTGCGGCGTGTCTTCCGGTGGTGCGGTGGCAGCCATGCTGCGCCTGTCCCAGGAAGTGGAAAACGCGGTAATGGTCGCGATCATTTGCGACCGTGGCGACCGTTACCTGTCCACCGGCCTGTTCGACCCGAGCTAAATGTCCAAGAAAAAAACCAACAGCGGCCTGCGCTTCCAGCCGGCCGGCGGCAACCGTACGGCCCAGGTCCCCGTGGGCAAGAAGCAGCGCCTGGATATCGAGCGCCTGGCCGGTGACGGCCGTGGCATTGCCTTCCATGACGGGCGCACCTGGTTCGTCAGCGGCGCCCTGGCCGGTGAAGCGGTCGAGGCGCGCGTGCTCAATGCCCGCGGCAAGGTGGTCGAGGCGCGGCTGGAGCGTGTCCTGCAGGCCAGCCCCGAGCGGCGTGAGGCGCCGTGCCGCTATTACCAGCGCTGCGGTGGCTGCAACCTTCAGCACCTGCCCCATGACGGCCAGCTGGCGCTCAAGCAGCGCACGCTGGCCGAACAGCTGCAGCGGGTTGCCGGTGTGCAGCCCGAGGAGTGGGCGCCGCCCTTGAGCGGGCCGGAGTTCGGCTACCGGCGCCGGGCGCGGGTGGCCGTGCGTTGGGATGTCAAGGCACGCCGGCTGGACGTAGGCTTGCGTGCCGAGGCAAGCCAGGAAATTGTCGCTATTGATGACTGCGCCGTGCTGGTACAGCCTTTGCAATCTATTCTTCGGCACTTACCGACGGTGTTGCGCTCGCTGAGCAAACCCCAGGCTATCGGCCATGTAGAACTCTTCAGCGGTACCGCCGAAGCATTGCTGGTGCGTCACATGGCGCCGCTGCCGGCCGACGACCTGGCGCGTTTGCAGGCTTTCTGCGACGAGGCCAAGGCGCAGCTCTGGCTGCAAGGTGAGGGCGAGCCGGCGCCGGTGCAAGCCGACGCCAAGCTGGGCTTTGTCTTGCAGCCCTGGCAGCTGGAGCTGGCCTGGCGCCCGGGCGATTTTGTCCAGGTCAATGCCCAGGTCAACACGGCCATGATCGAGCAGGCCCTGGCCTGGCTCGCACCGCAAGCCGACGAGCGTGTGCTGGACCTGTTCTGCGGCCTGGGCAACTTCGCCCTGCCGCTGGCTCGCCAGGCGCGTGAAGTGGTGGCGGTGGAGGGGGTGCAGGCCATGGTCGATCGGGCTGCAGCCAATGCCCGGAACAACGAAGTGCATAATGCACGGTTTTTTCAGGCCGATTTATCGCAGCCTTTGGCGGGCGCCGGATGGGCCGCCGAGGGCTTTTCTGCGGTACTCTTGGATCCACCGCGCGACGGTGCGTTCGAGGTGGTGCAAGGCATCGCACGCCTCAAGGCCAAACGGCTGGTCTACGTATCGTGCAACCCGGCCACGCTGGCGCGAGACGCCCAGGTGCTGGTCGGCCAAGGGTACCGGTTAAAAAGGGCCGGGATTCTCGACATGTTTCCTCAGACGGCGCATGTCGAAGCCATGGCGTTATTCGAAGCGGGCTAGCGAACTGGCCCCTTGGTGCGGTTTCCATGGACTGGAAACCACACGGTGATAGCCAGCGCACCCGCGAGGTGCGCTGTATGGAAAGGTAAAGCAAAGATGGTACAGGTGAGAGTGCACCAGCCGGTCAACACCGACGGCAGTATCAATCTCGAAGCATGGCTGGATCACGTGGTGAGCGTGGACTCGGCATTGGATCGCGTGGCACTCAAAGAGGCCTGCGAGTTCGCTCAGGAAATCGAGAAAAAGGGCAACCCGGCCAAGCATTCCTGGGCCGACGGTACGTCCAGCTTCCAGGCTGGCCTGGAAATCGCCGAAATCCTCGCCGACCTGAAGCTCGACCAGGATTCCCTGGTGGCGGCGGTCATCTACCGCTCGGTACGTGAAGGCAAGGTGACCCTGGCCGAGGTCGGCCAGCGTTTTGGCCCGGTGGTGTCCAAGCTGATCGACGGCGTGTTGCGCATGGCTGCCATCAGCGCCAGCCTCAGCCCCCGTCAGTCGCTGGTGCTGGGCTCGCAGGCGCAGGTCGAGAACCTGCGCAAGATGCTCGTGGCGATGGTTGACGATGTGCGCGTGGCGTTGATCAAGCTGGCCGAGCGGACCTGCGCGATCCGCGCGGTGAAGTCTGCCGATGACGAGAAACGCCTGCGCGTGGCGCGCGAGGTGTTCGACATTTATGCGCCGCTGGCCCACCGCCTGGGTATCGGCCATATCAAGTGGGAACTGGAGGACCTGTCCTTCCGTTACCTCGAACCCGATCAGTACAAGCAGATCGCCAAGCTTTTGCACGAGCGCCGGTTGGACCGCGAGCGGTTCATCAGCGACGTGATGAACCAGTTGCAGAACGAACTGCTGGCCACCGGCGTCAATGCCGACATCAGCGGCCGGGCCAAGCACATCTATTCGATCTGGCGCAAAATGCAGCGCAAAGGCCTTGAGTTCAGCCAGATCTACGACGTGCGCGCGGTGCGCGTGCTGGTACCGGAAGTGCGCGACTGCTACACCGCGCTGGGTATCGTGCACACCCTCTGGCGGCACATCCCGAAAGAATTTGACGACTACATCGCCAACCCCAAGGAGAACGGCTACCGCTCGCTGCACACTGCGGTGATCGGCCCCGAGGGCAAGGTGCTGGAAGTGCAGATCCGCACCCACGGCATGCACGAGGAAGCCGAACTCGGCGTCTGCGCCCACTGGCGCTACAAGGGCACCGACGTCAAGCAAAGCTCCAACCACTACGAAGAGAAGATCTCCTGGCTGCGCCAGGTACTCGAATGGCATGAGGAGCTGGGCGATATCGGCGGGCTGGCCGAGCAATTGCGAGTCGACATCGAGCCGGACCGGGTGTATGTGTTCACCCCCGACGGCCATGCCATCGATCTGCCCAAGGGTTCCACACCGCTGGACTTCGCCTACCGCGTGCACACCGAGATCGGCCACAACTGCCGTGGTGCCAAGATCAACGGGCGCATCGTGCCGCTCAACTACAGCCTGCAGACCGGCGAGCAGGTGGAGATCATCACCAGCAAGCACGGCAGCCCGAGCCGTGACTGGCTGAACTCCAACCTGGGCTACGTCACCACCTCGCGGGCGCGAGCCAAGATCGTCCACTGGTTCAAGTTGCAGGCGCGTGACCAGAACGTCGCCGCCGGCAAGACCCTGCTCGAGCGCGAACTGAGCCGTCTGGGCCTGCCACAGGTGGACTTCGAACGCCTGGCCGAGAAGACCAACGTCAAGACCGCCGAGGACATGTTCGCCTCGCTGGGGGCCGGTGACCTGCGCCTGGCGCACCTGGTCAACGCTGCCCAGCAGTTGCTCGAACCCGATCGTATCGAGCAGATCGAACTGGTACCGCGCAAGCCCACCGGCACGCGCACCGGCAAGCGGGGCGACATCCAGATCCAGGGCGTCGGCAACCTGCTCACGCAGATGGCCGGCTGCTGCCAGCCGCTGCCGGGCGATGCCATCGTCGGCTACATCACCCAGGGCCGCGGCGTGAGCATTCACCGCCAGGACTGCGCCTCGGTGCTGCAGCTGTCCGGCCGTGAGCCGGAGCGGATGATCCAGGTCAGCTGGGGGCCGATCCCGGTGCAGACCTACCCGGTCGACATCGTCATCCGTGCCTACGACCGCCCAGGCTTGCTGCGTGACGTGTCGCAGGTGCTGCTGAACGAGAAGATCAACGTACTGGCGGTCAACACCCGCTCGAACAAGGAAGACAACACCGCGCTGATGTCGCTGACCATCGAGATTCCAGGCCTGGATGCGCTGGGGCGCTTGCTGGGGAGGATTTCGCAGTTGCCAAACATCATCGAGACGCGGCGTAATCGTACCCCTTGAGACCGCGGCGCTTGCATCGCGGATGAATCGGCGCCTGCAGGAACAGCGCAATGCCTGCAGCGGCGGATTCATCCGCGAAGCGGATACCACCGAAGGACCTGCCAGAATGACCTACACCCTCGAAGACCTGCTGCACCTCATGGCCCGCCTGCGCGACCCGCAATACGGCTGCCCGTGGGACCTCAAGCAGAACTACGCGAGCATCGTCCCGCACACGATCGAGGAAGCCTACGAAGTGGCCGACACCATCGAGCGCGGCGATTTCGAGCACCTGCAGGGCGAGCTCGGCGACCTGTTGTTCCAGGTGGTCTATTACAGCCAGCTGGCCCGCGAGGAGGGGCGTTTCGAGTTTGATGGGGTGGTCGATGCCATCACCCGCAAGCTGATCCGCCGGCACCCGCATGTTTTTCCCACCGGCGAGTTGTACGCGCCGCTGGATACTCCCAGCCTGAGCGAGGCCCAGGTCAAGTCGCGCTGGGAAGAGATCAAGGCGGAAGAACGCGCCGAGAAAAGCGAACCCGAACAGCTGTCGCTGCTGGATGATGTGCCAACGGCATTGCCGGCGCTGTCGCGTGCGGCCAAACTGCAGAAACGAGCGGCCACGGTCGGTTTCGACTGGCCCGAGGCCCTGCCGGTGCTGGACAAGGTGCGCGAAGAGCTCGACGAAGTGCTGCAGGCCATGGCCGACGGCGATGCCGATGCCCTCGAGGATGAAATCGGCGACTTGCTGTTCGCCACCGTCAACCTGGCGCGCCACCTCAAGCACGACCCGGAAAACGCCCTGCGCCGCGCCAACCGCAAGTTCGAACGGCGTTTCCGCTTCATCGAACAGGCATTGCGCGGCAGCGGTCGGCCCATTGAAGAGTGTAACCTTGACGAACTGGACGCCCTTTGGGGGGAAGCCAAGCGTCAGGAAAAGAACCTGCCCAGCTGCGGCTGAGTGGCTGCATAAGTGAGTGAACATCCATGAGTCTTTCCCTTCGCGATCAATTGCTCAAGGCCGGTCTGGTCAACCAGAAACAGGTTTCCCAGACCAACAAGGCCGAGAAGAAACAGAAACGCCTGGAACACAAGGGCCAGGTCGAAGTCGACGACACCCAGCAGCGTCTGGCCAAGGAAGCGATGGCCGAGAAGGCCAAGCGTGACCAGGAGCTGAACCGCCAGCAGCAGGAAAAGGCCGAGCAGAAGGCCCGTGCCGCACAGATCAAGCAGTTGATCGAAGCGACTCGCCTGCCCAAGCTCACCACCGAAGACTATTTCAATTTCGTCGACGACAAGAAGGTCAAGCGCCTTGCGGTCAACGCCCTGATGCGCAGCAAGCTGAGCAACGGTGCGTTGGCGATCGTGTCGCATGGTGGTGGTTACGAGGTGATCCCACGGGAGGCGGCGGTGAAGATCCAGGAGCGCGACCCTAATCGCATCCTGCTGCTCAACACCCATGTCGAGGAAGCGGATGAGGATGACCCGTACGCCGCCTATAAGATCCCTGACGATCTGATGTGGTAAGCAGCAAAAACCCCGCCTAGGCGGGGTTTTCTTTTGAATGATGGTGTCATTGCGTGCTGCGCTGGTTTTCCAGGTCTTCGAGTTCTACCCGATACTGGTGGGCTTCGTGTTCATTGTGGAACATCCCGACCAATTGGCCCTGCTGGTGCACATCCCAGATCCGCAGGCCAGCGGCCAGGCCTTCGTGGGACATTTTCGATTCGTCGCGTTCGGTTACTTGGACTGTCATCGGTAAACTCCACTGCTCAGTTGGTTGCGACATTGTGTCGCACACCTTCTTTATAGAGTTTGTTAGCAGGCTAAGTAAATAAAACGCCGATGAAACAAGTTTCATGTTCAGCAGGCAAAAAGAAGCCCCGCGCGGGCGGGGCTCCGGATGCTGCGGGCTGCGGTGGAATCAGTTGCCTTTTACAGCCTTGCCGTCGACCGTGCCATCTTGCAGCACGATCACGTACTCCTTGCCATCCGTCTCGACCTGGCGCAATTGCACCAGCAGGTAGTCCCACTGCTTGGCGAACCACAGTTCGGTGATGCGCTTGCTCTGGCTCGGGTCGCGCACGCGCTCGACCTTCACCGCATCGACCTGGCCGGTCTTGGTGGTGACTTTCTCGGTGCCGAGCACGCGGAAGTCGTAGGTGTCGATCTCGTCACCGTCGACCACCTGGTAAGTCATGCTTTTCTTGCCGGCGGCGACATCATGCTGCAACGCCAGCTGGTAGGACGACTTGTCCAGCACGCCGCGGTTGAGCGGCAGGCTGACAGCATCGCCACGGTCGCTGCCGGTGACTTTCTTGCCCGTCCAGTCGAAGGTGAGGTCGACCTTCTTGGCTTTGCCCAGGCCGCCACGCTCGAAGTGGTACTTCTGCGGCAGCAGGGTGTCGTTGTCCATGCGCAGGGTGCTTTGCTCGGTCAGGCTGGCGATCATCATGGAGGCCTTGAAGTTAAGGTCCCAGGTGCCGTTGGCGTTCTTGACCAGGCTGCGCTCGGCAGTGCCGCTCATGGGGAGTTGCTTCCAGTCGGCGGTGTAGCTGGCCGAGAAGGGCTTCAGGTCGGCTGCCTGCAGGGGCAGGGCGAGCACGGCGAGAGCCAAGAGCAGGGCGCGACGCATAAATTCTCCTAGGGTCGGATCAAATGACCACTGGCCGGCAGTGGCTGGCCATCCAGTAATGCACCCGATTCACCCAGGCGCAAGCGCCCCTCGGCAAACCAGTGCACTGCCAGCGGGTAGATCTGGTGTTCCTGATGGTGCACCCGTTGGGCCAGGCTTTCAGCAGTGTCGCCTGACGCTACCGGTACTACAGCCTGTACGACCAGAGGGCCGCCATCGAGTTCCTCGGTGACGAAGTGTACGCTGCAGCCATGCTCGGCGTCGCCTGCCTCCAGTGCCCGTCGGTGGGTATGCAGGCCCTTGTACTTGGGCAGCAGCGACGGGTGGATGTTGAGCAGGCGGCCCTGGTAGTGGCGCACGAAGCCGCCACTGAGGATACGCATGAAGCCGGCCAGCACCACCAGGTCGGGCGCGAAGCCGTCGATGCGCGCCATCAGCGCCGCATCGAAGGCTTCACGGCCGTCGAAGCCGGTGTGGTCCAGCACGGCGGTGGCAATGCCCGCCGCCGCGGCGCGTTGCAGGCCGTAGGCATCGGCGCGGTTGGAAACCACCGCGGCGATGCGTACTGGGCTTTCTTCACCCCGGCTACTGTCGATCAAGGCTTGCAGGTTGCTGCCGGAACCCGACAGCAGTACCACTACATTGCAGGGCTTGCTCGGCATCAGTGTGCCTTGAGGTTCTGCAGCTCGACCTGGGCTGCGCCTTCAGCGGCTTGTTCGATGCGGCCGATGACCCATGGCTGCTCGCCTTCAGCACGCAGTACGTTCAGGGCAGCCTCGACCTGGTCCTGGGCCACGCAGATGACCATGCCAACGCCGCAGTTCAGCACGCGGTGCATTTCGTGCTCGTCGACGTTGCCTTTCTCTTGCAGGAAGTCGAAGACCACTGGGCGCTGCCAGCTGGCCACGTCGACCACGGCCTGGGCGTTCTTCGGCAGCACGCGTGGGATGTTGTCCAGCAGGCCGCCACCGGTGATGTGGGCCATGGCCTTGACCGCGCCGGTCTGCTTGATCAGCTGCAGCAGTGGCTTGACGTAGATGCGGGTTGGCGCCATCAGCAGGTCGGTCAGCGGTTTGCCGTCCAGCTGGGTGTTCTCGATGTCGGTGCCGGACACTTCGAGGATCTTGCGGATCAGCGAGTAGCCGTTGGAGTGCGGGCCGGAAGACGGCAGGGCGATCAGCGCGTCACCGGTGGCAACCTTGGAGCCATCGATGATCTCGGCCTTTTCCACCACACCGACACAGAAACCGGCCAGGTCGTAGTCTTCGCCTTCGTACATGCCCGGCATTTCGGCGGTTTCGCCGCCAACCAGGGAGCAGCCGGCCAATTCACAGCCGGCGCCAATACCGGTGACCACGGTGGCGGCCACGTCGACGTTGAGCTTGCCGGTGGCGTAGTAGTCGAGGAAGAACAGCGGCTCGGCGCCGCACACAACGAGGTCGTTGACGCACATGGCGACCAGGTCCTGGCCGATGCTGTCGTGCTTGTTCAGGTTCAATGCCAGGCGCAGCTTGGTGCCGACGCCGTCGGTGCCGGAGACCAGCACCGGCTGTTTGTAGCCGGCCGGGATCTCGCAGAGGGCGCCGAAGCCACCCAGGCCACCCATGACTTCAGGGCGTGCGGTGCGTTTTGCCACGCCCTTGATGCGTTCGACCAGTGCTTCGCCGGCGTCGATGTCTACACCGGCGTCCTTGTAGCTCAGGGAGGGTTGCTTGCTCATTGATCCAGGCCTTTAAGAGGGAGGGATTCGTAAAAACGACCGTGACGGCCAAGGCCGGCTGGGGAGCGGCGGCTGCCTGAAACGTCAGAGGTCTGTGAAGGCGCGCGATTTTATCAGGGTTGCCGTGCAGCGGCCATCCTCAGGCCGACGGGCAGGGCCTTAATGCTGCAAAAAACATCCTTTCACAGGCCGTGACTGGTTGCCGGGCAGGTGGCTGTATAAGGTATAGGAAAGGCGACGGGTCGAAATGCGCCGTGCCAGGGAGCAATCTTCGCCCTGTGACGGTCACAGCCAGCACGCGGCGGCTCGTCGCGCCTTGTTTTCTGGACAGGAATCCTCAATGCGTCTTCTCAACTATCTGGCAGCGGGTTGCCTTGCCATGGCCAGCCTCGCGGCGCAGGCCGAAAACGTCTCCGGGCTTTATCAGGTGCACGAGCCGCTCGAAGGGCAGGGCGCTGAAGCCCGTAGCGCAGCCACCGTCAAGGCGCTCGATACCCTGGTGTTGCGCTTGACCGGCGACCCCAAGGCGGCGCAAAGCCCGGCGCTGGCCGATTTGCGCAAGGACCCGCAACAGATCATCAACCAGGTCGGCACCGAGGCCGGCCCGCCCGAGTCGGTGCTGGTCGAGTTCGACCCGGGCAGCACCGAGCGTGCCTTGCGCAAGGCCGGCCTGGCACTGTGGGGCAGTAATCGGCCGTCTATCCTCGGCTGGTGGCTTAACGACAGTGTCGATGGCAGCAACCTGATTGGCGACGGCCAGGCCAGCGCGCAACCCCTGCGCCGCGCCGCCCAGCACCGCGGGCTGCCGCTGCGCCTGCCGCTGGCTGACCTGCAGGAGCAACTGGTGGCCAACGCCAAGCAGCTCGAAGGCAGCGACCCGGCCCCCCTGCGCGAAGCCTCCGAGCGGTATGGCGCCGATGCCCTGCTGGCGGTGCACGCCCATGAAGCCGACGGCAAGTGGCAAGGCAAATGGCAGTTGTGGCTGGGCGACAAGCGCGAGCAAGGCACCGCCGAGGGGGCTGACCCGGCCGCATTGGCCGATGCCGTGATGCTGGCGGTCAGCAACCGCCTGGCGCCACGCTACGTGACCAAGCCGGGTGCCAGCAGCCAGTTGCAGTTGCAAGTGCAAGGCATGAACCTGCAGCGCTATGCCGAACTGAGCCGCGTGCTCGAACCCTACGGCCCGCGGCTGCAGATGGCCGATGGTAAAACGTTGACTTACGGCGTCACCGCCAACCGCGACCAGCTGCGCGCCCAACTCGGCCTGGCCAAGTTGCAGGAACTGCCGGCAGAGCCTGCACCTGCCGCCCCGGTGGCGCCAGCAGCGGGCACCAGTACTCCCTCAGAGCAGCCGCCGGCTGCCACCCCAGCACCCAAGCCGTTCGACGGCCTGCGTTTTCGCTGGTAAGGAATAGCGTAAATGACTGATATGCGTCGTTGGATCTGGCTAGGCGCTGCCCTGCTGATTGCCGTGCTTCTTTATAGCCTGCACAACATTCTCTCGCCATTCCTGGTGGGCATCCTCCTGGCCTATCTGGCCGACCCGCTGGTCGACCGCCTGGAGCGCCTGGGCCTGTCGCGCACCTGGGGTGTGGTGGTGGTGTTCAGCCTGTTCACCCTGATCCTGCTGGCGATGCTGCTGGTGCTCATCCCGATGCTGGCCAAGCAGTTGGTGCGCCTGTACGAACTGGCGCCGCAGATGCTCGACTGGCTGCAACACGTGGCGTTGCCCTGGGTGCAGCACCGCCTTGGCCTGGCTGACGGGTTCTGGAAGTTCGACAAGATCAAGGCCGCCGTCAGTGAGCACATGGGCCAGACCACCGACATCGTCGGCATGCTGCTGTCCCAGGCCACTGCGTCGAGCCTGGCACTGCTGGCCTGGTTGGCCAACCTGGTGCTGATCCCGGTGGTGGGCTTCTACCTGCTGCGCGACTGGGACTTGATGATGGCCAAGCTGCGCAGCCTGCTGCCACGCCACCGTGAGTCGCAGGTGGTCGGGCTGGCCGGGGAGTGCCACGAGGTGCTCGGCGCCTTCGTGCGCGGCCAGTTGATGGTCATGCTCGCGCTCGGCGTGATCTATTCCGCCGGGCTGATGCTGGTGGGGCTGGAACTGGGGCTGTTGATCGGCATGCTGGCGGGGCTTGCGGCCATCGTGCCCTACATGGGCTTCATCATCGGTATCGGTGCGGCCCTGGTGGCCGGGCTGTTCCAGTTTGGTGGCGACCTGTACCCGATGCTTGGCATTGTCGCGGTATTCATGGTTGGCCAGGCCCTGGAAGGCATGGTGCTGACACCGCTGCTGGTGGGCGACCGCATCGGCCTGCACCCGGTGGCGGTGATCTTCGCCATCCTTGCCGGTGGCGAGTTGTTCGGTTTTACCGGGGTGCTGTTGGCCCTGCCCGTGGCTGCTGTGATCATGGTGCTGCTGCGGCATGTGCACGATATGTATAAGGAATCGGACATGTATGCCGGGGAAATCGACCCCGACTTGTGACCCGCCGCTGTGAAATGTGGGCCAACAGCGGCCCACAAACGGCGCAACTCGTTGATTTTGCTTGTGCTATCTGCCTTCGCGATTGTGCCTCCTGCGTTGCGGGTATAGACTTTGCACACCGATCACCCTAGGCCCCCTGCGGTCCTCCCGACCGCCCGCGAGCATGAAACCACCGATCCAGTTGCCCCTGGGTGTGCGCCTGCGCGACGACGCCACCTTCATCAACTACTATCCGGGCGCCAATGCCGCGGCATTGGGCTACGTCGAGCGGCTGTGCGAAGCCGACGCCGGCTGGACCGAGAGCCTCATCTATCTATGGGGCAAGCAAGGTGTGGGCCGTAGCCACCTGTTGCAGGCCGCGACGCACCGCTTCCAGCAGCGCGGCGAAGCCGCTGTGTACCTGCCGCTGGCGCAATTGCTCGAGCGTGGTGTCGGGTTGCTCGACTACCTGGCGCAGTACGAACTGGTGTGCATCGACGACTTGCACGTCATTGCCGGCAAGGCGGACTGGGAGGAGGCGATGTTCCACCTGTTCAACCGCCTGCGCGACAGCGGTCGACGCCTGTTGCTGGCGGCCTCGGCCTCGCCGCGCGAGTTGCCAATAAAGCTGCCCGACCTCAAGTCGCGCCTGACCCTGGCGCTGGTGTTCCAGATGCGCGGCCTGTCCGACGAAGACAAACTGCGCGCCTTGCAGCTGCGTGCTTCGCGCCGTGGCCTGCACCTGACCGACGAAGTCGGCCATTTCATCCTCACCCGTGGCACGCGCAGCATGAGCGCGCTGTTCGACCTGCTCGAACGCCTCGACCAGGCTTCGTTGCAGGCGCAACGCAAGCTGACCATCCCCTTCCTGAAGGAAACGCTCGGCTGGTAGGCCCCTGAACACGGGCCTCAGAGCGCCAAATCAGAAAAGTCACATCTTTTTCGATAAAATTTGCAAATGGCCATGATAGAGGGCATAGTTTCCCCCTTCTAAAGGATTACAGACACGGTCGTGCCCATGCTAAAGCGCTTCGCACCCCTCGTGCCCCTCGCACTCTTGACCCTCTTGATTGGCTGCGCGGCACAAAGCCCGGTTTCCCAGCCTCAGGATCACACCCCAGTCGCCTCGCAGTCGGCGACCAAGGCTAACGCTTCGGCTTCCTCCGTCTTCGGCGAACAGGAAGAACTGGCCACTGAAGACGACCTTCAGGCGTTCTCCAGCAACAGCAAACCGTATCAACTGCCAGTTCTTGCGGACAGCATCCTCGAGCGCGGCATGTCGTTGATCGGCACCCGCTACCGCTTCGGTGGTACCTCGCAAGCATCCGGTTTCGACTGCAGCGGTTTCATCGGCTACCTGTTCCGCGAAGAGGCAGGCATGACCTTGCCGCGCTCGACCCGCGAAATGATCAACGTCGATGCACCCAAGGTTGCCCGCAACAAGCTCAAGCCAGGCGACCTGCTGTTCTTCAGCACCAACGGCCGTGGCCGTGTCAGCCATGCCGGCATCTATCTGGGTGACAACCAGTTCATCCACTCCAGCAGCCGCCGCAGCGGTGGTGTGCGCATCGACAGCCTCGGTGACCGTTACTGGAGCAAGACCTTCATTGAAGCCAAGCGTGCCTTGGCCATGGCGCCGACCACCAATATCGCGCGCAACTGATATCAAAATGATGTACCCTGCCGCGGCGGCGATGCTTTGAAAAAAAGCTCGCCGCCGTGCGCATTTACAGAATGCGTCTAATCTAAATTCTCAACACTTTTCGGCTGCGGCCTGCGGTCTCAGACAGGATGTTTTGGCCATGAAGATGATGGCGCGCTTCGCATTCCTTTCCCTGGTGGCATTGCTTGCTGCCTGCTCCAGCCGTGCCCCGGCACCGGCTCCCGTCGTTCAGCCAAAAATCACCTACAGCCAACCGGATGGGTCGCCCATTGCGGATGATGTGCTGATCCGCGCGATCGGCCTGGTGGGTACGCCGTACCGGTGGGGCGGCAACACGCCCGACTCGGGTTTCGATTGCAGTGGCCTGATCGGCTATGTCTACCGCGATGCCGCGGGCATCAGCCTGCCGCGCTCCACGCGCGAGATGATCGTCATGCGTGCCCCGACTGTGAACATGAACGCGCTGCAGTCTGGTGACCTGGTGTTCTTCGCCACCAGTGGCGGGTCGCAGGTCAGCCATGCCGGTATCTATGTGGGGGAGGGCCGCTTCGTGCATGCGCCGTCCACGGGCGGCACTGTGCGCCTGGATTACCTGTCGAACAGCTATTGGTCGAAGGCCTACCTGCAGGCAAAAAGGGTGATCCCACAAGGGCATCTGGCGCAGAACCCTTGATCGAGCCAGGCGCTACGGCGCCTTGCTGACTCGCCACACCACATTCCCGACATCGTCCGCCACCAGCACGCCACCGCGCTGGTCGTTGATCACCCCCACCGGTCGCCCCATGGCTTTGCCGTCACCATCGAGAAAGCCGGTCAGCAGATCGACCGGTTTACCGCTCGGCTTACCTGCACGGTTGAACGGTACGAATATTACCTTGTAACCACTGTGTGGCTTGCGGTTCCACGAGCCATGCTGGCCGACGAATGCGCCGTTGTCGAACGGGGGCGGCAATACGCCAGGTTGGGCGAACGCCAGCCCCAACGAGGCGGTATGTGGGCCTACTGCGTAATCTGGCACCAACGCCCGGGCTACTTTCTGCGGATCCTGCGGTTTGACGCGTTCATCGACATGCTGCCCGTAGTAGCTGTAAGGCCATCCATAGAATCCGCCATCCTTGACCGAAGTGATGTAGTCCGGCACCAGGTCACTGCCAATCTCGTCACGCTCGTTGACCGCGGTCCACAAGGCGCCGGTATGCGGCTCCCAGGCCAGGCCGTTGGGGTTGCGCAAGCCTGAGGCAAAAATCCTGTGCGTGCCGCTTGCGGCATCGACTTCCCAGATCGCCGCACGTCCCTGCTCCTGGTCCAGGCCGTTCTCGCCGACATTGCTGTTCGAGCCCACGGTCACATACAGCTTCTTGCCATCGGCGCTGGCAATCACGTTCTTGGTCCAATGGTGGTTGAGCCTGCCGCCGGGCAACTCGACAACTGCCTTGCCGGGCTCGCGAATCTGCGTGGCCCCGGGCGAGTAATGAAAACGCAGCAGCCTGTCGGTGTCGGCGACATAGAAGTCCTTGCCGACCAAGGCCATGCCGAACGGTGAGTTGAGCCCTTCGATGAAGGTCGTGCGCAGCTCGGCAATGCCGTCACGGTCGGCATCACGCAGCAGGGTAATGCGGTTGGCGCTGGGCACCGCAGCGCCAGCGCGCTTCATCGCTTTGCCCATCACCCAGCCACGGATGCCCTTGCCATCATCGGGCTTGGGCGGGGCATTGGTCTCGGCCACCAGCACGTCGCCATTGGGCAGCACGTACAGCCAGCGCGGATGGTCGAGCTTGTCGGCGAAGGCTGTCACTTGCGTCCCAGTGGCGGCTTTGGGCTTGCCGCCATCCGGCCAGCCGATGGCAGGCGCGATGTTGACGGTCGGGATCAGCGTCGGGTTGGGCGCGGGCAATTGCGGTGTGGGCCCACTACCTGCGTCCACGCTCAGGAGGGCGGTATCGCCACAGCCCGCCAGGCAGGCGCTGAACACCCAAGGTAAGAAGATACCGATGCGTTTCATAGGCGCCGCCCTCCGACGATGGTCGCTCAGTATTGAGAGCGCGGCCATGCATGACTGGTTCAGCGCGCGGCAGCAGGCATCTACCACTCTGTGCGGGCTCAGGCAGCAAGGATGGTTGCCCGACAATCAACGCTTGGAGTGGAGCATGAGCGGTATCAACGACAAAGCGCGCCGCAGCCTGGAAGCAATGGACGCAGCCGCGCCCCTGGTGCAACTACTGGATGCCATCATCCGCGATTTCCCTGACCCCTATGCGCTGGCTGGCCAGCGCGCAGCGCGCATCTTGCGCAAGCACACCGGCCGGGATATGGACCCGCGGTTCGTCTGGTGGCACCAGTTCAACACCGAGAGTTCCAGCCCCCGCGCATTCACCGGCTGGCAGCACAGCGGCCCGCCACAGAAATCCATGCTGATGGACGAGCTGGTGATCAACCGATTCGATGTCTACTTCCAGGATGCCAGCGACGAACTGGACATGCGCGGTGGCTTTTATCGTCAGGGGCCGCATGCGACGACCTATGATGAGCGCAATGAAGTGCCGATGCTGGGCAGTGAGGTACAGCAGGATTTGTGGGCGCTGGATTTTGCGGTGCTGTATCGCGCCGAAGTGGAGCGATTCTGGTCGACCTATAGTGCCAATTTTCGGGTGATGGCCAAGTTCAAACTGCTCGGGCAGGGGGCCACTGCCCTGAGTGGCGACAGGATCTCGCTGCTCGATTGGCAGCGCCTGCGTGCCATGACCAGCGACGATTTGGCCCATGACATCTTGCCGACACTGGCGGGGCTGCAGCGGGATGCGACGCGCAACGTCATGACGGTCAATCGCTACGTATTCGGTGACGGTGACAGATGGTGCCTGTTCAGCCTGGTAGCGCCGGACGGCCGGGTGCTGGCATTCATGCCCTGGTCGGATGAGGCCATTAAAGGGTTCGACAGCGAGGCGGCGATGGCGAGCTGGCTCTGCCGGCAGTTGCAGTCCAGCAGCACGCTCGATGCGTTCGTCATCGGCGCCCATAGCAAGCCCGACGATTCAGCCGCCAAACGCCTGATCAAGGTGCATCTGCAAGGGATTGCCGGGAGCCGCTCGGACGAAGCCGCATTGATGGCCTTGTCGCTGTTCAAGCGCCCGCTAGGCAAGGATTTATTCACCTATCTCGCCGAGCAGGCCGAGGTCGAAATGCGGGGGCATGCCCACCTGATGCAGGACAATGCCGGCCTGCGCAAAGCCATGTTCAGTGGTTATCTATCTGCATTTCTGGGTGTCTTTGGCGGCCTTGCGCCCTTGGGTTGGCCCATGTCACTCATGCTGCTCGGCGCCAGCGCCGGCAAAGTGGCGCTGAACATCGATGCGGCGTTGCACGCGCAAGACGAGGAGGGCCGCAAGCGGGCGCTGCGCGCGGCAATGTTCGAAAGCCTGTTCGCGAGCTTGAACCTGGTGGATATCAGCTTCCAGTCGAGTTTTGCCTCACTGTCTTACGAGGCGCCCCCGCATGAAACCGGCGTGTCGCTCCAGCACTGGCAAGTGGCGGATGCGTCGACGTTGCCCGCCGAAGTGCGCGATGGCAACGCCTTGCTCGCTGGGGAGGCTGGGCAATCGGGCCGTTTGCGCGGTGTCCATGTCAATGGCGATGGCAGTTGCTGGATTACCATGGAAGGCTTGCCATACCGCGTACGTTACAGCCACGAGCTGGCGGTGTGGCTGGTGGTTTCGGCGGATAACCCGTTTGCCTTCAGCCCGCTTCACCCGGTGCGTGTGAACGAGGCGGGTGAGTGGGAGTTGCTGGCGCCACCGCGGCTGCTAGCCGGTGCTCCTCCGGCAGTGGATGGCATGCAGAGCATGCATTCGCAGTTCTGGGATACCTATACGCTTGCCAATGGACCCCAAAGTAAAAGCCTGTCCAAGTATGCATTGGGGCGCCAGGAGGATGTGTTGAGTGATTGGCCAATTGCTGAGCTGGAGCCCGGGCGCTCGCCTGATCTGGACGGGCGTGGCATGGACTGTGTGATGACAGGTGGCCAAACGCACTATTCCTTCCGCTACAAGCGCAAATACTTCAATGCGCTGATCGACTACTACACCAGCGACGAGTCGAAGGTTAATGACGTGTTCCGCGCGGGAAACTATCGATTTGGCGATGAGGATGACTATATCGCCGACCTTGCCAGCAGCCTTGAGCGGCTGCCTAAAAGCAATCACGTCAGGCTATACCGGGGTGGCCACCGCTCGCGAAGTACCGGCGGTGACCGCTACCGAAGCGGTGAGGTGCGGGTTGGCGATGTACTGGTCAATACCGATTTCACCTCGTTTACCGAAAACCCCTACATGGCCGCCGAGTTCGCGTGTTTGCCTTACCCCAATGCGCCAGGCGGCTTGCAAGGTGTGTTCGATGACAGCTCGGTGGTGTTCGAAATGCCTGCAGGGGAGTACCACAGCGCAACACCGATCAGCGCATTTTCGTCCTTTCCCGAGGAGGCCGAGACCCTGTTCCTGCCTGGCAACTACTTGCGCATCGACAGCTTGCAGCAGATTTATGGCGAACATTACCGCTTCATCAAAGTCACGCTGAAGCAGGTCGCCAAGCCTGCGTCGGGCCCGGTGTACGACTTGCGCACAGCGCTCCCCTTCGACATGGAGGCGTATAGCGCGCGGTTCAGAACCCCTGCGCTGGTGCGCCGTTTCTTCCCGGAGTAGTGCCTCGATAACAGCCTAGCCAACCTCTTCCAGGTCCAGATGGTCGATGCGCTCGAAGCGCTCGATCAGAAAGTCGATCAGCCGCCGCACCCGTGCCGACAGGTGCAACTGCTGCGGGTACACCGCATACACGTCGGCGCGGGTTGGCGTCTGGTCTTCCAGTAACAGGCGCAAGCGCCCGCTGCGCACGTAGCGGGCGATGTCCCACTCGGCGCGCAGCAGAATGCCGTGGCCCTGCAGCGCCCAGTTCAGGGCCACTTCACCGTCGTTGCAGCTAAGTGCGCCCTGCACCTTGATGTTCTGCGTACGGCCACCGTTGGTAAAGCTCCACACCCCATAAGGCGATTCATTCTGGCGCAGGAAGATGCAGTTGTGCTGGGCCAGGTCTGCCAGTTTAAGTGGCGTGCCGTGCTTCTCCAGGTACAGCGGCGAGGCGCACAGCAAGCGGCGGTTGGAGGCGATCTTGCGGGCATGGAAGGAGGCATCCGGCAGGCTGCCGAAGCGAATCCCCAGGTCGAAGCCATGGCTGGCCAGGTCCAGCGGATGGTCGCTGATTTCCAGTTGCACCTCGATGTCCGGGTAGCGGGCATAGAAGTCTGCCAAGGCTGGGCCGATGTAGCGGCGGCCAAAGCCCAGCGAGGCGTTCACCCGGATCAGGCCTTTGGGCTCGGCGCGGTGGCGGCCGATCAGTTGTTCCACTTCGTCGACCTGCGCGAGGATGCGCGCCGCATGAGCAAAATACAGCTCACCCTCTGCGGTCAGGCTCATGGAGCGGGTGGTGCGATTGACCAGCCGTACGCCCAGGCGTGCCTCCAGCGCCGCCAGGCGCTTGCTCACCGCCGGTGGTGTTACGCCCAGCTCGCGTGCCGTGGCGGCCAGGCTGCCTTGCTTGGCCAGCAGGTGGAAGAAGCCCAGGTCCTGTGTCGGATTCATCATTAACCCATGGTTACTTAAGAGGTGATCCAGGGTTAACTGCTGCCCTGTGTTCACTACATATACTCGGCTCATCCCCGCCAGCACAAGTTCGGCGGGCCACAATAAGCAGGGGAGTCGAGGCATGAACAACTACAAGATCGCGGCAATTCCAGGTGATGGCATTGGCGTAGAAGTGATCGCCGCAGGTGTGGAGGTGCTGCAGGCACTGGCTGCCAAGCGCGGCAGCTTCGGCATCGATTTCGAGCATTTCGACTGGGGCTCGGAGCGTTACTTGCGCGAAGGCCAATACATCCCTGCCGGTGGCCTGGAGAAACTCAAGACCTTCGATGCCATCTTCTTTGGCGCGGTGGGCAGCCAGGAGGTGCCGGACCATGTGTCGCTGTGGGGCCTGCGCCTGCCGATCTGCCAGGGCTTCGATCAGTTCGCCAACGTGCGCCCGGCCCGTGTGCTGCCGGGGGTGACCAGCCCATTGGCCAAGGGTAAGGCGATCGACTGGGTGATCGTGCGCGAGAACTCCGAAGGCGAATATTCCGGCAGTGGCGGCCGTGTTCACCAGGGCTTGCCGATCGAAGTGGCCACCGAGGTTTCGACGTTCACCCGCGTCGGCGTCGAGCGCATCCATCGCTTTGCGTTCGACCTGGCCCGCACACGGCCGGCCAAGCACCTGACCCTGGTGACCAAGTCCAACGCCCAGCGCCATGGCATGGTGCTGTGGGACGAGGTATTCGAGGACGTGGCCAAGGACTACCCGGATGTACGCACCACCCGCGAACTGGTGGATGCGGTGACCACCACCATGGTACTCAAGCCCGAGCAGTTGGATGTGGTAGTGGCCACCAACCTGCATGCCGACATCTTGTCGGACCTGGCTGCCGCGTTGTCCGGCAGCCTGGGCATCGCGCCCACCGCCAACCTCAACCCCGGCCGCGACTTCCCGTCGATGTTCGAGCCGATCCACGGTTCGGCCTTCGACATCACCGGCAAGGGTGTGGCCAACCCCATTGCCACCTTCTGGACCGCGGTGATGATGCTCGAGCACCTGGGGGAGGAGGCTGCCGCTCGCGAACTGATGGCGGCGATCGAGGCGGTGACCGAGAGTGGCGTGCACACGCCTGACCTGGGGGGCAAGGCGACCACCCGTGAAGTGACCGATGCGGTGCTGGCGCTGATTCGTCGCTAAGCGTGATGGCCCATCGTCGGTACACCGACGATGGGCTCCGTGAAATCGCCCCCGTTCGATTGACGCTCCCCATTCAACCCTCTAACCTTCGCGCGTGTTTCAGGTGCCCTGCCAGCCTCGACTGGGCAGGGTGAAACTGGGAAGCCGGTGGGCGCCAGCATGGCGCGAGTCCGGCGCTGCCCCCGCAACGGTAGGTGAGTAAAAAGCCGCGCACGGCCACTGGATGCCCGCATCCGGGAAGGCGCGCAGGCCCGGGCCGACGCCCGCTCACAAGCCCGGAGACCGGCCTGTCACTGCCAACGGCATCACGGAGGGTGATGCGCGGTGCACCGTGGCGTCTGGCCATGGCTCCTGCGCGCTCTCCGCTTGCCTGTCTATCGACCTGTCGCCGCTGCTTCGCGTGGCGCCAGCCTGCGGAGTACCCCCATGAGCGAACCCACCGAACGCGACGAACGCCACCTGGCGCGCATGCAGCGCAAGAAGGCGGTCATCGACGAACGTATCGCCAATTCCCCCAACGAATGCGGCCTGCTGCTGGTGCTCACCGGCAACGGCAAGGGCAAGAGCAGCTCGGCATTCGGCATGCTCGCCCGCGCCTTGGGGCATGGCATGCAATGCGGCGTGGTGCAGTTCATCAAGGGCCGCAACAGCACCGGCGAAGAGCTGTTCTTCCGTCGCTTCCCCGAGCAGGTGCGTTACCACGTGATGGGCGAGGGCTTTACTTGGGAAACCCAGGACCGCCAGCGCGACATTGCCGCTGCCGAAGCGGCCTGGCACGTTTCGCGCCAGCTGCTGCAGGACCCGAGCGTGCAGTTCGTGGTGCTCGATGAGCTGAACATCGCCCTCAAGCACGGCTACCTCGACCTCGACCAGGTGCTTTCCGACATCCAGGCGCGGCCACCGATGCAGCATGTGATCGTCACTGGCCGCGCGGCCAAGCCCGAAATGATCGAGCTGGCCGACACCGTCACCGAGATGGGCATGCTCAAGCATGCGTTCCAGGCGGGCATCCGCGCGCAGAAGGGCGTCGAACTGTGAGCCACACGCGACATTGCCCGGCCGTATTGATCGCGGCCCCGGCGTCTGGCCAGGGCAAGACCACCGTGACTGCGGCCCTGGCCCGGCTGCACCGCAACCTCGGGCGCAAGGTCCGGGTGTTCAAGTGCGGGCCTGATTTTCTCGACCCGATGATCCTCGAGCGCGCCAGCGGTGCGCCGGTGTACCAGCTCGACCTGTGGATGATTGGTGCGGAGGAAAGCCGTCGACTGCTGTGGGACGCGGCAGGCGAGGCCGACCTGATCCTGATCGAAGGGGTCATGGGGCTGTTCGACGGCACGCCGTCGAGCGCCGACCTGGCGCGCCACTTCGGCGTGCCGGTGCTGGCAGTGATCGATGGCACGGCCATGGCCCAGACCTTCGGCGCCCTGGCCTTGGGCCTTGCGCGCTACCAGGCCGACCTGCCGTTTGCCGGCGTACTGGCCAACCGGGTCGGCAGCCTGCGCCATGCGCAACTGCTCGAAGGCAGTTTGACCGAAGGCTTGCGCTGGTATGGCGGCCTGTCGCGCGAGCGCGGCATCGAGCTGCCCAGCCGCCACCTGGGGCTGGTGCAGGCCAGCGAGCTGAATGACCTGGATGCTCGCCTGGACGCTGCCGCCGAAGCACTGGGCAGCAGCTGCGACGCCGCGCCGCCGCCGCCGGTGGCGTTCGCCGAGCCTGAGCCGCAGCCGAGCGCCGCGTCGCTGGCCGGTGTGCGCATCGGCGTGGCCAAGGACGAAGCGTTTGCCTTCACCTACGGCGCCAACCTCGACCTGCTGCGCAACCTGGGCGCACAACTGGCATTCTTCTCGCCGCTGCACGACCGTGAACTGCCGGCCGTCGATAGCCTGTACCTGCCGGGTGGCTACCCCGAGCTGCATCACCATGCGCTGGCCGCCAACGCGACGATGTGTGAGGCCATCCGTGCCCACCACGGCGCTGGCAAACCGCTGCTGGCCGAATGCGGCGGCATGCTTTATCTGCTCGATGCCCTGACCGACGTTGCCGGTGAACGAGCGGCGCTGGTCGGCCTGCTACCGGGCGAAGCGACCCTGCAAAAACGCCTGGCGGCCCTGGCCTTGCAAGCTGTGGAACTGCCGGAAGGTACTTTGCGCGGGCACACCTACCACCATTCGCTGACCAGCACCGAACTGGAACCGATCGCCCGTGGCCTGAGCCCCAACGGTGGGCGCGGCAACGAGGCGGTCTATCGCCTGGGCCGGCTCACCGCGTCCTACGTGCACTTCTATTTCCCGTCCAACCCAGAGGCGGCGGCGGCGCTGTTGCGACCATGAGCGAACACGCTTTCAGTGAGGCCGAGCGTGCCGCCGTCTACCGCGCCATCGGCGAGCGCCGTGACATGCGCCACTTTGCCGGCGGCACGGTCGCCCCTGACGTGCTCGGCCGCCTGCTCGGCGCCGCACATCAGGCACCCAGCGTGGGCCTGATGCAGCCGTGGCGCTTCATTCGCATCCGCCAGGGCGACCTGCGCGCGCGCATCCAGGCGCTGGTGGAACAAGAGCGGGTGCGCACGGCCGACGCCTTGGGTGAGCGCACCGACGAATTCATGAAGCTCAAGGTCGAAGGCATCAACGACTGCGCCGAATTGTGGGTAGCCGCCTTGATGGACAACCGCGAACCGCACATTTTCGGCCGCCGCACCCTGCCGGAAATGGACCTCGCCTCGCTGGCCTGCGCCATTCAGAACCTGTGGCTGGCGGCCCGTGCCGAAGGCTTGGGGATGGGCTGGGTCTCGTTGTTCGACCCACAGGCACTGGCCGAGCTGCTGGGTATGCCTGCCGGGGCCAAGCCGGTCGCTGTACTGTGCCTTGGCCCTGTTACCGAATTTTATCCGGCACCGATGCTGGTGCTGGAAAACTGGGCCGAAGAACGGCCCTTGAGCGACATGCTGTTCGAGAACCAATGGGGAGAGCGCCCATGAGCGTGGCCTTGCTGACCGTGGCCGGCGTGGCCCTGGATGCCTTGCTGGGCGAACCGCAGCGGCGCCACCCGCTGGTAGCTTTCGGCAACCTGGCGTCCAACCTGGAGCGGCGCCTGAATGCCGGTGGGCGAGGCTGGCGCAGCCATGGCGTGAGTGCCTGGTTCCTGGCCGTGGTGCCCTTGACCCTGGTGGCGCTGATCCTGTCCTGGCTGCCCTATATCGGCTGGCTGGTGGACGTGCTGGCGCTGTATTGCGCGCTGGGCCTGCGCAGCCTCGGCGAGCACGTGCTGCCCGTTGCCAGCGCCTTGCGCCAGGGCGACCTGGAGGAGGCGCGGCGGCGTGTCGGCTACCTGGTGAGCCGCGAAACCCGCGAGCTCGATGAGCCCGCCGTGGCCCGGGCCGCGACCGAGTCGGTGCTGGAGAACGGCAGCGATGCGGTGTTCGCCGCGCTGTTCTGGTTCATCGTCGCCGGCGCGCCGGGCGTGGTGCTGTACCGCCTGAGCAATACCCTGGATGCCATGTGGGGCTACCGCAACGAACGCTTCGAGCGCTTCGGCTGGTGCGCCGCGCGCATCGATGATGTGCTCAACTATATCCCTGCAAGGCTGGTGGCGCTGAGCTATGCATTGCTCGGCAAGACCCGCCTGGCGCTGGCCTGCTGGCGCAAGCAGGGGCCATTGTGGGACAGCCCCAATGCGGGCCCGGTGATGGCGGCGGGCGCCGGTGCTTTGGGTGTCGAGCTCGGCGGCCCGGCGGTGTATCACGGCGAACTGCACGAGCGCCCGTGCCTGGGCGAAGGGCCGATGGCCGATGCCGATGCCATCGAGCGCGGCTGGAGCCTGGTGCAGCGTGGCGTATGGCTGTGGCTGTTGGTGATCTGCGTGGGAGCGTACCTGAATGCTTGAGCACGGTGGCCGCCTGTTACGGGCGGTGCGGCAATACGGGATTGCGCGTGAGGCCTGGCTCGACCTGTCCAGCGGCATCGCGCCGTGGCCTTACCCGATCCCGCCGATCCCGATGGACGCCTGGGCGCGCCTGCCCGAGACGGAGGACGGCCTCGAGGCGGCGGCGCGCGCCTATTACGGCGCCCGCCAGCTGTTGGCGGTGGCCGGCTCCCAGGCGGCGATCCAGGCGTTGCCCCAGCTGCGCCCCAGTGGCCGGGTCGGGGTGCTATCGCCTTGCTACGCGGAGCATCCGCAGGCCTGGCAGCGGGCAGGGCATACCCTGATCGAGCTGCAGGAAGGGCAGGTCGACGCGACCCTCGACAGCCTCGATGTGCTGGTGCTGGTCAACCCGAACAACCCGACCGGCCACCGTGTGCCCCGGGACCGACTGCTCGCGTGGCATGCCCGCTTGGCCGAGCGGGGCAGTTGGCTGGTGGTCGATGAAGCCTTCATGGACAACACCCCCGAACACAGCGTGGTCGAGTGTGCCGAACGCCCCGGGCTGATCGTGCTGCGCTCGTTCGGCAAGTTCTTCGGCCTGGCGGGTGTTCGATTGGGCTGTGTCGCTGCCGAACTGCCCCTGCTGCAACGCCTGGCCGACCTGCTGGGCCCGTGGACCGTCAGTGGCCCCACGCGCGTGCTGGCCCAGGCTTGCTTCGCCGACCCGGCAGCGCATCAGGCGCAGATCGAGCGCTGCGCCCAGGCCAGCGCACGATTGGCCCTGTTGCTGGAGAGCACCGGGCTGGCACCTGCAGGTAGCTGCGACCTGTTCCAGTACGTGCGCAGCGAGCGTGCCGCGCACCTGCATGACTTTCTTGCCCGCCGCGGCATCCTCGTGCGCCTGTTCCAGCAGCCTCCCGCCGTGCGCCTGGGGCTGCCCGCCTGCGCGGCCGATGAACAGCGCTTGGCCCAGGCCCTGGCCGATTATCAGAAGGAAACGGCATGACCACCCTCATGGTGCAAGGCACCACCTCCGATGCCGGCAAGAGCACGCTGGTCACCGCGCTGTGCCGCTGGCTGCTGCGCCAGGGCGTCGCCGTGGTGCCGTTCAAGCCACAGAATATGGCGCTCAACAGCGCGGTGACCGCCGACGGTGGCGAGATCGGCCGTGCCCAGGCGGTGCAGGCCCAGGCCTGCCGGCTGGCGCCGCACACCGACATGAACCCGGTGCTGCTCAAGCCCAACAGCGACACCGGCGCCCAGGTGATCATCCATGGCCGCGCGGTCACCAGCATGAACGCGGTGGCTTATCACGACTACAAGGCCATCGCCATGCGGGCGGTGCTGGCCTCCCATGAGCGCCTGAGCGCCGGGTATCCGGTGGTGATGGTCGAAGGGGCGGGCTCGCCTGCCGAGATCAACCTGCGCGCCGGTGACATCGCCAACATGGGCTTTGCCGAGGCGGTTGACTGCCCGGTGATCCTGGTGGCCGACATCAATCGCGGCGGGGTCTTCGCCCACCTGGTCGGCACCCTCGAACTGCTGTCGGCGAGCGAGCAGGCGCGGGTCAAGGGTTTCGTCATCAACCGTTTCCGCGGTGACATCGCCTTGCTGCAGCCGGGCCTGGACTGGCTCGAACAGCGCACAGGCAAACCGGTGCTGGGCGTGCTGCCGTATGTCACCGACCTGCACCTGGAGGCTGAGGACGGCATCGATGTGCGCCAGGCAGCCAAGGACGAGCGCGTGCTCAAGGTGATCGTCCCGGTGCTGCCGCGCATCAGCAACCACACCGATTTCGACCCGTTGCGCCTGCACCCGCAGGTCGACCTGCAGTTCATCGGCCCCGGCCAGCCAATTCCTCCAGCCGACCTGATCATCCTGCCAGGCTCCAAGAGCGTGCGCGGCGACCTGGCGCAACTGCGCGAACGCGGTTGGGACGCCGCCATCGCCCGGCACCTGCGCTATGGCGGCAAGCTCATTGGCATTTGCGGTGGCCTGCAGATGCTCGGCCGCAACGTGCACGACCCGCTCGGCCTGGAAGGCACTGCAGGCTCCAGCCCGGGGCTTGGCCTGCTCGACTACGCGACGACACTCGAAGCCGAGAAGCAATTGCGCAACGTGGCCGGGGTGTTGAGCCTTGAGCAAGCGCCGGTTGGCGGTTATGAAATCCATGCCGGCGTCACCCACGGCCCTGCGTTGGAGCACCCTGCCGTGCAACTGGCCGATGGCCGCAGCGATGGCGCTATCAGCGCTGACGGTCAGATTTTCGCCACCTACCTGCATGGCCTGTTCGAAGGCAGCCAGTCGTGCGCCGCGCTGCTGCGCTGGGCGGGGCTGGAGAACGTGCAGCCGATCGACTACGAGGCCCTGCGCGAGCGCGACATCGAGCGCTTGGCCGACCTGGTGGAAAAGCACCTGGATACCGCGTACCTGCGAACATTGTGTGGAGTCGCCTGACATGCGCAACCTGATCCTCGGCGGCGCCCGTTCGGGCAAGAGCCGCCTGGCTGAACAGTTGGCTGCCGACAGCGGCCTGCCGGTGACCTACATCGCCACCAGCGAACCGCTGGATGGCGAAATGAACGAACGCGTACGCCTGCACCGCCAGCGCCGCCCAGGCGACTGGGGGCTGATCGAAGAGCCCCTGGCCCTGGCCGCCGTGTTGCGCGCTGAAGCTGCCGAAGGCCGCTGCCTGCTGGTGGACTGCCTGACCCTGTGGTTGACCAACCTGCTGATGCTCGAGGACGACCAGCGCCTGGCCCAGCAGCGCGATGCGCTGCTCGACTGCCTGGAGCAGTTGCCCGGCACCCTCATCCTGGTCAGCAACGAAACCGGCCTGGGCGTGGTGCCCATGGGCGAGCTGACCCGGCGCTATGTCGACCTGGCCGGCTGGCTGCACCAGGCCGTCGCCGAACGCTGCCAGCGCGTGGTACTGACCGTCGCTGGCCTGCCCCTGATGCTCAAAGGACCTGCACTATGAACCCGACCTGGTGGCGTGACGCCTGCCAACCTCTCGACACCGCTGCCATGGACCAGGCCCGCGCCCGTCAGCAGCAGCTGACCAAACCGGCCGGCTCGCTCGGCCAGCTGGAAGGCCTGGCGGTGCAACTGGCCGGCCTGCAGGGGCGTGAACGACCGACCCTGGACCAGGTCGCCATCACTATTTTTGCCGGTGACCATGGCGTGGTGGAGGAGGGCATCTCGGCCTACCCGCAAGCGGTGACCGGGCAGATGCTGCGCAACTTCGTCGGCGGCGGCGCGGCGATCAGCGTGCTGGCGCGCCAGCTGCAGGCCAGCCTCGAAGTGGTCGACCTGGGGACTGTTGACCCGGCGCTGGCGCTGCCGGGTGTGCGCCACCTGCACCTGGGGGCCGGTACCGCTAACTTCGCCCGCGAGCCAGCGATGACCGATGCGCAACTGCGGGCGGCGCTGCAGGCCGGCCGTGACAGCGTGCAGCGCGCAGCCGAGAACGGTGCCCAGCTGTTCATCGGTGGCGAGATGGGCATCGGCAACACAACGGCCGCCGCGGCCCTGGCCAGTACGCTACTGGCCTGCCCTGCGCGCGACCTGAGTGGCCCGGGTACTGGCCTGGATAACGCCGGGGTACGGCACAAGGCTGAAGTGATCGAGCGCGCCCTGGTGCTGCACGGCCTGCGTGCCGACGACCCGCTGCAGGCGCTGGCCTGTGTCGGTGGCTTCGAGATCGCGGCCCTGGTCGGCGCCTACCTGGCCTGCGCGCAGCAGGGTATTGCCGTGCTGGTGGACGGCTTTATCTGCAGCGTCGCCGCACTGGTGGCGGTGCGCCTCAACCCGCAGTGCCGCGCCTGGCTGTTGTTCGCCCACCAGGGCGCCGAGCCTGGGCACAAGGCCTTGCTCGAAGCGCTGCAGGCCGAACCGCTGCTGGCGCTGGGCCTGCGCCTGGGTGAGGGCAGCGGTGCCGCCCTGGCCGTGCCGCTGATGCGCCTGGCCTGCGTGCTGCACGGGCAGATGGCGACCTTCGCCGAAGCGGCCGTGGCGGATCGCCCGGCATGATCATCGACCTGCTGCGCCACGGTGAGACCGAGCAGGGTGGCGGCCTGCGCGGCAGCCTGGATGATGCCCTGACCGAGCAAGGCTGGGCGCAGATGCGCGCGGCCGTGCGCGAGGGCGGGCCTTGGCAGGTACTGGTCAGCTCGCCTTTGCAGCGCTGCGCGCGGTTTGCCGATGAGCTGGGGGCGGGCTTGGGCTTGCCAGTGCAGCGCGAGGCCGACCTGCAAGAGTTGCATTTCGGTGAGTGGGAAGGGCGCAGCGCCTTGCAGGTCATGGAGACCCAAGCCGATGAGCTCGGCCAGTTCTGGGCCGACCCCTACGGCTTTACACCGCCTGGGGGCGAGCCTGTAAGCGCGTTCGCCGAGCGTGTACTGGCTGCAGTCGCCCGGTTGCATCGGCAACATGCCGGCAAGCGGGTACTGCTGGTCACCCATGGCGGCGTCATGCGCCTGCTGCTGGCGCGGGCGCGGGGTTTGCCCAGGGAGCAGTTGCTGCAGGTCGAGGTGGGGCACGGAGCGCTGATGCGTGTAAGGCTGCAGGAAGGCGGGCGACTGGAAGAGGTGCGCTGAAGTGCTGCCATTCTGGATCGCCCTGCAGTTTCTCAGCAGCCTGCCGGTACGTTTACCGGGGATGCCCGAGCCACGAGAGGTGGGACGTTCGTTGCTGTGCTATCCCCTGGTCGGCCTGCTGTTCGGCCTGATGCTGTGGCTGGCCAGCCATCTGCTGCAGGGCACCCCTGCGCCCTTGCATGCGGCCTTGCTGCTGACACTGTGGGTGCTGCTCAGCGGCGCGCTGCACCTGGACGGCCTGGCCGACAGTGCCGATGCCTGGCTGGGCGGGTTTGGCGACCGTGAGCGGACGTTGCAGATCATGAAGGATCCGCGCAGCGGGCCAATTGCCGTGGTGACCCTGGTGTTGGTGCTGCTGCTGAAGTTCTGTGCGCTGTGGGTGCTGGTCGAGCGCGGCGCTGGAGCGCTGCTGGTGCTGGCGCCAGTGGTAGGGCGTGCGGCGATGCTTGGCCTGTTCCTCCGCACCCCCTACGTGCGCCCGGGCGGCCTGGGGCAGGCGCTGGCCGAACACGTGCCGCGCCGCGCGGCGGGCTGGGTACTGCTGGGTAGCCTGCTGCTGTGCCTGGCGCTGGGAGGTTGGAGCGCGATCTGGCCGTTGGCAGTGGCGCTCGGCATGTTCTGCTGGTTGCGTCGGCTGATGTGTCAGCGGCTGGGCGGGACCACAGGCGATACTGCCGGGGCGATGCTGGAGCTGCTGGAGCTCGTTGTCGTATTGGCATTGGCGCTGGCGTTCTGAGTATCGGAATGTCAGCTGCAATTTCCAGTCATGTGATCGCAACCAGCTGCACTGGGCGTTTTACAGCTTCCGTGAAGACAGTTGGGATGGCATGGATTATGAGCTGGGTTCAGCCAAGGTTCCTTGGCGTTATTGGCAGGCCATGGAGCAGGGTACACCCGATCCTCTGGCGCGCAGTGCTACGGCTGAATTCGAGCCGATCCGTAAGCGCATGAATCCGGAATAACCATTGAAAAATCTTGCAACATCCAAGGTGCGGGTATATACACGTAATCATGTTGACCAGTGAATGCATCTGCACCCATCTGCGTCGCGCCGCCCGTGGGGTGAGCCGGCATTACGACGAAGCCCTTGTCGGCTTCGGTATCAATGTCGCCCAGTTTTCCCTGCTGCGTCATCTGCAGCGCCTCGACCGGCCGAGTATCACCACGCTGGCCGAGGCCATGGGGCTTGAGCGCAGCACCCTGGGCCGTAACCTGCGGGTGCTGGAAGCCGATGGCCTGGTAGCCCTGGCCGACGGTGACGACCAGCGCAACCGGGTGGTGGTGTTGACTGCGGCAGGGATAGAGCGCCTGCAAGCGGCCTACCCAGCCTGGGAACAGGCACAGCGGCGGTTGGTGGAGCAACTGGGTGAAGGGCAGCGTGACGAATTGGTGCGTTTGCTGGGTCAGCTGGGCTGATTGATTACGACTATAAGCGGGTATATACCCGCATAACCTTGCGATGTGCTGGAGATAACGACAATGACTTCGGTTTGGCGAACCAGCGGGTGGGTACTGACAGGGGCGGCGCTCATTTTGGCGTTGTCGCTCGGTGTCCGGCATGGCTTCGGCCTGTTCCTGGCGCCGATGAGCGCTGATTTCGGTTGGGGCCGGGAGGTGTTCGCCTTCGCCATCGCCCTGCAGAACCTCATCTGGGGCTTGGCCCAGCCGTTTGCCGGCGCACTGGCCGACCGCCTCGGCGCTGCCAAGGTCGTCATCATCGGTGGCATCCTTTATGCCGTCGGGTTGCTGCTGATGAGCACTGCAGATTCGGCCTGGTCGCTGTCGCTCAGTGCTGGGCTGCTGATCGGTATCGGCCTGTCCGGCACTTCCTTCTCGGTCATCCTGGGCGTGGTCGGCCGTGCCGTACCGGCAGAGAAACGCAGTATGGCCATGGGCATCGCCAGCGCAGCCGGGTCGTTCGGCCAATTCGCCATGCTACCCGGTACGCTCGGCCTGATCGAATCGCTGGGCTGGTCAGCCGCCTTGCTGGTGCTCGGCCTGCTGGTGGCATTGATCGTGCCTTTTGTCGGCCTGCTGCGTGACCGCCCGCTGCCCAGCCACGGTGCCGAACAGACGCTAGGCCAGGCGCTGCATGAAGCCTGCTCGCATTCAGGGTTCTGGCTGCTGGCCCTGGGCTTTTTTGTCTGCGGTTTCCAGGTGGTGTTCATTGGTGTGCACTTGCCTGCCTACCTGGTCGACCAGCATCTGGCGGCTACCACCGGCACCACCGTGCTGGCGCTGGTGGGGCTGTTCAATATCGTCGGTACCTATACGGCGGGCTGGCTGGGTGGGCGCATGTCCAAGCCGCGGCTGCTGACGGCGCTGTACCTGCTGCGCGCGGTGGTGATCGTGCTGTTCCTGTGGGCGCCGGTGACGCAGTTCAGCGCCTACCTGTTTGGTATCGCCATGGGCCTGCTGTGGCTCTCCACCGTGCCGTTGACCAATGGCACCGTCGCCTCGGTGTTCGGTGTGCGCAACCTGTCGATGCTGGGCGGCATCGTCTTCCTGTTCCACCAGCTGGGCGCCTTCCTCGGTGGCTGGTTGGGTGGAGTGGTGTATGACCGCACCGGCAACTACGACCTGGTCTGGCAGATATCGATCCTGCTCAGCCTGTTGGCCGCGGCACTTAACTGGCCAGTGAGCGAACGCCCGGTTGCCCGCCTGCAGGCGCAAGCCGCATGAACCGCTTTTTGGCCCAGGGGTTGGTGGCCTTGGCCGGTGCGTTGCTGCTGGTGCTGGCCTGGTGGGGCTGGCAGCAGGGCGGCATGGCGCTGATGCAACTGGGCATGGGCGTTTGTTAAGCGCTACCCTGCAAGTTCAAGGAATGTCTTGCCGGGGAACCGAACGATGCGTGTACATGGGTTGATGATGCCATTGCTGGCCCTGTTCGCCGCCAGCTCTGCCTGGGCTGCGGATTGCCCGGCGTTGTTGCAGGGCAGCCTGCCGGAGCTGCGTGGCAAGGAACAGGTCGACCTGTGCCAGCGCTTTGGCGGCAAGCCACTGGTGGTGGTCAACACCGCCAGCTATTGCGGGTTTGCGCCGCAGTTCGAGGGGCTTGAGAGCACCTACAAGGCGTACCACGGGCAGGGGTTGGAAATGCTCGGCGTGCCGTCCAACGACTTCAAGCAGGAAGACGCCGACAGCGAGAAGACGGCCAAGGTGTGCTACGCCAATTATGGTGTGACCTTCACCATGACCAAGACGCAGGCGGTGCGCGGCAAGGATGCGATACCGTTGTTCGTGGGGCTGGCGGAGCAGAGCAGTGCGCCCAAGTGGAATTTCTACAAGTACGTGGTGGATCGCAAGGGCAAGGTGGTCGGCAACTTCTCCAGCCTGACCAAGCCGGATGACCCGGCGTTCAGGGCGGCGATCGAGAAGGCGATTGCCTCGCAGCCGTGACAGGGTAAAGCGTGCACGGCTCCTGTGGCAGCGACTGCCTTGCTCAATTTCACCCGCGAACACCGGCGAAGCCGGTGTCATACACCGCAGGGCCTCAAGCGCTGGCAAGGCGGCTGCCACGGTCGTGCATCCTCAATGCGGATGCACCGTCAGCGCTACCAGGCGCACTACCAGCGGCCTGACCATCAACACGCAAATGAATGCGACCGGCATGGCCAACTGGTAAGCCTTGAGCACATTGCTCAGGTACTGCGCATTCACCCCGGCATTGGCGGCGGTGATCACGAAGCACATCAGCAGAGCCATGATCGACGACATGTAGAGCGCAAACACATACGGCGTTGCGCTGGGGCGTAGTTTGCGAAGGCTGCGTGGCTGGGACGGGTTATTCATGTGATCTCCTCAACGGTGGGTGAGGCGCAGGTTAGCAATGCACCGGGGCCCCGCTGTAGACCCGTAAGGCTGAGTTCTTTATAAAGAGATTCTTACGAATCGAAGGGCTCGACATGGACCTGCTCAACGCCATCCGCAGTTTCATCAAGGTGGTCGAAGCCGGCAGTATTGCCGGTGGGGCGCGCAGCCTGGGGGTCAGCCCTGCTGCGGTCAGCCAGAACCTCGCACGTCTCGAAGGCCACTTGCAGGTGCGCCTCGTCAGTCGCAGCACGCGCAGCATGGCGTTGACCCCGGCCGGGACACTCTATTACGAGCGGGTCAGGAACGTGGAGCGTGACTTGCTCAACGCCGAGCAGGCCGTCACTACGCCCGACAGTGAGCCGCAAGGGCGGTTGTGCATCGCCTCCACCTCGGCATTCGGCCGCCACGTGCTGGCACCGCTGATCCCCGCCTTCAGCGCCCGTTACCCCTTGCTTTCGATAGAGTTGGTAACGACTGATCGACGGGTCAACCATGCGCGTGAAGACGTCGACGTCAGCCTGCGCATTGCCCCGCAACTCGAAGACCAACTGCTGGCGCGGCATATCGCACGCATTCCGTTCATCTGCTGTGCATCCCCAGGCTATCTGGCGAGCGCAGGCTTGCCGGCCACGCCCGAGGCACTGCGCGACCATCGCTGCCTGGTGTTTCGCTACCCGGTGGATGGCCGCTTCCTGCGGTGGGGGTTCGTACGTGATGGCCTGCGCTTCGAGGCCGAATTCGGCACGGTGCTGATCAGTGACGATATCGACGCGCTGACGCAGATGGCGCTCAACGACGGTGGCATCACCCGGCTGGCCGAATTCATCCTCAGGCCGCGCCTCGCGTCCGGTGCGCTGGTGCCGTTGTTCGAATACCGCGACGACAGTCAGGCCTACGCCCAGACCGAGCCGATGGACATCTACCTGTGCCTGGCCGACCGCTTCGCCATGACCGCCAAGGTGCGCGCGTTCATGAACTACCTGCAGGATTCGCTGGGTGACAGCTGGCAAATCCAGGCCTGAAAAAACCGCCACAAGGGCGGTTCTTCATGCAGCAACAAGCGTCAGAAGCGGTAGGTGAGGGATGCACCCACGCCGTGCGCGCTGTTCTCGTACTTGGCCTGGTAGCTGCCTTTGCTGGCGCTGACCTGGTTGACCTTGGTGTCCTCTTCCCACAGGTAGGAGTAGGCCACGTCGATGGTCATGTCTTCGTTCGGGCTCCAGCCCGCACCCAGGCTGAACACCTTGCGATCGCCGGTCGGGATGCGCGGTGAACGGTCGTGGTTGTTGGTTGGCGACTGGTCTACGGTGAAGCCGGTGCGCAGTACCCACTCCTTGTTCACCTTGTAGGACGCGCCAATGGCGTGGGCCCAGGTGTCGTGCCAGTTCTGCTCTTCGGTAATGGTCTGGAACGCCGAACCTGCCAGTCGCGCCGGGACATCGTTCTGCACGGTGATATCTTTCAGGCGGCTCCAGCGGGTCCAGGTGCTGCCTGCGTACAGGGTCCACTGGTCGTCGAGTTCGTGGGTGACCGAAAGGTCGACCGACTCTGGTGTCTTGATCTTCAGGGTAGCGTCGAACTTGCTGCCGCTGAATGCCCCTATCAGCGGGGTGCTGACGCGGGTCTTGCCTTCGAGCTTGTAGTCGACCATCGAGTGGTAGGTCAGGCCGACGCGGGTGCTGTCGGTGGCCTGCACCAGAATGCCGATGTTGTAGCCGACAGCGGTGTCGTCGCCCTTGATCTTGACTTCGCCATCATTTCCGCCGAGGAAGGCTGGGGTCGGCAGGTTAGAGCCCAGTTCACCTTTGATGCGGTTGATGGTTGGGCCGAAACCGATCGAGACCTTGTCGTTGAAGGCGTAGCTGACAGTTGGCTGGAAGGTCACTACCTCGACATGGCTCTTTTTGCCCCAGTAGCGGGCGGCATCGTCGCTGCCGTAGTCGGTGACCAGGCCGAAGGGTACGTAAACACCGAAGCCGACGCTCCAGTGATCATCGATCGGCTTGACGTAGTAACCCATCGGTACGCCAACGACCGGCACCATGTCACCATCGGTTTCCCCCCCGAAGTTGCTGCCAGGGCCCGAGATATCGGACTTGGCGATGACGGCAGCGCCGCCCACGGTGATTTGTTCGCGCTTGAGGCGGGACATGCCTGCCGGGTTGCCAAACACGGTGCTGGCATCTTCGGCAGAAGAAGAACGTCCCGCGAAACCTGTCCCCATGCTGCTGATGCTCTGTTCGTTAAGGGCGAAGCCGGCAGCGAACAGTTGGCTGGAGGCGAGAGCAACGGCTACGCCGAGGGAGGTTTTGAGCATGACTTTTTTCATTATTAGAACTCCTTGGGATCTCCGGGGCGAAAAGCTACCAACAAATCACGCGCTGCGCTATAGCCCGTATCACAGGAGATAGAGCGGTTTTGTAGGACAATCCGACCAAAATTCCTTTTTTTCCGGTAATGCGTAGGATGATTCTCAAGATGCCTGTGGCAATTTCTGATCAACGCACAGATGCCAGGCCTGAGTGAAGTCGCGCAGGCGACCTTGGGGGTGAAAAATTTGCCGCCAGATCCGCGCCTGGCCGAGCAGATCGTCAGCGGCAGGCAGGGGGGTGGACTGCGCTTCGATCAGCATCCAGGCAATGGCGGTGGAGTAGCGCAGGTTGACCGTGAGTTCCAGGTGCGGGCCGCCGAGGAACGCGTGCTGGCTCGCCAGGCCGCGTACCAGGCTGGCTAGCTCGGGGTCGCGGGCGAGAAAATTGTCCCATACGGCTTGGTGGCGATGCTCGCCGATGCGGTACAGGCCGTGGCCACGCCTGTCATGCAAGGCTGAGCCGAGCGCCGACTGGCTGGCCGCGATGCCCAGCAAAAGAGCTTCGGCACTGGCGCAATGACGGTTGAGGTAGACCAGGGTTGGTCGGATCACATACTGACACAATTCATTCGCCGCAATACCCATGATGCCCTCGAGCAGTAAAGGGCCGACGGGCGCTGGAGCTTGGCAGCTGGTGATTGGTCAGGCCCGCCGGAAGCGGTAGGGACCGCTCGAGTTGAAGTGTAGTGTGATAATCATGGTGTAAAGAGCTGTTTTTAAATCGATTGCTGCCTGACGTTCGGCGCCATATGCCTTGCGGCAATTACGCCAAGAACGATCAGGAAGCTTGCGACACGGTGCATTCAGCGGCTGAATGCATCGGTATTCGCCGCTCACGCGGTGAGCGACTGGCGGGTCCGGGCAATCACGGCTTGCAGCGGTTCCGAGCGGTTGTACTGCTCTGGGTACAGACGTTCGGTGTGGCAGGCGACGCCGTGTTCGTCCACCAGGGTGAAGCTGAAGTTGCCCTTGCGAGGGGCGGTGATCAGGCACTTCAACGGCGAGAAGGCCTGGGAGAGGGTGCCAATGGCAGCCTGAATTTGATGATGAGTATGCATATTGTTGGAGGTTCCTGCTTTAAACACGGGAGATATGATCCGTGCATGATAGAAACGTTCCAGTGACGCCTTTATTAAGGGACGAACGAACCTGACTGGAACAGGGCAGCCAGGGAGAGCGCAATCATAAGGTAGGCGCTTGGGCTGACTGGTAGGTACTTCAGAGGGCAGGCAGCATGCCGGGGCCAAGGTTCTAGGCCGTCGGTATGGAATCCTGATCAATCTGTCACGTGATTCGTGCTTGAACAGCGCTGGGCTGGCGAGTGAATCATCGAAAGGGCCGGTCCTGATTTCAGCAGTGATGCTCTTGGGGGGGAGCAGGCCTGCAAGGACGCTTCTGGCCAGAATTGACTTTCAGCTTGGTACTAACGAGGCGCACCTTACCGGAACTTTGCGGGCTTTGCAAGCCTTGCGAAAATTCCACAGGTGAGCCGAGCATTATGGCGTTTCTTGCGCGTGCTGGGAAGAGGGGGCAAACGGCCTTCAAGTGGCAGGATGTACCAATTTCGTGCATTCAACTGCAGGTTTTCGGTGCACTTGTTCACATTCGAGGCGTGAGTTGTAACAGCCCGGCAACAGCGCCGCAGAAGCTCGCCAATGCCTTGACTGGCAGCTTAAGTCAATGAAAAAAAACACTAATTTTAGCTGGTGAAAAAATCGTCAGTTTGACTGTAAGCCCCGTTTCATAGGGGTTTGCGGGGTCCTTAAGGGGGTTGTCCACCGAGTTATCCACAGGAACTGTGGATTGTCCCGAGCGCTTGCTCTAGGACGGGCGTGCCAGCAAATTAAAGAACTGTCCGACAATCGTCAGGCAGCTGCAGACCTGCTGGTCATCGACTTGAAAACGTCAAGAAAAGATCGGTGAAATTTTTTTTCAACCCTCCGTAAATCGACAGGCCACGCGGCAGAAAAAAGAGTAGAGTGGCGCGCCTTTCGAGTTGCCTTCCCTGTTTGTCATGAAATTTCGCGGTAAACACCTCGCCAGCCCCACTGCGGCCTCACCGGCCCCTTCGACCAAGCGCTTCTCACTGAAAGTGGCCCTGTGGTTGCTCGACAACCCGCGCCTGGGCGACAAGCCTCAGGTCAAGCACCTGGCCGGGCGTCTGCTCAAGCAGCCCGCGCGCCAGGGCGTGGTGGTGGCCCAGAGCCGCTTGGGGCAAATGCTTTGCCGCGATTGCGGCAACGCCCGCGACCGACGTATCGGCCACGAACTGCTGCGCCAGGCTGCTCGGGCCGGTGATCAGCGGGCGCAGCTGGAATATGCGCGGCTGTGCCAGGGCAATGAGCCGGAGCAGGCGCCCGCCACGGCAGACTGATAAGCTGCAGCTCATTTGCAACAGACCGTTCGGGGTAAGCATGGCAGTGGATCTGACCAGCATTCTGCTGGGCTTGGTGGCAGGCGCCTTGCCTTGCCTGATTTGGGTCATGCATGTACAACGCCGGCACGGCGCACGGCAAGGCGAGCAGGCCTTGCTTGAGGAGCGTCTCAATGGCGCCCAACTGGCCCAGGCCGGCCTGCAGGCGCAACTGGATGCCAGCCGCGACGAGGTCAGCGACCTCAGCGAAGCCAATAGCGTCAAGCAGGCCCAGCTGGCTGCTCAAGGCCGCGAGCTCGAACTGCTGCAGATCGACCGCGACAATGCCCGCGACGCGGCTCACGCCTGGCAGCTCGAACGGGCCAGTCGTGAGGCCGAATTGCGCCGCCTGGAGGCCCAGGGTGCCCGCCTGGAAGCGGAGCTGCGCGAGCAGCAGGACAGCCACCAGCAGCGCCTGGAAGACCTGCAGGAGGCCCGCGATACGCTGCGCGCCCAGTTTGCCGACTTGGCCACGAAGATCTTCGACGAGCGTGAGCAGCGCTTTGCCCAGACCAGCCAGCAGCACCTGGGGCAGTTGCTCGACCCGCTCAAGGAGCGCATCCAGGCCTTTGAAAAGCGCGTCGAGGAGAGCTACCAGCAAGAAGCCCGTGAGCGATTCTCGCTGGGCAAGGAATTGGAGCGCCTGCAGCAGCTCAACCTGCGCCTGTCCGACGAAGCCACCAACCTCACCCAGGCGCTCAAAGGCCAGAAGACCCAGGGCAACTGGGGTGAACTGATCCTTGAACGCGTGCTGGAGCATGCCGGCCTTGAGAAGGGCCGCGAGTACCAGACCCAGGTCAGCCTGAAGAGCGCCGACGGCGAACGCTTCCAGCCCGACGTACTGATCATGTTGCCGGGCAACAAGCAGGTGGTGGTCGATGCCAAGGTCAGCTTGACCGCCTATCAGCAGTACGTCAGCGGCAACGATGAAAACGCGCTCAAGCAGCACGTTCAGTCGCTGCGCAGCCACGTCAAAGGCCTGTCGAGCAAGGATTACAACCGCCTCGAAGGTCTGCACAGCCTGGATTTCGTGCTGTTGTTCGTGCCTATCGAGGCGGCGTTCTCGGCCGCCCTTCAGGCGGAGCCGAACCTGTTCCAGGAGGCATTCGACCGGCAGATCGTGATCGTCAGCCCGACCACCTTGCTTGCCACGCTTCGGGTAATCGACAGCCTGTGGAAGCAGGAACGCCAAGGCCAGAACGCCCGCGAGATCGCCGAGCGCGCCGGCTGGCTGTACGACAAGTTCGTGCTGTTCATCCAGGACCTGGACGAGCTGGGCAACCGGCTGCAGCAGGTCGACAAGGCCTACGCGGCAGCGCGCAACAAGCTCTGCGAGGGGCGCGGCAACCTGGTCAGCCGCAGCGAACAGCTCAAGCTGCTCGGGGCCCGTGCCAGCAAGAGCCTGCCGGCCGACCTGCTGGAGCGGGCGCTGTCGGATGAAGGGTTGGCGGACGCGGCGGTTACTGCACCAGGCTCAGATGGCGATTGAGCAGGGCGCGCAGGGCCGCCGGCTTGACCGGCTTGGCCAGGTAGTCCAGGCCTGCGGCGTGTACCGTGGCCAGGGTTTCCTTGCTGCCGTCGGCACTGATCACCACCCCCGGCACCGGTTCAGCCAGGCAGGCGCGTAGCCATCCCATCAGCGCACTGCCGGTGTCGCCCTCGTCCAGGTGGTAGTCCACCAGCGCCAGGTGTGGGCGCATGCCCTGGGCCAGCAGCGCTTCACATTCGGCGCGGTTGCGCGCGGTCCAGACCTTGCAGCCCCAGCGGCTGAGCAGGCTGTTCATGCCGATCAGGATGCTGTCTTCGTTGTCGATGCACAGCACCTGCAGCCCGGCCAGCGGCTGGCTGGCCTGCTCGACTGGCGCTGTCGGTGCGGGCACCGCCTGGCGGGCGATGGGTACGTTGACGCGAAACACCGTGCCTTTGCCAGGCCACGAGCGCACTTCCAGCTTGTGGCCCAGTACGCGGCACAGACCATCGGCGATCGCCAAACCCAGGCCCAGGCCCTTTTCGGCGCGGGTTTGGTGGCTGTCCAGGCGCTTGAACTCCTGGAAGATCACTTGCAACTTGTCGTCGGCGATCCCCGGGCCACGGTCCCACACTTCCAGCCACAGCTGTTCGCCCTGGCGGCGCACGCCCAGCAGGATCGGGCCTTTGCCGTAGCGCAGGGCGTTGGTGAGGAAGTTCTGCAGCACCCGGCGCAGCAGTTTCATGTCGCTGTCGATGCGCAGGCGGCTGCCGCGCAGGCGGAACGCCAGCCCCTTCTCGGCGGCCAGCACCTTGAACTCCGCGCCGAGGGTGTCGAACAGCTCGTTGAGGGCGAAGGGTTTGGCGTCCGGGGTGATCTTGCCGTTCTCCAGGCGCGAGATGTCCAGCAGGTCGCTGATCAGCTCTTCGGCCGAGCGCAGCGAGCTGTCCATGTGCTGCACCAGTTGCTGGGCCTCGTCGTTGAGCCCCTCGGCCTGCTGCGACAAGGCGGCGGAGAACAGCCGCGCGGCATTCAGCGGTTGCATCAGGTCATGGCTGACTGCGGCCAGGAAGCGGGTCTTGGACTTGCTTACCGCTTCGGCCTGGCTCTTGGCTTCCGACAGTGCCTGGTTGAGCTGAGACAGCTCATGGGTACGCTCGGCCACGCGCTGCTCCAGCCCCTCGTTGGCATCGCGCAGCGCCTGCTCGGCCTCGCGGAACGGGGTGATGTCGGTGAAGCTCATGACGAAACCGCCACCAGGCATCGGGTTGCCGATCAGCTCGATCACCCGGCCATTGGGGAACAGCCGTTCGGACGAGTGCGCGCGGCCCTGGCGCATCCAGTGCAGGCGCCGCGCCACATGCACTTGTGCTTCGCCCGGGCCGCACAGGCCGCGTTCGGCGTTGTAGCGGATGATGTCGGCGATCGGGCGGCCGACGCTGATCAGCCCGTCGGGGTAGTTGAACAGCTCCAGGTAGCGGCGGTTCCAGGCCACCAGGTGCAGGTTCTGGTCAACCACGCTGATACCCTGGTTGATGTTCTCGATGGCGCCTTGCAGCAGGGCGCGGTTGAACTGCAGCACTTCGCTCGCTTCGTCGGCAATCCGCACCACGTCTTCGAGCTGCATGTCGCGGCCTTCGATGGCCGCCTTGACCACGGCACGGGTCGAGGAGCTGCCGAGCACGCCGGCCAGCAGGCGCTCGGTGTGCTCGATCCAGTCGCCATCGGCGTTCTGGTTGGGGTTGAAACCTTTGCCCTGGCGATAGGCGAAGCGGATGAAGCTCTGCCGTGCGCGTTCCTCGCCGACGAAACGCGAGGCCAGGGTCAGGAGGTCATCGATCTGCACCGCCAGCAGCGGCTTGCCATTGGGCCGGGCGCTGGTCTGCTGGCCGATGAAACGCCCCGCCTGCCAGTGCTCCGACACGCGGGTGCGCGACAGCATCGAGACCCAGGCGAACAAGGTGAAGTTGCCCGCCAGCGACAGCACCACGCCTTGGGTGAGGGGGGTGATCGGCAGGTTCAACGGGTTGCCGTGCAGCCACGCCAGGCCAGGGAACAGCTCCAGCGACCAGCCCAGGCTGTGGGCGGTGATCGGCAGTACCAGGGTGTAGAACCACAGGAAGATACCCGCGGCCAGGCCGGCGAACACGCCGCGGCGGTTGGCCTGCTTCCAGTACAGCGCGCCGAGCATGGCCGGGGTCAATTGGGTCACGGCGGCGAAGGCGATCTGGCCGATGGTCGCCAGGCTCGCAGTGGAGCCGAGCAGGCGATAGCTGACGTAGGCCAGCAGCAGGATGACCACGATGGTCACCCGGCGCACCGAGAGCATCCAGTGGCGGAACACCTCGAACGGCCGTTCGGCGTTGTTGCGGCGCAGCAGCCAGGGCAGCAGCATGTCGTTGGAGACCATGGTCGACAGCGCCACGGCCTCGACGATGACCATGCCAGTGGCGGCCGAGGCGCCGCCGATGAAGGCCAGCAAGGCCAGGCTCGGGTGCGCTTCGGCCAGCGGCAGGCTGATCACGAAGGAATCGGAAATCACCGTGCCGGGCAACAGCATCTGCCCGGCCAGGGCGATGGGCACCACGAACAGTGCGGCCAGGGCCAGGTACATCGGGAACACCCAGCGTGCCAGGCGCATGTCCTGCGGCTCGATGTTCTCCACCACGGTCACATGGAATTGCCGCGGCAGGCAGATGATCGCCATCATCGCCACGGCGGTCTGCACCACCATCGACGGCCAGTTGATGGTCTCCTGCCAGTAACTCTCCAGGTGGATCGACTGGCGTGCCTGGGTGAACAGGTCGTCAAAGCCGTCGTACAGGTTGAACACCACGAACACGCCGACGGCGAGGAAGGCCAGCAGCTTGATCAGCGATTCGAAGGCAATTGCCAGGACCATGCCGCGGTGGTGCTCGGTAACGTCCAGGCTGCGCGTGCCGAAGACGATGGCGAACAGCGCCAGCACCAGCGACACCACCAGTGCGGTGTCCTGCACGCGGGTGCCGGTGGCATCGGCATTGGCGCCGATCAGCAGGTTGACGCCGAGCACGATGCCTTTGAGCTGCAGGGCAATGTAGGGCAGCACCCCGACCAGGCAGATCAGCGCCACCACCACCGCCAACGTCTGCGACTTGCCGTAGCGCGCGGCGATGAAGTCGGCGATCGAGGTGATGTTCTGCTGTTTGCTGATCAGCACCATCTTCTGCAGCACCCAGGGTGCGAAGACCAGCAGCAGGATCGGGCCCAGGTAGATCGGTAAAAACGCCCAGAGCTGTTCGGCGGCCTGGCCGACCGCGCCAAAGAAGGTCCAGCTGGTGCAATACACCGCCAGCGACAGGCTGTACACCCAGGCGCGCAGCCGCGGCGGCAACGGCGTGCTGCGGCGGTCGCCGTAGAAGGCGATGGCGAACATGACGGCCATATAGGCCAGGGCGACCACGGCGATCAGCCAGCTGGACAACGACATGAAAACTCCGGAGCAAAAAAGATAACGCGGTCCCGATCAACCAGTCTGGCACGCAGGCGAGGGTTCGTCAGCGCCGACGATGGTCGCAGTGGCGAGTCGTCGCAGGCTTCAGCTAATACCTGTGCCGGCCCATACGCGGCACAGCCACCCTCAATTGCGGCGAGTACCCAGCCAGTAGAACACTCCCGCCAGTATCACCGACAACACCAGCAGGTAGAAGGTCGCCCCCGGCCACCCGTGCCCCAAGACGAACCCGACCATCACCGGCCCCAGCGCCGCGCCCAGGTTGGAGAGGTTCTGCGCACCGTAATACACCCCGCGCAGGTGCTCCGGCGCTATCAGGTCGATGAACATGTACTCGGCCGGTATCACGATGATCTCGCCGAGGGTGAACACCAGCATGGCCAGGCACCAGGCCAGCACCGTCCCGGCGACCGAGAAGCCCAGCAGCCCGGCGATGAACAGCGCCATCCCGGCCAGCAGCCAGGGCATCAGCTGCTGGCGGCTGATGCGGCGGCCGATCAGGTATTGCAGGGCGATCACCGTCACGGCGTTGGTGGTCACCAGGTAGCCGACCAGGTGCGCCGCCTCGCGGGCGCTGGTGGTCACCACCAGGTATTGCGACAGGTAAGCGGTGAACTGGCCGAACACCACCGCACTGAGCACACCGCCGAGGGTGAAGCACACCAGCCGCCGATCCCGCGCCAGCCCCAACGCCACCTGGGCAAAGCCGGCAGCCGGCGGGGCGGGGGCACTGGCCTGCAGCCCGCGGTCGCCCAAGTGCCAGTAGGCCAGGCACATGCCCAGGCCAATCAGCGCGGAGGCGAAAAAGGGCAGATGAGCGTCAAGCTCCAGCAGCGCCACCCCCAGCAGCGGGCCGACCGCGTAACCCACGTTGCTCAGGGTGTACTTGATGGCGAACACCTCGGCACGTTGCTCCACCGGCAGCAGTGCGCAGAAGCCCGCCTTGGCGGCGATGTCGACCACGGCCAGGGCCAGGTTGATCAGCACCAGGCACAGAAAGAACAGCAGCGCCGAACGGCTGGCAATGGCAGCGACGAAGGCCAGGGCAAACACCAGCGTACTGGCGGTGACCAGGGTGTGGTTGCGCAGGGTGTCGACCAGATGGCCGCCGTACAGGCTCAACAGCGAGGCGACGATCAGCGCGCCGCCGATCAGCAGGCCGATGTGGCTGATCGACAGCTGGAAGTTGTCGGCCAGGTAAACGACCAGGTAGGGCAGGGTAAGGGCACGGGCCACGGTCAGGGTGAAAGTAGTGGCCAGCAGCAGACGCACGGCTGCGGGGTAGTGCTTGAGGGCGGCGAGCATTGCCACTTCCTTGTTGTGGGGATTGCCGCTGCTGAGCATATGACATAGGGGGGCTGCTGCGCAGCCCATCGCTGGCAAGCCAGCGCCTGCAGGTAGCGCATCGCCAGTAACGCCGGATGATTCCTGTGAGAGCCGGCTTGCCGGCAATGGGGGCGCCGCGGCGTGGCGACCAGCGGAGGATTGACACCCTGGCATCCACCGGGAATACTCTTCGCAAATTCATATATATGTTTATATAACAAGACGAGAGCGACCATGCCCCCACTGTCCGGTGATGCTCGACTGCCACGCTACCAACAACTGCGCGACCACCTGATCGAGCAGATTGCCAACAACCGCTGGCGCCCCGGTGAAGCGATCCCTACCGAAGCCGCGCTGGCGACCGAGTTCGACATGTCGGTCGGCACCGTGCGCAAGGCCGTCGATGTGCTGGTCAGCGAAGGCGTGCTGGAGCGCCAGCAAGGCCGCGGCACGTTCATCCGCCGCCCACAGTTCCAGTCTTCGCTGTTCCGCTTCTTCCGTTTCGAGACCGCCAGCGGCGAACGGGTGATGCCGGAAAGCCGCATCCTTTCCATCGAGCCCGTGCCGGCACCGTCGGCAGTGGCTGCAGCGTTGGGGCTGGCGGCCGAGGCCGAAGTCATCCGTATCGTCCGTACCCGTCTGCTCGGTGCCCAGCCGGTGCTCGCCGAAGAGATCTGGCTGCCGCGCCAGACCTTCCAGCCTTTGCTGGATGTCGACCTGCAGAGCAAGGGCCCGCTGCTTTACCCGATCTATGAGGAGCTGTGCGGCCAGGTAGTCGCCTACGCCGAAGAGAGCCTGACCGCTGAAGCGGTCGATGCGGCGCATGGCCGCTTGTTGCAACTGCCGGCCGACAGCCCGGTGGTGGTGATCGAGCGTCTGGCCCGTGATTACGCCGGCAAACCGTTGGAATGGCGCCGCTCGCGCGGCCATGCGCAGCACTTCCGCTACCGCATCGACATTCGCTGACCCGGCTGCTTCGCCCCGTTACCCGTCTGCGCCGTTCTGCCACGGCGCAGTGGCTTCGCCTGCCCGGTCGCCAGCGTGCCAAGCGCTTCGGTACGCCCGGCCGTAACACACACAACTAGAAGGATAACAATCATGTTCAGCTGGTACCGCCAGATCACCTCACGGGAACGCAAGACGTTCTGGGCCTGCTTCGGCGGCTGGTCGCTCGATGCGCTGGAAGTGCAGATGTTCGGCCTGGCCATCCCGGCGCTGATCGCCGCGTTCTCCCTGACCAAGGGTGACGCTGGCCTGATCAGCGGCCTGACCCTGGTCACCTCGGCCATCGGCGGCTGGCTCGGTGGCACCCTGTCCGACCGTTACGGCCGCGTGCGCACGCTGCAGTGGATGATCCTCTGGTTCTCCTTCTTCACCTTCCTCTCGGCCTTCGTCACCGGCTTCTACCCGCTGCTGTTCGTCAAGGCCATGCAAGGCTTCGGCATCGGTGGCGAGTGGGCGGCCGGTGCGGTGCTGATGGCCGAGACCATCAACCCGAAATACCGCGGCAAGGTCATGGGCACGGTGCAGAGCGCCTGGGCCGTGGGCTGGGGCCTGGCGGTGGCACTGTTCATGCTGATCTACTCGCTGGTGCCTGCGCAATACGCCTGGCGGGTGATGTTCTTCGTCGGCCTGCTGCCATCGCTGCTGATCATCTGGGTGCGCCGCAACGTGCAGGAGCCGGACAGCTTCCAGCGCCTGCAGAAAGAACAGGCCATCCCGGTCAGCTTCTTCAAATCCATGGCCGGTATCTTCCGCCCCGAGCTGCTGCGCGTGACCCTGCTGGGGGGGCTGCTGGGCCTGGGTGCCCATGGTGGTTATCACGCGGTCATGACCTGGCTGCCGACCTTCCTCAAGACTGAGCGCAACCTCTCGGTACTGAACTCCGGCGGCTACCTGGCGGTGATCATCTTCGCCTTCTGGTGCGGCTGTGTGGTCAGCGGCTTGCTGATCGACCGCATCGGCCGGCGCAAAAATATCCTGCTGTTCGCCCTGTGCTGCGTGCTGACCGTGCAGGCCTACGTGTTCTTCCCGCTGACCAACACCCAGATGCTGTTCCTCGGCTTCCCGCTGGGCTTCTTCGCCGCCGGCATCCCGGCCAGCCTGGGTTCGTACTTCAACGAACTGTATCCGGCCGACGTACGCGGCGCCGGGGTTGGCTTCTGCTACAACTTCGGCCGCGTGCTGTCAGCGGTGTTCCCGTTCCTGGTCGGCCACATGAGTGAGTCCATGTCGCTGGGCAGTGCGATCGGCATCGATGCCGGCATTGCCTACGGCGTGGCCATGATCGCCGTGCTGTGCCTGCCGGAAACCCGAGGCCGCACCCTTGAGGCAACGCCCGAGCCGCACCTGGCCGGCGCTGCAGCCAAGTAACCTGACCCTTGCCCCGATTGAAAAGCTCCGATTGAAAACCATGCCTGACGTTCCCGCTTCATTGATCACCGCCATCGACAGCCACGCCCACGTCTTCAGCCGTGGGCTGAACCTGGCCAGCGAGCGCCGCTACGCGCCGAGTTACGACGCGCCGCTGGGCGATTACCTGGCCCAGTTGCAGGGCCATGGCTTCAGCCATGGCGTGCTGGTGCAGCCCAGTTTCCTGGGCACCGACAACCGCTACCTGCTGAGCGCCCTGCAGACCGTGCCAGGGCAGTTGCGCGGGGTGGTGATGCTGGAGCGGGACGTCGAGCGCGAAACCCTGGATGAGATGGCCCGTCTTGGGGTGCGGGGTGTGCGCCTGAACCTCATGGGCCAGGCACTGCCCGATCTCAAAGGTGCAGCGTGGCGGCCTCTGCTGGAGCGCATCGGTGAACAGGGCTGGCACCTGGAGCTGCACCGCCAGGTGGCGGATCTGCCGGCGCTGGTGCGGGCCTTGGCGCCCTATGGCCTGGACATCGTGGTCGACCATTTCGGCCGGCCCGATGCCCGCCTGGGCTTGGGCCAACCGGGCTTTGCCGAGCTGCTGACGCTGGGCGGCAAGGGCAAGGTCTGGGTGAAGGTGTCGGGCATCTATCGGCTGGAAGGCACGCCGGAACAGAACCTGGCGTTCGCGCGCAAGGCGCTGGGTGCGCTCGAGGCGCACTATGGCGCCGAGCGTTTGATGTGGGGCAGCGACTGGCCGCATACCCAGCATGAATCGGCGGTGAGCTTTGCCACGGTGGTCGAGCAGTTCGAGGCGTTGGGGTGTTCCGCTGAACTGCGCCGGGCGCTGCTGGTGGATACTGCGAGGGCGTTGTTCGGTTTCGAGTGATGCAGCACCTGCCCCGGCCCTCTCGCCGGCAAGCCGGCTCCCACGAGTACCCCGCTGAACCTAAGAGCTGCGGGGTACCTGTGGGAGCCGGCTTGCCGGCGAGAGGGCCGGTACCGACTGCTTAAAAAATCAGAACCGGAACCGGCTGATCATCTGCTGCAATTGCCCACCCAGCCGCGCCAGCTCCACACTGGATGCCGAAGTCTGCTGGCTGGCCTCAGCCGTCTGTTCGGAAATATCCCTCACCGTTACCACGCTGCGGCTGATCTCCTCGGCCACCGCGCTCTGCTGCTCCGAGGCCGCAGCGATCTGCTGGTTCATCAGCTGGATCCCCGACACCCGTTGGGTAATCCCTTCCAGCGCCACACCCGCCTCACGTACCAGCGCCACGCTGCTCTCGGTCAGGCTCTGGCTTTCTTGCATCAGCTCGCTCACCGAACGGGTGCCTTGTTCCAGGCTGCCGATCGCCGACTCGATTTCCAGCGTCGAGGCCTGTGTGCGTTGGGCCAGGCTGCGCACTTCATCCGCCACCACGGCAAAACCACGGCCTGCCTCGCCGGCGCGGGCCGCTTCGATCGCGGCGTTGAGCGCCAGCAAGTTGGTCTGCTCGGCCACTGCCTTGATCACGTCCATCACCTTGCCAATGCGCTGGCTCTCGCTGCGCAGCGCGCCCATGGCCTCGCCGGTGGCATCCACCTGGCTGGCCAGGCGGTCGATCTGTGCGACGGCGCGGTTCACCACACTGTCGCCTTCGCGCGCTTCTTCATCGGTGGCACTGGCCGCGAGTGAGGCTTCGCCGGCATTGCGCGCCACTTCATGCACGGTGGCGGCCATTTCCTGCATGGCGGTGGCGACCTGGTCGGTTTCGACTTTCTGATTGTTGGCGCCGGCGCTGGTCTGCTCGGTGATCGCCGACAGCTCTTCGGTGGCGCTGGCGATCTGCGAAATGCCGTCGCGCACCTGGGCGATCAGCTCGCGCAGGTTGCGGGTCATGCCCTGCAGGGCGTTCTGCAGCTGGCCGACTTCGTCGCGGCGGCGGCTGGCCGGTTGTTCGCTGAGGTCACCGGCGGCCACCTGTTCCATGGCCCTGAGCACCTGGCGCAGTGGCTGGCTGATTTGCCGGGCAATCACCACGGCGGCCAGCGCGCCGATCAGCAGGGCGAGGAGGGTGGTGACGACCTGCAGGGTCTTGGCGAACTGGCTGTCATTGGCCACCGCCACGGCCTGCGCGTCGAGCAGCTTGCCAATCAGGGTGTTGAGCGTTTCGACGTCATTGCCCATTTGCGTGCGGTAGTCCACCAGCTTGCTCACTTCGCCCCGGAAAGCGTCCACTGCGCCGGCGTAGGCGCGCACCTGCTGCTCCAGTTGCTGGAATTGCGCAGCGAAGCTGCCGTTGAACCTGGCCACCAGGCCCGGCAGCTCGTTCACCGTCGTGGCGATCTGCGTGTTCATCTGCTTTTCGGTATCGGCGTTGGTGTTACCGGTGTAGCCGCGTACGTGGTAGCGCAGCAGGATGAGGTTTTCGCGAATCTGGTTGATCGCTTCGATGCGCACGAAGCGCTGTTCGGCGTCGGGCAGGGCGCGCACCTGATTGCGGATGCGTTCGATGCTGGCAAAGGAATCGGTCGCCAATACGCCCATGGCTTTCTGCGCGGCGCGCATCTTCTGGTAGGACTGGAAGCTCAGCGCCTGATTGCCGGCGTAGGCCTGCAAGGTCTGGTCGGCCTGGCTCAGGATTGCCTGGCTTTCCGGCTTGGCCAGTACCCCGCGCAACCTGCCCAGGGGCTGCTGGAACGCGTCCAGTGCCGCCTGCAGTGCCTTGCCTTCGCTTTCTTCGCCGTTGGCCATGGCATGGCGCAGTCGGGCCACCCGCAGATCGCCGAGGGCGTCATTGAGGCCGGAGACATCATTGACCACTTCGCTGCGGCGCACCAAGCTGCCGAGCCCATCCCAGCCGATCAACGACTGAATCAGGGTCAGGCACAGCACCAGGCCGAAACCGAGGAAGAGTTTGCTGGCGATCCTGAGGTCGCCGAACCAGGTAAACATGCTGCTGAGCTCCTTTTCTTATGCGTTGGAGGAGACCGGAGGTCTGTCCCTTCTGTCAGATATAGTCATCTATATGAATTATCGGCAGATGTAACAAAATCTGAACAGGAATTTCCTGTTGTTTGGCCTCAATGTGCCAGTAGTGCGGATGGCATGGCTTGGATCGGCGTGCTCGACTTGCCAGCACCACGCATTCCCGTGCAGATTTGTGGCTTCTTGCGGCCAGCGTGCCTCCAATGACTAAAGCCCCTCAGGGAACAAGGACGATGAGTCATTCCTCGCAATTCACCTTGCTCGGCAAGCGGCGCTTCCTGCCGTTTTTCATCACCCAGTCGCTGGGTGCCTTCAACGACAACCTGTTCAAGCAGTCGCTGATCCTGGCGATCCTGTTCAAACTCAGCCTTGGCGGCGGCGACCGCTCGATCTGGGTCAACCTCTGCGCGCTGCTGTTCATCCTGCCGTTCTTCCTGTTCTCGGCGCTGGGCGGGCAGTTTGGCGAGAAGTTCGCCAAGGACGCGTTGATCCGCGCGATCAAGCTGGCCGAAATCGCCATCATGGCCATCGGCGCGCTGGGCTTCATCACCCACCACCTGGCGCTGATGCTTGTGGCGCTGTTCGGCATGGGCACCCATTCGGCGCTGTTCGGCCCGGTGAAGTATTCGATCCTGCCTCAGGCGCTGCGTGAAGAAGAACTGGTCGGCGGTAACGGCCTGGTGGAGATGGGCACCTTCCTCGCCATCCTCGCCGGCACCATCGGTGCCGGGGTAATGATGGCCAGCGACCGCTACGCCACGGTGGTGGCGGGTGGTGTGGTGGGCACCGCGGTGCTGGGCTACCTGGCCAGCCGCTGGATCCCCCGCGCTGCGGCTGTTGCGCCGCAGATGAAGCTGGACTGGAACATCTTCAAGCAGTCGTGGCTGATCCTGCGCATGGGCCTGGGCCAGCCACCGGCGGTGTCGCGCTCGATCGTCGGCAACTCGTGGTTCTGGTTCGTCGGCGCCATCTACCTGACCCAGATCCCGGCTTATGCCAAGGATTGGCTGCACGGCGACGGCACGGTGGTGACCCTGGTGCTGACCCTGTTCTCGGTGGGTATCGCCCTGGGTTCGTTGCTGTGCGAGCGCCTCAGCGGGCGCAAGGTCGAGATCGGCCTTGTGCCGTTTGGCTCGTTCGGCCTGACCCTGTTCGGCTTGCTCTGGTGGTGGCATTCCGGCGATGTGCCGGCCGCTGCGGCGCCGCATGACTGGCTGACGTTGCTGGGCATGCGCCAGGCGTGGTGGATATTGCTGTCGATCGTTGGCCTGGGCGTGTTCGGTGGCTTCTATATCGTGCCGCTGTATGCGCTGATCCAGGCACGCACCGCCGAGGACCAGCGCGCGCGGGTGATTGCGGCCAACAACATTCTCAATGCCCTGTTCATGGTGGTGTCGGCCATCCTCACCATCGTCCTGCTGGGCCTGGCCGACCTGAGCATCCCGCAGCTGTTCCTGGTAGTGTCGCTGCTCAACGTGCTGGTCAACGCCTACATCTTCAGGATCGTGCCCGAATTCACCATGCGCTTCCTGATCTGGCTGCTCAGCCATTCGATGTACCGCGTGGAGCACCGTGACCTTGAGCGCATCCCGGATGAGGGTGCTGCGTTGCTGGTGTGCAACCACGTATCGTTCGTCGACGCACTGCTGCTCGGCGGGGCGATCCGCCGGCCGATCCGGTTCGTGATGTACTACAAGATCTACAACCTGCCGGTGCTCAACTTCGTGTTCCGCACCGCCGGTGCCATCCCGATTGCCGGGCGTAATGAGGACGCGGCGATTTATGAGCGTGCATTCGAGCGCATCGCCCAGTACCTGGCGGCGGGTGAGGTGGTGTGCATCTTCCCGGAAGGCAAGTTGACCGGTGATGGCGAGATCGACGTGTTCAGGGGCGGTGTCAGCCGCATTCTGGAAGAGACCCCGGTGCCCGTGATTCCATTGGCCTTGCAGGGGCTGTGGGGCAGTTTCTTCAGCCGTGATCCGGGCAAGGGCTTTTTCAAGCGCTTGTGGTCGCGGGTGACCATCGTGGCAGGCGCCGCCATCCCGGTGGAGGCGGCGCAGCCAGCACTGTTGCGTGAGCAGGTGAGCCGCTTGCGCGGCGAGCTGCGTTAAACGGCAAGGGTCAGCTGGCGCTGACCTTCAGGCCGATCAGGCCGCAGACGATCAGCGCCACACTGACCAACCGCACCAGGGCCATGGACTCGCCGAACAGGATGATCCCGGCGATCACCGTGCCCACTGCGCCCACACCGGTCCATATGGCATAGGCAGTCCCCAGTGGCAGTTCTTTCATGGCAAGGCCCAGCAGGCCCAGGCTGATGACCATGGCGCCAACGGTCAGCACGGTGGGGAGTGGGCGGGTGAAGCCGTCGGTGTACTTCAGGCCGACAGCCCAGCCGACCTCGAACAGGCCGGCGAAGAACAGGATGATCCAGGACATGAGTGTGTCTCCATCGTTTGAATGATGGGGCCGTCCCCGGAATGGTCACGCGGTGCGTCGTGAGGCCGTCCTCACCGTGGGCATCATAGTGCACATCTACAGATTCTCGAGCAAGTCAGTGCCGGCCTCTTCGCGGGGGAACATCAATGCCTGACGGGTTCAACCCCTTCAACCTCGCCCGCTGGCGCTTCCATCCGCCGGAACCAGGTCGACAGCAGTGCTCCGGAAATATTGTGCCAAACGCTGAACAGCGCACTCGGCACCGCCGCCAGCGGCGAAAAATGCGCGGCGGCCAGTGCCGCCCCAAGCCCAGAGTTCTGCATCCCCACCTCCAGCGCCAGCGACTTGCGCTGGGCCAGCGGCAGCTTGCAGAACTTGCCGGTGAGGTAGCCCAACAGGTAACCAAAACTGTTGTGCAGCACGACCACCGCCATGATCAGCAGCCCCGATTCGGCGATCTTCGCCTGGCTGGCCGCCACCACCGCGCAGACGATCATGACGATGCTCACCACCGACACCAGCGGCAGCACCTGCACCGCCATCTGCACCCGCGCCCCCAGCAGGCGCTGGGCAAGCACGCCGAGCACGATCGGCAACATGACCAACTGCAGGATCGACCAGAACATGTCCATGAAGGACACCGGCAGCCAGGCCGAGGCCAGGAACCAGATCAGCGTCGGTGTCAGCAGCGGCGCCAGCAACGTGGTGACCGCAGCGATCGCCACCGCCAGTGCCAGGTCGCCCTTTGACAGCCACACCATCACGTTCGACGCGGTGCCGCTCGGGCAGCAACCGACCAGGATCACACCCACGGCGATTTCCGCCGGCAGCTGGAACAGCTGGCACAGCAGCCAGGCCATGCCCGGCATGATCACGAAGTGCGCGACTACCCCGAGTGCCACGCGCCAGGGCTGACGGGCGAGGGCGGCGAAGTCGTCGAGCTTGAGGGTCAGGCCCATGCCGAACATCACCAGCCCCAGCAGTGGCACGATGGCAACCTTGAGCGCGATGAACCATTGCGGTTGCAGGAAAGCCAGGCAGGCGAACACCAGCACCCAGAGGGCGAAGGTGTTGCCGACGAAGCGGCTGAGGGCGGCGAGGGCGCGCATGGGATATTCCTTGTACTTATATAAGTGTGGTTTTCCAGGGCCTCTTCGCGGGCAAGCCCGCTCCCACAGAGACACCCCACGCTTCAAGAGCAGTGGGGGACCTGTGGGAGCGGGCTTGCCCGCGAAGAGGCCGGTGCTGGCTCAGGATAACGCCCTGACCAGCACCGGCAGATCAGCTAACTCAGACCCCTTGCGGAATCTCTTCACCACCCAGCGCCTCGAACAGCACCGGCAGGAATTCGCTGAAGGTCATCATCATCAGCAGGAAGCTTGCATCGAACTGCTGCGCAGCTTCATCACCGCCATCCTGCTCGGCCTGCTCCTGCAGCAGCTCTTCGAACTTCAGGCGCTTGATGACCATCTTGTCGTCCAGCACGAACGACAGTTTGTCCTGCCAGGCCAGGGCCAGCTGGGTGACCACCTTGCCGGTGCTCAGGTGCAGCTGGATTTCCTCGCCGGTCAGGTCCTGGCGCTTGCAGCGCACGATGCCGCCGTCTTCGGCGGTGTCGCGCAGCTCGCATTCGTCCAGCACATAGAAGCCTTCGGCGGCCTGTTGCGATTTGACCCAATCGGTCATGGTCGCGGCCGGAGCGATTTTAACGGTGGCCGGGCGTACCGGCAGCGAGCCCATGACTTCGCGCAGGGTCGACAGCAGGTCTTCGGCGCGCTTGGCGCTGGCCGAGTTGACCAGGATCATGCCCAGGCGTGGGGCGATGGCGGCGAAGATCATCGAGCGGCGGATGAACGCGCGCGGCAGGAACGCCTGGATGATCTCGTCCTTGATCTGGTCGCGTTCCTTTTTATAGACCTTGCGCATCTGCTCGGTCTCGATCTCTTCGACCTTCTCTTTGACAGCATCGTTGACGACGCTGCTGGGCAGAATGCGTTCTTCCTTGCGTGCGGCAATCAGCAGGAACTCGCCGCTGACGTGCACCAGGGGAGCGTCTTCGCCTTTGCCGAACGGCGCGACGAAACCATAAGTGGTCAGCTCCTGGCTGGCGCAGGGGCGGGCCGGCTTGCTGGCCAGGGCAGCTTCCAGTGCTTCAGCTTCGAACGGCACTTCCTGGGTCAGGCGGTAGGACAGCAGGTTCTTGAACCACATGAGGGTGAGTCTCTCCTTAATGCATAAGGGGGGCATTATTCTCCGAGCAGGCGTTCCAGGCCAGCCCTGTCATAGGGCCAGCAGCTGCTAATGGGGTAAGAAACCGCAGGCAGCGCTAGGTCTTTGAAAGGCCAAGGAATTTTTTTCAGAAAAGTTGAAAAATGTACTTGCCAGCCGTGTGCCTCGTCCGTAGAATGCGCGCCACACCGAGACGAAGGGTGATTAGCTCAGCCGGGAGAGCATCTGCCTTACAAGCAGAGGGTCGGCGGTTCGATCCCGTCATCACCCACCACTCGATGTATAGCGCAGCGGTAGTTCAGTCGGTTAGAATACCGGCCTGTCACGCCGGGGGTCGCGGGTTCGAGTCCCGTCCGCTGCGCCATATTCAGCTTCCAGGGCCCACTGAACACCCTGAAGCAACAGAGAAAGCGACCTTAGGGTCGCTTTTTTTGTTTGTGCAGTTTGAATCGCGCAGGGCGATGAAAAAAAACAGCCCAATGGCTTGCCAAGGTGTCGGTTCCTCCGTAGAATGCGCGCCTCACCGAGACGAAGGGTGATTAGCTCAGCCGGGAGAGCATCTGCCTTACAAGCAGAGGGTCGGCGGTTCGATCCCGTCATCACCCACCACTCGATGAATAGCGCAGCGGTAGTTCAGTCGGTTAGAATACCGGCCTGTCACGCCGGGGGTCGCGGGTTCGAGTCCCGTCCGCTGCGCCATATTCAACTTCCAGGGCCCACTGAACACCCGGAAGTTACAGAGAAAGCGACCTTAGGGTCGCTTTTTTTGTTTCTGCAGTATCAACGGTTGCGCTCTTCTTCCCGCAGGGTCAGCACCTCGACCCCATCAGCCGTCACCGCCACGGTATGCTCCCACTGCGCCGACAACGCATGGTCGCGGGTAATCACCGTCCAACCGTCTTTCAACGTGCGTGTACCGCGCCCGCCCTGGTTGATCATCGGCTCGATGGTAAAGACCATTCCGGGTTTGAGCCTCATGCCCATGCCGCGCTGGCCGAAGTGCAGCACCTCGGGCCCTTCATGCATCTGCTGGCCGATGCCATGCCCGCAATATTCGCGCACCACGCTGTAACCGGCAGCCTCGGCATGTGCCTGGATGGCATGGCCGATGTCGCCCAGCGTCGCACCGGGGTGTACCTGCCCGATACCTTTCCATAATGCTTCGTAGGTGGTGTCGACCAAGCGCCGGGCCTCCTCGCTGATTTCACCCAGGCTGTACATCTTTGACGAATCGGCAATGTAGCCGCCTTGTTCCAGGGTGATGTCGACGTTGATGATCGAACCCTCCTTCAACACCTCATCCACGTTGGGCATGCCGTGGCAGACCACATGGTCCACCGAGGTATTGAGCGCGTAAGGGAACCCGTATTGGCCCTTGCTCGCCGGGCGTGCCTTGAGGGTATTGACGATGAACGCCTCGGCGCGATCGTTGATCTGCATCGTGGTCACGCCGGGGCGGATGAAACTGTCGAGGTCGGCGAACACTCGGGCCAGCAGCTGGCCGGCGTTGCGCATCAGGTCGAGTTGGGCGGGGGTCTTGAGGATCACTTGGGACATGGGGGGAGGGCAGTAACTCATGCTGGAATTTGCCCCAGCATAGCGCCATGAGGCTTCGTGGTGCCACCGCATGGTGCGTTGTCGTGGGGGGCCATCGCCGGCAAGCCGGCGCCTACGGGTACCCGATGAGCCTTGAAGCGCGGGTGATCCCGTGGGCGCCGGCTTGCCGGCGATAGGGCCAGTGGGGCTGGCCCAGGAATTGCTGGCATACCTTTACCCAGGGCCATCAATGTCGATGGCTCACACTTCTTCACGACAAAGGCGCCGTGTTGCCCCCGCTTGCCAAGCAAGCCGGGGCAGCCGGCGCCTTTTGCGTTTCCATCAGGAGACCCGCCCATGGCCAGCACCGAAGTACGCAGCGTCTGCCCCTATTGCGGCGTCGGCTGTGGCATCGTCATGCGCGTGGACGACGGCAAGGTCAGCAAGATCAGCGGCGACAAGCAGCACCCGAGCAATTTCGGCCGCCTGTGCACCAAAGGCCTTACCGCCCACGTCCCGCTGACCGCCGCCGGGCGCATGGAAAGCGCCTTCGTCCGCCAGCAGCGCGACCACCCACCGGCGCGCAGCAGCATGGCCCAGGCCATCGCCCAGGCCGGCGAGCGCCTGCGCGGCATCATCGACCAACATGGCCCTGACGCCGTGGCCCTGTACGTTTCCGGGCAGATGTCGCTGGAGGCCCAGTACCTGGCCAACAAGCTGGCCAAGGGTTTCATCCGCACGCGCCATATCGAGTCCAACTCGCGCCTGTGCATGGCCAGCGCCGGCAGCGGCTACAAGCTGTCGCTTGGCGCTGACGGCCCGCCTGGCAGCTACCAGGATTTCGAGCGCGCGGATGTCTTCCTGGTTATCGGTGCGAACATGGCCGACTGCCACCCGATCCTCTTCCTGCGTCTGCTCGACCGGGTAAAAGCCGGGGCAAAGCTGATCGTCATCGACCCACGTCGCACCGCCACCGCCGACAAGGCCGACCTGTTCCTGCAGGTGCGCCCCGGCAGCGACATGGCGCTGCTCAATGGCCTGCTGCACCTGCTGCACCGCAACGGCCAAACCGACCCCGCCTTTATCGCTCGCCACACCGAGGGCTGGGATGAACTGCCGGCCTTTCTCGAGGACTACACCCCTGAACGCGTGGCAGCCATCACCGGGTTGGCAGAAGCGGACATCCACCAAGCAGCTGAGCTGATCGGCAACGCCGGGGAGTGGATGAGCTGCTGGACCATGGGCCTGAACCAGAGCATCCACGGCACCTGGCACAGCAACGCCATCTGCAACCTGCACCTGGCCACAGGCACCATCTGCCGCCCTGGCAGCGGGCCGTTCTCGCTGACCGGGCAGCCCAATGCCATGGGTGGGCGCGAAATGGGCTACATGGGGCCAGGGCTGCCGGGCCAGCGCTCGGCGTTGGTCGAAGGTGACCGCCGCTTCGTCGAGGCGCAGTGGGGCCTGGCCCCGGGCAGCCTGCGCAGCGAAGGAGGCGAAGGCACGGTGGCGCTGTTCGAGCAGTTGAAGGCGGGCGACGTGAAGGCCTGCTGGGTCATCTGCAGCAACCCGGTGGCCAGCGTCGCCAACCGTCAGCAGGTGATCGATGGCCTGTGCCAGGCCGAGCTGGTCATTACCCAGGATGCCTTCCTCGACACCGAAACCAACCGCTACGCCGACATCCTGCTGCCCGCCGCGCTGTGGGCCGAAGGCGAGGGCGTGATGATCAACAGCGAGCGGAACCTCACCTTGATGCCGCGTGCGGTCGAAGCACCGGGCGAGAGCTTGCCGGATTGGCAGATCATCGCCAGGGTCGCCTGTGCCATGGGCTATGCCGAGGCCTTCGATTACCCCAACGCCGAAGCGGTGTACGACGAAATCCGCCGCTTCTACAACCCGGCCACCGGCTACGATCTGCGCGGTATCGGTTATCAGGCGCTACGCGACAAACCACGCCAGTGGCCCTGCGCCCCAGGCCAAGAGGACGACCGCAGCCCGCTGCGCTATGTCGAAGATGGCGCCCCCGCAACGCTGCGGTTCCCAACGGCCAGCGGCAAAGCCCGGTTCTTCGCCCGGCCCTGGCTGCCCGCGCCAGAATTACCAGACGCCGACTACCCACTGGTGCTCAACACCGGCCGCGTGCAACACCAGTGGCACACCCTGACCAAGACCGGCAAGGTGCCGGCGCTGAACAAGCTGGAGCCCGGCCCCTTTGTCGAAATCCACCCCGAGGATGCGGCAAGGCTGGGCATTCACGACAAGGACCAGGTGGCGATCCGCTCGCGCCGTGGCCAGGCCGTGCTGCCAGCGCGCGTCAGCGACCGGGTGATGCCCGGCAACTGCTTCGCGCCATTCCACTGGAACGACGTGGTGGGTGAGCAACTGGCAATCAATGCCGTCACCTGTGATGCGGTCGACCCGCTGTCGCTGCAGCCGGCGCTCAAGCACTGCGCCGTGGCCCTTGAGTGGGTGGCCGGGGAACGCATCGATGCCCTCGACCTGAACACCGCCACCATCACCCCGGAGCCTGCCCGCATGCCGACCGCGACCCTCTCTCGTCTGCTTGGCCTGGATACCCTGCCAGCCCCCGTGCTGGCCGAAGAAGAGCGCCATTACCTGCAGGGGTTTCTGCTCGGCCTGGACCAGGCATGTGCCGAGGGCGTGCCCCGCTTGCCGGCCAGTGCGCCGCTGGCGGCGCACCGGCGCCTGTTCGTCGACGGGCTGCTGGCCGGGCTGTTCGCGCAACCTGCGGCGGCGCCGGCCACGCTCGCCATTGCGCCGCGTCATCACGTGCTGTGGGCTTCGCAGACTGGCAACGGCGAGGCGCTGGCCGAACGCTGCGCCGAGCGTTTGCGGGGGGCAGGCCTGGAAGTGCAGCTCAGTTGCATGGCGGCGGTCAGCCCGCTGCAGTTGCAGGGCGCTGCCAGCGTCGTGCTGATCACCAGTACCTTTGGCGATGGCGATGCGCCCGACACTGCCATGGCATTCTGGCAGGCGCTGCAGGGCGAGCAAGGCGCGCACTGCGCCGAGCTGCCCTATGCCGTGCTGGCCCTGGGCGATTCCAGCTATGACCAGTTCTGCGGGTTTGGCCGCAAGCTCGACCAGCGCCTGGCCGAACTGGGTGGGCGGCGCCTGCTGCCGCGGGTCGATTGCGAGCCTGACTTCGATGACGCCTTTGCCAGCTGGCTCGCTGCGCTGCTGCCCGAGCTGGGTAGCGCTGCGCTGTCGCTGCCGGCCAGTGAACCGATTGCCACCTACAGCAAGCAACAGCCGTGGTCGGCCAGCTTACTGGAAAACCGCCTGCTCAATGGCCCGGGCGCCGGCAAGGAAACCCGCCAGCTGGTGTTCGACCTCGCCGACAGTGGTTTCACCTATGCCGCCGGTGACGCCTTGGGGGTGTGGCCGCGCAACTGCCCGGCGCTGGTCGAGGAGCTGTTGGCGGCGATGCGGCTCGAGGGCCATGCCACGGTCCAGATCAAAGGCCAGCCGGCCATGCCCCTGGCTGCGGCGCTGGAGTCGCACCTGGAAATCGCCAAGGTCACCGCGCAGCAACTGCAGGTCTTCAGCCAGCAAGCCGCCGACCTGCAGCGCCTGTTGCAGCCCGAGTGCAAAGCCGAGTTGCAGGACTGGCTGTGGGGCCGGCAGTTGGTCGACGTGCTGCGTGCGTTTCCCCAGGACCTGCCGCTGGCCACCTGGCTCGACCTGCTCAAACCCTTGCAACCACGGCTCTACTCGATCAGTTCCAGCCCGCTGGCGCACCCTGGGCAGGTTCATCTGACCGTTTCGACCGTGCGTTATGGCGCGCGCAAAGGCGTCTGTTCGAGCTTCCTGGCCGACCGTGGGCAGGCGGTAAAAGTGGCGATCTTCCCGCAGGTGTCGAAGCACTTCCGCCTGCCTGAAGACGACAATGTGGCGGTGATCATGGTCGGCCCCGGTACCGGCATCGCGCCCTTTCGCGCCTTCCTCGAAGAGCGTGAGGTGCGTGGCGCCAAGGGAGCCAACTGGCTGTTCTTTGGCGAGCAGTACGCCGCAACCGACTTCTATTACCAGGCGCAGCTTGAGGCCTGGCAGGCGAGTGGTCACTTGAAGTTGGACACGGCGTTTTCCCGTGACCAGGCCGAAAAGATCTATGTGCAGCAGCGCCTGCGTGAGCAGGGGGCACAGGTGTGGCAATGGCTGGAGGCGGGGGCGTACTTCTATGTTTGTGGTGATGCCCAGCGCATGGCCAAGGATGTGGATGCAGCGCTGCGCGAGATTATTGCCGAGCACGGAGGCGTGGATGCCGATGCTTACATGGAAGCCCTGAGCAAGGCCAGGCGATACCGGCGGGATGTGTACTGAAATGCTCCAGCATGGGGAGCGTTGCACCTTGAAAGTGCATGGTCTGGGCTGGCCCCCTCGCCGGCAAGCCGGCGCCCACAGGTGCAGCACAGGGCCTGAGAACAGCGCAGCCCTTGTAGGCGCAGGCTTGCCGGCGATGGGGCCGGTACAGGCAACATAACTGGCACAGTCCCTGCTTTATCTCCCACACAACAAGCCCCACTGATCAACGGCGATCAACCCAGGGGCACACCGTGATGAATACAGGCAAAGGCGCCTGGAGCTTCGGCTCCAGGCGCTTTTTTTTTGATCGAGGATCGGCTTATGAAGGCAACAGCGAGCGGCGGGCAACGAGAGCGACTGGTCATCGTCGGCAACGGCATGGTCGGCCACCATTGCGTCGAGCAACTGGTCGAACGCGGCGCGCTGGCGCGGTTCGAGCTGCATGTGTTCGGCGAAGAGCGCCAGCGCGCCTACGACCGCGTGCACCTGTCGGAGTACTTCGGCGGCAGCTGTGCCGAAACCCTGGCCCTGTGCGAGCAAGGTTTCTATGACGACAACGGCGTGCACCTGCACCTGGGTGAAGCGGTGCTGGAGATCGACCGCGCGCGCTGCGAAGTGGTCACCGCCGAAGGCCGCTACGGCTACGACCAGCTGATCCTGGCCACCGGTTCCTACCCCTTCGTGCCGCCGATCGAAGGCTCCAGCGGCAATGCACGCCTGGTCTACCGCACCCTCGACGACCTTGACGCGATCCGCGCCGCTGCCGCCGATGCCACGCGTGGTGTAGTGGTCGGCGGCGGCTTGCTGGGCCTGGAAGCGGCCAACGCGCTCAAGTCCCTGGGCCTTGAAGCACACGTGGTGGAGTTCGCCCCACGGCTGATGCCGGTGCAGCTGGACGGCGAGGGCGGTGCGGCGCTCAAGGCGCAGATCGAAGCCCTGGGCGTCGGCGTGCACCTGTCACGTGCCACCCAGTCGATCAGTGCTGGCGAAGCCTACCGCTACCGCATGAACTTCGACGGCGGTGAACACCTGGAAACCGATCTGGTCGTGTTCTCCGCCGGCATCCGCCCGCAGGACGCCCTGGGCCGTGCCAGCGGCCTGGAAATCGCCGCCCGCGGCGGCGTGGTGATCGACAACCACTGCCGCAGCAGCGACCCGCGCATCTTCGCCATCGGTGAGTGCGCCTCGTGGAACGGCAGCGTGTTCGGCCTGGTCGCGCCGGGCTACAGCATGGCGCGCAACCTGGCGGCGCTGCTGCTGGGCGAGCCGGCCGTGGCATTCACCGGCGCCGACATGTCGACCAAGCTCAAGCTGCTGGGCGTCGATGTCGGCTCCATCGGCGATGCCCATGGCGCCACGCCGGGCTCGCGCAGCTACCGCTTCATCGACGAGGCCAACGCGGCCTACCGCCGCCTGGTGGTGGATGCCAGCGGCAAGCATGTGCTCGGCGCGGTGCTGGTGGGCGACAACAGCTACTACGATACCCTGCTGCAATACGCCCAGAACGGCATTGCCCTGCCGGCCGATCCGGCTGCGCTGATCCTGCCGCAAAGCGGTGGCGCGCCGGCCCTGGGCGCCGATGCGCTGCCCGACAGTGCGACCATCTGCTCGTGCCACAACGTCAGCAAGGGCGCGGTGTGCGCGGCCATCGACAGCGGTTGCGGCGACCTTGCCGCAGTCAAGGGCTGCACCAAGGCGGCCACCGGCTGCGGCGGCTGCGCGGCGTTGCTCAAGCAGGTCTTCGAGCACGAACTGACCGCCCGTGGCGTGACCGTGGACAAGAGCCTGTGCGAGCACTTCGCCTACACCCGCCAGGAGCTTTACGGGCTGGTGCGGGTCGGTGGCATCCGCACCTTCAACGACCTGCTCGAACGCCATGGCAAAGGCCACGTCGGTTGCGACATCTGCAAGCCGGCGGTGGGCAACATCCTTGCCTCGTGCTGGAACCAGCCGATCATGGACCCGGCACTGGTGCCGCTGCAGGACACCAACGACACCTTCATGGCCAACATGCAGAAGAACGGCACCTACTCGGTGGTGCCGCGCATCCCCGGCGGTGAAATCACCCCTGACAAACTGATCGTGATCGGCCAGGTGGCGAAAAAATACGACCTCTACACCAAGATCACCGGCGGCCAGCGCATCGACCTGTTCGGCGCCCAGTTGCACGAGCTGCCGCTGATCTGGGGTGAGCTGATCGAAGCCGGGTTCGAGACCGGTCACGCCTATGGCAAGTCGACTCGTACGGTGAAGTCGTGCGTGGGCAGCACCTGGTGCCGCTACGGTGTGCAGGACAGCGTTGCCATGGCGCTGCGCCTGGAGGACCGCTACAAGGGCTTGCGCAGCCCGCACAAGCTCAAGTTCGCGGTGTCGGGCTGCACCCGCGAATGCGCCGAGGCGCAGAGCAAGGACATCGGCGTGATCGCCACCGACAAGGGCTGGAACCTGTACGTCTGTGGCAATGGCGGCATGCGCCCACGGCATGCCGAGCTGTTCGCCACCGACCTGGACGACGAAACCCTGGTGCGCCTGATCGACCGTGTGCTGATGTTCTACATCCGCACTGCCGACAAGCTGCAGCGCACGTCGGTGTGGCGCGAGAGCCTGGACGGCGGCCTGGACTACCTCAAGCAGGTGATCCTCGACGACAGCCTGGGCCTGGCTGCCGAGCTGGAAGCGCAGATGCAGCATGTGGTCGACCAGTATGAATGCGAGTGGGCCAACGCCCTCAACGACCCGGAAAAACTCAAGCGCTTCCGCACCTTCGTCAACGACCGGCGCGCCGACCCGGACGTGCACTTCGTCCGCGAGCGCGAACAGCGCCGCCCTGTGGCACCGTTGCACCTGATCCCAACCGTCGAGGAGGCTGTCTGATGAACCTGTCCAATGCTGCTGTGGCAACGCAATCCAACTGGCAAGCGGTGTGCCGGGCCGAAGACCTGGTCGCCGATTCTGGCGTGGTGGTGTGGCTGGAGGGTGATCAGGTGGCGCTGTTCTACCTGCCAGGCCAGGAACAGCCGCTGTACGCGGTGGACAACCGCGACCCACGCTCCGGGGCCAACATCATCGGCCGTGGCCTGGTGGGTAGCCTGCAGGGGCAACTGGTGGTGGCGGCGCCGCTGTACAAGCAGCACTTCAGCCTGCGCAGCGGCGAGTGCCTGGAAGATGCCGGGCAGCGGTTGCGGGTGTGGCCGGTGCGGTTGAACGGCGGGGCTGTGGAAGTGGCGGTGGCCTGATTTCACTGTGTTGCCAGTACCGGCCGCTTCGCGGGCTTGCCCGCCAAGCGGCCGGTACAACCAGCTTAGATGACCAACCCCGGCGGTTCACGCCCGGCAAACACATCCAACAGGCTCGCCACCACCATCTCCCCCATGCGCGTGCGGGTCTGCACCGTGGCACTGGCCCGGTGCGGCTGCAGCAGCACGTCCTCGCGCTCGAACAGCGCCTCGGGCACACGGGGCTCATCGGCAAACACATCCAGCGCCGCACCGGCAATCTCGCCCGCCTGCAGCGCCGCGATCAACGCCGGTTCATCCACCAGCTTGCCGCGGGCGATATTGATCAGGTAACCCTCAGGCCCCAGCGCCCGCAGGATCTCGCGGTTGACCAAGGCCTCAGCCTTGTCCGCCGCCGCCGCGAGGATCAGCGCATCGCTGCCCTTGGCCAACTGCGCCAGGTCCGGCTCGAACCCATAAGGCACCGCCTGTGCCTGCAGGTCGGTGTAGCGGATCGGGCAGCCAAATGCCGCCGCCCGCTGGGCTACCGCACGCCCAACCCGGCCCATGCCGACGATGCCCACGCGCATGCCAGACACCTGGCGTGCCAGCGGCAGCGGCGCCAGTGGCGTGGCGCTTGTCGCCCAGTGGCCGGCACGGACGAAGCGATCGCCCGTGGCGATGCCACGGCACACGCCGATCAGCAGGCCGATGGCCAAGTCGGCGACATCTTCGGTCAGTGCGCCGATCGTGGCGGTCACCTGGATACCGCGATCGCGGGCATAGGCCAGGTCCACCGCGTCGGTGCCCACGCCATTGACCGCCACCACTTCAAGTTTGGGCAGGCGCGCCATCAGCGCCTGGCTGATGCCGGTGTGGCCGCCGGTGATCACGCCACGGATGTTGCCGCCATGCCGGCTGACATAACCGTCCTTGTCGGCCTGCTCGTAATAGCGGTGCACCGTGAACAGTGCTTCCAGGCGCTCGCGGATGGCCGGGATGAGGATCGGGCTCAGCTGCAGGATTTCAGGTTTCATCAAACACTCCATTCAAGGCAGGGGTCAGCCGCGGCCGACGAAGGGCATGTTGCTGGCCATCACGGTCATGTTCAGCACGTTGGCCTGCAGCGGCAGCGCGGCGATGTAGCGCACCGCGTCGGCCACATGGCGCACGTCGAGCATCGGTTCGGCGGCGATCTCGCCATTGGCCTGGCGCACGCCACGGGTCATGCGTTCGGACAACTCGGTCAGCGCGTTGCCGATGTCCACCTGGCTGCAGACGATGTTGTAGGGGCGGCCGTCGAGTGCCAGGGCCTTGGTCAGGCCCAGCACCGCGTGCTTGCTGGCGGTGTAGGGCGCGGTGAACGGGCGCGGGGTGTGCGCCGAGATCGAGCCGTTGTTGATGATCCGCCCGCCCTGCGGCTGCTGGCGGCGCATCAGGCCGAAGGCGGCGCGGGCGCAGAGGAACACGCCGTCAACGTTGGTGGCGATGACGTTGCGCCAGTTTTCCAGGGGCAGTTCGTCGATGGGCACGGCCGGGGCGTTGATGCCAGCGTTGTTGAAGATTACATCGAGGCGGCCATGCACCTCCTCGATGGTGGCGAACAACTGCGCCACGCTCTGTTCATCGCGTACGTCGGTGGGCACTGCCAGGGCTTCGCCACCGGCTGCCTGCGCTTGCTCGACCACCGCCAGCAGCGGCTCGGCGCGGCGCCCGGCAAGCACCAGGCTGAAGCCGTCCTGCAACAGGGCGAGGGCGACCGCGCGGCCGATGCCGCTGCCTGCGCCGGTGACCAGGGCGATTTTCTTCTGTTGACTCATCGTGGGGCTCCAGTGATTCAGGCTGCGGTGGCGGTTTGGCTGGCGGGGCGTGGGCCGACGCGCACGTGCAGCTCGCCGATGCCGTCGATGCCGGCATGGATCAGGTCACCCGGGTTCAAGGGCGCCACGCCAGGCGGGCTGCCGGTCATGATCAAGTCACCCGGGCGCAGCGGCAGTTGCCGGGACAGCCGGCTGATCACCTCGGCCAGCGCCCAGGTCTGCTGGCTCAGGTGCGCGCGCTGGCGCTCCTGGCCGTTGACCTGCAGCCACAACGCGGCGTCCAGCGGCCACGGCAGTTGGCTGGCGGGGGTGATGGCAGTCATCGGTGCCGAGGCCTCGAACACCTTGGCGCCTTCCCACGGCAGGCCATCGCGCTTGGCTTGGCGTTGGCGGTCGCGACGGGTCAGGTCGAGCCCGGCGGCGAAGCCGAAGACGTGCTCCAGCGCCTGCTCGGGGGCGATGTCGGCGCCGCCTTTATCGATCGCCACCACCAGTTCGATTTCGTGGCAGAACTCGTCGGTTTGCGGCGGGAAGGGCAGTTCGCCCTGCGCCTCGACCACGTTGCTGGCGGGCTTCATGAAAAACACCGGCTCGCTTGGCGCCGGGCCTGCGGCTTCGGGCCAGGGGTAGTTGCGGCCCAGGCAGAACACTCGGCCGACCGGGAAGCGCGCAGCGCTGCCGAGGACCGGCAGGCTGACGACGGCGGGCGGGTTGAACAGGTAGCTCATGGGTGGATCCTCCGTGCTGGAGTGGCCAGCGTAACCAGCGGCCGGCGGGCAAAGTTGGACGAAAGCAGGGTCGGCTTGGACATATCCGGGCTCATGCGGCGGTCTTCAGTTCGATGCGGTACAGCTTGCCGAGCAGCAGCGAGTACGACAGGGTGCCCATCAACGCCACCGCGCCGATAAACCAGAAGGCCATGGCGAACGAGCCACTGGCGTGCACGATGGCGCCAATCACGATCGGCGTGACGATGCCGCCGATATTGGCTGCCAGGCTGGTGACACCGCCGGTCAAGCCGATCAGTTCCTTGGGCGCGACTTCCGACACTGCCGCCCACGACGACGACGCGATGCCCTGGGCGAAGAACGCCAGGGTGAGCACGGCAATGCACAGCACGTTGGAGTCGGTGAAGTTCACCAGCACGATCGACATGCCGAGCATCGAACCCACCACCAGCGGCAGCTTGCGGGCGAACGACAGCGAGTAGCCACGGCGGATCAGCAGGTCGGAGACGATCCCCGCCAGCAGGATGCCGACCGTGGCGCCAATGAACGGCATGACCGCGAAGATGCCGACCTTGATCAGGGTCAGCTGACGCTCTTCGATCAGGTAGGTCGGGAACCAGGTCAGGAAGAAGTACAGCGCCGAGGTGCTGGCGAACTTGCCCAGGCAGATCGCCCACACCTGGCGGTAACGGAACAGCTCGGCCACCTGGCGCCAGTCGAAGCGGGTGCGCTGCTGGCTGCTTTTCACCAGCCCGCCGCCGTCTTCGATATAGGCCAGTTCTTCCTTGCTGACCTTCTTGCAGTTCAGCGGGTCGCGGTACAGCCACAGCCACACCACGCCGAACAGGATGCCGACCAGGCCCGTGCTGTAGAACACGTGGCGCCAGTCGTAAGTGGTCGCCAGCCACAGCAAGGCGCCAGTGAACAGCGCGGTGCCCAGGTATTGGCCGCAGACGTAGATGCTGCTGGCCATGCCGCGCTCACGGGCCGGGAACCACACGGTGACCGCGCGGCTGTTGGCGGGGAAGGCGGGTGCCTCCATGGCACCGACCGCCAGGCGCAGGCCGAACAGCGAGGCAAAGCCGCTGGCCAGGCCCTGGGCGACGGTGACCGCCGACCAGCTGATCAGCGACACGCCGTAGGTCAGGCGCGAGCCGAAGCGGTCGGCGATGAAGCCGGCCGGCACCAGCGCCAGGGCGTAGGTCCAGGCGAAGGCGGAGAAAATCAGGCCCATCTCGACCTTGTCCAGGCCCAGGTCCTTGGCCATGAACGGCGCGGCGATGGAGATGTTGACCCGGTCGACATAGTTGATGATGGTCGCCACCAGCAGCAGCGAAAGCATGAACCAGCGGCGGCGGGTGGGCAGGCGCTGGGCAGGGGCCGCGTCCAGCGCGTACGACGACGCGGCGCGGGGGGTAGGCGTGCTCGACATGAGTCGACCTCGTTTGTTGTTGTTGGTAGAGGTTGGGCTGCAGTCCCTTTTCTAAGGTGGTCGTACAACAGGGTGAATGCAACGGTGGTTTTAGACCGTTTTTTTCACACGAGGCAGGGGATGGCTGTGCTGTCCAAGAAATTCCAGAGGCGGGGTTTTGCCTCGAATACTGACTGGATATCGCGTTCTGACAGGGCTGGCGGGATTTTCGGTTGCATTGGTTTTTGCAGAAGGCGTTAAATCGAACAGCTTAGACATCGTACAACTCAACACCCGCCTACCGGAGATTAACCATGCCCCCCAAGCGCGAGGTCCCGACCTACCTCATGCAGCAGCGCAGCGAGCTGATGGATTTCTATATCCGCGACCAGCGCGGCCGCCCCGCCGAGACCGCGCCGCATCGCCACGAGTATTTCCAGATCCAGGTCAACTTCGGCGGCGACACGGTGCAGCACATCGGCAACGTGCAGCGCCCCTTCCGCCGCAACACCCTGGCGTTCATCTTGCCGCACCGCGTGCATGTGATCCCGCACCCGGCCGACCACGATTTTGTGGTGATCAACTTCGCCCAGACCTTCCTGCTGCCGCACCTGGCCTGCGACCCGATGGACCTGGAAGAGGTGTCGATCCTGCAGGCGCCCGAATTGTCACCGTTCCGCTTCCAGGAGCACTTGGACTTCTGCCTCGCAGAGGCCGACTTTGTCGAAGTCCGACGCATCCTCGCGCAGATGCGCGAACTCGACGCCAACCGCCGCTTCGGCAGCCGCGAAATCCTCAAGGGCCTGCTGTTGCAGCTGATCGGGCAGGTCTGCGGCCTGTATGCCGAACCCTTGCGCGAACTGGCCGACAACAACGCCGCGCAGCTCAGCCGGCGCGCAGCGTTGGGGCGCATGAGCGAGTACCTGCGCCGGCACATCGACGATCCCGACCTCAACCTGCACAAAGTGGCGGCGGCCACTTACCTGTCGCCCACCTACCTGACCCACTGGCTGCGCAAGGAAATCGGCAAGACCTTCAGCGAACTGGTGCTGGAGCGGCGCATGCACGCGGCGCGCAACTACCTGCTCAACGGCAGCCGGCCGGTGGGGGAGGTGGCGCGTTTGTGCGGCTTTGCCGACGAGGCCTATTTCTCCCGGCGCTTCCGGCAGATCCATGGCTTGCCGCCGGGTCAGTTCCGTCGCCAGCAGCGCGACCCGGATACGCCGCAGGTGGCGATGCGGTAAGCTTGCCGGCATGAACCTCGACACCCGCATCAAGTACCGCCACCTGCTGTGTTTCCTGGAGATTGCCCGGCAGGGCAGCCTGGCCAGGGCAGCGGACATTCTGGCGATCAGCCAGCCGGCGATTTCCAAGACCCTCAAGGAGCTCGAAGACCTGCTTGAGGCGCGCCTGTTCGAGCGCAGCCGTCAGGGCGTCGAGCTGACCCCGGCCGGTACCCGTTTCATGCGCTATGCCGGGCCCAGCGTGCAGGCCCTGCGCGATGGTGTCAGCAGTCTGCGGGGTGAAGCGCGGGCGCCGTCGCAGGTGCGCATCGGCGTGCTGTCGACGGTCGAAGGCTTGCTCATGCCCGAGGTGTTGTGCCGCCTGCATCAACGCCATGAGGCGCTGTTGATCAGCGTGGTGACCGGGGCCAGCGCGCAGTTGCTCGGGCAGTTGCGCCTGGGTGAGCTGGAGCTGGTGGTCGGGCGCATGACCGACAGCCCGCAGATCCAGGGGTTGTCGTTCGAGCACCTGTACAGCGAGTCGATGGCCCTGGTGGTACGCCCGGGGCACCCATTGCTGGCCGGCACGCCGGTGGAGCGCGCACTGGTGGGGCGTTACCCGCTGGTGCTGCCGCCACCCGGTACCACCATTCGCCAGCATGCCGATAGCCTGTTCGTGCAGTGCGGTATCCAGCTGCCGGCGCAGCGGCTGGAAACCCTTTCGCTGGCCCTGAGCCGTCGCTACCTGCTGGGCAGCGATGCGCTGTGGGTGGCGCCGCGTGATGCGGTGCTGCTCGACCTGCGACGTGGCGAGCTGGCCGAGTTGGACCTGGGCGTGCGCGAGCCCGGTGGTTCGGTGGGGATCTGCCGCAATGCCGCATTGGCGCAGAGCGTGCCAGGGCAGTGGGTGTGCGATGTATTGCGGGAAGTGGCCGGGCAATACCGCGAGGGCGCATACCCCTGATTGGGCCGCTCAGAACCCCTGGACATAAATCGCCACAAATTCCGGGCAAAACCGCGATCAAGGGTCAATACTGGCCAATGGCTGCAAAGCGTGGATGAATAAGCTTTTAAGTACTGAACTTCCTTATCAGAACCCGCTCTTATGCCGGTAGCCATTGGTAATGGCCGCCTGATAAGCTCGCGGCTTTACCCTGATTGCCCACATGGCGCATGAACAAGGAAATAGCATGAAACAGCATCGTTTGGCGGCTGCGGTTGCCCTGGTAGGCCTGGTACTGGCTGGCTGTGACCAACAAGCCAGCAGCCCCGAGCTGAAAACTCCGGCACAGAAAGCCTCCTACGGTATCGGCCTTAACATGGGCAAGAGCCTGGCTCAGGAAGGCATGGAAGACCTTGATTCCAAAGCCGTCGCCCTCGGCATCGAAGACGCCGTCAGCAAGAAAGAACAGCGCATCAAGGACGAAGAGCTGGTAGAAGCCTTCACCTCGCTGCAGAAACGCGCCGAGGAGCGCCTGGCCAAGGCCAGCGAAGAAGCCGCCTCCGCCGGCAAGAAATTCCTCGAAGAGAACGCCAAGAAGCCTGGCGTGGTCACCACCGCCTCGGGCCTGCAGTACGAAGTCATCAAGAAGGCCGACGGCCCGCAGCCCAAGCCGACCGACGTGGTCACTGTCCACTACGAAGGCAAGCTGACTGATGGCAAGGTGTTCGACAGCTCGGTAGAGCGCGGCAGCCCGATTGACCTGCCCGTCAGCGGTGTAATCCCGGGTTGGGTCGAAGGCCTGCAACTGATGCACGTCGGCGAGAAGTACAAGCTGTTCATCCCGGCTGAACTGGCCTACGGCGCACAGAGCCCAAGCCCGCTGATCCCGGCCAACTCGGTGCTGGTATTCGACCTGGAACTGATCGCCATCAAGGACCCGGCTCAGCTGCAAGGCGAGGCTCCGGACGCTGACGCTCCGGCCGAAGCCCCCGCTGAAGCACCTGCCAAGTAATACTGGCTGGTAACTGCACAACGCCCCGTCTCGACGGGGCGTTGTCGTTTCTGCACCGGGCACTGGGCCGAACCTCGCGGGCCTGATAGTGTCCGAGCAGATGCAGCGTGAAGAAGCAGGAGGCTTCTGACGCAAATCGTTTGCGCCATTGAAACGACTGTGTAAAAAACGCCCGATCTGACCGCGGCCCTTGCCTTGTGGGCACCTGCCGTCAGAAACTTCGCCCTGTTCACAAGGTTATCCACAATAAATGTGGATAACCTCTTCCTGCTGGAGGCTCCATGAGCGCACCCTGGAATTTCGCCCGCTTCCTGCCCTTGGCCGAGCGCCTGCTCAGCCGTGGCCGGCTGCCGGCCCTGTTGTTTGCCGTGGCCCGCAAAGGCCCGCGCCTTGGCCAGTTGCGCGACGATATCAAGCTGCTGCAGTCGTTGTGCCTGGCCTGGTGGCGCGGCGAGTACCGCGCGATCAGCCCCAAGGCACTGGTGACCATCGTCGCCGGCCTGCTGTACTTCGTCAGCCCCATCGACGCCATCCCCGATTGGTTACTGGGCGTAGGCTTTCTTGATGACATCGCCGTGCTTGGCTGGGTGCTGAAGACCGTGGCGGATGAGCTGGCGCGCTTCAAGGCCTGGCGTGACAGCCAGGCGCCAGAGCGGCTGCGCGTGGTCGAGCGGCTGCCTGATACCCCTGAAGCACTGCGCCTGGAGCGCAAATCGCACTGAAAGCGAGCAGATCCCCACAGACTCCCGCGCTTGGTAATATAATTGGCATAAGGATTATGCCTACGGATTACATGCCGTAATCCTACGTTAGGGGGTTGTTATGGGTATTCAGGTCATTAGCCGGGACGGTCAGCCCGAGTACGCCGTTGTTCCCTGGGAGCAGTATCAGGCGTTGCTCAAGGCGGCCGGGCAGGCGCCTGCCGAGGCGGTTGCCGAAGTCGATGAACCGCGCGCGGCACGCGTTGAACTGCCCGCTTTCAGCGAGGTGGCGCAGTTGCGACAGGCCAAAGGCATCGCGCCTGAGGCATTGGCGCGTAATGTGGGCGTCAGTCCCGCCTACCTGGCCATGATCGAGTCGGGCGAACGCGAGCCAGGTGATGTCATCCGCCGTGCCCTGGCGTGGCACTTGGGCGTGGCAGGCTGGAGCGAGCCGTCATGAGCCAGGTCAGGATCAGCCGACAGCATTGGCAGAGCCTGCTGGATGAGCTTGACCTGGCCCGCCGTCAACGGCACTTGCTGACCTATCGTGCGCTGATAGAGCGCCTGCAACTGCCTACGCCGGCCATGCAGACGCTGACCGCCGCGCTGGAGTACCTGGCCGTGCTCGATGCCCGTGCCGAGCAGCCGCTGCGCAGCTCGCTGGTGATCAGCCAGGGCGCCAGCCGGCTGCCGCGTACCGGCTTCTTCGAATGCGTGGAGAGGCTGGGGCGCTTCACCGGGCCGGTGGATGGCATGGAGGCCGCTTCGTGGCATGCCTCTGAGGTGGTACGGGTATTTGAGTATGCCTATCCCGAAATAGCCTGACAGGCTGTCGGTGAACGTTAAAAGAAAGGGCCGGACATTTTCATGTCCGGCCCTTTCATTTTGCGACACCGGGGTGGCTGATTACTGCTTGGCCACTTTGGTGCTGGCGCTGAGGTAGTCGATCAGGATGCGCCCGGTCTCGGACAGGTAAGCGTCGTCTTCCGGCTTGGTGTTCTCGTCCTCGGTCGGCAGCGCGTCCTCGTCCTCTTTCTTCAGCTCTTTCAGTGGCTCTTCACCCTTGGCCTTGCGGCGGGTGTTTTCCAGGGCCAGCTGCTTGGCTTCGATCTCGTCGTGGCGGGCGCGGCGGTCTTGCTCGTTGAGGCTGACGGTCTTCTCGTCCATCAGCTTCTTGGTCAGCGCCAGGCGGTCACGGATATAGGTGAATTCCGCGTCCTTGTCGCTGCGTGCTTCATGCTGCGCCTTGAGCTGAGTCAGGAACGGCTTGAACGGGTCGGCCGCCGGCTTGACCACCGGGCGGATGGTGTCCCACGGCATAGCCTCGGGCAGGGCGCTTTCACCGATTTCCTTAGTGTCGATGATCGATGGGTAGTCGATGTCCGGCAGCACGCCCTGGTGCTGGGTGCTCTGCCCGGAAACCCGGTAGAACTTGGCCAGGGTCAGCTTCAGCTCGCCATGGTTGAGCGGCTGGATGGTCTGCACGGTGCCTTTGCCGAAGGTCTGGCCGCCGATGATCAGGGCGCGGTGGTAGTCCTGCATGGCACCGGCGAAGATTTCCGAGGCCGAGGCCGAGAGGCGGTTGACCAGCAATGCCAGCGGGCCTTTGTAGAAGGCGCCGGGGTTTTCGTCCTCAAGCACATCGACGCGGCCGTCGCTGTTGCGCACCAGCACGGTCGGGCCTTTTTCGATGAACAGGCTGGTCAGCTCGGTGGCTTCCTGCAGGGAACCGCCGCCGTTGTTGCGCAGGTCGATGACCACACCGTCGACCTTTTCCTTCTGCAGCTCGGTGAGCAGTTTTTTCACGTCGCGCGTGGTGCTCTTGTACTCTGGGTCGCCGGCACGGTAGGCCTTGAAGTCCAGGTAGAAGGCCGGGATTTCGATGATGCCCAGCTTGTAGTCACGGCCGGCCTGCTTGAGCTTGAGCACCGATTTTTTCGCCGCCTGCTCTTCAAGCTTGACCGCCTCGCGGGTGATCGAAACGATTTTGCTGGTCTGGTCGCTTGGCGCATTGCTGGCCGGGATGACTTCCAGGCGCACCACCGAGCCTTTCGGGCCACGGATCAGCTTGACCACTTCGTCCAGGCGCCAGCCGACCACGTCGACCATTTCCTTGTTGCCCTGAGCGACGCCGATGATCTTGTCGGCCGGGGCCACTTGCTTAGTCTTGGCCGCAGGGCCTGCCGGCACCAGGCGGACGATCTTGACCTGGTCGTTGTCGCTCTGCAGCACCGCGCCGATGCCTTCAAGCGACAGGCTCATGTTGATGTCGAAGTTTTCGGCATTGTCCGGCGACAGGTAGTTGGTGTGCGGGTCGTAGGACTGGGCGAAGGTATTGATGTAGGCCTGGAAGATGTCTTCGGCACGGGTCTGGTCCAGGCGCGACAGCTGGTTCTTGTAGCGCTTGGTCAGGGTTTCCTGGATCTGCTTGGGCTCTTTGCCGGCGATTTTCTGGCGCAGCACTTCGTCCTTGACGCGTTTGCGCCACAGGTCGTCGAGCTCGGCCTGGTTCTTCATCCACGGGGCATCCTTGCGGTCGATCAGCAAGGTTTCCTTGGTGGTGAAGTCCATCTTGTCGACGCCCTTGTTGAGCTCGGCCAGGGCGAAGTCCAGGCGTTGCTTGACGCGGTCGAGGTAGCGTTTGTAGATGGTGAAGCCGGGGTCGAGGTTGCCGCTTTTGAGGAAGTCGTCGAACTGTGTCTTCCACTTGTCGAATTCGGCGATGTCGGCCGCAGTGAAATAGCTACGCGCAGGGTCGAGCAGCTTGATGTAGCTGTCGTAGATGATCACCGAGCGGGCGTCATCGAGCGGCGGCTTGCTGTAATGGTGGCGCTTGAGCAGCTCCACCACGTTGAGGCTGGCGACGATTTCGTCACGGTCCGGCTGCAGGCTGTCCCACTTGTTGGCGGCCGCCGCATTGCCGCCGAGCGTGAGGCTGCCAAGGCCGATTACGAGAGCCAGGGCGGTGCTAGGTAGGAAATGCTTCATGCTGATTCGACGTGGAGGCAATTGATCACGCATAGTAGGCCGTCTTTTCCGTTGCCGGTTCCATGGAGCCGGACAAATACTGCAAAAAGCCTGGGGTAAGCGTCCCCAGGCCCAGTCATGATTCAACTATGGAGGCACTGTGAAGGCATTGCAAGGCGAAGACGGACATGTGGAGTGGGTCGAGGCCGTGCGCCCGGCCCTTGACGCCGGCCAGGTGCGCATTCGAGTGGCTGCTGCGGGGCTGAACCGCGCCGACCTGTTGCAGATGAAGGGCTTGTACCCGCCACCGCCAGGCGCCAGCCCGTACATGGGCCTGGAATGCGCCGGCATCATCGAGGAGGTGGGGCCGGGCGCCGACTGGCGTGTGGGCGACCGGGTTTGCGCACTGCTGGCCAGCGGGGCGATGGCCGAAGAAGTGGTGGTGGATGCCCGCCATGTGCTGCCGGTGCCCGAAGGCCTGAGCCTGCACGAGGCGGCGGCGCTGCCCGAGGTCTATGCCACGGCATGGTTGAACATTTTCCAGTTGGGCGCGGTGAAGGCGGGCGAAAAGGTGCTGGTGCACGCGGGCGCCAGTGGCGTCGGTTCGGCGGCGATCCAGCTGTGCAAAGCGTTTGGCAACCCGGTGTATGTCAGCGTCGGCTCCAAGGACCGCCTGGCCTACTGCGAAGCGCTGGGCGCTGCGGGTGGCGTGGTGCGTAACGAGAACCTCGACGCTCTGGAAGGCTTCGGGCCGTTCGACGTGATCCTCGACCCGGTCGGCGCCAGTTACGGGGAACTCAACCTCAAGCTGCTGGCGCGCGACGGGCGTTGGGTGATCATTGGCCTGATGGGCGGGCGCAAGTTCGAACTGGACCTGGCGCAGGTACTGGGCAAGCGCCTGGAGATTACCGGCTCCACGCTGCGCAACCGTGATGATGGGTTCAAGGCCGAGTTGTTGCGTGAGTTGCAGCAGCAGGTATGGCCGCTGTTCGCCGAGAAGCGTTTGTCGCCGCAACTGGTGGATACCTACCCGGTGGCGTTCGCTCAAGCGGCGTATGCAGCGCTGGACAGCAACCAGGTGTCGGGCAAGCTGGTGATGGTGATAGATCCGAGTTTGATCTGACATTGCTGGGGGCGCAAAGCGCCCCCCTTGTCCTCAAGTCCAGCTATGAATCGGCCACCCATTGATCTGTGCGTGCTCACGCAACACTGCATCCGGGTTCACCACATGCGGATGGTCCACTTTCAGCAACAGCGGCAAGTCGTTGCGCGAATCCGAATAAAAGCTCGCCCCCTCCAGGTTCTCCTGCTCCTGATCCAGCCATTCCAGCAGCCGGGTGATCTTGCCCTCGCGGTAGGTCAGCACGCCATGGGTCTTGCCGGTATACACCCCGTTCACCGCCTCCAGTTCGATCGCCAGGTATTCGTCCACACCCAGCCGCGCTGCAATCGGCCCCACCAGGTGTGTGCCGCTCGCCGAGATGATCAGGATGCGGTCGCCTCGCTTGCGGTGCTCGGCGATACAGCGGCAGGCGTCGCCAAAGATGATCGGTTCGATCACCTCTTCGACCCAGGGCTCGACCAGGTGCTCGACCTCTTCCAGCGTGCGCCCGGCAATCGGCTCCAGGCTGAAGGCCATATAGTCCTCCATTTGCAGGTGGCCTTTGCCATAGGCCTCCATCAATTCATGGTCGCGGCGTAAAAAGGCCTTGCCATCGACCCAGCCCAGCCGTGCCATCTGCTCGCTCCACAGCGACGCACAGTCGCCGTGGATCAAGGTTTCATCGAGGTCGAAAATTGCCAGTGCCATGTGTTGAATCTCCTTAGGCCACTTCCCGTAGCGCCGTGGGGTCGATCGACAAGGATACCCGCTGGCCGTCCGCGTGCAGGTCGGCCGATGAGCGGTTGAGCACGTCGACCACCAGCTCCACGTCGCGCACCCGCACCCGGTAGCGGATCACGTTGCCGAGCAGGCTGTGGCTGCGTACCTCGCCGTCCAGCTCGCCATTGCGGCCCAGGGTGATCGACTCTGGGCGGATTGCCAGGCGGCTGGCCACCGGGCGTTGCAGCAAGCGGCTGGCGCTGTCCGGGTCGAGCAGGTTGTAGTTGCCGATGAAACCGGCGGCAAACAGGTCCACGGGCGCTGTGTAGAGGGTTTCGGCGTCGCCGCTCTGGACGATGCGCCCCTGGTTCATCAGGAAGATGCGGTCCGACATTGTCAGCGCTTCTTCCTGGTCATGGGTGACGAAGATGGTGGTCAGCCCCAGTTCCCGCTGGATGGCGCGAATCTGCTCGCGCAGGTGCTTGCGGATGCGTGCATCCAGCGCCGACAGCGGCTCGTCGAGCAGCAGCAGGCGCGGCCGGGTAACCAGTGAGCGGGCCAGGGCCACGCGCTGGCATTGGCCACCGGAGAGCTGGTGCGGGTAGCGCGCGGCAAAGCTGCCCAGCTCGACCAGTTCCAGGGCTTCGCGCACCCGTGCCTGGCTTTCGTCGGCTTTCACCTTTTGCATGCGCAAGCCGAAAGCGACGTTCTGCTCCGCGGTCATGTTGGGGAACAGTGCATAGCTCTGGAATACCATGCCGATGCCGCGCTTTTGCGGACTAAGCGGCACGATATCCTGGCCGTCGAGGAGGATCTGCCCACCGTCCACTGGGGTCAGCCCGGCGATGCAGCGCAGCAGGGTGGACTTGCCGCAGCCGGATGGGCCCAGCAGGGTAACGAACTCGCCGCGTTCGATCTGGCAGTCGATGTTCTCGAACACCGGGGTACCGGCATAGCGTTTGTGCAGTTGCTGTACGCTGACGAAGCTCATGTCAGGTTTTGTCCTTGTTCAAACGGTTGGCGACCCAGGTCAGCACCAGCACGAAGGCGAAGTACGAGATCACCAGCGCGCTGTTGAAGTGGCCGCTGCTGTTGCGCATGTTGTTCAGGTACACCTGCAACGTCTCGTAGCGGGTGCCGACCAGCAGGTTGGCGAACACGAACTCGCCGAACAGGAACGAGAACGACAGCAGCAGCGCAACCATCAGCCCTTTGCGCAGGTTGGGCAGCACTACCAGAAATGCCGCCTGCCAGGTGCTGGCACCCAGCAGCTGGGCGGCGTCCATCAGGTCGCGCAGGTTGATCGCTTGCAGGTTGTTGGTGATCGCCCGGTACATGAACGGCAAGGCAATGGTGAAGTAGCAGCCGATCAGGATCCACGGCGTGCCGACCATTGCCATCGGCCCGCTGCCGTACAGTTGCAGCAGGCCCACCGACGACACCACCGGCGGCACCGCGAACGGCAGCAGGATGAGGATGTTCATCAGTGCGTCGAGCTTAGGGAAGTGGTAGTGCACCACGAACAGCAGTGGCAGGATCAGTACCACTGACAGCAGCAGCGCGCCCACGCACACCAACAGCGACTGGCCGAAGGCAGCCAGAAAACGCGGCTCGCTCCACAGTGCCACGTACCACTTCAGGGTCAGGCCACTGGGCAGCAGGCTGGCCGACCAGCTGGTGGCCAGCGAGTAAAGCAGGGTGCCGGCCAGCGGCAGCAGCAAGATCAGGAACAGCAGGTACACCACCACGCGGTGGTACACGCTGCCGGTGTTGGCATCAGCGCGCATGGTAGCTCCTCTTCAGCAGCCATTGGTGAACCACCGTGACCAGCGTCATCAGCCCCACCAGCACCATCGCCAGGGCACTGGCCAGGTTGGGGTCGAGGCTGATGTCGCCCGCCACCAGGCCGGCAATGCGGATCGGCAGCACGTTGAAATTACCGGTGGTCAGCGCATACACCGTGGCATAGGCGCCCAGGGCGTTGGCCAGCAGGATGACGAAAGTGCCAAGCAGCGCCGGGGTCAGCACCGGCAGGCCGATGTGCCGCCAGAACTGCCAGTGGCTGGCACCGAGCAGCGCAGCCGACTCGCGCCAGTCTTCACGCAGGGCGTCGAAAGCGGGGTAGAGCAGCAGCACGCCCAGCGGGATCTGGAAGTAGGTGTACACCAGGATCAGGCCGCTTTTCGAGTAGATGCTGAAGTCTTCCAGCAGGCCGATCTGTTTGAGCAGCAAGGTCAGCGCGCCGTTGAAACCGAGCAGGATGATGAAGGCAAACGCCAGCGGCACCCCGGCGAAATTGCTGGTCATGTTGGCGAAGGCACTTACGAAGTCGCGCAGGCGCGAATCCACCTGGCGCAATGAGTAGGCGCCGAGGGTGGCGATGACGATGCCGAACAGGCTCGACCAGAAGCTGATCTCCAGGCTGCGCTGCAGCGCCTGCAGGTAGAACTTCGAGGCGAACACCTTGCTGAAGTTTTCGACACCCCAGCCCGCCTCCGACTGCACGCTGTTGATCGCCACCCAGGCCAGCGGGGCGATCTGGAAGATGATGAAGAACACGGCGAACGGCAGCAGGCAGAGCAGGGCCAGGTAGCGGCCACGCGAGCCGCTGCGGTTAGGGGGAGTCACTTGAGCAGCTCCCGGCAGACGGTCTTGTCGTGGGGCACCCCGAGCAGCTCGCAGATGGTCCCGCACAGCTCAGTCTGCAGCGGCTTGGCGGCTGGGTCGAGGCTGAAGGCGTCGCCGAACACGAACAGCGGCACCTCGCGCTCTTCGGCCAGTAGGCCGTTGTGCGAGCGGTCGTTGTTCATGCCGTGGTCGGCGGTGACCAATACCTGGTAGCCCTCTTCGAGCCAGCGCGGCAGGTAGTCGGCCAGCAGGATGTCGGCGCTGCGCGCGGCATTGCGGTACTGGCTGCTGTCCAGGCCATGACGGTGGCCGGTGTCGTCGATGCTCATCGGGTGCACCAGCAGGAAGTTCGGTGCGTGGCGGCGGCGCAGGTATTCGGCGTCGGCCAGCAGGTGCGAATCGGGGTAGCGGTCATCCCAGTAGAACAGCCCGTGCTGGATCGGCAGCTTGGGTGCGTGGGTATGGCGGTCGCGCTGCGGGTCGAAGGGCGAGCGGTTGTACAGTTCGCTCATCCAGTGATAAGCCGCCGCGGCAGTGCCCAGGTTGGCCTCGCGGGCGTAGTGGAACACGCTGCGCTGGTTGGACAGGCGGTTGACATTGTTGTGCACGATGCCGCTGTCGATCGGCGGCACGCCGGTGAGGATGCACTCGTACAGCGGCCGCGACAGCGACGGCAGCTCGCATTCCACGCGGTACAGCGCGGCGCGGTCGGCCTCGACATAGGCGTGCAGGTGGCCCATGGCATGGTGGGCGACCTGGTGGTTGAGGCCGTCGAGCAGGACCAGGATCACGTTGTGGTTCATTGGAAGCTCCGCAGGTTTCAAGAACGGCCGCTGTGCGGCCTTTCGCGGGGCAAGCCCGCTCCCGCAGATACAACGCAGGTCTTCAAGACTGCGTAAATCTCTGTGGGAGCGGGCTTGTCCTGCGAACGAGGGCGCAGCCCTCGCAATTACTCCATCTCGATGATCACTTGCTCCTGCCACATTTGCGGCAGCTTCTTCGAGGTCGCTTCCCAGGCCTCGGCATTCTTGATCGGCTGCGCGGCCTTGTACTGCTCGTTAGGCAGCAGCTTGGCCTGCACATCCTCTGGCAGTTTCAGGTGCTCGGCACGGATCGGTCGAGCATGCCCTTTGGCCAGGTTGATCTGCCCGGCGTCGCTGAAAATGTACTCGCGCGCCAGCTTGGCCGCATTCGGGTGTTTGGCGTACTTGTTGATGATGGTGGTATAGCCCGAAGTGATCGAACCGTCCGACGGGATCAGCACTTCGAAGCGCTTGGGGTCGATCTGATCACGGTAGCTCAGGCCGTTGAAGTCCCACACCACGCCGACTTCCACTTCACCCTTTTCCAAGGTCTGGATGGTCGGGTTGGCCAGCGACAGGCGCTTTTGCTGGGCCAGTTTGGTGAACAGTTGCAGGCCTGGCGCAAGGTTGCTCTCGTCACCCTTGTAGGCGATGGCCGCGGCCAGTACGCCGTTGGCAGCCTGGGCGGCGGTGCCGACGTCGCCGATGGCGACCTTGTACTTGCCTTTTTCCAGGTCGTGCCAGGTTTTAGGGCGCTCTTCTTCTTTCACCAGGTCCTTGTTGATGATAAAGGCGATGGTGCCGGTGTAGGCCAGCGCCCAGTGCCCGTCCTTGTCCTTGGCCCACTCAGGCACCTGATCCCAGGTGCTTGGCTTGTATGGCTGGCTCACACCCTTGGCTACGGCAATCGGGCCGAAGGCTGCGCCGACGTCACCGATGTCGGCGCTGGCGTTGTCCTTCTCGGCGTCGAACTTGGCGATTTCCTGCGCCGAACTCATGTCGGTGTCGCTGTGCTTGAGGCCAAACTTGCTGGCCAGGTCATCCCAGGTGCCTTTCCAGTTGGCCCAGGCATCGGGCATGCCCACGCTGTTGACGGTGCCTTCCTTGCGGGCGGCGTCTTCCAGGGCCTTGAGGTCGGTGCCGGCAGCCATGGCCGAGGTACACAGGGTGATGGCCGAGCCGAGCAGTGACGCCATGAACAACTTTTTCATCCGAAGCTCCTTGGGTGGGTGCCTTGCGCGATCGTTGTTATGAGTGAAACCGTTGCTGGATAACCTTTGGTCTAGGTCAGCAAACCTTGCGCCAAGGTAGGCCGATTGCGTGACAGTTTGATGTAGGTGAAGGCCTGAACCGGGTGCTGAAGGGGCCTGAAAATACAGCGTAGCCCAGATCGAAAGGCCCGATTCATCGAGGTTGGCGCAAATCTGGCAGTGCTTTGGGCATGGATGCGCAGCGCCTTTGTCACAGGATGTTCATCAGCCCTGCCTAGGCTTGCACTATTCTCCAAGTGCCCTGTTCTGGGGCTGGACTAGTCCAGAAAGGTAACCGTTGATGCAGTCGACGCCACCGCGTGCGGTAACAGCCATCTGCCATGCCCTGCAGGAGCAGATCGAGCACGGCCTGCTGGCGCCGGGCGGCAAGCTGCCGGCCGAGCGCAAGCTCAGCGAGGTGTTCGACACCACGCGCATCACCCTGCGCGAGGCGCTGGCGCAGCTGGAGGCCCAGGGGCTGATCTACCGCGAAGAGCGTCGCGGCTGGTTCGTCGCGCCCCAACGGCTGACCTATGACCTGATCGAGCGTAGCCACTTTCATGCGATGGTGCGGGCGCAGGGGCGGGTGGCGACCACCGAGTTGCTTTCGGCGCGGCTGCAGCCGGCGTCGGCGGCGATCTGCGCACGCTTGCGCCTGCCTGCGTTGTCCAGCGTGGTGCGCATCTGCCGGTTGCGGCGCATCGATGGGCGGGCGGTGCTGTATGCCGAGCACTACCTCAACCCCAGGTACTTCCCCAAGATTCTCGAGCAGGACCTGGCGCAGTCGCTGACCGAGATTTATGGGCGGGTGTATGGCATCCGCTATGGCCAGGTGTGCTTCGAGATCCTTCCGACGGCCTTGCCCGTGGACGCGGCAGCGGCATTGAAGGTGTCTACCGGGAGCCCGGGGCTGCATATCACCCGGGTCAACAGTGACCAGCATGGGTACCTGATCGATTGTGACCTTGAATACTGGCGGCATGATGCGATCCGCATCCGCGCCCAGGCCGGGTAGGGCTGCTTTGCAGCCCAATCGCCGGCAAGCCGGCGATGAGGCCTTAACTGGACGAACCAGCCTCGGCCATCCCGCCGCCGCCGGCAGTCACTACCTGCACCGACAGCCGCGGCGTCGCCAGGTCCAGCCCGGCCTCATCCAGCTGCCGTTTCAACGCCAGGTTGAACGCTCGAGACACTTCCCACTGCTTGATTGGCGCCGTCTTGAAGCGCGCGCGCAAGATCGCCGAGCCCGACTCGAAACTCTCGACCCCCTGCAACTCCAGCGGCGACCAGATATTGCGGCGCATCAGCGGGTCGTTGCGCAGCTTCTGTCCCACCTCGCGGATCAGCGTGATGGCCTGGTCGATGTTCATGCTGTGCGGGATGGCCACACGGAAGATCGCGTAGCCGAATTCGCGCGAGTAGTTCTTGATGCTCTTGATTTCGCTGAACGGGATGGTGTGCACGATGCCGTCGATATCGCGCAGGCGCACGGTACGAATGGTCAGGCCCTCGACCGTCCCCAGGTGGCCGCCGACGTCGACGTAGTCGTCGATGGCCAGCGAGTCCTCGATGATGATGAACAGGCCAGTGATCAGGTCGGCCACCAGCGACTGTGCGCCAAAACCGATGGCCAGGCCGATCACACCGGCACCGGCCAGCAGGGGCGTGACGTTCATGCCCATGTTGGCCAGGGCGACGATCACCGCGATGATGAAGATGACCACGAACATCACGTTGCGGATCAGCGGCATCATGGTTTGCGCGCGGGCGTTGGCCAGGCCCCGTCGCGAACGCACCAGCGCATGGTGCACGGCGGTGTCGGCGAGGATCCACACCAGCCAGGCGACGATCAGCGTGCCGGCCAGGCCCAGCAGGCGCAGGCTCACTTCATGGCCGTCACCCTCGGCGAAGCTGATCATCGACTGGCCCCACACGCGCAGGCCCAGTTCGATGAACACCAGCCAGATGAACAGGTGCACCAGCACATACCCGAAGTTACGCAGGCGCTCGGTGTACACCGCCTGGCGCTTGTTGGCGCGCTTGGGGTTGGCCGCGTGGCGGCGCACCAGGCCGTTGAGCACCATGCACACCACCACCAGCACCGTGCACATCAGCGACTGGCGCAGGGCAGTGCTGGTGTCGCCGGCCGAGACGAAGGTGGCGAACAGCGAGATGGCTACGAGAATCATCGCCGGGATGAACCAGAAACTGCCGAGAATTTCGATGGTGTCGCTGAGCGTGCGCCGGGTCAGGCGCCGGGACAGCGGCTGGTTGCGGATCAGGTGGGCGATCGGGCGACGAAAGCGCAGCACGAACAACCCGGTGCACAGCGCAGCGATGACATTGGCCAGGGTGGCCAGGGCGTGCGCCAGGTGCGTACCCAGGGCGACCATCAGGCGCGGGTCGCTCATCGCCTCGCCAAAGGCGGCGAAGCTGCCGATCAGCCACAGTGGCCGAAACGCCTGGTGGCGCAAGATGTGCAGAGCGCGGTGGCGGTGCGGGCCGTCGAGCAGCGAGAAGGCGATCACGCAGATGGCCGAGAAGCAGGTACCCACCACCAGCGCATAAGCCAGCACCATGGCCATCGATTTGCCGAGCGAGGAGGGCAGGGCGAAGCTCAGGTACACCGTGAACACCAGTGCTACCAGCCACGGCCCGAGCTTGCGCAGGGCAAAGCGCACCAGGTCCCAGGTGCGCGGGTGCTGGGGCAGTTCCTCGGTCAGGCCGAAGCGCAGGCGCACACGGTGGCCGATCCAATTGAAGGCATAGGCCAGCAGGCTCCAGACGGCGATGATCGCAGCGAAACCGAACAGGATTGCCGGCCATTGGTGCACCGGTACCACCAGTTCGGCGAGCTCGGACTGGGCCTGGTCGATCTCCAGTGCCCAGCGGTGGAAGGGGCTGGCGTCGCCGCTGAACTGCTTCTCGAAGTCATGCAGCGCGCCGCCAATCAGGCCCAGCACGCCTTGCTCGACAGTGGGTTGCGATTGCTTTGTGGCGTCGCGCAGTTTCTTCAGGTCGGCCAGCAGCTTGGTCCGTTGCTGGTCGTTTTCCAGGTTCTTGATCACCTCGTCCAGCGACTTGCCCAGCGGCTCGGTCGCTTCGGGCTGGGCGGGTGCACTGGAGCCCAACAGGCTCGGCAGGCCCGCCGCCTGAACCGGGGCGATGAACAGAAACAACAGCAGGGCAAGGCAACGCAGAAGGGTTGGCACCGGGAAATCTACCTCAGGTCAAACGATTGCCCGAGTGTAGAGGTTTATGTGGGCAGTTTCTCCAGGATCTTCCAGCACGTGAGGCCGAAGATACCCAGGGTGCCGATCCACATCATCAGCACGCCGATGTTGCGCTCGCGCAGGCTGAAGCCGATGGTCAGCAGCATCAGGAACAGGAACACCGGCACGAACAGGGACAGGAAGGGGGACATGGACTGCAATCCTTTTGCGTTGGGGCCATGCAGTAAGCATAGCCGGTGGCAAGCGAAGCGGGATTGATCCTGGGCAGCTGTGTTGTCGGTACCGGCCCTATCGCCGGCTTGACGGCGATAGGCCAGAACAGGCTCAAGGCAATTCGCGGCAGCGATAGAACGCAGTGAGCACCTTCACCAGATGCGCCAAGTCATGGCTGCCACACAGCTCGCGAATGGAATGCATGGCAAAGGTGGGCAAGCCGATGTCGACCGTGCGCACACCGAGGTGGCTGGCGGTGATCGGGCCGATGGTCGAGCCGCAACCCATGTCGCTACGCACCACGAAGCTCTGCACCGGCACCTCTTCGGCCATGCACAGGTGGCGGAAGAACCCGGCGGTTTCGCTGTTGGTGGCGTAGCGCTGGTTGTTGTTGACCTTGATCACTGGCCCGGCGTTGAGCTTGGGCCCGTGGTTGCCGTCGTGGCGGTCGGCATAGTTGGGGTGCACGCCGTGGGCGTTATCGGCCGACACCATCAGCGAGCGCTGGATGGTGCGCACGTAGGCGTCGCCGTCCGGCAGCAGGCGCTGCAGGGTCTGTTCGAGCATCGGGCCGTCGGCACCGCAGGCCGAGCTGCTGCCGACTTCTTCGTGGTCGTTGCACACCAGCACGCAGGTTTCGTCACTGTCGGCGGCCAACAGCGCCTGCAGGCCGGCATAGCACGACAGCAGGTTGTCCAGGCGGGCGCCGGCGATGAAGTCGCCATGCAGGCCAATCTGCGCGGCGTCCTGGGTGTCGTAGAAGCTCAGTTCGTAGTCCAGCACCACATCGGCGTTGAGCTGGTGTTCGCGGGCCAGCTGCTCGGTGAGCAGGGCGCGGAAGTCGATGCGCTCGTCGCCCGCGACCTGGGCCAGGATCGGCGGCAGTTCGGTCTGCGGGTTGATCATCCAGCCTTCGTTGGCGGTGCGGTTGAGGTGGATCGCCAGGTTGGGGATGATCGCGATCGGCAGCTTGAAGTCGATCAGCTGGCTCTCGACCTTGCCATCGCGGCGGAAGGTGACCCGGCCGGCCAGCGACAGGTCGCGGTCGAACCACGGCGCCAGCAGGGCGCCGCCGTACACTTCCACGCCCAGTTGCAAGAAGCCCTGGCGCTGCAACTCAGGCTGTGGCTTGACCCGCAGGCAGGGGCTGTCGGTGTGCGCGCCGACCATGCGAATGCCGCTTTGCAGCGGCGCTTGCTTGCCCAACTTGATGGCGATGATCGAAGAATCGTTGCGGGTGACGTAGTAGCGACCGCCAGGCACCGTGGCCCAGCTGTCACGCTCGTCCAGGCGCTGGTAACCGGCAGCTTCGAGGCGCTGGGCCAGGCTGGCGGTGGCGTGGAAGGGCGTGGGGGAGGCCTTGAGGAAATCGATCAGGCCGGTATTCAGTGCTTCGCGCATAACTCACTCCAGACAGCAGTGGCGCGAGTTTAGCGTATTAAGTCGACAAATTGTGTCTGCCTCTTCGCGGCATCAGCCGCGAAGCGGCCTGTACAGGCAGCACACATTCAGAAGGGTGCAGGGCACTCGAACTTCATCCGCTCCCCGGACACCGGGTGGGTAAAGCTCAACATCGCCGCATGCAGGCACAACCGCTCATGCGCTGCCAACGCTTCAGGGTTGGCATACAAGCGGTCGCCCAAAAGCGGGTGCCCGATCGACAGCATGTGCACGCGCAGCTGGTGCGAGCGCCCGGTGATCGGCGTCAGCTCGACCCGGCAGTAATCGCCGCAACGTTCCAGGATGCGCCAGAAGGTCAGGGCATGCTTGCCCTGCTCATGGTCCACCACATGCCGTGGCTTGGTCGGTGGGTCGTAGCGCAGGGGCAGGTCGATGCTGCCGCTGTCCAGTGCCGGTTGGCCCCAGCACAGCGCGGTGTAGGCCTTTTCGGTCTCGCGGTCGTGGAACTGGCGAGACAGCTCACGGTGGCTGTCGGCGTCACGGGCCAGCAGGATGATGCCGGAGGTTTCCCAGTCCAGGCGGTGCACGATCAACGCATCGGGGTAGCCGTTTTCCTGCAGACGGGTGATCAGGCAGTCCTTGTTGTCGTCGGCGCGGCCTGGCACAGACAGCAGCAGGGTCGGCTTGTTGATCACCAGGATGGCGGCATCTTCGTGGAGGATCTGGACGTTCGACAGCGGCATTGCGGGTTCTCGATGAAAATGACGAAACCACTGGGGCTGCAAGGCAATCCCAGTGGTTTCGTCTTTGCCTGAGGGGCTGTATCAGCGATCAGGCAGGGTGATGTTCAGCTCCAGGATGGAGCAGCTGCCCTGGTTCTCCAGTTCGATGTGCACGTCATCGTTGCCGATGTTCACATACTTGCGGATCACTTCGAGCAGTTCTTTCTGCAGCGCCGGCAGGTAGTCCGGCTCGCTGCGCTGGCCGCGCTCATGCGCCACGATGATCTGTAGACGCTCTTTCGCTACCGACGCGCTGGTCTGTTTCTGTCTGCCACGAAAGAAGTCAAAAAGGTTCATGGTTTACTTGCCTCCAAACAGGCGCGCGAAGAATCCTTGCTTCGGCACTTCAACGAAACGCAGGGGTTTGTCTTTCCCCAGCAGGCGATCGACGGTGTCGCTGTACGCCTGGCCAGCATCGCTCTGGTCGTCGAGGATGACCGGGATACCTTGGTTGGAAGCCTTGAGTACGGCCTGGGATTCAGGGATCACGCCCTTGAGCTTGATCGCCAGGATGTCGGTCACGTCGTCGATGCTCAGCATTTCGCCGTTGACGACGCGCTCTGGGTTGTAGCGAGTGATCAGCAGGTGTTCCTTGATCGGCTCTTCGCCGTTTTCGGAGCGGCGCGATTTGCTCGACAGAATGCCCAGCATGCGGTCCGAGTCACGTACCGAAGAAACTTCAGGGTTGGTCACCACGATGGCTTCGTCGGCGAAGTACATCGCCAGGTGTGCACCTTTCTCGATACCCGCCGGGGAGTCGCAGATGACGTATTCGAAATCTTCTTTCAACGCCATCAGCACCTTCTCGACGCCTTCCAGGGTCAGCGCGTCTTTGTCGCGGGTCTGGCTGGCGGCAAGTACATACAGGTTCTCGAGGCGCTTGTCCTTGATCAGGGCCTGCTGCAGGTTGGCTTCTTCGTTGACCACGTTGACGAAGTCGTACACCACGCGGCGCTCGCAGCCCATGATCAGGTCGAGGTTACGCAGGCCGACGTCGAAGTCGACGATGACGGTCTTGTGGCCGCGCAGTGCGAGGCCGGTGCCGATGGCGGCGCTGGTGGTGGTCTTGCCCACACCCCCCTTGCCGGAAGTAACGACGAGAATCTTGGCCAAGGTGTTTCACCCCTAAATAAGTCGGGACATGTGTCCCAGCAAAATGCAAAAAATGGCAACAGGTAAAAAAGTTGCTCTAAAAATGACGGCAAGTATCCGTTAAAGACGGGTGATGTTCAACACGTCACCGGACAGGCTGACTTGCACACCGGTGCCCCACAAAGGGTCGCGGCGCAGGTCCTCGCACACCCGGTACTGGCCAGCGATGGAGACCATTTCGGCGGTCATCTGCTGGCAGAAGATACGGGCCTTGGTATTGCCTTTGATACCCGCCAGGGCGCGGCCGCGCATGGCGCCGTACACATGGATGTTGCCATCGGCAAGAAGTTCCGCACCCGGGCTGACCGAGGCAGTGACCACCAGGTCGCCCCCCTGGGCGTAGATCTGCTGGCCGCCACGCACCGGCGAGGTGATGATCCGGGTCGGGCGCTGCTCTTGCACAAGGGCTGGCTCGGGGGCGGGGGGCGGGGCCGGCTCGGGCTTTTTGACCTCGGGCTCTGGTTCCAGCGGGCGCTCGCGGGCCCCGGACGGCGGGAGCACCGGCAGGTCGATGGCGATTGCCGCGGCAATGTCCTCGATGCGGTTGGCGCGAATGGCCAAGGTCCGCAGGCCATGGTGGCGGCAGATGCGCATCAGCCCGGGCAGGTCGATCGCCCCTTCGTCGGCCGGCAGCTTGTCCAGCGCCAGCACCAACGGCGTGTTGCTGAAGAAATTGGGGGCCTGGGCCACTTTCGCCGCCAGCTGGCGGTCGAGGGCTTCCAGGTCGTTTCGCCCCAGCTCCAGCACAGTAATGGCGAGCATGCTGCCCTTGAGCTGGAACACGGAGGCGGAGTCAGGTGTGTGGTTTGGGCTCATGGTCTGCATAGACGGCTTGTTGCGAAAAAAGTGCCCTGACTTATAACGATAAGACCGGTTGGCCGCAACCGGCACCGATCCGATGTAGAATGCTCGGCCTTTGACTTACCGGAAGCTTCAATGGACCGCCCGCGTTTTCGTCCCTATTTCCTCCACCCCAGGTTCTGGGGCCTGTGGCTTGGCCTGGGCCTGCTGTGGTTGGTGGTGCAGCTGCCATACCGGGCCCTGCTGTGGCTCGGCGGCGCCCTGGGCGCGCTGATGTACCGGGTGGCCGGCGAGCGCAGGCGCATCGCCGCACGCAACCTGGAACTGTGCTTCCCGGAACTGTCCGTCGACGAACGGCGCCGGTTGCTGAAGGCGAACTTCGCCTCCACCGGCATCGCCTTCTTCGAAATGGCCATGAGCTGGTGGTGGCCCAAGGCCAGGCTGGCGCGCCTGGCACACATCGAGGGCATCGAGCACCTGCAGGCCGCCCAGCAGGCGGGGCAGGGCGCGATCCTCATGGCCGTGCACTTCACCACCCTGGAAATCGGCGCAGCGCTGCTCGGCCAGGAGCACACCATCGACGGCATGTACCGCGAGCACGGCAACCCGCTGTTCGACTACATCCAGCGCAGCGGCCGCGAGCGGCACAACCTCGATTCGCTGGCGGTGGAGCGCGAAGACGTGCGCGGCATGCTCAAGCTGCTGCGTTCGGGACGCGCCATCTGGTACGCGCCGGACCAGGACTACGGCGCCAAGCAGAGCCTGTTCGTGCCGCTGTTCGGCATCCCGGCGGCGACGGTCACCGCCACCACCAAGTTCGCCCGCCTGGGCAAGGCGCAGGTCATTCCCTTCACCCAGAAGCGCCTGGAGGATGGCAGCGGCTATCGTCTGGTGATCCACCCGCCGCTGGAGGGCTTCCCCGGTGAAAGCGAAGAGGCCGATTGCCTGCGCATCAACCAATGGATCGAAGGCGTGCTGCGCGAGTGCCCCGAGCAGTACCTGTGGGCGCACCGGCGCTTCAAGTCACGGCCTGAGGGTGCGCCGCGGCTGTATGACAAGAAAAAGCGCTGAGCGTTGTGGTGTCAGTGCTGCCTCTTCGCGGGCTTGGCCCGCGAAGAGGCAGCACTGACAGGGTGAATCCATGAAGACTAGCACTGGCCTGATCCTCTCCGGCGGCGGCGCCCGCGCCGCCTACCAGGTCGGCGTGCTGGCCGGTATCGCCGAGCTGCTGCCGCCGGGCGCGCCCAACCCCTTCCCGGTGATTGTCGGCACCTCGGCCGGCGCCATCAACGCCGTGACCCTGGCCAGCGGCGCCACCCGGTTCAGCGAATCGGTGCAACGCCTCACCGCCTTCTGGCAGAACGTTCGCAGCCACCTGGTTCTGCGCAGCGACTGGCCCGGGGTGATCCGCCAGGCCAGCCGTTTCGTTGGCCACAGCCTGCTCGGCCTGGGCGGCCAGGCACCGGTGGCGTTGCTCGACAGCAGCCCGCTGCGCAGCCTGTTGCAGTCGCACCTGGACCTGGATGGCATCACCCATGCCCTGGCCAGCGAGCAATTGCGCGCAGTGGCGGTAACGGCGTTCGGTTACGAGTCTGGTCAGGCTGTCACCTTTTACCAGGGCCGCGGCACCATCGACGCCTGGCTGCGCCACCGGCGTATCGGCGTGCCCGCGCCGTTGACGGTCGACCACCTGCTGGCCAGTGCGGCGATCCCGCTGCTGTTCGCCCCGGTCCGGCTGGGTGACGAGTACTACGGAGACGGCGCGGTACGCCAGTCGGCGCCGATCAGCCCGGCCCTGCACCTGGGGGCCAGCCGCGTGCTGGTGGTCGGGGTCAGCGGCAACCCGCAGCGGCCAGCGCCGCCGTTGCCGACACAGCGCGTGTTCAGTGGCCAGCAGCCGAGCCTGGCGCAGATCGGCGGGCATATGCTCAACAGCACGTTCATCGACAGCCTGGAAGATGACATCGAACTGCTGCAGCGCCTGAACCACCTCAGCCGCCTGCTGCCCGCCCACCTGGATGCGCGCCGCTTGGGCCTGGCGCCGATCGATGTGCTGGTGGTAGCGCCCAGCCAGCCGCTGGACGAGATTGCCGCACGGCACCGGCGTGAGTTGCCGGCGCCGCTGCGAGTGTTCCTGCGGGGGCCGGGGGCGACCCGGACCAGCGGGGCAGGGGTGCTGAGCTATTTGCTGTTCGAGGCCAGCTATTGTAGTGAGCTGATCGAACTGGGGCGCAAGGATGCCTTGGCTAAACGGCGGGAGCTGGAACAGTTTCTGGGGCTCTGATGCAGGCTTTGCCGGCCCTTTCGCGGACAAGCCCGCGAAACGGCCGGCCACTATTTACTCGGCAACCTGCAACTTGCGCGCCTGGGTATACACATACCGCACCTTCTCGTACTCGAACGGCGAGTTGAGCTGGCCATAGCGGAATTTGGTGGTGTAGCGCTTGTCCACCGCGCGCAGCAGGAAGATCTCTGGATGATCGGTGCTGACTTCGGCCACGTTCAAGAAGTTGACCGCTTGCTCACCCGCGTAGTCCACCACCACACCGGTGGTGTCGCGCAGGTTCGACGGCCCCAGCACCGGCAGCATGATGTACGGCCCTTCAGGCACACCATAGAAACCCAGCGTCTGGCCGAAGTCCTCGCTCTGGCGCGGCAGGCCCATCCTGGTCGCCGGGTCCCACAGCCCGCCCACACCGATGATGGTGTTGAACATCAGCCGCGCGGTGATTTCCGCCGAGCGCTTGGCCTTGAGCTGCAGCACGCTGTTGAACAGGTTCGGTACATCGCCCAGGTTGTTGAAGAAGTTGCTCACCCCGGTGCGCACGAAGCGCGGCGTGACGTATTGGTAACCATCGACCAGCGGCAGCAGCACCCACTGGTCCAGGCGGTAGTTGAAGTGGTAGATGCGCCGGTTCAGCGACTCCAGCGGGTCGTAGATGTTCAAGGCCGCCAGGGTCGAGCGTTCGAACTCACGCTGGTCCAGGCCTGGGTTGAATTTCAGTTCGCGCAGCGGGTCGATGAAACCGTCGGCCTCAGGGGCCAGTGGCTGGGCGGTGACCTGCGGGTCGGCCTCGATCACGCTGGTACGTGGCGCGGTTTCCGCGGCCAGGGCATTGCCGGCAACCAGCAGGGCGGTGGCGAGGAGGAATTTGTTAGCCACGGAAGAACTCCAGCATGGCGTCGCTGTTGACGCGGTAATTGAGGTTGCCGCAATGGCCGCCATGGGGGTAAAGGGTCAGCCGCTCGCCGAACACCTTGCGCAGGAAACCGATATCGCCGGGGCCGAGGATGACGTCGTCGGCGTTGTGCATCACGGAAATTTTCGGGCTGTCGCGCAAGTAATCCTCCAGCGCGTACAGGCTCACCTGGTTGACCAGTTGCAGGATGCTGTTGCCGTCGGTGCGGGCGCGCCACATCGGGATCACCTGCTCGGTCAGGTAGCAGTCGAAGTCGCACTGCAGTGCACGCTTGAAGAACGGCGTGAGGCTGCTGCCCTCGGTGATCGGGAACTTCGGCGGAATGATCAGGCCGCGGCGGTTGATCAGGTCGGAGGTGAAGGCGATGTCGGCCGCCGAGAAACGGAACGAGGTGCCGATCAGCATGGCCATCTGTTCGTTGGACAGGTGCTGACGCGATTGCTGGAAGTCGTACAGCAGGGCGTCGTTGAGGTCGATATAGCCTTTGTCCTGGAAGTAGCGGGTGAGCTTTTCCAGCATCAGCTCATAGAACGTGGTGCTGCGGTCGATGCCCTTGACCTGGGTCTGCACCAGCTTGTCGAGGTTGTTGATCGAGGTATACAGGTTGACCGGCGGGTTCAGCAGCAGCACGCGCTTGAAGTTGAAGCTGCGGCGGGTTTCGTCCAGGTGGCTGACGAACGCTGCATCCAGCGCCCCCAGGCTGTAGCCGGTGAGGTAGAACTCGCTGATTGGCAGGCGCGGGTGCTGGGCACGCACGGCTTGCATCACGCGGTACATGTCTTCGGCGTCTTCCTGGCTGACACCCGGCGTGGCGAAGCGCGAAGCGGCGCTCATGAAGTCATAGCTGGTCGGCGACGACAGCTGCACGACATGGTAGCCGGCCTGGTAGAAGAGCTTTTTCAGGTATTCGTTGATGCTGCTGGAATAGGGCGCACCGGTGCCGGCGATGATGAAGATCAGCGGCGCTTCGTGGTCCTGGCGGGCCAGGCGGTATTTGAGCTTCTTCACCGCCCAGAAGTTGTCGGGCAGGGTGAACTCGCGCTCCGGGCGCAGGTTCAGGCTGTAGTCGGCCTGGTCGATTTCGTCGTCGCTGGGCAGCGTGGGGCGCTGGTCGGGCGGTGTGGTGGCGATGGTCGCCTCGAACGGGTTGGTCAAGGGGAAGCCGTAGGTCGCGGCGTCGATGTCCCGCGCCGAAGCGGCCGCAGCCATGAGCAGGCCGCCAAGTAGGGCGGCTAGGCGCCAAGATCGAAGCATGTAATCCCCCAGAAAGAACGCGAGCAAGGTACTGCGCTACGCAGGCTAGGACCACAAGTGCCTTGGCAAAGTTGCCAAGTGCAGTGGCCTTTGGTGTGCTTGTTATCTGCAACATAGCTGCAGGGTGGGGATTTTGCCTTACAAGTGGCCTTGGGCGATCATGGATGCTTTCGATTACCGCTATTGGAGAACTGGATGTCTCGTTCGTTGCCTGCCGTTTTGCTGCTGTTGTTCCTCGCTTTGTGGCTGGCTGCCAGTTACGGCGTGCGCTACGGGTTGATGGAAGATGCGCAGTGGGTGGGCCTGTGCACGGCGCCGGGCGAGTACTGGCAATGCCAGGTGCGCGCGGTGCTGGGGTTGGGTATTCACTTCCAGGTAATGGCCTGGGCCGGGCTGGGGCTGGCGTTGTTGGCGCAGATGGTGCCTGGCCGTGGCGGTTGGTGGATAGCGGTGTTGGCGCTGGTGTTCGGGGTACCAGCGTTGGTGTTGTATACCGCCAGTATGGCGGTGTTTGCGGTGGTGCTGGCGGGGTTGCGGTTGGTGCGGCAAGGGCGTCATGGCTGACAGGGGCTGCTACGCAGCCCATTCGCCGGCAAGCCGGCTCCCACAGCTATAGCGGTGCTTTCAGCGGCCCTGCGGCCCCAGTTGGAGCCGGCTTGCCGGCGATGGCGACACCTTGGTATCAAGCCTTGCGCACCCGCAAGCTGCGCCACAGCGCCGCCGTCATCAGCACGCTGACCACCGCCCACCCCCAGGCCTGCTGACTCTCCAGCCCTTCCCGGTACAACTGCGGCAGCACGCCCGCGCCGACGATAAAGGCCAGCAACGCCACCTCAGCCCGCGCTGTCGCCACCGGCCGCAGCAGGTAGACCATCGCCGGCAATGCCAGTGCCGGTGTGGGGAAGCTGCGATAACGCGGGTCGAAGACCATCGCCAGCATGCTCACCGCCGCCGCAAAACCAGCCGCCAGCAACAGCCAGCCCGCACGCGCTTCGAACCAGGCGAACAGGCGTTCACGCCAGCCATCTCGGCGTGCCAGCGCCAGCACGGCATGGGCCAGTACCAGCAGGTTCAGCCCCGCCAGTGCCACTGCCCACAACCATTCCCCGGCAAACCGCGCGTGGCTCCGCATCAACTCACCCCACAGCCCCAGGCAGCCTGCACCCAACGCGGCCAGCAACGGTAACAGCAAGGCGGCACCTGCGCTGGCAGGGCGCCCGGCGAACAGCAGCATGACGGTCATCAATACCGCGCTGGCCAACAACCACTGCGGCCAGTCGTGCAAGTTGCTCACCGGCCCTTCAAGCACGCCTTTATCCTGCCGATCCGCATCGTACAACCCCCAGTAACCGCCCACCGCACCTTCGCTGGCACGCTTCCACGGCTGGTCGAAGGCTTCGATCAGGTTGTACTGCCAGCCGTTGGCCTCGGCCATGGCGACGAAGCCGCGGATGAACCGCGCCTCGTTGGCCCGGCTGGGTACGGCGGTCTCGCGCTGGCGGCCTTCGCTCGGCCAGCCGGTCTCGCCGATGAGGATGTCCTTGGGCGCAAAGCGCGTACCGAACACCCGCCGCACATCGGCGACATGGGCCAGGGCATCGTCGATGCCGCGCGGGTCATCCTCCCAGTAGGGCAGCAAGTGGATGGTGAGGAAATCCACGGCGGGCGCGACCTGCGGGTGCTGCAGCCAGAACTCCCAGACATCGGCGTAGGTGACCGGCACCTTCACCTGGCTTTTTACCTTGTTGATCAACCCGGCCAGGCGCTCGCCGGTGACTTCCTTGCGCAGCAGCGCTTCGTTGCCGACGATCACCGCACTGACCACGTCCGGGTTGGTATTGGCGGCGGCAATCAGCAAGTCCACCTCCTTGTCGGTGTCGACCGGGTTGGCATTGACCCAGGCCCCGAGCATTACTTTCAGGCCATGCTTGCGCGCCAGTGCAGGGATTGCCTCCAGGCCGGTCATGGAATAGGTACGGATGCACTGAAAACGTTCGGCCAGCAGCGCCAGGTCGGCGTCCATGCGCGCCGGGCGCAGGCGAAACGGCTGGTCGAACGGCGACTGGTCCTTGTCGAACGGGGTGTACGAGGCGCACTGCAACTTGTGCGTGGGGCTGGCTGCATCCGGCAGCACGATCGGCTTGCCGAGCCCGTACCAGAGCGCGCCGAGGCCGAGCAGGGCAAGCAGGCAGGCGAGCAGGTAGAACGGCAGCAGCAAACGGGCAGGGGTGGGCATCAGGCGGTCCATCGTCAGGCGCAAAGCGTTAGATAGTAGCCCGGCGCCAATCATTTGGCATGCAAGGATCGCGCAGAACCGCGTAGGCCGATGACGCTAATGGCACAGTGCTGTCGCAAAGGAATCGGGTACAGGTCGCAGCTGGAGCAGGTCGCGCGTTGTTGCAGGAACATGATGCAATCTCCGAGACCTGACGAGGGGATGCTTTGATGGCGACTTTGAAGACAGTGCGACGTTTCCTGGGGGCGGGCACCGCCCTGGTATTGGCCATGAGCGCTGCGCAGGCAATGGCCAAAGAAGTAAGCATTGGTTACGTGGATGGTTGGGCCGACAGTGTAGCGACCACCAACGTGGCCGCCGAAGTGATCAAGCAGAAACTCGGTTACGACGTGAAGCTGCAGGCCGTGGCCACCGGCATCATGTGGCAGGGTGTGGCCACTGGCAAACTCGACGCCATGCTCTCGGCCTGGCTGCCGGTGACACACGGTGAGTACTGGACCAAGAACAAGGATAACGTGGTCGACTACGGCGCTAACTTCAAGGACGCCAAGATTGGCTTGATCGTCCCGGAATACGTGAAGATCAACAGCATTGCCGACCTCAAGACCGACACCACCTTCAAGCAGAAGATCGTCGGCATCGACGCCGGCTCCGGCGTAATGCTCAAGACCGACCAGGCCATCAAGGACTACGACCTGACCGGTTACAAACTCCAGGCCAGCTCGGGTGCGGCAATGACCGCTGAACTGGGCCGTGCCTATGCCAAGAATCAGTCGATTGCGGTGACCGGCTGGGTGCCGCACTGGATGTTCGCCAAGTGGAAACTCAAGTTCCTCGACGACCCGAAAGGCGTTTATGGCGCCGCCGAGACGGTCAACAGCATCGGCAGCAAAGAGCTGGCGACCAAGGCGCCGGAAGTGGCCGAGTTCCTCAAGAAGTTCAGCTGGCAGTCCAAGGACGAAATCGGCGAAGTGATGCTGGCGATCCAGGAAGGCGCCAAGCCTGAAGCGGCGGCGAAGGACTGGGTGGCCAAGCATCCGGACCGGGTGAAGGAGTGGACCGGCAAGTAATTCATTCATTCTTTGCACAGTGGGGCCGCCAAGCGGCCCTACTTTGTTACTGATCCTGCAATACAGTGTTGCATCTAAGACTAAGGTCGTCTGGTTGGCGTCCAAAGGCAGCATAAAGTGACGGTGTGGGTTCCATCCCCTCTCTGTGCTGCTAGGACAAAAACAATATGAACGACAGCATTTACCTATCGATACAAAACAGCCCGCGCTTCAAGGAGCTGGTCACCAAACGCGAACGGTTCGCCTGGATTCTCTCGGCGATCATGCTCGGCCTGTACAGCGCTTTCATCCTTCTGATCGCCTACGGTCCTCAATTGCTGGGCGCCAAGCTCAGCCCAGAGTCGTCGATTACCTGGGGCATTCCCCTGGGCGTCGGCCTGATCGTGTCGGCATTCGTCCTGACCGCCATCTACGTACGCCGCGCCAACGGCGAATTCGATGAGCTGAACAAGGCCATCCTGAAGGAGGCGCAACAATGATTCGCCACGCCAAAGCCTTGGCCGTACTGGCCTGCGGCGCTTTCGCACCCGCCGTGTGGGCCGCTGATGCCCTGACCGGCGAGGTGCAGAAACAGCCGCTCAACGTTTCCGCGATCGCCATGTTCGTGGCCTTCGTCGCCTTTACCCTCGGCATCACCTACTGGGCCTCCAAACGCAACAAGTCGGCGGCCGACTACTACGCTGCCGGCGGCAAGATCACGGGCTTCCAGAACGGCCTGGCGATTGCTGGCGACTACATGTCGGCTGCGTCCTTCCTGGGTATTTCTGCCCTGGTGTTCACTTCCGGCTACGACGGCCTGATCTACTCGATCGGCTTCCTGGTCGGCTGGCCGATCATCCTCTTCCTGATCGCCGAACGCCTGCGCAACCTGGGCAAGTACACCTTTGCCGACGTCGCCTCGTACCGCCTCGGGCAGAAGGAAATCCGCACCCTGTCGGCTTCCGGTTCGCTGGTGGTGGTGGCGTTCTACCTGATCGCGCAGATGGTTGGCGCCGGCAAGCTGATCGAGTTGCTGTTCGGCCTGGACTACCACGTCGCGGTCATCCTGGTGGGTATCCTGATGTGCCTGTACGTGCTGTTCGGCGGCATGCTGGCCACCACCTGGGTACAGATCATCAAGGCGGTGCTGCTGCTGTCGGGTGCCAGCTTCATGGCGCTGATGGTGATGAAACACGTGGGCTTCGACTTCAACACCCTGTTCTCCGAAGCGATCAAGGTACACAGCAAGGGTGAGGCGATCATGAGCCCGGGCGGCCTGGTCAAGGACCCGATCTCGGCCTTCTCGCTGGGCCTGGCGCTGATGTTCGGCACCGCTGGCCTGCCACACATCCTGATGCGTTTCTTCACCGTCAGCGATGCCAAGGAAGCGCGTAAAAGCGTGCTCTATGCCACCGGCTTCATCGGCTATTTCTACATCCTGACCTTCATCATCGGCTTCGGCGCGATCCTGCTGGTCAGCACCAATCCAGACTTCAAGGACGCCGCCGGCGCCCTGCTGGGCGGCAATAACATGGCGGCGGTGCACCTGGCCGATGCCGTGGGTGGCAGCATCTTCCTCGGCTTCATCTCGGCAGTGGCCTTCGCCACCATCCTGGCCGTGGTTGCCGGCCTGACCCTGGCCGGTGCCTCGGCGGTGTCCCACGACCTGTACGCCAGCGTCTGGCGCAAGGGCAAGGCCAACGACAAGGACGAGATCCGCGTCTCGAAGATCACCACCATCGCGCTGGGCGTGCTGGCAATCGGCCTAGGCATTCTGTTCGAGAAGCAGAACATCGCCTTCATGGTCGGCCTGGCGTTCTCCATCGCCGCCAGCTGTAACTTCCCGGTACTGCTGCTCTCGATGTACTGGAAGAAACTGACCACCCGCGGCGCCATGATCGGCGGCTGGCTGGGCCTGGTCAGTGCCGTGGGGCTGATGATCCTTGGCCCGACCATCTGGGTGCAGATCCTCGGCCACGAGAAAGCCATCTACCCGTACGAGTACCCGGCGCTGTTCTCGATGCTGATTGCCTTCGTCGGTATCTGGTTCTTCTCGGTCACCGACAAGTCCAAGGCTGCTGAGAATGAACGTGCGCTGTTCTTCCCGCAGTTCGTCCGTTCGCAGACTGGCCTGGGCGCCAGTGGGGCGGTTTCCCACTAACGCTCGAGCGCTGAAACACAACGCCCCGCCAGCCGGGGCGTTGTGCATTCTGCAGTATCAATTTGCCTTCGCTCGGAAATTTCCGAGGCTCGCTCGGACGGTTCCTGGTCATCTCGTCGAACCATTCCCGAATACTTCTCCTACCCGTCAGGCACATCTGCTGGGCTAAGAACCTTCAAGGAGAAACCATTCGTGAAACAGACGTTAATCGCCCTTCCGCTGGCCCTGTTGTTAGCCAGCACCGCCCATGCGGTCGATCCTATCGAGAAGCAGGTGCAGATCGTCGCCCAGGTGCCGACCGACGCCTTCTTCGTCGAGCCGGTGGGTGGCAACTGGATGAATGATCCGCAAGAAATGGCATGGAACTCTTATCAGGGCAAGCTTGACCCGATCCGTAAGGAACTGCAGGTCAAGAGCACCATCGGCCCGATCAGCGCCTATCTGGTTTCGCCGGCAGTGATTGCCAGCGGCACCCATAACATCGGCCTGGATGTGACCGTTGGCGATACCTTGCTGCAGACCACTCCGGCCGAAGTGGTCAGCGCCGCACAAGCAGCGCCGGGGGCCACCATCGGCTTCCATGTCGCGGCCCAGCCAGCACCTTCCACCGGGTATGAGCCTGGCAATTACCAGGGCCTGGTGAGCATGATCTTCGAAACCGTCGCACCCTGATCCACACCGCTCCGTTCATCGATGTTCGCCTGCCCCGGCCCTCGTTGTTTGCGAGTGGCGGGCAGGCCTTGCCTGCAAGCGATGCCCATGATCGATCAATCCTCAACCGCAGCCTTGCGCTGCTGGCTGCCGCTGGCCGCCATTCTGGGCCTCTGGCCTGCTGCGGGCTACTGCGCAGCCACTGCCCTGGGCTCGGTCGAAGGCCTGCCGCGTGAGTTCGAGGCGCATTTTTTCGACGTGCCGCTGGCCGTGCGGGTCGACCTGGATGGCCGCTACCTGGGCGATGCCAGGGTGGTGCTCGGCCGCGACCAGCGCGTGCAGTTGCTGGACTTTACCGACACCTTGGAGAGCCGCGAGCCCGAAAGCGTCCGCCGCCGCTGGCGCGAACGCTTGGCCAATGGCCGAACCTTGGGCGATTGCCAGGCGGATTGCCCGGAGGGTTTGCGTGCTGTGCATTACAGCCTGGTCAACTCGCAGCTTTCACTGTTGACCGATCAGGCCGAGGTGTCCGGCGCCGCTGAACGCTTTCACCGTTTACCAGAGCAAGGCAGCCATGGAATGCTGCTGCGCAACCAGCTCAACGTGCTCAATGACGGCCACGCCACCAGTGGCCGCTATGCCTTGCAAGGGCAGGGCAGTGTCGGGCAGTGGACGGCCCTTGCCGAAGGCCAGCTTGACCGTGGCAGCGACAACCGCGACGGCACCCGCTACCGGGTCGATCAACTGTATGGTGAGCGCCTGGTGGAAGACCATTTCTACCGCCTGGGCTATTTCACCCCCGGCGCCCAGGGCCTGACCCGACAGCCCAGGCTGATGGGGGCCAGCCCCGATACCACCCTGGGGCTGATGTTCGGCAGCAGCGACAGCCTACTGATCGACAGTGCTGCGCCCAGCGCCACGCCTATCTATGTCACCCCGAACCGCCCGGCGGTCGCCGAGATCTACCGCAACGGCGTGCTGATCAACAGCCAGCCGGTGCAGCCTGGCCTGCAGACCCTCGATACCAAGGTGTTGCCCGGCGGGATCTACGAAGTCGAGGTGCGCCTGGTTGAAGATGGCCAGGAGAGCTCGCGCAGCCAGGCGTTCATCTACAAGCCAGGCAACTGGCGCAGCACCGATGCCCCCTGGCGCTACAACCTGTACCTCGGTCGCCAGACCAGCCAATTCAGCAACTGGCAGCATGACAATGGCGACACCCTCGCCGCCGGTGTGTTGGCCAACTACCTGTTGCACCCACGGGCCGTCCTTGGGCTGTCTGCCCAGCGTATCGACGATGCCATGCAGTACGGCACCTCGCTGGACTGGGACGTGCGCGACCGCCTGAAACTCTACGGCAACCTGTTTCAGGCTCAAGGCCATGGCAACGGCTACGACCTGCAGCTGATTCATGCCTATGCCAGTGGCTCGCTGGTCGCCAGCCACAGCCGCACCTGGCTGACGCGCCCTGCCTGGGGGCACCGGGACGATGCGCCGACACGGCCGTTTCAGGCACGCCAGACGCAATCGTCACTGTCGCTCAACCATCGCCTGGACCCACGCAACACCGCCAGCGTGCGCCTTTCCCATAGCACTGGCGGCGACGCCGGTACCGGCATCGACCTGGGCTGGTCTTATTATGGCCAGCTGCTCGGCTCCGACGCCAACTGGCGCCTGTCGTTGTTCGATCGGCCCGGCAATAGCGGCACCGACGACGCACGCAGCCGTGGCGTCAACCTGAGCCTGAGCATGAGCCTGGGTGGCGGCGGGCGTCGTATTGCCGCCAGCGTCGGCAGCCGCACCTCGCGTGATGGAGGCCGTGACCTCAACGCCTCGCTGGGCTACCAGCAGGATGTCGAGCTGGGGCCCCTGCGCAGCATCGGCGCAACCCTCACGGCCGATCGCTATGGCGCCGGGCTGGGGGGGGATACCCAGTTCGAAAACCAGGTGCTGCATGGCGATGCTTATGTCCAGCGCTCGTCGTACAACGGCGAATTCAGCGGTGGCCTGAACCTGGAAAGCCTGGTCGCCATCGGTGCCGGCAAGGCTGCCGTCAGCGGCCAGTACCTGCCGCATCAGGCCGCGCTGATCGTCGACGTGGACAGCGACATCGACGGCCTCAAGCTGCGCGCCGACGATACCCTTGGTGTCAACCTGCACCCCGGGCGCAACATCATCCCGGTGACGGCCTACAAGGCCGGGCACGTGCAGTTCGACTTTGACGGGGGCGAGACCACCGCGGCGGTGATCCAACCGTCGAGCATGGATTACCACCTCAACCGTGGCGGTATCGATTACCGCCAGCTGCGTGTGCTGCGTACGGTGACCGTGCTGGGGCGTCTGCTCGATGGCCACGGCCAGCCATTGCGTGGCGCCCAGGTGGTCAACCACGCCAGCCGCAGTGTCAGCGAGGCCGATGGTTTCTTCGCCGTGGAAATGAGCGAGTCCACACCCACTCTGGATATTCGCCAGCGCGGCCATGCGTTGTGCCTGTTACGCCTCGAGCTGAACGCACTGCCACGCGAAGGCGATGTGCTGTTGGCTGGAGATCAGCGCTGCCTGCCGGAGATTGCGACGGCAGTGGGCCTGACGGGGGGGGCTGCACAGTGAGTTGCTGCACTCGCGTCCATCGCCTTGGTGGTGTTTTCAGAAATTTCCTACTGCTTTTATCGTGGCCGGCGAGCTGCGCGGAGCAATACCCTAATGTAATGGACCCAGGGAACCATGCAATGAGAATGCCCCAGTTACTGGTTGTCGCGCTGCTGGCCATACCGCTGGCCGCAGTGGCCGCCCCCGAGCTTAATATCGGCGGGTTGTATGACTACCTCGACGGTGACAAAAGCACACTGCTCAAGCGGGTGCGCAATGGCGGCGACACCACGGCGTTCGTCAAGGTCAGCGTTGCCGAGCTGGTCTACGACGAAGCCGGTGTGGCGCGGGAAATCGACACCGAGGGCTTGGCGCTCGAACAGCGCGGCCTTGTCGTCAGCCCGGCGCGCCTGATCGTGCCGGCCAACGGCATGCAGGCGGTGCGCTTGCTGTACCGCGGGCCACGGGCCGAAGAGCGCTACTTCCGCCTGCGCTTCATGCCGGTGCTGCCCGAACTGGGCGATGGTTTTGCCGTGGACGAGCATGAAGCGCAGCAATACCGCGACAGCCTGCGGGCGGGCGTCAACCTGCTGGCCGGCTATGGCTCGCTGCTGTTCGTCCGGCCGGCGCAGCCACGCTATCAAACGCTGGTGGGGCGCGATGCCGGGCAGTTGAGCGTCGCCAACCGGGGCAATGCCACCGTTGTGCTCGACCATTTCCGCCAGTGTCGCGCGCCGGACGAAGCCTGTGAACCTGCCACCAAGCACCATCTTCTGCCGGGGCGTAGTCGGCAGTTCGCCGGAGACGCGGCCCGCATTCATCAATTCGAAATGCACGAAGGCGACCAGCGCACGCCCATGGTGGTGGAATGATGAGCACATTCAAGCGCTTCGGGCGGTGGCGGTGGTGTGGGCTGGCATTGCTGCTTGTCGCGCCCCTGGCGGTGGCGCTCGAGGTGACAATCACCGCTCAATACCTGGGAGGTGGCACGGGGCGTTTCGACAACACCACGCCGCCAGGTGGGCTTTGCAGCAGCTGGGCAGCAACCTGCAGGGCGCGGACCACCGTGGCCCTGCCGATTACCTACGACAAGAAAACCACCAAAGGCGCTGCGGACCCACGAGACCTCTTTTTCGTCAGCCTGCCTGCCAGGCGTGAGGTCGATGTGTATCACGACATCACCGGGGAAACGCGGCGCCTGACGTTCGATTGGACTGCGCTGAGTCAGCGCGTGCAGACCAGCGGTAGTCTTTATAATCACCCACTGCATAATCTAACCCTCAGCGGGGGATGCGCAATCGTGGGGGGCATAAGCCAGGAACGGCCCGCCAAGGTCAGTTATCTTTGGGATTTCACCCAACCGGCTGCCCCCTCGCCCTGTTGGGGGTTTGGCCGATCTGCCCCCAACGGCCGGGTAGAGGTAGCCACGGTGCTTGAGACCAGCGTCGCCTACATGATGAATATCGCCCCCCCGTTCCGCATGCCAAGCGGCACGTACCGGGGCAGTGTGACCTACAGCATCGGCCCCGGCGGCGACTTCGACTTTGGCAACGATGTCACCGCCCTGAGCGGCGACAGCCTGACCGTCAACTTCGTCCTCGATATACAGCACGCATTCATGTTCGAGTTCCCACCAGGCTCCGAACGCGCGGTGCTGGAGCCTCCCGGCGGCTGGCAGGCCTGGCTGGCCGGTGGCAAACCGCCGCAGCGGCTCAGTCGCGACCTGCCGTTCAGGGCCTGGTCGACGGGCCCGTTCAAGGTCTACAAGCTCTGCCAGTACGACGCCGGCAGCGGCTGCGGCATTCGCAACCAGCATAACGACCAGGTACCGGTGCACCTCGCGCTCAGTTTACCGGGCGGCATCCAGCACGCCGGCGGCCAGGTGGAACGCCTGGTACTGCCCAGCGGCCCCCAGGCGGCGCTGCAGTTCGAGGCGGTGGCGGCGACGCTCAACCGTGGCGGCCAGCTGCATTTCGAAGTCGCCCGCGATCAGGTGCAGGCCATGTTGAAGTATCCCGGCAGTACCTACACCGGGCAGGTAACCGTCGTATTCGATGCCGAGTTGTAGGCATCACCCCGAGCGAGGAACAGCATGCACACAGCCCTGGTGGTCGACGATCACCCTTTCATTCGTGCGACTGTCTGCATGCTGTTGCGCCAGCAGCGTGTGGAAGTGATTGGCCAGGCCGACAACGGCATCGACGCGGTTCGCCTGGCGCGTGAGCTGGCGCCGGACCTGGTGCTTCTCGACATCGCCATGCCTGGCCTGGATGGTCTGGAGGTGATCAGCCGGATCAAGGCCTTCGGCCAGACGAGCAAGGTCGTGGTGCTGACGTCACAGTTGGCCGAGGCTTATTCGCTGCGTTGCTTGCAGGCCGGCGCTGCCGGCTATGTGGCCAAGACCGATGACCTGGACGAACTGGGCAAGGCCGTGCGCGCAGTGCTGTCGGGCTTCACCTACTTCCCCGAAGTCGCCCTCAGCTCGGTGCACAAGCAGGACCTGCGCGCCAGCGAGGCGCAGTGCATCGCCGGGCTCACCGACCGTGAGCTGATGGTGCTGCAGCACCTGGCCCGTGGCTTGGGCAACAAGGCAATTGGCGAGGCCATGCTGCTGAGCAACAAGACCATCAGTACCTACAAGACGCGCCTGCTGGAGAAGCTCAGGCTGAATTCGTTGATTGACCTGGCGGATTTCGCTCGCCGCAATCACCTCATTTAACCCTGCTTTCGCGTGCCGCTGCGTGCCTTGTTGTTGGCGTTGGTCTGCATCCTGGTTGCACTGCCCGCGTTACCCGCCCCTCGACTGCACGCACGCGCCACGCTGGACGGGCCGCGTCATCAACCCGACGATGCCGGCATACGTTGGTTGTGGCAGCGCCGGCTGCTGCGCCTGGGGGTGCTGGCAAGGGACAACCCGCCTTTCGATATCCTCGGTACCGGCAATGCCTACGAAGGCATCACCGCCGATTACGCAGGGCTGTTGGGCGAACAGTTGAACCTGCAAGTCCGCGTGCATAGCTATGACACCCTTGCCGAAGCAGCTGCAGCGCTGCGCGAAGGCGATATCGAACTGCTGGGTTCGGTGAGCGCGCAACAGGCACTGGAGGCTGGCCTGCGCCTGTCGCAGCCCTACGCCCAGGACCTACCCATGCTGCTGGGGCGGGATGAGCAGGGCAGGGAAGGGGGCGATGAGGCGCAGCCGTTCAACCTGGTGATGGTCGAGGGCTACCGTGATGTGCGGCAGGTTCGCCAGCACTACCCCCAGGCGCGGGTACAGGTGCACCCCTCGCCATTCAGCGCGCTGGCGACGCTGGCGCTGGGCCAGGCCGACGTGTACCTGGGCAATGGCCTGGCCGCACGCTACGTGCTGGGCCGCAGCCAGCTTGGCGGCGTCGAGGAAGTTGGCCCTGCCGGCTTGCCCGGGCAGGGCATCGGCTTTGCCATGCTCGATGGCGACACGCCGCTGCCGCGCCTGGTGGATGCCGCCCTGGCCGGCCTCAGCGAGCGCCAGCACCAGCGCATCCTGCAGCGCTGGAGCCCGGTCGCCGCTGCAGCGCACAGGCCCGAGCCGCTGCAGTTCAGCGAAGCGGAGCAGCGCTGGTTACGTGAAAACCCGACCGTCCGGGTGGTGGTGGACGAGCATCTGCTGCCGTTGAGTTTCATCGACGGAAAAGGGCAATTGCGTGGCCTGAGCCGCGATGTACTGCAGTTGATCAGCCGGCGTACCGGGCTGCAGTTTCAGGTGGAGGCTGGCGGCACGCTGCAGCGCATGCTCGAACAGCTGCGTCAGGGGCAGGCCCAGTTGATCGCCGGCGTACCGCGTAGCCCAGCCCTGGCGCGCCAAGTGGGTTTCAGTCGGGCCTACCTCAGTGCCTCGCGGGTGCTGGTGACGCGCGATAACCTGCAAGCACCGACCAGCCTTGCGCAGTTGGCCGGGCAGTCGCTGGCGCTCGTGTGGGGCAGTGCGGTACACGAAGAGCTGGCGCGGCATCATCCGCAGGTCGTACCCATGGTGGTGCCAGGCCCCGTCGACGCACTGCATGCAGTGGCCCGCGGTCAGGCCGCCGCCGCAGTGCTGACATTCGACGACGCCCGTCCACTGATCGCCCGCTGGTATCCAGGGCGGCTTAAAATCAGCGCCAGCCTGCCCTTGCCGCCCGCTCACTTCGCCTTTGCCAGCGCACGTGGGGCGGTAGAGCTGCAGGGCATCCTCGACAAGGCATTGCTCAGCCTGGCCCCCCGAGAAACCGACCAGTTGATGCGGCGCTGGCGCAACCCGATGATCGTCGCCGATGGCGCCTGGCCGCGCTACCGTGCGCGGATCCTGCTCGGCTTCGTCACCGCTTCGCTGTTATTGGCACTGGCCCTGCTGTGGATCCGCTACCAGCGCCGGGTGCAGGTGCAACTGCAGCGCGCCAAGCGCGAGGCCGAGGCGGCGAACCAGGCCAAGACCCAGTTCCTCACCACCATGAGCCACGAAATACGCACGCCCCTGCATGCCGTGCAGGGCGTGCTTGAACTGGTACGGCGCAAAGCCGAGCAGGGGGTGTTCGATCACTTGGCGCTGGAAGTGGCCGACGACGCGGCGCGGGGCCTGCTGGAGCTGATCGGCGACATCCTCGACATTACCCGCATCGAGTCGGGGCATCTGCACATGACCCCGCAACGGGTGTGCCTGCGCGAGCAGGTGGTGCGGGTGGTGCAGCTGTTCGAGCAGCAGGCGCGCAGCAAAGACCTGACGCTGCGCCTGACCACCCAGGGCGAGGTGGATGCCCTGGTGATGCTCGACCCGCTGCGCTTCAAGCAGGTGCTGGCCAACCTGCTGAGCAATGCCATCAAGTTCACCCACCAGGGTGGGGTGGAGGTGAGCCTGTCGGCAACCCCCGCCGATGGCCACCTGGCGGTGGAACTGAAGGTGCGCGATACCGGCGTCGGCATCGCCGCCGGCGAGCTGTTGCACATGGGCCAGCCGTTTCATCAGGCCAGCAACCAGCATCAGTCACCACGCTGCAGCACAGGTCTGGGCCTGGGCATCAGCCGCAGCCTGTGCGAGATGATGGGCGGTAGCCTGCGCCTGCATAGCGTACTGGGGCAGGGAACGGAGGTGGAGGTACGGTTGAACCTGCCGCAGTTGAGTACCGCGCATGAAATGCCGCCGACCGATGCAGAGGACACCCGGCACCTGGCGATGCCGCTGCGTCTGCTGGTGGTCGATGATTATCCGGCCAACCGCCTGTTGCTGGCCCAGCAGCTCGATTACCTCGGGCATCAGGCGCGTGTTGCCGAGGACGGTGCACAGGCGTTGCGTTTGTGGTTGGGCGAGCACTTCGATGGCGTGATCAGTGACTGCAACATGCCACGGCTCAATGGCTACGCCTTGGCCCGTGCCATCCGCGAACACGAGCGCCGCAGCGGCCGGCCGCGTTGCCAGTTGATCGGGTTGACGGCCAGTGCTACCGACGTGGAGCGCCAGCGCTGCCGTGCAGCAGGCATGGATGATTGCTTGTTCAAGCCATTGGGATTGGACAGCCTGGTCCAGGCACTGTCCCGGGCACGTCCGGCAATAGTCGACATCGAGCACATGCGACGCTTGGTGGCCAACGATGAGTCTGCGTTGCGATCCTTATTGGCGGACCTACGTGCCAGCAACCTGCAAGACCTGCAGCAACTAGAGCAGGCAATGGCAAACCCGATGGCCTTGGCCATGTTGGCCCATCGAATAAAGGGAGGGGCGCGGATCGCCCGGGCGAGGGAGTTGGTCGACCTGTGCGAGCGTTTGGAGCGCAGGTGTAACGGTACACCGCTCGCACCAGGCGACTTGGAACAGGCAGTGGGGGCATTGCGCGAGGCCATGTTGCAGCTGGAGCGGCAATTGGCCTCGCACGCCCCTGGTTCAGATCATGCCAAGTAACAACAGCACCAGCAGTATCACCAGCACCACGCCGATGATGCCGGACGGGCCGTAGCCCCAGCTGCGCGAGTGCGGGAAGACCGGTAAGCCACCAATCAACAGCAGGATCAGGATGATGATGAGGATCGTGGTCATGACGGAGTCCTTGCATGGTTAGGGGTCAAGGGCCTCGGACTGCTGGCCTCTTGTTAATTCGGACCGGTGCCGCTTGCGAAAGATTCCATCCGCTTGCCACTGACCGCTGGGTCATGCCCGCCCATTCACTACCCTGATGGATCCTCCCACCCGGTAAAGCCTTGATTAGACTGGCCTGACAACCCATCAGCACAAGGCCTGCCACCATGCACAACCGCATCATGATCACCGGCGCCGGGTCCGGCCTCGGCCGCGAGATTGCCCTGCGCTGGGCGCGCGAGGGCTGGCGCCTGGCGCTGGCCGACGTCAACGAAAACGGCCTGCGCGAAACCCTGGAGCTTGCCCGTGGCGCGGGAGGCGAGGGCTTCGTTCAGCGTTGCGACGTGCGCGACTACAGCCAGCTGACCGCACTGGCCCAGGCCTGTGAAGAGAAATTCGGTGGCATCGACGTGATCGTCAACAACGCCGGGGTGGCCTCGGGCGGGTTTTTCGCCGAGTTGTCGCTGGAGGACTGGGACTGGCAGATCGCGGTCAACCTGATGGGCGTGGTCAAAGGCTGCAAGGCCTTCCTGCCGCTGCTCGAGCGCAGCAAGGGGCGCATCATCAACGTGGCCTCGATGGCGGCGCTGATGCAGGGGCCGGGCATGAGCAACTACAACGTTGCCAAGGCCGGGGTGCTGGCGCTGTCGGAGAGCCTGCTGGTGGAGTTGCGCCAGCTGGAGGTGGGGGTGCATGTGGTGTGCCCGTCGTTCTTCCAGACCAACCTGCTTGACTCCTTCCGCGGCCCCAACCCGGCAATGAAGGCCCAGGTCGGCAAGTTGCTGGAAGGGTCGCCGATCAGCGCGGCGGATATTGCCGACTACATTCACCAACAGGTCGGCGTCGGAACGTTCCTGATCCTGCCCCACGAGGCCGGGCGCCAAGCTTGGGCGCTTAAGCGGCAGGCGCCGGAGCGGCTGTATGACGAGATGGCGGAGATGGCGGTGAAGATGCGTGGCAAGGCTCAGGTACGTTGAATGTAGGGTGTGTATGTAGGGGTAATTACCGGTTCATGTAGGTATGTTCTGAATTGTGATGCAAGCGTTGAATAGGTGAATACCCCCATGCAATCTGCGGTTTTCCCTGTTGCCGGAGGATCGCAGCATGTTGGTCATTGGACGTGAAGTCGGTGAAGTCATCACCATCGGTGACGATATTCGGATCAAAGTGGTGGAAACCCGCGATGGCATGGTGCGCTTTGGCGTGAGTGCGCCGCGTGAGGTGCCGGTGCATCGGGCCGAGGTGTACAAGCGGATCAAGGCGGGGGAGGGGCGCAAGGGCAGTTCAGCCTGACTCAGGCTGTGCCGGCCTCTTCGCGGGCTTGCCCGGCGAAGAGGCCGGCACTGTCAATCGAGCAGCTCGCGTGGCACATCATGCTTGGCCAGTAACTGGCACTGCTGGCTCTCCAGGTCGAACAGGATGAATGCCTGGCCTTTGGCCAACGCCTGGCGCACCCGCAGCACCCGGGTTTCCAGTGGGGTGTCGTCGCCGTTGTCGGTGCCGTCGCGGGTGACGAAATCCTCGATCAGGCGGGTCAGGGTTTCGGCTTGCAGTTGCTCGTAGGGGATCAGCATGGGCGGCATTCGGCTTCGTTGAACAATGCGCCCATGCTACGCGAAACCCAGCCCCTGTGGCTCACCCCTTGTTGCCGACCAGGCTGTCGACCGCCGGCACGCGCGTGTCGCTCTCCATCTGCGCGTCATGCTCCAGCTGATGGCTGAAGCGCTCCAGCGAGGCATTGGCCGGGTTGGAGTCGCTGGCGAACACCGGCGGGCTGAGCAGGTAACCCGACAGCAGGCGGCTGAGCGCGGCCAGGCTGTCGATGTGGGTGCGCTCGTAGCCGTGGGTGGCATCGCAGCCAAACGCTATCAGCGCGGTGCGGATATCGTGCCCCGCAGTGACTGCCGAATGGGCATCGCTGAAGTAATAGCGGAACACGTCGCGGCGCACCGGCAGGTCCTGGTCGCCGGCCAGTTTCAGCAGGTGGCGTGATAGGTGGTAGTCGTAAGGCCCCGAGGAATCCTGCATGGCCACGCTCACGGCATGTTCGCTGGAGGCCTGGCCAGGCGCCACCGGGGCGATGTCGATGCCGACAAACTCGCTGACGTCCCAGGGCAGGGCGGCGGCGGCGCCGGAGCCGGTTTCCTCGGTGATGGTGAACAGCGGATGGCAGTCGATCAGTGGCTGGCGGCCGCTCTCCACCACGGCCTTGAGGGCTGCCAGCAAGGCCGCGACGCCGGCTTTGTCGTCCAGGTGGCGGGCGCTGATATGGCCGCTTTCGGTGAACTCCGGCAGGGGGTCGAAGGCGACAAAATCGCCAATGGACAGACCTAAGGCTTCGCAGTCGGCGCGGGTGGCGCAGTAGGCATCCAGGCGCACTTCGACGTGCTCCCAGCTGACCGGCATCTGGTCGATGGCGGTGTTGAAGGCATGCCCGCTGGCCATCAACGGCAGCACGCTACCGCGAAACACGCCGGTGTCGGTGAACACGCTGACCCGGCTACCCTCGGCGAAGCGGCTCGACCAGCAGCCTACCGGGGCCAGGGCCAGGCGGCCGTTGTCCTGCAACTGGCGCACGCTGGCGCCGATGGTGTCGAGGTGGGCCGAGACGGCGCGGTCGGGGGAGCTTTGCCGGCCCTTGAGGGTGGCGCGGATGGTGCCGCGGCGGGTCAGTTCGAAGGGGATGCCCAGCTCGTCCAGACGCTCGGCGACATATCGCACGATGGTGTCGGTGAAACCGGTTGGGCTGGGGATGGCGAGCATCTCCAGGAGGACGCGCTTGAGGTAGTCGAGATCGGGTTCGGGGTGGTGTTCAGACATGCTTACTCCTTCGCTGGCCTCTTCGCGGGGCCAGCCCGCGCCCACAGGTTCACTGTGGCCCTAAAGCCCAGAGCCAATCTGTGGGAGCGGGCTGGTCCCGCGAAGAGGCCATCATTGATTCACGCCAACGCCCGGCTATGCGGGAACAGCAGGTCGACAAAGCGCTCCGCCGTTGGCTGCGGTTCATGGTTGGCCAACCCGGCCCGCTCGTTGGCCTCGATGATCACGTAATCCGGGTGCTGGGCATCACGCACCATCAGGTCCAGGCCCACCACCGGAATATCCAGTGCCCGTGCAGCGCGCACAGCCGCATCGGCCAGTACCGGGTGCAGCCGCTCGGTCACATCTTCCAGCGTGCCGCCGGTGTGCAGGTTGGCGGTGCGGCGCACGGCTAGACGCGTGCCGGCGGGCAGCACGCTGCTGTAGTCGAGGCCGGCATCGCGCAGCGTGCGCTCGGTCTCGTCGTCCAGCGGAATGCGGCTTTCGCCCCCGGTCGCGGCCTGGCGACGACGGCTCTGGGCTTCGATCAGCACCTTGACACTGTGCTTCCCGTCGGCGACCACCTGCGCCGGGTGGCGGATGGCGGCGGCCACCACTTCATGGCCGATCACCAGGATGCGCAAGTCCTGGCCGGGGTGGAAACTTTCCAGCAGCACGCGGCTGTCGAAGCGGCGGGCGTGTTCGATGGCCTGGCTGACTTCGTCATACGTGGTCAGGTTGACCGCCACGCCCTGGCCCTGCTCACCGTCCACCGGCTTGACCACCACGGCGCCGTGCTCGTCGAGAAATGCCAGGTTGTCGTCGGCATTGCCGGCCAGCTGCTGCACGGGTACCGACAGCCCGGCGTTGTGCAGGGCCTGTTGGGTCAGGCGCTTGTCCTGGCAGAGGGTCATGCTGACTGCGCTGGTCAGGTCGCTCAACGACTCGCGGCAGCGCACCCGACGCCCGCCGAGGCTGAGGGTGAACAGCCCGGCGGCAGCGTCGTCCACCTGTACCTCGATGCCACGCCGGTAGGCCTCATCGACGATGATCCGCGCATAGGGGTTGAGCCCGGCCTCGGGGCCGGGGCCGAGAAACAGTTGCTGGTTGATGCCGTTCTTGCGCTTGACCGCGAAGGTGGGCAGGTTGCGAAAACCGAGTTTTTCGTACAGCCGCTTGGCCTGGCGGTTGTCATGCAGCACGGACAGGTCCAGGTAGGCCAGGCCGCGGCTCATGAAGTGCTCGATCAGGTGGCGCACTAGCACCTCGCCCACGCCGGGGCGGGTGCAGTGCGGGTCCACGGCCAGGCACCACAGGCTGCTGCCGTGCTCGGGGTCGTCAAACGCCTTGCTGTGGTTCAGGCCCATCACGCTGCCGATCACCGCGTGGCTGTCTTCGTCCTCGGCCAGCCAGTACACCGGGCCGCCCAGGTGGCGTGGGGTCAGCAGCTCGGGTTGGATCGGCAGCATGCCCCGCGCCTGGTACAGGCCGTTGATCGCCTGCCAGTCGGCGTCGCTCTGCGCCCGGCGGATGCGAAAGCCGCGGAACACACGCTGCGCCTGGCGATAGTCGGTGAACCACAGGCGCAGGGTGTCGGAGGGGTCGAGGAACAGCTGATGCGGTGCCTGCGCCAGCAACTGCTGCGGCGCGGCCACGTACAGGGCGATGTCGCGCTCGCCGGGGCGCTCCTCCTGCAGTGCCTCGGCAAGGCTTGCCGGGTCCGGGTAGGTGTGGCCGATCAGCAGCCGCCCCCAGCCGCAATGCAGGGCACGCGGCTGGTCGTGGGGCTCGCTGCCGTCGCCGGCCAGGCGCGCCTGCAGGCGCTCGTAGGACGGCGTCTGGCCTCGCAGCAGGCGCTGACCGTAAGCGATTTCATGGGGCTTCATGGGTCAGATTCCTTGTTCGCTGAGCCACAGGTTCAGCGCCGCCAGCTGCCACAGCTTGGAGCCGCGCAGCGGGGTCAGTTGGCCGTGCGGGTTGCTCAGCAGGCGGTCGAGCATGGCCGGGTTGAACAGGCCGCGGTCCTGGCTGGGGTCGGTCAGCAGTTCGCGCACCCAGTCCAGGGTGGCGCCTTGCAGGTGCTTGAGGCCGGGCACCGGGAAGTAGCCTTTCTTGCGATCGATCACCTCATGCGGGATCACCCGGCGCGCGGCCTGCTTGAGCACCTGCTTGCCGCCGTCCGGCAGCTTGAAGCGTGCTGGGATGCGTGCCGACAGCTCCACCAGGCGGTAGTCGAGGAACGGCGTGCGCGCCTCCAGGCCCCAGGCCATGGTCATGTTGTCGACGCGTTTGACCGGGTCGTCCACCAGCATCACCGTGCTGTCCAGGCGCAGCGCCTTGTCCACGGCATCGGCGGCGCCGGGGCGGGCGAAGTGTTCACGGACGAAATCGCCGGCGGCATCCGTTTCCAGCAGCCAGGGGGCCTGCACGGTGTCGCGGTACTCGGCGTGGCTGCGGTCGAAGAAGGCATCCCGGTAGGCGCCGAAGGCATCCTCGGCGCCGTCCACCTGCGGGTACCAGTGGTAGCCGGCAAACAGTTCGTCGGCGCCCTGGCCGCTCTGCACGCCCTTGCAGTGCTTGGCCACTTCCCGCGACAGCAGGTAGAAGGCGATGCAATCGTGGCTGACCATCGGTTCGCTCATGGCGCGGAATGCGGCTGGCAGCTGTTCGATGATTTCGCTTTCGGCGATGCGCAACTGGTGGTGGCGGGTGCCGTAGTGCTTGGCGATCAGGTCGGAGTACTGGAATTCGTCGCCGCGCTCGCCGCCGGCATCCTCGAAGCCGATGGAGAAGGTCGACAGGTCGTCCACGCCCACGTCACGCAGCAGGCCGACCAGCAGACTGGAGTCGACACCGCCAGACAACAGCACACCGACATCCACGGCGGCACGTTGGCGGATGGCCACGGCGTCGCGGGTGGCGTCGAGCACGCGGGTGGTCCAGCCTTCCAGGTCAAGTTCGCGCTCGTCCGGGTTTGGGCCGTAGTGCAGTTGCCACCAGGTCTGGCGTTCGACTTCACCGTGGCGGTCGATGCGCATCCAGGTGCCGGGTTCGAGCTTCTGCACGTTGGCCAGCAAGGTGCGCGGCGCCGGCACCACGGCGTGGAAGTTCAGGTAGTGGTTGAGCGCCACCGGGTCGATCATCGGGTCGATGTCGCCGCCTTTGAGCAGCGCCGGCAGGGTAGAGGCAAAACGCAACCGCTCGCCGTTGCGCGACAGGTACAGCGGCTTGACGCCCAGGCGGTCGCGGGCCAGGAACAGGCGCTGGTTGTCGCGCTCCCAGATGGCCAGGGCGAACATGCCGTTGAGCTTGGGCAGCAAGGCGGCGCCCCAGGCGTGGTAGCCCTTGAGCAATACCTCGGTGTCACCGTCGGACCAGAAGCTGTAGCCCAGGTCCTGCAGCTCCTGGCGCAGTTCGGGGAAGTTGTAGATGGCACCGTTGAAGGCCAGCGACAGGCCCAGCGTGTTGTCGACCATGGGCTGCGCCGAGCCATCGGACAGGTCCATGATTTTCAACCGGCGGTGGCCGAGGGCGATCGGGCCCAGGCTATGGAAGCCCCAGGCGTCGGGGCCGCGGGGCGCCAGGTGATGGGTCATGCGCTCTACCGCGGCGAGGTCCGCCGGGCGAGGGGCTTGGTCGAGGGGGGTGAAACGCAACTCTCCTGCTAATCCGCACATAGGTCCTTACCGGTTTTTCCGTTGGGGAATCAGTGCCCCGGATTAGGGCACCTGTAAGGAACTGACCTGAGCGATTTGCGAGAGTTTTAGATCAATCTGTTATATGCAGCGCAGCTGAACCTAAAGCCGGAGCAGAACCTGTGGGAGCGGGCTTGCCCGCGAAGGGCCGCAAAGCGGCCCCAGTTATCAGTCATTTACCACGAATCAATGTGCGCAACGCAAAGCGGTTCGGATGGCACGCCTGCGCCACCGCCCGAGGTAACGGCAGGGGCTCGCCACTGGCCCACGCTGCAATCAATTCGCCCGAGAGCGGCGCCGTGATCAAGCCCCGCGACCCATGGCCACTGTTCACGTACAACCCCTCCAGCCAAGGGCAGGGCACTTCAGGCACCTGTCGCGCATCCTTGCTCAATGCGGCATAGGCTTGGGCAAACGCAGCAGGGTCGGCGATGGGCCCGACAATCGGCAGGTAGTCCGGGCTGGTGCAACGAAATGCCGCGCGTCCCTGCAACTGCTCAGGGTGCAGAGTCGCACGGCCAAGGCGCTGCGCCAGGTCAGTGGAGATTTCATCCAGCAGCGTAAGGTTGCCCTGGTGCTCGGCCACGGTCGGCGCCAGGTCATCGCTGTGGAAGTCGAAACTGGCGCCCAGGGTATGCTCGTCGCCCCGTGGCGGCGCCACATAGCCCTCGGCGCACACCACGGTACCCAGCACCCGGCTGCCCTCGGTCACTGGCAGGCGAGTGATCTGCCCACGGATGCGCTTGAGTGGCAGTTGCGCACAGGCTTCAAAACGTTTCACATCGGCGGCCCCGGCCAGTACCACCAGCGGTGCACTGGCCAGCAGTTGCTCGCCATCCCACGCTTGCCACTGGCCATCGACTTTGCGCAGTTCGACGACTTCGCGGTGAGCCAGCAGCCGAATGTTCGGGTGGTTCAGTTGTGCCTGGCACAACGCCGGGGGGTGTACCCAGCCGCCTTCCGGATAGAACAGGCCACCCGCAGGCAGCGCGACGCCGGCAATGGCTTCGGCTTCCTCACGCGGCAAGGTGCGCAGCAGGCTGCTTTCAAAGGCCTCGGCGAGTTTGCCCTGGCGTTCGGCCTCTTTGCTGTCGAAGGCCAGTTGCAGAACGCCGCAGTCGTCCCAGTCCAGCCCGCGCGGCAACTGCTGAAGTTGCCGTCGGGTGTAGCCGAAGCCGGACAGGATCATCTGCGAAAGGGCGGTGCCATGGGCGGACAGCTTGAGGTACAGCACCCCTTGCGGGTTGCCGGAGGCCTCTCGCGCAGGGGCATCGTGGCGCTCCAGTACCGTCACTTGCCAGCCGCGTCTGGCCAGGCTGGCGGCACTGGCACTGCCCGCCAACCCGGCACCGATCACCAGTGCCTGGCGCGGCCCCTCGTCACTGCGCGCACGCCCATACCAGGGCGCGTGCGGCGGCGGGGCTGACGGCCCGGTGTAGACGCCGCTCATCACCTCCCACTTCTTGCCGATGCCCGGCACCTTCTTCATGGCGAAGCCGGCCTCGATCAGGCTGCGTCGCACCCAGCCAGTGGTGGTGAAGGTACCCAGCACGGTGTTCGGGTGCGACAGCCGTGCCAGTTGCGCGAATAGCTCCGGGGTCCACATGTCGGGGTTCTTGGCCGGGGCGAAGCCATCGAGGAACCACACGTCGATGCGGGCATCGAGCTGCGGCAACTGTTCCAACGCATCGCCAATCAACAGGGTCAGGGTGACCCGGCCGTTAGCGAACGTGAACTGCTGGAACCCCGGGTGCACGGCCACGTACTGCTCAAGCAGTGGCTCGGTGTAGGCGCTCAGCGCTGGCCACAGGCCCACCGCCCTGGCCATGTCGTCGCGCCCGAGCGGGTATTTTTCGACGCTGACAAAATGCAGGCGGGCGTCGGCGTGTGCGTGTGCGTCGAACAGCTGCCAGGCGCAGAAAAAGTTCATGCCGGTGCCAAAACCGGTTTCGCCGATCACCAGGCAAGCGTGCGGGGCCAGGTCAGCGAAGCGTTCGGCCAGACGGGTCTGGCCGAGGAAGACGTGTTTGGTTTCTTCGATACCTTCGTTGACGGCGAAGTACACATCGTCGTAATGCCGCGAATGGGGGCGGCCCTGGTCGTCCCAGTCGATCTGGGCATGCTGGAGGAGGGTGGACATGGTTGGCTCGTTTGCAGCGGATGAGGGATTTTATGCCATCCGCAGGTTTTGCGCAGGGCTACAGGCCGGTTACAAATCCGCTAGTCTTGCTTATCCATTGAAGGAGCCAGTGCATGTTCGAATCCGCCGAAATCGGCCACAGCATCGACAAGGAAATCTTCGAGGCAGAAGAGCCCGCCCTGCGCGAGGCCCTGCTCGAAGCCCAGTACGAACTCAAGCAGCAGTCGCGCTTCCCGGTGATCGTGTTGATCAATGGCATCGAGGGCGCCGGCAAGGGTGAAACGGTCAAACTGCTCAACGAGTGGATGGACCCTCGCATGATCGACGTGCTCACCTTCGACCAGCAGACCGACGAAGAGCTGGCCCGACCTCCGGCCTGGCGCTACTGGCGGGCGCTGCCGCCGAAAGGGCGGATGGGCGTGTTTTTCGGCAATTGGTACAGCCAGATGCTTCAGGGCCGGGTGCACGGGCTGTTCAAGGATGCCGTGCTCGACCAGGCCATTGCCGGTGCCGAGCGCCTGGAGCAGATGCTCTGCGACGAAGGCGCGCTGGTCATCAAGTTCTGGTTTCACCTGTCCAAGAAGCAGATGAAGGCGCGGCTCAAGGCGCTCAAGGACGACCCGCTGCACAGCTGGCGCATCAGCCCGCTGGACTGGCAGCAGTCGGAAACCTACGACCGCTTCGTGCGCTTTGGTGAGCGCGTGTTGCGCCGCACCAGCCGCGACTATGCGCCCTGGCACATCGTTGAAGGCGCCGACCCGTACTACCGCAGCCTGGCCGTGGGCCGCATCCTGCTGGAAAGCCTGCAGGCCGCGCTGGCCGTCAACCCCAAGGGCAAGCACCACGGCAACATCGCGCCGCTGGGCCGCAGCATCGACCAGCGCAGCCTGCTTGGCGCGCTGGACATGACCGTGCGCCTGGACAAGCACGACTACCAGGAGCAGTTGGTGACCGAGCAGGCCCGCCTGGCTGGCCTGCTGCGCCACAAGCATATGCGCCGGCACGCCCTGGTGGCGGCCTTCGAGGGTAATGATGCAGCCGGCAAGGGCGGCGCCATCCGCCGCGTCGCCGCCGCGCTCGACCCGCGCCAGTACCGCATCGTGCCGATCGCCGCGCCCACCGAAGAAGAGCGCGCACAGCCGTATCTGTGGCGTTTCTGGCGGCATATCCCGGCGCGTGGCAAGTTCACCATCTTCGACCGCTCCTGGTACGGGCGGGTGCTGGTGGAGCGCATCGAAGGTTTTTGCACCCCGGCCGACTGGATGCGCGCGTATGGCGAAATCAACGATTTCGAGGAGCAACTGGTCAACGCCGGCGTGGTGGTGGTGAAGTTCTGGCTGGCGATCGACCAGCAGACCCAGCTGGAGCGTTTCGAGGAGCGCGAGCAGATCCCGTTCAAGCGCTACAAGATCACCGAAGACGACTGGCGCAACCGCGAGAAGTGGGACCTGTATGTGGATGCGGTCGGCGACATGGTCGACCGTACCAGCACCGAGATCGCGCCCTGGACCTTGGTCGAGGCCAACGACAAGCGCTGGGCGCGGGTGAAAGTGTTGCGCACCATCAACGAGGCGTTGGAAGCGGCGTTTGCCAAGGACAAGAAGTGAGGCATGCCCAGCGTGAATGACCTGATGAATTCTTTTCTGTGGTTTTTTCCCCGGTGGCAGGCAGCAAGCCCTTAGAATCCAGGTACCCCCACCACGGGATCGATCGAGGACTTCATGCACATCACTTCCGGACGCTGGGGCTATGGCCTGTTCCTGGCGCTGCTGACCGCGCTGCTCTGGGGCATTTTGCCAATCAAGCTCAAGCAAGTGTTGCAGGTGGTCGACCCGGTGACGGTCACCTGGTACCGCCTACTGGTGTCGGGCAGCCTGCTGTTCGCCTGGCTGGCGGCCAAGCGGCGCTTGCCTTCGTTCGCCAATCTCGGCCCCAGGGGCAAAGGCCTGGTAGTCGTAGCCGTGTGCGGGCTGATGGGCAACTACGTGCTCTACCTGATCGGCCTCAAGCTGCTCAGCCCTGGTACGGCGCAACTGGTGGTGCAGATTGGCCCAGTGCTGCTGCTGGTGGCCAGCGTGTTCGTATTCAAGGAACGCTTCAGCCTGGGCCAAGGGCTGGGGTTGGTGGTTCTGCTGGGTGGTTTCGGCCTGTTCTTCAATCAGCGTCTGGACGAGTTGCTGACCTCGTTGGGTGCCTACACTACCGGGGTGCTGACCATTCTGCTGGCCACCAGCATCTGGGTGTTCTATGCCCTGAGCCAGAAGCAGCTGCTGACGGTCTGGCATTCGCAGCAGGTGATGATGGTCATCTACCTCAGCTGCGCGGCGTTGCTGACGCCCTGGGTGCATCCGCTGGAAGCGCTGCAGTTGACGCCGCTGCAAGGCTGGCTACTGCTGGCCTGCTGCCTGAACACGCTGGTGGCCTACGGGGCGTTTGCCGAGGCGCTGGCGCATTGGGAGGCGTCGCGGGTGAGTGCGACGCTTGCGCTGACGCCGCTGGTCACCTTTGTAGCGGTGGCGATTGCGGCCTGGGTGTGGCCGGACTATGTACAGGCCGAGGACATCAATGCCCTGGGGTATGTGGGGGCGGTGACGGTGGTGCTGGGGTCGTCGCTGGTGGCCTTGGGGCCGTCGCTGGTGGCCGGCTGGCGGGCGAGGAGGGCGCGCTTGGCTCAGATGGGTTGATTGGCTGTTCCGGCCTTATCGCCGGCAAGCCGGCGATAAGGCCTCAAGCACCAGCCGATCAATCAGCCCTTGCCGCCGGGTGCCAGCATGTTCTCCGGCCTCACCCACTGATCGAACTGCTCATTGGTCAGGTAGTTCAGCTCCAGCGCTGCCTCACGCAGGGTCTTGCCCTCGCTGTAGGCCTTCTTGGCAATCTCCGCCGCCTTGTCATAGCCGATATGCGGGTTCAGCGCCGTCACCAGCATCAACCCACGCTCCAGGTGCGCCGCCATCTGCTCGGCATCCGGCTCGATCCCGGCCACGCAATGCTGCTGGAAGTTGCGACAGCCATCGGCCAGCAGTTCGATCGACTGCAGCAGGTTGTGGATGATCACGGGCTTGAACACGTTCAGTTGCAAGTGGCCCTGGCTTGCGGCAAAGCCGATCGCGGCGTCATTGCCGAGCACCTGGCAGGCCAGCATCGACAGCGCCTCGCACTGGGTCGGGTTGACCTTGCCCGGCATGATCGAGCTGCCCGGCTCGTTGGCCGGCAGGCGCACCTCGGCCAGCCCGGCGCGTGGCCCGGAGCCCAGCAAGCGCAGGTCGTTGGCAATTTTCATCAAGGCCACCGCCAACGTCTTGAGGGCGCCGGCCAGGCTGGTCAGCGGCTCATGGCCAGCGAGGGCGGCGAACTTGTTCGGCGCTGTGACAAACGGCAAGCCGGACAGCGCAGCCAGCTCGGCAGCAATGGCCTCGGCAAAACCATGCGGAGCATTCAGACCGGTGCCCACGGCGGTGCCACCCTGGGCCAGCTCGCACACCGCCGGCAAGGTGGCGCGGATGGCGCGCTGGGCGTAGTCGAGCTGGGCGACGAAGGCTGAAACCTCCTGGCCGAAGGTGATCGGCGTGGCGTCCATCATGTGCGTGCGGCCGGTCTTGACCAGCTTGTGGTGGCGCGCCGACAGTTCGGCCAGGCCCGAGGACAGCTCGGCGATGGCCGGCAGCAGTTGCTCCTGCACGGCCTGCGCGGCGGCAATGTGCATGGCGGTGGGGAAGCAGTCGTTGGAACTTTGCGAGCGGTTGACGTGGTCGTTGGGGTGCACCGGCGCCTTGCCGCCGCGGCCCTGGCCGGCCAGTTCGTTGGCCCGCCCGGCAATCACCTCGTTCACGTTCATGTTGCTTTGAGTGCCGCTGCCGGTCTGCCAGACGACGAGCGGAAACTGGTCGTTATGCTCGCCATCGAGCACTTCGTCGGCGGCCTGTTCGATCAGTCGGGCAATGTCGGCCGGGAGGTCACCGTTGCGGTCGTTGACGCGCGCAGCGGCCTTCTTGATCAGCGCCAGGGCGTGCAGCACCGCGAGCGGCATGCGTTCCTTGCCAATGGCAAAGTTGATCAGCGAGCGTTGGGTCTGCGCGCCCCAGTAGGCGTTTTCAGGAACTTCGACCGCGCCCAGGCTGTCTGTCTCGATACGGCTCATGCTGCATTCACTCCTGTGTCAGTCAGAATCAGCAGTTTAGGCCCTCATGCGAACGAGCGGTTCAATCGCTCGTCGTGCCACTTGAGCGCTGCGCCTTTGCAGGAGCAGAATGCTCTACCCTGAGGTACCGCCTCCCCTCCTTGAAGGAAATGCAATGACCCGTCTCCGTGTCCTCTGTGCTGCCGTAGCCCTGGCCTGTGCCAGCGGCCAGGTACTCGCTGCCACCGCCAGCCACAACGCTGCCGCCGAGAAATTCCTGACCCTGGCCCACGCTGACAAGCTGGGCACCCCGGTGTACATGCAGGTCCAGCAGATGTTCGCCGAGCGCTTTGCCCAGACCAAGGCTCCGGCCGCCAAGCAGAAGGTGCTGGAAAGCTACCAGGCCAAGGCCAACGCCGCACTGGACAGCGCCATCGGCTGGAACAAGCTGAAGCCTAAGATGGTCGACTTGTACACCCAGACCTTCACCGAGCAGGAGCTCAAGGACCTGGTCAAGTTCTACGAGTCGCCCCTGGGCAAGAAAGTCCTGACCCAGATGCCCAAGGTCACCCAACAGTCGGCTCAGCTGACCCAGCAGAGCCTGGAGCCGGCAGTGCCGGTGGTGAACAAGCTGCTTGAAGACATGACCAAAGAGCTTGACCCGAATGCCGGCAAGGCTGCCGCCCCGGCGAAGAAGTGAGTAACACCCGATGACCATGCAGCAACGCATCGAGCAGCAGCTGGCCACGCTGGCACCGCAGCACCTTGAAGTGCTCAACGAAAGCCACATGCACAGCCGTGGCCAGGAAACCCACTACAAGGCGGTGATCGTCAGCGAGCAGTTTGCCGGGCTCAACAGCGTCAAGCGCCACCAGAAGGTCTACGCCACCATGGGTGAGCTGATGGGCGAAATCCACGCCCTGGCGATCCACACCTATACGGCCGAAGAATGGGCCAAGGTGGGCGTGGCGCCAGCCTCGCCGGTGTGCGCAGGTGGCGGCAAGCACTGAATCCTTTCGGTCATTCTGGTAAACTGCACCACGCGCCGCTTGTCGGCGCGTTTTTATTTGTCATTCCGGTCCGCCCCTTACGAGGGTGACCACCTGGAGAACCGAATTCATGTCCCAAGCTATCGTCGTGGCGGCGCTGTACAAGTTCGTCACCCTGGAAGACTACGTCGAGCTGCGTGAGCCGCTGCTCAAGGCCATGGCCGACAACGGCGTCAAAGGCACCTTGCTGCTGGCCAAAGAAGGCATCAACGGTACCGTCTCGGCCACCCGCGAAGGCATCGACGGCCTGCTTGCCTGGCTGCGCAACGACCCGCGCCTGGTCGACGTCGACCATAAAGAGTCCTACTGCGACGAGCAGCCGTTCTACCGCACCAAGGTCAAGCTGAAGAAAGAGATCGTCACCCTTGGCGTGGAGGGCGTGGACCCCAACCAGGCCGTCGGCACCTATGTCGACCCCAAGGACTGGAACGCCCTGATCAGCGACCCGGAAGTGCTTCTGATCGACACCCGCAACGACTACGAAGTGGCCATCGGCACCTTCAAGGGCGCCATCGACCCGAAGACCGAAACCTTCCGCGAGTTCCCCGAGTACATCAAGGCCAACTTCGACCCGAGCAAGCACAAGAAGGTCGCCATGTTCTGCACCGGTGGCATTCGTTGTGAAAAAGCCTCCAGCTACATGCTCGGTGAAGGCTATGAGGCGGTCTATCATCTTAAGGGCGGCATCCTGAAATACTTCGAGGAAGTGCCTCAGGAAGAAAGCCTGTGGGACGGCGACTGCTTCGTCTTCGACAACCGCGTGACGGTGCGCCATGACCTGAGCGAAGGCGAGTACGACCAGTGCCACGCCTGCCGCCACCCGATCAACGCGCAGGAGCGTGCGTCCGAGCACTATTCGCCAGGTGTAAGCTGCCCGCACTGCTGGGACAGCCTGAGCGAGAAGACCCGGCGCAGCGCCATCGACCGGCAGAAGCAGATCGAGCTGGCCAAGGCCCGCAACCTGCCGCACCCGATCGGTTACAACTACAAAGCCGAGGCCTGATGCATGACTGCACGCCTGCTCTATGTGATGGACCCGATGTGCTCCTGGTGCTGGGGGTTCGCACCCGTGGCCGAGGCCCTGATCGCCCAGGCGCGTGAAGCGGGCGTGGCCACCCAGCTGGTGCCGGGTGGCCTGCGCAGCGGTGGTAGCGCGCTGGATGCCTCGACCCGCAAGTACATCCTCGAGCATTGGCAGGCGGTGGCCGAGGCCACCGGCCAGCCGTTCCGTTTCGAAGGCGCCATGCCCGATGGCTTTGTCTACGACACCGAGCCGGCCTGCCGCGCCCTGGTTGCCGCCCGCGAGCTGTGCGCCGAAGGCGTCTGGCCGCTGCTGAAGCTGATCCAACGTTCGTTCTACGAGCAGGGCGTGGACGTCACCACCGCACCGCAGTTGGTCGACCTGGCCGAGCAGGCCGGGTTCGATCGCGCCGCCTTTGCCGACGCCCTTACCCGAGCCGATACCCGTGCTGCCACGGCTGCCGATTTCAGCTGGGTGCAGGACCTCGGTATCGCCGGCTTCCCGACCCTGCTGGCCGAGCGCAACGGGCAGCTGGCCCTGCTGACCAACGGCTACCAGCCGCTGGAGAGCCTGCAACCCTTGCTTGGCCGCTGGCTACAGCAGGCCGCCTGTGCTTGATTTGCCGGGGTCGCCCGACCCGGTGCCAGGGAAGCCCGCTGCTGTGCCCGATCGCCTGAGCTGGGCGGAAATCCGCCGCCTGGCGCTGCACCACAAGAAAAACCTCTGGACCGCCAACCTGATTGCCGTGCTCGCTGCCTGTTGCAGCGTGCCGATCCCGTTGCTGCTGCCGTTGCTGGTCGACGAAGTGCTGCTCGGCCATGGCGATGGCGCGCTCAAGTTCATGAACCACCTGCTGCCCAGCGGCTGGCAGGTGGCGGCCGGTTATATCGGCCTGATGCTGGTGGCCACGCTGTGCCTGCGCCTGTTCGCACTGGCATTCAACGTGGTCCAGGCCAAGCTGTTCGCCGGCCTTGCCAAGGACATCGTGTACCGCCTGCGCATTCGCCTGATCGAGCGGCTCAAGCGTATCTCGCTGAAAGAATACGAAAGCCTCGGCAGCGGTACCGTGACTACTCACCTGGTCACCGACCTGGACACCCTCGACAAGTTCGTCGGTGAGACCTTGAGCCGCTTCCTGGTGGCCATGCTGACCCTGACCGGCACCGCGGCGATCCTGATCTGGATGCACTGGCAGCTGGCCTTGCTGATCCTGCTGTTCAACCCGCTGGTGATCTACTTCACCGTGCAGTTGGGCAAACGCGTCAAGCACCTCAAAAAGCTCGAAAACGACAGCACCGCGCGCTTTACCCAGGCGCTGGCGGAAACCCTCGATGCCATCCAGGAAGTCCGCGCCGGCAACCGTCAGGGTTACTTCCTCGGCCGCCTGGGCGTGCGTGCCCGTGAAGTGCGCGACTACGCCGTGGATTCGCAGTGGAAGAGCGACGCCAGCGGCCGTGCCAGTGGCCTGTTGTTCCAGTTTGGTATCGACATCTTCCGCGCCGCAGCGATGCTGACGGTGCTGTTCTCCGACCTGTCGATCGGGCAGATGTTGGCGGTGTTCAGCTACCTGTGGTTCATGATCGGCCCGGTCGAGCAACTGCTCAACCTGCAATATGCCTATTACGCCGCCGGTGGCGCGCTGAGCCGGCTCAACGAGTTGCTGGCGCGTGATGACGAGCCGCAGTACCCGGCGGCCAGCGACCCGTTCGCCGGCCGCGATACGGTGGGTATCGATGTGCGCGACCTGCGCTTCGCCTATGCCGACGAGCCGGTGCTCGAGCACCTCGACCTGTCCATCGCCCCCGGCGAAAAGGTCGCCATCGTCGGTGCCAGTGGCGGCGGCAAGAGCACGCTGGTGCAGTTGCTGCTGGGCCTGTACAGCGCCCAGGCCGGGACCATCCGCTTTGGCGGTGCCAGCCTGCAGGAAATCGGCCTGGAGACCTTGCGGGAAAATGTAGCGGTGGTGCTGCAGCACCCTTCGTTGTTCAACGACACGGTGCGCGCCAACCTGACCATGGGCCGCGATTGCACGGACGAGGCCTGCTGGCAGGCGCTGCGCATCGCCCAGCTGGACGCCACCATCGCCGCCTTGCCACAAGGGCTGGACAGCGTGGTCGGCCGCTCCGGCGTGCGCCTGTCCGGCGGCCAGCGCCAGCGCCTGGCCATTGCCCGCATGGTCCTGGCCGAGCCCAAGGTGGTGATCCTCGACGAGGCCACCTCGGCGCTGGACGCCGCCACCGAGTACAACCTGCACCAGGCCCTGGCACGCTTCCTAAGCGGCCGCACCACGCTGATCATCGCTCACCGGCTGTCCGCAGTGAAGCAGGCCGACCGGGTGCTGGTTTTTGATGGTGGGCATGTGGCCGAGGATGGCGACCATCAGCAGCTGATTGCCGACGGTGGGCTGTATGCCAAGTTGTATGGGCATTTGCAGCAGACCTGACAGTGTTGTGTTGGCTATGAAGGCCTATTCGCGGGTATGCCCGCGAAGCATTCGACTACGATCTCCCGTCACAAAATTCCCTCCATACAGATGGCAAATGGCCTACGCTGTGCTTGTCTGGGTTGATTCAAGCCTTATCTGCTCTGTGACAGGGACTTCATGAAGGGAAATCGCACGCTAGAGGCGCCAAGGTTGCTGGGTATCATCTGGCCCTTCATCGCCGTTGTAGTCTTCCAGGTCCTGTTGGGCAGCCTCAGCCTTTATGCGCTGTCGGCCGTGCGTGCCTATGTCGCGGGTGAAAGCTTGTGGTCGAAAGCCCAGAAAGATGCCATCTATTACCTCAACCTGTACGCCGACAGTGGTGACGAGAGCGCTTATCAGCGTTATCGCCAGGTCATCAGTGTGCCTCAGGGCGACCACCAGCTGCGTGAGGTGCTCGAGCAGCCCGACCCAGACCTGGAAGCGGCGCGCCAGGCCGTCCTGCAGGGCGGCAACCACCCTGACGATGTTGACCGCATCATCTGGTTCTACCGCAACTTCCGCCAAATCAGCTACATGCAGACCGCCATCGCCTACTGGAACATCGGTGACGATTACCTCGGCCAGCTGGATGTGCTGGCCCGCGACATGCGCGACGGCTTTGCCAGTCAGCAGGCGAGCCCCCGGCAGGTCAGCGAGTGGCGGGCGCGCATTGTCGCCATCAACGAAGGCGTGACCCCGGCCGCCAAGGCCTTCAGTGATGCCTTGGGCGAGGGCTCGCGGATGCTGCTGCGGGTGCTGTTGATCACCAACCTGCTGACCGCGCTGTTCCTCATCACCATCGCCTGGCGCCGTTCGAGCAAGCTGCTGGCCCAGCGCCAAGCCTTTGCCAGCGCCCTGCAGGAAGAAAAGGAGCGGGCGCAGATCACCCTGCAGGCCATCGGCGACGCGGTAATCACCACCGATGTCGAAGGCTGCATCGTGTTCATGAACCCGGCGGCCGAGCAACTTACCCACTGGCAGGCAGGGCAGGCGCAGGGCCTGCCGTTGACGGCATTGTTCAGCCTGGTCGACGAGCAGGCCGAGAACGACAGCGGCAGCTTGCTCGAGCAGGTGCTCAGCGGCAGCCTCAAGGGGGGTGCCGAACACGCCCGGCTGATCCAGCGGCTGGACGGCAGCACGGTGTCGATCAACCTGGTCGGCTCCCCGATCATCAACGACGGCCAGATGGCCGGCATCGTGCTGGTGTTGCACGACATGACCCAGGAGCGGCAGTACATCGCCAACCTGTCCTGGCAGGCCACTCATGACGCCCTGACCGGCCTGGCCAACCGCCGCGAGTTCGAGTACCGCCTGGAGCAGGCGCTCAATGGCCTGGTGCGTCAGGCCGGGCGCCACTCGCTGATGTTCCTCGACCTCGACCAGTTCAAGCTGGTCAACGATACCTGTGGGCATGCCGCCGGCGACGAGCTGCTGCGGCATATTTGCGCGGTGTTGCAGTCGGGGCTGCGCGAGGGTGATACCCTGGCCAGGCTGGGCGGTGACGAATTCGGTGTGTTGCTGGAGAACTGCCCGCCCGATCAGGCCGAGCGTATCGCCGAGAGCCTGCGCCAGGCGGTGCAAAGCCTGCACTTCGTGTGGAAGGGCAGGCCGTTCGTGACCACCGTCAGTATTGGCCTGGTGAACATGGCGCAGGCCCCGTCCACGCTGGAGGCCTCCCTGCGTGCTGCTGACATGGCGTGCTACATGGCCAAGGAAAAGGGCCGCAACCGGGTTCAGGTGTACCACGCCGACGACAGCGAACTGTCCATGCGCTTCGGCGAAATGGCCTGGATCCAGCGCCTTCATGTGGCATTGGAAGAAAACCGCTTCTGCCTGTATGCCCAGGAAATTGCCCCGCTCACTGCCATCGAAGGGCCGGGCCATATCGAGATTCTGCTGCGCCTGCATGATGAAAGTGGCCGCACCATACTGCCCGACAGCTTCATCCCGGCGGCAGAGCGCTATGGCCTGATGACCGCCCTCGACCGTTGGGTGGTGCGCAACGTGTTTCAGGTCATTCGCCAGTGCCTGGAGGAGGGGCGCGAGGGGCCGCTGTCGATGTGTGCGATCAACCTGTCGGGGACGAGCATCGGCGATGACAAGTTTCTTGAGTACCTGCAGCGACTGTTCGTCGAATATTCCATTCCGCCGCGGCTGATTTGCTTCGAGATCACCGAAACCAGCGCTATCTCGAACCTGGGAAGCGCCATTCGATTCATGAATGAATTGAAAGGGCTGGGCTGCAAGTTCTCCCTCGATGACTTCTGTGCCGGAATGTCGTCATTCGCTTATTTGAAACATTTACCCGTCGACTTCTTGAAGATCGACGGAAGTTTTGTCAAAGATATGCTGGATGACCCGGTCAACCGTGCCATGGTCGAGGTGATCAACCACATCGGCCACGTCATGGGCAAGCGGACCATTGCCGAGTTCGTCGAAACACCGTTGATCGAGCAGGCCTTGCAGGAAATAGGCGTGGATTACGCCCAGGGCTACCTGATCGAACGTCCGCAGGTGTTCACCTGTGACAGTCTGCAGCGGCAACGGATAGCTGCACGGCCCCTGCTGCATCGGGCGCCTGGTACTTTTCGCTGAAGAAACGTCCGCAAAATCACAAGGATCAAGGAGCTGAAAGTGATTGACGCATTCGTTCGCATCGGGCCATTGATGGACCCCGCCAGTTACCCCGCCTGGGCTCAGCAACTGATCGAAGATTGCCGCGAGAGCAAGCGCCGGGTGGTCGAGCATGAGTTCTACCAGCGCCTGCGTGACGGCCAGCTGCGCCAATCGACCATTCGCCAGTACCTGATCGGCGGCTGGCCAGTGGTCGAGCAGTTCTCGCTGTACATGGCGCACAACCTGACCAAGACCCGCTTTGCTCGCCACCCCGGCGAAGACATGGCGCGGCGCTGGCTGATGCGCAATATCCGCGTCGAGCTCAACCATGCCGACTACTGGGTGCACTGGTGCCATGCCCATGGCATTCACCTGCACGAGCTGCAGTCCCAGGAGGTGCCAGCGGAGCTCAATGGGCTTAACGACTGGTGCTGGCGGGTGTGCACCACCGAGTCACTGGCGATCGCCATGGCGGCCACCAACTATGCCATCGAAGGCGCGACCGGTGAATGGTCGGCGGTGGTCTGCGCCGAGGACACCTATGCCATGGGCTTCCCGGAGGATCAGCGCAAGCGCGCCATGAAATGGTTGAAGATGCATGCGCAGTACGACGATGCCCACCCATGGGAGGCGCTGGAGATCATTTGCACGCTGGCGGGCGAGAACCCGACCCTGGGGCTGCGCAACGAACTGCGCAAGGCGGTGTGCAAGAGCTATGACTGCATGTACCTGTTCCTGGAACGGTGCATGCAGCTGGAAGGGCGCCAGCAGGGGCGCATGCGCCCGGCGTTGGCTGCGGGCTGAGCAGTACCGGCCGCTTCGCGGGACACGCCCGCGAAGCGGCCGGTACTGTCAACCCAGGTTTATTGGGCGTTGAAGGCCTGCCCATTCACCCCGGTGCTATCCGGCCCCATCAGGTACAGGTACACCGGCATGATCTCTTCGGGCAGCGGGTTGTTCTGCGGATTCTCGCTCGGATACGCCTGAGCCCGCATCGCCGTCCGGGTAGCACCCGGGTTGATGCTGTTGGAGCGCACCGGTGCCACTCCTTCCAGCTCATCGGCGAGGGTCTGCATCAGCCCCTCGGTGGCGAACTTCGATACCCCGTAAGCCCCCCAGTAAGCCCGGCCCTTGCGCCCGACGCTGCTGGAGGTGAACACCACCGAGGCGTCTTCCGACAGCTTGAGCAGCGGCAGCAGCGTGCTGGTGAGCATGAAGGTGGCATCGACGTTGATGTGCATCACACGCATGAAGTTGTCGCCTGACAATTGCTCCAGTGGCGTGCGCGGGCCGATGATCGAGGCATTGTTGAGCAGCCCGTCGAGGCGGCCGAAGTCGTTCTCGATCATCACTGCCAGTTCGTCGTACTGGTGGGGCAGGGCGGTTTCCAGGTTGAACGGGATCACCACAGGCTGTGGGTGGCCGGCGGCCTCGATCTGGTCGTAGATTTCGTTCAGGTTGGCCTCGGTCTTGCCCAGCAGCAGCACGGTGGCGCCCAGGGCGGCATAGGCCCTGGCGGCGGCGGCGCCGATGCCGCGGCCGGCACCGGTGACCAGGATGATGCGGCCCTTGAGCAGGTCGGGGCGGGCGGTGTAGTCGAACATGTCAGGTGTCCTTGAATGACCGGGGGCGGATCAGCAGCCGCACAGGGCGCTGTCGATCACTTTGCGCAGTTCCAGCGGGTGGTCCACCACCACATCGGCGCCCCAGTTGTTCGGGTTGTCCTCTGGATGAATATAGCCGTAGCGCACGGCCGCCGTGCGGGTGCCGGCATCGCGGCCAGACTCGATGTCGCGCAGGTCGTCGCCGACGAACAGCACGCTGGCCGGGTCCAGGTTCAACGTGTTGCAGGCCAGGATCAGCGGCTCGGGGTCGGGCTTGCTGTTTTTCACGTGGTCCGGGCAAATCAGCAGGGCCGAGCGCTCGGCCAGGCCCAGGCGCTGCATGATCGGCTCGGCAAAACGCACGGGCTTGTTGGTGACCACGCCCCACAGCAGGTTGCCTTTCTCGATGTCGGCCAGCAGTTCGGCCATGCCGTCGAACAGCTTGCTGTGCACGGCGCAGTCACGCTGGTAGCGCTCGAGGAACTCCAGGCGCAGGGCCTCGAAGCCCTCGGCATCCGGGTCCATGGCGAAGGTCGCGGCAACCATCGCCCGGGCGCCGCCGGAAATCACGTCGCGGATCAGCTTGTCGTCAACAGCGGGCAGGCCGCGCTCGGCGAGCATGCCCTGGCAGATGGCGATGAAGTCCGGCGCCGTGTCGAGCAGGGTGCCGTCCATGTCGAAGAGTACTGCTCGCAAACGCATGCTCATTCCTCGCGCAGGGTCTGGATCATGTAGTTGACGTCCACGTCGCTGCTCAGCTTGTAGTGCTTGGTCAGCGGGTTGTAGGTCAGGCCGATGATGTCCTTGACCTCAAGGCCGGCGACGCGGCTCCAGGCGCCCAGTTCGGAGGGGCGGATGAATTTCTTGAAGTCATGGGTGCCGCGCGGCAGCATCTTGAGGATGTATTCGGCGCCGACGATGGCCAGCAGGTAGGCCTTGGGGTTGCGGTTGATGGTCGAGAAGAACACCTGGCCGCCGGGCTTGACCATGCGGTAGCAGGCGCGGATGACCGAGGACGGGTCGGGTACGTGCTCGAGCATTTCCAGGCAGGTGACCACGTCGAACTGCTCGGGCATTTCTTCGGCCAGGGCCTCGGCGGTGATCTGCCGGTATTCGACCTGTACACCGGACTCCAGCTGGTGCAGCTGGGCCACGGCCAGTGGCGCTTCGCCCATGTCAATGCCGGTGACGGTGGCGCCACGCAGGGCCATCGCTTCGCTGAGGATGCCGCCACCGCAGCCCACGTCCAGCACCTTCTTGCCGGCCAGGCTGACGCGCTCGTCGATCCAGTTGACGCGCAGCGGATTGATGTCGTGCAGCGGCTTGAACTCGCTTTCGCGGTCCCACCAACGGTGCGCCAAGGCTTCAAACTTGGCGATTTCGGCGTGGTCGACGTTGCTCATTGAACAGTCCTCTGAAACTTCTACGAATTGCGCGGGAGTATACCCGAGCGCCCACGGCTGATGGTCGCTATAATCGTCCGCTTTTGATGTCCGAACGACGGGGAGAGGCGATGCGCGAGCAACTTTTGGCGGCGGAGAAGGTGACCGGCATCCGCTGGCACGACGGCGCCTTGCACCTGCTCGACCAGCGCCTGCTGCCATCGCAAGAATGCTGGCTGGCCTGCGACAATGTCGCGCAGGTGGTGGCGGCGATTCGCGACATGGCCGTGCGCGGCGCGGCGGCGATCGGCATTGCTGCCGCCTATGGCCTGGTGCTGGCGCTGGAAGAGCGCCTGGCCGAGGGTGGCGATTGGGAGATGGACCTGGAGGAGGATTTCCTCAGCCTGGCCGAGGCGCGTCCCACCGCTGCCAACCTGTTCTGGGCACTTAACCGCATGCGTGAGCGCCTGCAGCGTGTGCGCTCCGACGAAAACGTGCTGGCAGCGCTGGAAGCCGAAGCGGTGGCCATTCACGAAAGCGACCGCGAGGCCAACCTGACCATGGCCCAGTACGGTATCGAGCTGATCCGTCGTCACCAGGGCAACGCGCAGACGTTGCTGACGTATGGCAACGCCGGGGCCTTGGCCAGTGGCGGTTTCGGGACCGCGCTGGGGGTGATCCGCGCGGGCTTCATCGAAGGCATGGTGGAGCGCGTGTATGCCGGCGAAACCCGCCCTTGGCTGCAGGGCTCGCGCCTGACAGCCTGGGAACTGGCCAACGAAGGCATCCCGGTGACCCTGTGCGCCGACTCGGCGCTGGCCCATCTGATGAAGAGCAAGGGCATTACCTGGGTGGTGGTGGGCGCCGACTGCATTGCCGCCAATGGTGATGTGGCCGGCAAGATCGGCACCTACCAGCTGGCGGTGAGCGCCATGCACCACGGCGTGCGCTTCATGGTGGTGGCGCCGAGCACCAGCATCGACCTGAACCTTGCTACGGGCGAGGACATTCCACTGGAAGAACGCGACGCGGACGAGTTGCTGGATTACGCCGGTACCCGCGTGGCGCCGGATGTCGAGGTGTTCAACCCGGTATTCGATGTGACCCCGGCCGACTTGATCGATGTGATCGTGACCGAAAAAGGCATCGTCGAACGCCCGGACACCGCCAAGCTGGCGCAATTGATGTGTCGCAAGCGGTTGCATTGAGTCGGATGAGGGGGCGCAGCCGGGCATTAATTCTGTCCCGGCGGCAGCCTGCCATATCTCCCCACCGCCACTGCCTTTGTGATAACATCCGGCAGTTTCCAAGACCGCCCATCACGGCGGCCAATTTTGCGCAGATCCATGGCACAACTCATTGATTTGTCGTAAGTCGTCGCACCCCTATGCGCTGCGGCGGCGAGCTTCGTTCGGCCCTTGATGGAGCTGCGAAGTTTCACCAGAAAAAGGAATCAGGCTTCTCATGGGCGAACTGGCCAAAGAAATCCTCCCGGTCAATATCGAAGACGAACTGAGACAGTCTTACCTCGACTACGCGATGAGCGTGATTGTCGGGCGAGCGCTGCCCGATGCGCGTGACGGCTTGAAGCCCGTGCATCGTCGCGTTCTCTATGCGATGAGCGAACTGGGCAACGACTGGAACAAACCGTACAAGAAGTCCGCCCGTGTGGTCGGTGACGTGATCGGTAAGTACCACCCGCACGGCGATACTGCGGTCTACGACACCATCGTGCGTATGGCCCAGCCATTCTCGCTGCGCTACCTGCTGGTCGACGGCCAGGGCAACTTCGGTTCGGTGGACGGCGACAACGCTGCAGCCATGCGATACACCGAAGTGCGCATGTCCAAGCTGGCTCACGAGCTGCTGGCCGACCTGCACAAGGAGACCGTCGACTGGGTGCCCAACTACGACGGCACCGAGCAGATCCCGGCGGTCATGCCGACCCGTATCCCCAACCTGCTGGTCAACGGTTCCAGCGGTATTGCCGTGGGCATGGCGACCAATATTCCGCCGCACAACCTCGGTGAAGTCATCGACGGTTGCCTGGCACTGATCGACAACCCGGAAGTCACCATCGATGAGCTGATGCAGTTCATCCCCGGCCCCGACTTCCCGACTGCCGGCATCATCAATGGTCGCCAGGGCATCATCGAGGCGTACCGCACCGGCCGTGGCCGCATCTACATGCGTGCGCGCTCCGAGATCGAAGACATCGACAAGGTCGGTGGTCGCCAGCAGATCGTCGTCACCGAGCTGCCGTACCAGCTGAACAAGGCCCGCTTGATCGAGAAGATCGCCGAGCTGGTCAAAGAGAAGAAGATCGAAGGCATCACCGAACTGCGCGACGAGTCCGACAAGGACGGCATGCGCATCGTCATCGAGCTGCGTCGCGGCGAGGTGCCGGAGGTGGTGCTCAACAACCTCTATCAGCAAACCCAGCTGCAGAGCGTGTTTGGCATCAACGTGGTGGCCCTGATCGACGGCCGCCCGCGCCTGCTCAACCTCAAGGACCTGCTCGAAGCGTTCGTCCGTCACCGCCGTGAAGTGGTCACGCGTCGTACCGTGTTCGAGCTGCGCAAGGCCCGTGAGCGTGGCCACATCCTTGAAGGCCAGGCGGTTGCGCTGTCCAACATCGACCCGGTCATCGCCCTGATCAAGGCCTCGCCGACGCCTTCGGAAGCCAAGGAGGCGCTGGTTTCCACTGCCTGGGAATCCAGCGCCGTGCAGGTCATGGTCGAGCGCGCCGGCGCCGATTCCTGCCGCCCGGAAGACCTGCCAGAGCAGTTCGGCCTGCGCGACGGCAAGTATTACCTGTCGCCCGAACAGGCCCAGGCGATCCTCGACCTGCGCCTGCACCGCCTGACCGGCCTGGAGCACGAGAAGCTGCTGGCCGAGTACCAGGAGATCCTCGAGCAGATCGGCGAACTGATCCGCATCCTCAGCAGCGCCGAGCGCCTGATGGAAGTGATCCGCGAAGAGCTCGAAGCGATTCGTGCCGAATACGGCGATGCCCGCCGTACCGAGATCCTCAACGCCAGCCACGACCTCAACTACGGCGACATGATCCCGGAAGAAGAGCGCGTGGTGACCATCTCCCACGGTGGCTATGCCAAGACCCAGCCGTTGTCCGCCTACCAGGCCCAGCGCCGTGGCGGTAAAGGCAAGTCGGCGACCGGGGTGAAGGACGAGGACTACATCGAGCACCTGCTGGTCGCCAACAGTCACGCCACCCTGCTGCTGTTCTCCAGCAAGGGTAAGGTGTACTGGAAGAAGACCTACGAGATTCCCGAGGCCTCCCGCGCCGCGCGTGGTCGCCCGCTGGTCAACCTGCTGCCGCTGGAAGAAGGTGAGCGCATCACCGCCATGCTGCAGATCGACCTCGAAGCGCTGCAGCAGAGCGCCGATCCGGATGAAGAGCTGGAAGACAGCGACGAGAACGTGATCGAAGGCGAAGTGGTCGAAGTCGAAGAGGTCGACGAAGAAGACGGTGACACGCTCGAGTGGGTGGCTGAGCCGACTGGCGCGTACATCTTCATGGCCACCGCTTCCGGTACCGTCAAGAAGACCCCGCTGGTGCAGTTCGCCCGTCCGCGCTCCAACGGCCTGATCGCCCTGAAGCTGAAAGAAGGTGACACCCTGATTGCCGCGGCCATCACCGACGGTGCCAAGGAAGTCATGATGTTCTCCGACGCCGGCAAGGTGATCCGCTTCGCCGAAAGCGTGGTGCGCGAAATGGGCCGTACCGCCCGTGGTGTGCGCGGCATGAAGCTGGGCAAGGGGCAGCAGATCATCTCGATGCTGATTCCGGAATCCGGCGCGCAGATCCTCACCGCCTCCGAGCGTGGCTTCGGCAAGCGTACCCCGCTGTCCAAGTTCCCGCGTCGCGGCCGTGGTGGCCAGGGCGTGATCGCCATGGGCACCAAGGGGCGCAACGGCCTGCTGATCGGCGCTATCCAGGTGCAGGAAGGCGAAGAGATCATGCTGATCTCCGACCAGGGCACCCTGGTGCGTACGCGGGTCGGTGAAGTGTCCAGCCTGAGCCGTAACACCCAGGGTGTGACGCTGATCAAGCTGGCGGCAGATGAAACGCTGGTTGGCCTGGAGCGTATCCAGGAGCCCTCCGAGGAAGAGCTCGATGAACTGATCGAGACGGATGAGGAGGGCGTCGAAGCCGACGCGCCAGAAGCGGCGGACGACGACAATGCGGGCGCCGAAGAGGCACCGCAAGAGTAAGCAAGCGCAACAACCCGAACGGGGCGACCAAGGTCGCCCCGTTTGACTGATTACGGATGGCAAAGCCCTTGAGGCTATGCAAATCCCTGTGGGGGCGGGTTTACCCGCGAATGGGCAAGTGCGGTGCTTGCAAGGGCTTCGCCCTTGTTCGCGGCTGAAGCCGCTTCCACAGGGGTCTCGGCAACATCGAAGATTGACGATTTTGTTCTATTTGGCAGAGCGAGAGTGGATGTGAGCAAACGAGCCTTTAACTTCTGCGCAGGCCCTGCCGCGCTTCCTGAAGCTGTCCTGCAGCGTGCCCAGGCCGAAATGCTGGACTGGCGTGGCAAGGGCTTGTCGGTGATGGAAATGAGCCATCGCAGCGACGACTACGTGGCCATCGCCGAAAAGGCCGAGCAGGACCTGCGTGACCTGCTGTCCGTCCCCTCCAACTACAAAGTCCTGTTCCTGCAGGGCGGTGCCAGCCAGCAGTTCGCCGAGATTCCGCTGAACCTGCTGCCGGAAAACGGCACTGCCGACTACGTCGAAACCGGTATCTGGTCGAAAAAGGCCATCGAGGAAGCGCGTCGCTTCGGCAACGTCAACGTCGCCGCCAGCGCCAAGCCCTACGATTACCTGGCCATCCCCGGCCAGAACGAGTGGCAGCTGAGCAAGAACGCAGCCTATGTTCACTACGCCTCCAACGAGACCATCGGTGGCCTGCAGTTCGACTGGGTGCCGCAGACCGGTGACGTCCCGCTGGTGGTCGACATGTCGTCCGACATTCTCTCGCGCCCGATCGACGTCTCGCAGTACGGCCTGATCTACGCCGGCGCGCAGAAGAACATCGGCCCAAGCGGCCTGGTGGTTGTGATCGTTCGCGAAGACCTGCTGGGCCGCGCCCGCAGCAGCTGCCCGACCATGCTCGACTACAAGGTCTCGGCCGACAACGGCTCCATGTACAACACCCCGGCGACCTATTCCTGGTACCTCTCCGGCCTGGTCTTCGAGTGGCTCAAGGAGCAAGGTGGCGTCGAGGCCATGGAACAGCGCAACCGCGCCAAGAAAGACCGCCTGTATGGTTTCATCGATGCCAGCGAGTTCTACACCAACCCGATCAGCATCAATGCCCGTTCGTGGATGAACGTGCCGTTCCGCCTGGCTGACGAGCGCCTCGACAAGGCCTTCCTTGCCGGCGCCGATGCCCGCGGCCTGCTCAACCTTAAGGGCCACCGCTCGGTGGGCGGCATGCGCGCCTCGATCTACAACGCCCTGGGCCAGGACGCCGTTGATGCGTTGGTCACCTACATGGCTGAATTCGAGAAGGAGCACGGCTGATGTCCGAACACGAGCTCAAGGCGCTGCGCGTTCGCATCGACAGCCTCGACGAGAAGATCCTCGAGCTGATCAGCGACCGTGCCCGCTGCGCCCAGGAAGTCGCCCGGGTCAAGACCGCCTCGCTGGCCGAAGGTGAAAAGCCGGTGTTCTACCGCCCCGAGCGTGAGGCCGCGGTGCTCAAGCGCGTCATGGAGCGCAACAAGGGGCCGTTGGGCAACGAAGAGATGGCGCGGCTGTTCCGCGAGATCATGTCGTCCTGCCTGGCCCTGGAAGAGCCGCTGAAAGTCGCCTACCTCGGCCCTGAGGGTACCTTCACCCAGGCCGCGGCGATGAAACACTTCGGCCACGCGGTGATCAGCCGCCCGATGGCCGCCATCGACGAAGTGTTCCGCGAAGTCGCGGCCGGCGCCGTCAATTTCGGCGTGGTACCGGTGGAAAACTCCACCGAAGGCGCGGTCAGCCACACCCTGGACAGCTTCCTTGAGCACGACATGGTGATCTGCGGCGAAGTCGAGCTGCGCATCCACCACCACCTGCTGGTGGGCGATAGCACCAAGACCGACAGCATCACCCGCATCTATTCCCACGCACAGTCGTTGGCCCAGTGCCGCAAGTGGCTGGACGCGCACTACCCGAATGTCGAGCGCGTGGCGGTGTCGAGCAATGCCGAAGCGGCCAAACGGGTCAAGGGCGAGTGGAATTCGGCGGCGATCGCCGGCGACATGGCGGCCAACCTGTATGGTTTGACTCGCCTGGCCGAGAAGATCGAAGACCGTCCGGACAACTCCACGCGCTTCCTGATGATCGGCAGCCAGGAAGTGCCGCCGACCGGCGATGACAAGACCTCGATCATCGTTTCGATGAGCAACAAGCCAGGTGCCTTGCACGAGCTGCTGGTACCGTTCCATGAGAACGGCATCGACCTGACTCGCATCGAGACTCGTCCGTCGCGCAGCGGCAAGTGGACCTACGTGTTCTTCATCGACTTCGTCGGCCACCACCGCGACCCGTTGATCAAGGCGGTGCTGGAACAAATCAGCCAGGAGGCTGTGGGGTTGAAGGTGCTGGGGTCGTATCCGAAGGCGGTGCTTTGATTGATGCCATTGGGGCTGCAACGCGGCCCCAATGGCTTTCACAGACTCGCATGATTTCTGAACAGGGTTCGCACTCGTGGTAGATGCCGTAACAAACAAATCCGCACCGCTCATCGGTCGCCTGGTCGTCGTCGGCCTTGGCCTGATCGGCGGTTCCTTCGCCAAGGGCCTGCGTGAAAGCGGCCTGTGCCGCGAAGTGGTCGGCGTCGACCTGGACGCGCCGTCGCGCAAGCTCGCCGTGGACCTGGGCGTGGTCGACCGCTGTGAAGAAGACCTCGCCGCCGCCTGTGTCGGCGCCGATGTCATTCAGCTCGCCGTGCCGATTCTGGCCATGGAAAAGGTGCTGGCCCGCCTGGCCCAGCTCGACCTCGGCGATGCCATTATCACCGACGTCGGCAGCGCCAAGGGCAATGTCGTACGTGAGGCGCGCGCCGTGTTCGGTCAGCGTTTGCCACGCTTCGTGCCCGGCCACCCGATCGCCGGCTCCGAGCAGAGCGGGGTAGAGGCTTCCAACGCCACCCTGTTCCGTCGCCACAAAGTCATCCTCACGCCGCTGCCCGAAACCGACCCTGCGGCGTTGCTGCTGGTTGACCGCCTGTGGCGCGCGCTGGATGCCGATGTGGAGCACATGTCGGTGGAGCGCCACGACGAAGTGCTGGCCGCCACCAGTCACTTGCCGCACCTGCTGGCCTTCGGCCTGGTCGATTCGCTGGCCAAGCGCAATGAAAACCTCGAGATCTTCCGGTACGCTGCGGGTGGTTTCCGCGATTTCACCCGAATCGCCGGCAGTGACCCGACCATGTGGCACGACATCTTCCTCGCCAATCGCGAGGCTGTCCTGCGCACCCTGGACACATTTCGCAGCGACCTCGACGCCTTGCGCGACGCGGTCGATGCAGGGGATGGGCACCAGTTGCTGGGTGTATTCACCCGCGCTCGGGTTGCCCGCGAGCATTTCAGTAAAATCCTGGCCCGCCGGGCCTATGTGGACGCTATGAACGCCAACGATCTGATTTTCCTGGCCCAACCGGGTGGCCGCCTGACCGGGCGAATCCGTGTACCGGGCGACAAGTCGATTTCCCACCGTTCGATCATGCTCGGCTCGCTGGCCGAAGGCACGACCGAAGTCGAAGGTTTCCTCGAAGGTGAGGATGCCCTGGCGACCCTGCAGGCTTTTCGCGACATGGGTGTGGTCATCGAAGGCCCCAACCACGGCCGCGTGACCATCCACGGTGTCGGCCTGCACGGCCTCAAGCCGCCACCCGGGCCGATCTATGTCGGTAACTCGGGTACCTCGATGCGCCTGCTTTCCGGCCTGCTGGCCGGCCAGTCGTTCGACGTCACCATGACCGGTGATGCGTCGCTGTCCAAGCGCCCGATGAACCGCGTGGCCAACCCGCTGCGCGAAATGGGTGCAGTGGTCGAGACCGGCCCGGATGGCCGCCCGCCGCTGACCATTCGTGGCGGCAGCAAGCTCAAGGCGCTGACCTACACGCTGCCGATGGCCAGTGCCCAGGTCAAATCCTGCCTGCTGCTGGCTGGCCTGTACGCCGAAGGCAAGACCACCGTCACCGAGCCTGCTCCGACCCGCGACCACACCGAGCGTATGCTGCGCGGCTTCGGCTACCCGGTCGAGACGAATGGCCCGGTGGCATCGTTGCAGTCCGGTGGCAAGCTCACCGCGACCCGCATCGAAGTGCCGGCAGACATCTCGTCCGCAGCGTTCTTCCTGGTGGCTGCGTCGATTGCCGAAGGCTCCGAGCTGGTGCTCGAGCATGTCGGCATCAACCCGACCCGCACCGGTGTCATCGATATCCTGCGCCTGATGGGCGGCGACATCACCCTGGAGAACCAGCGTGAAGTCGGCGGCGAGCCGGTGGCCGACCTGCGCGTGCGTGGCGCCAAGCTCAAGGGTATCGATATCCCCGAGCACCTGGTGCCGCTGGCCATCGACGAATTCCCTGTGCTGTTCGTCGCCGCGGCCTGTGCCGAAGGCCGCACCGTGCTGCGTGGCGCAGAAGAGCTGCGGGTCAAGGAATCCGATCGCATCCAGGTCATGGCTGACGGCCTGATCGCCCTGGGCGTGAAGTGCGAGCCGACCCCGGACGGCATCATCATCGATGGCGGCCAGATCGGTGGCGGCGAAGTGCATGGTCACGGCGACCACCGTATCGCCATGGCCTTCAGTGTCGCCTCGCTGCGTGCCAGCGCGCCGATCCGTATCCATGACTGCGCCAACGTCGCCACCTCGTTCCCGAACTTCCTCAAGCTGTGCGCTGAGGTCGGTATCCGCGTCGCGGAAGAGGGCAAGTCGTGAGTTCGCAAGCGCCCATCATTACCATCGACGGCCCGAGCGGTTCGGGCAAGGGTACGGTCGCTGGTCTGCTGGCGCGCGAGCTGGGCTGGAAGCTGCTGGATTCCGGCGCGCTTTACCGCTTGCTGGCCTTCAACGCCAGCAACCACGGCGTCGACCTGACCAACGAAGAGCTGCTCAAGGCCCTGGCCGCCCATCTGGATGTGCAGTTCATCGCTGCCGAGCCGGGTAAGCTGCAGCAGATCATTCTTGAAGGTGAGGATGTCAGTAATGTCATCCGCACCGAGACGGTCGGTGCCGGGGCGTCGATGGTTGCATCGCTGCCGGCGGTGCGTGAGGCGCTGCTGCAGCGCCAGCGCGCCTTCCGTGAGTTGCCGGGGCTGATCGCCGACGGCCGCGACATGGGCACCGTGGTGTTCCCGGACGCGCCATTGAAGGTCTTCCTCACCGCCAGTGCCGAGGAGCGTGCCCGTCGCCGCTACCTGCAGTTGAAGGGCAAGGGCGAAGATGTTAGTCTGTCGAGTCTGCTAGATGAGATTCGTGCGCGTGATGAGCGTGACACCCAGCGTGCAGTGGCCCCGCTGAAACCAGCGGCCGATGCCATTCAGCTGGACTCTACCGAGTTGTCCATCGAGCAGGTGCTGCAACGTATCAGGAGTGAGATCGCCCAGCGCGACTTGCTCTGATAACCAGGAGAGCAGGCAGGGGCACCAGTCAACGTCCTGTCGGTTTTCCTTTACTTAAAACAGACCCACATTGTCTGGAATGTGGCGAGGGGCGTTTGTTTCGCCCGAATCTACAGGAATTAAAATGAGCGAAAGCTTTGCAGAACTCTTTGAAGAAAGCCTGAAAACCCTCAATCTTCAGCCGGGTGCGATCATCTCCGGTATCGTTGTCGACATCGACGGCGACTGGGTTACCGTACACGCTGGCCTGAAGTCCGAGGGCGTCATCCCGCTCGAGCAGTTCTACAACGAAGCTGGCGAGCTGACCATCAAGGTCGGTGACGAAGTTCACGTTGCGCTGGACGCGGTCGAAGACGGCTTTGGCGAAACCAAACTGTCCCGTGAAAAAGCCAAGCGCGCCGAGTGCTGGATTGTTCTGGAAGCAGCTTTCGCCGCCGAAGAAGTGGTCAAGGGCGTTATCAACGGTAAGGTTAAAGGCGGCTTCACTGTCGACGTTAACGGCATCCGTGCGTTCCTGCCGGGCTCCCTGGTTGATGTCCGCCCTGTGCGCGACACCACCCACCTGGAAGGCAAAGAGCTGGAATTCAAGGTCATCAAGCTGGACCAGAAGCGCAACAACGTTGTCGTTTCCCGTCGCAGCGTGCTGGAAGCCGAGAACTCCGCCGAGCGCGAAGCCCTGCTGGAAACCCTGCAGGAAGGCCAGCAAGTCAAAGGTATCGTCAAGAACCTCACCGACTACGGCGCATTCGTGGACCTGGGCGGCATCGACGGCCTGCTGCACATCACCGACATGGCTTGGAAGCGCATCAAGCACCCATCGGAAATCGTTAACGTTGGCGACGAAGTCGACGTTCGCGTTCTGAAGTTCGACCGTGAGCGTAACCGCGTTTCGCTGGGTCTGAAGCAGATGGGCGAAGATCCGTGGGTTGCTATCACTGCCCGCTACCCAGAAGGTACTCGCGTACAAGCTCGCGTTACCAACCTGACCGACTACGGCTGCTTCGCTGAGCTGGAAGAAGGCGTTGAAGGTCTGGTACACGTTTCCGAAATGGACTGGACTAACAAGAACATCCACCCGTCGAAAGTCGTTCAGGTTGGCGACGAAGTGGAAGTCATGGTTCTGGACATCGACGAAGAGCGTCGTCGTATCTCCCTGGGCATCAAGCAGTGCAAGTCCAACCCATGGGAAGACTTCTCCGGCCAGTTCAACAAGGGTGACAAGATCACCGGTACCATCAAGTCGATCACCGACTTCGGTATCTTCATCGGTCTGGACGGCGGCATCGACGGTCTGGTTCACCTGTCCGACATCTCCTGGAACGAAACCGGCGAAGAAGCCGTGCGTCGCTTCAAGAAGGGCGACGAGCTGGAAACCGTCATCCTGTCGGTTGACCCAGAGCGCGAGCGCATCTCCCTGGGCATCAAGCAGCTGGAAGACGATCCGTTCTCCAACTTCGTTGCTGTCAACGACAAGGGCGCTATCGTCAAGGGCATCGTGAAAGAAGTTGACGCCAAAGGCGCCATCGTCACCCTGGCCGACGACATCGAAGCCACTCTGAAAGCTTCCGAAATCAGCCGTGACCGCGTTGAAGACGCGCGTAACGTCCTGAAGGAAGGCCAAGAGATCGAAGCCAAGATCATCAGCGTTGACCGCAAATCGCGCGTCATCAGCCTGTCGATCAAGTCGAAAGACGACGCTGAAGAGCGTGAAGCCATCCAGAGCCTGAAAACTGCTCCGGAAGCGGCTGCCGACACCACCATGGCCGCGCTGCTGCGCGAAGCTATGGCCAAGCAGAACTAAGTTCTGTTTGATCGGTAAAAAAGGGTGGCCTTCGGGCCACCCTTTTTTTGTGCCTGATTTTCCTCTTGGCCCACGCCTAACCCTGTGGGAGCCGGCTGCCAGCGATGGGGTGCAGCGCAACTCGGATCTTATTTCCTCACACTTGAATCTTGAATTTTTTTATTAAGTCAAGAACCGGCCTGTTCAAATCCTTCCGAGCGTGCTACAAACTGATTAAGCAATGATCTAGCTGCTTGATAACGAAGGGAAAAACATGACGAAGTCGGAGCTGATCGAACGTATTGTCACCCATCAAGGGCTACTCTCGTCCAAGGATGTGGAGTTGGCAATCAAGACCATGCTTGAACAGATGTCCCAATGCCTGGCTACTGGTGATCGCATCGAGATCCGGGGTTTTGGCAGCTTTTCCTTGCACTATCGCGCGCCGCGGGTCGGGCGTAATCCCAAGACCGGCCAATCGGTGGAGCTCGAAGGCAAGTTCGTGCCGCATTTCAAACCGGGTAAAGAGCTGCGTGACCGGGTCAATGAAGAAGAGCACGAGCATCCCTGAGTGATGAAGGAGCAATCTGATGCGTAACCTCAAGCGTGCCCTCGCGGCGTTATTCGTGCTGCTGTTGGCGGCTGTGGTGCTGTTCTTCGTGCTGGAGAACCAGCAAACCGTAGCGCTGGTGTTGTTTGGTTGGGCGGCGCCGGCCGTACCCGTGGCGGTCCCAGTATTGGCTGCCCTGGTGGTTGGGCTGGCGGTGGGCCCTCTGTTGGGCGCCTATGGTGTGCAGCGGAGCAAGCGCAAGATTCGCGCTTCGGCGCGTCAGGCGGTGCTGAGCGGTAATTAAAGGGAAATCCTACCCTTTTATAGGAAGCGATCACCTGTGCGCGGGGGCGCTGAAATGAAGTAATACGCACTTCATTCCCGGCCAAGACGAGCGCGCAGCAGCATGGCATTTCCTACGCTTTCCCATCATGGTGGTACCCGGAGCGTCACAGGCTCCTGCCACCAGCTTCACCTCGATGCATCCTCGAGCCTGCTGATCGACTGCGGGCTGGAGCAGGGTGCCGACGTCGCGCCTGGTGCCGAGACTGCGCCTGTGGGCTTCGACATCGCGGGTATCCAGGCGCTGATCGTTACCCATGTTCATCTTGATCATGTCGGCCGTATTCCTGCGCTGCTGGCTGCGGGTTATCGCGGGCCGATTCTGTGTAGCGAGCCCTCGGCCAGATTGCTGCCGTTGGTGCTGGAAGATGCCTACAAGCTGGGAGTCAGTGCAGACCCAGTACAGGTCGATCGCTACCTCGCTCTGCTTCAGCGGCTCATCGTGGCATTACCTTTCGAGCAATGGCATCCGCTGGTTGAGCAGGGCGATGTGCTGTGTTCCATTCGCTTGCAACGTGCCGGCCATTTGTTGGGGTCTGCGTATGTCGAATGCGATGTGCGGTACCCGTGCGTGGAGCGCAGCAAGCGCATTGTCTTCTCTGGCGATCTCGGGTCAGCCAACAACCCGCTGTTAAGGGCTTTGTGCTCGCCCGAGCGTGCCGATCTGCTGATACTGGAAAGCACCTATGGTGACCGGCTGCACCCTGATCGACGTGATCGCCTGCAGCGGCTCGAAGCGGCCGTCGACCGGGCGCTTGCCGACAATGGCACCCTGCTAGTTCCCGCCTTCAGCCTGGGGCGTACCCAGGAGCTGCTGTACGAGCTCGAAGAGATCCTTCACCGCAAGGCTTTGCTGGCTGAAAGCAAAGGGGGTGAAGGGGCCGACCCCGTATTGGGGGTCGATTGGTCCCGTTTGCCGGTCATCCTCGACTCACCGCTGGCCCAGCGCATTACCAAGGTTTATGGCGAGCTGCATGAGTACTGGAATCATGAGGCCAGGATGCGCTTGGGGCAGGGCAGGGACCCCCTTGGCTTCGGCCAGTTGGTCTGCGTGGATACCCATGCCAGGCATCAGCAAGTGGTCAATTACCTCAAGAGCACCGGCCGGCCGGCGATTGTCATAGCTGGCAATGGCATGTGCTCCGGTGGGCGGATCGTCAATTACCTCAAGGCGATGCTGGGTGACCCCCGTCATGAAGTGATGTTTGTCGGTTATCAAGCCAAGGGCACGCCGGGTGCGGTTATCCAGGCCAGCGAGGGGGCGGAGGGGTTTGTACAGATTGATCTGGATGGGCAGATGCATGAGATCAGGGCGAAGGTGATCAGCCTTGGCGGTTATTCGGCGCATGCTGATCAGGCGGGGCTTGTCGAGTTTGTCACAAGCATGGCCAGCCCGCCTGCGTCCATCGTTCTGGTGCACGGTGAGCGTCGGGGCAAGCTTGCACTGGCTGCCGCACTGGAGCGTGAATATGCCGGCTCGACAACGCGGCCGAACATCAAGATTCCGGCCTGAAACGCAGGGTCGAGTGAACGATGCCGGGTGGCGTTGTCTGATGCGCGCCATGAAGTGTTTCGTGGCGTTTACAGCAGCAGGTGGTGGACCTTGAGCGTACGCAGGATGCGGGATACGCTGCAGTGTGGCCGGCAACCTGCGATGAAAAATCTCTGATATTCTACTGGCCGATGCTTGAATCCTGGGCCTATGGATGGCCAGGAAATGAACATGCTGGGCGCTGGACTAGAGCCGTTGCGGATCTCACGATGGCAATCAGAAATAAGACATGTGCCGGTGCCCTGAATTGAACGAATTCTAGGGGCCCTTAAGGACTCGAAGATGGAATTGATCCCGGTAATCCTATCCGGTGGTGTTGGCAGTCGCCTCTGGCCTGTCTCCCGTGAGGCTCATCCGAAGCCATTCATGACGTTGCCGGACGGGCAAAATCTTATTCAGAAAACGTTCCTGCGGGCAGCTCAGTTGGATGGGGTGGTCGAGTTGCTGACCGTTACCAACCGTGAACTGTTGTTCAAGACCGAGGACGAGTATCGCGCCATCAACAGCAAAGGGCATGCCCAGGGCTACATCCTCGAGCCCTTCGGTCGCAATACCGCCGCAGCGGTCGCTGCGGCCGCTTTGCAGTTGCAAGAGACGCATGGCCCGCAGGCTCACATGCTGGTACTGGCCGCTGACCACCTCATCCAGAATGAGCAAGCCTTCTGCGAAGCCGTAAGCAAGGCCGTGCAGCTGGCCGGGCAAGGCTGGCTGGTGACGTTCGGTATAAAACCTCAGTATCCGGAAACCGGCTTCGGTTATATCGAGGCTGATCCCCGGGGTGTGCTCGAAGGCGGGCTCAAGGTGGAGCGGTTCGTTGAAAAACCTGACCTGAAGACCGCGGAATCGTACGTTGCTGCCGGTAACTACTTCTGGAACGCGGGTATGTTCTGCTTCCAGGTTGGAACTGTCATCGAGGAGTTCAAGGCGCATGCGCCCGATGTCCTGGAGGCAGTTGCCACTACGCTTGCCGCGTCCCGTCGTTCTACTTCCGCCGGTTACAGCTGCCTGGCCCTGGATGCCGACAGCTTTGCCAAGGTGCCGGACATCTCCATTGACTACGCGCTGATGGAGCGCTCGCGCAAGGTGGCAACCATCCCTTGCGACATCGGCTGGAGCGATATCGGCTCGTGGAATGCGGTCAGCGAATTGACCCCGCCAGATGAGCAGGGCAACCGTTTCGAAGGCGAGGTGATGGCATACGGTGCCAGTAACAACTACGTCAGCACCGAAGACCGTCTTGCCGCGCTGGTCGGTGTGCAGGACTTGCTGGTGGTGGATACGCCCGATGCCTTGCTGATCGCGCACAAAGATCACGCGCAGGATGTAAAGCACATCGTCAAGCGCCTCAAGAGTGATGGCCACACAGCACACATGCTGCACCAGACGGTGCACCGTCCGTGGGGTACGTACACCACGTTGGAAGAGGGCGAGCGGTTCAAGATCAAGCGCATCGTGGTCAAGCCCAAGGCGTCGCTTTCACTGCAGATGCACCATCACCGCAGTGAGCATTGGATCGTGGTCAGCGGCATGGCCGTGGTCGTCAACGACGACCAGGAGCTGATGCTCAATACCAACGAGTCCACCTTCATCCGTGCCGGCCACAAACACCGTTTGCAGAATCCAGGTGTTATCGACCTGGTCCTGATCGAAGTGCAGAGCGGCGATTACCTTGGCGAGGACGACATCGTCCGCTTCGAGGATAACTACGGCCGTTGTGGCGCCTGATACCCGGTCATTCAGTCGGTCCGTGGCCCCTTTACGGGGTTGCGGGCTCATATTGAGCAGCCAATAGCCGCTGACCTCCGCCTTTCAATCGGCGCCCGTTCATTCAGCGCCGCATCAAGTGAGTTGTATGCACGCACCTATCCAGACCCGTTGCTTCAAAGCCTATGACATCCGCGGCCAAGTGCCCGCTGACCTCAACGACGATGTGGCCTACCGCATCGGCCGTGCCCTGGTGGCCCAACTGGGCGGGCGTACCTACGTAGTCGGCCGCGACATGCGCCTGGAAAGCCCAGGCCTGTCCCGCGCCTTGAAGAAAGGCCTGACCGAAGGCGGCGCTGATGTGATCGACATCGGCCTGTGCGGCACCGAAGAAGTCTACTTCGCCACCAGCCATTACCAGGCCGACGGCGGCATCATGGTCACCGCCAGCCATAACCCCAAGGGTTACAACGGCATGAAGCTGGTGCGCGAGCAGTCCCGTCCGATCAGCGGCGATACTGGCCTGAACGACATCCGCCAGCGCGTCGAGGCCGGCGATCTCGGCACCGTGGCTGCCACGCCGGGCAGCGTGCGCGAAGCATTCGACAAGACGGCTTACATCGACCACCTGCTGACCTACGTCGACCTGTCCGCCCTCAAGCCCCTCAAGGTGCTGGCCGACCCCGGCAACGGCGCCGTCGGCCCGGTGCTGGAGCTGCTCAAGGCACGCCTGCCACTGGACATCACCATCATCAACGGCGAGCCGGATGGCAACTTCCCCAACGGCATTCCCAACCCGCTGCTGCCAGAGAACCGCGACCTGACCCGTCAGGCCGTACTCGAAACCGGCGCCGACATGGGCATCGCTTTCGATGGCGACTTCGACCGCTGCTTCTTCTTTGACAACCAGGGCCGCTTCATCGAGGGCTACTACGTGGTCGGCCTGCTGGCAGAGATGCTGCTGGCCAAGCACCCGGGCAGCAAGATCATCCACGATCCGCGCCTGACCTGGAACACCATCGAGCAAGTCGAAGCCGCCGGCGGCCTGGCCATTCAGAGCAAAACCGGCCATGCGTTCATCAAAGAGCGCATGCGCGCCGAAGACGCCGTGTATGGCGGCGAAATGAGCGCCCACCATTATTTCCGTGATTTCGCTTATTGCGACAGCGGCAATATCCCCTGGTTGTTGGTTGCCGAGCTGATGAGTGTCAGTGGCAAGAGCCTTGCGCAGTTGGTGGATGAGCGCATTGCCGCGTTCCCGTGCAGTGGTGAGATCAACTACGAAGTGGCCGATGTAAAGGGCACCATCGAGAAGATCCTCGACTTCTATACAGCGCAAAACCCTAGCGTCGACCGCACGGACGGTATCAGCGTCGAATTCGCTGACTGGCGCTTCAGCCTCAGGGGGTCGAATACTGAGCCGCTGTTGCGCTTGAACGTCGAAAGCCGCGCCGATGAGGCGCTGGTAACGCAACGCGTTGCGGAAATCGCCCGTCTGATTCAGGGCTAGAGTAGAGGTGATTCAGGTACGGCTAACTGGCTTCCAGTAACCACAAGCCCCCGACGTTGGGGGCTTGTGGTTTCTAGGTTACTCAGCAGCAGACTGGGATGCTATGAAGAGCTGTTGTGCGCTTTGCTTCCAGGTCATCCAAGGCATACTGACTGACTTAGGGTGCTCCGCTTTAGCATGCAGTTCGAGCCAAGCATTGAGGCTAGTGTACAGATCCTGCCCTAATTTCCCCGTGAAGTAGTACGCATGGTTTTTCGCCACTTCGCGGAACACCGGAATGTCTCGCACAATCAGCGGTACACCGTACTGCGCTGCTTCAATGAGTGGCAATCCGAATCCTTCACCAAGTGACGCAGCGATCAGAGCGTCTGCGTGTGTATATAGCGCGCTTAGATAATCATCATCGATTCCTTCAAACCAGAACAGTCTGTTGCCTTTTTCTGGATGATTTCTCAAACGCTTGATCAGTGGCTCCACCAGCCAGCCTTCCTTTCCGACAATCAAAAGATTAACGTCTTGCTGATTGGCCCAAAGCAATTCGAATGCATCGAGAACTTGTGCGTGGCCTTTTCTCGGTTCGATCGTGCCTACCATCAAGAAAGAGTGTCGATTTTTAAGGCTAGAGGTCAATTCTGTCGGGATAGGAGCTGTTGCCTCGGAATGGCTAGGTTTCGTAATGTCGGCGCCCAGATGGAACCAATTAATAGAGAACGGTCGCTTGGGTGGGGTGCGATAGTCTTCAACCCACTCGGTCATTTCATCCGCTACAGCCTTTGATATGCAGATTACCCCGTCAGATTGTGAAACGACCTTCAGCCATTCATCCACAATGCCGTCGGCGCCAGGTGGGAAGCAGTCAGAAAGTTTCTTCAGCAGCAAGTCATAAACAACAAATTGAACTTTCACGCCGCGGCGCCGCATGTCCGCTAGTGCCGCTTGTTGTTTGGGAACTACCACTGGCTGCAAATCTAGGCCGATAAAGTGGTCTCCACTGTGAACCACAACGGGTTCATCATGAAGCAGGTGGGGCGGGCAGTTCAAAAAACCGAGTGTAAATTGGCGCGCATAACGATAGCCAGCTTCATGCTCCGTTGCATAGACAGGCTCGACTCGATAATTGCCGGGAGGGTTCAGCAGCCAGATTTCAAGGATATTGCGAACGACGCGCTGAATTCCAGTTTTTGCGTCTCGGTTTACCAGTTCGGATATATCCACAAGCAGCTGAGGCTTTGCAATCGTCGGCCTGATGCTCTGGTCTATCGAGTTTGCAACTGCCATTGAGCCTTCAAAACTGAAGTTAGTCTTTTCCAACGCGCCAATGGACGTCACCAATTCAGCCACTGAATGGAAAGATTCTTCGTGGAATTTTTCGATGGATTGGTGGTAGAGCTCGGCGCAAGCACGTGGCGAATGTCGCGTATGTATCAGTCGTTGCCCTTCAGCACCGATTCGCGCTCGAATATGGATATCATTCCTGAGCAAAGTCAGTGCCTCTGACAGTTCGGCGTTACTGAAATCATCCGAGAGCTTGATGAGGCTCGACTCAGATATGTCCGACATGCTGCCGTTGGCATTGACAATTGTGGCGATACCATAATTCAGGCAGTCTAGCACGGCAGCTGAGGTCTCGCCTCGTGACAAGGTTCTGAGTTGCACGGCGGCATCCGCAACTTCTAAATAAGATTTGAACGCATCCGCATCGGCCCAGCCGGTGATCTTGATCCGATCGCGGCAAGGGCTGGCCTTAATTCTTTTCAGCAGGGCCTCGCCAAATGCACCTTCGCTGTTTTGCCCGACATAAACAAGGTAGCAGTTTTCGTCTTTCGAGAGCTGTGAGTCAAGCCATGCCTCGAGTAGACGATCATTGAGTTTCGAAGGACCCAGCAAGCCGTAGCTGCAAACTACGAAATCTTGTTCTGAGAAACCAAGTCTTTCCCGTGTCTGAGTTCGTTTGCGCGCGTCCGAGAACCGTGGTGTACGCAGCAAGGGGATTTCTGCCCACTTCAATCCCGAGTTTTCGCCATACCACTGCTGTGCTAAGCGAATCGAGTAATGAGAGTGCACAATGATGCCCTCTGCTTGCTGCAATACTCGTAGGTTGCAGGAGTACTTCCATACAGCGTCAGCGGTGTCTTCGCCGTGGATTCGATCACTAACGGCTTTGTATCCATGACCGTGGTAGAGCGCTTGGGTCCAAAATCCTGGCTGTCCTTGGTGTACTTCCATGTTGGCCACGATACCAGACAAGAAGAAATCATGAAGAACTACCGTTCCGGGGATTTTTTCTATCAAGCGGAACATGTGGTCGTGGAAAGTGGAGTTTCCGAAGTGATAAATTACCCGATCAAATAAATGCGCGTTGTCTTCAAACCAGGCGACTGAGCGTAAGGTGTAGTTTATGCCGGCATCGACGGGTGATGCCGACTCCTGTGCCAGAATTACATCGATCTGATAATGTGCGGCAAGTTCGGGAAGTAGCTCTGCACTATAATCGCTAATGCCACTGCGGGCGGGAGGGAGCGGGGAGACGTAGGCCAGTCGAGGCTGTCTGGGTGTTGCAGTCGGGCTTGAAATTGCTCGACGCTCAATAATCAGCTTTTGAATGGCACTGATCGCCGTTATTGCGGTCTGGTCCCAACTGAACTTAGTCGACTGTTCAATTGCCGACATGGCGAGCCTTGATCGTAAAGCGTCGTCGACGAGTACGTCTTGAAGCTTGGCTGTAATGGAATCTGTTTGGTAAGGGTCAAACAGTGCTTCCGAGCAACCAACGACTTCCGGCAGGCTGGAGGTATCCGAAGCTATGACGGGCTTGCCGCAAGACATTGCTTCCAGCGCTGGAAGGCCAAAACCCTCATGGAATGAGGGGAAGATGAAAAGCTTGCAGGCATTGTACAAAGCGACCAGATCTTCTTCGCTGACGTATCCGGTAAAGCGCACGTCGTTTTTGCTAAGGCCGCTCGACACTGCCAGGCGTTCGAGGCGTGAGCGTTCTTCTGGCTGTATCTTACACACGATAACAAGCTGGTGCTTGCACTGCACGGGTGCGGACAGCTTGGCGTAGGCCTTGATTAAACCCTCTATATTTTTCCGTGGATCGATGCCTCCCGTATACATCACGAATTCGCGATCGATTCCGAGGCGTCCCTTCAGCGCAATATCCATGTCTTCGCTGACCACGGGCCGGTATCGATCAGTGTCGATCGCCGTAGAAATATTGACTACCTCGCTGGGCGTGAAACCCAAGTGATCAATTACCTCAGAACGCGACGAATTCGAGATCGCCAATATAAGGTCGGCGCGCCGCAGGTGCTTGAGTTTGGTTTCATACCACTGACGCACCGGCGGAGAATGCAAATAATCATCAGGGTTGATGTGCGGTATCAAGTCATAGACGATTGCGGCAGTGGGGGTGGACGCATTTAACGTCTTGATGCTCGTGACCGCGTCATCCACCAAGCCTTCGAACAGGCTAGACACAAGCACCAGATCAGGATCCAGGCCTGCGATGAATGCTTCCCTGACCAGTTCGGCTGCCTTGCGGCTCCAAGTATGTTCAGGCGCAAGCGCGCTCACATTGGCGTTAGGTAACCATACTTGGATATGGCTGCTTGGTAACAGGCCGTATAGCTCGTCGCGGATGGAGTCGATTGACTCCTCAAATAAGCCATTGAGAACAACATAAACTTCGATTTCACCACGATGCTTGATAAACGCTTTGGCGAACGACAGTGCATATCGCCCAATGCCTCGGGTTCTGTTTTCTGCCTGTGCCCCTTGGAGGTCAATGACGACGCGCATCAGTTCATCTCCTTGCGTTGAACGTTGCTATTAAGGCGATTGTAAATGGCCTTCGCGTTTTCCGTAAATTGGGCGGGCGGCGCCGGCGCCTGGCTTGCATCAGTCATGGGAGCCGAGTAATGTTCATTGAAATGAACGCCGTGATTAGAAAATGCGGCCTCGGTTTGCAAGCGAACAGCCAGTTTTCTCGCATGCGCGTTCAGAGTCGGGAAACGCTGCAAAATTTTCTTGGCAATTTTGATCAGGCTCTTGTGCTTCAGCGCTCTTTTTCCCAGCGCTCTGACTATGCGTTTAGTAGCTTGTGATGGCGAAGTCATAAGCACTTTGGTAACGGTCACGCTTTTGCGCATGGGGGCAGTGATTCGCCAAGACGTACTCGACTTTAACTGCTGCACATTATCACTCAATGCATTGATTGCTTGATCTTTATAGTTGATTGCATCTCTCAGTGCGATAATGTGCTGCTGGCGCTCCTCCGCTTCTGTATACCAGTGGTGAGCGTTTTTATGTGTCTCGTCCAACGACCTTTGCAAGGAGGCGTTGGCCAGCTTGAGTTCTTCTAGTTTTAGCGCTAGAACTGATTTTTGAACGCCGTATAGCTGGCTCTCAATAACCAGTTGCGTTTGTTCAATGGCATCAACCCTGGCATTGATTAAGTTCTGGTTGCTCAACAGATTCACGTGCTGCTCTACAGTCTTTGCGTCTAGTGCTGCAGTGCGATCCTCTAGCGCTAGACGTTGTTTTTCGGCTTTGCCGTCTAATGTCAACTCGTAACGGTGGGCAAGTTCAGCCATACTCAGGCCATAATCCTCCTCAAATGCGCCATCGAACGCTGACGTATCGAGACCGGCGTATTCTTTCTGGGCAACAATTGCATAATCAGGGCTTGTGCCTCCGATTACATCCATGAGCGTCAGTGAGTCAGCGTGCGCCAGATTGGGATTTTCCTGTAACCGCAATAGTTTACTGCGTTCAAAGCCGCAAAATCTCGCAAGAAAATCCAGAAGCATGTGCGGGATTGGGCGCTCATGAGTTGGATCCAGGTAGAAGTTCTGCGTACCTACGATAAGATTTTCTGCGTTGGGGGTTTCTAAAATCAGCAGTCCCCCAGGTTGGAGGACCCGGTGGGCTTCGGACACCAGCTCTCTAAGATTGTCGAAAGAGATGTGCTCCGCGATATGGAAACCCGTAACCATAGCGAAAGATTCGTTAGGCATTGATTGCAGATAGACGAGCGCATCAGCCTTTTGCGCGGGGAGTTGACGGGCACTGCACGCCTCAAGCATTCCATCGTCAAGGTCCACTCCCGTCGCGTCGAAGCCGTTTTCCACCAGCGTTTCCAACCACTCACCCCGACCACAGCCTACGTCGAGCGCGCGCGCATTGGGGTAAAGTGTCAGTAACGGCAGTGCAAAAGGAAGATACACCTGCAAGCGTTCTTTGATCACGTCATGAGAGCCGCGATGTTCATCTTCAAATGCGCGATAAAATTGAGTCATTGATCGCACTCCACAGTGGGCTGGATCCAGGCAGAGCCAACGAATGGGACCTTATCAATATTGATAACATTAAATACCAGCGCCAAGTCTCGCCACTCGTAGTTTGCATTGAGGTGAGTGTCTGCGGTATGAAGAGCAACCGCTATGGAGTATGACCCAACGCCGATGTTGGCATTGAATCTGAAACTGTATTCCAGTTGAAGGCCAGCACTCAATGCGCCCATCTTTTTTTGAAGGTGGTGAGTGTTAGTGCCGTAGATGGTTTGCCCCAGTCGATCCTTGATCATGTAGCCAACGACCAGTTCTGGAATAGCCTTGTTGATGTTGACTTTGATTGTTAAGTTAACCGCTTGGCCAACGGTTACAAATTCAATTGGGTTATGGTCCTCATCATACAGGGCAAGGCTCTCAATAGAGGCTTCACCTGAGCCGGATCTTGTTTGAACCGTGCCATCCTCTAACTTGTGCACTTGGACAGTGGCGTTCTCCTTTTCGGAAATGATGGCGTTGTAAAAATCCATCACTTCTTCAGGGGCGCCATCCTTGATCACGGTGCCGCCTTCGATCAGCAAGACGCGGTCGCACAGCGCCTGAATCGAACTACGATCATGAGAAACTATCAATAGCGTCGTACCTTGCTCCTGAAATTCCCGGATTCGGTCAAAGCTCTTATGCTGGAAATAGCTGTCACCCACTGACAACGCTTCGTCGACAATCAGGATCTCTGGGCGCTTAGCCGTTGCTACAGCGAACGCTACCCGCATTTGCATGCCGCTGGAATACGTTCGAACAGCTTGGTCAAAGTATTCCCCCACTTCAGCAAATGCTTCTATGGCCGGCATCAACTGCTCGATGTCTTGTGCACTGAAGCCCATCAGTCCTGCAGCGTGATACACATTCTGACGGCCTGTCAGTTCCGGATTAAAGCCCATGCCAAGTTCCAGAATTGCAGCAATACGTCCGTTTACCTTGACCTCACCTGTGGTAGGTTGCAACGTACCAGTGAGCATCTTCAGCAAGGTCGATTTCCCCGCTCCATTCTGCCCAACTATGCCTATCGCTTCACCGGCATTTATCTCGAAATTGATATGCCTGAGCACCCAGTGCTCCTCGCGGGGGCTAGTATTGACACCTAACCATCGTGCAATACGCTGCCACTCACTCCTGTAGGTGCGGTAGGCCTTGCCCAGATCTTTAGCACTCATAAGGCTCATAGTGCATCCACCATCTCAGGGGCCGCGCGGCGAAATATATAGAGACTGAAGGCGAGCAGCAGCAAAGTGATGCCGAACGTGAACGCGATTTGTGAAAGGTGAGGGGTTACACCATAAACAAAGATGTCGTGGTATGCGCTCACTATCGGGAACATTGGGTTGTAGCCGATCAGCGTTTTCAATTCTTCAGGGATGATGGTAATGGGGTAGACAATGGGCGTAAACCAGAAAAGTATCTGCAAAACAATAGGTACTACTTGCCCAATGTCTCTAACAAATACATTGAGCACGCCAAGGATAAGGCCTATGCCCATGGCCAAGGCCGCTACCATTATGATTAGTGGAATGGCCCACAACATCTGTAATGTTGGCCAGTGGCCTAGGCAAACAAATACGCCGAGTACTGATAGTAATAGGAGCAGGTTGTTTAACAGGGCGGAGCCAAGTACGATGAAAGGTAGCGTGATTCGTGGGAACCTCATCTTCTTCATGAGGTTGCCATTCTCAATGAACAATGTCAGGCACCGGTTGATGATTTCGGCGAACAAGCTCCACGCTAGGGTGCCGGCCATCAGATACAATGCGTATGAATATTTATTGTCAATGCCAGGCAGTTTTGCGGCCAGTACGTTCGAAAGAATCAGCGCATAGATCAGCACATTTGCCAGTGGATTGATTATCATCCACAGCCCACCCAGGCTGCTTCGCGAAAATCGCGACACAAACTCATTGCGGATCGAGGTGGCGATGAAGCTTCTATAGCTGTATAGCCCTCTCAACAATCCAAACATGTATTCTCCTTGTAATTCTGTGACTTCTGATTGAGCGAATTTTCTGGAAATTACCCGTCAGACAAGGCTGCAGCTTTGGATCTTGGTCCAGTAAAGTATTCGCACAAGTATCTATAGCTTGGTAGCAAAGTAATATCGGTTTTTCGTACACGCTCCGCTGAGTAGTGCTCAAGCGCTTGATGTTTGGTGCCCTGCTTTTTCGCAATTGGTAATGATGAGAACCTTAAGGATATCAGAGAAAAAGGCATGCACGGTCAGTGCAGCTATGGCATCAGCGCGGGCACCAGATCAGTAGCGCCCGCACGAGGCTATGTGGGTAGGCTATTGCTCTATACGCATCGATACGAAACCGATACCCAGCATTCGATCATCCGAACCACCCATAATTTTCCGGGGTGAGGTTGGAGCGTGCGGGATGAAAGTAATTCGATTAGTGCTTGAGCCCTGGAGATCGACCTCCACCCGCACCTCTGAGGTATCGCCCGTCAGCTGGGCTGTGTATTCCCTATCGGCTACCCGAATGCGAGTAGGGTGCTGAGCGTTAGATGCGAATGCACGAGCCTTTAATATCAAGGTAAATTTCTGCGGTAAGGGTTCAGTGAAGTCGAGGGTAACTTCCGGTTTGACTGACCACCTGCCCCAAGATTCCAGGGGCCATACGCCTTTCACGTTGGCGATAAACTCTGGCCATCCTTCTCTGGTGAAGTCAATGCCGTTCTCCAGGGTGGAAGGGTAGCGAATGCCGTTGTGATCGACGTAGTATCCCGACAGCTTCATGATCTGAGCTGGGCTGAGGTGTTCCAGTGGCCGATGCTGGCTACCGGTGACCCTGAAGAAAACTTGGTCGCCACTGCTGCTGACTAACTGTGGGGTGCTTTGAAGAAGCTCGGTCAACTCACTGATCAAGGCATCACCGTTGTCGGCATAGCCTCGGCGATCAATATAGATTCCGTCAAAGCCAAGTTGGCGAATCACACTCAGTTGCTTGCTCGTTGACTCTTTGGCCAAGGCACGATAGAACGCGTCACCATCCCGTCCCTTCATCCCGCCGAAGCTCCAGTGCAGCCCCTTGGAGTGGATAACGCCGGCCATAGATTGGTAGCTCATCATCCGATTCATGGGCGGCTCTTCTGGGAAGCCGAAGTACGGTAACTGATACACGGCAGCCCCAGGAGGCAACTCGCTTTCGATCGATTGAACGAAGTGCTTGTCGTTTTCGAACTCAGCTTTACGCTGCACATAGCAGCTTTTGCAAGCAGGAACGGTCTGGTCGAGCAGGCCAAACAACAGCGCTACTGCGGCAATGGCTGCAGCGTATCGGGCGAGGCGCGGAGCCTTTTCTTTTAGCAGTATTTGCAATGCTATAAAAGTGAACAATACAGTGCTGAAGGCAATGAAAACACTGATCCTGTTCCAGCCCCTGATGGACGGGGAGACGATCCAAGCAAAGACTGTACCTAGCCCGCCTATGGTGCCGAACATGAAAAGTACAAAGGTAATTGCAGCAACAAGGCGTAGGCGTTCATCATCGGCAGCGCCCGATGGCTTGAACAGCAGGAAGAAGAATACCAGCACTAGCCCTCCCGCGCCGATCATGCCGAGTGTCGCCGTGGCATTTTCATTGATCAGTGGAGAGCTGTTGTTATAAACCTGCGTCAGGTTGGCCAACGCTGACGACCTGTGATCCAGTCTTGGCAGCATCAGCTGCATTAACTTGAAACCGAGGTGTTCTGACTGGCCTGGCGAGCGTTGTGCCGCTTCTTCATTCGCGCCATTCGTGTAGGTGTTTATCACATTTGGAGCGACATTGAGGGCAACGCCTGCGCCGATAGCGCAACTCAACAGGATAGATTTTTTCAGGCCTTGGAGGTGTTTTGAGTTCACCCAGCTCAAAAGGCCAGCCAAGGCAATGACAATGACGCCGAATACCGCGTAATAAACACCAAATGAGGCAAGTATGAATAATCCCAGTGTTGCTGGGACTGCTTTGGTAATACGGGCTGGCAGGCTACCGATCTGGGGGGGCTGGCCGGCCCGGTAAACGCTGAGTGCTAAGTAGAAAAATACAGGTACTACAAAGTACCATGTATAAAAAAGATGTTGGTATATTAAGCGAAGGAAGTGAAAAGGCGTGAAGCTATAGAGTAAGGCCACGGCCATTGAGAAACTGCGGTTCAATCCGAATGCACGGCTTGTAATATAACTAGCGACGAAGCACGTCGGAAACCCGAGCAGGTAGTACAGGTTGAGCCCACCGACCCACCCCCCGGTCAAGCCCGAAAGTAGCTTGATGACAAGGTGGTTGCCAGCATCGGCACCGGGATAGTCGAGAAAGTTGGAGCCGAAGGGATAGCCGCTTCTGGCGTTGTTGAATATCCAGCCTTCATCGACCCGATTGGCCATCCAGGCGTGAAAAATCGAGTCGCCATTATAACCGAATGGCACTGACAGGTCTGGAATGAACCCTGCTGGCGCTCCAGAGGTTATCAAACTGGCAAGAAAGAAAGACGCAATTGCACCGATAAGTATCAAGCGCCAGTCTTCATTGACAATGCTTCGCCACCCAAGTTGGGTCGATGTAGGCAGGCTGCCTGCTCTGGCATGAAGATTAGGTGAGTTCAAAGTGCATTGTCCCTAGGGTTCAGTCAAAATTCACGCGTTCAGCTTCAACCACAAGCGGCATATTACGCATCTGCGTATGCACCGACCCCAGATACTCCCCCAGCATCCCCAGGAACAGGATCTGCACCGAGCTGAAGAAGAACAGCGAGATCAACAAAGGCGCGATCCCCATCGAGAACGAATTCCAGAACACCAGCTTGGCCAGCAGGAAGCCGAAAGCCGCCAGCAGGCTGAGGCCGGCAAGCAGTGCACCGCCCATTACCATCAGGCGCAGTGGCACCTTGGAGTGGTTGGTGATGCCCAGCATCGCGATGTCGTACAGGGTGTAGAAGTTGTTCTTGGTGATCCCGCGCTGGCGTCGTGGCTGCTTGAACGGCACGGTGGCGATCGGGAAGCCGATTTCGCACAGCAGGCCGCGGAAGTACGGGTAGGGGTCGTCGATCTTCTTCAGGATATCCAGCACGGCGCGGTCAAACAGGCCGGCACCGGTGGCGTTCTGGACCAGCGGCACTTCCGAGATGCGGGTGACGAAGCGGTAGTAAGTACGGCGTACGAGGAACATCAGGCGTGATTCTTCGCTCTCCGGCTTGACTGCCATGACCGTCTTGAAGCCTTCTTCCCACTTCTTGACGAATTCTTTGATCATCTCTGGCGGGTCTTGCAAGTCGGAGGCGATCAGCACGGCGGCATCGCCATTGGCCTGCAGCAGCGCATGGTAGGGCGAGCGAATGTGGCCGAAGTTGCGCGCGTTGAAGATCAATTTGACCCGCTTGTCTTCCGCCGCCAGGGCGCGAAGTTTCGCGTGGCTGCCATCGGTCGAGCAGTTATCGATGAAAATATGTTCGTAGTCATAATCGAGGCCTGACATCACCTCGACAATGCGCTGGTACAGCTCATCAATGTTGGCTTCTTCGTTGTAGCAGGGTGTCACTATGCTGATAAGCTTACGCATAATTGAAAACGAACCTGTTATTAATGACGAATGAAAGTAGGGCCATTGGCACGATCAAGGCCATGCCAGCCAAATACGGGTCGACGCCAAACAGCTTGAGCGCTGCGATACCTGCCACGTTGGCGCCGTATACCACGCCATAGCCGGCGACGAACCTGAAGATCAACTTGTTGTTCTTCGAGCCGAACACCAGCGCGCCGGTACTTTTGAAATTGAACGCGACGCCCAGTATCGTGGCCAGCAGCAAGGCTGCGCTGTAGTGCAGCCCGAGGTAGAGGAAACCGGCAAAACAGCCGTAGCCGAAGGCGGCATTCAAGACGCCCACCAGCAGGAACCTGAACAGCTTTACCTGCAGAAGCCTACGCAGCAAGGACGGCGATTGATTAATCTCTTGCATTCAACTGCTGCCTGATTTCGCGCAATACACCACTGAGCGAGGAGTCGCCGGGCACGTAACCGAACTGTTGCTCGGCCTTGCGATTATGCGAATAGTAATGGGCTTTGGGGCCGGTGGCATTGACCCGTGCCTGGTCGCCTGCAACGGTGTACTGCAGGCCGAACGTCTTGCCCAGTGCCGCCAGCAGCTCGAATTTGCCAACGGGCGCCAAGGTATAGCAGTCGACCACGTCGTTGCACGGCGGGGCTTGCAGGATCCGATTGATCAATTGCAAGAAATCGGCTGGCGTTAGGTAATCGCGGAGCATGTCATCTGGGGCAACTTCCAACACTGTGCCGGCCCGCAGTGCCCGCAGAATATCGCTGAGGAAGAAGCGCGCCTCCACCGCTTGGCGATGGCTGAAATAACTGAACACCCGGACATCGACGATAGCCGCTGCTGGCAGGGCTCGGTGGCGGCACTCGGCTTGGAATTTGGCCGCGCCATACCAGTCCTGTGGCGTGAGTGCGTTAATGGCGTAAACCGCCTTCGAGGCCTCGGTGATGGGTGTCTCGAAGTTAGTGCCGTAGGCTGCGCCGCTGCTCAAGTAGATGTACTTGCACTGCGGGTGCTGTTGCAGGTAATCCAGGGCAAGATTGTCGTACTGCTCGGTGACGGTGAAGATGTCCTTGCCCATCTGCACCGCACGGGCCGGGTCGCCAACACCGACAAAGTTGATGACCGCATCGAACTGGCGGCTGGCATCGAAGCCAGCATAGTCGAGCACGGCAAATGCCTTGCGCTCGGCAATGGAACGTACTTCGGCATCGATCGCGTGCGGTGCGCGCACGAACAGGGTGCAATCGTAAGTGGTCTGTTCAGCGATGCTGGCTACCAGGTCCTTGGCGATATGGCTGCTCGCCCCCAGAATCGCTAGCCTCATTGTCCCAGGTCCAGCAGGGGCGACTGTTCATCGATCGGGCGGCCGAACTCCAGCCGTGGCCGGCACTCGCGTGCGTCTGGCATCAGCACCTCGATCAGCATCGGCTTGCCGTTGGCGAGGAACTCGGCCACTGCGGTCTTGAACGACGCGAGGTCGACCACGCTCAGCGAGTTGATCCCATAGGCGTCGCCCAGGGCCTTGAACTGCGAGGTGTAGCCGTCCCAGTACGTCGAGGAGTTGCGCCCCTCGAAATACATCTCCTGGAAGCCACGCACCATGCCCAGCGAGTGGTTGTTGAGCACGATTGTGAGGATCGGCAGCTGTTCGCGGGCGATGATGTCCAACTCTTGGATATTGAGCTGGGCGCCACCGTCGCCGGTGATGACGATCACCGGCTTGTCGCCTGCAATGCTGGCGCCGACCGCTGCGGGAATCGCAAAGCCCATGGTACCCAGGCCACCGGAGTGGTGCATGGCCTGGTTTGGCCCCAGGCGCAAGGTGTGCGCGGCCCACATCTGGTTGTTGCCAACGTCTGCCACATAATCCAGGGCGCGGTCGGCGGCCATGTCATTGAGCAGGTTCAGCAGCTCGAAGGGGCTGATACTCCACGATGCGTACTCGTCGACGAACGACTGCTTGAACACCGTGGCAAGACTGGCGCGCCAGGCGGTGGGGGCCGGTTGCAGGGCCGGTGCGTAGGCGAGGAAGTCGGTGAAGACGGCTTCCAGGTCGGCCAGGATCGAATCCTGCCCCTTGACCCGGTTATCCAGCTGACCTTGTTCGAGGTCGAACTGCACGATGTGCGCTTTGGCTGCGAAGGTTTCAGTTTTAGCGCCGGTCTGGCGTACGTCCATGCGGCTGCCGAACACCACCAGCAGGTCGCAGTTCTGCACGGCATGGTTGGCGGCGCGGGTGCCGTAGGCACCGAGCATGCCCAGGTAATGTTCGCTGGCGGTGAGCTTTTCGGCGCCTTTGAGGCTGGCGACATGAGGAATGCCCAGTTTGCCTACCTGGCTTAACCAGCGATTGAAGCTTGGGCAGTTGACCGCGCCGCCACCGATCAGGAACAGCGGTTTTTGCGCCTTGGCCAAGGCTGCCCAAACGTCGCCGTAGGAGGCCGGGGCGGGCGCTGCGGCCTCTGCATCGGCCTTGAGTAATTGGTCCAGCACCGCCTCGTCGATCTCGGCGCGCTGGATGTCCATGGGGATGTCCAGCAGGACAGGCCCCGGACGGCCTTCCCGGGCGATACGGACCGCCTTGAGAAGGCTGGGAATCAGTTCGTCGACATGGGTGACCTGGTGAGCATATTTGGTGATGCTGCGCACCAGGGCCACGCTGTCGAGCTCTTGGAAGCCTTGCTGGCGGATGGGCCGGTCGCCCTTCAGTTCATGCGTGTTGACCTGCCCGGTGAGGAACAGGCACGGATGGCTATCCAGCCAGCAGTCGGCAATGCCCGTGATCAGGTTGGTGGCGCCTGGGCCGCTGGTGCCCAGGGCCACGCCCATGACCTTGTGATGCGTCGCACGTGCGACAGCAGATGCAGCGAAGGCCGCGCCTTGCTCATGGTGCATGGATACCAACTTGGTCTTGCCGAGCAAGTTAATACTGTCCACCAGATGGGCGATCATTCCACCAATGAGCTCAAAACCATAGAGGACATTGTTGTCCGCCAGAACTTTTGCCACTGCATCTGAAGCTTTCATAGTTAGAAACCGATCCCGAAGAATTCTTCCAGTTTTTCGCCGACGAAATCGAAGTGTTCCTGGCCCAGGGAAGGCTGTACGCCCAGCCAGAAGGTCTGGTTCATGGTCCGGTCGGTGTTGGTCAGCTCACCCACGACGCGGTATTCCACATCATGGAAGTACGGCTGGCGGGTCAGGTTGCCGGCGAACAGCAGGCGGGTGCCGATCTTGTGCTGGTCGAGGAACTTCAGCAGGTCGACGCGCTTGACCCCGGCGCTTTCTTTCAGCGTGACCGGGAAGCCGAACCAGGAAGGTTCGCTGTTCGGGGTCGGCTCGGCGATTTCGAGGAAGTCGCTCAGGCTGGACAGGCGCTCTTTGAGCAGCTTGAAGTTGCGCTTGCGGGTTTCGATGAATTCCGCGGCGCGATCAAGCTGGGCCAGGCCGCAGGCGGCTTGCATGTCGGTGATCTTCAGGTTGTAGCCCAGGTGGGCATACACGTACTTGTGATCGTAACCCTGTGGCAGGCTGCCGAACTGCTGGCCGAAACGGTTGCCGCAGGTGTCGTCGCAACCCGGTGCGCAGTAGCAGTCGCGGCCCCAGTCACGGAACGATTCGGCGATCAGCTTGAGCTGGGCATTGTTGGTGAACACCGCGCCGCCTTCACCCATGGTGATGTGGTGCGCAGGGTAGAAACTCAGGGTGGCGATGTCGCCGAAGGTCCCGACAAGCTTGCCGTCAAACTTGGCGCCCAGGGCGTCGCAGCAGTCTTCGACCAGCCACAGGTTGTACTTCTCGCACAGCTCCTTGACCTTGGCCAGGTTGAACGGGTTGCCCAAGGTGTGGGCGAGCATGATGGCCTTGGTTTTCGGTGTGATGGCCGCTTCGATCAGTTCGGGGTCGATGTTGTGGGTGGCCATGTCGACATCGACGAACACCGGAATCGCGCCAAACTGAACGATCGGGTTGACGGTGGTGGGGAAGCCAGCGGCCACGCCGATCACTTCGTCGCCTTTTTTGATTGCACGATCACCGAGCTTCGGCGAGGTCAGGGTGCTGAAGGCAACCAGGTTGGCCGAAGAACCGGAGTTGACGGTGATCAGGTATTTGACACCGATGAACTCGGCCAGCTTCTTTTCGAACTCGGCATTGAAGCGGCCAGTGGTCAGCCAGCCGTCCAGCGAGGCCTCGACCATCAGTTGCAATTCACGGGCGCCGATCACCTTGCCCGAAGGAGGGATGACGGATTCGCCCCCAACAAAAGGTTTGGCAGCCAGGGCTGTCTGGGCATAGCGCTCGACGAGCTGGCTGATTTCCTGACGGATCATATCGGGGGTCATAGTAGTTCCTGCTCAAGCTAATAATTGGTTAGGCGCCAGTGGCCATGGCTGCCATGTAGCTATTGATTTCTTCCACGCACCGCTCGTGCATGTCGTCGCCCTGCAACCAGGCACGATGCCAGTGCACGATGCGGGTCAACGTGGTTTCCAGGCTCCAGGTCGGCTCCCATTTCAGGTGAGCGCGAGCCTTGGATATATCCAGTTTCAGATAACGTGCTTCATGCGGCTGTGGGTCGTTGTCGAGCTGCCAGCTGGCGCCGTCCCCCCACGCCTGCACCATGTGATCGAGGATCCATTCGACAGGGCGTGCGTCTTCGTCGCGCGGCCCGAAATTCCAGCCTTGCGCGACGGCGTGGCCATGCTCCCACAGGTGCTGGGCCAGGACAAGGTAACCGCTGAGCGGCTCGAGCACGTGCTGCCAAGGGCGCGTGGCCTTGGGGTTACGCACCACCACGGGCTTGCTTTGTTCAACGGCGCGAAGGATATCCGGGATCAGCCGGTCATCTGCCCAGTCGCCGCCGCCGATCACGTTGCCCGCGCGCGCTGAAGCCAGCGCCACGGCGTGCTCGCCGTGGAAGAATGAGTTGCGGTAGGCGCTGGTGATCAGCTCGACGCAGCCCTTGCTGTTGCTGTAGGGGTCGTGGCCGCCCATGGGTTCGTTTTCACGATAGCCCCATTCCCATTCCTGGTTCTCGTAGCACTTGTCGGTGGTGACGTTGACGATGGCGCGAAGGCTCGGGCACTTGCGCGCAGCCTCCAGCACATGAATCGTGCCCATCACGTTGGTGGCATAGGTTTCCACCGGTTCGCGATAGGAAAGGCGCACCAGCGGCTGCGCGGCCATGTGGATGAGAATGTCCGGGTCGAACGCCGTCATGCTTTCGGTGATGGCCTGCAGGTCTCGAATATCGCCGATCTGCGATGCCGCCATACCACGCTCGACCTGTGCCTGTTCAAACAGCGACGGCGTGGTGGGCGGTGCCAGGGCGAAACCCTTGACCTGTGCGCCCATACCCTGCAGCCACAGGGCCAGCCAGCTGCCCTTGAAACCGGTGTGGCCGGTGAGGAAGACCTTCTTGCCAGCCCAGAAGGCGGCCGAGACGCAAGCTTTCATATCGTTGTTATTCCCAGGATTTCCATGGCGCGGTGCCATTCTGCCACAGCTTCTCGAGCAGATTTTTATCGTGCAGGGTATCCATCGGCTGCCAGAAGCCGGCGTGCTCGAACGCCATCAACTGGCCGGCTTCTGCCAGCCCCATCAGAGGCTCCTGTTCCCAGACCGTGCTGTCGTCGGTGAGGTGTTCGAGCACCTGGGGGGAAAGCACGAAGAAGCCGCCATTGATCATGGCACCGTCGCCCTTCGGCTTTTCCTTGAAGTTGAGGACTTTGCCTTCGCTGATGTCCAGTGCCCCAAAGCGCCCTGGCGGGAAGGTTGCAGTCAGCGTCGCGGCCTTGCCGTGGCGCTTGTGGAAAGCGATGGTGGCACCGATGTCCATGTCGCCTACGCCGTCGCCGTAGGTGAAGCAGAAGGCTTCTTCGTCTCGCACATAGTCGGCGACGCGGCGCAGGCGGCCACCGGTCATCGAAGTTTCGCCGGTGTCGACCAAGGTGACGTTCCAGTCTTCTGCACGCTTGTCGTGAACTTTCATGCTGTTGTCACGCATGTTGAAAGTTACGTCCGAGGTGTGCAGGAAGTAGTTGGCGAAGTACTCCTTGATCATGTAGCCCTTGTAGCCACAGCAGATGATGAAGTCATTGATGCCATGGGCGGAATACATCTTCATGATGTGCCACAGAATCGGTTTGCCACCGATCTCGACCATTGGCTTTGGACGAGTACCGGTCTCTTCGCTCAAGCGCGTCCCAAGCCCGCCTGCCAAAATGACTGCTTTCATGACTGCTCCTTGTTAGTTTGAGCTTACAAATGCATCTGAGTAAAAGTGTTTGACAGGCAACCCGGCGGCCGTCAGGGCATCGCGGGCAGAATGAATCATGTCTTCCGAACCGCAGGCATAGACAACAGCGTCTGCAAGGTCGATGCCGTCTTCGAGCAGTGCCTTTTGTACGTAGCCGGTGCGCCCGGCCCATTGATCGCTAGCCCGTGACAATACCGGAATGAATTCGGCGTTCAAGCCTTCGAGCTGTGGGGCCCAGTAGATGTCACCGGGAATGCGCCCGCCCCAATAGATGTAGATCTTCTTGCCGGCGGCCAGCTCGGGGTTGCCCAGCAACTGCTCAAGCATCGCCTTGACCGGCGCGATGCCGGTGCCGGTGGCAAGGAATACCAGGGTGCTGGCGTCTTTGTCGCGCAGGCAGAAGGTGCCCAGTGGGCCCTCGAGGCGTAGCAGGTCGTTGTGCTTGGCGCTGCCGAACCAGTATTGCGACATCAGGCCTTGCTCGACTTCGCGGATCTGCAGCTCCAGCTTGCCGTCGGCGCGCTGGGCGTTGGCAATGGAGTAGCTGCGGCGCAGGCCGCCTTCGCCGATCACGTCCAGGTACTGGCCCGGCAGGTAGGTGAGTTTGCCGGTGGGCGGTACCCGCAGCACCACCTCGACTACGTTGTCCGCCAACCGGGTAAGGCTGTCGATGCGGCAGGGCACGGTCTTGACCACAATGTCGCCGAGTGCGCCGAGGTCTTCGGCATCGATTTCTACCTCGGTTGTGGCATGGCGGCAGCAGGTGAGGATCATCCCGGCAGCCTGTTCTTCGAGGGTCAGCGAAGTTTCTTCTTTGAACGCTTCGGTGTCACCGCAAAGTACCATGGTCTTGCAAACACCACAGCGGCCGGTGCGGCAGCTGTATTCCAGGGTAATGCCCGCAGCCTTGGCACTGTCGAGCAATGAGGTGCCGGACTCGGAACTGAATGTCTTCCCGTTTTGGAGTTTTACTGAAGCCATGAAGATTACCGAATTGGAAAATACCGTTGGTTACATAAGTTGCTGTATGAGGTTCTGGTAGGAACCCCAGTGCCACGCTCAAGTAGCTCCGGGCCACGGAGTCTACCACCGAGCCTGCAAGTTCAGCGGCGAAGTCGCCGGGCGGCGGAAATTTGAGGATTTTACTGACGGCGAGTGGTCGAGTGCTGCCAGCTTTGTAGGTGATGTTTTCTCGAGTACAAAGGGCGCAATGCGGGCAGGTTGGACATGAGACCGCGCAATTGGGGTCGGGGAATATGGCTGGGCCGATCGAGGCGCGGGAGCGTGGGCAGGCCCGGGAAATCCTTTCGTCATGCTCAAACACCTATCCATGCTGGGTTTGAAAAGGGGGAGGTTAAGTTGATACCTCCAGAGGGGGCGCCATGATAGCCGAGGTGCGGAGGATGCACATCCTTTGTTGCTGGGTGACTGGCGACACGCATGCAGTGACGGGCGCTCGCGGTCCGCAGCAAGAAGCGTTTGTGCCCGGATCTACGTGCTGCGAGCAACGGCATTGCTGATTGCGGCGTCGTTTATAGGTAAGGAGTTGCGCAGGGTTTGCCACCCAGTGTAATGATGTGCATCCTCCATGGGCTACAGCCTGCACGTATTGGCATGTGCCGCAGCTTTTTCTGAGTCGAGTACACCGAACAACGGATGTATACTCCGCCCTCGAACCCTCACGCGCGTGGCCAGGAATTGCCCGCGCCAGGCCTTCTATCTACCCATGCCCGCACGGCACTATCGGAGTTGGTTAAGTCGCATGAAAGCAATCGTCACTGGGATCACAGGTCAAGACGGCGCCTACCTGGCGGAACTGCTGCTGGAGAAGGGCTACACCGTGTACGGCACCTACCGTCGTACCAGCTCGGTTAACTTCTGGCGCATCGAGGAACTGGGGATCCACACCAACCCCAACCTGCACCTGGTCGAATACGATCTCACCGACCTGTCCGCCAGCATCCGCCTGCTGCAAACCACCGAAGCCACCGAGGTCTACAACCTCGCTGCGCAAAGCTTCGTGGGTGTGTCGTTCGAACAGCCGCTGACCACCGCCGAAATCACTGGCCTGGGCGCGGTGAACCTGCTCGAAGCCATTCGTATCGTCAACCCGAAGGTGCGCTTCTACCAGGCGTCCACCTCGGAAATGTTCGGTAAGGTCCAGGAAATTCCGCAGGTCGAAACCACCCCGTTCTACCCGCGCAGCCCTTACGGCGTCGCCAAGCTGTACGCTCACTGGATGACCATCAACTACCGCGAGTCGTACAACATCTTTGCCACCAGCGGTATCCTGTTCAACCACGAGTCGCCGCTGCGCGGCCGTGAGTTCGTGACCCGCAAGATCACCGACTCGGTGGCCAAGATCAAACTCGGCCTGCTCGACAAGCTCGAACTGGGCAACCTCGACGCCAAGCGCGACTGGGGCTTCGCCAAGGAGTACGTCGAGGGCATGTGGCGCATGCTGCAAGCTGACGTGCCGGACACCTTCGTACTGGCTACCAACCGTACCGAAACCGTGCGTGACTTCGTTTCCATGGCCTTCAAGGCTGCGGGCATCGAAATCAATTGGAGCGGCAAGGACGAGGCAGAGCAGGGCACCTGCGCCGCCAGCGGCAAGGTACTGGTCGTCATCAACCCGAAATTCTACCGCCCGGCCGAAGTGGAGCTGCTGATCGGCAACCCGGCCAAGGCCAAGGAAGTGCTGGGTTGGGAGCCAAAAACCAGCCTGGAAGAGCTGTGCCGCATGATGGTCGAAGCCGACCTGCGTCGTAACGAAAAAGGGTTCTCGTTCTGATGCAAATGGCCAGTAAACGCGCGCTTATCACAGGGATTCAGGGGTTCACCGGCCGCTACATGGCGGACGAGTTGCGAGCCAATGGCTATGAAGTGGTCGGCACGGGCAGCCAAGCGCTGGATGCCCCAGGCTACTACCAGGTCGACCTTACGGATGGCCCGGGCTTGCGCGCAGTGCTGGCCGAAGTGCAGCCGGATGTTGTCGTGCATCTGGCTGCCATTGCGTTTGTCGGGCACGGTGCAGCCGATGCGTTTTACCAGGTCAACCTGGTGGGCACACGCAACCTGCTCGACGCCATCGCAGCCTGCGGCAAGGCACCGGATTGTGTGCTGATCGCCAGCAGTGCCAATGTGTATGGCAATGTTTCCGAAGGGATGCTGGACGAGCAGACGTTGCCTGCGCCGGCCAATGATTACGCGGTCAGCAAGCTGGCCATGGAATACATGGCGCGGCTGTGGTCCGATCGCCTGCCGATCGTCATCACGCGCCCCTTCAACTACACCGGTGTTGGGCAGGCAGAAAACTTCCTGCTGCCCAAGATCGTCTCGCATTTCCGTCGCAAGGCCGACACCATCGAGCTCGGCAATCTCGACGTGTGGCGCGACTTCAGCGATGTGCGTGCAGTGGTCCAGGCCTACCGCGGCCTGATCGAAGCCCGCCCGCTGGGGCAGACGGTCAACGTCAGCTCGGGGCAAACCCATTCGCTGCGCGAAGTCATTGCCAAGTGTTCGGCCATTACCGGCCATGAGATCGAGGTGCAGGTCAACCCGGCATTCGTCCGCGCCAACGAGGTGAAAACCCTGTGTGGTGACAACGCCAGGCTGCGTGCACTGGTACCCGGCTGGCAAACCCCGTCGCTGGACGACACCCTGGGTTGGATGCTTGCGGGTAAATGAAGCTAATTCTCTCTGTCGAGCCGGTCCGCTTTCCGCTGACCGGCATAGGGCGCTATACCTACGAACTGGCTTCGAGGCTGCAGCGCAGTAGCGAGATTACCGACCTTCGGCTGTTCGCGGGGCGGCGCTTCCTGCCGGGCTTGCCCAAGCCTTCCGATCAGTCCGATGCGGTGCATGGCTTCAAGCGTGTGGTGCAGAAGAACGCCCTGGCCGTCGAGGCCTACCGGCGGCTCATGCCCTACCTGCGCAAACGCGCGCTAAAAGGGTACGGGGAATACCTTTACCACAGCCCGAACTACTACCTGCCACCGTTCGCCGGCCGCAGCGTGGCGACGTTCCATGACTTGTCGCCATTCACCTGGTCACACTGCCATGCGCCGCAGATCGCGCGTTTCCTGCAAAAAGAGCTGAAGCTCACCCTGGAACGGGCCGACGCGTTGATCACCGACTCGCATTACACCCGCCAGGAGCTGGCCGATTACTTCGCCTGGCCCATCGAGCGCATTCATGCGGTGCCACTGGCCAGCTCGCCGGAGTTCTACCCGCGCAGCCCCGAGATGCTGCGTGAAACCCTCGCGCGTCATGGCCTGCAGCCGGGTGGTTACAGCCTGTTCGTGGGCACCATCGAGCCGCGCAAGAATATTGAAACCCTGTTGGACGCCTACGGCAGGTTGCCGCTTGCGCTGCGCCAACGCTGGCCGTTGATCCTCACCGGCTACCACGGCTGGCGCAGTGAGGCGATCCACGCACGCATTGCCCAGGCGCAACAGCAAGGTTGGGCGCGTTACCTGGGGTTCGCTGCCAGCGAAGACCTGCCGTTGCTGTATGCCGGCGCACGCCTGTTCGCATTCCCGTCGCATTACGAAGGGTTTGGCTTGCCGGTGCTGGAGGCAATGAGCTCCGGGGTGCCTGTGGTGTGCTCCAACAGTTCGTCGTTACCAGAAGTTGCGGGCAACGCAGCCTTGATGTGTGCGCCCGATGACGTCGAAGGCCTGAGTGGGTTATTGCAGCGTGGTCTGGAAGATGAGCCCTGGCGTAGGGCTGCGGTGGGGCGGGGACTAGAGCATGCTGCGGGCTTTTCCTGGGAGCGCTGTGCGCAGGCGACCGTCGAGGTGTATCACAAGGTCAGTGAGGGGCGATGATCAAGGTTCTGCATTTTTTCAAGACGTATTACCCCGATTCCATGGGCGGCATCGAGCAGGTCATCTTCCAGATCGCTGAAGGCGGTCGCGCGCAGGGCATCGACTCACAGGTGCTCTCCCTCAGCCCTCAGGGTGCGGCGCGCGACATCCAGGTAGCCCACCACCTGGCGCATCGCTCCAGGTTGGACCTGCATGTCGCCTCGACCGGTTTCTCACTGTCGGCGTTCAAGGATTTTGCCGAGCTGGCCAGCCAGGCCGACATCGTGCACTACCACTACCCTTGGCCTTACATGGACCTGGTGCATTTCGCCACGCGCTTGAAAAAACCGACGGTGGTGAGTTACCACTCGGATATCGTCAAGCAGAAGTGGTTGCTCAAGCTGTACCAGCCGCTGATGAACCGCTTCTTTTCCAGTGTCGACCGGATCGTCGCGTCTTCACCCAATTACGCCGCAAGCAGCCAGGCACTGACGCGTTTCAAGGATAAGGTCAGTGTCATTCCTTACGGCCTTGACCGCGCCACCTACCCCCCTTCCAGTGCAGAAAAACTGGCCTACTGGCGAGCACGCGTGGGTGAACGTTTCTTCTTGTTCGTCGGCGCGCTGCGTTACTACAAGGGGCTGGACTACCTGCTGCAGGCGGCGCGTATCAACGGGCTGCCCGTTGTCATCGTGGGTGGCGGCTTCCTTGAAGCGTCACTCAAGCAGCAAGCTGCCGATTTGGGCCTGGCCAATGTGCACTTCCTCGGTGGCTTGCCCGACGAGGACAAGGCAGCGCTACTGGAGCTGTGCTACGGCTTTGTTTTCCCATCGCACCTGCGTTCCGAGTCGTTCGGCATTTCGTTACTGGAAGCCGCCATGTACGGCAAACCGCTGATCGCCTGCGAAATGGGCTCGGGCACCACCTTCATCAACATTGCCGATAAAACTGGCCTGGTGGTACCGCCGCGTGACGCAGCGGCCTTGGCGCAGGCGATGCAGCGGCTCTGGGATGACCCGGTCATGGCGCAGGCCATGGGGGGGCAAGCGATGCAACGTTACGAAGATGTATTTACCGCGTCAGCAATGGCCGGTGCCTATGCCGACCTTTACCGTGGCCTGCTTAAAGGTTGAGTAACCTTGGCAGGGGTGCGTGTGCAGCTTGTGAGTCATTTTCCATGGATAGAGATAGACCAACCGTTCTAGTCACCGGTGCCAGCGGCTTCGTCGGCAGTGCCCTGTGCCGCACGTTGGGGGCCCAGGGGGGCGGTAACGTCAGGGCGGCCTTGCGCGAAGCCGGTGCACGGCTCCCCGCCGGCGTGCAACTCGCGTTCGGCTGCGAGCTGGCTGCATCCACTGACTGGGCCGCGGCCTTGAGGGATGTACAGGTGGTGGTGCATGCTGCCGCGCGCGTTCATGTGATGAAGGAGACCGCCGCCGACAGCCTGGCCGAATTCAGGCGGGTGAACGTCGAGGGGACACTCAGCCTGGCTCGGCAAGCTGCGGCTGCCGGTGTGAGGCGCTTCATCTTCATCAGCTCGATCAAGGTCAACGGTGAGGCCAGCCACCCAGGCCGGCCGTTGAATGCCGATGACTTACCTGCACCACAGGACGCTTACGGGGTTTCCAAGTACGAGGCTGAGCAGGCATTGCACCAGTTGGCCGCAGATACAGGCATGGAGCTGGTGGTCATTCGTCCCGTGCTGGTGTACGGGCCTGGGGTGAAAGCCAACTTCCTCAGCATGATGCGCTGGGTGCAACGCGGTGTGCCGCTGCCCTTTGCGGCGGTGGACAATCGCCGCAGCCTGGTATTCCTGGACAACCTGGTCGACCTGGTCGTTACATGCATCGATCATCCTCAGGCTGCTAATCAGACCTTCGTGGCGAGTGATGGCGAAGACGTTTCGCTAAACCAGTTACTGTGTGCCCTTGGCCGTGCACTGGATCGCCCTGCGCGACTGTTGGCGGTTCCGCCGGGCCTGTTGCTGTTTGCCGCTCGCTTGGCTGGCAGGCGCGACCTTGCCGAGCGCCTGCTGGGTTCACTGCAGGTGGATATCTTCAAGAATCAACGCGTGCTGGGCTGGCGCCCGCCGCATACGTTGCAACAAGGACTCGATGTGACCGCTCGCTCTTTTCTGGAAAACCGTCGCCCATGATCTGGTTGATACTGGCCGCCGGTCTGGCCTCTCTATTAATGACGGCAGCCCTGCGGCGTTATGCGCTGTCGCGCAGCCTGCTGGATATCCCCAATGCCCGCAGCTCGCATACAGAGCCCACCCCGCGTGGTGGCGGGCTGGCCTTTGTGGTTGCGTTTTTGCTCGCCCTAAGTGCGCTGGGCTGGGCTGGGCAAGTGGCGCCGGGGCTGCTGATCGGGTTGCTGGGGGCTGGCGGGTTGGTGGCGGTGGTTGGCTTCATGGACGACCATGGGCACATCGCGGCGCGCTGGCGCTTGTTGGGGCACTTCGCCGCGGCAGCCTGGGGGCTCTACTGGCTCGGCGGGGTTCCGCCGCTTGCGGTGTTCGGGGTCCGGCTTGAACTGCAATGGCTGTGGGTGGCTTTTGGGGCGTTGTACCTGGTATGGCTGCTCAACCTCTACAATTTCATGGACGGCATTGACGGGATCGCCAGTATCGAGGCTGTCTGTGTCTGCCTGGGGGGTTGCGTACTGTATTGGATGACAGGCAACCTGCAGGCCATCTGCCTGCCTTTGCTGCTGGCCGTGACGGTTGCCGGCTTCCTGTTCTGGAATTTCCCACCCGCACGCATCTTCATGGGTGATGCCGGCAGCGGTTTTCTAGGTATCGTGCTGGGGTTGCTGTCTCTGCAGGCGGCCTGGATAAACCCGCTATTCTTCTGGGGGTGGTTAATACTTTTGGGCGTATTCGTGGTCGATGCCACATTCACCCTCGGCCGGCGATTGCTGCGGGGCGAGCGTGTCTATGAGGCACATCGAAGCCATGCCTATCAGTATGCGTCGCGTTACCACGCCAGTCATCGCCCGGTCAGCATGGCCGTGGCGGTCATCAACCTGTGCTGGTTGCTGCCGGTGGCAGTGGCAGTGGTAATGTACGACCTCGAGGGTGCTGTTGGAACCTTGGTGGCCTACGTGCCTCTTACGTTGCTGGCGATCAAATACCAGGCGGGTAAACGGGAAGACAATGATCGAGTGTGCTGATTCCCGTATTGCGCGGCCATGTGTGGGTTCACGGGTTTGAGGAGAGCCGGATGAGCGACGAAAATAAAGACCGGATCCGCCAGTACCTGGTGAACCTTTCCAGGCGTGAGAAGCGCCTGATCCAGGTGTGTACCGATGTGCTGTTGATCTGGTTTGCCCTGTGGTTGTCCTTCATCGTGCGCTTGGGCATCGAGGAGATGTACAACCCGGTTCTCGAGCACGCCTGGCTATTTGTAGCAGCACCGATCGTGGCCATTCCACTGTTCATTCGTTTCGGCATGTACAGGGCCGTGATGCGCTACTTCGGTAACGATGCACTGGTTACCATCATCAAGGCCGTCACGCTGTCGTCGCTTATTCTCGCCGTCGTAGTGTTCTGGTACAGCAACCATCAGGTCGTCGTCCCGCGCTCGATCATCTTCAACTACTGGTGGCTGAGCCTGGTCATCATCGGTGGGCTGCGCCTGATCATGCGCCAGTTCTTCCTGGGGGACTGGTTTTCAGGCACCCATCAAATACCGTTCGCGCACCGCGATGACGGGCTGATCAAGGTCGCCATCTACGGCGCGGGCACGGCGGGTAACCAGCTGCTGGCAGCCTTGCGCATGGGCCGGGTCATGCGCCCAGTGGCTTTCATCGACGACGATGGCGATCTTGCCAGCCGAGTCATTTCAGGGTTGCAGGTGTACAAGCCCAAGCACCTGCAACAATTGATCAAGGAAACCGGCGCCCAGGAGATCCTCCTGGCGCTGCCGTCCGCCTCGCGCGCCCGCCGCAAGGAGATCCTCGCGTTCCTCGAGCCCTATCCGTTACACGTGCGCAGTGTGCCGGCGTTCTCCGACCTGGCCAGTGGTCGGGTCAAGGTCGATGATATCCAGGACGTCGACATCGCCGACTTGCTTGGCCGCGATCCGGTGCCGGCGCAGGACGAGCTGCTCGAGCGATGCATCAAGAAGCAGGCTGTGTTGGTGACCGGTGCGGGCGGTTCGATCGGTTCCGAGCTGTGTCGGCAGATCATCGGCCTGGGGCCCAGGACGCTCTTGTTGTTCGACCACAGCGAGTTCAACCTTTACAGCATCCTGACCGAGCTGGAGCAGCGCATTGCCCGCGAGTCTCTGTCGGTGCGCCTGTTGCCGATACTGGGTTCGGTGCGCAACCAGCAGCATCTGGCGGATGTCATGAGCACCTGGAATGTCGACACGGTCTACCATGCTGCCGCCTACAAGCATGTGCCCATGGTCGAGCACAACATGGCTGAAGGTGTGCTCAACAACGTTTTCGGCACGCTGTGCACGGCGCAGGCGGCGCTGCAGTCCGGCGTGGCCAATTTCGTGCTGATCTCCACCGACAAGGCCGTGCGGCCGACCAATGTCATGGGCGGCACCAAGCGGCTTTCAGAGCTGGTCCTGCAGGCGCTGAGCCGTGAGCCGGCGCCGGTGATGTATGGCGACAGCAGCAAGGTTTCGCGGGTGAACAAGACCCGCTTCACCATGGTGCGCTTCGGCAACGTGCTGGGGTCGTCCGGATCGGTGATCCCGCTGTTCCATCAGCAAATCAAGGCCGGTGGCCCGCTGACGGTGACCCACCCGAAGATCACCCGCTACTTCATGACCATTCCGGAGGCGGCCCAACTGGTTGTGCAGGCCGGTGCCATGGGGCAGGGCGGTGATGTGTTCGTGCTGGACATGGGCGAGCCGGTGAGGATTGTCGAGCTGGCGGAAAAAATGATTCACCTCTCCGGGTTGAGCGTGCGAAGCCCCAGCAATCCCTATGGCGATATCGCCATCGAGTTCAGTGGCCTGCGGCCGGGTGAAAAGCTTTATGAGGAACTGCTGATTGGCGACGATGTGTCACCTACCGCACACCCGATGATCATGGCCGCCAACGAGGATTACCTGGCCTGGGACGTGTTGAGGGAGCGCTTGGGCGTTTTGCTCAAGGCCGTAGCGGAAGACGACTTTACCCGTATTCGCTTGATACTGCGGGAGCTGGTGAGCGGTTATTCGCCCGAGGGCGAAATTGTCGACTGGGTCTACCAACAGCGGCGTCGAGACCTCTGACATACCTCATCCTGCATGACAGTGGTCTACTCTACAGGGCAACTTCCATGAACCCGCGAATTGCAGCGACGGCCGTTGCCGCTTTTTGCCAGAATTGAAGACCTCTCCTGTGGCCATACTGGTAACCGGCGGCGCCGGGTTCATCGGCGCCAACTTCGTGCTGGACTGGGTTGCCCAGTCTGACGAGCACGTGATAAATCTCGACAAGCTCACTTACGCTGGCAATCTGCAGACCCTGGCCGGCCTGGAGGGCAATGCCCGGCACATCTTCGTGAAGGGTGACATTAACGATGCGCAGCTGCTCGAGCGCCTGTTCAACGAGCACAAGCCACGTGCGGTGATCAACTTTGCTGCTGAGTCCCATGTCGATCGCTCGATCCATGGCCCTGAGGATTTCGTCCAGACCAACATCGTCGGTACCTTCCGCCTGTTGGAGGCCGTGCGGCGTTTCTGGAATGCACTCCCGCAGCCAGAACGTGAACACTTTCGCCTGCTGCACGTGTCAACGGATGAGGTGTACGGCTCGCTGGATGCCGATGCCCCCGCGTTTACCGAGCGCCACCCTTACGCACCCAATAGCCCTTATTCGGCCAGTAAGGCCGCAAGCGACCACCTTGTTCGGTCCTACCACCACACCTACGGTTTGCCGGTATTGACCACTAACTGTTCGAACAACTACGGCCCTTACCATTTTCCCGAAAAGCTCATTCCGCTGATGATTGTCAACGCGCTGGCTGGCAAGCCGTTGCCGGTGTATGGCGATGGCCAGCAGATACGCGACTGGCTTTATGTCAAGGACCACTGCAGTGCCATCCGCCGTGTACTAGAGGCAGGCCAGCCAGGCGAGGTCTACAACGTTGGCGGCTGGAATGAAAAGGCGAACCTTGAGATTGTCGAGCGCGTCTGTGGGCTGCTTGACGAGCTGCAGCCCCGTGCTGATGGGCTTTCATACCGTGAGCAAATCAGTTTTGTCAGCGATCGCCCCGGGCATGACCGCCGCTACGCCATCGACGCGCGCAAGCTTGAGCGGGAGTTGGGCTGGACGCCGGCAGAAACCTTCGAGACAGGGATTCGCAAGACGGTTCAGTGGTATCTCGATAACCGGCAGTGGGTGCAGGATGCGCAGTCTGGCAGTTACCGGGACTGGGTCTCGAAGCACTACGGTCAAAGCCAGTGACGCCACTCCAGCGGGGTGGCACGACACGTAGGGGTAATCATGACGATACAACGTAGGGGCATCATACTCGCAGGTGGCTCAGGCACACGTCTGCACCCAGCAACCCTGTCGATATCCAAGCAGTTGCTGCCGGTATACGACAAGCCGATGATTTACTACCCACTGACCACCCTGATGTTGGCGGGCATTCGCGACATCCTGGTGATTTCGACGCCGCAGGACACGCCGCGGTTTCAGCATCTGCTGGGCGATGGCCACCAATGGGGGTTGAATATCCAGTATGCGGTGCAGGCTTCACCTGATGGTTTGGCCCAGGCCTTCGTGATTGGCGAAGACTTCATTGCTGGTGGCCACTCGGCACTGGTGTTGGGCGACAACATTTTCTATGGGCATGATTTCCATGTCATTTTGGCCAGTGCCATGGCCCGCGATGAAGGCGCCAGTGTGTTTGCCTACCACGTCCAGGACCCGGAACGTTATGGCGTGGTTGCATTCGATGATGCCGGCAAGGCGGTAAGCCTTGAAGAGAAACCTCGGCAACCGCCTTCCAGCTACGCGGTGACGGGTCTGTATTTCTACGACAATGACGTGGTGGACATCGCCAAGCAACTGCAACCTTCCGCGCGCGGCGAATACGAAATAACCGATGTCAATATCGCTTATCTGCAGCGGGGCAAGCTTTCTGTCGAGATCATGGGGCGGGGTTACGCCTGGCTCGACACGGGGACGCATGACTCGTTGCTAGAGGCCAGCCAGTACATCGCTACTATCGAGCGACGCCAAGGGTTGAAGGTAGCTTGCCCCGAAGAGCTGGCCTACCGCATGAAGTGGATCACTGCAGAGCAGTTGCAGAAGCTGGCGACGCCGCTGGCGAAGAATGGCTATGGGCAATATCTGCTGAGGCTTTTGGAAAGCAACATCTACTGATGTAGGCAAAGCTCGCCGTGGGCACTGGGGCTCGCGGCGGGCCTGCATGACCCCCTCACCCCAGCCCGCTTGTTGCGATCACCCACCCTTAGCTGGTCAAAATTTCACCATTGTTCAAGTGAAATCTCGCTTTTCCGACTACCGCTTGTCAGAAATTTGTAATGAAACGTAAGTCTCAAATTCTCCCGATGCTCAGTCAGTACGCTGGACATCGGCCGAATACAAAAATCACGTTTCTCGATTTTCGCCACTTTTTTTAGCGAATCGATCCCTGATCGCAACCGGAAATGATTAGTCGTTTAGTGTTCAATATTCCGAGATAATCCATTAAATGACTTTAATATAGGTTTCAGTTCTTTTCGGTAAAAAAGATTTCACCTGCCACGGAAGAATTTCACGGGATATTTAGAAAGTGATGTGAGCGTGCTACTATTTGCGGCGATTTTTTGCAATGGCTATTTGATAGCACGTCACATTAATTTACATAAGCTGCGCACGCAGTGGTCATTCAGGGAAGATATCCGTGGCGGTGCTTACTCAACCTCCCGGCGTCGATGCGCCGAGCAAACGTGTGTTTTCGCAGGAGTTGAGCCTGCCTGGCGTGCCACGCGTGGCCATCTTGATGTGCACGTACAACGGTGCTCACTTCCTCTCCCAGCAGTTGGACTCGTTCGAGCAGCAGAGCTACCGCAATTGGGTACTCCACGTTTCGGACGATGCGTCCAAGGATCAGACGCTCGATGTCCTCAAGGCCTACTCCGAGCAGTGGGGCGGGCATCGCATCAAGGTCTACGAAGGGCCGCAAGCCGGTTTCGTGCGCAATTTCCTGTCTGTCACTTGCCGGGCGGATATCGACGCAGAGTATTTCGCTTGGTCGGATCAGGACGATGTGTGGGGCGCCGACAAGCTGCAAGTCGCTGTGGACTGGTTAGCCACCTTGCCGCCTGATGAGCCTGCACTTTATTGCGGGCGAACCCAGCTGATTTGCGAGGGCGGTATCCACCGCGGCTTTTCGCCGCATTTTGCCTCGCCGCCGCATTTCAAGAATGCCCTGGTGCAAAGCATCGGGGGCGGGAACACCATGGTTTTCAACAAGGCGGCGCGCGCCTTGATCATGGAAGCGGGGGCCGAGTTGACGGTGCCCTCGCATGATTGGTGGTGTTACCAGCTGATCACCGGAGCTGCCGGTATCGTGCATTACGATCCGCAGCCTCGGGTGTTTTACCGTCAACATGAAAACAACGTGGTTGGCAGCAATTCCGACTGGCGCGCACGCATGCGTCGCCTGGCCATGGTGTTCCAGGGGCGCTTCTATGAGTGGAACGCGCTGAACATCCGTGCCCTTGAGACCATGAGCCACCGGTTGAGCAAAGACCACCGCAAAACCCTCAAGCTGTTCAAGACAGCGCGGAAAAGAAGCTTGCCTGTACGGGTCTATAAAGTACTCAGGGCAGGCCTGCATCGGCAGACCCTCCTCGGCAACCTCGGCTTGCTGCTCGCGACAATACTGAAAAAGATCTGATCACATGACTATTCTGGTAACTGGTGGTGCCGGTTTCATCGGCGCCAACTTCGTCCTCGACTGGATTGACCAGTCGGGTGAAACCGTCATCAACCTGGACAAGCTGACCTACGCCGGCAACCTGGAGAACCTCGCCACCCTGGAGGGTAACCCCCAGCATGTGTTCGTGCGTGGTGACATTGCCGACGGCCAACTGCTGCAGCAGTTGCTGGTCGAACACCGCCCTCGGGCTGTCGTCAATTTTGCAGCAGAGTCGCATGTCGATCGCTCTATCCACGGTCCTGAAGATTTCATTCAGACCAACATCGTGGGCACGTTCCGCCTGCTGGAGGCCGTTCGCGCCTATTGGAATGGGTTGGAAGGTGACGAAAAGCAAAAGTTCCGCTTCCTCCACGTTTCAACCGACGAAGTGTATGGCTCGCTGGCCGGTGACGCACCCGCATTCACTGAAACGCACCAGTACGAGCCCAACAGTCCATACTCGGCGAGCAAGGCAGCGAGTGACCATCTGGTGCGGGCTTATCACCACACCTACGGCCTGCCGGTACTGACCACCAACTGTTCGAACAACTACGGCCCATACCATTTCCCTGAAAAACTGATCCCTCTGATGATCGTCAATGCGCTGGCCGGCAAGGCGTTGCCAGTGTATGGCGATGGTCAGCAGATCCGCGACTGGTTGTACGTCAAGGATCACTGCAGTGCCATTCGCCGCGTGCTGGAAGCGGGCACTGTCGGTGAGGTTTACAACGTTGGCGGCTGGAACGAAAAGCCCAACCTGGAAATCGTCAACCGTGTCTGTGCGCTGCTGGATGAGCTGCGTCCTCGGCTCGATGGCAAGCACTACAATGAGCAGATCACCTATGTTACCGATCGCCCCGGCCACGACCGGCGCTATGCGATCGATGCGCGCAAGCTGGAGCGTGAACTGGGTTGGAAGCCTGCCGAAACCTTCGAGACGGGTATCCGCAAGACGGTGCAGTGGTACCTGGAAAACCAGGCATGGGTAGAAAGCGTCCAGTCTGGCAATTACCGTGAGTGGGTCGAGAAGAACTACACCGAGCGCAATGCATGAAAATACTTCTGCTTGGCAAGAATGGTCAGGTCGGCTGGGAATTGCAGCGCAGCCTCGCCCCGCTGGGCGAGGTGCTGGCACTTGATTCTCGTAGCCCGGAATACTGCGGTGACCTGGCCAACCTCGAAGGCCTGGCGGATACACTGCAGCGCTATGCGCCCGATGTGATTGTCAACGCAGCGGCTTACACCGCCGTTGACAAGGCAGAGTCCGAGCCAGAGCAGGCCCATCGCGTCAATGCTGAGGCGCTGCAGGTCATGGCAGACGCGGCGGCCCGCAGTGGTGCGCTGCTGGTGCACTATTCGACCGACTATGTCTTCCCCGGCGACGGAATAGCGCAATGGCGAGAAACCGATGGGGTCGCGCCGTTGAATGTCTACGGTGTCAGCAAGCTGGCGGGAGAGCGGGCGATACAGGCTTCGGGTTGTCAGCACCTGATTTTCCGCACCTGCTGGGTCTATGCGGCGCGCGGCAACAATTTCGCCAAGACCATGCTGCGCCTGGCGAGTGAGCGCGACAGCCTGGGCGTTATCGATGACCAGTTCGGCGCACCTACTGGCGCAGACCTGATTGCCGACGTTACTGCACATGCTATCCAGGCTACGCGACGGCAGCCTCAGCTGAGTGGCTTGTATCACTTGGCAGCAGCAGGTGAGACCACCTGGCATGGTTACGCACGTTACGTCATTGGCCAGGCAGCGGCAGCCGGCGTGCAACTCAAGGTGCCGGCCGAAGCCGTTAAGGCGCTGACCACCGATGCCTACCCGACCCCCGCCAAGCGTCCGGCCAACTCCCGCCTCAATACCGAAAAACTGCAGAAAGCCTTCATGCTCAATCTGCCCGCCTGGCAACAGGGGGTGGCACGGATGCTGACGGAAATTATCGAGAAGCAATAATGAGCAAACGTAAAGGCATCATTCTGGCGGGCGGGTCGGGGACCCGCTTGCACCCGGCGACATTGTCCATCTCCAAGCAGCTGCTGCCGGTGTACGACAAACCGATGATCTACTATCCGCTGACCACGCTGATGTTGGCCGGCATTCGCGACATCCTGATCATTTCCACACCTCAAGATACCCCACGTTTCGAGCAACTGCTCGGTGATGGCGCGCGGTGGGGGTTGAACATCGAGTATGCGGTTCAGGCTTCACCTGATGGCCTGGCCCAGGCATTCCTGATTGGCGAGCAGTTCATCGGCAACGACCTTTCGGCATTGGTGCTGGGCGATAACATCTTTTACGGCCACCACTTCAACGAGCTGCTGCACAGCGCGACCGTCCGTGAGCAAGGCGCAAGCGTTTTCGCCTACCACGTCAATGACCCCGAGCGCTACGGTGTGGTGGAGTTCGACGCCCAGGGCAAGGCGGTCAGCCTCGAAGAAAAGCCGCTGCAACCGAAGTCCAATTATGCCGTCACGGGTTTGTACTTCTACGACCAGCAAGTCGTCGAGATCGCCAAAAGCATCAAACCGTCCGCGCGTGGCGAACTGGAGATCACCGACCTCAACCGCATCTACATGGACCAGGGCAACCTCTCGGTAGAGATCATGGGCCGCGGTTACGCCTGGCTCGACACCGGTACCCATGATTCGCTGCTTGAAGCCAGCCACTACATTGCAACGATCGAACATCGCCAAGGCCTGAAAGTCGCCTGCCCGGAAGAAGTGGCTTTCCGTCAGCAATGGATCAGCGCCGAACAACTCGAGACACTTGCCGCTCCGCTGAGCAAGAACGGTTATGGCCAGTACCTCAAGCGTTTGCTGCAGGAAAAGATTTACTGATGAAAGCAATTCCACTCGCAATTCCAGATGTCATTCTGTTCGAACCACGGGTTTTTGGTGACGAGCGCGGCTTCTTCTTTGAAAGCTTCAACCAGAAGATCTTCGACGAAGTCGTTGGCCGCAACGTCCAGTTTGTCCAAGACAACCATTCGCGTTCGGCCCAAGGCGTACTGCGCGGTTTGCATTACCAGCTGCAACAGGCGCAGGGAAAATTGGTGCGCGTCGTCCAAGGTGAAGTCTTCGATGTCGCTGTAGACATTCGCCGCAACTCGCCGACGTTCGGCAAGTGGGTGGGTGCGCACCTGTCTGCGGAAAACAAACATCAGTTGTGGGTCCCGGAAGGGTTCGCCCACGGTTTTGTGGTGCTCTCGGAAACCGCCGAGTTCCTTTACAAGACCACCGACTTCTACGCACCGGCACACGAGCGCTGCATTACCTGGAACGACCCGGAGATCGGCATCGAATGGCCGATCGAGTGGGCGCCGCAGTTGTCGGCCAAGGACCAGCTGGGTAAGCGGTTGGCCGAGGCTGAAGTGTTCGGGGCTGTTTGAAACCAATAGCAAATTAGCGACCGAGCAGGCGCAGGGCACCCGCCCTGCGCTTTGCGTATTGGAACTTATGACTCAGATAGAAAATCTCGCGCCGGCTCAGGCATTTGAACTGGCGATGGCACAGATGCGCCAGAAACGCTGGGTGGAAGCGGGCACGTTGTGGCGGGCTTTTCGTGATCAGTATTCAGGTCATGCCGCTCCATGGTTGCAGGGGGCTGTTTGTCTTATGCGCCAGGGCCATTGTGACAACGCTGAAGCGCTGCTTGTGGTCGCGCGCGAAAAATTCCCCAAGAATCCTCTGACTTGGCTGATCTCTGCTGACCTGGCGAAACTTCAGAATGATGAAGCGGCTGAAGACGACATCTTGGCCCAGGGGCAGCATGTACTGAGTGCGCGCTGGGAAATTGTGTGTCGCCGTGCCGAACTGCACATGCGTAAAGGGGATGTCGAGGCTGCTGAGGCGCTGAACCAACTTGCGGTTCAGCAGCGTGGCGATGCGATAGAGCCGTTGATTCAGGCGGCAGAATTTGCCGACAGTCTGAAGGATTGGGCGCAGTCGGAACAGCGCTGGCAAGCCGTCGTGGCACTCAAGCCTGATTTCACGCGCGGTTACCTTCAATTAGTGAGCATTTACAAGTTGAAGGGTGATCTGCTCAGCGCACGACGCTACCGCTTGGCTGCAAAATACGGTGCGAATTTATTGGAGGCCGTGCCGAGTGGCGCGCCGGGCGGCAATAAGACCGCAGCCGTAGGGTTAACTCGATTCTCGCATTTTCTGGGATTGGTGTTCACCAAGGCCGGTTTAAACCTTAAATCCGAAGCCTCGCGAACCTACTTGAATTATGTGTGGGTGGTGGCTGAGCCTTTGTTGCATCTGGTTATTTATTATTATCTGTTTGGGCAAATCTTGAACGCCGGTGTTGAAAACTACGGGTTATTTTTGCTTTGCGGCCTGGTTCCATGGATGTGGTTCAGCAAGTCCGTTTCGGTGAGCGCGAGCAGCATAATCGGCGGGCAGGGGCTCATGTTGAACAGCAATTTGCCCGCTGTATTTTTCCCCTTGGTCAGTATGGTTCAGTCGACTCTGAAGCAGTTGCCCGCGTTGGCGGCGCTTTTTGTCTTGGCGTTGCTGACCGACAGTAAATCGCTTACCTGGAATATTTGTTATCTGCCGGTAATCATGGCGCTGCAGATGCTGTTGACGCTCACCGTCGGTATGCTGCTCGCGGCCGCGGTGACAGTGGTGAGGGATTTGGCCAATCTGGTGGGGACGGGCCTGATGCTTTTGATGTTCTTGTCAGGTGTCATTTACCAGTATCAGTCGCTACCTGAAGGTGTTGGGCATTGGGTTCAGTACAACCCCTTGACGTTACTGATAGCGGCCTATCGAACCATCATACTCGAAGGTGCTGCGCCCGATGCCTATGCGATGGCGTACGTTATTGTGGTCACCTTGGTCATGACAGTAGTCTGCGCCGCATTCTACAAATGGCAGCGTAATAATTTTGTACGTCGAGGCATGGCGTGAGCATAAAAAAATTTCTTTCGCTGCGTAATGTTGGTGTTCGCTTCAAACGAAATCATGCCGCAGGTTCCAGATTTTTCGAGCCGTTGAAGGAAGTCAATCTCGAGGTATTCGGTGGTGAAACACTGGGTGTGCTTGGCATCAATGGCGCGGGCAAATCGACCCTGTTGAAGGTTATGTCCGGGGCGTTGAAGCCCCATTTTGGCGTGGTGGAAAATCACGGTGTTTCCGTTTCGCTGCTTGCGTTGCAGGCCGGTTTTGACCCCAATCTGAGCGGCCGAGATAACGCCATATTTGGCGGTATGTTGCTGGGGCACAGTCGTAAAGAGATCATGCCCAAACTTGAGGAAATAAAAGAGTACTCAGAGCTTGGCGATTATTTCCATGAACCTGTGCGCAGTTATTCAACGGGCATGGCGGCGCGGCTGGGCTTCGCCATCAGCACGACGATAAGCCCGGACGTTTTGCTGGTTGATGAGGTGCTGAGTGTGGGTGACGCCAATTTCAAAAAAAAGGCGGAGCACACCATGATGAGAAAAATTGCGCACGGGCAAACGGTAGTGCTTGTTTCGCATTCGAAAACGATGATCGAGAGTTTGTGTGACCGCTGCGTGATTCTCGACGAGGGGCGCGTTGTCTCCGGGGAGTCGGTTGAACAGGTTCTTGAGATTTATGAAGAAATGATTTCATCAAGATGAACAAGGTAGTGAAAATGAAGTTTCTTGCGTTGAGCATGCCTTTGGCATTGGTCATGGTGTTGGCCGGCTGTGGGGCAGAAACCGCGCCCTCCAAATCCGTGTCGGCAACGAATGCGTGCAGTGTGGATTTTATCAACGGCAGTGCCAATCCTCTCGTGGCGGTAACTGATGGCAGGATTGCCATGCGCGGATGGGCGTTTGATCACAATACGATGACCGTGCCTGAGACGGTGGATTTACTGCTCAAGGACCGCGAGGGGAAAGTGTTTGTCATTGCGGGTGGTAAGCGCGCTGAGCGGCCGGATGTCGCCAAGGTGTTTAAAAGCCCTGCAGTCTCGGGGGCCGGATTTACCTTGGTAGCGAGTGTGGCTGAAGTTCCAAAAGGGGCTTACGGTTTTTCGTTGAGAATGTCCGATGGAAGTCGTGAGGTTCTTTGCGGTATCAAGAAAAACATCACCCTGTAAGCTGGCCAAATACCCCTTTTAAGTACCTGGAATAGGATATTAGCATTGGGCATTCTGCAAAATCTCCAAAACCGCCTGATTTACCCTGCGGCGTATGCGTATGTATCGCTGCAATCGGGCTGGAACAAGATGAAAAGCCTGTCGAAAAAGGACAAGGTAGTTTTTGCCAAGCCTTATGCCGGCGAAAAAATCCTGCTGATGGCTCTTTTTGAAAAAGGCGAGATTCGCCATGATGTTTTGGCGCTGTTTGAGAGTGCAAAGCGCCAAGGTGCCTATGTGCTCTGTGTCAATACACTGCGTATTGCCAACCCTGAGCGTTATGATGGGTTGGTTGATTGCTACATAGATAAGTACAACTTCGGGCGCGATTTTGGTAGCTACCAGTCTGCTTTTGAGTACCTCTATCGAGAAGGTATATCGGAGAATTGCCCTCGGCTTTTGATGCTGAATGACAGCGTTTTCTATAGCGCCAGCAAGGCGGAAAACTTTATTCAGGACATGTTTGAGTCGCCCGCTGAGGTGCTCGGGGGGACAGAGAACTTTGAGATCGAACATCATCTGGGTTCTTTCTGTATTGCGATGGCGGGCAATGTGCTTCGTCACGAAAAGCTGAAGAAGTACTGGAAAGACTACAAATGCAGCGATGTCCGCCCGCTGGTCATTAAGCGCGGGGAAATGCAGCTGTCAAAGACGTTAAAGTCATGCGTCAGTTCGCCTGAAAATTTCCGCGCTTTGTATGATGTCGCTGCGGCTGCTAATTTTTTGCGTAACAATAAGGATATGCTGGACGAACTCACCGTGTTGGCGCGCGAGAATGTCAATCCAGAGTTCCGAAGCTTTTCCTTGTCGCATGTGTCGGAAAAGCTGGTGTCTAAGTACCTGTTCAATTCATCCAGTCTGGTTGGGATAAATCTGGATGTCTCCGAGTTGGAGAATTTTGATAACCTCCCGCTGCACTATGCTCGTAATGTTTCTGGGTATTGCAAGTTTATTTCCAGCTCGATCAGTGGTGGGGAATTCTGTGAGAGCGATATGTCCAGCGCTGTGCGAGAAGAGGCGCTTTACGCATTTCTCGACTTCTTTATCAAGGGCTCGCAAGTTCACCAGAATGCTATTTTTCTGCACCGCATAGGGCTGCCATTCGTCAAGCTGGACGGCCTTTATCGAGGTGCCTTCTCTGTTCGTGATGTAGAGGTCATCGCTGAAGACTTCGACGATGAGCAAGCAGATAGGTTCCGTCGAAGCATGTATGCGCGGCCGTTCGGCCGAAATGTGTTATTCGGGTGGAAGCGGGCGGCATTCGAGCGCGGTTTGATTTAGTTGTAATGGTGAAGGCAAAGGTGCGAGAAGTTATGCAAGAGACATTGTTTGAGCTGAATGTTGCGGCTCGGTTGCCCGAGTCTGCAAAAGAAGTTGTTAACTTCTCGTGCCTTGACTTGCCGAGAGATGGACAGGTTTTTCAAGATAAAATAGTTTTCTCAGGTTGGTTGCTGGGTGCTGTGCCCGGTCAGCTTACCTCCATCGTTATCAAGAACGGTGGTCATGCGCACCCGGTTGGCACGCCTGTTGAGCGGCGCGATGTCCTTTCAAAAGTATTGGGCATCAATGATGCTGAGCTACCGCGTCACCCGCAGCTGCGTTGTGGCTTTTCTATTGAGCTGGCGATCAATCCGAAGAGCCCAATTGAAATCTATTTCGAAGTTGATGGCGTGCTTCATCTTTGGACCACATTAGGCGTGCAAGCCTCCAAGTTCGATTATCCTCGGCTTCAGTCTTTCTGGCGTGGGTATTCGACGGGTGAGCCGGTGGTCCCCGCAGATTTGAAGTTCCTGCGCACCTTAGATTCATTGAGCAATGATGTCATCTCGCGTGTGCTCATGGGGGAGGCGGAGGTTGTCGGACTGAAGGCGGTTGAGGCAAGATCGGGCTGGTTGGCGCGCGGCAAAAAGCTGATAGATTACTTGACCGCAGAGGACTTTGCGTGTCACGCCCTGGAAACCGCACTGTCCCATGGGGCGATCGTTGCCCCCAACCCTTTTGGTTATGGAGTGGCACTCTGTCGTCACAGCTTCACGGTGCCTGGGAATATAAACGTATTAATGTTCCGTGCACCTTCCCAAGAGGCTTTCTTTGTACTCCAGCATGTAAGCTCCGCTGACGCAATTTATTTTCCTGCCAAAAATCTTGTCGTCCTCGTGAAACATTTGCCGGCAGAGTCTGTAAGAAATGCCATGGTCGCCTTGTTGAAGGGTATGCAGGATGAGGCATTGACAGAGCCCAGCGACGAAAGGCAATTCTTGGGTGCCATCGCTTCTCATGGTCGACCCTACCATTTTTATTATGATGTCGCGCCAGCGATTCAAGGCTTGCATGAAGCAGATATCCTGTACAGGCTAGATAATATTTATTATTACGAAGGTGCCGACTTCTGCTCGTACAAGGATATTTACCAGTTGCCGGCGAATGAGCAAACCTTAAATGCCGTTGCTTTACAAGCGCATGTCGCCAGGCATAGCGGCTATGTATTTCATGTCGGTACGCTTTTTGATCGTGAGTCCTGTGAGCGCCTAACGCGCTTCGATGATGAGTTTTTGCGTTTCTCTCGGGGTACTTATAAAGCTTCAAACGACGCTGAACTGTCGTCGATGTCTGAGTGCTATCCCCTCATCTGGTTCGGCATCACGGTACAAAAGCGTTCATGGCTTGAGCAGGTTGAGGCAGCTCAAAATTTGATGAACGAGTTGCAGAAAACCTACCCCAAGGTTGGCGTTGTTTTTGATGGGTGGACTTCGCCACTCAACCCGACTGCGGCAGACAAAAGTGAGACGGCAAAAGATAATTTAGTGGTCGCCGAAGTGGCCAGCAAATTAAACCCGTCTATCCCCGTCTTCAGTGCTGTTGGTGCAACCAGTACCCAGAAAATAGCGTATGCGAGGGTTGCCGATGCCTACGTTGGAAACTCTGGAACGGGTGGTCTCCACGTGGCGCGATTTGCGGGTCGCCCTGGGGTGGGCCATCTCAATACCAAGATGATAGATTCCGATGAACATGTACGTCGACGCACGCGGTTAGTCGATAAAAAGTTTATTGTTGATCGCCCGGAGGACGCCGACCTTCGCCGGGATTTTATTAGTTACAGTCTTGACTGGCGTGTCGTCCATGGCCAGCTTGTGGAAATACTGAATTCGAGGGGTGAATAGTGCGCAACGTCAAGATCCTGGATTGCACTCTGCGTGACGGTGGTTATTACAACTCATGGAATTTCCCGGAGGCGGTAGTTGCCGAGTACCTCCAGGCGATGGTGGCCGCCAAGGTCGATATTGTTGAGTTGGGGCTGCGCTCGCTGAAAAACAGTGCATTCCTCGGTGCAAGCGCATTCACCACGGATAGTTACCTGAGAAGTTTGAATCTGCCCGCAAGTCTTGAGATTGCGGTCATGGTGAACGCCTCCGAGCTGGTGGGTAACCAGCAGTCGCTTGTTGAGGTACTGGAGAGCCTGTTCCCTGAGCGGGCTGGGCTCTCGCCCGTCAGCATCGTGCGCATTGCCTGCCATGTACACGAATTCTTCGATGCCTTGCCCGCGTCCTCATGGCTGAAGGAGAGGGGGTTCACGGTTGGGTTCAACCTGATGCAGGTTGCCGACCGCAATCAGCCCGAGATTGAGGAGCTAGCCAGGAAGGCAAGCCAATGGCCAGTGGATGTTCTCTATTTCGCCGACAGCATGGGTAGCATGGATCCTGATCGGATCGAAGAGATAATCGGCTGGTTCAGGCAGTACTGGAGTGGGGCTATGGGTATTCATACCCACGATAACATGGGCCATGCGCTGGCCAACACACTGCGAGCTGCCGCGTGCGGTGTGGAGTGGCTGGATGCCACGGTGACGGGTATGGGGCGTGGCCCAGGAAATGCCAAGAGCGAGTACTTGTTGTTGGAGTTGGGGGAACGAGAATATTCTCAGATAAACCTGGTTCCATTGATGGTTTTGGTTGAGAAATACTTCAAGCCTTTGCAGCACAAATGTGGGTGGGGAACCAATACGTACTACTATCTGGCTGGTAAATACGGTATTCATCCAACTTACATTCAGGAAATGTTGGGTGACTCTCGATACAGCGAAGAAGATGTGTTTGCGGTTATCCATCACCTGAAAGTCGAAGGTGGGAAGAAGTTTAGTTCTAATACCCTTGATACGGCGAGAAACTTCTATCAAGGCCACCCACGAGGGGCATGGTCTCCTGAAAGCCTTATTCAGGGCCGCGAAGTGCTCTTGCTGGGCACCGGTCCCGGGGTGGCCGAGCATCGCAGGGCGTTGGAGTCATACATTAAGCGTAACAAGCCATTTGTGATGGCGCTCAATACACAGTCGATGATCGATCCAGCGCTCATAGATGTGCGGGTTGCTTGTCATCCTGTGCGGTTGTTGGCGGACTGCCAGCATCATGCAAATCTGCCGCAACCTTTGATCACACCGGCAAGTATGCTGCCGGCCGATGTCACCGCATCCCTTCGCGGCAAGGAAATTCTCGATTTCGGTATCGCGATCAAGGCTAATACCCTCGAGGTCCACGGGACATACTGTACCCTGCCGAGTTCGCTGGTGTTCGCTTATGCACTGGCGATTGCCGCCAGTGGCAAGGCAAACCTCGTCCACCTCGCAGGCTTTGACGGCTATGGTGCTGACGACCCTAGAACCACAGAGGTCCAAGGCATTCTGAATGTGTTCAAGGATGTCATGCCAGGCTTCGAGCTTTGCGCAGTGACCCCGTCGCGTTATGCATTGAAATCAAAATCGATTTATGCGTTGGACAAATGATATGAAAAGCGTTGTTGTAATACCTGCAAGGTTCAAGTCATCCCGCTTCCCAGGGAAACCCTTGGTACCCTTGCTGGGAAAACCTATGGTGTTGTGGGTGGCTGAACTGTCTGCCCAGGCAGTTGGAAAGGCGAATGTCTACATTGCCACAGAAGATGAACGCATCGCTGATGTCGTGACGGAAGCGGGCTTCAACGTCGTGATGACGTCCGCGGGTGCCTTGACGGGGACAGACCGCTTGGCTGAAGCCGCCAAGCAAATCGATGCGGATATCTACATCAACGTTCAGGGGGATGAGCCGGTCATTGACCCGCTGGACATCCAGCGGATTATCAAGGTCAAAGAACAGCACATGCAGGCTGTCATCAATGGCTTTTGCTGGATAGGCGAGGATGAAGATCCGACCAGTGTCAACATCCCTAAAGTCGTGACCAATGAGAAGAACGATCTCATGTATATGTCGCGCTTGGCGGTGCCGGGTTTCAAGGACTCAGCGGTCGCGCCATTACGGTACAAAAAGCAGGTATGTATTTACGCATTCACCGCGCAACAGCTGGGCGCTTATGTTGACTTCGGCAGGAAGGGGGAGGTTGAGCGCAGTGAAGATATTGAGATTTTGCGTTTCCTGGAGCTTTCCGTCCCAGTCAAGATGGTAGAAACCTCGGGTGGAAGCCTCGCCGTTGATGTTCCAGAAGACGTTGCCATTGTTGAGGCGGTACTGAAAAAAGGTTTGATCAATGCGCCTCAGTGACTACAAGACTGTTGTTTTTGACTGTGACGGTGTCATTTTGGACTCGAATCGAGTCAAGACGTCAGCGTTTTTCAAGACGGCCTTGCCTTATGGGCAAGCCGCAGCCCATCAACTGGTTGCCTACCACACGAGTCATGGTGGCATTTCCAGGTTCAAGAAGTTTGAATACTTTTTGCAGGCTATCTTGCAGCGGGAAGCAACTGCAGCAGTCATGGATCAATTACTTGCTGCTTATGCGCGTGAAGTGAGCTCGGGCCTGATGCAATGTGCCATTGCCACAGGCTTGCCCGAACTCAGGGCCAGCACCCCTGATAGTCGTTGGCTTGTTGTCTCGGGAGGGGCGCAGTCAGAACTGAGGGAGATATTCGAGCAGCGCGGTCTTGCTGAATTCTTTGACGGGGGCATTTTCGGAAGCCCGGACACCAAAGAGGAGATTCTTGAACGGCAAATCAGCGAGGGTGCCATCGAAGGTGAAACGTTGTTTATCGGCGATAGCCGGTATGACCATGTAGCCTCCTCAGCTTATGGCCTGGGCTTCGTATTTTTATCTGGCTGGACAGAGTTCGAGGGTTGGCAGGAATACTGTAATGAGCGGGGGTTGGCGGTTCGTACTCGCTTGTCAGACCTGCTGTAATACTTGCACTGCGTGACTGGGTGTCGCGAACTCATATGGAGTTTGCCTCGGCTTAAATCGCCAACCTTCAGAGTGGCGATTTATCCTGTATCACGTGAGTGCTTTTTTCGCGGCAGATACGAAAAGTCTTATTGCCTGTGCGCGCGGATTGAATACGCAGCGGTGCGCGAAATATATTGAATCCTGTGAATGATTGCCTTGGGCAAAATGGACACCTAAGGTTGTTCATGCAGCATGAAGCTGCAGATTACCAGTACCTTCAAGGAGTCGATGATGAGAAATACAGTGCTTTCCTACCTTTTTCTCCCACTGTTCGCGTGCCTTTCTTCCAATGTGTCAGCTGCGCTGCAAACCCCTGTGGTTGCAGATTCTATTCAGGTTGTACCGTCTGAAAAATCGAGCAAAGTCAGCCTCAACGACGCCGATGCTCTCACGCTTCAAAAAAACCTTGCTGGCATCGGCAAAGCCAAGGCCGAGGCGATCGTCGCCTACCGTGAAGCCAACGGCCCGTTCGAGTCGGTGGATGAGTTGCTGGAAATCAAGGGCATCGGTAAAGCGCTGCTGGAGCGCAACCGGGACAAGCTGGTAGTGGAGTAACCTTGCAGGTCAACCGGTTGGCACTGCGCCAGCCGGTTTGAATTCAGTGAAATGAACTGCCGGTTCAACGATCCTGCGCATCCTTGGCATCCGCCTCGGCATTGCGCTCATGCACTTTCCTCAGTTGTTCCTCCGTCAGCGGCAGTTTCTTCGCCGTATCGCGCAGCATCATCAGCCCGCCAATGATCGAGCCGAGGGCTATGATGAGTATCAGCCAGGCATACCAGGGCATTGTCGTTCTCCTATGAGCATTGGGGCTTCGCTTGTATGAATGTTGAGCGATTGCCTTGACCGTTGGTTCAATTATAGGAGCCGTACACGGCCGGGCCAATTCTCATGACCCACGGCCCCCAAAGCCTGCCCCACTTCGTTTACAATGCGCGCCGTTTACGACTTGCCAAGAGACCCCGACCATGTCCGCCTGCCAGACGCCCCTGATCGTCGCCCTGGATTTCCCAACCCGCGAAGCCGCCCTCAAGTTGGCCGACCAACTCGACCCTGCCCTGTGCCGGGTAAAGGTGGGCAAGGAGCTGTTCACCAGCAGCGCTTCGGGAATCGTCGAGACCTTGTGCGCCAAGGGCTTCGAGGTGTTCCTCGACCTCAAGTTCCACGACATTCCCAACACCACCGCGATGGCGGTCAAGGCTGCGGCCGAGATGGGCGTGTGGATGGTCAACGTGCATTGCTCCGGTGGCCTGCGCATGATGTCGGCCTGCCGTGAAGAGCTGACCAAGCGCAGCGGCCCGCAGCCTTTGCTGATTGGCGTGACCGTGCTGACCAGCATGGAGCGTGAGGACCTGGCCGGTATCGGCCTGGATGTCGACCCGCAGGAGCAGGTATTGCGTCTGGCGGCGCTGGCCGAAAAAGCGGGCATGGACGGGCTGGTATGCTCGGCACTCGAAGCGCCGGCGCTCAAGGCTGCGCACCCTTCGCTGCAGCTGGTAACGCCCGGTATTCGCCCTGCAGGCAGTGCCCAGGATGACCAGCGCCGCATTCTGACCCCGCGCCAGGCGTTGGATGCAGGTTCCGATTACCTGGTAATCGGCCGCCCGATCAGCCAGGCACAGGACCCCGCGCAAGCACTGGCGGCCGTAGTGGCCGAAATCCTCGGTTGAAGCAGTACCCAGGGCTGCCCGTGCAGCACCACCAGGAAATGAACGCTATCCATCAGGCTTCGCGCTTCTTGTTGCGGCGCGGGGCCTTCGATGAGCCTTTTCATCTGCAAGAGGACGCTTGATGTCAGTCGATTTATCGATCGAGTCCCCCGTACAACGCTGCAGAAACACCATTAACAGCTATGTGCTGCCGTTGGGCTGGTTGATCATTCTTACCGGCATGTTCTGGGTGTGGGACCGGGCGCTGTACCACAAGCTCTTCTACATCTTCCTGGCGGTGCCGACGCTGGTGGCATTGCTGCTGAACCCGCGCATCCTCAAGCCTTTGGCCAACAACCCTCTGTTCATCGCGTTCCTGGTGTTCTGTCTCTACACCATGATCAGTATTGGCTGGTCCGACACCGAAAACTCCGTAGGCAGCTTGTTGAAGCGGCCGTTGTACATCGCCATGCTGTTGCTGTCTGCGGGGCTCATCACCTTGCAGTCTCCCTCCCAGTTGCAGCAATGCGTGCGCATGGCCGCAATGTTCGTGGCGTTGGCAGCGCTGATCTCTTTGATCTACTTCTTCGTCCAGCCACCTGAAGGGGATGGGCGCTTGGCGGGGTATGGCGCGCTGTACAACCCACTGCTGACTGCCCACGTGTTCGGCGCGTTCGCCGCCATCTGGCTGGTAGCCTGGTTTCAGGCGCGACGTGCGTTGGACCCTCTGTCGCTTGCTTGCCTGGCGATATTGGGCGTGGCGATTCTTGCAACCGGCTCGCGAACGCCCCTGATCGGCCTGGCGGCTGCTCTGGGCTGGCTGATGCTGGTAGGTGACCGGCGCCGTGCATTGCTGGCAGGCGCAGCAGTTGTTCTGACCTTGATCGGCGTTGCGCTGATTTATCCAGAAGCCATTACCCAACGTGGCGTTTCCCATCGTCCCGCCATCTGGATGGAGTCGTTGCGCCAGATCGGCGAACACCCTTGGCTGGGCCATGGTTACGACGCACCGATGAGCGTGATTCTTCCAGGTTTGGCGCAGAAACTTGCCGACCCGCACAATATCGAACTGGGTGTGTTGTACGCCGGAGGCGTTGTGGGCCTGGTCTTGTGGATGGCCTTCTACGGCCTGGCCTTCTACTTCTGCTGGGTGTACCGCAAGCACCCCGGGGTCACGCTTGCGGCGACTTGGCTGATCTTCGGCTTTGCTTCGGGCCTGACCGAAGGCAGTGCCTTCATGTCACGCCCCAAAGAGCATTGGTTCCTGATCTGGATGCCGATGGCCATGGTTTACGGCCAGTCGTTGATCCACTGGACGCGCAATCGGGCAGCTTAAGACCAGACCAATCGCCATAGGCCACGCAAGGTTTTGCGGGTCCAGAACCTGACCGGGATCTCTGCAAGGATTTCCCGGGTCAGCTGCTTGTCCCGGTTGGCGTACTTGAGCACCATGGAGTTGCGAAACTTCATGCACACCTGTTCGTACTGTGGGTGGTCTTTGAACACCGCGTAGGTGCTCAGCACATTGTCGACCATGAAGCGGCCGTTCTTGAAGGTGTTGGTAGGGTGGTCGCGGTACTGGGCCAGCGGCTCGCCCAGCACGTCGATGTAGTAACCGGCATGGGCAATCGACAGCTCGATGTAAACATCTTCGAGGCGAATCTTGTCGTGGAAGCCGCCGACCTTCTCCAGCGCTTCACGCCGTAACATCAAGGTGGCCGCCATGGGGCCTGGTTTGCGATCCAGGAACAGGTCGTCGAAGTTCAGGCGGCGGAAGGGCAGGTTGCGGTTGCGCTGTTCGCGTGCGCCCATGACCTTGCCGTCCTGGTCGATGGTCTCGATGTTGGCCGAGCAGATGCCTACCTCGGGTTTGCCCTGCATGTAGGCCACCTGCGTGGCGATACGGTGCGGGAACATGATGTCATCGGAGCCGAACGGCACGATCAAATCACCCTCGGCCCTTGCGATCGCTTCGTTGAGTGTACGTGCCAGCCCCTGGTTGGCTTGCAGCTTCAGGTCAAAGCCATGTTGTGCCTGAAGCCGCGTGAGCAGGGCAGGGCTTTCGTCTTTGGAGCCGTCGTCGATTACCAGCAGTTCGATGTTTTTGTAGGTCTGGTTGATGACACTGAGAATGCTTTGTTCGATGTAACGCGCGTGGTTATAGGACGCGATGATCACTGTCACCAAGGGTGTGTCAGTAGCATCGTGACGTTGGGCGTGCATAAAAAAGCCTCTAAACAAAATCCATGCTGCATTTTGCAGGGAATTGACTTGACGCGCCCTTGAAGCGCGACCGTGCCTGCACCTTCAGCGATAGCCTCGCACCCTCATTCACTGGTATAGCCAATGAAAAGCGCTAGGGCTAGAAGTTGGTACGCATGTGGGCCATGCAGACCGATCGCCATAGAATAAGGGCCGGCATGCGTGTGCATGCCGGCCCTTATTCATCAGTTGCTGCGGGATTACGCAATCACCAGCGGCGGGAACGACTTCACCAGGTCATCCAGCGCTTTGATCTGCGCCAGGAACGGCTCCAGCTTGTCCAGCGGCAGGGCGCTCGGCCCGTCGCACTTGGCCTGGTCCGGGTTCGGGTGTGCCTCCAGGAACAAGCCCGCCAGGCCAACGCCCATGCCGGCACGTGCCAGGTCGACGACCTGTTCGCGACGCCCGCCCGACGCTGCGCCCGACGGGTCGCGGTTCTGCAGGGCATGGGTCACGTCGAAGATGATCGGCAGGTTATTGCAGGTGCGCTTCATCACGCCGAAGCCGAGCATGTCGACCACCAGGTTGTCGTAGCCCATGCAGGTACCGCGGTCGCACAGGATCAACTGGTCGTTACCGGCTTCCTTGAACTTCTGCACGATGTTCTGCATTTGCGAAGGGCTGAGGAACTGCGGCTTCTTGATGTTGACCGGCTTGCCGGTCTTGGCCAGGGCGACCACCAGGTCGGTCTGGCGCGCCAGGAAGGCGGGCAACTGCAGCACATCGACCACTTCGGCGACGGGCGCGCACTGGTGGATTTCATGAACGTCGGTGATGATCGGAACGCCGAACTCGGCTTTCACCTTCTCGAAGATGCGTAGGCCTTCTTCCATGCCCGGGCCGCGATAGGAGTGGATCGAGGAGCGGTTGGCCTTGTCGAAGCTGGCCTTGAACACGTAAGGAATGCCCAGTTTCTCGGTGACGCGAACGTACTCGGCGCAGGCGGTCAGGGCCAGCGCTTCGGATTCAAGGACGTTGATGCCGCCGAACAGAACGAAGGGGGCGGTGTTGGAGCACTCGATGGTCTGGGTAATCTTGATCATTTTCTACTCTGTAAAGTCATGGGGTAGCCATGGCGCTCTACCAACGACTTTCGAGGACACCGCGGGTGAAGATCTCTCGGCGCTCCAAGCGCCCGATGTCCTGATGTTTGGCTAGCGCATAGACCCGGTCGAAGGCAGTGCGTTGCACGTCGGGGAAGTACTCGGCAAGTGCGCATTCTACCGCAGCATCATAGTCCGCTTCGGTAATGTAGCGGTAGATTTCTCGATAGTAGAAAAAGCCAAACTGGAAGCCCAGGGTTTCTGCCGCATAAGCCGTAGTCCCGGAAAAGCTGTTTTCCAGATCGATGGCCTGGGCAAGGCCTTGTTCGGGGAGCATGACGTTACCAGCCCACAGGTCCATGTGGGTGATGCCCTGGCAGTGCAAGGCGTGTAGAAGTTCGAAGGTTGCCCGCAGGACCGCGTGTATTGCATCCGGCGCCTGACGAACGCGAGTCAGTCCATCCACATGCCCGGCCAACAGGTCGGTGATGAGAAAGACGTCCTGAACGAGGCCCAGTTTTGAACGGCTGTAACCGTAGCCCTTGAGCTCAGGGACCCGCGCTCCGCGGCGAGCCGCCTCGTGGGTATTGATCAGTTCCTCAATCGACCAGTCATACATCCCGTTGCGCTTGGGGATGCCGCGTTGGATTCGCCATTTCTTTTTCAGCGAGTCGAGCTTTTCACGCTTGGTGAACAATTGACTCCTGTCGCAGTCCAGCGGGGCGCTGACCCGTTTGGCAGAAAGGTTTTGCTCTATCAGTCGCTCGAAAGCCTGCCGGGTGTGAGAGGCAATGGGGCTGCGCAGGTAAAGGGTGGTGTCGCGATACCGCAAGGTATGAGGGTATTCATGCTGCCAATTCTGAGTGCCGCCGACCACATCCAATCCCTTGTAATATCAAAAAGCCACTTTGCAATGGATCCAATATTACAGTTTTTTCACACTTTTCCTACAATTTCGACATTTCATAGGGGCGGGTGTGTGATAGCACGGGGCGAATGGGGCGCTAAGCGCCCCGTTTTGCCGCTGGTTTAAACCTTCAACACCAATTTGCCAAAATTCTCTCCGCTGAACAGCTTGAGCAACGCTTCCGGGAAGGTCTCCAGGCCCTCGACCACATCTTCCTTGCTCTTGACCTTGCCGCTGGCCAGCCAACCGGCCATCTCCTGCGCGGCCTTGCCGTATTCCTTGGCGTGGTCCATCACCACGAAGCCTTCCATCCGCGCCCGGTTGACCAGCAGCGCCAGGTAGTTGGCCGGGCCTTTGACCGCCTCCTTGTTGTTGTACTGGCTGATCGCGCCGCAGATGACGATGCGTGCCTTGAAGTTGATGCGGGTGAGCACGGCATCGAGGATCTCGCCGCCGACGTTGTCGAAGTACACGTCAACGCCCTGCGGGCATTCGCGCTTGAGGCCGGCGAGCACGTCTTCGGCCTTGTAGTCGATGACGCCGTCGAAGCCCAATTCGTCCTTGAGGTACTGGCATTTCTGCGCGCCACCGGCAATGCCGACCACGCGGCAGCCCTTGAGCTTGGCGATCTGGCCGACGATGCTGCCCACCGCACCGGCGGCGCCGGAGATGACCACGGTGTCACCGGCCTTGGGCTGGCCGACGTCGAGCAGGGCAAAGTAGGCGGTCATGCCGGTCATGCCCAACGCCGAGAGGTAGCGGGGCAGCGGCGCTAGTTTGGGGTCGATCTTGTGCAGGCCCTGGGGTTCGCCGGTGTAGTAGTCCTGCACGCCGAGGGCGCCGCTGACGTGGTCGCCGGGTTGGTAGTCCGGGTGGTTGGAGGCCACCACTTCGCCAACGCCCAGGGCGCGCATCACCTGGCCAAGGCCCACGGGCGGAATGTACGACTTGCCTTCGTTCATCCAGCCGCGCATGGCCGGGTCCAGCGACAGGTACAGGTTGCGCACCTGGATCTGGCCATCAGCGGGCGCTTGTGCGGGGACGGTCTCGAAGGTGAAGTCGTCGCGGCGTACGGCGCCGACCGGGCGTTTGGCGAGCAGGAAACGGCGGTTGGTCTGGGTCATGGCGGGGTCCTTTTAGGCATAAGGCATAAGCAGGCAATTTAACGCGGTGATGCCGGTTGGTCTGCAAAATCACTGGCAAGCATATTAGCCCAACCGCTGGCCTGATGATGCTGCCCAGGTGGGCGGTGGGCTGACTAGACTCCGCTTCGAGCATTGCACTGACCCCAGTGGGAGCGGGCTTGCCCGCGAAGAGGTCGGTACTGACAGCCCATCACCTTCAGGAGCTAACAATGAGCATGACCTTTTCCGGCCAGGTAGCCCTGGTCACTGGTGGCGCGGCAGGCATCGGCCGGGCGACGGCACTGGCATTTGCCCGTGAGGGCCTGAAGGTGGTGGTGGCCGACCTTGACCCGGTGGGGGGCGAGGCCACGGTGGCGCTCATTCAAGAGGCCGGTGGCGAAGCACTGTTCGTGGCCTGTGACGTGACCAAGGACGCCGATGTGCGCCACTTGCACGAACGGGCCATTGAAGCCTACGGCCGCCTGGACTACGCCTATAACAATGCCGGCATCGAAATCGAGCAGGGGCGCCTGGCCGAGGGCAGCGAGGCGGAGTTCGACGCCATCATGGGGGTCAACGTCAAAGGTGTCTGGCTGTGCATGAAGTACCAGCTGCCGCTGCTGCTGGCCCAGGGTGGCGGGGCGATCGTCAATACCGCGTCCGTCGCCGGGTTGGGTGCGGCGCCGAAGATGAGTATCTACAGCGCCTCCAAGCATGCGGTGATCGGCCTGACCAAGTCGGCGGCCATCGAGTACGCCAAGAAGGGCATCCGGGTGAATGCAATATGCCCAGCGGTGATCGACACCGACATGTTCCGCCGGGCCTATCAGGCTGACCCGCGCAAAGCCGAGTTCGCCGCAGCGATGCACCCGGTCGGGCGCATCGGCAAGGTTGAGGAAATCGCCAGTGCGGTGCTGTACCTGTGCAGCGATGGCGCAGCGTTCACCACTGGCCACAGCTTGACGGTGGATGGCGGGGCTACTGCAATCTGACGGGCTCACTGAGGGTGCTGTCACGGGCGGACAGCATCAGGGTCAGCGCAACCGCTGCACACCCCAGCGCCAGCACCCCACCAAACACCAGCAGGGCCAACCCCGACCCCAAACGGTCACTCAGCACGCCGGTGAAGATCACCGGCAAGCTGAACCCCAGGTACGCCAGCAGAAAGAACCCGGCACTGGCCCGGGTCTTCTCGCTGCCCGCCAATTGGTTCACTGCCGCCAGGCCGCCCAGGTAGATGAACCCATAACAGGCACTGCTGGCCGCCACTGCACCCAGCAGCACGGCGCCCAGTTGGCCACGGTCGGCGCCCCAGGCCAGCAGCGCGTAGCTGCACGGCAGGATCGCCAAGCCCAGCAACGTGGCCTTCGCACTGGCCAGGCGCCGCGCCAGTGGCTGGAACAGCAGGCCGCAGCTGATCACGCAAAAGGTCGAAAAGCCTGACCAGGCACTGAGGCCATGCTGGCGCAAAATACCCGGTAACAAGGCGATCACCAGACCGACACAGGCCCACGCCAGCAGAATCGCCAGGCCATACACGACGCTGCCGGTGGGGTAGAAGGGCAGGCGCAACATGGCCCCGCGTTGTGCCGGGCGAGGGTCAGGCAGGCGCCAGGCCAGCACCAGGGCGATGCCGGCGAGCAGCAGTTGCAAGTGGAAACTGCCGGGTGTCAGGCTCGGCCCACGCAGCAGGAACAGGCTGGTCAGTGCTGCCCCCAGGCCGAAGCCCAATGACGTGCTGGCGGTCACCCAATTGGCCGCGCGTGCGCTGCTGTCGGCACTCATCAGCTCGCCCATGTAGGCGGTCGCCGTGGCCGAGGCCAGGCCTGTGCCAAGGCCCAGCAGCAGGCGCGCCAGGGCCAGGGTCTCAAGGCTGGGTGCCAGCAGCATGAACAGGGTGGCGAGCATCGACAGCAGCAGCGCGGCGATGATCAGCGGCCGGCGCCCGACCCGGTCAGCCAGGCCGCCAAGGGCCAGCAGCACAGGCAGCACGCCCAGTACATACCCGGAAAAGGCCACCGCAGTGGCGGCGGCGCCTTGGCCGGAGAGGTCGGCGTAGGTGATGTACAGCGGAGCTTGCAGGTTGACCGCCAGGGTGATCAGGCAGAGGGCGAAAGCCAGCATGGCAGGGTTGGCGCGCGGGGGCATGGTGGGGTCCTGGATTCTGGGTTTGTCAGTACCGGCCCTTTTGCGGGCACGGTGCTGCCTGCAGTGCTTTCAGCCTGTTCCCCCAGCAAGGCACACCACCGCCTCATTTATGCTTAACTGTTTGCTCAAAACTACCAAACACTAAACCCATGCACCTTCAACTCGATCGCCAAAGCCCAACCCCACTGGTGCAGCAACTCACCGACCATCTGCAAGCCTGGATCGAGCAGCAACGCCTGCGCCCCGGCGCACGCTTGCCGTCGATCCGCACCCTGGCCCGCACCCAGGCCATCAGCGCCTCCTGCGTGATCGAGGCCTACGACCGCTTGGTCGCCAGCGGCTGGCTTGAGGCGCGCCACGGCACCGGCTTCTTCGTCGCCGAACGCAAACCCGGCCTGGCATTGGACGACCAGCCCGTGTGGGGTGAGGCCGGTGACGGCAGCTGGCGGCAGTTTCGCGAAGGCCATGATCAACTGCTCAAGCTTGGCTGCGGCTGGCTGCCCACTGCGTGGCGTGCGGACGTGGAGCTGGCCCAGGCGATCCGCCAAGTCAGCCGCGGTAACCCGCAGGACTTGTTCGATTACAGCCCACCCCTGGGCCTGGCCAGCCTGCGCCTGCAATTGCACAAACGCCTGGCGCGGCTGGACATCGCCGCCGGCCCCGAGCGCATCCTCACCACCCAAGGCGCCAGCCATGCCCTCGACCTGCTGGTGCGCACGCTCCTTCGCCCTGGCGATACGGTGCTGGTGGAAAACCCCGGCTACTACAACCTCTACAACCTGCTGCGCCAGCATCAGGTGCGCCTGCTGCCAGTACCGCGCACGGTGGCCGGGCCGGACATCGCCGTGCTCGAACGGCTGCTGGCCGAACACCGGCCGCGTTGCCTGTTCATCAACAGCCTGTACCAGAACCCGACCGGCACCAGCCTGACGCCGAAGGTTGCCTATCGCTTGCTGGAGCTGGCCCGTGAGCATGACCTGCGCATCGTCGAGGACGATATCTACGCTGACTTCCAGGACGGGCCGGCAACACGCCTGGCCACCCTCGACAGCGAGCAGCGGGTGATCTACATGGCCAGCTTCTCCAAGACCCTGAGCAGTTCGCTGCGGGTCGGCTACCTGGTGGCCGACCCGCCGCTGCTGGCGCGCCTGGCCGAGTTGAAGATGGTCAGCGGCATCGGCACCTCGCGCTTCGCCGAGCAGGTGGTCGGGCAGATGCTCGCCAGCGGCAGCTACCGCAAAAGCACGCAGCGGCTGAGGGTGCGGCTGGCCCAGCACATGGCCAAACTGCTCGGGCAACTCGAACAGTACGGTTGGCAAGTCTTCTGCGAGCCCTATGGCGGGATGTTCGTCTGGGCGCGGGTGCCGGGGCGCGACTTCGCCAGGCTCGAACAGTTGGCCTTGCAGCAGGATGTACTGCTTACCCCAGGCAGCGCTTTCGACTTCGAGGGCGCTGGCAGCGACTGGCTGCGCATCAATGTCGCCTACGGGCAGGACTCCCGTGCCCAGGCCTTCCTCCGACACGCAGGGCGACCTCCAGCACGCTGATAGCGACACCGGCATAGCCATTTGACACCATTCTGACGTCAGGCCCTTGTGACTGGGGCGGGAACGTTGCCACGCTTGGCCCTCGGCATGGCCTGACACGGTGAAGGGGGATCGGCGATGGGTGCGAGCAGGTACGGTGTTCTGGCCAACCTGGGCATGGCCCGCAAGCTGGGCCTGGGCTTTGCCCTGGTGTTGTTGCTGACCCTGGCGGTGGCGGCCATCGGCATCGCCGCGCTGCACAGCGTCGGCCAACGCTTCGACGGCCTGCGACAGCTGGGCCAGTTCAATACCGACCTGCTCAAGCTGCGCCAGCACGAACAGGCGTTTGCCCTGCGATCGGATATCAAGGAGGCCGAAGCCTTGCGCAGTGGCCTGCAGAACCTCGGCGAACGTGCCCGAAGCTTGCCGGCACTGGCGGCAGCCGAGGCCGACCTGGCGGCCTATGGCCAGGCCTTTGAAGCGTTCGTGGAGCGGGTGCAGGCCAAGGAGCTGGCGCTGGACATGGCCAGCTGGTCGGTGTCGAGCGTGGCCAACAACCTCGATGTGCTGCAGGCCGGGCTAGCCGATGACGGCACCTACACGCTCAAGCAGTCGCAAGGTCAGCAGGGCGGGGAATTCCTTGAGCAGGCCGCGCAGGTGGCGCAGGTCTCGCGCTTGATGCTGCAGGCCATGGACGAGGCGCGCGTGCGCCTGGACAAGGGCCGTAAGGGCGAGGAAGGCGCCGGCGAAGGGCGCATCGCCCAGACAGTCGAAGCGGCGGGGCTGGTCGCGCAGCTGCAGGCGGCGGTAAGCGATGCCGGCTATCAGAGTGTGCTGGGTGAAGTGGCCGGGCATATCGCCAGCTTCACCGAGAAACTCAACGAATACACCGACCTGCTGGCCAAGGAGCAAGGCATCAAGGCACAGTTGCAGGCGCGTGCCGAACAGGCCACCGGCCGCGTTGACCAGGCCTATGCCGATGACGAGCGGGCGATGCAGGGCGAACTGACGCGCAATGCGGTGGCCATCGCCCTGGCCACCGGCTTGGCGCTGCTGGTGGGTGTGCTGGCCGCCTGGCTGATCACCCGCGCCGTGGTCGGCCCGCTCAAGCATGTGATTGGCCGTGCCCAGCGCATCGCGGCGGGGGAGCTGAGCCTGGACGCGCACGCTCATCGCACCGATGAAGTGGGCCAGTTGATGCAGGCCATGCAGCAGATGGCCGGCGGGTTGTCGGGCATCGTCAGTGGCCTGCAGCAAGGCATCGAGCAACTGGCCGGCAGTGCCCAGGCGTTGTCGGCGGTGACCGAGCAGACCAACCGCGAAGTGGGCAGCCAGAAGGAAGAGACCGAGCAGGTGGCCACCGCGATGCAGCAGATGACCGCCACCGTGCACGATGTGGCGCGCAATGCCGAAGAGGCGGCCCGGGCCGCCCAGGCTGCCGACGACAAGGTCGACAGCGGCCAGCAGGTGGTACGCCAGAGCATGCAGCGTATCGAGCAACTGGCGGCGGCGGCGGAAACCGCCAGTGCCGGTATCGACAGCCTCAGCGCCGAGGTTCACACCATCGGCGATGTGCTGGCAGTGATCAAGAGCGTTGCCGAGCAAACCAACCTGCTGGCGCTCAATGCCGCCATCGAGGCGGCGCGGGCCGGCGAGCAGGGGCGCGGCTTTGCCGTGGTGGCTGACGAGGTGCGGGCGTTGGCTCGGCGTACCCGGCAATCCACCGAGGAGATCGAGCGGCTGGTCGCCAGCCTGCGTGGCAATGCCCAGCAGTCGGTGGCGCAGATCCGTGGCAGTACCGAGCTGGTGCGCCTGGCAGTGGCCGATGCGCTGCAGACCGAGGGCGCCCTGGGCAGCATTGCTGCAGCCGTGTCATTGATCCAGCAGATGAACCAGCAGATCGCCGCAGCGGCCGAGCAACAGAGCTCGGTGGCCGAGGAGATCAGCCGCAGTGTCACGCAGATCCGCACCAGCGCCGACCAGGCGGCGCTGGCGATGCAGGATAACGCCCGTTCCAGTATCGAACTGGCACAACTGGGCAAAGACCTGAAGGGCATGGTGGGCCACTTCAGGTTGTAAGCATGGCCGCAGGCTCAATCCACGCCGACGAAACCACCGGTCTGGTGATGCCACAGCCTGGCGTACAAGCCTTGTTGCTCCAGCAGTTCGCTGTGGCTGCCACTTTCTACGATATGCCCCTGTTCCAGCACCACCAGGCGGTCCATCCGCGCGATGGTCGAGAGGCGGTGGGCGATGGCGATCACGGTCTTGCCTTGCATCAGGGTTTCCAGGCTTTCCTGAATCGCCGCTTCGACTTCCGAATCCAGCGCCGAAGTCGCCTCGTCCATGATCAGGATGGGCGCGTTCTTCAGCAGCACCCGGGCAATCGCGATGCGCTGGCGCTGGCCACCGGACAGCTTGACCCCGCGCTCACCCACATGCGCATCGAAGCCGGTTCGGCCCTGGGCATCCGACAACTGCGGGATGAACTCGTCGGCACGCGCCCGGCGCACCGCCTCACGCATTTCCGCTTCGCTGGCATCGGGGCGGCCGTACAGCAGGTTGTCGCGGATCGAGCGGTGCAGCAGCGACGTGTCCTGGGTGATCATGCCGATCTGCGCGCGCAGGCTGGCCTGGGTCACGTTGGCGATGTCCTGGCCGTCGATCAGGATGCGCCCGCCCTGCACGTCGTAAAGCCGCAGCAGCAGGTTGACCAGGGTCGACTTGCCGGCGCCGGACGGGCCGATCAGGCCGATTTTCTCGCCCGGGCGGATGTCCAGGTTCAGCGCTTCGATCACGTTGCGCGCCTTGCCGTAGTGGAAGTCGACATCGTCGAAACGCACCGCGCCCCGGGTCACTTTCAGCGGCGCCGCCTGGGGCTGGTCGGTGACGGTGACCGGCTGGGCGATGGTCTGCAGGCCGTCCTGGACCATGCCGATGTTCTCGAAGATGCCGTTGACCACCCACATGATCCAGCCCGACATGTTGACGATGCGGATCACCAGGCCGGTGGCCAGGGCAATGGCGCCGACGGTGATCAGCGACTGGCTCCACAGCCACAGTGCAAGGCCTGTGGTGGTCACCACCAGCAAGCCGTTGAGGGTGGTGATGACCACATCCATGCTGGTGATGACCCGCGACGCCAGCTGGGTTTTTTCGGTCTGCTCACGGATCGCCTCGCGGGCGTACTGCTGCTCGTAGTCGGTGTGGGCGAACAGCTTGAGGGTGGCGATGTTGGTGTAGCCGTCGACGATGCGCCCCATCAGTTTGGAGCGGGCATCGGAGGAAATCACCGAGCGCTCCTTGACCCGTGGCACGAAGTACAACAGTGCGGCCACATAGGCCCCGATCCATGCCAGCAGCGGCAGCATCAGGCGCCAGTCGGCCTCGGCGAACAGCACCAGCGAGGTGATCGCGTAGATCAGCACATGCCACAGCGCGTCCACCGCCTGCACCGCCGAATCGCGCAGCGAGTTGCCGGTCTGCATGATGCGCTGGGCGATACGCCCGGCGAAATCGCTCTGGAAGAAGTTCAGGCTCTGCTTGAGCACATAGGTGTGGTTTTGCCAGCGGATCAGGCTGGTCATGCCGGGGTTGATGGTCTGGTGCACCAGCAGGTCGTGCAGGCCGAAGAAGATCGGCCGTAGCAGCAGGATCACCACCAGCATCCAGATCAGTTCGCCGCTGTGCTCGCTGAAGAAATTGGCGTTGGGCGTGCCCTGGGCCAGGTCGATGATGCGGCTGAGGTAGCTGAACATCGCCACCTCGATCAGCGAGGCGAACAGGCCGACCACCAGCAGGGCGAGAAAACTTGGCCACACCTGCCGCAGGTAATAGAGGTAGAAGGGCCACACCTGGGTGGGCGGCGACTCGCTGGGCGCGTCGCGGAAGATATCGATCAGTTGCTCGAAACGGCGGTACAGCATGGGTGACAACACTCCTGTTCAACCCGACCCTCAGGCGGTTTCACGTCCCTGTGAAGCCTGCGGTCAGTCGATGCGTTTGGCGGACTTGATGAACACCGGGTCGGCCGGCACATCGCGCATGCCTTTCTTGACGGTGGTGGGCGAATTGACGATCTGGTCGACCACTTCCATGCCCTTGGTCACTTTGCCGAACACCGCGTAGCCACGGTCACGGCCGGGGTTGAGGAAGTCGTTGTCGGCCACGTTGATGAAGAACTGGCTGGTGGCCGAGTTCGGGTCCGAGGTGCGGGCCATCGACAGCGTGCCGCGGGTATTCAGCAGGCCGTTGCCGGCTTCGTTGCGGATCGGGTCACGGGTCGGCTTCTGGTTCATCTGCTCGGTAAAACCACCGCCCTGGACCATGAAGCCCGGGATCACGCGGTGGAAGATGGTGTTGTTGTAGAAGCCGCTGTCGACGTACTCGAGGAAGTTCTTGGTACTGATCGGCGCCTTGTCGGCATTGAGCTCGATTTCGACCTGACCGAAGCTGGTATCCAGCAACACGTGAGGGGTCTTGTCAGAGGCCATGACGCTGGTGGCGAAGGCGACCGAGCAGGCGGTGAGCAGGAGTTTTTTCAGCATGGGCTCAAAGATCCTTGAGAGGTGGAAGCGGCTGCAAGGAACTGCAGCAGGGTCTGGTTGAAGACCTCGGGTTGATCGAGGGGTGTAGCGTGCCGGGAATCATCGATGACTACCAGCTTCGCCTGGGGCATCAAGGCCACATAGCGCTCTTTAAGTTGTACCGGGGTGTAATCGTGGTCGGCGGCGATCACCAGCGTGGGACAGTGAATCTGCCCGATGCGTTCCTGTACGCCCCAGTCGACGATGGCGTCGAAGCTCTTGAGGTAGGCGCGTTTGTCGTTGCGCGCCCAGCGCTGGGCCATCTTCTGGCGCAGGTCGGCCTGGCCCGGCTTGGGGAACAGCCGCTCGGCCAGGCCCTTGCCGACCGTCTCGACACTCAGCAGGCGCGCCAGGCCCCAGCGTTTGGCCCACCACACCCAGTCGCTGCGGGTACGGCGCTTGACCTCGGGGGCGCTGTTGACGATGCACAGGCTACGCAGCCACTGCGGGTGGTCGACGGCGAACTGAAAGCCGACCATGCCGCCCATGGACAGCCCGACGAAATGCACGGGGCCGGTCTGCAGGTGCTCCAGCAACGCCAGCAGGTCGGCGCTGAACGTGGCGATCTGGTAGCCGTCGCGCGGCTTGTCGGAGCGGCCATGGCCGCGGATGTCCATGAGGATCACCCGGTAGTGGCGGCTCAGTTCGGGTACCTGCAGCTCCCAGTCCTGGCTGCTCGAACCCAGCCCGTGCAGCAGCACCAGGGGTTCGCCCTGGCCGTATTGCTGATAATGCAGCGAACATCCTTCATGTTCGAAATAGGCCATGGGCGCGGTCCTCTCAGGCTTGTGGGGGGGCTGCGAAGGGCACGTCCAGCGGCGCGGTGTCGAAATTGCGCAGCAGGTCGATGAGAATCTGCGTGGCCGGGCCCAGGGTCTTCTCTTTGCTCGAATAAAGGTAGAACAGTGGGTGGCGGCTGCCACCCTGATCCAGCGGCAATGGCTTGAGCACGCCATCGCGCAGCTCGCGATCGATCATGTGCCGCGGCAACCAGGCGAAGCCCAGGCCGCTGCTGACGAACGTGGTGGCGGTGCCCAGGCTGCCAACGGTCCAGCGCTGTTCGGCGCCCAGCCAGCCGACATCGCGTGGCTGGGCGCGACCGGAGTCGCGGATCACCACCTGCAGTTGGCTTTCCAGGTCCTGGAAGGTGATTTCCCGGCCCAGCCGGTGCAGGCTGTGCTCGGGGTGGGCAACGGCCACGAACTCCACCGCGCTCAGTTCGGTGCCCAGGTAGCCGCCGATGCTGTAGCTGCTGATGGCGAGGTCGGCGATGCCTTCGTGCATCACCTCCTCGACGCCGGACAGTACCTCTTCACGCAGGCGTACTCGGCAACCGCGGCTCTGCGGCATGAACGCGGCCAGGGCGCGCACCAGGCGGGCGCTGGGGTAGGCGGCATCGACCACCAGGCGCACCTCGGCTTCCCAGCCTTGCTCCATGTGGTGGGCCAGGTCTTCGAGCTGGCTGGCCTGCTTCACCAGGTGCCGCGAGCGGCGCAGCAGCACGTTGCCGGCGTCGGTCAGCACGGCCTTGCGGCCGTCGATGCGCAGCAGTGGCACGCCCAGTTGCTCCTGCATGCGCGCCACGGTGTAGCTGACCGAGGACTGCGACCGGTGCAGGGCTTCGGCGGCCTGGGCAAACCCGCCGTGATCGACCACTGCCTGCAGGGTCCGCCACTGATCCAGGGTTACGCGCGGCGCTTTCATCTTTGGCTCCTGTTGTCCTAAGCTGCGCTCTTTCAAGGAGAACGCCCCATGAAGAAATGTTGTGCGGCAATACTGATGTGCCTGCCCCTGGGGGCCATGGCTTACCCCATCGACGTGGAGAAGGAACTGACCGGGGTCAAGCTGGACTACAACGCCTACGACACCGCCTACGATATTGGTGCCATTACCCTGAACAACTATGGGCAAGTGCCGGCGGCCTGCAAGGTGACCTTTCGCAATGGCCCCGAGGCGCCACGGGTACGCCGCGTCAATGTACCGGCCGGCAAGAGCGTGGATGTGACGGCCAAGTTCAATCGGCAGATCATCAAGCTGCGCATTGCGCTGGACTGCAAAGCGCAATAAAACGGATTAATCGATAGATTGAACCCACTTTTTACGCTTTTTTATCGATAGGTCAAGCCTTAATCTCACCTCCATCGAATCGCACCCCTTTTGCCGATGGAGGCACCCCATGTCCCGCGTACTGATTATCGAAAGCAGCGCCCGCCAGCAGGATTCCGTTTCCCGTCAACTGACCCGTGACTTCATCGAGCAATGGCAAGCGGCGCACCCGGCTGACGAAATCACCGTGCGTGACCTGGCCGTGACCCAGGTGCCGCACCTGGATGCCAACCTGCTCGGTGGCTGGATGAAGCCCGAAGAACAGCGCAGCGCCGCTGAACTGGACGCGCTGGCCCGTTCCAACGAACTGACCGATGAATTGCTGGCCGCCGATGTGCTGGTGATGGCTGCGCCCATGTACAACTTCACCATCCCCAGCACCCTCAAGGCCTGGCTGGACCACGTGCTGCGTGCCGGCATCACCTTCAAGTACACGCCGACCGGCCCGCAAGGCCTGCTGACCGGCAAGCGCGCGATCGTCTTGACCGCCCGCGGCGGTATCCATGCCGGCGCCACCAGCGACCACCAGGAACCGTACCTGCGCCAGGTGATGGCGTTCGTCGGCATTCACGATGTGAACTTCATCCACGCCGAAGGCCTGAACATGAGCGGTGACTTCCACGAAAAAGGCATCAACCAGGCCAAGGCCAAGCTGGCGGCGGTAGCCTGAGCTTCAACACATTCCCAACCCTGACACCTTGTTTTGCTCCTTTGGGTGTACCTGCCCGGCCGCGATGGCCGGGCTTTTTTATGCCTGCTTTGCGGGCAACACCCACTCAACCCCTCAGAAGCTCACCGATGCCGACAACCGTGCCGTGCGCGGTGCCCCCTGGAACAGGTAGTTATCGCCCAGGTAATCGCCCACATCCCGCCAGTAGCGCTTGTCGAACAGGTTATCCACGGTCAGCCTCAGCACCGTGTCATAGCCGCCGATGCGCGTGCGGTAGCGGCTGCCGATGTCGAACACGGTGTAACCGCCGACTTCGACGTTGCCGGCCTGGCTCGCATATTTGCTGGCGCTGTAGCGCACCCCGCCGAGCAGCGCCAGGCCTGGGACTGGCAGGCTGTAGTCGGCCTGCAAGGCCGCACGCAGGCGTGGCACGTTGATGGCCTGATGCCCCTCGTAAGCATCGGTGCCGCTGTTTTCGACCCGCGCGCGGATCGCCGCGGCGCTGGCCTGCACCTGCAGGTTCGAGGTCACCCAGCCGCTGGCGCCCAGCTCCAGGCCGATGTTCTTCTGCTGACCCTGCTGCACGTAGTTGAAGCTGCCATCCTCTTGCGGGCGGGCGTACTGATAGGCCTGGCGGATCTGGAACAGCGCGGCGCTGAAACTCATGCCTTGCCAGTCGCGCTTGATGCCGAGCTCCAGCTGGTGAGAGAGGGTTGGGGCGAGGATCTCGGCAGCATTACTGGCGTACCACGGCGCGGTGCCCCCGGACGACAGGCCTTTCGCGTAGCTGGCATACAGCGTGGTGTCCGGGCGCGGCTTGTAGATCAGCGCAGCATTGGGCAGCAACTGGTACTGCCGGGTATGGCGCCCGGCCACGCCGTTTTCGTCCCAGGTTTTTTCGTCCAGGCGTACTTCGCGGGCGCCGAGCACGGTCTGCCATTGCTCGTTGAAGCTGATGCGGTCACTGACGAACAGGCCGTACTGGCGGCTGTCCAGGCGCCGTTCGCTGGCACCGACCGGCTTGTCCGAGGGCTGCGCGGCAGGCGCGCCGGTGTAGATGTTGCCGCCGCCGACCAGCTCGTTGTAATAGGGGCGCTGATCCAGTGTGCGGCGTTGCGCGCTGGTGCCCACGGTCAGTTCATGGCCTACGCCGAGGCCGTCGAAACGGCCATTGAGCATGGCCTGGGCTTCGTCGGTGCGGCGGGTGTCGTCGGGGCTGCGGAAGTCGTAGATGTCGTAGTCGCCGTCCGGGCTGAAATGCGACTGCCAGCCGCCTTCGCTGCCCCAGGCAAATGCGCTGTAGTCGTCGATCACCACGTTGCTGCGCGAGGCGCTGAGCGTGCCGCTCCAGGCGTCGTTGAAGCGGTACTGGAAGCGCCCGCCGAGGTACAGCGAATCGGTCTGTACCGGCTTGGCCCAGTGCTGATAGGCCAGGCGGTTGTCCGGGTCGATGCCGTGGGGTACTTCATTGCCGTCGAGCAGTTGGTAGCCGGGCACTGAGCGCTGTTCGCGGTGTTGGTACTCGGCATCCAGCTGCAGGGTGGCATCGGGGCTGATCTGCCAATCGAACGCCAGCGAGGCGAAGTCGCGTTTGCCGTCGGCGTGGTCGACATAGGAGCGGATGTCCTCGTGGGCAAGGTTGGCGCGCAGCCCGAACTGCCGCTCGCTGCCAAACCAACCGCCCAGGTCGGTAGCCAGGTAGTGCTCGCCCTGTTCGTTGGTGGCGACCGTGACGCTGCGCACGTCCTCGGCGCGCTTGGTCACGTAGTTGATCAGCCCGCCGGGCTCCGACACGCCGCTCTGCAGGCCGGACAAGCCCTTGAGCAGTTCGACCTGCTGCTTGTTCTCCAGCGCCACGCTCTGCTCGCCGGCGATGGTCTGGCCATTGATGCGGTAGCTGCTGGCGGCATTCAGTTCGAAACCGCGTACGTTGAAGTTTTCGTAGTAGCCGATAGGCGCATAGCTCTCGCCGACCGAAGCGTCATTTTGCAGCACTTCGCTGAGTTTGCGCACCTGGCGGTCTTCGATCAGTTGCTGGCTGAACACGCTGACCGATGCCGGGGTGTCAAGCAGCGGCGCGGCCTGAAACCCGCCGACGGCGGCTTCACGCACCTGATACCCGTCACTGCCGTAGGTGTCGGTTACCTGCACAGGCGCGAGCGTCACACTGTCTTCAGCGAAACCATGCGGGCTGTGCAGGGCCAGGCCCAGGCTGAGCAGGCTCAGGGGCAGGCGGGGGCGGGGCAGGGGCATGCTGGGGTCCTTAAGCGGCAAAGAACACCGGCCTCTTCGCGGTAAGCCCGCGAAGAGGCCGATACAGACAAAATGGCCGCCATGTTATCAGGCGCAAGTTGCCCAAGTGCGCCCGAAGCTACTTATTCCCCAGCAGCCGGGCGTCGATGCTGGCGCCAGCTGTCGTCGATCTTCGACCAGGTCTTGCCATCGGTGCTGGCCATCAACTTGCGGCCGTCCTTGAACGTGGCCAGGAAGGTGGCTTCTTCCTCCTTGCCACCGAGCCAAAGCCCGGCCAGCAGGCCCACCGGGCCGGCAACCAGGGCACCGGCCACACCCCAGCCGAGTGCGGTGCCCAGGCTGCGGCTGGTCTCCAGGCTGGCAAGCTGCAAGTCGGTGATTCGGGTGAGGGAAATCCGCTCGCCAGGCGAGGGGCTGCGCGGGGTCTTGAGTGTGAGCGATCCATTGCGATACTCGCCTTCACCTTGCAAGAAATCGCCGGATTGCACCGTGAGTCTTGTCATTGAGTCGTCCTGTCAGTGAAAGGGTCTTTGACCAACACCTACTGAAGCGCTGGCGCGACGGGCAAGTCAACGGGCAGGCGACGGAGGGTCGTGTGGTGTCATGCCGCACAGGCCTGTACAGCGCGCTTGCGCTTGCGCTCTGCCCAACCCCACACCAGCAGCGCCAACGCGCCGATCAGCAACCCCGCCACCACGATGCCCTTCCAGCCCGAATGCTGGAACAGCTGCGTGCCCAGCAAGGAGCCTAGCGCGCCGCCGATGAAATAACAGGTGATATAGCCGGCATTGAGCCGGGTACGGGCTTCGGGCCGCAGCGCGATCACCGCATTCTGGTTGCTCACATGCACCAGCTGCACGGCAAGGTCCAGCAGCAGCACGCCGAGCAGCAGGGCTGGCAGCGAACTTTCGGCAAAGCCCAGGGGTACCCAGGACAGCAGCAGCGCCACCAGGCCCACGGTGGTGCCCAGCGAGCCTTTGCCGCGGTCTGCCAGGCGCCCGGCCCAGTTGGCCGACAGTGCACCCGCCGCACCCGCCAGGCCGAACAGGCCGATTACCGCGTCCGAGTAATGGTAAGGCTCACGCGCCAACAGGAACGCCAGCGGCGTCCAGAACAACGCGAACAAGCTGAACGCCAGCAACCCCAACAGCGAGCGCAGGCGCAGCACCGGTTCTTCGATGAACAGTCGGAACACCGAGCCGATCAGTGCCGGGTATTTCAGCCCGGCATGGCTGTGGTGTTGCGGCAGGCTGCGATACAAGGCGAAGGCGGTGATGGCCATCAGCACGGCGGCCAGCACATAAATGCTGCGCCAGCCCCCCAGCTCGGCCATGAAACCGGCGGCGGTGCGCGCCAGCAGGATACCCAGCAGCAGGCCGCTCATCAACGTGCCCACCGCGCGACCGCGCTGGTGCGGCTCGCTCAAGGTGGCAGCCATGGGCACGAGGATCTGCGCCACTACCGAGAACAGGCCGGTGAGCGCGGTACCGAGGATCAGCCACGGCAGGCTGGGGGCGCAGGCGCTGATCACCAGGCCGAGTATGGAAATCGCCGACATGATCACGATCAGCCGGCGCTGCTCGAACAGGTCCCCCAGCGGCGCCAGCAACAGCAGGCCGGCACCGTAGCTGAGCTGCGCGGCAATAACGATGCTGCCGGCGCTGGCGGTGCTCAGGCCGAACTGCTCGGCAATGCTGTGCAGCAGCGGCTGTGCGTAGTAGTTGCTGGCCACGGCCAGGCCGGTGGCGGTGGCCATCAGCAGGATCAGCGCGCGGCTGAGTGTCGGGGATGTCATGGTGTTCTCGTGTTCAGGAAAAAGCGGGGGCGCAAGGCCCCCAGTCTATCAGGCGGCAAAACCACCATCGGCCGTCAGGCTGGCGCCGGTGATATAGCCGGCCTCGGGCCCCGCCAGGTAGGCCACGAAGCTGGCAATTTCATCCACCTGGCCATAGCGCCCGATGGCCATCAACGGAATGAGGCTTTCGGCAAATTCGCCGCTGGCCGGGTTCATGTCGGTGTCCACCGGCCCTGGTTGCACATTATTCACGGTGATGCCCTGCGGCCCTAGGTCACGCGCCATGCCTTTGGTCAGGCCAACCAATGCCGACTTGCTCATGGCATACGGCGCGCCGCCGGCAAACGGCATGCGCTCGGCATTGGTGCTGCCGATGTTGATGATCCGCCCACCCTGGCCCATGTAGCGGGCGGCGGCCTGGCTGGCGACGAACACGCTGCGCACGTTGATGGCCAAGGTGCGGTCGAAGTCGGCGAGGTCGAAATCGGCCAGCGGTGCCACGGCCAGCACGCCTGCGTTGTTGACAAGGATGTCGAGGCGGCCGAAGGCTTTCACGGTGTCGTCCACCGCCAGTTGCACGGCGGCGGCGTCAGCGCTGTCGGCGCGCAGGGCCAGGGCCTGGCCGCCGGCTGTTTTGACAGCCTCGACCAGTTCGTTGGCCGGGCCTTCGGAGCTTGCATAGGTGAAGGCAACCTGTGCGCCTTCGCGCGCCAGGCGGCGCACGATGGCCGCGCCGATACCGCGCGAACCGCCCTGGATCAGGGCCACTTTGCCTTCGAGCGTAAGTTGCTTGGACATGCTGATCTCCTGCTGGAAGCAAGGCCGAATGCCTTGGATGGGCGCAGTATCGGCCGATGATTACCTGCTGATAAGATGGCAATCGCTATCGGCAGAGTAAACCTTTGGTTGGTAATCATGGCCATGGAATCCTTCAACGCCCTCGAATGTTTCATCCGCAGCGCCGAGGTGGGCAGCTTTGCCGAGGCGGCCCGCCGCCTGAGCCTGACCCCGGCGGCAGTGGGCAAGCATGTCGCCCAGCTGGAAGCGCGCCTCGGTGTGCGGCTGTTCCAGCGTAGTACGCGCAAGCTGACCCTGACCGAAGCCGGGCAGCGTTTTCTGGGCGAGGTCAGCGACAGCTTTCGCACCATCCAGTACGCCGTGGCCAACCTGGCCAGTGCCGAGGGCCAGCCCGCCGGGCTGTTGCGGGTGAGCATGGGGACGGTGTTCGGCAGGTTGTACGTGTTGCCACTGCTGGGCGAGTTTTTGCATCGCTACCCGGCGATCACCCCGGACTGGCACTTCGACAACCGCCAGGTCGACCTGATCGGGCAAGGCTTCGATGCGGCCATTGGCGGCGGGTTCGAACTGCCGTTGGGGGTGGTGGCGCGCAAGCTGACGCCGGCGCATCGGGTGCTGGTGGCGGCGCCAGCATACCTTGGCCAGCACGAGGCGATCGAAGACCCGCAAGTGCTGCAGCGCCATGCCGGTATTCTTATTCGCTCACCGCAGACCGGCCGGGTGCGTTCCTGGCCGTTGACCAGCCGCTGGCAGGAGCAGCAGCCGTTGCAGTTGGGCCAGGCGATGACCATGAGCGACTCGGACGCGGCCTGCGCGGTGGCCCAGCAAGGGTTGGGCATCGCCCTGGTCAGCCTGCCGTTTGCCGTGCCTTATCTGGAGGCAGGGCAATTGCAACGGGTGTTGCCGGACTGGTATGTGGATGATGGGCATATCAGCCTGTACTACGCCGAGCACAAGCTGTTGCCGGGCAAGACCCGGGCGTTCATCGAATTTGTACAGGCGCAGTTCGCCGAGCGCGGGTTGGCGGCGAAGTTCGATGCGTTAGCAGGTGCTTAAACAACCTGGGTGACGAAGAATACCTGCGTTCCCAGGTTAACCTCGTCATCGACCTTCTTGCCCATCAACTGTTGGCCCAACGGTGAGCGCGGGGTGATCACAGTCACCAGCCCGTCCCCCTCGCCAATCTTCAAACCGGCCGCCTCCGGCCCCAGGAACAGCAGGCGCTGCCCACTGTCTTCGTCCTCCAGCGTCACCAGGGCGGTGATCTGTATCCCCTGCGCCGGGTCATAATCGCGCAGTGCCAGCTGTTGGTAGATCAGCAGTGCCTGGCGAATCTCGGCCGTGCGCCGGGCTTGGCCGGTGGCCAGGTACGAAGCCTCGAGGCCCAGGGTGTCGTACTTGTTCTCGGCGATGTTCTCTTCGGCGGTGGCGGTTTCGTAGGCGGTCTGGGCGGCGCGGCGCAACACCTCCATGTCGGTTTCCAGGGCTGCAACGATGCGCGTCAGCAGGGTAGCCTTGTCCATGATCAGTAACAGAACTCCAGCACGTTGGCCTGGCTTTTGTCGGTCGGCGCCGTGCGGTTCTGCGACAGCCAGAACTGGCACTTGGGGCTGTTGAGGTTGCGCGGGTTGCCTTGGGCCGCTTCGGCCGCTTGCTGCAGCTCCTGCTTGTGCAGGATGTCCTTGTAGCGCTCGAACATTTCTGTTTGGGCATCCAACGGTTGCGCGGGCGTAACTGCCGGGCGGGCAATGGTTGGGGCGACGGCCTGGGCCAGTGGACTCAATTGCTCAGGCCACCAGTGCCACGCCAGCCACAGGCTCAAGGCGATGGCCACGGCGCCGAGCCACAGGCCGAACGCCACGCACAGGATCAACTGCAGTGGCTTGAGGGTGATCTTCAGTTCACGGTGGCGGGGCATGGCGGCCTCCTGGCAGGCGGGACGAGGCACCATTGTCGCATGGCATCGGGCGACTTTTCAGCGTCGGTGCTTTTGTCGGCGCCCATTTAACCGCAGAATTCGCCGATTTGCGCAGGGCGAGGGCAGGGCACATGGCAGGGAAAATGAAAGTCACCTGGGATATTTTCTGCAGCGTCGTCGACAACTACGGCGATATTGGCGTGACCTGGCGCTTGGCCCGGCAGCTGGTGGCCGAGCACGAACTGGCTGTGCGCCTGTGGGTGGACGACCTGGGCGCCTTCGTACCCCTGTGCCCGGGCGCAGACGCTAGCGCCACGCAGCAATGGCAACAGGGTGTCGATGTGCGCGCCTGGCCTGCTGAGTGGCAGCCGTCTGAGCCGGCCGATGTGGTGATCGGCGCCTTTGCCTGCCAATTACCCGCGCCGTACATCGACGCGATGCGCGCCCGTGCCCAGCCGATACTGTGGCTGAACCTTGACTACCTCAGTGCCGAAGCGTGGGTGGAGGGATGCCACGGCCTGCCGTCGCCGCAGGCCAATGGCCTGCGCAAGGTGTTCTTCTTCCCCGGCTTCACCGACAAGACCGGGGGGCTGCTGCGCGAGGCCTCGCTGCTGCCACAACGGCAGGGCTTTGAGCAGTCTGGCCAAGCGCGCGATGCGTTCCTGCAGCGCCTGGGTGTGCAAGCGCATCCGGATGCGCAGCTGATTTCGCTGTTCGCCTACGAAAACCCGCAACTCGGTGCCTGGCTCGATGCGTTGGCAGCGGACGCCTGCGCCACACACCTGCTGGTGCCGCAAGGCCGTATTCTGGGCGATCTGGGCAACTGGTTGGGCGAGCAGGCGTTGCAGGTCGGCGATGTGCACCAGCGTGGCACGCTCACCGTGCAGATTTTGCCGTTCGTCAGCCAGGATGATTACGACCGCCTGCTGTGGAGTTGCGATTTCAACGCCGTGCGTGGCGAGGACTCGTTCGTGCGCGCGCAATGGGCCGGCCGGCCAATGCTGTGGCACATCTACGTGCAAGAGGAAAACGCCCACTGGGAAAAGCTCGAAGCATTCCTCAGCCTTTACCGACAGGGCCTGTCGGACGCCGCCAGCGAGGCGATGGTGGCATTGTGGCGCGCCTGGAACATGGACCACGACATGCGCCAGGCGTGGCAAGGGGCCCGTAAACACTGGCCGGAACTGCGCCAGCACGCCCGTGACTGGGCGGCCGGCCAAGCCGCTCGGCCGGACCTCGCCAAGGCGCTGGTACAGTTTTACCGAAATTGGCTATGATATGCGGCCTCGATTTTTATAAATCCATCCAGATTCGGATACTTCGTAATGAAAACTGGTAAAGAACTGAAACCCGGTACCGTACTGCGGATCGACAATGACCCGTGGCTGGTCCAGAAAGCCGAGTTCACCAAATCGGGTCGCAACAGCGCGATCATGAAGACCAAGCTGAAGAACCTGCTGACCGGCTACAAGACCGAAACCGTCTACGGTGCGGACGACAAGCTGGACGACGTGATCCTGGATCGCAAAGAAGCGACCCTGTCGTTCATCAGCGGTGACTCCTACACCTTCATGGACACCAGCGACTACACCATGTACGAGCTGAACGCCGAAGACATCGAAGCCGTTCTGCCGTTCATCGAAGAAGGCATGGAAGACGTCTGCGAAGCCGTGTTCTTCGAAGGCCGTCTGGTATCGGTTGAACTGCCGACCACCATCAGCCGTCAGGTTGTCTACACCGAAAACGCTGCTCGCGGCGACACCTCGGGCAAGGTCATGAAGCCTGCCAAGCTGAAGAACGGTACCGAACTGCAGGTTGCCGACTTCATCAACATCGACGAGTGGATCGACATCGACACTCGCGAAGGTGGCGTCTACAAAGGCCGTTCCAAGAAGTAATCCTTCTTGTGACGAGCACAAAAAAACCCGGCCTCGGCCGGGTTTTTTTATGCCTGGTGTTTACACCGTCACATGCAACCGCACATCCACATTGCCGCGGGTGGCATTGGAGTAAGGGCAGACCTGGTGCGCCTTCTCTACCAGCCCTTCGGCATCGGCCTGGGCCAGGCCCGGCAGGTTGATGTGCAGGTCGATATCCAGGCCGAAGCCCCCCGGGATCTGGCCGATCCCCACCTTGGCGGTGATCGAAGCGTCGCCAGGCAGTTGCTTCTTCTCCTGGCCGGCAACGAATTTCAGTGCGCCGATGAAGCAGGCCGAGTAACCGGCGGCGAACATCTGCTCAGGGTTGGTGCCGTCACCGCCCGCGCCGCCCAGTTCCTTGGGGGTGCTCAGCTTGACTTCCAGCTTGCCGTCGCTGGATCGGGATTTGCCGTCGCGACCGCCGGTGGAGGTGGCTTCTGCGATGTACAGCGGAGTGACCTTTTGCATCTTGAGCCTCGCTAGTGTGCTGTGCGCTGCGCGTGAGTCGGTAGCGCCGGGTGGGTACGGGATTTAAATTAGCGCGCAATTAGTTTGTGCGCAAGATAAATATTCACCGCTCGACCGAACGGGCATTGCACAGCATAGACTTCAGAGGTTTTTTTGCAGGTTGTCGCGCAATTCGAGCAGGTCGGCCTGCAGTTTTTGCAGGCTTTCAAGGCTGCGGCCACTGGCTTTGAGAATGCACGGCGGCACCTCTTTGGCCTGTTGCTGCAAGGCGCGGCCCTTGTCGGTTAGTTGCACCAGCACCACCCGTTCGTCCTCGCGGCTGCGGGTTCGCTTGAGCAGGCCTTCGCTTTCCAGGCGCTTGAGCAAGGGAGTGAGCGAGCCGGGGTCGGTGAGCAAGTGCTGGCTGATCTCGCCCACGGTCAGGCCGTCCTGTTGCCACAGCACCAGCATGGCCAGGTATTGCGGGTAGGTCAGGCCCAGTGCCTGGAGCAGCGGCTTGTAGACCTTGGTCATCAGCAACGAGGTGGAGTGCAGGGCAAAGCAGACCTGATTGTCCAGCAAAAGCTCGTCACAAGAGGCTTGGGTGTCGGCGTTCATGCAGGTCCTTGAATATGATCGATGATGAAATCTAGCACGCTGAAGGTTGGCGTACTCATTACCAGCGCAGCTCGCTTTTCAGCGCCAGGTCCCACGGCGGGATCGGGGTGAAGCGGCTCTTGAGGAATTCGAGCAGCAAGCGGCTGCGAGAGTTCGTTTCATGTGCCAGGCGGAGCGCATAAATACCGCTGCTCTCCGCCGCGGGCAGGCCGTCGTCGCAAAACAGCGGTACCAACTCGCCACGCAGCAGGTAGTCGCTGATCAGCCAGGTCGGCAGGTGCGCGATACCCAGGCCTGCAAGGGCGCCGAACAGCAGGGTCTCGGCGTTGTTGGCGGCCATGCGCATGCGTGAGGGGCGGTACAGGCGCAATTGCCCGTCGACGTTGAAGCGCCAGGCGAAGGGCGGCGCCAGGCCGTCCCAGTCCAGCCCGTCGTGCCCTGGCAGCTCGCTTGGGCAGGCGGGCACGCCGCGGTTGGCCAGGTAGGCGGGGCTGGCGCAGGCAATGCGCACCATATAGGCCAGCGGCGTGGCGACTAGGCGGGTATCGGCCAGCGGCCCTGCGCGCAGTACCAGGTCGACTTCACCCAGGTGGCTGCCATGCAGGTCGACGAAGCTGTCGATCAGCCGTAGGTGCACGTCCAGGCCAGGGTAAGCGACGAGGAAGTCGGCAATGGCCGGGGCCAGGTGACGGCGGCCGAAGGCGGCAGGCGCATCGATGCGGATCAAGCCCTCCGGGGCATTGCTCAGCGATACCGCCTCGGCGCGGGCCAGGCGCAACTCCTCGATGATACGCCGAGCGCGCTCGGCAAAGGCGTTGCCAGCCGGTGTGGCGCGCACGGCATGGGTACTGCGGGTGAACAGGCGGCTGCCGATGGCGCTTTCGAGGTTGTCGATGCGCCGTGCCACGGCTGAGGGGGTCAGCGGATGGCGCCGGGCGGCGGCGGAAAAGCTGCCGGTTTCCAGCACATCGAGAAACAGGCTCAACTGATCGGTAAGGGTGTCGGGGCTCATGGCTGCTTTGCTTTTGCATAAAACGCATAGCCATTGTGCGTTGCTATGCGTTTCCCCGCCAGCGCGCAATCGTTAGCATGCTCGCATTGTGCATAGCGGCGGATGAGGCCCTGATGATCGAGTGGTTGTTGTATATCGTGCTGGGCGCGGGCCTGGGCACTGTGGGTGGGCTGTTCGGCATTGGGGGTGGCCTGATCGCCATCCCGGCGCTGGGGGTGCTGTTTGGCCTCGATCAGCAGTTGGCCCAAGGTACGGCGCTGGTGATGGTGGTGCCGAACGTGCTGCTGGCGCTATGGCGTTATCACCAGCGCAACCGGATCGAGTTGCGCCATGCCTTGCCGTTGTCGGCGTGCAGCTTTCTGTTTGCCTGGCTGGGTTCGATCTGGGCGGTGGGGATTGATGCGCACGCCATGCGCCTGGGCTTTGTCGGGTTTCTGGTGGCGCTGGCCATCTGGAACGTGGCACGGATGTTCCTCAAGGCCGCGCCGGCCAGCGCCGAGCTGCGTTATCCCTGGCCGTGGCTGGGCGCACTGGGCTGCTTCTCCGGGACCATGGGCGGTTTGTTTGGTGTGGGCGGGGCGGTCGTTGCCACGCCGATCCTGACCAGCGTGTTCGGCACCACCCAAGTGGTGGCGCAAGGGCTGTCGCTGGCGCTGGCAGCGCCGAGCACCATGGTCACCTTGCTGACCTACGGCGTGCACCACAGCGTCGACTGGAGTGTGGGCATTCCGTTGGCGGTCGGTGGGCTGCTGAGCATCAGCTGGGGCGTACGGCTGGCCCATGCGCTGCCGGAAAAGGTCTTGCGGGCAATGTTCTGCGTATTCCTGGTGGTCTGTGCGGTGATGCTGGGGTTCGAGCTGTAAGGCATTACTGGAACCCTTGCACGATGTAATCCGCCATGCAGTCGGTGATGGGTGACTGGCTCTGGCTGTTGCGCAGCAGCATCACATTGGCCATCGGCAACTGCGGCAAGCCATCCTGTTCGCCAAGGATGCGGATATTGCCGCCAATCAAGCTCTGCAATTGCGCTGTCACCGCAAGGCCCGCGGTGACGATGGCGAAGATCGCCGCCAGGCTGGGGCTGGTGTAGGCGATGCGGTAGTCGATGCCCTGGGCCTCCAGGGCATTGCAGGTCCAGGCGCGACAGAAGCAATCGGTATTGAACAGCGCCAGCGGCATCGGGCGTTGCTCCTGCGGGCAGAAGCTTTCGGCGGCGGCCCATACCAGGCGTTCCTGGCGCAGCAACTGGCCGACTTCGTTGCCCGGTTCGCGGGTGACGATCGTCAGGTCCAGATCTTGACGCAGCATCAGCTGTTTCGACGAGTCACAATGCACTTCCACCTGAATCAGTGGGTAGGCCTGGGCAAAGCTCGACAGGATGGTCGGCAGAAACCGCATGGCGTAGTCGTCCGGCGTGCCAATGCGGACCATCCCGACCATGTGTGGCATGCGCAGGGTATTGAATACTTCGCCATGCAGCTTGAGGATGCGCCGGGCATAGCCCAGCAGCACCTGGCCCTCGGCGGTCAGGCGCACCTGGCGGCCGTCGCGTTCGAACAGTTGGCGCTGCAGGATGTCTTCTTCCAGGCGTTTCATCTGCATGCTCACCGCTGACTGGGTGCGGTTGACCACTTCGCCGGCGCGCGTGAAGCCGCCTTGCTCGGCGATGGCGACGAAGGTGCGCAGCACGTCGGCGTCAAGGCTTTGATACTGGGACATTGCATCAATCTCCGAGATGCATCGCATCAGAAACATTCGTTGGATTGATCTTAAGCCCGGCGTGAGACTGGAGCCATCAACACGGAGGGCTTCACGATGAAAGGTCATGTCAGCAGCATCCAGCAACCTGTCTTCACCCTGAACCAGCTGTGGCATGCGGCGACCGCCCGCCCGCTGCGCTGGTACGAGCTGTATCGCCAACGGCGGGAACTGGCCAGCCTCAGTGATGCTACCTTGCACGACCTTGGCTTGAGCCGGGCGGATATCCAGCAAGAGGCCGAGCGGCACTTCTGGGATGACCCGCTGCGCAAGTAATGCTGTGTCGTGTCCCTTGGCCCTATCGCCGGCAAGCCGGCTCCCACAGGTACTTGACCGGCCTGAAATGGGTGAAGCATTCGTGGGAGCCGGCTTGCCGGCGATAGGGCCAGTGACGACACTAGAGGGACAACAGACCCGCAGGGAGTACTTCCATTGCCCCTTGAGCTGTCCACCCAGCAGGCCCGCCGCCTAGCCCTGGCTGCCCAGGGCTTCGGCAAGCAGCCTGAAGCTGCCCCGACCCTGCCCGCCATCACGCGCATGTTGCAACGCCTGGGCGTTGTCCAGATCGACTCGGTCAATGCGCTGGTCCGCTCTCATTACCTGCCGCTGTTCTCGCGCTTGGGCGACTACTCGCCCGCCAGCCTCGACCAGCTCGCCTGGGGCCGTGGCCGCCAGCGCCAGCTGTTCGAATACTGGGGCCATGAAGCCTCTCTGTTGCCCATGAGCCTCTACCCACTGTTGCGCTGGCGCATGGCCCACGCGGCCGATGGTCGCGGTATCTACCGCCAGCTCGCGCAATTTGGCCGCGAGCGCCAGGAGGTGATCGCCCGGGTACTGGCGGCAGTCCGCGAGCAGGGCGCGTTGGGTGCCGGCAGCCTGTCGACGCGGCAGGAACGCGCCGGCCCCTGGTGGGACTGGAGCGAGGAGAAACACGCGCTCGAGTGGCTGTTCGCCGCAGGTGAGGTAACTGTGGCCAGCCGGCGCGGCTTCGAGCGGCTCTATGATGTCCCGGACAGGGTCTTGCCGCGGGCGATCCTCGACCAGCCACCCCCCAATGAAGCTGAAGCCCATCAAGGCCTGGTGCTGCACGCCGCCATCGCCCTGGGCGTGGCTACCGAACGCGACCTGCGCGATTATTTTCGCCTGGAGCCCGCGCAGGGCAGGGCGGCAGTGGCTGAGCTGGTCGCCGATGGGCGTTTGCAGGCCGTCGAGGTGCAGGGCTGGAAGCACCGCGCCTATTGCGCCGGCACGCCGCGTATTCCCCGCCGCATAGACGCAAGCGCACTGCTGTCACCGTTCGATTCGCTGGTCTGGGAGCGCAACCGCACCGAACGCCTGTTCGACTTCCGCTATCGCCTGGAAATCTACACACCCGCGCACAAGCGGGTGTACGGCTATTATGTGCTGCCATTTCTGTACAAGGAACGCATCGCCGCGCGCCTTGACCTGCGTGCCGAACGCGCTCAAGGGCAGCTTGCGGTGCACGCGGTGCACATCGAATCAATACCGCTGGACGAGGCGGGTTATCACGCCTTGGCCGTGAACCTGCGGCGCCTGGCCAGCTGGCTGGGCCTTGAAAGGGTGCAACTGAACTGCCCGCGCCAGGCGGGCAGCCCACTGCCTCAGGCGTTGCTCAGCGGCGCACCTGCTTGAGGGTTTCGGCGATCAGGAAGGCCAGCTCCAGCGACTGATCGGCGTTCATGCGTGGGTCGCAGTGCGTGTGGTAGCGGTCGGACAACGCGTCCTCGGTGATCGGCCGGGCGCCGCCGATGCATTCGGTGACGTTCTGCCCGGTCATCTCGATATGGATACCGCCCGCATGGCTGCCCTCGGCCTGGTGCACCTGGAAGAACTGCTTCACCTCGTCGAGGATCTGCGCGAAGTCGCGGGTCTTGTAGCCGCTGCTGGCCTTGATGGTGTTGCCGTGCATCGGGTCCGAGCTCCACAACACCTTGCGCCCCTCGCGCTCGACGTTGCGGATCAGCCCTGGCAGGTGTTCGCCAACCTTGTTGGCGCCCATGCGCACGATCAGGTTGAGGCGGCCGGGGTCATTGTCAGGGTTGAGGGTGTCGATCAGGCGGATCAACTCTTCGGGGTTCATGCTCGGCCCCACCTTGACCCCGATGGGGTTGTGCACGCCGCGCAGGAACTCCACATGGGCGCCATCAAGCTGGCGGGTGCGGTCGCCAATCCACAGCATGTGCGCCGAGCAGTCGTAGTAGTCGCCAGTCAGGCTGTCCTGGCGGACGAAGGCTTCTTCATAGTTGAGCAGCAGCGCCTCGTGGGCGGTGAAGAAACTGGTTTCGCGCAGTTGCGGGGCGCTGTCCAGGCCGCAGGCACGCATGAAAGCCAGGGTTTCGTCGATGCGGTTGGCCAACTGGTGGTACTTGTCGGCCAGCGCCGAGTTGGCGATGAAATCGAGGTTCCACTTGTGTACCTGGTGCAAGTCGGCAAAGCCGCCCTGGGCAAAGGCGCGCAGCAGGTTGAGGCTGGCGGTGGCCTGGTGGTAGGCCTGCAGCAGACGGTCCGGGTCGGGGATGCGGCTTTTTTCGTCAAAGCCGATGCCGTTGACGATGTCGCCGCGGTAAGCCGGCAAGGTCACGTTGCCGATGGTTTCGTCGCCCGAGGAGCGTGGCTTGGCGAACTGCCCGGCCATGCGCCCGACCTTGACCACCGGACAGCCGGCGGCAAAGGTCATGACAATGGCCATCTGCAACAGCACCTTGAAGGTGTCGCGGATCTTCGCTGCGGAAAACTCGGCGAAGCTCTCGGCGCAGTCACCGCCCTGCAGCAGGAAGGCACGGCCTTCGGTGACTTCGGCGAACTGCCGGCGCAACTCGCGCGCTTCCCCGGCGAACACCAGCGGCGGGTAGCTGGCCAGGGTCTGCTCGACCTTGAGCAGATGCGCGGCATCGGGGTAGGTCGGTTGCTGCTGGATCGGCAGGGCACGCCAGCTGTCAGGGCTCCACGGTCGGTTCATCACAGGCTCGGTATTGTCGGTTATAGGCTGTCTGCCATGGTAACAGTTGGCGCTGAGCTTGTTGCATCGCGGGTGTTGACGGACAATGCGCGTTTTTGCGCGGGCGGGTGGCAGGTACATGGCGACGGAGCGGGAAGAGCGGCTGTTGGCCCGGGTCGAAGATGCCTTCGGCGTCATCAGCGTGTATGAGGTGGAGGATTACCGCTTCCTCGAGTTCGGCGATGCCATCGAGCAGAGCTGCGTGTTCACCGCCGACCCCAGCTGGCTGGAGTACGACTACACACGCGCCATGCTGGTCGGTGCACTGTGCCATGAACAGCCCGAAAGTGCGCTGTTTCTGGGGCTGGGCGCCGGCACCTTGACCCAGGCTTGCATGAAGTTCCTGCCGTTGGAAGACATCGAGGCCATCGAGCTGCGCCCGGACGTCCCGCGCCTGGCCATGGAGTACCTGGGGCTGGACGATGACCCGCGGCTGTACGTGCGAGTCGGTGATGCCCTGGAACTGCTGCCCACGGCGGAGAAGACCGACCTGTTGTTCGTCGACCTGTACACCGACCATGGCCCGGGCGTCGGCCACCTGGCCTGGACCTTCCTGGAAAATTGCCAGAAGCAGCTCAACCCGGGCGGCTGGCTGGTGATCAACCAGTGGGCCGGCGACGACGGCAGGCCGCTGGGCGCGGCGCTGTTGCGCGGCTTGTACCACCGCCATTACTGGGAGCTGCCGGTGAAGGAGGGCAATGTGATCCTGCTGGTGCCAGCGGACCTGGAGCAGGTGCTGGACCTGGACGCAGTACGGGCACGGGCCGAGGCGCTGGCGCCGCGGTTGGGGTACAGCCTTGAGGGGTTGATTCGGGTGATTCGGCCTGCTACCTGAAACCGCATCGTTCTGTTTGCGGGTTTACCCACGAAAAAGGGCGACGCGGTGTAGCAGAGGGAATCGTTTCAGCCAGCGTTTCCTGATGGCCCGATACTGGCCTTGAACCGTAAAAATATTCCTCACTTCCCGCTGTTAATTCGGGTATAGTACGCGCCGGTCTTTTAGCGGACCTCAAAATCAGGTGGTGCAAATCCTCCGAGTCCAGCTTCGGCTGCACGTCCGCTAGGCGGACCTTCCCAAGTTTTCTTTTTCAATCGTTTTCGCAAATCCCCGCCGCCAAAGCTGCCTGGGTGACCTTCTGGTCTTTCAAGGCATGTGCAGCTTTGGAGCATGGGTCTTTGCGGATGCACCTAGAGGCAGACCCATGACCCAGGAAACCGGCGGCTTCGCCGCTCTCGATCTTAATCCGAATATCGTTGCTGCTGTTCTGGCTACCGGCTATGAAGAGCCGTCCGCCATTCAGCATCAATCGATTCCGATCATCCTCGCCGGTCACGACATGATCGGCCAGGCGCAGACTGGCACCGGTAAAACCGCTGCCTTCGCCCTGCCGATCCTCAACAAGATCGATGTGAGCAAGCGCGAACCGCAAGCCCTGATCCTGGCGCCAACCCGTGAGTTGGCGCTGCAAGTCGCTACCGCTTTCGAAACCTACGCCAAGCAGATGCCGGGCGTTAACGTGGTAGCTGTTTACGGTGGTGCCCCTATGGGCCCACAACTGCGTGCCATCCGCAACGGTGCGCAAATCGTCGTGGCTACCCCAGGCCGTCTGTGCGACCACCTGCGTCGTGACGAGAAGGTCCTGTCCACCGTGCAGTACCTGGTACTGGACGAAGCTGACGAAATGCTCAAGCTGGGCTTCATGGACGACCTCGAAGTGATCTTCGATGCCATCCCGGCTACCCGCCAGACCGTACTGTTCTCCGCAACCCTGCCGTCGTCGATCCGCTCGATTGCCGAACGCCACCTGCGTGAGCCCAAGCACGTCAAGATCCAGAGCAAGACCCAGACTGTCACCGCGATCGAGCAGGCCCACCTGATGGTCCACGCCGACCAGAAGATCCCGGCTGTTCTGCGCCTGCTGGAAGTGGAAGAGTTTGATGCGCTGATCGCCTTCGTGCGCACCAAGCAAGCTACCCTGGACCTGGCCGCCGCGCTGGAAGCCAAGGGCTACAAGGCTGCCGCGCTGAACGGCGACATCGCCCAGAACCAGCGTGAGCGCGTGATCGACTCGCTCAAGGATGGTCGCCTGGACATCGTCGTCGCCACCGACGTCGCTGCCCGTGGTCTGGACGTACCGCGCATCACTCACGTGTTCAACGTCGACATGCCGTACGACCCGGAATCCTACGTGCACCGTATCGGCCGTACTGGCCGTGCCGGTCGCGAAGGCCGTGCGCTGCTGCTGGTCACCCCGCGTGAGCGCCGCATGCTGCAGGTCATCGAGCGCGTCACTGGGCAGAAAGTTGCCGAAGCGCGTCTGCCGAATGCCCAGGCTGTACTGGATGCCCGCATCAAGAAGCTGACCAACAGCCTGGCGCCGCTGGTTGCCGATGCCGAAGCCAGCCACGGCGAACTGCTCGACCGCCTGACCGCCGACCTGGGCTGCAGCCCGCGCGCCCTGGCCTCGGCCCTGCTGCGCAAGGCCACCAATGGCCAAGCGCTGGACCTGGCCGCCGTCGAGCGTGAGCAGCCGCTGGTTCCGGGCTTTGCGCCGCGTGGTGAGCGCACCGAGCGTGCTGACCGTGGCGAGCGCAGTGACCGTGGCGACCGTGGTGCTGACCGCGAGCGTCGCGCGCCAATGCCGCTGGCCGAAGGCCGCGTGCGTTGCCGTACCGCCCTGGGTGCCCGTGATGGCATCGCTGCCAAGAACCTGCTGGGCGCGATCCTCAACGAAGGTGGCCTGGCCCGTGATGCGATCGGTCGCATCCAGGTGCGTGACAGCTTCAGCCTGATCGAGCTGCCGGAAGATGGCCTCGAGCGTCTGCTGACCAAGCTCAAGGACACCCGCGTGGCTGGCAAGCAGCTGAAGCTGCGTCGCTACCGCGAGGATTGATCCTGGCGTGACGAAAAAATCCCCGGCCTAGGTCGGGGATTTTTTTTGCCTGTTCTGGTCCTTTCTCGGGGCTTCAGTCGAACCGATAAATGTCCATGCCCAGGGCTCCCAGGGTAAAGCCTTGGTGCACTGTCCCGAATGTCTTGCCGGCTCCCAGGGCAAAGAACAACGGCAGGAAGTGTTCGTCACTGGGGTGGTTGCGTGCAGCGAACGGCGCCTGCCGCTGGAAGTCCAGCAGTGCCACCTGGTCATCCTCGCCCAGCTTTTCCACCACCCAATCGCGAAACGCCAACGCCCACGGCTCGACCACATCGGGCCCGGCGTGCCAGTCGAGCTCGCCCAGGTTGTGGGTGATGCTGCCGGAGCCCACCAGCAGGATGCCCTGATCACGCAGCCCCGCCAATGCCTGGCCGACCTTGAGCTGCAGCCCCGGCCCCTGGTGGCTGGGCAGCGAAACCTGGATGACCGGGATGCTCGCGTCCGGGTACATCAGCGACAGCGGTACCCAGGCGCCATGGTCGAATGGCCGCTGTGCATCCAGGCGCGCCGGCAGGCCGGCAGCGTTCAACCATTCACTGACCTTGAGGGCCAGCGCAGGCTCACCCGGCGCCGGGTACTGTACCGCGTACAGTGCGGCGGGGAAGCCGTGGAAGTCATGCCAGGTCTGCGGCTGCGCAGCGCCCGTTACCCGCAGTTCACGGCTTTCCCAGTGCGCCGACACCACCACGATTGCCTTCGGTCGCGGCAGGGCATTGGCCAGCTTGGCCAGCGCCGGGCCGCTGGCGCCGGGTTGCAGGGCGAGCATGGGGGAACCGTGGGAGATGAACAGGCTGGGCAGCATGATAGGGGTCCAGAGGATTAAGATGTCATCATCTTCGATCAACTACAGATCGAAATCCAAACCAAGTTTTACCCTCAATCCATCTAAAAAACGGGAGTGATCATGGAGCCAGCGTTTTGGCAAAAGCGATGGGCCGATAATCAGATCGGCTTTCACCGTGCAGTCGTCAACCCATTCCTGCAGGCGCACTGGCGCAAGGTGGCATTGCCCGAGGGTAGCCGGGTGTTGGTGCCCTTGTGTGGCAAGAGCGTGGATATGGCCTGGTTGGCGCAGTGCAATTACCGGGTGTTGGGGGTAGAGCTGTCGCGGCGGGCGGTGGAGGACTTTTTCCGCGAGCAGGGGCTGCAGGCGCAAATATCGCAACAGGGCGAGTTCGAGGTCTGGCGCCATGGCGATGTTGAAATCTGGTGCGGCGACTTCTTCGCCTTGCAGGCACAGGATGTGGCTGATTGCCTGGGGCTCTACGACCGCGCGGCATTGATTGCCCTGCCGGCCGACATGCGCGCACGCTACATGGCGCAGCTTTCGAGGACGCTGCCAAAGGGCTGCAAGGGGCTATTGTTGACGATGGATTACGACCAGCAGCTGCTGGCCGGGCCACCTTTTGCGGTAACCGATGGCGAGGTGCACACAGGGTATGCAGGCGGCAAAGCCCAGGTGCTGGACGAGCGAGAGGTGATCGAGGAGAGCCCGAAATTCCTTCAGGCGGGCGTCAACAGTGTGGTGGAACGGCTGTACATCGTACAGTTCTGACCGATGAACGAAAAAAAGGGCGACCGAGGTCGCCCTTTTTCATGCGTGATGGATCAACCGCGGCGGCGCAGTGCCTCGATGCGGTCTTCCAGCGGCGGGTGGCTCATCAGCAGGCCAGCCAGGCCGTGCTTGAGGCCGCCATTGATGCCGAAGGCCTTCATGGTGTCGGGCATGTGCACCGGCAGGCCTTGCTCAACACGCAGGCGCTGCAGGGCGCCGATCATGGCGGCAGTGCCGGCCAGTTGCGCGCCGGCTTCGTCGGCGCGGTACTCGCGGCGGCGCGAGAACCACATGACGATCATGCTGGCGAGGATACCGAGGACCAGTTCGGCGACGATGGTTGCCACGTAGTAGGCAATGCCCTGGCCTTCTTCGTTCTTGAAGATGACCTTGTCGACGAAGTTGCCGATGATACGGGCGAAGAACATCACGAAGGTGTTCACCACACCCTGCACCAGTGCCAGGGTGACCATGTCGCCGTTGGCCACGTGGCCGATCTCGTGGGCCAGCACGGCACGCACTTCATCGGGCGAGAAGCGCTCCAGCAGGCCCTGGGATACCGCTACCAGTGCATCGTTGCGGTTCCAGCCGGTGGCGAAGGCATTGGCCTCGTAGGCCGGGAAGATGCCGACCTCGGGCATCTTGATGCCGGCTTCGCGCGACAGCTCTTCGACCGTCTGCAGCAGCCACTGTTCGTGGCGGGTGCGCGGCTGCGAGATGATCTGGGTGCCGGTGGTCATCTTCGCCATCCACTTGGAGATGAACAGCGAGACCAGGGAGCCGGCAAAGCCGAACACGGCACAGAACACCAGCAAGCTGCTGAGGTTGAGGTCAACCCCGTTGGCGGCCATGAACCCATTGAAGCCGAACAGGCTCAGGGTAATGCTTGCAACCAGCACCACCGCAAGGTTGGTGGCTACAAACAACAGAATGCGCATCATGGTTGTTACGTTCTCCTGACGGATGAGTGTGTTGCGTATGCGGGGTATATAAGGGGCCGGTCGCTCGGATTCAATCGGGCGACTATTTCAAACTGTGTACGGCGGAGTATGGCAGAGGATACAGCGGGGGCTGTGAGCTAGAGCGTTGCAGGATGTAAGAAACATTCGATGGGGGGTGTAGGGGGCGCAAAGCGCCCCCAAGGGCGCTGAATTACTGCGAATAACCTTTCAGGAAATTCCCGATGCGCCCGATCGCCTGCTCCAGGTCATCCACCCGTGGCAAGGTCACCACGCGGAAGTGGTCCGGCCACGGCCAGTTGAACGCCGTGCCCTGGACGATCAGCAGTTTTTCCGACAGCAGCAGGTCCAGCGCGAACTTCTCGTCGTTGAGGATCGGGCAGACCTTCGGGTCGATCCGCGGGAACGCGTACAGCGCGCCCATCGGCTTGACGCAGCTCACACCGGGGATGGCGTTGAGCAGTTCGTAGGTACGGTTGCGCTGCTCCAGCAGGCGGCCCGGCGGCAGCACCAGGTCATTGATGCTCTGGTAGCCGCCCAGGGCGGTCTGGATGGCGTGCTGGGCCGGCACGTTGGCGCACAGGCGCATGTTGGCCAGCATGTCGATGCCTTCGATGTAGCTCTGGGCGTGGTGCTTGGGCCCGGAGATGATCAGCCAGCCGGAGCGGAAGCCCGCCACCCGGTAAGACTTAGACAGGCCGTTGAAGGTCAGGCACAGCAGGTCCGGGGCCAGCGACGCGGTGCTGATGTGCACGGCCTCGTCGTAGAGGATCTTGTCGTAGATCTCGTCGGAGAACACCACCAGGTTGTGCTGGCGCGCCAGCTCCAGCATACCCAGCAACAGCTCCTTGGAGTACACGGCGCCGGTCGGGTTGTTCGGGTTGATGATCACCAGGGCCTTGGTGTTCGGGGTGATCTTGGCCTTGATGTCCTCAAGGTCGGGGAACCAGTCGGCCTGCTCGTCGCACAGGTAGTGCACCGGCTTGCCGCCGGCCAGGCTCACTGCGGCGGTCCACAGTGGGTAGTCGGGGGCCGGGATCAGCACTTCGTCGCCATTGTTGAGCAGCGCCTGCATCGACATGACGATCAGCTCGGAGACACCGTTGCCGAGGTAGATGTCCTCGATGGTGACGCCTTCGATTTCTTTCTGCTGGCAATACTGCATCACCGCCTTGCGCGCGCTGAACAGGCCCTTGGAGTCGCTGTAGCCCTGTGCGGTGGGCAGGTTGCGGATCACATCCTGGAGGATTTCGTCCGGCGCTTCGAAGCCAAACGGCGCCGGGTTGCCGATGTTCAGCTTGAGGATGCGGTGGCCTTCCTCTTCCAGGCGTTTGGCGTGCTTGAGCACCGGGCCGCGAATGTCGTAGCAGACATTGGCGAGCTTGTTCGATTTGCTGAACTGCATGATGTGATCCCGATTGAGAATACGCGGTGCGCCGCCGTCGAAAGGTTTGAAAGGGCGGGGCGCGGGTGCCAGACTTGGAGCCCGTGCACACGAAGCCAACTAATATACGTGCCACCCGCGTTACGGAAAAGACGGCGCGAGGTGAAATTCAGCTTGCCGAGGTCCCCACATGCAAAAGATCGACAAAACCCTTGAAGAATGGCGCGCAATGCTCGACCCGGCGCAGTACCAGGTGTGCCGCCTCAAGGGTACCGAGCGGCCGTTCACCGGTAAGTACAACAGTGAAAAGCGCGCGGGTATCTACACGTGCATCTGCTGCGGTTTGCCGCTGTTCGACTCGACCACCAAGTTCGATTCCGGTTGCGGCTGGCCGAGCTTCTACGCGCCGCTCGAAGAACGCGCGATGATCGAGATTCGCGACACCTCCCACGGCATGATCCGCACCGAGGTGACCTGCGCTCAGTGCGATGCCCACCTGGGCCATGTATTCCCTGACGGCCCACCCCCGACCGGCTTGCGCTACTGCATCAACTCGGTGTGCCTGGACTTCAAACCGCGTGACGGAGCCTGACCATGGCTGGATCGATGCTGGACATCCCCTGCGTGACCCTGGGTGGCGAGCACAAGGTGCTCGGCGATTTCGCCGGCAAGGCGCTGCTGGTGGTCAACACCGCCAGCCAGTGCGGCTTCACCCCGCAGTACAAGGGCCTGGAGCAACTGTGGCAGCTGTACCGCGAGCGTGGCCTGGTGGTGCTGGGCTTCCCTTGCAACCAGTTCGGCAAGCAGGAGCCGGGTGAGGCGCGCGAGATCGCGCAGTTCTGCGAACGCAATTTCGGCGTGAGCTTCCCGCTGTTTCGCAAGGTCGAGGTCAACGGCCCCGGTGCCCACCCGCTGTTCGTCGAGCTTAAGCAGCGCGCGCCGGGCCTGCTGGGGTCGCAGAAGATCAAGTGGAACTTCACCAAGTTTCTCGTCGACCCGGCCAGCGGCAAGGTAGTGCGCTATGCGCCGACCACCAAGCCCCAGGCGCTGGAAGCCGATATCGAGCGCCTGCTCAGCCGCTGAGCGGCACCCAATGGTCGATCAGCGCCAACAGCTCTTCGCGGCGGAACGGCTTGGCCAGGTAGTCGTTCATGCCCGCCGCGCGGCAGCGCTCGCGCTCCTCGGGCATGGCATTGGCGGTCAGTGCGACGATCGGCAGCTCGGGCCAGCGGCCGCTCTGGCGGATGCGCCGGCTGGCTTCGTAGCCGTCCATCACCGGCATGTTGCAGTCCATCAGCACCAGGTCGAAATCCTCTTGCTCCAGGCACTCCAGTGCCTCGACGCCCTGGGTGGCCAACTGCACCTGGCAGCCGAGCTTGGCCAGCATGCCCTTGGCCACCAATTGGTTCACCGGGTTGTCCTCCACCAGTAGAATACGCGCGCGGCCGCTGGCGGCGGACAGCGCCGGGGTGGCCAGCGGGTGCTCGGGGGCTTGGCCCTGCAAGGTGCGGCGCAGGGTCTGGTACAGGGCGTTGCGTGCCAATGGGCGGGCCAGTTGGTGCAGCGGTGCCAGTTGCGCCGACTGTTCGGCCGGCAGGAAGTTGCCGTAGGCCGTCACCAGCAGGATCGGCACCTTCAGGGCGGGGCGCAGCTGGAACAGGTGCTCCAGGTCGTCGGTGATCAGCAGGTCGATCGCGTTGCCCAGCGCCGCGGCATTGTCATGCCGCTGGTACGCCAACCCCCAGCCTGGCAGCACACTTTGCAGCAGCTCGCACAGGCCGCTGCCTGCGTTGCTCAGCGCCACGATTCGCCCTTGCAAAGGTGCGGGTGGAATGGCCTCGGTGTGGGTGGTCAGCGGCAATTCGGCGCTGAAGCAGCTGCCAAACCCGGGTTCGGACCGAATGTGCAGGTGCCCTTGCATCGCCTTGCACAGGTTGCGGGTCAGGGCCAGGCCCAGGCCGGTGCCGCCATACTGGCGGGTGATGCCGGCGCCGGCCTGGGTGAACGGCTGGAAGATCCGCGCCTGGGCTTCCTCGGGGATGCCGATGCCGGTGTCGCGCACTTCCAGGCGCACGCCGCCGACGATGCGCACCAGGCGTATATCGACGCGGCCGAAGCGGGTGAATTTCAGCGCATTGGACAGCAGGTTGCTGACCACCTGGCGCACCCGGGTCGGGTCGCCCAGCACCGAGCTTGGGAAGTCGCTGGCGATCAGGCAGGTCAGTTCGACGCTTTGCGCGGCGTTCTGTGACAGCAGGTTGGCGGTGTCCTCGACCATCGCACCCATGTCGAAGGGGATGCGTTCCAGTTCGAGCTGGCCGGCGTCGAACTTGGACAGGTCGAGGATATCGTTGAGCAACTCCACCAGCACCTTGCCCGAGTCGTGGGCGATCGAAAGTTGCTGGCGTTGTTCGCTGGCCAGCGGGCTGTCCAGGGCCAGGGCGATCATGCCAAGCATGCCGTTGAGCGGTGTGCGGATCTCGTGGCTCATGTTGGCCAGGAAGGCCGCTCGCGCCTGGGCCATGTCCAAGGCGCGCTGGCGCGCTTCGACCAGCTCCTGGTTGGACTGGCTGAGGCGGCTGTTGCTGGCCTTGAGCTCTTCGGTGCGGGCCGAAACGATGTCTTCCAGCTCGTTGAGGTATTGCGTCAAGCGGTTCTCGGCGGTGCGCCGCTGCTGGATCTCGGTGGCCATGCTGACGAACTGCTGGTTGGCGACCTTGACAAGCACGCCGATCTCGTCCAGTTCGTGGCCGTGGGGGCAATCCAGGCGGGTTTGCCCCGGCTGGCGCGGGTCGCGGCCGCTGAGCGCGCCGATCACATTGACCAGCGGCTTGGTCAGCATCATATAGAACAGCGCCAGGAGAATGCCGGTCAGCACCAGGCTGCGGGCAAAGCCGTTGAGCAGGGTGACCCCGGCGCGGTCGAGGAAGCGGCTGCCGAAGGCGTACGTATCGACGTCCAGGTACAGGGTGCCTAGGTACTCCTCGGGCATGTGGGTGAGGAACAGCCGCTCCTTGAACTGGCGCTGTTCGCCGAACAGGAAGTCGCTCAGTGGCCGGTAGCGGTCTTCCAGGCGGGCGCGCTCGACGTCGGCCAGCACGGTTTCATTGTTGTCGATCAGCCGCGCGCGGATGATCGCCGGCGACTGCAGCAGGCCGCGGGTGAGTTCCAGCGCCAACTCCGAGTCGATGTTGTAGGCAATGCGCGAGGCCGGATTGTGGCTGATTTGCAGCAATGCCTGCACTTCGCGGTTGATGGATGCGTCTTCGCTGGCATAATCGATGCCGATCTGGATGAGACTGAGCAATGTTCCCAGGATGAAGCCGACCAGGACTGTCAACCGGGCTTGCTTGTATGACAGGCGATTGGTGAACTTGATATCCATGAGTCCCGAGCCGGTTTCACGTCCCTTGCGCTGCGCAAGCATAGCCGATCAGCCCCGGCTGCTGGCAGCCTGTCACACATTCAGCAGTAAATCTCACCTGTCTTGCTAGGAGTCGTCATGGACGCTCGCTTGAATACTTTCCTGGAACGCGCCGAGTCTGTGCTGGCGCGTCTCGAACCGTTGTTGCCGGCGCCACGCCCGGACATCGACTGGGGCACTACCCTGGCCGCGCGCTGGCAGCGCGATGGCCGCACCGGTTACCTGATGCCACTGCAGGTCAGCCTGGACATCCGCCTGACCGACCTGATCGGGGTCGACAAACAGCGTGAGCAGCTGGGCCGCAACACCGACCAGTTCATCAAGGGCCTGCCGGCCAACCACGCCTTGCTGTGGGGCTCGCGCGGCACCGGCAAGTCGTCACTGGTGCGCGCCTTGCTGGCCGAGCACGCAGATGCCGGGCTGCGCCTGATCGAAATCGAGCGCGATCACCTGGCCGACCTGCCACGTGTCGTCGAGCAACTGCAAAAGTTGCCGCAGCGCTTCATCCTGTTCTGCGACGACTTGTCGTTCGAAGCGGGGGAGGGCGACTACCGCGTGCTCAAGAGCGTACTCGACGGTTCGTTGGAGCAGGCGCCGGACAATGTGCTGCTGTACGCCACCTCCAACCGCCGCCACCTGGTGCCGGAGAAGGAGAGCGACAACGAGAACTGGAAGCGGGTCGATGGCGAGCTGCACCCCAGCGAAGCGGTGGAAGACAAGATCGCCTTGTCTGACCGTTTTGGCCTGTGGCTGTCGTTCTACCCCTTCACCCAGGAGCACTTCCTCAGCGTGGTCGAACACTGGATCGGCCAGCTGGCGCAGCCTGCCGGGCTGGCCTGGCAGCGTGATGAAGCGCTGGACATCCTCGCCGTGCGCTGGGCCACCGGCCGCGGTAACCGTAATGGCCGTTGTGCCTATCAGTTCGCCCGCTACTGGGTCGGGCTGCAATTGCTGGAGCAGAAATAAATGATCGACCTCAATGCCAGTGGCGCCGGCCTCGACGGCTATGACCTGCTGGCTGCGCAAGTGCAGGCGCTGTTTGCCGACGAGCGTGACTTCATCGCCAATGCCGCGCAGTTCTCGGCGTTCCTGTACAACCAGGTGGACGACCTGAACTGGGCGGGGTTCTACCTCAACCGTAACGAAGCGTTGGTGCTGGGCCCGTTCCAGGGACAGGTGGCCTGTGTGCGCATTCCGTTCAGCCGCGGGGTGTGCGGCGCGGCGGCGGCCACCCGGCAGACACAGCGGGTCGAGGACGTGCATGCGTTCCCAGGGCACATCGCCTGTGACAGCGCGTCCAACAGCGAACTGGTGATTCCGCTGGTGAAGGAGGGCAGGCTGATCGGTGTGCTCGATCTGGACAGCCCGAAGCTGGCGCGCTTCAGTGAGGCGGACCAGCGTGGGCTTGAGCGCCTGGCGGCGGTCTTCCTCGAATTGACTGACTGCTGAATAAAGAAAGGGGCCAATGATTGGCCCCTTTCTTTTTGCGGATCAGTCGTAGATCACGCGTTTTTTCCAGGTCTCGTCCTCATCGGTCTTGAGCCCCTGGGTCAGTGCGTTCTCATCGTTCTCGGCCGGCTCCATCTGGTCCAGCACCTGGGCATTGGCCCGTGCCAGCAGTTTCTCAAGATACGTCAGCTGCTCTTCATACACTTTTGGCTCAGGCTGCTTGCGCAGGTACTGCACACCGCGCTCGAAGGCCAGGCGGGCCTGCCCCGGTTGTTCCTGCTGCAACGCCTGCTGGCCAAGGTTGTTGAAGAACTCGATGTGCAGCAGCACCAGCAGGTGGCGGATCTCCTTGACCCAGTGTTTGCCTTCGGTGGTCTGCAGGACGTTTTCCTGGGTGGCCTTGACGATCTGGGTATGCAGCGCCTCCAGCAGGAAGCGCACATCCTTGGCCTTGACTTCGGTCTGGATCGGGCTGGGCGGATTATTCACCGGGATTTTTTCGCCCAGGGCGATCAGCCCTTCGAGCTCGGCGATGCGCGCCTTGAGTTCGGCGTTGTTCTTGTCCAGTGCCAGTCGGCGCTGGTTGAGGTTGAGCTCCAGGCGCGTCAGCAACAGCTTGAGGGCCGGGGTCATGAACTGGCCGGGGAAGGTTTCGGTGATTTCCCCGCAGCGGCGCACGCGGTCGGCCAGCTCGACTTTAAGCCGTGCGCGTTCCAGCTTGCTGTTCTCGACCACGTTGTTGAGGTAGCCGATCACGATCAGCAACGCGATACCCGCCACGATGAGCAGTGTGATCAGAAGTGGTGTCACCGTTAACGCCTCATTGAATAGGTTCTGTATCAGTGTAGGAGCGGGCTTGCCTGCGAGTGGCCCTTGCAGGCAAATCTCTTTTTATATCGGCAACCTGCTCTATAACTACAGTACGGCTGCATGCTGGCACATCAGTAGCCGAGCTTGCCGAGGTGCTGTCAGAAAATCAACGCCAATCCTCGGACGCCCATCGGGTAGGCCCGCAAGATGGACCGAAGTCATTGATTTAAATAAATTTCTACAAAGGGGTTGACGACCCTGCAAGGCATCCATAGAATGCGCGCCACTTGCAGCGTAAAGCACACAGCGAAACGCGGCAGGGAGTGAAAGCAGGCAGTAATGCCAGCAGCGTGTCCCCTTCGTCTAGTGGCCTAGGACACCGCCCTTTCACGGCGGTAACAGGGGTTCGAGTCCCCTAGGGGACGCCACATTGCGGGAATAGCTCAGTTGGTAGAGCACGACCTTGCCAAGGTCGGGGTCGCGAGTTCGAGTCTCGTTTCCCGCTCCAGTTTCTCCGGCACTGCTTAACGGCGGGGCAGGAAAAGAAAGTCCAGGTTGAATCGTGAGGTTCAATATCTGGCGCACTGAAAAGTGTTGTGTGTCCCCTTCGTCTAGTGGCCTAGGACACCGCCCTTTCACGGCGGTAACAGGGGTTCGAGTCCCCTAGGGGACGCCATTTGCGGGAATAGCTCAGTTGGTAGAGCACGACCTTGCCAAGGTCGGGGTCGCGAGTTCGAGTCTCGTTTCCCGCTCCAGTTTAAATACTGTGGCGTTCGCACGGTGCAGTGGTGGTGAAGGTCGTCAAGGCGCTTCACGCCGATTAGCGTTAAAGCTTCACATTGCGGGAATAGCTCAGTTGGTAGAGCACGACCTTGCCAAGGTCGGGGTCGCGAGTTCGAGTCTCGTTTCCCGCTCCAAATCAGAAACGCCACTTCGTTTGAAGTGGCGTTTTTTTTTGCGTTCGCGGGGGCTGATAGCGCCTCTGTTCAACTGCCTACCTGATATTTTTGCCAGTTTTCGCTCCGTTCTCGGCTCGGTATAACCACGGTTCATGCCATGGCAACGAGGATGCGAGAGATGCCTACCAAGAACGCACTGCTTGAGTGGTTTGGGGCTGAACCTCGAATGAGGGAGTGGGACATCATCGTTGCGCTGGCTCGCGATGATCTGAACCGGCTGATTGAACAGGTTTTCATCGAGCAATTCAATGCAACCAGTTTTGGTCAGCCGTTCACGGCAAGGCTTGACTATGAGCTAACGGAACGTTACCTGCAGGATTTCATCCTCGGCCCGCCTCGTCTGAGCTTTGATGACACGGGGCTGAATGACTCCAGGGCCAACTTGAGCATGGCCGTCGTCGGCGGTAGCGATATCGTGTTGCAACATGGGGTGCAGTGGGAAGTGTCCCGCCTGGAGTGGATCCAGCCTATGCAGGGGCCTGTATTGAGGATGGTGGTGGCGCTGCATGACACGCCGGGCAGTATTGAGGTCGACGGTTCGCTGAATCTAGACTTGAAGAATGCCAATAATTTCATACTCGACTTCCGCGGCGAACCCAATCTTCAGCGTCTAGGGGGCGAGGTATTCGAGGCGTTGTTCAAAAAAATGCCTGACAGTGACAAGGTATTTAATCTTGGCAAGTTTGTAAACAATGATCCGTACTTTACCCCGCTGCACCTGTTCTGGTTGAGAACACAAGCCAACCACGACCCAGGCCGGGCGGGTGAAGGGGCGGTGCTTGTCTTTATGAGCACGGACAAGAACTTCGGGGGCAAACCGCCGGGCGAGAACCATGATTTCCGCTTCTTGATCCCAAATGATCTGCCAGCGTGCTCGGCCAGCGTCTTGTTCCAGCCCAACTATGTGGCTTTTCCAATATTCTTCCAGAGTGTATTGAGTTTACTCGATTCGTATGATTTACCGATTGTTGACGGCTGCACCTGGACGATCCCGAATGCCCACATGACTATCGAGCGTGGGGATATACAAAACCATGACGTACGCGATTTGTATGAAAAGTTGCGAGCCGCAGCAGGTGTGCTCAAGGATGACAAAGTCGCTGAATTCATTTCCAAAGGCAAAGGTTTAACGCTTACATATCTGCCGGATGATGCAGAGATAGAAATGGATTGGGAATGCATCTTTGAGATCCCGGCGGACCCTATTTCTATGAAGCAGGGGTTTGTGCTGAACAATCGTTATCGCATGGTCTTCGAAAAGGACAAGTTGGAGTTTAAGCTGGTCAGCTCGGATGCCCAATACGACCCGATTACGGCAGGGTTGCAGGGAGGCTTGATCGAACTAATAATGCTGATCATTGCCAAGTTTGTTGATATCGCATGGCGAGGTGTGTTGGATATTATGCTGGCCTCCATGACTGATAGTTTAAACAAACTGGTGCTGGAAGGGGGGGGAGGGCTGTTACGCAATATCGTACAGTTACGTTTTGGTAATACCCTCATCGGCGGTGAGGGCCATTCCCGTCATGAAATCATTACCTTCAACACACTGGGCAAGATTGACGGTATCCCTGATGTCCAGCCCCGTTGGCCCAATGTTCCCGTGGGCGGGCAGGCGCAATTCAAGGTCGCCAATGCCAGCGGCCCGATCAGTTGGCATGTCGAAGCGCTGGATGCCGGTCAGATGCCAGTAGGAAGCATCGACGCCACGGGCCGTTATACGGTCCCGGCCGATGCACGGTTGTCGGGGTTCGTTCGCGAGCGCGTTTGCGCGACCCAAGGTGAAGTGCCCGGCTATACGATGGTCACCATCGCCCACGACGCCCTGAGCATCGCGCCGCTTGTACAGGTGCTCAGCCCCAGAGGGAGCATGCTGCTGGACGCGGGAAGCAGCGATGCATCCCCCACCTTCCAATGGACGATCGATGGCCAACCGGTGCAAGGCAACCCGACGGCTGCGCAAATCCAGTTCACCGCCGCAGAGCCTGACCGCGGCTACCCGACCTTCACCCGCGTGCAAGTTTCGGTTGGCACTGTGGCGCGGGAAGCCTGTGTGATCACCCTGGCGCAGCAGCCGGCGCTGAACACTTTGAAAGTGCGGATCGATGAGGTGGACGCGGGCAAGGGCGAAGTCAGTTTGCGCATGACGATCCCTGTGCAGCCCGGCAAGCGCGTGACATGGAAGATTGAGTTTGGCGGGGGCACTGTCAGCGCGCTCGACGAGGATCAGGCCAAGGCGCTGTTCCGCGTCGGTCAGGCTACCACCGAGCGCGTTGCGGTAGTCCAGGTAAGCGTCGCCACGCCGGACGCTGCCCCCACCGGGGTGGGATTCATCGTGCTGCCGTTGCCGTTGTACGAATACCCGACGATCTATTCGAAACTGATGTTGCCTGACTGAAAAAAGGTGATCCCATGAAAGATGCCACGATTCCAAAAGAGCTTCCAGCCTGGCTGGGGCGAGTACCTGACATGCTGGGTTGGGACATCATGGTCGCATGGCCCATGGAGTTCGTGCAGCATCTGGTCGATCAGGACCACCTTCGGCGCCTGGCCAACGGCCAGTCGCTCAAGGGCCTGAAAGCCAGCGTGACGGATGAAGATACCCAGATCACCTACGTGCTGGCCAACTACCGCGTTTCATCGCCCACCCTGACCTTGCTGGACGCTTCCTATCAACGGGCCACATTCAAGCTGACCATGGCAATGGAAGAGGGGACACGGTTGGATTATGCCATGGGCGGTGAACTCGCCTCGATCAGGACCAACAGCGCGGTGAACATGCTTCATCCGGAGCTGCAACTGGACATCCTCTACAAAGACGGCAAGTTGTGCATGGACAGTGCCAGCGCCAGGAAATATGAACTGGAACTGGGCAGCGGTTTTCTAGGCCGCCAAGGCGCTCAGCTGATCAGTATGATGCTGAAGACTGCAGAGCCCTCGAAGGCTACGCTCGACCTGGCGCAAGTAGTCCCCAGTTCGTCCAGTGAATTGCGCATGCTCGAAGAGATTGTTCCCCGCAGTCAGGCGCTCGACGGGCAACAGGCGTTGCTGTTGTTCATGACCCACAGGCACGGTGCGCGTGGCTTTGATCCGGATGATAACGGTGAAAAGGCGTTGCCGCCGATGCTGGCGCCTGATGCGCGCGATGGTTTTTCCAGTACGGTGGTCTTGTCACGCCAGTTGCTGCAGCGCACGGCCTATGGCCTGGGGATAGTGGGGGTGCTCGAGGGGGGCGAATTCAGCTATGAGCGCGCAGAGGGCAAGCCACTGAGCGCCATGGTCGCCAAGGCCGGTACCTTGCGAATACCTGCTGGGCGGATTTCCCACGGCACGCTTGAGTTCGAAAGCGTCGCGTGCGAAGTGCCGGTTCAACCGAGTACCGAGCCACTTCGCATCACGTTCCTGGACGCCCAGGTCACGCAGACCTGGACGCCGGTGGTTACCCTTGACTACCGCTATCGCACCGATCGCAAGGGAGAGTGGACGGCAGCCAGTATCCGCTTCAAGCCACACCTGGAGTTTCAGTACACGATTGATCCGGCCAGCAGTGAAGCCGGCACGCTCGAGGTCACCTCCTGTGCATGGAGGGACGTGGCCTCCAGCCTTTCGCCCGACTTGGCGGCGGAGCATGCACCTCTGGCGGCCTACACGCTGCGCCGAGGGTTCATCAATGCGCTGTTCAAGCACCTTGACGCCCGCCTGTCGGGGCCTTTGCTGGCCAGTTTGAGGTTGGACCACCAGACCACGCTGCGGCCTGATGTGAGCGCGAGCATCCAGGGTAATCTGGCAATGGTCGGCGCCTATCAGGTCGGCGAAACCACCCCCTGGATCAAAGAACAAAACATCAGGCTCGCTGCTGGCGAGCAGCAGCGATTTTCCCTGAGCCAGGCACGCTCGAGCATTGCCTGGACATGCGAGGCGCTGCCAGAGCACCCCTGGGAGCCCGGCACGATCGACCAGGATGGGCTCTATACTGCACCAGCCATGCAAGGCTACGACGGCGTCACTCACCGGGTCAGGATCGTCGCTACCGATCGGCAGGCTGGGCGTAGCTATGCCGCGCTGGTCACAGTGGTGAACACGCGGGTAGCGGTTTCACCCGAGATTTTCATTCGTTTTCCGACCGACAAGAGAACGTTCGAGTACGAATCGTTTAAGATGGATGCCGGCAACGTGACCTGGGCGCTGCAGAATGTCGAGGGAGGCTTGGCTGGCACGATCAACACGGCGGGTAACAAAGCCATCTATACCCCCACCACAGCCAGCACTGACGCTTATTGCTCGCTCGACAGATTGGTCGCCACGTTGCCTTCAGGGAAGGCTGAAGCCAGTGGCGTGATGCTCAGTCTTTTTCAGGATCAGACGCTTTTCGTCTATGTGGATGAAGCCAGCGCCGATGACACTCAGCTCCAGTTGCGCGGCAAGCCCCCAGGCTGGGATGAGCCCTTCGAACCGGTAACCTGGTGGCTGCCGCTGAGGGGGCCTGGCCGTATCGAGCGGGAAACGGGCCTGTATCACATCGACCCTGCTGCACCCGGTTCATTTGTGCTGATCAGGGCTGAGGCGGCGTTTGGCGAACAGATGTTGTACGGGCATCTGCTCTTGCTGCTGCCCTATGACGCATTTGCCGACGTCAACAAGACTCAGCTGGAGCTGCAACATCGCAAGTGGCTGGCGTGCTCGAAGTGCCTTGCCAACGCAGGCAAGTAGCGAAGGTTAACAATGAAACGCCCGGAGTTAGACCCGGGCGTTTCATTGTGCGTCTTACGCAAATTCAAGGATTTCTCCTTAGAGCCGCGTGACTTCCGGGTCTTGCATCGAGTAGTTCAAAACCACAGTTTTGCCGACCTTGGCGGAGCTGTCCACAAGCGCCAATACTCCTCGACGCAAGGACTGCTGCATGGACTGCTGCAGCGCCCTGGCGGTCAGATACTTGACGGCCATCCCATCCAATAGCGAAACGCCGGCGCTGACGTAGCCTGCGATTTCCGAAAACTTCATAGCCCATGGTTCTTGGGTGACAATCGCGGTGACATCCGCTGCGAAAGAAACAGCGGATGCTGCTGCGACCACCACTGATACACCTGCCACAATCATCGCCTGAGTCGCGGCTGCCGCCGCCCCAGTGCCCGCTGCAGCCGCGGCGGCAGCGCCGACAGCGCCAACTATCGCCGCCCCGGCAGAAACGACGGCCAGCACGGTGAACAACGCGCCGATCCCGATGGCCGCCCACATGCTGCCGGAGATCTTTTTCTTCTGTTCTCGCTCAAGCCTGCGCTGTTCGATTTCCATCTGCCACACTTCTTCCTCGTAGGGGGTCATCTCCAGGCTCTGATAGGCCATGCGACCCTGTTCGAGGCTGCCATAGACGGGGGTGGCCGTTCGCCCGCTAGGGTCCAGGAGCATCACCGGGTTGCCCTTGCAATAACCGTAGCGGCCGAATTCGGCGGCATTGGCCAGGCCGACGGGGTCGGCCTGACGGAAGCGCCGGTCACCGGGGAAATAGAAGCGCAAGCCGCGGCCCAGTGGGTAACAGGCACGCTCCGGGTCAAGGTATTCGCCGTTGTAACCCAGCAGGCTCATGCGCAGCTCATCGCGGTCATGCTCACCATAGGCGTCATAGACGATCTCGTGTTGTTGGCCGCCCCGGTATTCGGCGATCACGCTATGGCTGGCGTTGGTGTGCAGCAGCACTGGCAGGCTCGAATCGGTCGATTGCTGGGCAATCGGCTGCGTGCCGTGGTAGACCAAAGCGGTCATCACCGCCCCTTTTACCGCAAGGCTCAGGCGGTTGCCTTCATGGCTGAAGAGGGTCTCGTCATCATGGTCGTGCGCGCGTGCCACAAGGTGGCCGTTGGCATCGTAGCGATAGGTCGTGGTCGTGTTGGCGGGGTCGGTGATCGACAGCAACCGGCCTAGGGTGTCATAGCGGTACAATCGCCCCGTCAGGTCGGTGGCTTGGCAGCCGTTGCCGTCGTACTGGATATCGGCGGCTTGCAGCTGACGCTTGGGCTCGTAGCTGATATTGAGCAGTTGGCAGCGGTCGGCCGGGTTGTAGTGGAACGTCGCCGTTTCCTTGGCGGCTGCGGAAAACTCGCATTCGCAACTCTTCATGTTGTCCAGTTCGTCGAATGCGAACGTCTGTTTCGTGATCGCACGTTTCTGCTCGTCGCGCGGCAGTTGGTTGCCGCTGTAGCGAATGGTGTGGAGTCGCCCGTTCACGTCATAGGTGAAGTCTTCCTGCAGCGCTGTGCTCGTGCCTTTTTTCAATAGCCGTTGCATGAGAAGGCCGTCCAGGCCCCAATCCTGGCTCAAGGTCAGCTTGGACTGGCCCGTGCTCTCCAGCGTGCGCATTGTCTCCCGGTCGTGGTCGTCGTAATCGATCATCACCGTTGCCTGCTTTGCGCTGCCATCGAAGCTGGTCAGGGTCCTGAGGCGGCCGTGGGTGTCATAGGTGAAGTTCGAGGTGAGGTTGCCTTGTTCAATCTTTACCAGTTGTCCGCGACTGTTATAGGAGAATTGGCTGCTCAGGGTCTGCTTGGGCGTACCCGCAGCAGGCGTGCTGGTGTGGGTGCGGGTAATCAGGCGCCCCATTGGCGAGTGCTTCTGGGAGGTTTCGACAACGCTGCCATTGGCATCCCTCCAGGTTGCGCGGATGAGTTGGTTGTCAGGGGCGTAGTCGTACTCTCGAGTCCCATGGCGATTGACGGCTTTGGTCAGCCGTGCGCTGCTGGGGTTGAACTCGAACGTGGCACTGTCGAGAGGGTCTTCGCTGGTTACACCTTTGGGCGCATCCGACAGGGCCAGGTCATAGTCGTAGGTCAGGGCCTTGCCGGCGGCAGTGTGCGTCTCGCTGGGGAAGCGTTGCCCCTCGTTGTAGACGTGCGTTTGTACCCGGCCTGCAACGTTTACCTTGGTGAGCCTGCCCAGATGGTCGTAGTCCTGTGTGCCGAGGCTCCATGGGGGAGCGCCAGGCGTGTCGATCATCTTGACCTCGGCAACCAGTTCGTCACGGCTGTGGGGGGCAAAACAGCGTATGATCTCGTTGTTGTTGGGGAGCGTGGTGTTGCTCAGGCGCATCCAGGCATCGTACGCATAGGTCGTATTGCCTTGTCGTTCATTGGTGTATTGGGTGCAGTTGCCCAACCCGTCCTGGACGCGACGCTGTTGGCCTTCGATTATCCCTGTGGCGTCGAGCCTGTGTACTCGGACGGTACGTTCGAAGACGTCTAGCCAGGTTTCCCGTTGCCTGCTCTTGCTTGCGCCGGTGCCTTGCGCCTGGCGCCAGGTTTTCAATTTGACGCCCCTGTGCAGGCTGTCTCCAATCGGGTCGAAGACGCTGTGTTCTTCCACCTGGTCTGGCCGGGTAGTGCAGCTCAACTGGCCCCAATCGTCAAAGGCGAAGGTACTGATCAGCGAGTAAGGTTCAGGTGCGCCTGTGCTGGCGTGAGGGAGATAATCGCACTGCTCGCGCTTGGCAATCTGGCCCTCGGCGGTGTAGTCCAGGGTTTGCAACGTGTAGGGCTGCTTGGGGCTGCGCTCATCGATATGGTCGCGGGTTTCCAGTATGCCGCGCGCCAGCCCGTCCAGCTGGGTCACGGTGCTGATGCCGCGGGCATTGACCAGGGTCTGGGACGCTTGATCGTTATCGGTGGCGCACAGGGCGTAGCTGTACGTGCGCTCGGCCTTGAAGGCCGGCAGGTTCGGCGCCACGATCTCTTTGGTGACCCGCTGCAGCGCATC
>NZ_JBIUZK010000007.1:0-325783 GCF_044744955.1 Pseudomonas sp. NPDC087185 | reverse complement strand
TGCAACGCCAGCTCCGGCTCATGCTCCAGCGCCGCGACCATGGCCTCCAGCAGCTGGTTCATCTGCCCGCAGATCCGCGCCGCGCCAATGTCTGCTGGGGTCATGGCCACCAGGCGGAAGCCATCACCCAGGTCGTCCACGTTCAGGCTCAACGGGTAGTTGGTACGTTCCTGCCCTTCCAGCACCTCGATGCCTTGCCAGCCCTGGCGCTGCTCGGCACTGCTTTCAGCGCCATGGCGATAATTGAGCATCGCGCTGAACAGCGGCAACGGCGCAGCCACGCCACTGCAACGCTGGGCCAACGCCAGGGAGGCATGCTCGTGGGCCAGCAGCGCGCTCAGGCGCTGATGGGTCGCATGGGCCGCCGCGCGCAGGCTGACACCGCCCAGGTCAACCCGCAGCGGCAAGGTGTTGATGAACATGCCCAGTGCCCGTTCGGCGCCCTCGCCGCCTTGCAAGCGGCCGAGCAGCACGGTGCCGAACACCACGGTGTCCTTGCCGCTGGCCGCGGCCAGCAGGCGCGCCCAGGCCAGGTGGAACAGGCTGGCGACGCTGATGCCCAGCCCCCGTGCCTGGCGACGCAGGCCGGCGGCGAGCGCGGCCGACAACGGCAGTTTGGCCTCCTGCATGCCGCGGCCGTCGCCTTGCACATCGCTCAGGCCGAATGGCAGGGTCGGCTCATCGATATCGGCCAGCTGCGCGCGGAAGAACGCTTCGTGCTCGGCCTGGCTGATGCCCAGGCGGGCCTGGGCCACGTAGTTGCGGTAGGGCGCGGGAGAATGCAGGGGCGCTGGGTTGCCTTGCATGAAGGCAACCAGCTCTTCGCCTATGACTTCCAGTGCGGTGTGGTCGAGCACGATGTGGTGGAATTGCAGGGTGGCGTCGATGGCGCCTGCGGTCGGCGTATAGAGGAGGCGCAGCAGTGGCGCGGTGCTCAGATCGAGTATTGCGCCGCAGGTTTCCCCGGCAAGACCCGCCGCCCCAGGGGCTGCAGCGTGCTCAAGAACGGCGAGCGGAGCATGCCGCCAGACCACTTGCACAGGCTGTGGCAGGCCGTCCCAAAGCACGGCGGTGCGCAGCACATCGTGACGCGCAATCACCTGGTCCAGTGCGCTGGCAAAGGAATGCAAGCGCTCAAGGCTGTCGAAGCGCAACCGCGAATACAGCACGTACGGGTCGTGTTCGGCTGCGCTCAGGTGGTGGTAGAGAATGCCTTCCTGCAGCGGCGCCAGCGGATAGATGTCCTGCACGTTGGCAGCGCCCCCCGGCACGCTGGCGACGATACGGTCGATGGCCGCCTGGTCGAGGTCGATCAGGCTGAGTAGCGCCGGGGTAATGTGGATACAGTCGGCGGCAATGCGGTTCTCGGGCACCTCGACCTGCTGGCTCTGGCCCAGGGTGGCCGCCAGCGCGGCAAGGGTCGGCTGGCCGAACAAGGTCCGCACATCGACCTGCAGGCCCTCCAGGCGCAAGCGGGCCGTAAGGCTCACGGCCAGCAGCGAGTGGCCGCCCAGCGCGAAGAAGTTGTCATGCCGGCCCACCTGCTCTACCCCCAGCAGCTCCGCCCACAGCCCTGCCAGCAGCGCTTCGGTGCGGCCTTGCGGGGCTTCGTAGGGGCGCTGTTGCAAGGTGGCATCCGGCGCGGGCAATGCCTTGCGGTCAAGTTTGCCATTCGGTGTCAGTGGCAGGCTGTCGAGGTGGATGTACAGCCCCGGCACCATGTACTCCGGCAGCTGTGCCAGCAGCGCCTGGCGCAGGCTGTCCGCCGGCTGCGCTGCACCGGTGTAGTAAGCGACCAGGCGTTCATCGAACGCCAGCACCACGGCTTCGCGCACTGCCGCCACGCGGGCCAGGCACGCCTCGATCTCACCGGGCTCGATACGCAGGCCGCGAATTTTCACCTGATGGTCGTTGCGGCCCAGGAATTCGAGGTTGCCGTCAGCCCGCTGGCGCACCAGGTCGCCGCTGCGGTACAGCCGTTCGCCGGCCACGAACGGGCTGGCAATGAAGCGCTCGGCCTGCTGCTGGGCCAAGCCCAGGTAGCCACGGGTGACGCCGGCGCCGCCGATGTGCAGGTGGCCGGCCACGCCCCACGGAACGGGCTGGTCGCGGCCGTCCAGTACATAGAGCTGGGTGTTGTCGATCGGGCGGCCGATGGGCAGTACGCCTTCTGGCAGCGCCGCATCGGGCTCCAGGGTCCAGGCGCTGCAGTCGACTGTCGTCTCGGTGGGACCATAGACGTTGTGCAGCCGCACGCCCGGCAGGCGCTGACGCACCAAGGCGGCCAAGCCCGGGGTCAACTCGCCACCGCCACAGACGATATCGCTGAGGCTGCTGCAATCTGCACTCTGTGCGTGCTCAAGGAATTGCTGCAGCAGCGCTGGCACGAATTGCACCACGTTCACCTGCTGCGCCTGGATCAACTGCGCCAGGTAATGCGGATCACGCTGGCCATCCGGGCGAGCCAGTATCAGGCGCAGGCCGCTGCACAGTGGCCAGAACAGTTCCCACACCGAAGCGTCGAAGCTCACCGGGGTCTTGTGCAGCACACTGCCGCCTGCCACCACGGCGCACAGGCGCTGGCTCCAGTGCACCAGGTTGACCACGTTGCGGTGTTCGACCATCACGCCCTTGGGCAGGCCGGTGGAACCGGAGGTGTAGATCACATAGGCCAGGTGGTGCGACGCCAGGCCAGGTACGCGAGGGTTGCTGATCGGCTGGGCATGCCAGGCCGACGCGTCCAGATCGATCAGCGGTGCCCGCGAAGACTGCACCACGTCACGGGTGGCGCCGTGCACCAGCACTGCCAGCGGCGCGCTGTCCTCCAGCATGTGGCGGATACGTTCTGCCGGGTAGCCCGGGTCGACGGGCACGTAGGCCCCGCCCGCCTTGAGGATGGCCAGCAGGCCGACGACCAGCGACAGCCCGCGCTCGACGCAGATCGCTACCCGGTCGTCGGGTTTCACCCCGAGCCCGATCAGGTGATGGGCCAGGCGGTTGGCCTGCTCGTCGAGCTGACGGTAGCTAAGCTGGCCCTCTTCGGCCACCAGGGCCAGCGCATCCGGCGAAACACGCACCTGTGCTTCGAACAGGCTGTGCAGAGGGTGTTGCAGGTCGTGCTGCAGCACCGTGGCGTTGGCTTCGACCAGCAGCAGCTGGCGCTCCTGCGCGGCCAGAACCGGCAGTTGCTGCAAGGGCAACTGCGGCTGCTGCTCAAGGGCGTCAAGCACACCGACCAGCACCTGCAGCAATTGCTCACAGACGCGCTGCGCGCCCACCTGCGCGGTGACTTGCGCGGTCATGCGCAGGCCATCACCCAGGTCGTCGACGTTGATGCTCAGCGGGTAGTGGCCATGCCCGCCGCTCGGCAATGCCTCGATGCCCTCCAGGGCCTCGCGTTGCACCTGCTGCTCGGCAGCACTCGCGCCATGCCGGTAGTTGAGCATCGCGCTGAACAGCGGCAACGGCGCGGCCACGCCGCTGCAGCGCTGGGCCAAGGCGAGGGACGCGTGTTCATGCACCAGCAGTGTGCTCAGGCGCTGGTGGGCCTGGCGCACCCCATCGCGAACGCCCAGGCCATCCAGGTCCAGGCGCAAGGGCAAGGTGTTGATGAACATGCCCAGGCCCCGGTCGGCACCGGCCCCCCCTTGCAGACGACCGAGCAGCACCGTGCCGAACACCACGCTGTCCTTGCCGCTGGTGGCCGACACCAGGCGTGCCCAGGCCAGGTGCAACAGGCTGGCGGCACTGACACCCAGTTGCTGGGCCTGGTTGCGCAGGCGTTGATAGTCGCCAGCCCCCAGTTGCACGGTGGCCAGGTCGAAACCACCGGCCTGGGCGTGAATGTCGGTCAGGCCGTACGGCAGGGTCGGTTCAGTGATGTCGGCCAGCTCGCCGCGGAAGAACGCTTCGTGCTCGGCTTCACTGATGGCCAGGCGCGCCTGGGCCACATAATTGCGGTAAGGCACCGGGGCCTGGGTCGGCGCTTGGTCGCGCAGATGGTCGCGGATTTCTTCGAGGACCACCTTCATGGCGGTGTGGTCGAGGACGATGTGGTGGAATTGCAGGGTGGCTTCAAGGCGTTGGTTATCAGCCGGCTGGCTATGGAGCAGGCGGATCAGTGGGGCCGTGCACAGGTCAAACGTCGCGGTGGATGCTTCGCGGGCAAGGCCCGCTCCCACAGGAGCAGCAGCGTGCTCGAGGATGGCGAGTGATGCCTGGCGCCAGACCACTTGCACCGGCTGGCGCAGGCCGTCCCACAGCACCGCGGTGCGCAGCACGTCGTGGCGAGCGATGACCTTGTCCAGGGCGCTGGCGAAGGCTTGAAGCCTTGCCGGGCAATCGAACGCGATGCGCCATTGCAGCAGGTACGGGTCTGCACCGGCAGCGCTGAGGTGGTGGTAAAGAATGCCCTCCTGCAGCGGCGCCAGCGGGTAGATGTCCTGAACGTTGGCGGCGCCTCCCGGCACCGTGGCGACGATGCGCGCGATGCTGGCCGGGTCCAGGTCAATCAGTGGCAGCATGTCCGGGGTAATCTGCGTGCAGCCCGCCGGAATACGGTTCTCGGGGACCGTTACGGGGCGAACATTGCCCAGTGCCGCAGCGAGCGCGGCCACGGTCGGCTGGCCGAACAGCACCCGCACGTCGGTTTGCAGGCCCTGTTGGCGCAAGCGCTCGATCAGGGTCACGGCCAGCAACGAATGGCCGCCCAGTTCGAAGAAGTTGTCGTGGCGCCCTACCCGCTCGACACCCAGTACCTCGGCCCAGATCGCCGCCATGGCCGTTTCGGTCTGGCCCTGCGGCGCGGCATAGCCGTGGCTGATCAAGTCGGCGGTATCCGGCTCAGGCAATGCACGGCGGTCGAGCTTGCCGTGGCTGGTCAGCGGCAGCTGCGCCAGGCGGATCAACGCCTGCGGCAGCATGTGCGCCGGCAAGCTGGCCTGCAGCGCCTGGCGCAGGCTGTCGAGTTGCACCGGCGCGGTCTCGGTGAACCAGGCCAGCAAGCGCTCGTCACGCACCAGCACCACGGCATCGTCGATACAAGGTTGTGCCTGCAGGGCTGCCTCGATTTCACCCAGTTCCACGCGCACGCCGCGGACTTTCACCTGGTCGTCGTTACGGCCCAGGTAATCCAGGGTGCCATCGGCGTTCCAGCGCACCAGGTCGCCGCTGCGGTACATGCGGGCCCCCGGCTTGCGGCTGAACGGGTCGTCGAGGAAGCGCTCGGCCGTCAGTTCGGGCCGGTTGAAGTAGCCACGTGCGACCTGCGCACCGCCGATATACAGCTCACCGGTTACCCCGATCGGCACCGGCTGGCGGTGTTCGTCGAGCACGTAGACGCGGGTGTTGGCGATGGGCTGACCAATGTGCAATGCCGCACCGGGCAGCACCTTGCCGGAGGTGGCAACGACCGTGGTTTCGGTCGGGCCGTAGTTGTTCACCAGGTCGAAGCCGGGGTCGCGGTCGAACTGGCGCAGGCGATCGCCGCCGATCAGCAGGGTGCGCAAAGTCGGGTGCTGGCGGTCACGGCGCAGGGCCTGTTCGGCCAACGGAGTGGGCAGGAAGCTGACGGTGAGTGGCTGCTGCAGCCACCAGTCGAGCAATTCGTCGACATGCTCATTGCCGATCGGCGCAGGCGGCAGGTGCAAGGTGGCACCGGCGCACAAGGCCGGCCAGACCTCCCAGGCCATGGCGTCGAAGCCGAAGCCGGCGACGCTCGAGGTGCGCTCGCCGGCACGCAGGGCGAAGGCCTGGCAGTGCCAGTGCACCAGGTTGGCCAGGGTCTGATGCTCGATCATCACGCCCTTGGGCTGGCCGGTGGAGCCGGAGGTGTAGACCACATAGGCCAGCGCGTGGGCATCGAGCCCAGCCACCTGCGGGTTGCTGTCAGACGAGTGCCAGGCGGTTGCATCGTCCAGATCGAGGCGGGGAACGTCGCCCGGCAAGCCGGTGAGGCTCGATTCGGCCAGCAACAAGGCCGGGGCGCTGTCACTGAGCAGGTAGGCGATGCGTTCGGCCGGGTAGCTGGGGTCCACCGGCACGTAGGCAGCACCGGCCTTGAGCGCGGCCAGCAGGCCGATCACCCGTTCCATACTACGCGGCAGGCACAGGGCAACCCGGTCGCCACGCTGCACGCCGTGCTCGATCAGGCGGTGCGCCAGGCGGTTGGCACGCTGGTTCAGTTCGCCGTAACTCACGGCCTGGCCGGCCTGGGCAAGCGCCGAGGCATCGGGCGTGCGGGCAGCCTGGGCTTCGACCATGGCATGCACCGTCTGCCCTTGCGGGTACTCGCGGGCGGTGTCGTTGAAACCGCCGAGCAGCTGTCGGCGGGCCTCATCGCTGAGGATCGACAGGCTGTCCACTGGCGTGGCCTGCCCTTGCTCCAGCGCCTGCAGCAATTGGCCAACCGCAGCGGTCATCCACTCGACCACCCGGGCCGCGCCGATGCCCTCGACTGCCAGCACGCTGAAACTAAACCCTTCGCCCAGGTCGTTGACGCTCAGGGTCAGCGGGTAATTGCTGCGCTCTTCGCCGCCGAGCAGGCGCACGCCTTCCCAGATGCCCTCGCCTTCGCGCGGCGCATCGGCTGCGCTGTGGCGGTAGTTGAGCAAGGCGCTGAACAAGGGTGCCGAGGCCGCCACGCCGCTGCAACGCTGAGCCAGCGCCAGTGGCGCGTGCTCATGGCCGAGCAGCGCCGACAGGCTGCGGTGCGTCGCGCGCACCGCAGCCTGTGCCGAGGCGCGGGTATCGACCCGCAGTGGCAAGGTGTTGATGAACATGCCCAGCGCCCGGTCGGCACCCTCGCCACCCTGCAGCCGGCCCATCAGCACGGTGCCGAAGACCACGTCATGGCGGTTGGCGAGCCCCCCCAGCACCCGCGCCCAGGCCAGATGCATCAGGCTTGCGGCGCTGACACCCAGTTGCCGTGCCTGGCCGCGCAGGCGCCGGCTGATGTCGGCCTCCAGTGCCGCAAAGGCCGTTTCGATACCGCGCCCATCGCCTTGTACATCGGCAAAGCCCAGTGGCAAGGTTGGCTCGTCGACATCCGCCAGCATCTCGCGGAAGAACGCTTCATGGCCGGCCTGGTCAGCCAGGCGTGCCTGGGCCACGTAGTTGCGGTAAGGCACTGCCGCCGGCAGGCTGTCGGCCTGGCCGAACAGCAGCGCGCGCATTTCCCGGGCGACCACGTCCATGGCGGTGTGGTCGAGGGTCAGGTGGTGGAACAGCAAAATGGCCACCACCTGCTGGTTGCCGGGGTCCAGGCTGTAATACAGGCGGGTGAGCGGTGCCTGGGCCAGGTCCAGGCGGTAATGACGGGCGTCGAAGCGCGCGTGCAACTGCTCGATGCGGGCGACACCCGGCTCATCGCCCAGGTCGTCGATTTCGCGAACGACCAGCTCAGCCGTGCGCCACACCACCTGCAACGGCTGCGCCAGGCCCTGCCAGAGCACCGAAGTGCGCAGGATGTCATGGCGGTCAATCACCTGCTGCAAGGCGCCGGCCCAGGCCAGCAGGCGCTCGACGCTGTCGAAGGCCAGGCGGGTCTGCAGCAGGTAGGGGTCGCCTTGCTCGGCACTCAGGTGGTGGTAGAGGATGCCTTCCTGCAACGGCGCCAGCGGGTAGATTTCCTGCACGTTGGCAGCGCCACCGGGCACCGTGGCGACCACCGCGTCGATCGCCGCCTGGTCCAGCTCGATCAGGCTGAGCAGGTCTGGCGTGATGCGTTCGGCACCGTACGGCACCCGGTTGGCCGGCACCTTGGCTTCATGGCCGATCCCCGCCGCACCGGCGAGCGCAGCCAGGGTCGGCTGGGCGAACAACACCCGCACGTCGATCACCAGGCCGGCCTTGCGCAAGCGTTCGACCAGGGTCACCGCCAGCAACGAGTGGCCGCCCAGTTCGAAGAAATTGTCGTGGCGCCCTACCCGCTCGACGCCCAGCACCTGGGCCCAGATCGCGGCCATGGCCGCTTCGGTCGCGCTTTGCGGTGCCTCGTAGGCCTGGCCGGCCAGCAGGGTGCTGTCGGGCTCGGGCAGTGCGCGGCGGTCGAGCTTGCCGTGGCTGGTCAGTGGCAGTTCATCCAGGCGCATGAATGCCAACGGCACCAGTTGCGCCGGCAGGCTGGCCTGCAGGGCCTGACGCAGCCGTTCGAGGTCAACCGGGGCCGTCTCGGTGAACCAGGCCAGCAGGCGCGCTTCGCGCACCAGCACGACGGCATCGGCGATGCCCGGTTGCGCGGCCAGGGCGGCTTCGATCTCGCCCAGTTCCACCCGCACGCCGCGTATCTTCACCTGGTCATCGTTGCGTCCCAGGTAGTCGAGCGTGCCGTCAGCGTTCCAGCGCACCAGGTCGCCGCTGCGGTACAGGCGGGCATTGGCAACTTCGCTGAACGGGTCGGGCAGGAAGCGCTCTTCGGTCAGTTCGGGGCGGTTGAAATAGCCGCGTGCGACCTGCGCGCCGCCGATAAAGAGCTCACCGGTGACGCCCACCGGTACCGGCTGCAGCCCTTCATCGAGCACATACACCCGGGTGTTGGCGATTGGCCGGCCGATATGCAAGGCGCCGCCTGGGGCGAGCTGGCCGGAGGTAGCCACCACAGTGGTTTCGGTCGGGCCATAGTTGTTGACCACCGCAAAACCGGGGTCGCGCTCGAATTGGCGCAGCCGATCACCGCCAACCAGCAGGGTGCGCAGGGTCGGGTGCTGGCGGTCGCGGCGCAGGGCCTGCTCGGCCACCGGTGTGGGCAGGAAGCTGACCTGCAGCGGTTGCTGCAGCCACCAGTCGAGCAACTCGTCGACATGCTCGTTGCCGATCGCTTCAGGTGGCAGGTGCAAGGTGGCGCCAGCACACAGGGTCGGCCAGACTTCCCAGGCCATGGCGTCGAAACCGAAACCGGCCACGCTGGCGCTGTGTGAACCGGCTACCAGATCGAACGCCTGGCAGTGCCAATGCACCAGGTTGGCCAGTGTGTGGTGCTCGATCATCACGCCTTTGGGCTGGCCGGTGGAGCCGGAGGTGTAGACCAGGTAAGCCAGATGCTGTGCATCAAGGCCTGGCAGTACCGGGTTGGTTTCGTCCGCGGCGAATGCGTGGGGCTGATCCAGGTTCAGGCGGGGCACGTCCGTCAGGTTTTCGATGGCAGCCGTGGCCAGCACCAGGGCAGGCGCACTGTCAGCCAACAGGTAGGCGATGCGCTCGGCCGGGTACGTCGGGTCCACCGGTACGTAGGCGGCACCGGCCTTCAACACGGCCAGCAGGCCGACCAGGCGCTGGGCGTTGCGTGGCAGGCACAACGCAACCCGGTCACCCACCTTGACGCCCTGGCCGATCAACTGGTGAGCAAGCTGGTTGGCGCGCCGGTTCAGCGCGCCATAGCTCAGCACCTGCCCGGCCTGCATCAACGCCGGCGCGTCTGGCGTGCGGGCGGCCTGGGCCTCGATCAAGGCATGCACGGTCTGGCCCTGCGCATAGCGCTGAGCGGTGTCGTTGAACCGGTGCAGCACCTGTTCACGTTCCAACGCCGGCAGCACCGCCAGCCCCTGCAGGGGCGCTGCGGGGTTGTCCTCCAGCGCTTCGACCAAGGCACCCAGCACCTGTTCGAACTGCCCGCACAAGCGTGCAGCGCCCCATTGCGGCAGGCTCTGCACGGTCAGGCGCAGGTCGTCGCCGAGGTCGTCGACGCTGACGGTCAGCGGGTAGTCGGTGCGTTCTTCGGCACCGACGATATCGATGCCCGGTGCCACCGGGATGACCTCGGCGGCATCCCCGGCCGCGCTGTGGCGGTAGTTGAACATGCTGTTGAACAGCGGCGCCGGCGCGGCCACGCCGCTGCAGCGCTGGGCCAGGGCCAGCGAGGCCTGCTCATGGCCGAGCAAGGCGGTAAGCCGCCGATGGGTGGCCAGCAGCGCGTCGCGCACGCCGTGCTGGCCGAGGTCGATACGCAGCGGCAAGGTGTTGATGAACATGCCCAACGCTTGCTCGCTGCCATCACCGGTGGTCATGCGCCCCAACAGGACGCTGCCGAACACCACCGCCTGGCGCGCCGACAGTTGCCCAACCAGGCGCGCGAAGCCCAGGTGCAGCACGCTCGCCGGGCTCACCCCGAGCGACCGCGCCTGGCTGCGCAGGCGCTGGCTGAGGGCGGCCGGCAAGGTCAGGTGCGCCTGCTCCAGGGCCTGGTCGCCTTTGTCCTGCAGGCCGAAGGCCAGGGTCGGCTCGTCGAGGTCGGCGAGCATATCGCGGAAGAAGCGCTCATGGGCCTGCTCGTCCAGCGCCAGGCGCGCGGCGGCCAGCACATTGCGAAACGGCATGGGTGCCGCCAGTTGCGCCGACTCGCCGGCCAGGTGGGCCTGGATCTCGCGGCGCACGATGTCCAGCGCGGTATGGTCCATCACCAGGTGGTGGAACATCAGCAAGGCCACCCAGGCCTCGCCTTCCCCCTTGGCGTGCATCAATTGCATCAGTGGCGCCTGGCGCAAGTCGAGGCGATAGTGGCGTGGGTCGAAACGCTCGCACAACCGGGCCAGCGCCTGGCTGCCGTCGACCGCGATGGCCTCACGCACCAGCGACGCCTCACGCCACACCACCTGCACCGGCTCGTCCAGGTACTCCCAGTGCAGCGCCGTGCGCAGAATGTCGTGGCGCTGGATCACCCATTGCAGGGCCTCGGCGAAGGCCTCCAGGTGCGCCTTGCTGGTGAAGCGCAGTTGCACCTGGGCCAGGTACGGGTCGCCGTCGCTGGCCGCCAGGTGCTGGTACAGCATGCCCTGCTGCAGCGGTGCCAGCGGGTAGATGTCCTGCACGTTGGCCGCACCGCCCGGCACACTGGCGACGATGCGGTCGATGGCCTGCTGGTCGAGTTGCACCAGCGGCAGCATGTCGGGGGTGATTTGAAACGCCGGGCTCAGCCAGTCGTCGTCGCGTTCGGCAAGCATCTCCAGCAAGGCCGGCTTGTGCCGTGACAGTGCCTCCCACAGGGTATCGTCCAAGGTTTCGTCATCCCCCAGGACGATCAGGTCCTGGTCTTCACGCTGGAGTCGGATCGCACGGGTGGAAAGAGCAGCCATCAGTTCGCTGAAGAGCATCGGTAAGCATCCTGCTTTGCCTGGAAATGGGAATCGGGGACACGCTAAAGGATCGTGACCGGTCGGTCTGACATGGGAAGCGGGGACAATCGTGCGGGCAGGTCCGGCGCAGCGCGCAGCGCAGAACTCTGTGGTAGCGGGCTTGCCCCGCAAAGGGGCCGCACAGCGGCCCCAATAGCCTCAGATACGCCTGCGCTTGCCCAGGCTGGGAATGGTGGTCTGCGGTATCACCACCTCAAGCTGCTCACGGCGGGTGCTGGCCGCCAGCCCTGCCAGGGTCGGCTGGCTGAACAAGGTGCGGGCATCGACATGCAGGCCGGCCTGGCGCATGCGCGCCACCAGGCTCACCGCCAGCAACGAATGCCCGCCCAGCTCGAAGAAGTTGTCTTGGCGCCCGACCTGCTCGATTTTCAGCACCTCGGTCCAGATGGCCGCCAATGCGGCTTCCAGCTCGCCTTGCGGCGCCTGGAACTCACGGCTGATGACTGCATCCTCGCCGGGTGCAGGCAGCGCCTTGCGGTCGACCTTGCCGTTGGCGCTCAACGGTAATTGCGCCAGGGCGACGAACGCCTGCGGCACCATGTACTCAGGCATGCGTGCGAGCAGGTGGCTGCGCAGCACCTCCAGCGCCGGCACCGGGCTGGCATCGCGGCAGGTGAAATAGGCCACCAGGCGCTCTTCGCGCATCAGCACCACGCTTTGCCCAACGCTCGGGTGCGCTGCCAGCGCGGCCTCGATCTCGCCCAGTTCGACCCGCAGCCCGCGCAGCTTGACTTGGAAATCGTTGCGGCCAACAAAGTCCAGCGCACCGTCCTGGCGGTAGCGCACCAGGTCGCCGGTGCGGTAAAGGCGATCGCCCGCGACGAACGGGCTGGCGATGAAGCGCTCGGCCTGCAGCGTTGGTAGCCCCAGGTAGCCACGGGCGACACCCACGCCACCGATGTGCAACTGCCCCACCGCGCCCAGTGGCACCGGGCGGTCGTGGTTGTCGAGCACGTACAGGCGGGTGTTGGCGATGGGCCGGCCAATGGGTGGAGCCAGTGCGGGAAGCGGCTCATGGGCCTGCAGGGTCCAGGCGGTGCTGTCCACGGTCGCCTCGGTGGGGCCGTAGACGTTGTGCACGCGCACCCTGGGCAAGCGTTCGCGAACGCTGCGCAGCAGCGCCAGGGTCAGCTCGCCCCCGCCACAGAAGATGTCGGTCAGGCTGGTGCAGCGTTCGACGCCCGGCTGTTCGAGAAACTGATGCAACAACGCCGGCACGAACTTCATCGTGGTGACCTGCCGCGCCTGGATCAACTGCACCAGGTACGCGGGGTCGCGGTGGCCGTCGGGGCGCGCCAGCACCAGGCGCAAGCCAGCACAGAGCGGCCAGAACAGCTCCCAGACCGAACCGTCGAAACTGTACGGTGCCCGTTGCAGCAAGGCGTCACCCGGTTGCGGCGGGCTGATCTGCGAGCCCCAGTGCATCAGGTTGCACAACCCGCGGTGTTCGATCATCACGCCCTTGGGCGTGCCGGTCGAGCCGGAGGTGTACATCACATAGGCGAGATGCCCAGGCCCCAGGCCTGGCACCTTGGGGTTTTCGGCGCTGCAGGCCTGCCAATAGTCGCCGTCCAGGTCGAGCACCGGTACCGGCAAGGCGTCGAACAGGCCGCGAGTGGCGCCATGCACCAGCACCACGCTCGGCGCGCTGTCCTCGAGCATGAAGCGCAGCCGTTCGGCCGGGTAGCCAGGGTCGAGCGGCACATAGGCGCCGCCGGCCTTGAGTACGCCCAGCAGCGCCAGCATCATTGACACGCCGCGCTCCACGCAGAGGGCGACACGCGCGTCGGGCCCCACGCCCAGGGCGATCAGGCGATGGGCCAGGCGATTGGCCTGGGCATTGAGCGTCTGATAATCGAGGCTGGCGTCTTCGGCCTGCAGCGCGACAGCCAGGGGGGTCCGCCGGACCTGAGCTTCGAACAGCGCAGGCAGCGTGCTGTCCAGCGGGCTTTGCCGGTCTTCGGCCTGGTTGAACATGTGCAACAGGCGCTGCAGTTCATCGGCGGGCACGCTGCAGAGGGTATTCAGGGGCTGGCGCTGACCAGCGCTTTCGGCAAATTGGCGCAAGGTCGTCAGCAGGTAGCCCAGCACCCGTGGTGCGCCAATTGCACGCGGCGCGCGCAGCGCCAGTTGCAGCGTATCGCCCGGGTCATCGACCGTCAGCACCAGGCCGTGGCTTAGCACCTCACTGGCTTCGAGCAATTCCACCCCGGGCAGCACCTGCCCCTGTGGCAACGCCCCTTGGCGGTAGTTGAGCAAGCTGTTGAACAGCGGCGTGGCGGCTGGCAGGCCGCTGCAGCGCTGGGCCAGCAGCAGGGGGGCGTCTTCGTGCCCGAGCAGGGCGGCCAGGCGTGCATGCGTTTCAACCAATGCCTGGCCCAGTGAGTGATTTGCAAGGCTGACCCGCAACGGCAAGCTATTGATGAACATGCCCAAGGCGCGGTCAGCGCCGTTGCCGGCCATGGCGCGACCCAGCAGCACGGTTCCGATCACCACCTCATCGCGCCCTGACAGACTACCGAGCACCTGGGCCCAGGCAAGGTGCAGCAGGCTGGGCAGGCTCACGCCGTGCTTACGTGCTTGAGCGCGCAGCAGGTCAGCCAAACCGGTTTCAAGCGCCACGGCATGGGTCTGCAGGTTCTGCTCGTCTACAGCGACACCGCCCAACCCGGCAACGGGCGCAGGCGGCTCGACGCCGGCCAGTTGTTCGCGGAAAAAGGCTTCGTGGCGGGCCTGGCGCTCTTCAGCGCCGCTGAGCGCCACGTAGTCACGGTACGGCACCGGTGGCGGCAGCTGCTCGCCCCGGCCGTGCATGAACGCATCGAGTTCGCCAAGCAGTACCTGCAACGAAACGGCATCGTTGACCAGGTGGTGGAAGCGTAGCAGCCCCAGCCAGCGGCCCTGCGCCGCCTCTTCGGCAGTCACCAGCGCCATCATCGGCGCCTGGCGCAGGTCCAGGGGCCGCAGTTGTGGGTCGTAGGCCTTGTGCAACTGCGCCGCCCAATCGCCACCTGGCCGTTCAGCTGTAAAGCTGTCGACCGGCAGGCGCGCCTGGCGCCAGACGACTTGTTGCGGTTGCGCCAGGCCTTCCCAGAGCAGGCTGGTGCGCAAGATGTCATGCCGATCGATTACCCGCTGCAAGGCATCGGCAAAGGCCTGTAGCTGCGCGTGGCTGGCAAAGGCGAACAAGACCTGCTGCTGATAAGGGTCCTGTTCATCGGTCACGTGGTGGTACAGCAACCCTTGCTGCAACGGTGCGAGCGGGTAGATCTCTTGCACGTTGCCTGCGCCGCCCGGCACCGTGGCGACGATGCGCTGGATTGCAGCCAGGTCAAGGTCGGTCAACGTGAGCATCTCGGGGGTAAGCTGCTGGCACCCCGGTGGCACGCCATTGGCGGGTACCGTTGCGGCCTCGCCCACCACCACGGCGGCAGCCAGGCTGGCCAGGGTCGATTGGCCGAACAGTACCTGCACGTCCGCTTGCAGCCCTTGCTGGCGCATGCGTTCGATCAACTGCACCGCCAGCAGCGAATGGCCACCCAGCTCGAAGAAATGGTCCTGGCGCCCTACCCGCTCGACCTGCAGCAACTCGGCCCACAACAGTGCCAGGCGCTGCTCGATGTCCCCCACGGGCGCCTCGTGCTCGCGGCGAACCTTGGCCGCCTCGTCGGCAGTCGGCAACGCGCGGCGGTCGAGCTTGCCGTTGGCGGTGAGCGGCCAGCTGGCCAGGCCCACATACGCAGCTGGCAGCAAGCCAGCAGGCAGTTGCGCGCGCAGATGCTCATGCAGTGCTCGCGGCGTCACCGGTGCTGCGGCGATGAACCACGCCTGCAACTGGCCGTCCCGCAGCAGCACAACACACTCGCGCACGGCAGCGTGGCTGGCCAGGGCCGCCTCGATTTCGGCCAGCTCGACCCGCACACCACGGATCTTCACCTGGTCGTCGTTGCGCCCGAGGTATTCCAGGGTGCCGTCGGCCAGCCAGCGCACCAGGTCGCCGGTGCGGTACAGGCGGGCCTCGGGCTCAGGGCTGTAGGGGTCGTCGAGAAAGCGTTCGGCGGTCAGTTCAGGCCGATTCAGGTAACCGCGGGCCACGCCGCTGCCGCCGATGTACAGCTCACCGGCAGCGCCGATCGGCAACAGCTGGCGCTGCTCGTCGAGCACGTACAGGCGGGTGTTGGCTATCGGCCCCCCGATATGCAGCGGCCGGCCCGCCTCGACCAGGCCCGAGGTCGCCACCACCGTGGCTTCAGTGGGGCCGTAGTTGTTGATGACGCGGTAGCGGCGTTCGCGCGCCAGGCGACGCAGGCGGTCGCCGCCGATCAGCAGGGTTTGCAGGGTCGGGTGCAGCTCGCCCTGGGCAAAGGCATGTTCGGCCACCGGGGTTGGCAGGAAGCTGACATCCAGCGGCTGCGCCCGCCACCAGCGCAGCAAGGCGTCGATATCCTCGGCCCCATCGCGCACAGGCGCCAGGTGCAGCGTCGCACCGCTGCACAGGGCCGGCCAGACTTCCCAGGCCATGGCATCGAAACCGAAACCGGCCAGGCTCGACTGGTGCCGGCCGGGCCCCAGGTCGAAGCTGGCGCAGTGCCAGTCGACCAGGTTGGCCAGCATCCGGTGCTCGACCATCACGCCCTTGGGCAGGCCGGTGGAGCCGGAGGTATAGATGACATACGCCAGGTTGTGCGGCGCAAGCTGCGCAACTGCAGGTGTGACATCGGTGGTTTCGGGCCATGGGTAGCGGTCGAGTTCGATCAGCGGCAGGCCATGGGCAGGCAGCCGCCCGCTCAACCTCGAGAGGCTCAGCACCACCTGCGGGGCGCTGTCTTCGAGCAGATAGGCCAGGCGCTCTTGCGGGTGAGCCGGGTCGATCGGCACATACGCGGCACCCGCCTTGAGTACTGCCAGCAGCCCGACCAAAGTGTCCAGGCCACGCTGGGCGACCACCGCGACACGCAGGTCAGGCCCGGCACCCAGGCCGATCAGGTGCTGCGCCAGGTGGTTGGCGCGCCGGTTCAGCTCGCCGTAACTCAGGCACTGGCCTTCGTGCAACGCTGCCACTGCCTGTGGCCTGGCCATGGCCTGCGCCTCGATGCGGCGATGAATCAGCCGTTCACCCTGCCCTGGCGACACTGCCGAACGGTTCCATTGTTGCAGCTGTGCCTGCTCGCTGGGGGTCGGCAGGTCAAAGGCGCCAATACTCAAGCCGGGCTGCTGCAACCCTTGCTCAAGTACATGCAACAGGCGTGCGGCCAGTGCCTCGACCTGCTCCGCATTGAACCAGGCGCGGCTGTAGACCAGATGCAGGCAGGCGTTGTCGCTGAGGCGGTTACTGCGCAGGTGGACGCTAAGCGGCGTGGGTTCGTGGCTGTTGCAGACCATCACCGTATGGCCGCTGATATCGCCGAAGCGCAGGTCGTTGCCGTCTTCCTCGAACGACGCCATCAGCTCGAACAGCTGCGGCCGTTCTTCGCGCAGCGCGCCGAGGGCCCGGTTCAACTCGCTGAGGGCGAACCGCTGATGGCGAAAGTCCCGCTTGAGGGCATCACGGATGCCGCGCACCAGTTCAGCGAACGAGGCGCTGTGGCCGAAATCCATGCGCAAGGCGCTGACCTGGGTAAACAGCCCCATGGTCGATTTGAAACGGGCATTGCCACGGTTGCGCACCGGCAAGCCGACCACCCACTCGTCGCGTTGCCAGGTGCGCGCGCAGCACACGTGCATGGCCGCCAGCAGTACGTGAAACGCCGAGGCCTGCAGGTCCGTTCCCAGTTGCCGCATGCGCGCAAGCAGGCGCGTATCGAAGGGTTGTTCGAGGACCGCACTCGGCTCGCCGGCCGGCACTGCGCCACGGTCACGCGGCGCCAGCAAGGCATCGGGCAGTTGCCTGAACTTGGCCAACCAGTAGTCGCGGTCGCTGCCATGGCGGGGCGACGCCTGGTACTGGGCATCGTCGGCGATGAATTCACGGTAGGACGGGGCCGTGGTGGGCAGCGCCAAGCCTTGCCCTAGCAAGCCATAGTAGTCAGCGACTTGCTTGAACCACAGGTCCACGCCCCAACCGTCGAGGATCAAGTGGTGCGCCTGCAGGGCGAACAGGTAGCGCTGGTCTTGCAGCCTGATCAGCTGCGCGCCCCACAACGTGCCGCCATCCAGGGCAAACACCTTTTGCATCTGGCCGTGGAGCAGGCCTTTGGCGGCGCCGAACGGATCGTCGGCGGCGCGGACGTCGTGCTCGGTTAACGCCACCGTCACATCCTCGGCAAAGCGTTGGCGTGGCACACCGTGCCCAGCCACCAGCACCGTGCGCAGCCCGTCATGCAGCGCCACCAGGTGCGCCAGGGCGGCTTGCAGCCGTGCCACATCCACCGCCCCTTCCAGTTCGACATAAGCGCCTATGTTGTACAGCGGCGAGTCACCGTGGCTGATCTGGTCCAGCCAGATATCGCGCTGGGCAACGGTCAGGGCAAAGGTTTCGGCGGCAGGCATGAGGGGGGAGGTCCTTCTGATTGATCATCCGCGGATTCAAGCACCGCCACCCTGCCCTGTATGGCCCCTGAAACCCGGACACCCCCAGTGGCCGTCCACCCCGGCTGAAATGCCTGTAGGAGATTTGCCATTGGTAGCAGTCCCATATGGCCTACGTCTGCCCCGAATATTCAGCATTGGCCGCGATCCGACAGGCTTATGACGCCAATTCGCTGGCTATCTGAAGGAACATCCGCTGACGCGCTTTACACACGCCTACTCATCACGCAGCCATTGCTGGCAATTTCTGTCCCGGTTTTCCATTACAGACGCCACTGCCCGTGCGGGCTTGAATACCGTCACACCCGCCACCCTCCAGAGGACTCGACCGCGAGACCACCCGCCGTAACGCTTCGAATCAAGGATGACTACACTATGAAGCTGACCGCCAGCCTCGAACACCGCCCCGACCCTCAGCTGTATCTGCAACTGGGCGAATTGATCGCCAGCAGCGGCGCCGATGACTTCGCCGAGCAGATGATCCGCCTGGTCGATGCCCAGGTGCCGATCAACAGGCTCGACCTCAGCGAATGGACCCTCGACCCCCGCCAGGCCAGCATCAGCCATATCAAGGTGCTGGGCAGTGCCGGTGCGCAACCGCCGGCGCCTAGCGCAACCAGCCTGCGCCACCCGCTGCTGCAAAGCATCATGCAGATGAAGGACCCGCTGTTGATCGAGTTCAAGGCGCCGCTGGACGCTCGCCAGAGTGCCCACCAATGCAACCTGGTGTCCCGCAGCGGTGACCGCCGCTGGGTCATCTGCTTTCATCGCCTGCCCAGCCAGAGAGGCTTCACCCTGGCTGAACTGTCGCAACTCAAGAGCCTTTCCGACACCTTGCTGCCCCTGGTCGAACACCATGGCCAGCTGCTGAGCCAAGGGATCGCCCGCCGCGCCGGCTCGCCCGCTGCAGAGCTGGACACAGGCTCGCTGCGCCAATCGTTCACTGAACGCCTGAACCAAGAGGCGGTAAAGCTTTCGACCCGCGAGCAGGAAGTCTGCCTGGGCCTCTTGACCGGCGGCACGGTGCCCGAGATGGCGCAACGCCTGAACGTGAAAAACAGCTCGATCGAAACCTACCTCAAGCGCGCCACCGCCAAGCTGGGGGTCAGTGGCCGTCACGGCCTGGCGAAATGGATGGCGGGCGCCTGACCGTGCGAGAACCGGCAATGCCCCGACATGCCTTTACCCTCTGCGCCGCACTGCTGTGCGGCTGTTCACTGGTGCCCGACTACCAGCGCCCGGCGGCGCCGGTTGCCGAGCAGTTCCCGCAAGGGCCGGCCTACCAGGGCGACGCATTGGCACGCCAGCCGCTGCAGGACTGGCGCCAGGTATTCCACGACCCCGTACTGCGCCAACTGATCGACAACGCCCTGGCCAACAACCGTGATTTGCGTGCTGCGGCGCTGAACGTGGAGGCCTATCGCGCCCAACACCGCATCCAGCGCGCCGAGCTGCTGCCCGAAGTGTCCGCCGACGCCCAGGGCCAGCGCCAGTACCTGCCGCGGCGCATGACCGGCACCGACCAGGGCATGATCACTTCGACCTATGCGGCCACCCTGGGCGTCAGCGCCTACGAACTGGACCTGTTCGGCCGGGTGCGCAGCCTGAGTGACCAGGCGCTGCTGACCTACCTGGCCAGTGACCAGGCCCGGCGCAGCACGCAGTTGAGCCTGGTGGCGAGCGTTGCCAGCGTCTACCTGACCTGGCGCGCCGACCAGGAGCTGCTGACGCTGGCCCTGGACACCCAGGCCGCCGACGAACGCAGCCTGCGCCTGACCATCAACCAGCGCCGCGCCGGCACGGTGTCGGCACTGGACCAGATCCAGGCACGCACCAGTGTCGACAGCACCCGCGCCGCCGTGGCGCGCTACAAGCGCCAGGTGGCCGAAGACCTCAACCAGTTGACCTTGCTGGTGGGCACAGCAGTGGCCGACAACCTGGCCGCCCTGCCCCTGGCCGATGAGCAGATCGCCGGCCTGCCAGCAGGCCTGCCCTCCGACCTGCTGCAGCGCCGCCCGGACATCCTTCAGGCCGAATACCAGCTGCGTGCGGCCAACGCCAATATCGGCGCAGCGCGGGCGGCGTTCTTCCCGAGCATCAGCCTGACCGCCAACGCTGGCAGCACCAGCCCGCAGCTCAACGGCCTGTTCGACGCGGGTTCCGGTACCTGGCTGTTCCAGCCGCAGATCAGCCTGCCGATCTTCACCGCCGGCAGCCTGCGTGCCAGCCTGGACTACGCGCAATTGCAGAAGGACATCCAGGTGGCCCAATACGAAAAGGCCATCCAGAGCGCCTTTCAGGAAGTCGCCGATGGGCTGGCGGCGCGCGCGACCTATCAACGGCAATTGCAGGCGCAGCGGGACCTGGTGGCATCCAACCTGCGTTACTACAACCTGGCCGAGCACCGCTACCGGATTGGCGTGGACAGCAGCCTGACGTTCCTCGATGCGCAGCGCTCGCTGTTTACGGCGCAACAGGGGTTGATCAGCGATCGATTGGCGCAACTGGTAGCGGAAGTGAACCTGTATGCGGCGCTGGGAGGGGGCTGGCAAAACGACGAGAAATCCGCCACGCACCTGTAATGCACCGCAGCGCTGCCGCTCAGGGGTCTAGACTGAACGTACCAGATCACATGGCATGAACCGGGGGGCTGCCCACACGTGGAGGTGTGCGATGAGCCAGTTCAAGCGTTTGTTAGTCATGCTCGGCCCGCAGATGCGTTACACGCCGGCGCTGCAACGCGCGGCGGCGTTGGCTGAATCCAGCGGCGCACTGCTGGATATCAATGTGTTCGTCGACGATGTCGACACGTTCGGCCTGATGAGCGATGGCCGCGAACGCGAGCAGCTGCTCGCAGACAACCGCCAGTGGCTGGCCGACGCCACCGAACAGCTGCGCAATGCCGGCCTGGATGTGTCCACCGAGCTGTTGCTGACCCGCGACCCGCTGGGCAGCGCCATCGAGCGCATCGAGCGGCTGAACTGCGACCTGCTGGTCAAGGACGTGCAGCACGAGCCGGTACTCAAGCGCCTGCTGGTCACCCCGCTGGACTGGCAGTTGCTCAAGGACAGCCCGGTCGCGGTGCACCTGGTCAGCGACATTCGCCTGCCACTGCCACGGCAGATCGCTGCGGCGGTCGACCTCAATAGCCACGGGGCTGGCGAACACCTCGACGAGCAAGTGATCCACTGCGCCCATGCCCTGGCCCTGCAATGCAACGCCGAACTGCACCTGGTGCATGTGTGCGATGCGGCCAAGACCCACATCGCCGACTTCGGCGCCGGCACGGTGACCATGCCCGGCTTCGAAGGCAGCGTGCGCACGTCGCAACGTGCGGCGTTCAACCGCCTGGGTGACCACCACCAGCTCCCACTGGAACGGCGGCATTTCCTGGAAGGGCCGGCGATCCGTGCGATTGCTCAGTTCGTCAGCCACAGCCGGATGGATGTGATCGTGATGGGCAGCCACCGGCATGACGCCATGCAGACTTTCCTCGGCGGTACGACAGCCCATGTGCTGGAGCACCCGCTGTGCAACGTGCTGGCAATCAAAGGGGTCAACTGAATTTAGAGTCAGGATTTGAACCGCTGGTATACCACCAAGGCTCTAGTGGGAGGATGCCAGCGGCGTTGGCTTGCCCCTGAATAGAGCCTTGTTGAGGGCTCACCGGTATCTGGTACACCAGTGCCGATTAAAAAGAATGCATTTGATAATGATTCGTAGTAGTTTCGCGGCGCAAACCACTCTTCCCTAGCGCCCTACTTCAGGATCGTACCGTCGATGCGTCGCACATTCGTTTCGCTTTGTGTGCTCCATGCTGTCTCCCCGCTGGCCTTTGCCGAGCCCAATTCGCTCAGTGACCCCGCCCAGATCGAACTGCAGGCCCTGAGCATCACCAGCAGCGTCGACAGCGAACGCGCCGATGGCCCGGTCGACGGCTACAAGGCCAACCGCTCGGCCAGCGCCACACGCACCGACACCGCCCTGCACGAGACCCCGCAGTCGGTCAGTGTGGTGCCCAAGGATGTGCTCGAAGACACCGGCGCCACGCGCCTGCAGGATGGCCTGGACTACGCCGGCGGCGTCGGCCGCGCCAACAACTTCGGCGGCCAGGGCCTGACCACCTTCACCGTGCGCGGTTTCACCACCGGCGAGTTCTACCGCAACGGCTTCCCGATCAACCGGGGCTACCCCAATGCCCCTGATGCCAACAGCGTCGAACGCCTGGAGGTGATTCGCGGCCCGGCCACCAGCCTGTATGGCCGTGGCGACCCGGGCGGCACCTTCAACGTGGTCAGCAAGCAGCCGCTGGCCGAGCCCAAGGTGACCGTCGGCAGCCAGTTCGACGACCAGGGCATGCACCGGGCAACGCTGGATGCCACCGGGCCGCTCAACCAGGACGGCTCGCTCGCCTACCGCCTGAACGTGCTGGGTGAAGGCGGCGACAGCTTTCGCGACGATGTCGAGAGTGAACGCTACGACGTAGCGCCGGTACTCAGCTGGCAGGTCAACGACGCCACCAGGATCGTCTTCGAGGGCGATTTCATGCGCAACAACCACCCGCTGGACCGCGGCCTGACCCGCCTGCCGGGCCAGCGCGGCACGGCCTCGCGCGACACCAACATCTGGGAAAAAGGCAGCGACAACCTGCTGCACAACGACAACAACATGGCGCAGCTGCGCTTCGAACATGCGCTCAACAATGACTGGACCCTGGGCGGCGGCATGCAGTGGCTGGACGGCTCGCTCAAGGGCAACGCCGTCGAAGCCAACGGCCTGCAGGCAGACGGCCGCACCCTGGGGCGCAATTTCAACTACCGCAAGCTTGAGTGGACCGACCGCGATTACCAGCTCAACCTCACCGGCCACTTCGATGCAGGCGGCTTCGCCCACACGTTACTGACCGGCATCGAGTATGAAGACTACGACTACAACTCGATCATCCAGCGCTCGGCCGCCGGCACCGGTGCCTACCCGATCGACCTCTTCGACCCGGTGCTGGGCCAGGCCCGCCCTGCCCTGACCCGCACGACCACGCACGACAAGGAAAACCTCAAGACCTGGGCGGCCTTCGTCCAGGATCAGGTGGCCCTCACCGATCGTTTGAAGGCCCTGGCCGGCGTGCGCTTTGAGCGCTACGAGCATGACTATGACAACAAGCTCAACCATGCCGGCGATTTCAGCAAGGGCGAAAACGGCGTGACGCCACGCTTCGGGCTGCTCTACGACCTTACCGATACGCTGGCCGTGTATGCCAACACCGCACGCTCGTTCAAGCCCAACAGTGGTGCCAGCCTGCAAGGCACCGGCTTCGACCCGGAAAAAGGCAAGTCGTATGAACTGGGGGTGAAGTGGGAAGCACTGGACCGTCAGCTGAGTATCGATGCCGCGATCTACCACATCGTCAAGGAGAACGTGCTGACCCGCGACCCGAATGACCCGAGTGGCACCTACAGCATTGCGGCCGGTGAAGTGCGTAGCCGCGGCGTGGACATCAACATTGCCGGCAACCTCACCCCCGAGTGGCGCGTGATCGGGGGCTATGCCTATGTCGATGCCGAAGTCACCCAGGACAACACCGTGCCCACTGGCACGCGCCTGGCGAACATCCCGCGCAACAGCTTCAGCCTGCTGAACACCTACGAGTTCCAAGATGGCCTGGCCAAGGGGCTGGGCCTGGGGGTGGGCGTCAAGTACATCGCTGACCGTGCCGGGCAGACCGCTGCGACCACCTACACCCTGGAGCGCTACAGCGTGGTCGACCTGCTGAGCTTCTACAAGGTCAACGAGCATGTGCGGCTGAACCTGGATGTGAAGAACGTGTTCAACAAGGGCTATGACGAGGGCGCGTTCAATACCTACGTCTACCCAGGCGCACCGCGTACGGTGCAGGCCGGGGTTTCCTACACGTTCTAAGCTGCCGGGGCCGCCACGCGGCCCCTTCGCTTCAGAAGCCCTTGCTGTAGAACAGCGAGTACGACTCGATGCCGTCGTTCGGCTGCTTGATGCCGGCGTTGGAGTAATGCATGGCGCGGATACCGACCTTCTGTTCGCCCGGCAGCTTCAGCCCGAAGCCGATACGGTCTTCGAAGTTGACGGCAGAGCCCATGCGCTGATTGCCCACGTCGGTCTTGGAGAAGGCCGCGAGGCCAATGCCGGCTTCGATGTAAGGGGTGTAGGTAAAGCCGCTGAACTCGTAGGTGAACACCGGGCTGAACGACAGCGAATGGGCACCGCTGGCGTCACCGCCTTCCCAATAGGTGTAAGCCGCATCCCAATAGCCGCTCACGTAACCCGTGCTGCTTTCCAGCCATTTCTTGTCCCAGTCGAAGGCCAGGCCGATACGGTAGGTCATGTCGCCCTGACCTGTGGCGCCCACGGCGCCGGAAACCTGCGCGGCCTGGGCCAGGTTGGCCCCGGCGAAAGCCAATGCAGCAGCGGCCAGCGTGGTGGCAATACGGGTTTTCATCAATGACTTCTCCTGATGGTCAACACGGGCAAGCGGGGGCTTTGCGCCCCTCGTTTTTAACGGTGACCGGTGCATCCAACCGGTCACACGAGGTAATACTTTTCTGATTATTGTCCAGATAATCAGAAAGTTGAAAGTGAATTGCCACTAATGGCTAATTGGCCTACCTGGAGATCTCCAGCGCCTAGCAGATCCAGCGCCGCGCGCACGGCGCTCGATTCGACAAACGCTGGTGATCGCAAGACCTGCAATTCAACGCCAGTTGAGATTGACCGTGGCAGGCGCCTTGCCGTTTACCGTCACCTGCTGCTGCACCGTGTTGCCTTCGGCCTGGCCAATGACCTTGTACTGGCCGGGCGGCAGCTGCACATAGAGCAGCGGGCCGACATCCTGCACGCTCAGCAGCGGTTTGCCCTGGGCAGTCTGGATATCCACCGAGGCACCGCTCTGGAACTTGCCTTCCGGGCCGGTGGAGAGCTCGACGTGCAGGTCATAGCCCGAGGTCTTGCGCAGGGCATTGGCTTCGTCCTGGCCAATGCCGCCCTGCAGGTAGCGGATACCGTTCTGCTCCTGGGGCTGGAGCTGCACCGCCTGCATGTCGATGGGGGCATTCAGGTCGGCAGCGGCGGCGAGCGTCCAGGGAAACACCAGCGCGAACAGCAGCGTCGCGCCCAAAGCGTAGTGATGATTGCGCATGGTTCGCCCCTCCTTGTGGGGATGGCTTACCTATTATCTGACGCCCCACCGCAACCGGCGTTCGCGCTGATGCGTGGTCAGGCCGCGCGCCGCTCTTCAAGCAGTTTCACGAACATGCTCAGGCTGCGCGACACGGTACCGCGGCGCCACACCAGCCAGGTCTTGAGATAGCGGAAATCCTCCGACATCGGCCAGGCGCAGACCGTGCTGCACCCGGGCATGTTGTCGAGCATGCTGCGCGGCAACATGGCCAGGCCCGCACCGGCGCTGACGCAGGCGAGCATGCCGTGATACGACTCCATCTCGTGGATCTTGCCCGGCACCGCCTGGTCCTGGACGAACCAGTTCTCGAAATGGTGGCGGTACGAACAGTTGGCGCGAAAGGCGTAGATGCTCGCGCCATTGACGTCCTGGGCACGGGTGACCGGTACGTGGTTGAGCGGCGAGATGACCACCATCTCTTCTTCGAACACCGGCATGCCTTCAAGCGTCGGGTGCAGCAGCGGGCCGTCGACGAAGGCCGCCACCAAACGCCCGGACAGCACGCCTTCGAGCATGGTCCCGGACGGCCCGGTGGACAGGTCGAGGTCGACTTTGGGATAGCGTTGGTTGTAGGCCGCCAGCAAGGCCGGAATCCGCACCGCCGCCGTGCTTTCCAGCGAACCGAGGGCAAAGGTGCCTTGCGGATCTTCGCCGGCGACGGTCAGCCGCGCTTCATGTACCAGGTCAAGAATACGCCGGGTGTATTCGAGGAAATTCCAGCCAGCCGGTGACAGGCGCAGCCGGCTTTTTTCGCGGATGAAGAGCTCGACGCCGAGGTCTTCTTCCAATTGCTTGATGCGCGTGGTCAGGTTCGACGGCACCCGATGAATGTGCTGGGCGGCGGCGCTGATGCTGCCCTGCTCGGCCACGGCTTTGAAGATCTCCAGTTGCACCAGGTCCACAGTCATTCTCCAAACGTGAATGTTTCACTCATTATTATTCAGTTTTCATTAAACCCCTAGCCCACTAGTCTGGCCTCACTGATTAACAACAACGAGTGTCCAGCCATGAGCGAGATCAGCAGCCTGACCCACGCCATCTCCATCGACCCGCACAGCGGCGAGCAGATCGGCAGCTACCCCTTCGACACCGACGCCGCACTGGAAGCGGCGCTGCAACGCGCCAAGGCCGGCTACCGCCAGTGGCGCCAAGTGTCGCTGGGTCAGCGCAGCGAGTTGCTGCTGGCCCTGGCCGACACCCTGCAGGCCAAGGCCGAAACCTTTGCGCAGATGATCAGCCGCGAAATCGGCAAGCCGATCAGCCAGGCCCGCGGTGAGGTGAACAAGTGCGTCGGCCTGTGCCGGTGGTACGCCGAGCACGGCCCGGCGATGCTCGCCGCCGAGCCGACCCAGGTTGATAAAGCGCGTATCGAATACCGCCCGCTGGGCCCGATCCTGGCCGTGATGCCGTGGAACTTCCCGATCTGGCAGGTGCTGCGCGGCGCCGTGCCGGCGATCCTGGCCGGCAACACCTACGTGCTCAAGCATGCGCCGAACGTGATGGGCAGCGCCTACCTGCTGGGCGAACTGTTCAAGGATGCAGGCCTGCCTGAGGGGGTGTTCGAGGTGCTCAACGTGACCCCGGACGGCGTCACCCGCGCCATCAACGACCCGCGCATCGCCGCCGTGACCCTGACCGGCAGCGTGCGCGCCGGCATGGCCATCGGTGCTCAGGCCGGTGCCGCGCTGAAGAAGTGCGTACTCGAGCTGGGTGGCTCCGACCCGTTCATCGTGCTGGCCGACGCCGACCTGGATGCGGCAGTCAAGGCAGCCGTCATAGGCCGCTACCAGAACACCGGCCAAGTGTGCGCCGCTGCCAAGCGCCTGATCGTGGAAGAAAGCATCGCCGAGGCATTCACGCACAAGTTCGTCGAAGCGACGCGCCAGCTGAAAGTCGGCAACCCGCTGGAAGATGACACCTACATCGGCCCGATGGCCCGTTACGACCTGCGCGATGAGCTCGATGGCCAGGTTCAGGCGACCCTCGCCGAAGGTGCCACCCTGCTGCTGGGCGGCAATAAAGTCGAAGGCGTGGGCAACTTCTACGCCCCCACCGTGTTCGCCAACGTCACGCCGGACATGACGGCGTTCAAGCAGGAGCTGTTCGGCCCGGTAGCGGCGATCATCACTGCCCGCGATGCCGACCATGCAGTAGAGCTGGCCAACGACAGCGAATTCGGCTTGGCGTCGACCATCTACACCGCTGACTACGCCCTGGCCGAGCGCATGACGGCAGCGCTGGATACCGGTGGGGTGTTCATCAACGGTTACTGCGCCTCCGACCCCCGCGTGGCGTTTGGTGGGGTGAAGAAGAGTGGTTTCGGGCGCGAGCTGTCGCACTTTGGTGTGCGTGAGTTCACCAATGCGCAGACGGTGTGGCTGGACCGTAACTGAGTACATGACAGGGGCCGCTTTGCGGCCCCAACGGTCAATCTCGGACCTGGTCCTTGACCCAGTCCAGCATCCCCCCCGGCACGATCAACTCATGCCGCGCCCGCGAACACGCGGTATACAACCCCGCAAGCATCCGCGCCCGCTCATTGCGATTACCCGCCGCCACCGGCGCGACCATCAGCTCCGGCGACACCATCACCCGGGCGAACTCCATGTTCTTTACATCCCGCACGCGGCCCAGAAACAGCTTGGGCGCCTTGTCCCAGCGGTAGCGGCTCTTGGCCTTGGCGAAGTGCTCCGGGGTGTAGCCTTTGCGCAGCATATTGGCCACGGCAACAAAGGCCTTGTCATCGCCCTTGTCCTGCTCCAGCGCCTGCCAGCTGGGGTAGCGGAACAACATGGGGTGGCGTGGCCGCGTACCGTAGCGGTACAGCTCGATGCAATCCTCGACGAACAGCTCGAAGTCCTTGCGCGCACTTTGCAGCAGCACGAACGGCACGCCCTGATGGGTGAGGCGCTGGAACCAGCCGAACAACCCCCACTCGTCATCGACGATCAACGCCGTAGGCTGCTCGGGCACCGTCACGGTGTCAAAGAAACTGACCCGCGTGTAGTGCTCGGCATTACCGCTGAAGGCGGCCTGGATAGCCGCCGGGTGGGCCTGGATCAACGGGTTGAGCACGTTGTCCATGGCAGGCCCGGCGCGCAGTGAATGGTCGATGTAACGCTGGCGGATGAAGCCCCCATGGTGCGGGCTCAGGCCATTGAGGTTCTGCAGTTCGTCACCCAGGGCGATGACCGACTGTGGGCTGCGGTCCAGCACGCTGAGCATCGGCGCGGACAGTTCATGGGCCTCATCGACGATCACATGGGTGTAGCGGCTGTCGATCAGCTCGGCGGTCAGCGACAGCAGCTTGACCCGGTGATAATCGCGCACCGGCAGCTGGACCTCGCGCGATGAAGGGCGGATCAGTTCCTGCCAGTACAAGCGGGCCTTCTCCAGCAGCACTTCCTGATCCAGCGGCGAGGTGCCCGGGCCGGCCCACGGCAAATGGTGCAACTGCAGCTGGCTGTCACCGCTGCGGCAGAAGCTGCGCACAGCCTTGATGCACAAGGCGACCACATCGCGTGCGGCAAGCGGGCCGATGTCGGGGATGGCCAGCCATTTCACCACCTGCGCTTCCTGCGGGCGCCACGACAGCTTGGTGCGGTAAGGGTCACGCAGGCGCCAGCCGTTGCTGGTGAGGTCGCGGTTGAGGATCTCGTCCGCCAGTTGCCCGAAGGTCATCGCTGTGTAGGCGGCCGCGTCCTTGACCCGCGCCTGCAATGCCCGCAACTGGCCTTCGGTCAGGGCCAGCAGCAACGTGCGCTGCGGGTCGAGCAGCCGTGCGAACTGGTGGATCAGGAACGTCTTGCCGGTGCCGGCGAAGCCCTGCACCGCCACCGACTCGTCCACGCCCGAGAGAAACTCGCGCAGCAAGCGGTTCTGCTGGTCGCTGAGCATCAGGTCGCTGGCCAGTGACGGCAAGTACACGGGGTGCAGCGGCGTCACCCGCTGGCGGTAGCTGGCGGCGAACTGGAAGTTCCACTGGCCTTCGGCGTCGAGAAAGTCCTGCGCAGGGTAATCGACCTCTGGCGAGACCAGCGCGACGCCGTTTTCACCCAGCATGCCGAGCCCCATGGCGAACGCCTCGCGGTCGAAATGCTGCGCCACCTGGCCTTGGAAACGCCCTGGCGCCGCGGCTTCGACTTCGTTGGCGATGCGGACCATCTCGGCGAAACGGCGCTCCTGGGCGTCAGCGGAAACACGGGCTGGCTGGCGCGGCACATTCTGCACGAACAGCACGGCGGCCGCCTCCAGCAGGCTGGCGGTCGGGAAGTAGTCGGTGACAGTGGGCGCGCTGGCCAGGCGCTCGGCCTGGTCGCTGGGCAAAGGCAGGTAGAACATCGGGACCTCGGGTGGAAACTGCCTGGCACGATAGCAGGTTTCAGGTCCGGCCGCGCTTGAGCGTCTCGCTCGGCAATTCCTTGAACAATTGCCGATAACTCTCTGAAAACCTTCCCAAATGCCAAAATGACCAGCGCATGGCGACCTCGGCGATGGTGACATCCGCACCGCGCAGCAAGTCGCGCCGCGCGCCATTGAGCCTGCGCAATCGCAACCAGTGGGCTGGCGGCATGCCGGTAAAGGCTTTGAACGCCTGCTGCAACTGGCGCAGCGAAACACCCGCAACATCGGCCAGTTCCAGCAGGTTCAGGGTTTCTTCGGGGCAATCGGCGGCCCATTCGCTGACCCGTTGCATGATCGCCCGCGCCTCCCCGCGCCGCCCCAGCACGCCGCCTTGCAGCCGCTGGCAGGCGTTATCCAGGATGAACAGGCAATCTTCCAGCAGCTGCTCGGCCAACGCCTGGCCTTCGAGCGGACAGCCGGCTTTGCCAAGACGCGTCAGGGTGGCGCTCAGCCAGCTGCCGAACAGCGCGTTCTGCCCGCTGCCCAGCGGCACCATGAACAAGCCTTCGAGGCGCTGCGGGTCAAGCCCGTGGCGTGCCAGGAAAGCCTGGTCGAACACCACCGCAACTTCCTGGTAGTTCTCTGGCGTGATCCAGATGTTGCGGCTTTGTTCGTTGAGCAGGTACAGGCTGTTTTCGCTGCGGTCGAAGCAGAACGCCAGTGAACCGCTCGGCGCCCGGAAAAACTGCTCCACCCGGGTGTTCAGGCGCTCTTCGTAAACCTCCACGCCATCGAGCCCCAGGCAGCGCAACTGGCCACTGAAATGGCCCGGCGACATCTGCCGGTATTGCTGTTGCCAACCGGGGGTAGCACGCACCTGCTCGGTCACGTCGGTGGTGTGGAAAGCCTGAACCTGCAAGGCGTTGGGCGCTGTCACGCTTTGTCCTATTTGCACTCTTTTGGTGCATTCATTGCCGAAGAAAGTGGATAGATCACCCCGGGGGGCTGCGACCAAGATAGTCTCCAGCGCGTCACCTGGGAAGCGCAACGCCTTTCGAATGCCCGTCACGGCCTTCGCGGGTAAATCCGCTCCCGCAATAAAACCCAACCAAGAGGTCTGTATGAACGCCCCCTTCGATCAGCTTTCCACCTGGCTGAAAGAACACCGGATCACCGAAGTCGAATGCGTGATCAGCGACCTGACCGGCATCGCCCGCGGCAAGATCGCACCGACCGCAAAGTTCCTCCACGAGCGCGGCATGCGCCTGCCCGAGAGCGTGCTGCTGCAGACCGTCACCGGCGACTACGTCGACGACGACATCTACTACAGCCTGCTCGATGCCGCCGACATCGACATGGTCTGCCGCCCTGACCCCACGGCGGTGTACCAGATCCCCTGGGCCATCGAACCGACCGCAATCGTTATCCATGACACCTTCGACAAGCAAGGCAACCCGATCGAACTGTCGCCGCGCAACGTGCTGAAGAAGGTGCTCAAGCTGTATGCCGACAAAGGCTGGCAGCCGATTGTCGCACCGGAGATGGAGTTCTACCTGACCAAGCGCTGCGAAGACCCTGATTTGCCGCTGCAAGTACCGCTGGGCCGCTCGGGCCGCGCCGAAAGCGGGCGCCAGTCATTCTCGATCGACGCCGCCAACGAATTCGACCCGCTGTTCGAAGACGTTTATGACTGGTGCGAGCTGCAAGGCCTGGACCTCGACACGCTGATCCACGAGGACGGCCCAGCGCAGATGGAGATCAACTTCCGCCATGGCGATGCTTTGGACCTGGCCGACCAGATCACCGTGTTCAAACGCACCCTGCGTGAGGCAGCGCTCAAGCACAACGTCACCGCCACCTTCATGGCCAAGCCGATCACCGACGAGCCGGGCAGTGCCATGCACCTGCACCAGAGCGTGGTGGACATCGCCACTGGCCAGCCGGTGTTCGCCAACGCCGATGGCAGCATGAGCGAGCTGTTCCTGCACCATATCGGCGGTCTGCAGAAGTACATTCCCAAGCTGCTGCCGATGTTCGCCCCGAACGTCAACTCGTTCCGCCGCTTCCTGCCGGACACCTCGGCACCGGTGAATGTCGAGTGGGGCGAAGAAAACCGCACCGCCGGGCTGCGCGTGCCGACCTCAAGCCCCGAGGCGATGCGTGTCGAAAACCGCCTGCCGGGTGCCGATGCCAACCCTTACCTGGCAATCGCCGCGAGCCTGCTGTGCGGCTACCTGGGCATGGTCGAGAGGATCGAGCCGAGTGCGCCGGTGCAAGGCCGTGCCTATGAGCGGCGCAACCTGCGCCTGCCGATCACCATCGAGGACGCCCTTCAGCACATGGAGGACTGCCAGACCGTGCAGCGCTACCTGGGCAAGCAGTTCGTCCAGGGCTACGTGGCCGTCAAGCGGGCCGAGCATGAAAACTTCAAACGCGTGATCAGTTCGTGGGAGCGTGAATTCCTGCTGCTCAGCGTCTGATCCCTGGGGGCTGTCGTGCAGCCCCCGAACACCGCATTCAAAGAACAAGACCAACGAGGTGTCGACATGCGTCATCTGCAAGCTCTGATTCCCGCTGCATTCACCCTGCTGTTCGGTGCCACCGCCCAGGCCCAGCCCACGGTCAGCGTGTACAACTGGACCGACTACATCGGTGACACGACGCTGGCGGACTTCCAGGCCGGTAGCGGGATCAAGGTCGTCTATGACGTGTTCGATTCCAACGAAACGCTGGAAGGCAAGCTACTCGCCGGCCGGACAGGCTACGATGTGGTCGTGCCGTCCAACCACTTCCTTGCCCGCCAGGCCCAGGCCGGCGCCTTCCTGCCGCTGGACCGCAGCAAGCTGCCGAACTGGAAGCACCTGGACCCGAAACTGCTCAAGCAGCTAGAACAGAATGACCCCGGCAACCAGTACGCGGTGCCCTACCTGTGGGGCACCAACGGCATTGGTTACAACGTCGAAAAGGTCAAGGCTGCGCTGGGCATCGCGCGTATCGATTCCTGGGCGGTGCTGTTCGAGCCAGAAAACCTGAAGAAGCTCAAGCAATGCGGCGTCGCCTTCATGGACTCGCCCGATGAATTGTTCCCCGCCATGCTCAACTACCTGGGCATGGACCCGCGCAGCGAAAAACCGGCCGACTACGCCAAGGCGGAAGCGCGCTTGCTGGAACTGCGCCCGTATATCACCTACTTCCACTCCTCCAAATACGTTTCGGACCTGGCCAACGGTGACATCTGTGTGGCCTTCGGCTATTCCGGCGACGTGTTCCAGGCAGCCAACCGTGCGGACGAGGCGAAAAACGGCGTGAAGATCGCCTACAGCATTCCGAAGGAAGGCAGCAACCTGTGGTTCGACCTGCTGGCCATCCCCAAGGACGCCAGCAACCCCGATCAGGCCCTGGCGTTCATCAACTACCTGCTCGAGCCCCAGGTGATCGCCAAGGTCAGTGCCACCGTCGGCTACGCCAACGCGAACCCCGACGCCAAGGCGTACATGGATGAATCATTGGGCGACAACCCCGAGATCTACCCACCCCAGGAGGTGCTGGACAAGCTGTACATTTCCAGCACCCCAAGCCCGAAAATCATGCGCGTCATGACCCGCTCCTGGAGCAAGATCAAGTCCAACCGCTGAGCCGAGAACGCGCCATGCCTTTCGATACCCAACACACTGCGTCGTACTACGCCGCCACCGCGCGCGCCATGACGTCCTACCCCAGCCTCGACGGTGAGCTGAGCGCCGACGTGTGCGTGGTCGGCGGCGGCCTCACCGGGGTCAACACTGCGCTGGAGCTCGCCGAGCGCGGCCTGTCGGTGATCCTCCTGGAAGGCCGGCGCATCGGCTGGGGTGCCAGCGGGCGCAACGGCGGCCAACTGATTCGCGGCATCGGCCATGACGTCAGCGGTTTTGCCCGCTACGTGGGCCAGGACGGCGTGCGCTACCTCAAGCAGGCCGGCATCGATTCGGTGGCCCTGGTGGCCAGACGCATCGAGCAGTACGGCATTGTCTGCGACCTGCGCTGGGGCTTCTGCGAACTGGCCAATACACCGGCCCAGTTCGCCGCCTTCAAGGCTGAACAAGCTGAGTTGGCCGAGCTTGGCTATCGCCACGAAACACGCCTGGTCGGCCCCGAGTACCTGCATGAAATCGTCGCCAGCGATCAGTACGCCGGTGGCCTGGTGGACATGGGCTCGGGCCACCTGCACCCACTCGACCTGGTCCAGGGCGAAGCGCGCGCGGCCCACGGCCTGGGCGTGCGCATCTTCGAGCAAAGCCCGGTACTGCGGATCGAACATGGCCCTACGGTGACCCTGCATACCGCACGCGGCAAGGTCAGGGCAAAGAGCTTGGTGCTCGGGTGCAACGCCCACCTCGATGAACTCGAGCCCCGCCTGAGCGGCAAAGTGCTGCCCGCCGGCAGTTACGTGGTCGCCACCGAGCCACTGCCCGAGGCCGTCGCCAGGGCGCTGATCCCACAGAACATGGCCCTGTGCGACCAGAAGGTCGGCCTGGATTACTATCGTCTGACCGCCGACCGCCGCCTGCTGTTTGGCGGTGCCTGCCACTATTCAGGGCGCGACCCCAAGGACATCGCCGCCTACATGCGGCCCAAGGTGCTCAAGGTGTTCCCGCAACTGGCCGATGTGCGCATCGATTACCAGTGGGGCGGCATGATCGGCATCACCGCCAACCGTTTCCCCCAGGTCGGGCGGCTTAGCCAGTACCCGAACGTGTACTACGCCCAGGGTTACTCGGGGCATGGGCTGAATGTGACGCACTGGACAGCAAAGCTGCTGGCCGAGGGAATCGCTGTCGGGCACAGCCAGGGGTTGGATGTGTTCAGTGCGGTGCCGCACCTGACCTTCCCCGGCGGCAAGGCGCTACGCTCGCCGCTGCTGGCGATGGGCATGCTGTGGTATCGGTTGCGGGAGGTGTTGGAATAGATGGGGGTCTTGAGACGTTCTGTGCAATTGAGATCGAGCGCCGCCGCGGCGCTCGATTTGGAGCGCGCCATTGATCTACCGTCGAGCAGCGCCATTCCATACTACGATTTTGCATGAGAAACCAATGCCAAGCCTATGATTTATATATGAATATATAAATCACCTCGCAAATCTCGAATCTTTCTCAGAGTTATTATGTAAATAGCTGTTTTTAAAGGAAAAATAAATCGCGCTGAGTAAGCCTGCTGGCCAACCGCCCCACACCTGCTAGCGTTGTTCTGGCCACCCCCTCATGGATGCACCACCAAGATGAAATCACTGCCTCGCATCACCCTGTTGTGCGCTGCTTTGCTTGCCGTGGCCGCCTGCTCCAGCAACCGCGTGGACCCGAAAGATTATTCCGGCTTCCTCAAGGACTACAGTCGATTGCAACCCGCTGAAAGCCCCTCCGGCGCACCGGTGATGCGCTGGATCGACCCCAAGGTCAGCGCCAGCCAATACACCCAGATCTTCATCGAGCCAAGCCAGTTCTATCCAAAACCACAACCCACGGCTGTGATCTCGGAACAGACCCTGCAAGAGATCACCCGCTACTTCAATGAAGCCCTGCGCCGCGAAATGGGCAGTGTGCTGACACTGGTCAAGGCACCCGGCCCCGGCACGATCGTGGTACGCCCGGCGATCACCGCCGTGTCCACCGGCAATGAAGGCCTCAAACCTTATGAGGTGATCCCCATCGCGCTGATTTCGGCCGGGGTGAACACCGCCATGGGCGGCCGCGACCAGGAAGTGGATGTCGGCGTCGAGGCTGCCTTCCTCGATGGTGCCAGCCAGAAGGTACTGGCCCAGGTGGTGCGCAAGGGTACCGGCAAAGAACTGGAAAACGACACCCAGAAACTGACCCTGAACGACGTCAAGCCGGTGCTCGATGGTTGGGCCAAGGACATGCGCGCCAGTTTCGTGGCCCTGCGCAACAAAGCCAAATGACCCGCTGGGCGACTGCCCCATAGCCGCTTGTCGGAGATCATGCAAAAAGGCCATCACTGCCTGGCCGCCCTGCTTTACTCAAGCGGGCTGCCAGGCAGGCGGCACGCACACCAAGGATGACTGCACAAGACGGCTGACAACAGCCGCTCGCATCGGGCCAGTAACCCTACCGGCCCACCTTCCTCTTCGCCCCGTTTTTTCCGCCCGCCTGCGCAGCCGTGAAACGGTATGTCATTCATCGAATGCAATGGAGGCAATCATGTCTGAATCACTGCTCGCACCCTCGGCCGGGCTGTTCCCGGTTTCCTACCAGATCGGCAACACCGCACCCGGCGCCCCGCGCTTGCAACTGGATGTGCTGGTCTACACCCCGGACCGCAGCCTGAGCGGCCACGCACAGATTACCCAGGCCACCAACCCACCACTGGACCTGCAGCTGGACACTTGGGGCAGCTACAGCTACCTGACCGTGCAGCCACCGAGCGAAGGCAAGATCCTGCTCACCGTACAGGGCAACCACGGCGGCGCGCATGCCAATTCACCCGTATTGTTCAAGCTGCGGGCACTGCTCGAGCAAGACTGGCAGCGCGGGGTGGCCAATTATGAGTACTTCAACGGGCAGCGCTGGATAAGCGTGGACAACGTGCCGGTGGTACTGGAGGGCCAGCGTATCCAGCAGCTGACCAGCGTCGACCTGCAAACCGAACTGCACAACGCAACCCTGGAGGCGGTCATCGCCACAGGTGATGGCGCGCAACTCAAGCAGTTGGCCAGCGGCGCGGTAGGCAAAGCCTTGGATAAGGCTATCGCATCGACCAACAACCCGGCCGCCAAGGCCGCCAAGAAAGCCTGAGCAGGCAAGGAGAAGCAACATGGCTATCGGACTGTTTCACACTCGCCTGAACGTCAGCAACGGCCTGCTCGGCGCGACAACCTTGACCCTTGACCTGCTGGTGAACACCGTGAGCAAAAAGGTCACCGGCAAGGCGCGGGCGTCGCAGGCCACCTACCCGCAGCAAGTGTTCCAGGCCAACGTCTGGGGTGACTTCAGCGAGCTACAGTTTGCCCCGGCAGGTGCCCCATCGATCGTGCTGAGCCTGGATGGCAGCCCCAGTGGCCCATTCAGCCAGATCGCCCAGACCTTCCACCTGCACGGGCTGCTGGATGCCGAGTGGAGCAACGGCTCGGCCAGCTACCGTTACCTGAGCAGCGGCCATTGGGTGGACCAGCACGGCCGGCTGCGCAAGGCACCGGATATCATCCACCAGGAGCGGCCGCAGTTGGCGCAGCGCTTGAAGGCGGCAATCAGCCAGCTGGAAGGCGTGTAACCGCGTGACGCTCGCCGGCAAGGCCACTTGCCGGCGAGCGTTTGATCAGCACTCGACGAAGGCGACCGCCAGGCCCCCGCGGGAGGTTTCCTTGTAGTTGGCATGCATGTCCGCGCCGGTATCACGCATGGTGCGAATGACCCGGTCGAGGGAAATGAAGTGCTCGCCATCACCGCGCAAGGCCATCTGCACCGCATTGATCGCCTTGACTGCGGCGATCGCATTGCGTTCGATGCACGGCACCTGGACCAGCCCCCCCACCGGGTCGCAGGTCAGCCCCAGGTTGTGTTCGAGGGCAATCTCGGCGGCGTTTTCCAGTTGTGGTGGCGTGGCGCCCAGCACTTGGGCAAGGCCGGCTGCAGCCATCGAACAGGCAGAACCCACCTCGCCCTGGCACCCCACTTCGGCACCGGAGATCGAGGCGTTCTTCTTGCACAGAATGCCAACAGCGGCCGCGGCGAGCAGAAACGCCACCACATCATCGTCGCAAGCTTCGGGGTTGAACTTCATGTAGTAATGCAGCACCGCAGGGATGATGCCCGCCGCGCCGTTGGTTGGGGCTGTGACCATGCGCCCGCCGGCCGCGTTTTCCTCGTTGACCGCCAGCGCAAACAGGTTGACCCATTCCATGGCGCTCAAGGTCGAGCCGATCACGTTGGGCTTGCCCAGCTCCTGCAAACTGCGATGCAGACGCGCCGCACGGCGTTTGACACCCAACCCGCCAGGCAGGATGCCTTCGTTGCGCAAACCATTGTCGACACACTCACGCATGGCCGCCCAGATGCGCAGCAAGCCATCACGCACCTCGGTTTCAGCACGCCAGGTGCATTCGTTGGCCATCATCAGTTGTGCCACGCTCAGTTGGTGGGCCTTGCACAGCTCCAGCAGCTGGGCGGCGCTGGAGAATTCGTAAGGCAGCATGACCGCGTTCAGGTCGGCCGGGGGCGCGTCGATTTCGCCCTGCTCGACAATGAACCCACCCCCCACGGAGTAGTAGGTCTGGCCCAGCAGGCTGCCCTGCTCGCCCAGCGCCTCCAGCCTCATGGCGTTGGGGTGATACGGCAGGTTATCGTCCAGCAGCAGCATGTCGCTGGCGTAGACGAAGGTCAGCGGGTGACTGCCATCGAGCATCAGGCATTGCTCCTGCATCACCTGGCCAATGCGTGACTCGATGGTGGCCGGGTCGATCCGGTCCGGCCATTGCCCCATCAGCCCAAGCAGGCAGGCGCGATCGGTGGCGTGGCCTACGCCAGTGGCCGAGAGCGAACCGTACAGCCGCACGTGCACACGGCGCACCTGGCCCAACAAACCCTGGGTACGCAAGACTTCGGCAAAGGTTGCCGCCGCCCGCATCGGGCCTACGGTGTGGGAACTGGACGGGCCGATGCCGATTTTGAAAAGGTCGAAAACACTGATAGCCATGCTAATGCCTGACCGCGCCGGGGTGACACACCGATACGCGGCTGTCTGGATAAATTGAACGCAACTGCGGATTTGCGCGATACTGACGCGCTCGCCGGTCGATGACCAACGAAACTTTCTAAGCAAGCCTTTAGTGGTGCTAAACAATGCGGCGTCAACTCAATGGCCAGGTGTTCGTCTGGCTGCATGTTTTTTCCTGTGCGGCACGGCACCTGTCGTTCACCCGCTGCGCCGAAGAACTGCACATCACCCCGGGCGCGGTCAGCCAGCAGATGCGCCAATTGGAGGAGCGCCTGGGCTATCGCCTGTTCCAGCGCCGGGCCCGTGGCGTCGAGTTGAGCGCTGAAGGCCAGCGCCTGGCGCAGACCGTGGCTGAAGCGTATGGCAGCATCGAAGCCGAATTGCTGCGGCTGGATGCTGGCGAGATTCGTGGCACCCTGCGCCTGCGCTCGATCCCATCGTTCCTGGCCAAGTGGCTGACGCCGCGGTTACCGCGGTTTCAGCAGCGCTACCCGGACATCGAGCTGCGCCTGGTGGCCGAGGACAGCGCGCAGGCGCTGCACCCCGGGGACTTCGACCTGGCCATCGACCTGAATGACGGCAGCTACCCAGGCATGCTCTCGACGCCTTTGCTGGATGAACAGATCTTCCCGGTCTGCTCGCCTGCCCTGCTGCGTGGCCGGCCACCCCTGCATGGCCCTGCGGACTTGGCGCACTACCCACTGCTGCACGACATCACGGCCTGGCGCGGCAGTTCGGACTTTGCCGAGTGGGAGTTCTACCTGGAGGGCATCGGCGCGTCAGGGCTGGATGTGCGACGTGGCCATACCTTCAACCGCAACCACCTGACCATCGAAGCCGCCATTGCCGGCGTCGGCGTGGCGATAGCCCGGCGTACGCTGCTCAACGATGAGCTGGAGCGTGGCGCACTGATCGTGCCGTTCGGGGTACCGATCGCCAACCACAAGCGCTACGTGGTGCACTACCCGCCGGGGGGGCTGAACCAGCCGGGTGCGCGGGCGGTGCATGACTGGCTGGTGGCGGAAGCCAAGAGCTTCCTGACCCAGCACCCCCTGCAAACCAGCAGCGCGCAAGCTACTCAGCCGCAACCCGTTTGACATCGAAATCAAACGACGGTACGTAGCCAGTACCGAGCAAGTGCGGGCATTGCGACGCGACGAAGTCATTGCTCAGCAGGTCCTGCCTGCTGTCGTAACCCGGCATCGAAATGCCGGTGATGTTCAGCAGCGTATGCGGGAAGGAGGAAATGCTGATGCGCTGCCCTTCCCTTTCCTTGAGCTTCTGCAGCTTTTGCGACTGCGGCTGGGACAGGTTGCCGGAGGCCCAGACAAACGCTGCCACCGCAAGGTCATACTCGTTACCCATGCCATGGCCCAGCAAGCCGCGGCTGTCGTCCAGCAGGTTTTCCCCATGGTCCGACGAATAGACCAGCAGCGCCTTGCGCTGGCTGGCTTTCAACTGATCGATGATCATCCCCAGCAGCCAATCGGTGTACAGCACAGAGTTGTCATAGTCGGCAGTAATCCGGTCTTTCGCGCTGTCGGTCGCCGGGCGGAACTTGGCGAACTCACGCGGGTAACGCCGCGCATACTCGAAATGGCTGCCTTTGATATGGATGAAGATTGCCTGCTTTTGCGCACCGCCCTGCTGGATGATGTTTTCGTATTCTGAAATCAGCGCCCCGTCGTAGCTGCGCTCGAAATACTGGCGGTTCTGCGCCTCGGCGGCAATTTGCGGAATGATCCCACCAAAACTGTCGACCTCCTGTGATGACAGCCAGTACGTCTTGTAGCCGGCGGCGCGCAAGATGCCCACCAGCGACTTGGTCGAGGCAATCAGATCCCAGTGCTTGATAGGTTCAAGGCTGAGCAATGAGGGCACCGCGACCGACGTATAGGGCGCGGTAGTGCACATGCTGTTGAACTTGAAAACACCCGTTTCCTTGTCAAGGTTAGGTGTAGTTGGTTGGGAGTAACCGTACAGCGACCAATTGTGCGGCCGCGAGGACTCGCCAATCACGAAAACCAGCGTTTCTATAGCCGACTGGTCTGAAATCGCGGTTATGTTAACGTCAGACTCCAGGCGCTGTTTTATGTACTGCTTGGACGCCGTGTACAAACTCAGCGTCAACCCCACTTGCGACAAATAACCCATTGGCGTGCTTTGATCTTTTGCCACGAGATCAAGCACTGCACTTTTGCCAAACCCGTTGAGTTTGACGGTTTTATAAAAGTACGCACCATACCCCACGCACAAAGCGCCAAACGCCATACAACATATCGCTTTGTTCTTATACAACCTGCGCCCATACAGCCCCGCCAGGCCAACACCGTAACACAGAAAAAATATCAGCAGCACGGCACTGATCGAGCGCCAATAGGTGCTCAGGAAGTCGCTGGCCTCCTTGTAGTTGGTCAGACCTATGAACAGATAGGCCGCCGTCAACCGGGAGCCGAAATTAAGAACGAGGAAAAGATCGACGCTGGCCACCAGATAGAACGGCAGCAGAAAAACATGTACCTTGAACTGATGAGTTGAAACAAAGCGTATGGCCAGCAACCAGAGCAACGAGATAGCCAGGGTGTAGAAAACCAGCAGATCCGTTTTCGAACATCGACAGTCTGCCAACAACCTGACGACCAAAGGTGATAACAAAAATGACCATAACAGCGCCGTTGGCCATTCGGCCCTAACCAGCGCTGACGCCCCCTCACCCAGCTTCGTTAGGGTTCTCATGTTCGAATTCTCATGGTGCAGTGTAAATCGTCAGTAGGCCTGCTTGCCGGTGAAGGCATTGAGCGTGCGCACCAGGATCACGAAGTCGAGCCACAGCGACCAGTTATTGATGTACTCGATGTCCGAGTTCACCCGCTGGATCATCTGCTCGATATCCTTGGTTTCCCCCCGGTGGCCGCGCACCTGAGCCAGGCCCGTCATGCCGGGCTTGATGTTGTGGCGCGCGAAGTAATCGACGATGTCCTGGGAATACAGCGTGTCATGTTGCAGTGCGTGCGGGCGCGGGCCCACCAGTGACATTTCGCCTGTCAGCACGTTGAACAACTGCGGCAGTTCATCCAGGCTGGTGCGGCGAATGAAGGCGCCGACCCGGGTCAGCCGCGGGTCATTCTTCTGCGCCTGCTGGACTACACCACTCTCGGGCTGGTGCACACGCATGCTGCGAAACTTCCAGATGCGGAAAGACTCACCGGTCCAACCCGTGCGCTCCTGGCGGAAGAACACAGGCCCTGGGCTATCGAACTTGATGACGGCGGCGACCACCAGCAACACCGGTGATGCGCACAGCAGAATGAACGCTGCCAGCACACGGTCTTCCAGGTTTTTCAGGAACAGGCTCATCCCGGTCAGCGGAGTTTCAGACAGCGTAAGCACTGGGATACCGGCAATTTCACGCACACTGTGGTTGATCAGGCGCAGGGAGAAGATGTCGGGCACCCAGTTGACAGCGATGCACTTGTCCAGCAGCCTCAGGTAGACATCGTTGATCAACTCAGAACCGCCAAGCGGCGTTACCAGGTACACCGTGCGGATCGCGTGCTTGCTGATGATCTCATCCAGGTCGCCAATACGGCCTAATACCGGCAAACGCAGTTTTGCGTCAGCCGCCTCTTGCCCCTCGACTTCATCGATCAGCACACACCCCACTACCCGCTCGCCAAACCAGGGGTTATTGCTTATTTTCTGATACAGGAAGTTAGCCAGATCGCCGCCACCGATAATCAAGGCGTTATCGAGACGGGCGCGGGCGGTAAAACGTTTTTGCAATTCGCGCATGACAATATGCAGCAGCAACTGCACCACATAACCTATAACGAATAGTTGCCCCACCAGCAGCCGTGAATAGGTTTCGCTTTGTTTGGTCACGAAGGCGATGACCACGAGAAAACAAAAAGTCGCCGACCACGCCTTGAACAACCTGAACGCCTTGACCGACAGGCCAACGTTACTTCGGTAAATTGCATAATGGTCGTAAATAACAGCCAGCGCACCAATCAGCAACAACAGCATGATTACATAGTCTGAAGTAATGTAACCAAACCGGTCATAAATCAGGTACCACGCCACACCGGTGACAGCAATCCCGTCGAGCCCCGCCTGGATGGCGTTACTCACGCTGCTTCTGCGCTGGAGCAAGGAACGGCTGCTTCTAGGCTCGAATACCATTATGAGGCCTCTTTTTAGGTGCGCGACTCACGCGAATTCATTACTGCAACGCGATAAAACCAACCTTAGATTTAATACAAAATCATTAAATTGAGACGGCGGCACCCCACGCCGCATATTTTCACTGTAGCAGCACCCGGCCACCAGTGCGGGCCAATTCCGGGGGGGCTCAGCGTTGTTGCGGTGCTTTGCTGCACAGCAGTGCACGCAGCATGAACAGCGGGTTGCCGACCACGTAGCGGACAAACAAGCGCCTGGGCTCCTTGAACAGCCGGTAAACCCACTCGCCTCCCAGTCGACGCATCCAGTTTGGCGCTCGCGTGACCTTGCCGCCGATGAAATCCAGAATGGCCCCGCCGCAGACAATCAGGCAGGGCCTGCCAATGTCGGCCAGCCTGGCGGCGACGGTTTCCTGCTTGGGCATGCCCATGCCCAACACGATCATCTCCGGTTGCAGCGCCCTGGCGAGGTTGATGTAGGTGTCGACCCCGGCGAAACCATCGTGTACCGACACGACGTTCACGCCGTACAGCGCTTCGCTGCGCTGCGCGGCCTGGCTCAGGTAAGGCTCCTGGGTGCCCCAGAACGCGACCCGCCTACCTCGGAACGCTGACAGCAGTTCAGGGATGAAGTCGGTGCCATTCATGTTGAGCCCCGGGGCCAGCCCCAGGCGCCGGTAGAGGATCGCGATGCCGGAACCATCGCGCAGCAGCACATCGGCAGCCGTCAGCGCCTCGCAGTATTCAGCGTTGCTGGCTACCAGGTTCATCGCATGCGCATTGACAAACCCGAGCACGGTCGCGGCCTGCGGCGCGCACAGTGCCTCGAGCACCTGCCGTTCATCTGCCGGGTCATTGACCACCCGCAGCTTACCGATGATCGTCTTCCAGCGTTTGAGCCAAGCCCAGTCATCCATTAGTTGTCATCTCGTTTCGAGCGCACCCATTCCACTTGCCGCTTGAGCAGAAAACCGAGGTACAGGGGGATCTTCTTCGCCGCGTAGAACGGCGCATACAACAACACCGAGAACGGGATCAGCTCACGTGAGAAGCGCCACCAGGCCAGCAGCACCGCCGTGCCCAGCAGGGCCAGGCTAAGTGTTGCAATCACTGCCGGCAGCGCAATACCGAACACCAGCAAGGCCAGCCACGCGACGGTGAACACCACCACCATGGCCAAAGACAGCAACGCCAACGGTGGTACCAGCAAGTCCACGGTCATCGCCAGCAGGGGCCAGTTGCGCTGTGCCAGGGCCCGCCCGATCAACCCCGGCCCCTCCGCCAGCACCAGCCCCAGGTGACCATGCTCCCAACGTGTACGTTGGCTGGCCAGGCCTTCCTGGCTGGTGGGGAACTGGCTGGTGACTTGCGCAGCGGGGCAGAACAACGGCGGCTTGCCGTCACGACAAAGCTCCAAGCCCAGCTTTATGTCCTCGACCAAATGCCCGGTCGCCAGGTTGGCCGCTGCCACATCCTGCCAAGTGAATGCCATGCCCGCCCCCATCAACTGGCAGGGCAGCCCCGCCCGCGTCCAGCCGCGCGGACGCACCAGGTTCTTCACCCGCCAGGCAAACTCGGCAACCTGTACCTTCAGCCCCGCGCCTTTCGGCGCGTGCATCAGGTAAAGGGATTGCACCGGCCGGCCGGACTCGATACAGCAGTGCGCCAAGCGTTCGACAGTACCGGCACTCACCTGGCAATCGGCATCGATGATCAACACCACGTCCGGTGGGTCTTCGGCCAAGTGCCGCACACCGTAGTCCAGCGCATAGCCTTTGCCACGCAATTGCGCGTGCTGGCGCTCGATCACCTGCGCACCGGCGGCACGCGCCAGCGCGGCGGTATCGTCGCTGCAGTTGTCCGCCACCACCAGCAACCGGTCGCCTTCGAGCAATTGTGGGCGGATGGTCGCGAGCGCCGATGCGATGACCGCCGCCTCGTCATGTGCCGGGACCAATACGGCCACGCGCGGGCGCGCGCCCCTGATCGCAGGTACAGGCCGCGCCGGCAGGCACGCCATCAGCACCTGGACGCACAGCACCAATACCGGCAAGAGCACCAGCAGCGCCAGGGTGCCCAATAGCCAACTCAGTAATGTAATCATGCAATTGCCTTGAAATAGCTGACCAACCTGGCCGCTTCGGTATCGATGTCGTGGCGCTGCAGCACGCGCTCATAGGCCGCGTCACCCATCCGCTGCAGGGTGTCGGCAGGTTGCGCCAGGCAGTCCGCCATGGCCGTGGCCAGCTCTTCGACAGCCCCGGCCGGGAACAGCCAGCCGTTTTCGCCCTGCCGAACCAACTCAGGTATACCCGCCACGTAGGTGGTGAGTACCGGGCGGCGCAAGGCCATCGCCTCCATGATCACGACCGGCAAGCCTTCGGCGAAACTAGGCAGTACCAAGGCACGGGCGGCCAGGATCTCTTCGCGCACCTGGGCACTGCTGATCCAGCCCGTGACGCGCACATGTGCCTGCAGGCCATGGCGGGCGATCAGCGCGTCGATCTGCTCGCGCATTTCACCATCACCGGCCAAGACCATTTCGAACGCCACACCCTTGGCCAACAGGATTCGCGCGGCTTCGAGCAACAACAGCTGGCCCTTCTGTTCGCACAGGCGCCCTACGCACACCAACCGCGGCGCTGCCGACGGTGCAACGGCAGCGCCCTCGTGGAAGCTGCGCTCCAGCCCGCAATGCACCACCTTGACCTTGACCCAGTGCTCATGGGCCACCCAGCGGAACAACTGGCTGCGCCCGTACGAGCTGACCGCGGCGACGAACGCGGCGCGGCGAACCTTTTCCCCCATGTGCAGGAACTGCGGTTTGTCGAACTCTTCCGGCCCATGCACGGTGAAGCTGTAGCTGGGCCCTCCAAGGGCGTTGGCCAGCATCACCACTTCAGTGGAGTTGGTGCCGAAATGCGCGTGCACGTGTTCGGCCCCCGACGCTTGTAGCCACTGCACGACGCGGCACGCCTCGGCCAGATAGACCAGGTGGTAGGGCCAGGCACGATCGGCACGCAGCCCCATGCGCAGCGCCAGGCCCAACGCGTGGCAAAAACCTCGTGGCTGGGCGCGCAGCACCTGCAGCAACGGTTTCAGCAGCCCTTTGACGCCGTCCTGCAGCACGTAACGGGTTTTATCCCGCTCGGCTACATCGTCGCTGTCCTGCAGCGCGGCGTCCCAGCCCCGCAGGGCGATGCGTTGAACCTCGATGCCTTGACGTTCCAGCGCAAGAATCTCGCGCCGTATGAAGCTGTGACTGACCTTGGGATACTGATTGATGAAATAAGCAATGCGCATACGCCCCCAAATCGAAGTCCGTTCACTGAATGGCCAAGTCGACTCCGCGATACCCTGGCCTTCATCACGCTGTTCGTCACTGACTGCAGGCCAGTTGTGGCTGCGCCGGCAGCTCTTTTTGCCCGGCCGTGCCGGGCAGTGCTGCTTCTATCTGGGCAAACACGTCGTCCAACAGTTCATTGCGCCTGCGGTACATGGCCCGTTTCTTCGGTGCGATGTCCTCCAGAGTACGCTTTGCCGGCGCCAGCGGAACTGCAAAAAAATCGTCATGTGCCGAGGCTTGGGCGCCGTTCTCCTGCCATATCACATCATAGTTGGCGGCCAGGTCCTGGGCCTTGTCAGCGCCGAAATACGGGTGCCGGTGGTGTCGGTACTGATCACCGACAGCATAGATGCGGGCGACCCCAACCGCCCTGGCCAGGCATTTGAGTGCTTCGACCAGCAGGCTTCTGGGGCGCAGCCCCTGGAAATCCTTGGTCAGGTCGCGGTAGATAGTCAGCGAGGTTTCGCTGTCGATGCCTTTGTGGATGCCCTGCACCGCACCAATGAACAAGCACAGCTCGCCGTCACTGCGGCGCAGCGTGAACGCCAACGACGCTACACGCAGGTCAGCCTGGAACAGGTTGAGCACCAGCTCCCCTTCACGCTTGAACCAGATGGGCCGATCCAGCACCAGGGTACAGCCCGCGCAGTGGCTCGACAGGTCACCGACTACCCGGCTTTCATCGCGCCCCAGCAACAACAGCGCGGGGTAATCCTTTGCGACCACTTCATAGTGTGAAGCCACCACATCGAACCGCTCACGGGCATCCCAACATTTGCTGATGTAGGGCCACTGCACCATGCCGATGCAGTCCACCCCCAGCCTGGCGAAACGTTCGTCGCCCAGCGCATTCGACATGCGTTGCATGAACGCGCTCAGGTCCGGCCACTGCCTGATCATCGCAACCGTCAACTTGCGCTTGTTGTTCAGCGCCCGAGGCGAGTAGCCGGGTTGCAAGGTGAGCACACTTTTAGCTAACGATCTGAAAATCATAGGCATCTCATTTGTACTCGATCAACACCGTTTTGCCGGCCGCGCCCCTGTTCAGCAGGTATTTGAGTTGGCCGAACATCTCAGGGAATTTACCCAGCACTAGAAATACCGCCTGCAACCAGTTCTCGCGCACCGACCTGCCGCCGCGCCGTGCCAGGCGCGCGGCCTGCAACGGGTAGATCAGCAGCAGCAAGAGCCCCCACGGGCCCAGCAACACGCTGGCCAAAACGATCAGCAGCGGTATGCCAAGGCCCCACAGCCAGGCACGTCGCGACTCACGCAACCAATGCCGCTCAGGTGGCGCGCCATGCAAGGCCGCCCCTTCGGCATAGGCATACCCTGCACGCAGGCTGCGCCGCCACCACTGGCCGAAGCGGCTCATGGCGGCGTCGTGCAGGGTCATTTCGGCGGCCAGGCGCCAGACTTTCCACCCCGCCGCTCGCAGGCGGATGCACAGCTCGGGTTCTTCCCCGGCAATCAGTTCAGGGCGATAGCCGGACACGGCCATGAAGGCATCGACACGCATCAGCGCATCACCGCCGCACGCCTTGGCTTCACCCAGCGGGGTGTCCCATTCTAGGTCGCACAGCAGGTTGTAGATCGAATGCTGGGGGAAGCGCTCGCGGCGGCGGCCGCACACCACCGCCACCTGCGGGTGGGCATCGAGAAACGCTTGCGCTGCGGCCAGCCAGCCCGCATCCACCTCGCAGTCACCATCGACGAACTGCACATGGCGGACTGACGGCAGGCGCGTGTGCAGGCAGGCAAACCCTTCGTTGCGCGCGCGCGCAGCGGTGAAAGGGATGGTCATGTCCAGCGCCAGCACCTCCACGCCAAGCGACGATGCCCGTTGCACCGAGCCATCCGTGGAGCCTGAATCGACATACACCACCTTGTCCGCCCGCCCGGCCAACGACGCCAGGCAACGCTCAAGACGAAGGCCTTCGTTACGGCCGATAACCACCACTCCAATGCCTGTCTCCATGGGGCCTCACTCGACAGCGCTGAACGGAACCACCCTTATCCGCGGCCATTCCTTGGCTAGATCATGTGCACTCCATTGCTTCGCTGTGCTTTCTGGCCTTGATGGTTGCGGGCACGCCGACGGCCAGCGAGTTGTCCGGTACGTCGATCAACACCACCGCATTGGAGCCGATCGCGACATTGTTGCCGATACGGATGTTGCCCAGTACCTTGGCGCCGGCACCGATGTCGACATTGTTGCCAAATACCGGCGCAATGGGTTCATCGACGTTCTTCAGCCCTACCACCACGCCATTGCGAATCCGGCAGTCATCGCCGAATCGAGCATAGCCGCTGATGACGATGCCGCCAAAATGGTCGATGACAAAGTTGCGGCCGATCACCACTTCGCACGGCAGCTCCACCCCGGTGATGATCTGCACGAACTTGAACAACACCTTGTAGACAAACGAGAGGATCTTGCGCAAGAACGCGGGCCGAACGCCATAGCGCCAGCGGCCAAAGCGATACACCAGCAATACCCAGAAGCCCTGGGCGCCCCAATCACCACCGTGGGCACGCAAGTCCGCGCGAATGTTATCGAACATGGAGTCACCTACCGTGTGGGTTGGCTTGCGAACCGGGTCTTGAACAACAGCGACCACGTGGCCTGCGTATGCCGCCAGCACGCCTTGATCGCGTCCCAGCCTCGTCCCTTGAGCAGTGCCTTGAGCGCCAGTACCAGGTCACCCAGGCACACCAGCAGCATATGCAGGATCAACCCTGGCACACCGTGATGCTTGCGAAAGTACAGCAGCTCGCTCTCGATCTGGTAGCTGGAGATCTGCCGGCTCGCCGCCTCCAGTTCAGCGACCGACTTGGAGCTTTCGCCACCGATGTGCACGACCGTGGTGTGGGGGTAGAAAACAACCTTCCAACCGGCCGCCTTGACCCGCTTGCAGTGGTCGACCTCCTCGTAATAAAGGAAGTAGCGCGGGTCGAACAACCCCACCTGGTCGAGCACTTCGCGGCGCACCAGATAGAAGCAGCCGGGCAGCCAGTCGCACTCACGCACCGCGTCATGGTCCCAGGTCATCTCGTCGACCATCTTCAACCCAGGGAAAAAGCGCCCAAGGCCGGTACGCGCGACAAACACGTTCAACGGTGTCGGGAAGTACCGGCAACTGGGTTGCAGATCACCATCGCGCCCTACCAGGCGCACGCCCAGGATGCCGCACTCCGGATGAGCGTCCATGTAATCGATGGTTTTCTGCAGGCTGTCGTCGGCCACAAAAGCGTCGGTATTGAGCAGCAGCGCGTATTTGCCCTGCAGGTGCGCCAGCAACTGATTGTTGGCGCGGCCAAAGCCGACATTGAGCGTGTTGCTCAGCAACACTGCATCGGGGCAGACCTGGGCCAGCCGTTGCACCGAATCGTCGACGGAGGCGTTATCCACTACCAGGTAGCTGGCCAGCCGTTCACCGCCGGCCTTGCGCAGCGCATCGAACATCGGTTGCAGCAACGATGCGGTATTGAAGTTGACGACCATCACATCGACGGGTTTTCTATCCATTGCTTCCGTCTCCGAAGAAATACTCGCTGCGCTGGCGCGCCAGCGCAGGCTCCACCGTGGGGTCGTAAGCGCCCTTGCGGTTTTTCACCATCTCGATCCAAGGATAGGCGTTGCAGCGGGCCTCGACCCGGCTGATCAGCTCTTCGGTGGTGCAAATGAATTTGGCCGGGTTGCCGCCGACCACTGTCCCGGGTAGCACATCCTTGGTGACCACGGCGCCGGCGGCGACCACCGAATCCGGCCCGATGGTCACCCGCGGCATGACGATCGCACCGTGCCCGACAAAGCTGTTGTCCTTGATGTCAATGTAGCCGACCGAGTCCAGGTGCTTGCCGTAACAGATCTCGATCAACGCCACCACGCCGTCATGGCCGATCAGTGTGCAGTCCGACAGGCCCACGTTGCTGCCAATGCGCACCAGAGTTGGGTCGGTCACGTTGCAACCGCAGTTGATGTAGACATTGCTGCCCACCGAATGAAACTTGCCCCACCGCGCCAGGTAAGTGCCCCATTCCAGGGGGGTTGGATTGCAGAATTTCTTGTAGGCCGAACTTGCCCGTCCCGTCGCGTAAAAGTACTGCGTCATGGCATTCCGTATCCATCCATTCATACTGCTAGCCTCGCAAGTCAAGCGCTCCTGGACTGTCCCTGAGGCGAATTGGTCTCGTTCTTCTGGGTGATGACCGCAACGCTCTCAACCCTTTGCCCTTTTGTTTCATTCCTTCAAACAACGGCACCGCTGGCCGCCTTTAACTTGGCGTTCAGGTGGTCGGCCAATCGCAATGCAAACTGCAACAGCGGCATCGTCGGGTTGGACGCGCCGCCCGTCGCAAAAATGCTGCTGCCGGCCACATAGAGGTTCTGTGTGCCGAACACTTTACAGTCAGTGTCGACCACACCGAACTCGGGGGACGCCGCCATGCGCGTGGTGCCCATATGGTGCGCATGCGGTTGCACGTTCAGTGGCAGGTCGCTGTCGTAGACAAAGTCGTTCAACTTGACGAAGCCAAGCCCCATGGCGGCGAATTGTTTGGCCAGTTCGCTGCCGATGCACTTGATGGTATGCCTGTCGGTGGCACTGAGTGCCCAATTGACATTGACTTTGGCGACACCGAGCTCATCGGTTTCATCGAGCAGCGAGATGCGGCTTTGTACATTCGGGAATTGCTCGATCATCGTGCTGATGACGCCATCCCCCGGGCAGCTGAACTTGGCAAAGAACTCGATCTTGCTGGCCACCCCCATCTCGCAGGCGATGTTCTCCAGAAAGTGTTTGACCTCAGCCGTTCTACCATAGGTTTGCACATCGGCAAGCACAGCAGTGGTGACATTGCCTTTGCCGGCGTGGTATTCGGAGACGAAGGCATCGGTGGTGTAGTACTGGCGTGTGTCGGTGCCCTGATCGTCTTTCAATATGAACGTGCCCATATCGACATTCAGGTGTTCCATCAGGCAACGCCCGGTCAGCCCCTCTTTTTTGACCACGTTTGCGTTCACCAGGGAAGCGCTGTTGAGCAACTGCCTTGCATTCTCGATGGCGCCGGTTGCCAGGATGAAGTTGCGGGCGGTGACACGCTCGCGATTGCGCGAGTAGTCAGACACCACCGCGGCTTTCAATTCACCTGATGCCGGGTCGAACTCAAGGTCGACGCAGTTGCAGTTGATGAACACATCGAGCCCAGCTGTATCGTTGAGCGCCGCTGCGTATTTTTGCGCGAAACGCGTTGGCGGGCTGAGCAGAAACCGGTCAGCCTCGAAGTCACCGCCGTCCAGGCCCGCGTTCAGCGCGCGAAAGTCGGCACCCCGCGGCAGGTCGACGATATCCATCGCCGCTGGCAGGTAGTGCTCCACCTCCTCATAGGCAATGGGCCAACCCGGTAGGCCGACAGGCGGCGCCACCGCAAAGTCGGAGGCCGTAAACGGGCGGCACCGGCCAGCCCAGTGGTTTGAAGTGCCCCCCAGGTAACGTAGCCGGGTCTCCTGGGCGTACAGTTCAACGCCCGTGGACGAGCACTTGTAGAACGCTTGCGAGCGGGGTGAATACTCATGCCCGCCGCCTTCGAGCAACACCACACTCCACCCCGCCTCGGCCAGGCGCAGGGCCAGGGTGATGCCGGCCGGGCCAGCACCGATGATGCAGACGTCGTAAGCCTTGCGCAGGGTCTTGTCTGATTCATAGTCCTTGATCATGCTGGCCCGTCCCTGAAGTACTCGGAAGGCAATACCCAACCATTGATCACGATAAATTCACCCGTGGGCGCCCTTTTGCGCGCAACCGTCGGAGAAACTCCGAACACGGCTGCCCCGGCACCCAACAAGACGCAATTGCGAAGAAAGCCCCTACGACCGAACTGCCGAGTAAGAAACTGCAGCTTCCCCATGATCAAAAGACCTATGCCATTGATTTTATCGAGCCCGCTTTGGTTAGGGACAACGTGCCGAGAGGGCTTCAAAGCCAATCGAACAAGCGCGTGAGCAAATACCCGCACAGCGCGCCGACCGCCATCATCGGCAGTACCACAAGTTCGCGTTTCACACTGAAAATGTCTAGCTTGCAATTGACATAGATGATCAGGAACAGCGTTGGGAACGTATGCAGTGCAGCGCCCCAGATCGCGTATTTGACCCCACCGATGGCCAGCAACAACGGGATCAGGCTCCACAGCGAAATGAGCCGGATAATATTGTCCATTGCCTGGTACTTGGTATGGCCGAGGGCGATCCACAACTGGTGTGCGAGGGTGTAACGCAGTGTAAAGAACGACAACGACAGGATAGCCAGCATTGGGCCGGCGTCGGCATAACGCGCGTCGTACAACCATCCGACCAGCAGCGGGCTGCCGGTCAGGAAGCCGCCGCACAGGAACAACATGACCAGGTCCACAATCAGCCTGAAATGGAAGTACAACCGCTTCAGGCGCGCCTTGTCACCGGACCTGGCAGCCTCGCTGAACGCCGGCAGGGCAACCGATGCGAAGAGTTTCATCAGGCCGGTCTGAAGCGACCCCAGAATCAGCACGGCAATCGAATAGACGCCCAGCTGCGCCACCGTCATGGTGCCGCCAAACCAGATGCGGTCGCCATACATGGCCAACACACCGACCATCGAAGACAGCAATATCCAACGGCCAAACACGATCAGCTCGGTCAGCGCTTCTCGGTCCCATTGCAGGCGGTTGCGCGGGCCCTGCAGGGCCAGGTGGCCCAGCAGCGTGCCGGCCAGGGCCGAGGTCAGCCCGGCAATCACCAGCGACCAGATCGAACGGGTGAAATAACCGATCAGCAACATCGTGATCAAACCGACGACCTGCGAGGCAATGTCCACCAGGACCACGCGCTTCTGTTGGAAAGTTCGCACCGCGACGTCTATCTTGGTCGACTGGAACCCCCAGATGATCGCCGACAGGCCGGTCACCGCCAGCACCAGGGGCAGCTCGGGGGCGGCATAGGTAGAGTGCGCCGGCCACAGGTCCGCCACTTGCGCGCCCCAGGCGCCAAGCGCCAGCAGCAGCGTCAATGCAAACAGTGTGAAGCCGCGCACAATCTGCACGGTCCAGGCGGTGTTGAGAAACAGCGGGTCGTCGCCACGGTGGCTCTGGATGATGTTCTGGCGCAGACCGACATCGGACAGCAGGTGGAGCAGTACCGAAACGGTGGTGGCAATGACCATCACCCCGAACATTTCCGGCAACAGCAGCCGGGCCATGATCAAGTTGCCGCCAAGGCGCAGCACCTGCGAGGCAATCAGCGACACCAGGTTCCATGCCCCGGCGCCCATGGCGCGCTTGCGCAGACTGGCAGATGCTTGCACATCAATCGACGGCATGACTTCAATCTCTGACTGATTGGCTAGAAGTCACTATAGTTTCAATTAGCCATGATGCTAGTGCCCACCCACCCAGGGACAGGTAACCCCCTCGATGCCAGAACATATACGTGCGCTGATCGTCATTCTGTTCGTGGCCTGTGTGGTGTTTTTCCTCGCGCGCAGCCCGGCTACCGACCTGATTCCCGAGGGGGATTTCAAGCGCCGCCGCAACCTGTGGTTCGCCTTGACGCTGGTGGCGTTTTTTTCCCATAGCTACTGGATCTACACCGCCGTTGCCGCGCTGATCCTGCTTACCGCCAGGCGCCGCGAGCGCAACCCCATGGCGTTGTTCTTCATGCTGTTGTTCGTCATCCCGCCAGCGTCCATCGAGGTGCCCGGGTTTGGCGTGGTCAATTACCTGATCGAACTGAACCACCAGCGCATCCTGGCCCTGTGCGTGCTACTGCCTGCGGCGCTGGTGCTGAGCAAGCAGAGCGATACCCTGCCTTTCGGCCGGCTCTGGGCCGACAAGCTGCTGGCCGCCAGCCTGGTGCTGGTGGGCCTGCTGTACCTGCGCGAGACCACGGTGACCGACACCTTGCGCCAGGGTGTGTACTTGTATATCGACGTATTCCTGCCGTATTACGTCGCCAGCCGGGGGCTGCGGGAAATCAGCGACTTCAAGGACGTGATGCTGGCCTTCGTCATCGCCGCGTTCGTGTTGTCGCTGCTGGCGGTGGCCGAGTACGTGCGCCATTGGCTGCTGTACAACGCGCTGCTCGATGCCCTGGGCGTGCAATGGAGCATGAAAGGCTACCTGAGCCGCGGCGGCGCGCTACGCGCCAGTGTCACCACCGGCCAGGCCATTGCCTTGGGTTACGTCATCACGGTCGCCATCGGGCTGTTCCTGTTCGTCCAGGGCTACGTGCGCAACCGCATGCAGCGTTACCTGGGCGCCCTGCTGCTGGCCGCCGGGCTGTTCGCGCCGCTGTCGCGCGGCCCCTGGGTGGGCGCGGTGGTGCTGATCGTGGTGTACATCGCCATGGGCAGGCGCGCGGCAAGCCGGCTGGCCATGCTGGGCCTGGCCGGGTTGCTGAGCATTCCGCTGCTGAGCATCCTGCCCGGCGGCGAAAAAGTGCTCGACCTGTTGCCATTCATCGGCAGCGTGGACAACGAGAACATCACCTATCGCCAGCGCCTGCTCGACAACTCGTGGATCGTCATTCAGCGATACCCACTGTTCGGTTCGTTCGATTTCCGCAACACCCCGGAAATGCAGTCGATGATCCAGGGCGAAGGCATCATCGACATCGTCAACACCTACATCAACCTGGCGCTGCGCATCGGCCTGGTCGGGCTGGCACTGTTCGTGGGGTTCTTTGCCTGCGTCGTGCTGGGCATCAGAAAGACGCTGCGCACCTTTACCGACAGGGATGACCCGTATCGCGAACTGGGCCGGGTGCTGCTCGCAACCTTGCTCGGCATCCTGGTGACCATCTTCACGGTCAGCAGCATCACGGTGATCCCGGTGATCTACTGGTCGATCGCAGGGCTGGGGATTGCCTATATCCAGATGGTCCGCAGGCTCGGCCATGCCGATGCCACACAGCCCGCCAACGCCAGCCTGCAATCGAGGTAATACGATGACCTGCACACTCCTCGGCCCTTGGACCCGAGCAACGGCACTCGTTGGCCTGTTGATGTTGCCGCTGGCCAGCTGGGGCTCGGAGTGGGTGGTCAGCGTCAACGAGCAGAATGGCTTGCCAGGCCTGACACGCGGCGGCGGCGCGGCAATGGCGTCCAGCTTCAATTTCTGGGGCGCCAACTGGAGTTGGACCGGCTTTTACCCCACGCTCAAGGTCGAAGGCCCCTACCACTACACGCTCGCGGGGCGGAACAAGGACCTGGATTTCGACCTGAACGCCGACATACGCAAGGAACAGGCGCAAACCTTGACCTGGCACTTCGACCTGCAAGCGCAGAGCAAGCAGACCGGTGTCATGGGCGGCGGCATCGTCTGGGACTTCGACCCCGCGCTGATCGCCGGCGAAATGGGCGACCCGGTGCTGCTGCCGGACAATCGCGGCTGGTCGTGGGGCAAGAACGCGCAAGGCCCGCGCGTGGAAATGCGCTTCGACCCGCCGTTGGCCAAGGTCTATTTCGAACGGGGCGACACCCGCCAGATACGGACGTTCTTCTACACCGACCCGATCCGCCCGGGCCGCCAACAGATCAAGGCGGTGATGAACGTCACCGGGGACATCGCCCTCGGCCCGACCCCGAGCGAACGCTTTGGCCTCGCCGACCCCATGCAGTGGCCGGATGACCAGCTCGACTGGCGTACCTCACCGGTGGACCTGTCGTTCCTCAACGCCGCAGAAAAACCCGCAGGCAAACGCGGGTTCGTCAAGGCGGTCGGTGAACAGTTGATGTTTGCCGACAACACCCCGGCGCGCTTCTGGGGCACCAACCTGTCGGCCTATGCGCTGTTCAAGACCCCTGAAGAAGAGATCAAGGCGCAAGCCAAACGGCTGTCTGCGCTAGGCTTCAACCTGGTCAGGGTACACCACCACGATTCGCCGTGGGTAAGCCCGAATGTCTTCGGCGACCTGGAGCGCTTGAAGGATACCCAGCAACTCGATGCCGATGCGCTGAAGAAGATCGACTGGTGGATCAAGTGCCTCAAGGACGAAGGCATCTATGTGTGGCTCGACATGAACGTGTCGCGGGTACTGACTGCCAACGACAACATTTATGGCTTCGATGAGCTGCCCAAGGAGCATGGCGTTGCCGGCCTCAAGGGCTACGCCTACGTCAACGTCACCCTCCAGCAGGCCATGAAGCGCTTTGCCCAGCAGTACATGACCCACGTGAACGGCTACACCGGCTTGGCCTACAAGGACGACCCGGCCATCGCCGCCATCCTGATCACCAACGAGAACGACATCACCCACCACTTCGGCAACGCCCTGCTGCCGGACAAGGGCGTGCCCAAGCACAGCAAGCTGTACATGGAAGAAGCCAAGGCCTTCGCCAAGCGGCAGAACCTGCCGGCAGACCAGACATGGCGTGCCTGGGAACAAGGGCCGTCAAAGCGGTTCCTCAACGACCTGGAACATCGCGTGTTCGTCGACATGGTCAAGGACCTGCGTGACCTGGGGGTCAAGGCCCCTATTGCCACCACCAGCACCTGGGGCGGCAACGGCCTGTCATCACTGCCGTCGCTGACCACCGGTGACGTGATCGACGCCCACGCCTATGGCGGCATCGGCCAGCTGGAGAAAAACCCGCTGACCAGCGACGGCCTGATCAACTGGCTCGGTGCAGCCCAGGTGGTCGGCTTGCCAATGACGGTCACCGAGTGGAATGCCGAGCCCTTCCCGTTACCTGATCGTCACTCGTTGCCGTTGTACGTCGCGGCCACCGCCAGCCACCAGGGCTGGGACGCGATCATGCAATACGCCTACAGCCAGCAGGGCTTCCTGGCTCAGTGGCGCAGGGCGGACAACTGGAACGCCTACAACGACCCCGGGCTGATGGCCACGATGCCCGCTGCCGCCCTGCTCTACCGCCGCGAAGACGTGCAACTGGCCAAGACCCGCTACGTGTTCGCGCCTACGCCTGAGACCTTGTACAACAAGCTGATCACACCGAACACCTCAGTGCTGCTGCGTACCGCCATGGAGAAAGGCAGGCTGCAGATCGCCATGCCGCAGACGCCACAGCTGCCCTGGTTGCGGCCCGGGGCCATCCCCGCCGATGCACAGGTGCTGCGTGACCCGGACCAATCACTGCTGGATGCCAATGCCAGCGAGGCGGTTACCGACACCGGTGAACTGCGGCGCAACTGGCAACGCGGGGTTTACACCATCGACACCCACCTGACCCAGGCCGCAACCGGCTGGCTGGGCGGCCAATCGCTGGCCCTTGGCGACATCACGCTTGGGCTCAAGACCGCCTACGCCAGCGTCGCGGTACAAAGCCTCGATGCCAAACCGCTCAACCAGTCGCGCAGCCTGCTGATCTCACTGGGCACCCGCGCCGTCCCGCGGCCAGACGACATGACACCCTTCCACGTCGAACCCCTTGAGGGCACTTTGAGCATCAAGGCCCCCACCGGCTTGAAACTCTACAGCCGCAGCACCGACGGGCAAGAAAAGTTGCTGCCGTCGAGCTTCAAGGATGGCCGCTACCTGATCACCTTCGACGGCCAATCCATGACCAACTGGCTTTTCTTGAAATAGGGCATATCGCCATCTAGAGTCAATTCAGACCTGAATTCCAGGCATTCGACGCTGCGTCTGTTCCAGGAGGATTGGATGAAGTACTTGGTGGTCGGGGGTTCAGGTTATATCGGTTCGCACATGGTCAAGCACCTGATGCGCGCCGGGCATGCAGTGGTGGTGGCGGATACTGAGGCCGCAGGCCCTGGCATCGAATGGGTCGAGCTGGATATCGCCAATGCGCACGCGCTGGACACCCTGTTCGGGGATTGCCACTTCGACGCCGTCTTCCATTTCGCCTCGTACATCCAGGTAGCTGAATCAGTCACCGACCCTGGCAAGTATTACCAGAACAACGTCGCGGCCACCCTGACGCTGTTGAACGCCATGGTGCGGGCGGGCATCAGGCACCTGATCTTCTCCTCCACCGCCGCCGTCTATGGCGACCCGCACTACGTGCCCATCGATGAGCAGCACCCAAAGGCGCCAATCAACCCCTACGGCCGCAGCAAGTGGATGGTGGAACAGATCCTCCAGGACTTCGACCGGGCGTATGGGCTGAAGTCGGTGTGCCTGCGCTACTTCAATGCTGCGGGCGCCGACCCGGAAGGTCTGCTGGGTGAATGCCACGAGCCGGAGACGCACCTGATCCCGTTGATCCTGCAGGCCGCCTCGGGGCGGCGCGAGGCGATCACCGTGTTCGGTCATGATTACGACACGCCGGACGGCAGCTGCATTCGGGATTACGTGCATGTAGCCGACTTAGCGTCGGCCCATGAACTGGCAGTGGAGTATCTGTCGAAGGGAGGCACTACCACGGCGTTCAACCTGGGCAATGGCTTGGGGTTTTCGGTGCAGGAAGTCATCGATACTGCGCGCGATGTAACGGGGCGGCAGATCAATGTGGTCGAGGCCGCACGTCGCGATGGTGACCCGGCGAGACTGGTGGCGGATGCTTCCAGGGCCAGGCTGGTGCTGGGCTGGCAGCCACGGTTTGATTCGCTGGAGCAGATAGTGCGCCATGCTTGGGAGTGGGAGCTGCAGTATCCGTGGCGATGAACTGAGATCCAGAACACACAAGAGCAGGCCTCCCCAGCCTGCTCCCGTTTGTAGCAAGCCTGCGTCTAGTAGTAAGCCCGCGGCTTCTCATCCGCCTTGTTCAACACCGCGCCGATCAGGTTCGCCGTCGCCAGGTGGTGCAGGCAATCCTCGATGTCCTTCTTGCTGTTCATCCCGTTGGCCACCACCAGCAGCACGCAATCGAACTTCGGCAGCACGGTGAGCGCATCATCGGAGCTCAACAGCGGTGGCAAGTCGAAAATGCAGATGCGCGAGTCGTAGCGGTCGCGCAAGTCGCTGATCAGGCTGCTGACCTTGGGCGATGACAGCATCTCGGTGGACATCGGGATGGGTTCGCGCGTGGGCAGCACGACGAAACGCGGCAAGGTCGGGTTGACCATCACCTCTTCCAGCCAGGCCTCACCCTTGAGCAGCTCGTTGAGCGCTTTGCCCATCGGCAAGCCAAGGCTGCTGCCGACCCTTGGCCGGCGCAGGTCGAAGTCCACCAGCAAGGCGGTCTTGGTGGTGTGATGGGCGATGCTCATCGCCAGGTTCACGGCCAGCACCGTCTTGCCCGCCTCGGGTGTCGGCGAGGTGATCGCCAGGGTGCGCCAGCCGTTTTCCTCCATGGCCTGCAGCACTTGCGTGCGAAGCAGGTCGATGGCGCCGCTCATGTTCGAGTTCTTGTTGTACGAGACGATCCGGTTGCGCTCCAGATGCTCCGCATTCAGCGGCACCACCTTGGTCTGCACATAATCGAACTGCCCCAACGCTTCAGGTTTGTCCGCCAGCAGCGGAGCCTTGGGTGTTTCAGCGGGGGTGGGGGAAACCTGGTGAATATTCTTTCCGATAGCCGGCGTAATTCTGTCCATCGCTGCGCTTCCCTATTCAAACCGAGCCATAGCTTTAAACAGCAAGAGGTCCAGTGGCATGTAGAACACGTGGACGACCACCATCAGCATAGCAACTAGCACCAACCCGGCGATCAGCAGCCACGTCCGCCACTTGCGGCGCCTGGTCACATCCGCCTGCGTGGAAATGTACGGCACAGCCACCAGCACACGCTTGCCCAGCACGCTTTCCAGCGCACCCACACCGCGTACCCGCTGGTTGAGCATTTCCAGCAACATCACCAACCCACCGCCAATGGCCGGTGCCAACACCAGGCCCAGGGCGACGATTTTCTTGCGGTTGGGCTTGACCGGTTTTTCCGGCATCAGAGGAGGCTCCAGCAGCACGAAACGTTCGGCCTTGTTTTCCTGTTCGAGGCTTTCGGTGATTTTCGCACCCATTTCCTTGTTGCGGATTTCCTCGTACTTCTTGCGTGCGTTGTCGTGATCACGCATCAAGGTCACCAGCCCACGCTCGACTTGCGGGGCTTCGAGGATGTCGGCCTCGTAGCCTTCCATCTTGGCGGTGAGCTGGCGTTTCTGTTCGGCCAGCGAGCTGATGCGCGATTGCGCTGCAGCCATCTTGGTGCGCACCCTCGCGGCATCGAGGTTCATGGCCGCAGCCGCAGCGATGCCCTTCCCGCCCGACGCCTGCAGCAGATCGATCTTGCGTTTGACCGCCACGACATCGGGGTGCGCCGGGGTGTATTTGGTGAGCAGCCGGGCGTACTCGGCCTTGAGGCTGGCCAGGTCTTGCGGTTGGTCTGCTGATGCAGGCCTCCCGCCGGCGGCCTGGCTAGGCACGCCCGCATTGGCGGCAGACAGTTCCAGTTCGAGGTAACGCAGTTCTTCCTGGGCGGACTTGTAGTCGCGGTCAACCTCACGGAACTCCAGCTCCGAGCGCGACAGCATGCTCATGCGCAGCTGCTGGTTCTCGGGCAAGGCATTGGCGTGGGCCTGTTTGAAGTCCGCCAGCTTGTTTTCGAGGTCGGCAAGTTCCGCGCCGAGCTTGTTCGCCTCTTGGGTGAGGAACTCGGTGGTTTCAGTAGCCCTTTCAGTGCGCTGTTTCATGTTTTCGTTGAGGAACAGCGTCACCAGTTCGTCGGCCACTTCCTTGGCGACGTCAGCGCGTTTGTCTTCGTACGAAACCGTGAACGCGACCGTCGCTTCGCCTCGGCCTTTTACATAGGTACTCAGCGTGGCCACGACGATCGCGTTGCGCATCTGGTCGATCTTGTCGGTTTCGCTGAACTGCCGGCCCTTGTCGGCGAACAGGTTGTACTTGTCGATGATCTTCAGCAAGTTCTCGCGGGTCATCACGCGCTGGCGGATGACCTCGATGCGCTCATCGGCAAAGCTGTTGTTGTTCGCTGAAACCAGGTCCGGGGAAATCTGCTGGGACTCCACCAGGATGGTGCCGGTCGATTGATAAAGCGGCGGCACCGTGACGGCGACCCCCACGGTTGCGGCAACCACGACCACGATGCTCACCCCCAGCAACAAGGCGCGGTCCTTGATGATGGCGATGTAATCTTTGAGGGAAAGCTCGTACTCGGATTTCATGGTGGCCACCCGTGCGAGAGTCAGATGTCGGGATATCTATACGTCAGCGTCAATCCAGCAATGGTCGCGTCAGCGTCGGGCAAGCCATCTTGCTTACGCTGCTTGTACATCAAAGAGAAACGCAAGTCCCAGGCCGGCGAAAACGCTCGGCTGGCCCAGATGCCGTAGGTCTGCAAGGTATTCGGTGATACGCCTTTGCTGTCCTGCCAGGATGCATCGACGCCCACGCGGTCGACCTCGGTGACCAGGTAGCTCCAACTGCCGCGAACCATGTCGAGTTCGGCGAAACCGCCCTCGGCGTTGGCGACAGTGCTGCGCTCGGCGCTCAAGCTGGCATCGGCACGTACGCCGCGATAGAACAGCGACATGCCGCCTTCACCACGGCGCCCTCCCCCCGGGCCAGTAGTCTTGTTGACGCCAACATGCATCTCGCCTTCGAAGCGCTCGGAGAACCGGTGACGCACGCCGATGTTCGGGCTGTAACTGTTGGAGGACACTGCAGTGGTGTCATCCTGCGGTTCATAACGCCTGGCGTTGAAACCGGTGATGATGTCGGTGCGCTCGTTCCAGGCGTAGGTCCAGGTCGATTTGTTGAACAACTCGTCGTAGCCGGTCAGCGTACTGATGTCGTAACGTGCATGTGAGTACGTGAGCACGTTCGCCAGCGTACTGCGCTCGGTCACCGCACTTGTCCAGTTACCCTCCAGCGTGGTCATCTTCTGGGTGCCGTCGGTGGTGACCACACCGGTATCCTGCACGGCCCCGGACAGCGTGGAGCTTTCTTCATAGCGGGCCAGCAGGCCAAAGCCGCCGGTCTCGGTTTCGCGCTGCCAGCCCAAGCTCAGTTTGGGGTCTTCGCGGTCATCGACGACCGAACGGTCGGATGAGCGCAGTACGTTCACGCCCAACCCAAAGCGCAGCTGGTCACGATCGAACTGGCCCGTGAGGGTGTAGTCGGGTGCAATGATGGTACGCGTCACACCTTTCTCCTCGGACGTCAGGAGCAATGGGTTGCTGTCGTACTCGACAGACGTGGGTACCACGACTGAAGACTGCCAGATGGCGGCGTGAGCCACCCCCACGAACGGCATCATCATGATCGCCGTCGCAACACGTGTTGGTCGAAAAATAGGCACTGGAGATTCTTATTTATATGAAGGGTCAAGGTACGACCAGCGTATCGCCAGCCTGAAGTTGGAAGTTGGTGGACATGTCGCGCCCGGAAACCAGATCCTTGTAGCGCACCGGCAAGACCTTTTGCGACGGACCGCTGCCGCGGATCACCTTGATGGCACTTTCGTCGGCGAATTTGTCCATTCCGCCCGACATGCTAAGTGCCTGAAGCACCGCCGTAGGGCCCGCCATGGGCACCGGGCCTGGCTTGATCACCTTGCCTTGCACATACACGAGATTACCCGCGGTGCCGGTGACGACGACGCTGACGTTGGGGTCGGCGAGAAAGGGTTTGAGCCCGGCCGTTACCTTACTGGCTACCGCCGTGACATCAAGGCCGGCCACATCGATTCGGCCAGCCAGAGGGAATGTGATGCTGCCGTCGGGAAGGACAACGGTTTCCTGGCGAAGTGTGTCTTCCTGCCATACCGAGATCAACACCCTGTCGCCGGGGCTGAGCAGGTACGCCGGGTTGCCAGGGTCGGCGACACTGGCGCCGGACCACGCTACGAGTACGCAGAAGATGGAAATCAGCAAACGCGCCATGAGGGATCCCTCCGGCCTTGCGGCCCAGGTTCAAGAGCACTGAATGAGAACAACACTAAACCTCTCGCTCCGCTTCGCAGCCGGTAAACCTGCTGCGCTGGCCTCGAGCGTCCTGGAGGCCTTCTACCGCGATGCCGCTTCGCCTGCCATTGCCAACCTGCGCCTGGGGCGCCAGCTACTGGAATATAGCAACAGCTGGAAAATTGACAAGCGGCGGATCCCCCCTCGACGCCACGCTCCGTTATTAAGCGTCAAATCACTGGCAGTCGCGTAAAGGTATTCAACTTTTTAATCGTGTTGTACTGAACTAGATTTTCTTTCTGTTGGCCACGGCAACAAACCCGATAACCGCAAATGCAAACAGCCAACCGGCTGTCGCCAAGGGAACAATGTTGGTCTGGCTCATATAAGAGTCAGCCGCCCGAGCTGCACCACTCAATAACACCAACAGAAAAATGGATTTGATGAACAGTGTCGAGCGCATGGTCCCCTCCTACGAAGAGGAAAGTGTGTCATTGGTGTTGTGCGGAAGAATGTAACGCTGGTGATTGGAGCTTATGGGCACGGTGCCATTACGTCAACGATCCGACACCATAATAAATATCAATCGACCACTGTCGCTCTCGTCAATATCTCGACATGCAAAAGATGCAAGGTAGCTTAACCCTGAAGACTCTATTGCAAGCGCTTGATATGGCTGTGATTTGAAATATCACCTTTCGCTGCTGAACCGCCCGGCTATGTGGACGATGCGGCAGTTCAACAGCGTGGATGTGTTTCATCAGCGAGAACAGGTGAGAATCATTGCGCTTCGCGTCACGCTTATGACGGGAACAGGTCTAGGGTGCGCTCCACTTCCTCGATATCGACGGTAAAGCCATCACCCTCGGGCATGCCCACGACAAAGCCGAAATGCTGATGATCGCGATCCGTCAGGTATTTGTAATAGCTGACGAAGCGGTTCGGCGGCTGCAGGGCCAGCACCGCGCCCCCTGTGCGCAGGACATTGACGCCGTGCACCAGCTGGCTGCCCTCGACGCCGATCACCGTCCTGGCCCCCGCGCAGGCCGCAACAATGGTCGGCACATCACACTTGAGCGGGTTGATGACGCGAAAGCCGCGGTGCTTGCGCAAGTGTTCGGCCACTTCCAGTTCGTTGCGCATCAAACGCAAGTCGCCTTCACTGCCGCGCAGGATGAATACCCCTGGGTGTGCGCTGGGGTCTACATGCGACAGCAACTTGTCACCCATGGCACGGTAGCGCTGGTGCCGGCTGCGGTTATTGCTTACATCGTCGAACAACACCAGTTCCTTGAAATAAGCGCTGCGAATTCGCAACGGCTGCATCCCTAACCAATCTTCATAAGCCGGCCCTTGGGTGAACAGCGGATACCGGGCCGATGGCGCGGTGGTTACCGGCACGCCTTCGTCGCAGGCCAATGCATAAGTCGGGCAATCTTCCATCAGCCAGGTGCCAAACCAGGTGTTGCCATTCTGCGTGCAGTAGGCAGCCCCCCGCTCGATCTCGTACTCCACTTTCACCCGCGGAAAACGACCGGGCTTCAACGACAGCCAGTGGCTGGCATTGGCCTTGTAGAGCGCCCCGTCGATCATCCATACATCCTTGATCAGGTAGCCGCGGGTCGGCCCCTGTTGTGCACTGATGCCACCCTCCATGGTGCGTGCCGGGTGCACGTAGGGGTAGAAGCGCTTGGCTTCCCAGCCAGTGACCCGGTCCAGTTGATTGGGTAAATAGTAAGCCGGGGGCGACAGGGTCTGCTCGCCGGGTGCGATATCCCAAGTTTTAACAGCCAGGTTTTTTATATCGATATCGGCTCTGCGCATGAGCCGCTTTCTGAGCATGTTTCGGTAGGCCGCCAGTGTCCAGGTATGTTCGCTGGCCATCCGTGATGCACTGAACATTGAGATATCGCTACCCATCACACGCCCCCTATAGATGACACTGTCAATAACCCGCCAAAGACGTGTGTTGAAATGCCTGCCTGACGTGCAACTTAACTGGACAACACCCTTTCCATCGTCGGCGGGGTTTTTACGCTGGCATAACGCTCGCGCAAGTTCTCGAGAAACAATTCGCCGGAACTTTTCGCGCCATACAGGTAGATCTTGTGCAGGCCGCCGAACACCATTTCGTGATAACGGCTGGCCAGTTCTTCATCACTGGAGCCCTCGGGCAAGCCGAGGTGCAGCGTCAACTTGTTGCCTTCCACCGCAAATAGCGGTGTGTCCCAAAGAAACTGCGCTACCCCGGTCTTAGGCAAGCGGATGAACAGGTAGGCATGGTTGCCCAGCGAATCGACGTCACCGCCGCGCCGGCGCTTCCATTTCAGCAGCCCGTCGTCGGGCCGCGCCAGGCACAGGCCAATATCATAATAGTCATAGCCATTGGCCAAGGCCCACTCAAGCGCCATGAACGTGGTAATCGAGTTGACTTCGCGCAGCCTCTTGGCGTCGGAAAACACCGCTTCGCAGTACCCGAAACGCAGGGTGCTCCAGTAGCGCTTGCCCGCGCGGGTTATCTCGCAGCCCAGGTGGCAAGCAACCACTTCGCCATTGAGCGTGATCAAGTCCAGCCGGCCCACGCCCTTGGCCAGGCGGAACACGTCTTCCGTGGGAAATTGCGCCGCATGAATACCCTGCCTGGCAGTGGCATAGGGGCGCAGCAGGTCACGGTCGGCCATGGCGATTTCTTCATCCGACATGGTCTGCCGCATTTCGTACAGTGGACGGTTCTTGCGGATGCTGCGGCGCAGTTCGCTGTCGTAGCGAGCAGTGATATCGTCCAGCGAGCGTCCCAGCGGGACAACGGCGCTCAGGTAATGCGGGACAGACAAGGCCCCCAGGGTGGGCAGTTCACTGACCACCACCCGGTTCGCAGTACCGGTCGCCGCACTGCTCTCGGGCGCTTGGGCTGTCTGCTGCCCCTTGCCGCCAATCAGCAACTTGGCCATTTCTCGTTGCTGCTTTCTGCCAATGTACAAAATCTCGTACGGGCTTTCCTGTTGTACCCTGAACCTGGCGACCTCCCAGCGCCAAAAGCAGGCGCGCCCTAACACGTCGCGTAACACATTTGAGACGTTTCTGAGCTCGTAGCGCATGGACGGGGAGATGAATTTTCGGGCTATCGCTGCCAGGTGCTGTTTCATGTCTTCTTCGACGTCCTTAGAGGTTGCCCATGGGCTTGATCGGAAAAGAGTAACGGTAAAGCGCAGATAACCCACTCAACACACTGATATATATAATAACTTTGCCTAACACCACCCCTAACATTCAGTAACAATTTAAGATGCAAGGGCGCAACTTGGCAAGCGGCCAATTGATATCACGCCCCTCTATTTAATGGCGTCAAATAACGTGTAATTAACACACGGGGCCGCTGCTGGCATCTATCGACAAGTGACTATCTCTCGAGGCTCCCGCCACCCTTCACCCGGGCAGGCTGGCTGGCCAACCAACGCGCGAGGTCAGGCGCCGGCATCGGCCGCCCCATCAGGTAACCCTGCCCCTGATCGCAGCCTGCATTGCGCAGGAAGTCGTACTGCTCCTGGGTTTCGATGCCTTCTGCCGTGATGCGATACCCCAGGGCGTGGCCCAGGTCGATGATCGCGCGGGCGATGGCCACTGCGTCATCGTCACCCGGCAGGTCCTTGATGAAGGCCCGGTCGATTTTCAGGTGATCGATCGGCAAGGCGCGCAGGTAAGCCAGCGACGAGTATCCCGTGCCGAAGTCGTCCACTGCCGTGGCGACGCCCATGGCCTGCAACTGAGCCAGGGCGGCGCAGGCCTGTTGCTGGCTTTCCATCAGCAGGCTCTCGGTGATTTCCACTTCCAGCAGGTTCGGCGACAGGTCGTGGCGTTCCAGCGCCACCGCCAGGCTCGATACGTAATCGCTGCGTTCGATCTGCAACGCGGCCACGTTGATGGCCAGCGGGCCAGGCAGGCAGTTATCGCTACGCCAGGCGGCCAACTGCGCGCAGGCCAGCTCCAGCACGCGCTCACCCAGCGGAATGATCAGGCCGGTACGCTCCGCCAGCGGGATGAACTCGCCTGGCGAAACCAGGCCATGCTGGGGGTCGCGCCAGCGCAGCAAGGCTTCGACCCCTTCCAGATGGCCACTGAACAGATCGACCTTGGGTTGGTACCACAGCTCGAACTCGTTGTTCTGCAACGCCCGGCGCAGGTTGCGCTCAAGGTCCAGGCGCTGCTGCAGCCGCGCCGTCATGTCGGGGTGATAAGGCCTCCAGGTATTGCGCCCGCCCTCCTTGGCCACGTACATCGCCGTGTCAGCGTGACGCAGCAGGCTGTCGACGTCTTCCCCGTGTTGCGGGCACCAGGCCAGGCCTATGCTACCGGTGACCAACGCGGCGTTGCCGTTGAGATCGAACGGCCGCTGCAGGCAGCGCAGCAGGTGACGGACCTGATGATTGATCTGGCCCTGGGTGCCCTGCAGCATGAACACGAACTCATCGCCGCCCAGGCGGCACAGGCGGTCTGCGGCGTCCAGCTCCTGCAGAAAACGCGCGGTGGCCTGCTGCAACAGCAGGTCACCCATCGCATGCCCCAGGCTGTCATTGACCTGCTTGAAGCCGTCGATATCCAGCATCAGCACCGCCAAGCCATGGCCTTTGCAGGTGGCCTCGGCCAACTGCTGCTGGAACAGTACCCGGTTGGGCAGGCCGGTGATGGTGTCGTAATGCGCCAGCCGCTGCAGCTGCGCCTGCGAACGCTGCAGCTCGCGGTTGCGCTGCACCAGTTGGCGCTGCTTGCGGTTGATCTGGGCGACGAACAGGCTGATCAGCCCCGTGCTGATCAGCGCGAACCAGAACAAGGGCGAGGCGAACAGCGCCACCGCCTGGTGCGCCTGCTGACGTTGCGCGTCCAGGTGCCCAAGCGCCACCGACAAGCCGATACCACCCAGGGCAAAGGCCACCGGCAGCAAGCGCTGGAAGGTCTGGCGCAGGGTGCCGGCAGCCGGCTTCTGCTCATCGGAATACGGGGAATTGGACGGGATCATAAGCCTGCGGACGCACTCGATTGCTTCTGTATCGGCGCAGCCCCAGCAATGTTGAGCCAGACTGGTGTTTTTCTTCAGGGCGGTGCATGCTCCAAGCTGAAGCGTTTCACCTAGACCATTATGTGAGGTGCAGTACCCATGGACCGTTTGCTCGATTCGTTGTTTCCTGCCGCCGAGAACATCCCCGAGGCGTGGCGCCTGGGTGAGCCCCTCGAGCAACGCGACTACCTGGTGAACGGTGAACTGCGGCGCTGGGATGGCCCGCTGGCCACGGTGCGCAGCCCGGTGTGGCTCAAGGAAGGCGACAGCGAGCGCCAGGTCATTCTCGGCAGCGCCCCGCTGCTCGATGCCGACACCGCGCTGACCGCACTCGATGCCGCCGTAGAAGCCTATGACAAGGGCCGCGGCGCGTGGCCTAACATGCGCGTTGCCGAACGCATCGCGCATGTCGAAACCTTCCTGGCGCGCATGCGCGAGCAGCGCCAGGCGGTGGTCAAACTGCTGATGTGGGAGATCGGCAAGAACCTCAAGGATTCCGAGAAGGAGTTCGACCGCACCTGCGATTACATCGTCGATACCATCAACGCGCTCAAGGACCTCGACCGCCGCTCCAGCCGCTTCGAACTGGAACAAGGCACCCTTGGTCAGATCCGCCGCGCGCCGTTAGGCGTGGCACTGTGCATGGGGCCGTACAACTACCCGCTCAACGAGACCTTCACCACGCTGATCCCGGCCTTGATCATGGGCAACACCGTGGTGTTCAAGCCGGCCAAGTTCGGTGTGCTGCTGATCCGCCCGCTGCTCGAAGCCTTCCGCGACAGTTTCCCGCCAGGGGTGATCAACGTCATTTATGGCCGTGGCCGCGAAACGGTCAGCGCCCTGATGGCGAGCGGCAAGGTCGATGTGTTCGCCTTCATCGGCACGCACAAGGCCGCCAGCGACCTGAAAAAACTGCACCCTCGCCCGCACCGCCTGCGCGCTGCGCTGGGGCTGGATGCCAAGAACCCCGGCATCGTGCTGCCTCAGGTAGACCTGGATAACGCAGTCGAAGAAGCCGTCACCGGTGCGCTGTCGTTCAACGGCCAGCGCTGCACCGCTCTGAAGATTCTCTTCGTTCATGAAGACGTGGTCGATTCGTTCCTCGACAAGTTCCAGCGCAAGCTCGCCGCGCTGAAACCGGGCATGCCCTGGGAGCCCGGCGTGGCCCTGACGCCGCTGCCGGAACAGGGCAAGGTCGATTACCTCGACGGCCTGGTGGCCGACGCCACGGCCAAGGGCGCGCGGGTACTCAACGAAGGCGGCGGGCAAAGCCGTGGTTCGTTCTTTTACCCTGCCCTGCTCTACCCGGTCAGCAGCGACATGCGCGTGTACGACGAGGAACAGTTCGGCCCTGTGGTGCCGGTGGTGCCTTACCGCGACCTGCAGGATGTGATCGACTACGTACTCGAGTCCGACTACGGCCAGCAGCTGAGCCTGTTCGGCAACGACCCGCAGACCATCGGCAGCCTGGTCGACATCTTCGCCAATCAGGTCGGCCGCATCAACCTCAACGCCCAGTGCCAACGCGGCCCGGACACCTACCCGTTCAACGGCCGCAAGAACAGCGCCGAGGGTACGCTGTCGGTGCATGACGCCCTGCGGGTGTTCTCGATCCGCACCTTGGTCGCGACGCGATTCCAGGAAGCCAACAAAGCACTGATCAGCGAGATCATTCGCAATCGGCAGTCGAGCTTCCTGACCACCGATTACATCTTCTGACCGCGCCGCGGTTATAGACAATCGTTCTAGCAGGTGTGTCGATCTTCCTCTTTGCTAAACGACTCTATGCAACAGGGGCCCGACCGGGCTCCTTTGCAACCACGTCACGGGAGATTCGAACATGGCAGCCAAACCCATCCCCGAAGGCCAGCACAGCATCACCCCCTACCTGGGCATAAAGGATGCCGCCAAGGCCATCGAGTTCTACAAGAACGCCTTTGGCGCAGTCGAGATGTTCCGCCTCGAAGGCCCGGACGGCCGTGTCGGCCACGCCGAACTGAGGATCGGCGACTCGTCACTGATGCTCGCCGACCCCTGCGACATGGAAGGCGGCCTGACGTCCAGCCAGTCGCTCAACGGCGTCGCCGTCGGCCTGCACCTGTATGTCGAAGACTGCGACAAGGTCTACGCCCAGGCCCTGGCCGCCGGCGCTACCCCATTGCATGACGTGCAGGACCAGTTCTACGGCGACCGCAGTGGCACGCTGAAAGACCCGTTCGGCAACATGTGGTTCGTCTCCACCCATAAAGAGGACCTCAGCCCCGACGAAATCCGCGCTCGTGCCGCCAAGATGTTTGGCGGTAGTTGAGTTGCACGTTGAAAGCGGCGCGACTTTGCTTGAAGCTTGTGGCTCGTAGCTGGGAGCTGCTTCATGCGAATCATCGACAAAACCGCCGCGCAGGTGCGTAGCCTGATCCCGGCCGAAGAGGAACTGCTGCAGGCCTTTGCCACCGGCACCCTCGTCGGCCCCCGCCTGCTGCAGGCCAACCAGCTGCTGATGAAGGTGCGCAGCGCCAACCAGTGGCTGGCCTGCGACTGCCGCAAGGATGCCCTGCCGGTACTCAATGTCACCCTCAATGGCAGCACCGGCACGCTGTTTCTCAAGAACAACCCCGGCACCGCCGAGCATGCGCCTGGTTGCCCCTTCACCAAGGACGAACGCGAGGCCGCCGAGCGCGAGGACGACCCAGCCCCACCCGCCGCCTGGCTGGCGCCCGATACCGCACTGCGCCTGCTCGGCGACTTTCGCAAGGCCAGCGAAAGCACCGGCGGCGCCAGTGACGGCAGCGAACGCCGTGAACAGCAACGCCTGCTGTCGCTGCTGCTGACCTGGATCGAAACCAGTGGTTTGAACCTGTATGCCACGCACCTGAAAAAAGACCTCACCCGCCAGTTCACCGAACTGCGCAGCGTCGCCAGCCGTTACCCGCTGCTGGAGCGCGTGCCTGCCAGCAATTACCTCGAAACCCGGCTGGACATGAAGCACATGATGATGCTCAAGGCCCGCCTGCGCGAGGCCACGGTGTTCGGCAACCACCGCCGCCATGGCCTTTTGCTGGACTGCGTCGACCAGATCAAGGGGCGCAAGCTGTTCAACAACCGCAGCGAGGATGGATTCGACTTCCAGGGGCACCATCTGTACTGGGGTGGCAGTCGGGCGTCCGGGCCACTGCTGGCCCTGACCCTGTATTCCCCCACCACGGCAGGCAGTCACTTCTATGAACTGATCCACGTGGCCAGCGTACCGGTGCTGTCACGTTCACACCTGTTCCCGGTGTACCGCGATGAAGAGCGTGAACCGCTCAAGGCACTGGTATCGTTGATCGACTGGATGGCGAGCAAGGGCGTCAAGGTGCAGATGCGCCGGCCGGTGATCGGGGGCCAGGTGATGGATGAACTGGTGCTGACGTCGGACCAGGACCGAGTGCTGTCGGTGTCATTGCTTGAGCAGCCGCAGGGTCCCGAACCGGATGCCGAAAACTTCAAGCGCTATGCCGATTTCAAGAGCCTGGAGACGTTCCGCAAGTTTGTGGCCGGGTTCTTCATTCGCGAGCGCTGAGCACCGAACCCTGTAGGCGCCAGTAAACCGTCTCCTGCAGGGGCTTCTCATTGACGCTCCTCACCCAAGGAAAAGCGTGTACGCCGGGTTCTCGGTCTCATCCCAGTACCGATAGCCCATCTCCTCCAGCGCCAGCGGCAACCCTGCCTGTTCTTCACCTGGCACCTCCAGCGCGGCAAATACCCGCGCCTCCGCCGCGCCATGGTTGCGGTAATGGAACAGGCTGATGTTCCAACGCTTGCCCAACCGCTCCAGGAAGCCCAGCAGCGCCCCCGGCCGCTCGGGGAACTCAAAGCGCAGCACGCGCTCATCCGCCCCAGGCGCCGCATGCCCGCCCACGGTATGGCGCACGTGCAGCTTGGCCAATTCGTTGTCGGTCAGGTCGAGCACGCTGTAACCCTGACTGGCAAGGCTGGCCAACAGTTGCTCGCGGGGGTCGTGCAGCGGGTGCGTCTGCACACCGACAAACAACCGCGCCTCCTTGCCCGGGTAATAGCGGTAGTTGAACTCGGTGATCTGGCGCTTGCCCAGCGCCTGGCAAAAGGCCCGGAAGCTGCCAGGCTGCTCGGGGATGGTGACGGCGATGATCGCCTCGCGCTGCTCACCCAGTTCGGCGCGCTCGGCCACATGGCGCAAGCGGTCGAAATTGACGTTGGCACCGGAATCGATGGCTACCAGGGTCTGGCCCTGTATACCCTCGCGGGCCACGTACTTCTTGATCCCGGCCACAGCCAGGGCACCGGAAGGCTCGGTGATGGAACGGGTATCGTCGTAGATGTCCTTGATCGCCGCGCACAACTCGTCGCTGCTGACGGTCACCACTTCATCCACGAAGTGTCGGCACAGCTCGAAACAATGGGCACCAACCTGGGCCACCGCGACGCCGTCGGCGAACGTCCCCACCTGCGGCAGGATCACCCGCTCACCGGCGGCCATGGCGGCCTGCAGGCAATTGGAGTCCTCCGGTTCGACACCGATCACCTTCACCTCTGGGCGCAGGTATTTCACATACGCGGCGATCCCCGCCACCAGCCCGCCGCCGCCCACCGGCACGAAGATCGCGTCCAGCGCACCGGGTTGCTGGCGAAGGATCTCCATGCCCACGGTGCCTTGGCCGGCGATCACGTCCGGGTCGTCGTACGGCGGCACGAAGGTTGCGCCCTCGCTGTCGGCAAGCTTCAGCGCATGGGCCAGGGCATGCGGGAAGCTCTCGCCGTGCAGCACCACATGCCCGCCCCGCGAGCGTACTCCCTCAACCTTTAGCGAGGGCGTGGTGGTTGGCATGACGATGGTGGCCTTCAGGCCCAGGTGCGAAGCCGCCAGGGCAACACCCTGGGCGTGGTTGCCTGCTGACGCGGTGATCACCCCGCGCTCGCGTTGGGCTGCGGTCAAACGCGTCAGGCGGGTGTAGGCACCGCGGATCTTGAACGAGAATGTGGGCTGCAGGTCTTCGCGCTTGAGCAGCACCCGGTTACCAAGGCTGGCCGAAAGCGCCGGGGCGGGTTGCAGGGGCGTCTCGATGGCCAGGTCGTACACCGGTGCGGACAAAATGCGCCGCACCTGCTCCGACAGCAACTGCTGCGGGCTAAGCGGGGTACGTGGGCTGACGTTGAGGCTGGTCATCGATTGCAACTCCTTGGCTGTTTTCACGTTGCCCAGGAGTCAGAGAGTAGAAACCCGCCTCCAGGGCGGGTTCGGTGCACGTAAGCGCTAGCCCGCCAAACTGATAATGGCGGTAATAATAATGGCGTTCACGTGCGGGAAAGTGTTCATGGGGTAGGAACTTATCCCGCCGTGCGTGGGCGTGTCAACACTTGGCCTGCTGCGCCGAGAGCGGTACATCGAACACTTTGTCGAAGCCCCACTGGAACACAAAGGCATACACGAAGAAGAACACAAAGAGCGCCAGGTTGGTGAGGAACGCGGCCCACACGCTGACATCCAGCCAGTACGCTACCAGCGGCAGCAAGATCACCACCAGCCCGCCTTCGAAGCCCAGGGCGTGCAGCAGCCGGCGCATGAAGGTGCGCTCACGTTGGGGCTGGCGCGCTTCCCAGCGCTCGAAGGCCCAATTGAAGCCCATGTTCCAGCTCATCGCGATGCCCGACATCAGGATCGACAGCACCGTCGACTGGGCCATGCCGGCACCGAACGCCAGCTCCAGCGCCGGCGCCACGCAGGCCACGGCAATGGCCTCGTAGAGAATGGCCTGGACGATCTTGCGTGCCTTGCCTTGCATGTTTGGTTCCCCTTTGTGTGCTTGCCTTAGGCATTTCATCGTTCTTGAGATCGAGCGCTGCCCGCGCGGCGCTCGATTTGCGCAACGCATGCTAACCCAACCCTGGCGGCTAGCGTACGACTGCGCATTGGACAACCCCGCAGCTGACTGCTTGTATCTATCCATTGCAACCGTTGCGAAGTCGTACACCTCTGTCCAGGGAATCGTACGGGGAACAAGACGATGGCTAACACCGTCATGATGGTATTCGGTACCCGCCCAGAAGCAATCAAGATGGCCCCTCTGGCCAGGGTCCTGCGCGAGTGGCCCGACATCGACCTGCATATCTGCTCCACCGGCCAGCACCGCGAAATGCTCGAACAGGTGCTGACGGCCTTCGGCCTGAGTGTCGACCAAGACCTGAGGGTGATGACCCAGAACCAGACCCTCAACGGGCTGGCCCGAGACCTGCTGGACAAGATCGACAAGGCGTATGAGCAGGTCAAACCGGACATCGTGCTGGTGCACGGCGACACCACCACCAGCTTCATCGCCGGCCTGGCCGCGTTCCACCGGCGTATCCCCATCGGCCACGTCGAAGCCGGGCTGCGCACCGGCAACCTGCAGCAACCCTGGCCCGAGGAAGCCAACCGGCGCCTGACCGGGGTGATCGCCGACCTGCACTTTGCCCCCACCACCAAGGCCCGTGACAACCTGCTGCGCGAAGGCGTGCCGCTGGAACACATCGAGGTGACTGGCAATACCGTTATCGACGCCCTGCTGTGGATGCGTGAATACCTGGCCGATACCGCCTGGCACCCCGTCGCCGAATCCCCATTGCACACGCTGCGCGATGACCAACGCATGGTGCTGATCACCAGCCATCGTCGGGAAAACTTCGGCGCCGGTTTCGAACGCATTTGCCTGGCCCTGGCCGAGCTGGCCCTGCGCTACCCCGATGTGCAGTTCGTCTACCCCGTGCACCTCAACCCGCATGTGCAAAAAGCGGTGTACGGCCTGCTGTCCGGGCGCGACAACATCCACCTGGTGGCACCGCAGGACTACCAGCATTTCGTCTGGCTGATGAACCGCGCCCACATCATTCTCACCGATTCCGGTGGCGTGCAGGAAGAAGCCCCGGCGTTGGGCAAACCGGTACTGGTACTGCGCAAGGTCACCGAGCGCCCATCAGTGCTGGAGGGCGGCACCGTCAAGCTGGTCGGCACCCACGCCGAGCGCATCGTCAAGGAAACCAGCCAACTGCTGGACGACGAGGCAGCCTACACGCGCATGGCCCGGGTGTTTACGCCATTCGGTGATGGCCACGCCAGCGAGATCATCGCCGAACGCCTGAGCCGCTGGTTCGAGGAAGCCGCCAGCCAACGGGACGACGCATGAGCCTGGCTTTCATCGACTTCCTCACCTATGTGCTGTTCGGCCTGAAAATCCTGGCCATCGTCCTTGCCACCTTGATGTTCCTGCTGGGCCTCGACGACCTGTTCATCGACCTCTGCTACTGGTGCCGCAAGCTGGTCCGCCATTTCCGCATCTACGACAAGCACGAAAGGGCCGACGAGAAGCGCCTGTTCGACGTGCCGGAGAAACCCCTTGCGATCATGGTCCCGGCCTGGAACGAAGTCGGCGTAGTGGGCGAAATGGCGCGCCTGGCGGCGTCGACCATCGACTACGAGAACTACCAGATCTTCGTCGGCACCTACCCCAACGACCCGCAGACCCAGGCCGACGTCGATGCCGTGTGCCTGCATTACCCCAACGTGCACAAAGTGGTCTGCGCCCGCCCCGGCCCGACCAGCAAGGCTGACTGCCTGAACAACATCATCGACGCCATCCTGCGCTTTCAGGACGACGCGCGCATCGAGTTCGCCGGCTTCATCCTGCATGATGCCGAGGACGTCATCTCGCCCATGGAGCTGCGCCTGTTCAACTACCTGTTGCCGGCCAAGGACATGATCCAGATCCCGGTGTACCCCTACGCGCCGGAATGGAAGGGCTTCACCGCCGGGCACTACGTGGACGAGTTCGCCGAAAACCACGGCAAGGATGTGATCGTGCGCGAGGCACTCACCGGTCAGGTGCCCAGCGCCGGCGTAGGCACCTGCTTCAGCCGTCACGCCATCAGCGCCCTGCTCGAAGACGGCGACGGCATCGCCTTCGACGTGCAGAGCCTGACCGAAGACTACGACATCGGCTTTCGCCTGAAGCAGAAGGGTATGAAGTGCATCTTCGCCCGCTACTCGGTCAGCGACCCGGCCCTGGCCCTCAAGCACGAATGGCGCCCCGGCATGAGCCGCGAATTCGCCCAGGTGATCTGCGTGCGCGAGCACTTTCCGCGCGACTGGCAGCATGCCATTCGGCAGAAGTCGCGGTGGATCGTCGGCATCGTGTTCCAGGGCACCAGCAACCTCGGCTGGAGCCGCAAGGGCGCGCTCAACTACTTCCTCTGGCGTGACCGTCGCGGCCTGTTCGCCTACCTGTTGAGCTTTCTGGTCAACCTGTTGCTGCTGGTGCTGCTGGCCATGTGGCTGGTGACGGTGGTGGCGCCGGAGTCGTGGCGCTTCATGTCGATCCTCAGCGACAGCTGGCTGCTCACCACCCTGCTCTGGCTCAACGGCCTGATGCTGATCAACCGCCTGTTCCAGCGCGGCTGGTTCGTGACCCGCTATTACGGCATAGGCGAAGGGCTGCTGTCGGCCCCGCGGATGATGTGGAGCAACTTCGTCAACTTCTTCGCCAACCTGCGCGCCCTGCGCCAGGTGATGGAGATGGGCGATTCGCGCCGGGTGGCTTGGGACAAGACCACCCACGAGTTCCCAGCGCTGGCTTCGCCAGCCCGCACACCGCTGGGCCACCGCCTGGTGGAGAAAGGCTACATCAGCGAAGAACAGCTGGAGCAGGCCATCACCAGCCCGGTGCGCCGACGCCTGGGCCGCGAGCTGCTGCTGCGCGGCTGGTTGACCAGTGAACAGCTTGTTCAGGCGCTCTCCGAACAGCTCGACCTGCCGTGGGCGCCGCTCAACCCGTTCAAGCTCGATGCGCAATTGATCGCCAAGCTGCCGCGTCGGCTGGCCACACACTACGGCGTACTGCCGGTGGCCGAAGACGGCGACACCCTGGTGCTGGCCAGCGAGAGCCCGGTCAGCCAGGTCTCGCTGGGTGTGATCAGCCGCCAGCTCAAGCGCCCCGTCACCTGCCGCCTGGCGCCCCAGGGCCGAGTCACGTTGGGCCTGCGCTACCACTACCCAAGCCCCTGGCAGCACGAGGAGACCCGGCAGATGCTCGCGGTGCTCGAAAAGCATCAGGACAACGCCGAGCTGATCGAGCAGGTCAGCACCCACCAGGTCATGCTCGGTGCCTTGCTGCAGGTGCGCGGCATGGTCCCGGCCACCTTGTTCAACCAGGCCCTGATCGACTTCGAACCCGAGCAGCAGAGCCTCGGCGAGCACCTGATCGCACGCGGCATCATCACCGAGCACGTGCTGCAGCAGGCACTCTGCGAACAGGCCAGCGAGCAGCAGGCCGCCTTTGACCTGACCAGGGAGGTGGCATGAAGCCGCGCTTTACCCTCACGTTCGCCGGCTTGTTGCTGTGCTCCACCGCCCTGCCCGCCCTGGCCGCGCCGATGACCGACTTTCAACGCTTTACCAGCTACCCGTTCCTGGAACGCAGCTACCGCGAAGCGAAAAAGGACAACTGGACCGAAGTCGAACGCCTGACCCGGCATGTGCTGGGCCGCGTACCGAACAATGACGAGGCCCGCGCACTGCTAATCGAAGCGCTGGCCCACCAGCGCCGCTACAAAGACGCCGAAGCGATGGCCGAGGCGCTCGGCGACGGCCCTGAGTACGCCGATGCCTTGCTTGAACTGCGCCTGACCTGGATCGAACAGGACCCTCCGCCTCCCAGCCAGGTGGAAGGTTGGCTGGCCAAGGCCGACGGCATGCACCGGGTACGCCTGTGGCAAGCCTACAGCCTGAGCCTGGCCAAGTTTGGCGGTGCCGGCAAGGCCCTGGACTGGCTCAACCAGTTGCCGCCGCGTGACGATGGCCAGGTGCTGCGCCTGGCCCGGGCCAACTTTGCCGAGCAACTGCGCAACTGGAAAGCAACCATCGAGCAGCTGCAACCCTTAGCCGACAAAGGCCAGTTACCGACAGCAGACTGGCAGCGCCTGGCCAATGCCTACGTGCAACAGGTCGATGAAAAGGGCCTGACCCAACTGCTGCAAAGCGCTCCCTCCCCCGAAGTGGCCAACCAGACCCGCCTGGCCATGGCCAACCGGGCCATCGCTGTAGGCCATAACCAGCAGGCACAGCGCTGGCTGCAGGCACTGCCCGCCGAGCAACTGCAACACCCCGCGCTACGCCAGCAACTTTGGGAACTGGCCCGTGAAGGCAACGATGCGCCCTTGGTGCGGCGCCTGAGCAATGAGCTGCAGCGCCCGTGCCTGGAGACGGTCGACTGGCTGTCACGCCACGACCCGGACGTCGCCCGCGAGCAGTTCAAGGACTGCCAGGCCAGCACGGACGCCCGCGCCTACGCGGTACTCAAGCAGCGGCTCTATGGCGACCCTGCCCCAGCGCCGCAACCGCGCACGGCCGCTCAATGGGCGCAGCGCTACCGTCAAAGCGGTGATCTGGCGGCCCTCGAACACGCCACCTTCCTGCTGCTGCAACAAGGTCACAGCCTGCGCACGCGAGCGTTGCTGGAGCAAGCCTACGACCGCCGTCAGGGGCGCCTGACGCCCTCGCTGCTACAACGCCTGGGCAACCTCTATGCGCGCAACGACGGGCCGCTGGACAAGCGGCGCATGCTCAGCCTGATCCCCCGGGTCGATGCCAACACCCGCGCCCAGTTGCTCGGCCGCCTGGCCGAGGCCGGCCAGTGCGACGCCGTGCGCCAGGCCGTTCCCGCAACCCCTGCCGAGGCTGGGCAGTATCGCGCCCTGGGCCGTTGCGCCCTGCCCGACCAGCCCGGTGAAGCCGTGGTCTACTACCAGGCTGCCGAACGCCTGGGCGACAGCGGTAACCGCCTGCCACTGGCCTATGCCCTGGAAGCTGCCGGTGACTCCCAGGCGGCCCTGGCAATTTGGCGCAGCCTGCCGGCCAGTGCCTGGACCGACAATGCCCGCCTGACCGCCGCCGCTGGCGCGTTGAATGCCGGCGACCCGCTGGCCGCACGCCGTTACTGGGACGCCGCCGCGCACAACAACGCCGACGACTGGGCCCTGGGCGCCGCCATTGCCCAACGCCAGGGCGACCTGCAGGCGGCGTTGGGCTTTCAGCGCCAGGCCCTGGCGCACAACCCGCGTGCCGACCACTACTACGCAGCCGCCAGCAGCGCGCAACTGGCGGGCGACAGCGCCCAGAGCACGGCCTGGCTGGCCGAAGCAGTACGCCTGGCTCCAGACCAGCCACGCTACCGCGCCGACTACGGCATGCGCCTGGCGGGCTCGCCTGACAAGGCCCAGCGCCGCCAGTCGATACCCTACCTGGAGGGCGCCACCCAGGACTTCCCGGAGGACTACCGCCTCGGTGAGACCCTCGCCCTGCGTTACGTCGAAGCCCAGGACAGCGCCGCGGCCCGCCGTGAGCTGCGCCGGATCCTCGATGTGGAACAGAACCTGGTGGATGGCGACGACGAATATGGCAGCCTCGAAGCACGCAAGTACCGGCAGCGCCGCGCCCACGAAACCCTGTCACGCCGCGACAGCGTCACCCTGGCCAGCACCTGGTCACCCGCCGGCACCTCGACCAACGACAAATTCCTCGACAACGGCCAGCGCAGTGGCAGTGCACGCCGGGCACAGTCGCAGAACGTGCAGCTGGCCATGTGGGACCACGCCCTGGGCGAGGAGCCCAGCCGCAACGGCAGCACGCTGTCGGTGTACGGCCGGGTGCTGTTCGGTGGCCAGAGCCGCACCGATTACGCGCAAAGCATGGGCACCGGCGTCGGCCTGCGCTACAAGCCGCTGGGCCAGGCCAACCTCAACCTGTATGCCGAGCTGTACCACCAGCGCCAGATCGATGCCGAGCACTACAGCGGCCTGAGCCTGGGCGAGCTGCTGAGCCCGGCCAAGGTCGGTGGCAACTGGGGCGATTTACGCCACAATGCCGAGTCGAGCAACGACCTGCTGCTGCGGGCCACCGCCTCGTTCCTCGACCAGGGCGACTGGCGCAACGACTGGCGGGTCGACCAAGATGACTGGAACGAGCGTTTCCTTTACCTCGATGCCGCCTGGTGGACCCGCGCCGGCGATCACGCCTGGCTCTCGCGCTACCAGCAGGGCCATGCCTGGAAGCTGCCCGGCACGTCACCGCAAACCCTCATGCCTTACGGCTTTATCGAATTCGCCAGCCAGGACCCGAGCAACGACTGGCGCCAGGATGCCCGCGCAGGCGTTGGCGTGCGCTGGCAATGGTGGTTCGATGACGACCGCTACAACGCCTACCGCGGCTCGCTGAAAGTGCGCGCCGAGTACCAGCAGTCGCTCGGGGGCAACCTCTACGAGCGCGCCAACGGGGTGCTGGTTGGCGCGGAGATGACCTTCTGATGCGTACATTGTTGGCAATCTGCATGCTTGCCCTGTGCTGGCCGGCCATGGCCGACCAGCGCCTGTTCTATCAACCGCTGAACCGCGACGCTGATATCAGCCCTGCCCAGTGGCAGCAGCTGTGGCGCGCCACGGCTGCCCAGGGCGGCAAAACCGTGATCGTGCAGTGGAGCGCCTATGGCGACAGCGACTTCGGCGGCCCCCACGGCTGGTTGGCCAACAGCCTGCGCGAGGCCCGCGCCCAGGGGCTTGAGCTGGTACTCGGGTTGTACATGGACCCCGCCTACTACCGGCGCATCGAGCCGCTCGATGGCGATGGCCTGAGCAGCTACTGGAAAGCCCAGCTGGGTCGTTCGCTCGGCCAGTACCGGCAGCTGCGCAAGGACTGGCAGCTGAACGTGGCCGGCTGGTACCTGCCCATGGAGCTGGACGACCTGCACTTTCGTGACGCGGCCCGCCGTGAGGCACTGTACAGCCAATTGCAGGCATTCAACCGGCAGCTGGATAAACCCCTGCACATCAGCGCCTTCAGCGCGGGCAAGCTGGCGCCACGGGTCAATGCCACGTGGCTGGACCAACTGGCGGGGTTGGGTTTGACTGTGTGGTGGCAGGACGGCGCGGGGACCGGGCGCTTGCCGGCGTTGGTCCGCCAGCGCTATGAGCAGGCCTTGCCATGCCGGGTCGGCGTCGTACGTGAAGCATTTCGCCAGGTGAGTGCGCCGGGGCAGGGATTCAGGGCTGAGCCAGCAGAGCCGGCGCTAGCTGGCGGGTGCCATGCAGAAGCCGTGTTTGCCCTGCGCTATCGGCCTTGGGCTCGGGGCACCCTATCGAATGATTGAGTGTCATGGCCGGCCCTTTCGCGGGCTTGTTTCGCGAAGAGGCCGGCACAGACAACGTATTCCTCAACAGGAACACCTGAATGTTCAAGACCATCGAGGAACACGTGCGCAAACAGGTGGCCCCCGCGGCCCTGCGCGCCGAGTTCCGCCAGCATGAATTCGACACGTCTCGACGCTTCTGCCAACTCATCTTCTGCCTCAGCATCACGGTCTGGCTGATTTTCGACCTCATCGTCAGCTACCTGGGCAACCAAGACTTCACCTGGCTTTCAGGCCTGTTCATGGGGCTGCTGTGCAGCCTCACCGTGGCCCTCGGGTTCACCCGCAGGTCTCACCACTTCGACGTGCTCAACCTGCTGTTCATCGCCGTCATCACCCTGGGCATGCGCCTGGTCATCGACGGCATCCCGATCGCCCTGCGCCCGGTCTGGCTGGTGCTGGGCACCTCCACCGTGCTGTACAGCGTCTCGGTGCTGCCCGTGCGGCGCTGGTCGTTCTTCTGTGCCATGGCCATCACCTGGGCCGTGCTCAATCCATTCTATGACACCAACATCGACCTCGATGACCTCGAAGCGGCCATGCTGCTGAGCTATGCGGTGTTCCTCAGCGGCCTGGTAATCTACAGTTATCTGCGCATCCGCCAGGCCAAGCTGCACAACTTCTACATGTCCAAGTTGCTGCTCGAGCAGGCCTATGTCGACGTACTGACCGAAATCCCCAACCGCCGCTCGTTCATGGCCAAGGCCGAGCGCCAGCTGCAGCATGGGCCGCCCGGGCAATACCTGGCGATGATCGACATCGACAACTTCAAGAAGGTCAACGACCGCTTCGGGCATGACATTGGCGATGAAGTGCTCAAGCGCGTGGCGATGCACATCAAGGCATCGATGGGTACGCACGAATTCGCCAGGCTGGGCGGCGAGGAGTTTGCAGTTTTCTTCCAGGGCCTGGACCAACAGGCTGTCGAGCAGCAGGTGGAGGCCTTGTGCAAGCGGGTGCGCGATGACGTAGGCGAGCACCCGGTCACCATCAGCATCGGCCTGGCCCAGGTGGACAGCGCCGACACCCTGACCATGGCGTTGGTCAAGGCTGACCAGGCACTGTATGAGGCCAAGCACAGCGGCAAGGACCGTTTCGTGCTTTGGACTAGCCGGCTGGCAGGCGAATCCTGAACTGCGCCCCACCCAATGCCGACTGCGCCACGGTGAGTGTCCCGCCCTGCCCTTCGATGGCCCTTCTGCTGATCGCCAACCCCAGCCCGAACCCGCCGGTATTGCGGTCGCGGCTGCGGTCCAGGCGGTAGAACGGCTGGAAGATCCGCTCACGCTCCTCGACCGGGATGCCGATGCCGTCATCCTCGACCGTCAGCAGGCACGCGCCGTCCTCTTCCAGCCGCAAGCGCAACAGCAGACTCTCATCGCAGTAGCGCATGCCATTGCGCACCAGGTTCTGCACTGCCCGCGCGGTCAGCCGCGGGTCGAGCACGAAGCGCGGCAGATCGCCCTCGGCGCGCACTTCCCACTGGATGCTCCGGCTGTCGAGTTCTTCGGCAAAGCCGCCGAGCACACTGTCGACCAGCTCCAGCAATGACACTTCAACCCGCTCACGGGCCTGGTCGGCGTTGTAAAGGCGGCTGTAAGACAACAATTCGAGCACCAGCTCATCCAGCTCACGCACATGCCCGACCAGCTCCAACAGGCGCTTGCGGCTGGAGGGCGGCACTTCGTCGAACAACAGCACCAGGCCGAAATCCAGCCGCGTGAGCGGCGTGCGCAATTCATGGGACACCGCATTGAGCAGCTCGCGCTGCTGGTTAACGTGGCGCTCCAGGTCACTGGCCATGGTGTCGAACACCCCGGCCAATTCACCAATGTTGGAGTGCGGCGAAATGTGCGTACGCTCGGCCATCTGCCCCTGCCCCAGGCGCCTGGCGGTCTCCTTCAGGCGCTCCAGGTCACGCCAGTGCGGCCACACCCACAGCAGCAGGCAACCCAGCATGGCGGCGCCGATCAGCACGGTCACGCCCCAGGACAGTACGTTGATGTCCAGCGGGTCTGGTGGCGCATGCAGGCTGACCAGCCAGCCTTCCTCCAGTGGTGCGAGTACCGTTTCGTAATAGCCCCAGTCGCCGATGCGTACGGCGTACAGGCCATGCTCCAGGCGGGCCTGCTCTTGCGCGCTCAACCCGGCCTGGTCGCTGCGCAGCAGGGTCACCTCCAGCGGCGCGAATAGCTTGGCCAGGTCCTGCTCCACCGCAGGCCATTGCTCGCGCGGGGCCTGGCGGAACTGGCGGACGATCAACGACTGCACGCCCTTGGCCTGGTCCAGGTTGTAGGCCATGAAGCGGTCGTGGAACAGGCCGACGATGGCGTCCGGGATCAGCAGCAGCGCACCGGCGTAGGCGACGATGATCACCAGGTACAGGCGCACCAGAATCTTCAGCATGCGGTATCAGCACTCCCACTCGACGCGGCTGAACAAGTAGCCCTTGCCCCACACGGTCTTGATCTTGCGCGCCTCGCCGGCGCTGTCGTCGAATTTGCGGCGCAGCTTGGAAATGGCCACGTCCACCGAACGGTCGGTGCCATTGAACTCGATGCCGCGCAATTGCTGCAGGATGCGGTCGCGGCTGAGCACTTCACCGGCATTGCGCGCCAGCACCACCAGCAGGTTGTACTCGCCACTGGACAACTCGACCTCTTCACCGCGCCAGCTGACCAAGCGCTCGGCCAGGTCGATGCGCAAACCGCCAACCAGGATCTGCTCACTGTCCAGGCGCGGCTCGTGCACGCTACTGCGGCGCAGCAAGGTGCGTACGCGTGCCAGCAAGACCCGCGGTTCGCAGGGTTTGGTCACGTAGTCGTCAGCGCCCATTTCCAGGCCCAGTACTTGGTCGTGGCTGTCGTCGCGGGCCGTCAGCATCAGGATCGGCAGGCTCTGCGATTCCTGGCGCAGCAGGCGGCACACTTGCAGGCCATCGATGCCCGGCAGCATCAGGTCGAGGATCACCAGGTCCGGTTTGTCCTGGCGAAACGCCTCCAGCACATGGTCGCCCCGGGCGATCACCCGCACATGGAAGTCGTTGCGTTGCAGGTAGCTGGCAATCAGCTCGGACAGGGCACTGTCGTCTTCGACCAGCAGAAGGTTTGGCATAAGCGCTTGGACACAAGGGGAAAGAGCGGCAGGATATAGAATCCCGCGGGCAGGCAGGATCGTTCTTCACACTTTTTCACACACACCCTACACAGCTTAACAGGCGCTCAGGCAACCACTGCCTTAGCATACGCACGGTCATCATCGGAAGATCCGTATGCCTATCCTGTTTACCCATCGCCTGCGCCCTTTGGCGCTTCTGGCACTGCTGACCCTGTCCCTGGCCGGTTGTGGCGAAAACGCCGAGCACGACGAGCAGGCACCCACGCCCCATGTTCGGGTGGAAACCCTGCAACTGCAGCCGCTGGCCATCAGCACCGAGCTCAGCGGGCGCATTCTTGCCCCGCGTACTGCCGAGGTACGCGCCCGGGTCGCCGGCGTGGTGCTCAAGCGTGTTTACCGCGAGGGCAGCGACGTCCAGCAAGGCGACGTGCTGTTCCTGATCGATCCGGCGCCGTTCAAGGCCGACCACGACAGCGCACGCGCCACCCTGGCAAAAGCCCAGGCCAACCTGTACCAGGCGCGCCTGCAGGAGCAACGTTACCGCGAGCTGGTCGACGACAAGGCAGTCAGCCGCCAGGAGTACGACAACGCCCGCGCCGCCTTCCTCCAGGCCGACGCCGAAGTTGGCGAGGCCAAGGCTGCACTGGAACGGGCACGCCTGAACCTGGGCTACGCCACCGTCACCGCGCCGATTTCCGGGCGCATAGGCCGTGCGCTGGTCACCGAAGGCGCCCTGGTGGGGCAGAACGAAACCACGCCGCTGGCCACCATCCAGCAGCTGGACCCGATCCACGCCGACGTCACCCAGTCGACCCGCGAACTCAACGCCCTGCGCCGCGCCTTGCGCGCCGGCGAACTGCAGCAGGCCGGCAACGGCGAAGCCCGTGCCACGTTGATTCAGGACGACGGCAGCGCCTACCCGCTGCCCGGCAAGCTGCTGTTCTCCGACATCAGCGTCGACCCGAGCACCAACCAGATCACCCTGCGCAGCGAGTTCCCCAACCCGGACCTCGACCTGCTGCCCGGCAGCTACGTGCGCGTGCGCCTGGAACAGGCCGTGCAGCCCAAAGGCATCAGCGTGCCGCAGCGCGCCATCCTGCGCGACAGTGCCGGGGTGCCGAAAGTGCTGGTGGTCGACGCCCAGGCGCGCATCAGCGAGCGCCAGGTAGTCCTTGGCAATGCCCAGGGCGACCGTTGGATCGTCAGCGAGGGCCTGGCCGCCGGTGACCGAGTGGTGGTGGAGGGCCTGCAGCACGTCAAGGCCGGTGACCCGGTGCAGGTCGACGCCAGCCCGAACACTCAGCCCATCGCCCAGCACAACGGCCAATGAGGGCCTGACCCATGCCGCAATTCTTCATCGACCGACCGGTATTCGCCTGGGTGGTCGCGCTGTTCATCCTGCTGGCCGGCGCGCTGGCCATCCCGCAACTGCCGGTGGCCCAGTACCCCAACGTGGCGCCGCCGCAGGTGGAAATCTACGCCGTGTACCCGGGTGCCTCGGCCGCGACCATGGACGAGAGCGTGGTCAGCCTGATCGAGCAAGAGCTCAATGGCGCCGACAACTTGCTCTACTTCGAATCGCAAAGCAGCCTGGGCAGCGCCACCATCACCGCCACCTTCGAGCCCGGCACCCACCCCGACCTGGCCCAGGTCGATGTGCAGAACCGCCTCAAGGTGGTCGAGTCGCGCCTGCCGCGCCCGGTCACCCAGCAGGGCCTGCAAGTCGAGAAGGTCTCTACCGGCTTTCTGCTGCTCGGCACCCTGACCTCCGAGGACGGCACCCTCGACGAAACCGCGCTGTCGGACATCCTCGCGCGTAACGTGATGAACGAAATCCGCCGCCTCAAGGGTGTCGGCAAAGCCCAGCTGTATGGGTCCGAACGGGCCATGCGCATCTGGATCGACCCGGCCAGGCTGATTGGCTTCAACCTCACGCCCAATGACGTCGCCGAGGCCATCGCCGCGCAGAACGCCCAGGTCGCCCCCGGCAGCATCGGCGACCTGCCTGCCCGCAGCACCCAGGAGATCACCGCCAACGTGGTCGTCAAGGGCCAGCTGAGCACGCCTGAAGCGTTCGCCGCTATCGTGCTGCGGGCAAACCAGGACGGCTCTACCGTGACCCTCGGCGATGTTGCCCGGGTCGAGATCGGCGCCCAGGAATACCAGTACGGCACGCGCCTTAATGGCAAGCCGGCCAGTGCTTTCAGCGTGCAGCTTGCGCCGGGCGCCAACGCCATGGAAACCGCCACCCTGGTGCGGGCGAAGATGCTGGAGCTGTCGCGCTACTTCCCCGAAGGGGTCAAGTACGATATCCCGTACGACACCTCACCGTTCGTCAAGGTCTCCATTCAGCAGGTCATCAGCACCTTGTTCGAGGCCATGCTGCTGGTGTTTGCGGTGATGTTCCTGTTCCTGCAGAACCTGCGCTACACGCTGATCCCGACCCTGGTGGTGCCGGTGGCACTGATGGGCACCTTCGCCGTGATGCTGGCGCTGGGCTTTTCGGTGAACGTGCTGACCCTGTTTGGCATGGTGCTGGCCATCGGCATCCTGGTCGACGATGCCATCGTAGTGGTGGAGAACGTCGAGCGGATCATGGCCGAAGAAGGCCTGCCGCCCAAGGAAGCCACGCGCAAGGCCATGGGCCAGATCAGCGGCGCCATCATCGGCATCACCCTGGTGCTGGTGGCAGTGTTCCTGCCGATGGCATTCATGAAAGGTTCGGTGGGCGTCATCTACCAACAGTTTTCGCTATCGATGGCAGTGTCGATCCTGTTCTCGGCGTTCCTCGCCCTGAGCCTGACCCCAGCCCTGTGTGCGACCCTGCTCAAGCCCTTGGCCAAAGGCGAACACCACGAGCGCAAGGGCTTCTTCGGCTGGTTCAACCGGCGTTTCGAAGCCATGGGCAGCGGTTACGAGCGCTGGGTAGTGAACGCGCTGAAGCGCAGCGGGCGCTACCTGCTGGTGTACGGCGTGCTGCTGGCGGTGCTGGGTTACGGCTTCAGCCAATTGCCCACGGCGTTCCTGCCGACCGAGGACCAGGGCTATACGATCACTGACATCCAGCTGCCGCCCGGTGCCAGCCGTATGCGCACCGAGCAGGTGGCCGCGCAGATCGAGGCGCACAACGCCCAAGAGCCCGGCGTGGGTAACACCACCGTGATTCTCGGTTTCAGCTTCTCCGGCAGCGGGCAGAACGCGGCCCTGACCTTCACCACCCTGAAGGATTGGTCCGAACGCGGTGCCGACGACAGTGCCCAGTCGATTGCCGACCGGGCAACGGCGGCGTTTTCAAAGATCAAGGATGCGGTGGCGTTCTCCGTGCTGCCCCCGCCCATCGACGGCCTGGGTGAATCCACCGGCTTCGAGTTCCGCCTGCAAGACCGAGGCGGCATGGGCCATGCCGCGCTGATGGCCGCCCGTGACGAACTGTTGGCGGGCGCGCGCAAAAGCAACGTGCTGGCTAACGTGCGCGAGTCGTCGCTGGCCGAAAGCCCGCAGGTGCAGCTGGAGATCGACCGCCGCCAGGCCAACGCGCTGGGTATCTCGTTTGCCGACATCGGCGCGGTGCTGGACACTGCCGTAGGCTCCAACTACGTGAACGACTTCCCCAACCAAGGCCGCATGCAACGGGTGGTGGTACAGGCCGAAGGCGACCAGCGCAGCCAGGTCGAGGACTTGCTGAAGATTCACGTACGCAACAGCAGCGGCAAGATGGTCCCGCTGGGCGCCTTTGTGCAGGCAAAGTGGGTCAGTGGCCCGGTGCAGCTGACCCGCTACAACGGTTACCCGGCGGTGTCGATCTCCGGCGAGCCGGCAACCGGCTACAGCTCGGGCGACGCCATGGCCGAGGTCGAACGCCTGGTCGCGCAATTGCCGGCCGGCGCCGGCCTGGAGTGGACCGGCCTGTCGCTGCAGGAGCGCCTGTCCGGCAGCCAGGCACCGCTGCTGATGGCGCTGTCGCTGCTGGTGGTGTTCCTGTGCCTGGCGGCCCTGTACGAAAGCTGGTCGATCCCCACCGCGGTGCTGCTGGTGGTGCCGCTTGGCGTGCTCGGTGCGGTGCTGGCGGTGACCCTGCGCGGCATGCCCAACGACGTGTTCTTCAAGGTCGGCCTGATCACCCTGATCGGCCTGTCAGCGAAGAACGCCATCCTCATCATCGAGTTCGCCAAGAGCCTGGTCGACCAGGGCGTGGATGCCGTCGACGCCGCCGTGCAGGCAGCACGCCTGCGCCTGCGCCCGATCGTGATGACCTCGCTGGCGTTCATCCTCGGCGTGGTACCGCTGGCGATTGCCACCGGCGCCAGCTCGGCGAGCCAGCAGGCGATCGGTACCGGGGTGATCGGCGGGATGCTCAGCGCCACCTTGGCGATAGTGTTCGTGCCGGTGTTCTTCGTGGTGGTGATGCGCTTGGCTGGGCGCAAGCAAGCTCAAACCGCTCAGGCCGAAGCCAGCGACGCCTGACTGGACAAGCATCGCGTTGAATGAGAGGGTTCCGGGCATTGTCTGCCCGGAACCCTTTTTCATGACTGCTCCCCTGCCCCCTTGTTCGATCCTGATTCTCGCCGGTGGCCGCGGCCAGCGCATGGGCGGGCGTGACAAAGGGCTGGTGCAATGGCGGGGTGAGCCGCTGGTGGCGCATGTGCAGCGGGTGGTGCGGCCGCTTAGTGACGATGTGGTGATCTCCTGCAATCGTAACCAGGCGCTTTACCGAGCGTTTGCCGATCAGTTGGTTTCCGATGCTGAAGGGGACTTCCCTGGCCCGCTGGCCGGGGTAATTGCCGGGCTGGCGGTGGCGCGACATGACTGGGTGGTGGTGCTGGCTTGCGATGCGCCGTTGATTGACCAAGGGTTGATCGAGGATTTGCTGCAGTTGGCGGTGGCCAATGCCAGTGCTGCCATGGTGCGCCAGGGTGGGTATTGGCAGCCAATGTTCAGCGTGCTGCCGCGCAGGCTGCTGCCGGTGCTGGAGCAGGCCTGGGCGGCGGGTGAGCGGAGTTTGCAGAAGGCGCTGTTGCTGGAACCGGTGCAGAGGTTGGCGTGTGCCGAGGGTGATCAGCGGTTGAGCAACTTCAACAGCCCGGACTTACTGCAAGGCTGAGATTTTGGCCGATCTCACTGGCCTCTTCGCGGGACAAGCAACGGATCCCCCCCAGCCAGCGCCTCGATACTGATCTCCCGCATCCTGAACTTCTGCACTTTGCCGGTCACCGTCATCGGGAACTCGTCGACGAAGCGGAAATACCGGGGCACCTTGAAATGCGCGATGCGCGCCCTGGCCCACTCACGCAATTCGTCTGCGCTCGCCGCATGCCCCGGATGCAACCGTACCCAGGCAACGATCTCCTCCCCATACTTGCTGCACGGTACGCCGATCACCTGCACATCAGCCACGGCGGGATGGGTGAAGAAGAACTCTTCCAGCTCCCTGGGATAGATGTTCTCACCACCGCGGATGATCATGTCCTTGCTGCGCCCGACAATGCGCACATAGCCCTCCTCGTCCATCACCGCCAGGTCACCGGTGTGCATCCAGCCTTCGCCGTCGATGCTTTCGGCGGTAGCCTTGGGGTTGTTCCAGTAGCCCAGCATCACGCTGTAACCACGGGTGCACAGTTCGCCAATCTCGCCACATGGCACGGTGTTGCCGTCGGCATTTATCACCTTGTTTTCCAGCCGCGGCTGGGTGCGGCCAACGCGGGTCACGCGGCGTTCCAGGTCGTCATTGGCGCCGGTCTGCAGCGACACCGGGCTGGTCTCGGTCATGCCATAGGCAATCTGTACCTCGGCCATGTGCATCTCGTCGATCACCCGGCGCATCACTTCGATCGGGCAGGTGGCGCCGGCCATGATCCCGGTGCGCAGGCTCGACAGGTCGAAGTCGCCGCGCTGCGGGTGGTCCAGTTCGGCGATGAACATGGTCGGTACGCCATACAGCGCAGTGGCCCTTTCTTCGGCCACAGCGCGCAAGGTCGCCAGCGGGTCGAAGGCATCGTTGGGGTAGATCAGGGTACTGCCGTGGGTCATGCAACCCAGGTTGGCCATGACCATGCCGAAACAGTGGTACAGCGGCACCGGGACGACAAGACGGTCGTGCTCGGTCAGGCCGAGGCTTTCACCGACCATGTAGCCGTTGTTGAGGATGTTGCGGTGGCTGAGCGTGGCGCCTTTGGGAAAGCCCGTGGTGCCGGAGGTGTACTGGATATTGATCGGGTCGCCGGGCTGTAACTGCGCCTGGCGCGCGGCCAGGGCCTCAACGCTCACGGCATCGGCGCGGGTTTGCAGGTCGTGCCAGGGGAGGAAGCCCGCCGGTGGCGTGACCGCCAGGCTGACGACCCCGCGCAATTCCGGGAAGCGCTCGCAGATCAACGCGCCGGGGTGCCCTTTCGCCAGCCCCGGGATCAAGCCCAACAGCATGGCGTGGTAGTCCGAGGTTTTGAACGTGTCGGCGCAGATGACCCAGCGGCAGCCAGACTGGCCGAGGGCGTAATCCAGCTCGCTTGCGCGGTAGGCCGGGTTGATATTGACCAGGATCGCGCCGACCTTGGCGCTGGCGAACTGGGTGATACACCATTCGGCGCAGTTCGGTGCCCAGATGCCAAGCCGGTCGCCGGGTTGTACGCCCAAGGCCATGAGCGCGCGGGCGTGCTGATCGACGGCGTCGGCCAGTTGCCGCCAGGTGTAACGCAAGGCCTGATGGCGCACCACCAGCGCTTCGCGCTCGGGGAAGCGGGCGACGATGGTGTCGAAGGCGTCGCCGATGCACTGGGTGAGCAAGGCCTTGCCCTGGTCGCCCTGGGAATAGCTTGGCTGGGTCATGGGTGCTCTCTGGTTGTTTTTGTAGGGGTCCACCGGCCCTTGCGCGGGACAAGCTCGCTCCCACAGGATCTGCACAATCCTCTGTAGGAGCGGGCTTGCCCCGCGAAGACGCCAACACCGAACTACCTGACAAACACCTGCGGCGTAGTGGTCGACATGTCGCCACCCGGCAGCTTGATGTTCTTCACCTTCTCCAGCGTCTGCGGGTCGAACACCGCCAGATCATTGAAGGTGCCGCCCAGGTACAACTTGTCGCCCTTCTTGTCGAAGGTCACGCAGTAATAGGTGTGTTCAAGGTTAGCCGCCTTGATCAGCTTGCGCTCTTTGATGTCATACCGCGCCAGGCGGTTGAGCACGCCGTAGATCTGGTTCGGGTCCTTCGGGGAGCGCAGGCCGGTGAAGTACAGCTCGGTCAGGTCGGCGAATTCCTGGGTGTGGGTCTTGCCGGTCTTCAGGTCGACGCTCAGGTAGCCGTACAGCAGCTCGGCGGTGTTGGGGTCCTGTTTCTCGTCCTTGAACTTGGCGATGGTGTACAGCATCGAGAATTCGTGGCGCGGGCTCTGGTGCGGCCAGAAGTACAGCACGTCCGGCGCGCTGTAGCCCTTGCGGTTCCAGGTGCGCAGCGGCAACGCCACTTCGTACTTGCCGGTGTTCACGTCCATCTTGTAGATGTCCGGCCCTGCCACGAACAGGCTGCCGTCGTCAGCAGCGCGCATCAGGTACACCTGGCGTGGCATCGGGAAGGTACGCACCGGCTTGGCATCGACACCGTCGGCAGTGCGGAACACTTCCAGGCGCGGCGGCTTGACCACGTAATGGTCGTTCAGGCGCTGGCTGGGGTTGACCGTGGCGTACACCTCTTTGCCGTCCGGGCTGATGGCGAACGAGTACATCGACTTGCCGACCTCACCGGGCACGCTGGACAGGTTGGCGTGGAAGGTGGTCTTGCAGGTGTCCAGGTCGATGCCATAGATGTCGGCGTAATGGTTGTTGAGCACATAGGCGGTGCGGTTGTCCGGCGCCATCATCGCGGTGCCGGGGCCGAAGGCGTCGGGCAGGCGGCAGCTCTTGTACAGCAGGTCGCTGGCCACATCGACCACGTGCAGGTTGTTCGGGTAGTTGGTGGCGATCAGGTATTCCTTGCCGGCCTTGAGGGCGGGCCCGGTGTCATCGGCCTGTACCGCCCAGGCGCAGGCCGTGGCGGCGACGGTGAGCGCGAGCTGCGCGCAGAGTCCAGGTTTCATGCGGTTTCCCCTTGTCATTCTTGTTGGGCCGGTCACTTGTCTTTCGGGAACACGGTGCCGAGGTTGCGCCAATCGTCCTGCGAGTTGGTTGCCTGGGCGTTCCAGTCCTGGTAGGTGCTCATCATGTCCGGCACCTGGGCCGGCCACCAGCAAGGGTCGGAGCAGCCATACAGGTCGGCCTCCATCGGCTGGCACAGCGAGCTGACGCCACCAAAGGCGTCAACTTCCCAACCCGGGTCGGTAGTGGCGGTGCAGCCAGCCACCGCGCTCATGGCCATGACTTCTTCCACACGGTCTTCGGCGGCAGCCTGTTCAAGGATGCGCGCCTTGTTGTTCAGGGGCTTCAAGTGCTTCATGTCAGTGTGCCTTGCGCGGGGTGATGTAGCGGTCGATGAAGGCCGGGTTGGCGGCCATGATGCGGCTGTAGACCTCGATGCCGAAGTCGACCCAGTCACGCATCAGCTCGCAATAGTGATAGGTCGGGTGCTGCGGGTCGCCGTAGCGCGCATAGCTTTCGTGGTAACAGCCGCCGGAGCACAGGTTGCGGATGCGGCAGCTGTCGCAACCTGTGTTGCTGCGGTCCAGGCGCTGGGACAGGAAGTCGTTCAGCTGCGCCTGTTTCACACCCTGGTGCACATTGCCAAAGGTCGGCAGGCTGGAGCCTGTGAAGCGGTGGCACAGGTTCAGCTCACCCCCGTGGTCCACCGCCAGCATCTTCAGCCCAGCGCCGCACGGCAGAGCTTTCTTGTGGCCTTCGTGGATGTCGGTGATCAGCTGGTGCAGGTTGGAGAAGCCGATATTGCGGTGCTCCAGCGCCGCCTCCAGGTAGCGCCGGCCGAGAGCCTTCATGTTGGCAAAGACCTCGATCAGCTCCTCGCCGGTCAGGTTGAAATCGGCCATGTCGCCCGAGGTCACCGGGGCAAAACCCACCTCGGCAAAACCCAGCTCGTTAAACAGGTGGTTCCAGATCGTTTCGACATCGGTGATGCCACGGGTCAGGGTCACCCGCGCACCGACCGGGCGGCTGGTGTAGCGCGACAGCAGCATCTCGGCCTTGCGCCGCACCACGTCATAGGTGCCCTGCCCGCCCACGGTGATGCGGTTGCGGTCGTGCACGGTCTTGGGCCCGTCAATGCTCACCGACAGGCCGAAGCGGTGGGCATTGAGCCAGTCAATGGTGTCTTCGGTAAGCAGCGTGGCATTGGTGGTCATGATGAATTCCACCTGCTTGCCAGCTTCGGCGAAGCGCCGCTCGCAGTAGGCGACCATGTGTTCGATCAGCGGCCGGTTGGACAGCGGCTCGCCGCCGAAGAACACCACGCTGTAGCGTTGCTCGTCGGGTGACTCCTTGAGCAGCATCTCCACCGAGGCCTCGGCGGTGGCGGTGCTCATCTTCTTGCCGGCAGACGGTTTGTCCAGGTCTTCCTTGTAGCAGTAGGTGCAGCTGAGGTTGCAACCGGTGTTGACGTTGAGCACCACGGTATTCAGTGCGGTTCGCTCGACCTGCTTGAGGGCGATTTCCGGGGTCAGCGGCGAGCCGTCGCTGACCAGCTCCAGCGCGATCAGCTCACGCAGGGTGTCCTGGATGTCGTCGCCGGCGAACTGTTGGCCGAGGCGCTGCAGCAGCTCCTCGGCGGAGCAGCCTTGCTGACGCAGGGTATCGATGATGCCGCCGGTCACCGCGTCGGCGGTGAACAGCGAACTGCTGGGGATATGGAACAGCATGCGATCGGCATCGACCTGCACTTCGTGCAGGTTGCGCTCGACCAGGTTCAGTAGTACGCCCATGGTGACCTCCCGATAATCGATCCGTTGGTGAATGCGGCTGGTAAACGGCCCTTAGGGCAAGGGCGGGTTGTTCCAGCGCTGGACGGTGACGATCATGTGGCCCTCACCCGTCTGGCCGCCGTCAGCCAGGGTCGCGATCACCTTCAGGTTGCCAGCGTTGTTGGTCATCATCTTGCGTGCAGGGTTAGGGCCCGCACCGCCTGGCACGAACACGCCATCGGCCTGCATCTGCCCGGCAAATTTGACGTCTTCGTCCTCGACCGCCCGTTCGTTGAACGGCTCGACCTTCCAGGTGGCCGGCAGGTAGCCGATGCGCAGCGGCTGGCCGCTGGCATCCTTGCCCCAGGCTTCGGCCTCGAAACGCCCCTGCACCTTCGGTACCGAGGCGCCGTTTTCGCCGATGCGGGCGATGGAGAACGCCGGCACCACCTTCACTTCATCCACTTTGTCGTAGACGGCGAGGTTCGCGCCCTTCAGCGCACCGACCGCCACTTCACGCTGGCCAGGTCTGGCATCGGCCGCCGCGCGCGCCTTGACCCGTACCAGGGTCGGGGTCTGCTCCAGCACCTCGGTCACCTCGACACCGGCGCCCAGGTCTGGCTTGCCGCTCAGGTCACTGCCGACCAGGGTGATCTCGCTTTCGCCACCCGCTTTGATAAAGGCAGGCTGCACCGCCAACAAGCGTGGCTTGCCCGCTTTGACCGCGGTGAAGTCCAGCCCGCGCTCGTCGTGCTCGGCCTCGAACATGCGGCCTTTCATCTCGCCATCCAGCGCGGCGAACACCTGCCGCAGGTTGGCATCGCCGACCTTCACGTTGCCGCGCCACTCATAGCCGTTGTAGAGGATCGCCGAGCCCGTGCCGTTGAATGCCGTGCCATCGGCGTAGGCTCCCTTGACCTCGACCTTGAAGGTATCGCCCTGCTCGGGGCTGACGGTCATCACCCCGCGCACGTCGCCTTTGGCCAGCATGTGGCCGCTGAAAGCCCATTGCCCTGGCAGGGTGTCGGCCTTGGGTTTGGCTTTCTGCCAGTCTGCCCAGGCCGCATTTTCCAGCGGGAAACGCTTGGCCAACTCTGGCACCACTTGCTTGAGGGCGATGTCCAGCCAGTCGCGGTCGCGCGCCTGGGCCTGGTATTCCAGCGATGGCCACTGGCTGAGGTGGAAGTTGACAAGGTGTTCCCATTCCTGCGCCGGGCGGCGCTGCAGGGCGACGCGGGCACCGGAGTGGCAGCGGCCACAGGTTTCGCCGATGAGCGGGTCGAAGTGCTCGACGGTATTGAGCCGGCGCTCCATGGCGTAGCGCACGCCATCAGTTTCACTCGGGGCAAGGCCCTGCTGGTCGGCAAGGTACTTGACCAGGGTGCGACGGTCGTCGTCGCTGATCTGCAGGCCGTGCATGATCTGCATGCGGGCGATGCTCATCAGCCAGCCTTCGGGCGTCTTGCGCTGATGGCTGATGCGGCTGTAGCTGTCGTTGCCCTCGGGGATGTGGCACCCCATGCACTTGTTCTGCAAGAGGCTCGGGCCCTGCTCGGCCGCCATGGCCTGGGTGCCCAGCAGTGCGGCGGCGATCATCGCCAGTTTGCCCGCATGCCGCCGGAGTCGAGTCGTCTTCAAGGTCAGACCTCCACGGTTGTTGTTCTTATGGTTTTCGCACGCTTTGGTACAGCAGGTGTGCATGTGACAGTTGCGATACAGAAACTGTGCCACCTGCTTGAAAGCTGTTGTATTTCAAATTCTTAGTGAGTTTATGGAGCCTGCAGGAGCCCAGTGAGCCCGCGCTGAAGCGTGCTATTTCGCGACAGGGTGTTTCATCTTGAGACAGGGCCTGCTGCGCAGGCCATTCGCGGGGCAAGCCCGCTCCCACAGATAGGCTGCTGCCCTGAGGACGGGTGATGTAACGGTGGGCGGGCTCGCCCCCGCCAAGAGGCCGGTACAGTCACTGTTTCAATCACCGTCTCACACCGTCTCAATGTGCAACAGCGCAGCCACGCCGTTGCCCCCATGCACCAGGGCAAACCCAAGGCAGTTCAAGCAGTTGCGCCCCTTTTGCCAGCTTGGCACGACCATTGCGCCAGTGCCCGTCACATCCAATGACAAGAGGCACAGCCCCATGCTTTCCGACCTGCCCATCCTGCCCGCCACCCGCGCCTTCCTGCAGCGCAAGCTTAAAATGCGCATCGGCGCCGACTGGCAGGACGCCGCCAGCGGTCGCACCCTGGCGTTGCGCAACCCGGCCACCGGCGAAGTGCTCGGCGAAGTGCCTGCCGCCGAGCTGGAAGACGTCGACCGCGCGGTGCGCGCCGCCCGCCAGGCCTTCGACGACTCGCCCTGGAGCCGCCTGCGCCCACGCGAACGGCAGAACCTGCTGTGGCGCCTGGCCGACCTGATGGAACGCGACGCGCAGCAACTGGCCGAGCTGGAATGCCTGAACAACGGCAAGAGCGCCGCCGTGGCCAAGTTCATGGACGTACAACTGGCCATCGACTTCTTGCGCTACATGGCGGGCTGGGCCACCAAGATCGAGGGTAGCACCGTCGAAGCCTCGATGCCGTTGATGCCCAACGACCAGTTTCACGGCTTCACACGCCGCGAAGCGGTGGGTGTGGTCGGCGCCATCGTCGCCTGGAACTTCCCGCTGCTGCTGGCCTGCTGGAAGCTCGGGCCGGCCCTGGCCACCGGCTGCACCGTGGTGCTCAAGCCTGCCGACGAAACCCCGCTGACCGCGCTCAAGCTCGCCGAGCTGGTGGATGAAGCCGGCTACCCGGCCGGTGTGCTCAACGTGATCACCGGCACCGGCCTGAATGCCGGCGCAGCGCTGAGCCGCCACCCAGGCGTGGACAAGCTGACGTTCACCGGCTCTACCGAAGTCGGCAAGCTGATCGGCAAGGCGGCCATGGACAACATGACCCGCGTCACCCTGGAGCTGGGCGGCAAGTCGCCGACCATCGTCATGCCCGACGCCAACCTGCAGGAAGCCGCCGCTGGCGCCGCCACGGCGATCTTCTTCAACCAGGGCCAGGTGTGTTGTGCCGGCTCCCGGTTGTACGTACACCGCAAGCATTTCGACAACGTGGTGGCCGATATCGCCAGCATTGCCAACGGCATGAAGCTCGGTAACGGCCTGGACCCGTCCGTGCACATGGGCCCGCTGATCTCGGCCAAGCAACAGGACCGCGTCACCGGCTACATCGAGCTCGGCCGCGAGCTGGGCGCGACCATCGCCTGTGGCGGCGAAGCCTTTGGGCCGGGCTATTTCGTCAAGCCGACGGTGATCGTCGACGTCGACCAGCGCCATCGCCTGGTGCAGGAGGAAATCTTCGGGCCGGTGCTGGTGGCGATGCCGTTCGATGACCTCGACGAGGTGATCGGCATGGCCAACGACAACCCCTACGGCCTGGGCGCCAGCATCTGGTCGAATGACCTGGCCGCCGTGCACCGGATGATCCCGCGCATCAAGTCGGGCTCAGTGTGGGTCAACTGCCACAGCGCCCTGGACCCGGCCCTGCCGTTCGGGGGCTACAAGATGTCTGGCGTCGGCCGCGAAATGGGCGCGGCCGCGATCGAACATTACACCGAGCTGAAATCGGTGCTGATCAAGCTCTGACCTGCAGCCTGTACGGCCTTTCACGGGGCAAGCCCGCGAAGAGGCCGTTACAGCAACCCAAAACCACAATAAAAACATGGAGTACACCATGAGGCACCCGCTCGCCTGCACGTTGGCACTGTTGCTCGCTACCCCCCTCACCCAAGCCCACGAGCTCTACAACCACGACGGCACCACCCTCAACGCCGACCTTGAAGCTCTGTTCGGCGCCTTCCACAGCGACGAGAGCTACAACCAGGCCGGCAACCGCCAGCCGGGCAGCAGCAACTGGCGCGAGGGCTACGTCAAGTACGGGCTCAGCGGCAGTCAGGCGCTGGTCGACAGCGGCGCCCTGTACGGCGCCTTCAACCTGCTCAGCTCCGCCACCTGGGGCGATGGCGATGCCGCAGGCCTGACGCTCGGCGACGAGCGTCGTACAGCCATTGAAGACCTGTACCTGGGCTGGCGTTCAGCCAATCTGTTCCCGGTGCTGGGCGAGGATGGGGTCGATATTTCCGGCGGCCGCCAGGTCGTGACCTTGGGTGACGGTTTTCTGATCCAGGGTGACCCTGTGAACCTGGGCAAGGTCGACCTGGGCGCCAATTTCGACCGGGGCGGCGCCTATTACCTGGCCGCGCGCAAGGCCTTCGACCGCACGGCCGTGCTGCGCTTGGGTGGCAAGCAAGGCTGGCGAGGCGACGTGATGTGGCTGAAGTCCGACAACCATTACCAGGCCGACACCTCAATGGCGGTGGCCAACATCGAGCATGCTGCCCACGACGGCACCGTCGGCGTCAGCTGGATCCGTGGCCTGGACGTCGACCAGCGCTATGCGCGGATCATGGGCCTGGAGCACCGCGACGGTATGGACACGGTCAGCCTGCGCGGGCGCGGCAACCTAGGGGTCCAAGACCTGGAACTGGCCGGCGAGTACGTCACCCAGGGCCGCAGCGACGGGCGCGAGCACGCCTGGTACCTGGAGGGCAACTGGACGTTCTCCGAACTGCCCTGGACACCCACCGCCAGCTACCGCTACAGCCATTTCTCGGAAGGTTTCGACCCGCTGTTCTATGGCCTGAGCCGCGGTTACGGCACCTGGTTCCAGGGTGAGGTGGCGGCCAACTATGCCGGGCCGTTCAACAGCAACAGCCAGGTGCACCACGTGGCGCTCAAGGGTAAACCCCGGGACAACCTGACGGTGGGGGCGTTGTACTTCGACTTCGATACCCTCGACACCGGCCAAGGCAACCTGGGTGGGCGTGAGCTGGACCTATATGTGGAATGGATGGTCAACGAGCACCTGCTGATCAGCCCGCTGGTGGGGTTCTACAAGCCGGCGCGCAGTGCAGCGAATGGCGGGACGCAGATGGGCAGCCGGGACACCGGGACCTACCTGCAGTTGATCGTCGGGACGTTCTTCTGATCCGAGATCCTGGGGGCGCTGCGCGCCCCTTTCTCAGGTATGCCCCTGCTCTACCAGCCACCGCCGCACCATCAGCTGCCGCGCCTCAGAATGACTGCTCATGACCCCATCGAATGACTGCCCAGCCTGCAATGCCCGCACCACCGGCGCCAGTTCCACCCCCTGCAAATGCCAAACCCCCAATGGCTGATCCGCGGTCACCACGACTTCGGCCTCATCCACCAGCCCATCACGCAGCACCGGCCTGCATTCCACCCGCACAGCCTGCCAATCGGCCGCCAGATGCAACGGCTGCGCGTCCGGCCAACCCCGTCGCCGCGCCCAGAACGGCCGCCCTGCGCGCGCCTGTTCCTGGCCATAGAAATCCCGCCCGATCCGGGCAAAACGCATGAACAGCTGCTCAACCCGCTGCTGATGAAATTGCCGCGCCAGGGCCGCGCGTTCAGGCCGACGCAGCAAGGTATTGATCACTGCAGGCGCCTGCAGCGCCGACGACAACGACTGGAAAATCCCATTCCCCGACAGTGGGTCAACCGCCATGGCAGCATCCCCCACCCGTACCCAGTCGCCCCCCACGCAATCACCGGCAACAATCGCCGTGCTGCTGCGCGCGTGCACCTGTGCAGGCGCCAGGGCCGGCGCGCCGAACAATTCGGCCACCAACATCGATTCACCGCGCCGTCTGGCGCAGTACTCAGGCAGTGCGGCCTTGCCCGGCACACCCTGGGCATCCAGGGTGATCTGCCAGTAACAGCGCCCATCGGCCAACCTGGCCATCCAGGCCCAGCCGTCGTCCAGGCTTTCTACCGCTGAGGCCGGTGCGCCAGGTCGGGCCTGCCAGGCATTGAGCAGGCTGACCGTCTCTGGCCCCCGCAAGCGGTCCGCCGCCAACGGCGCCTGACGCCCCCGCGCTTCAACCAGAAACTCGGCCTGCAGCACACGCCCATCGTCCAGGCGTACCTGATGGCCCTCGGCCTGCAGCACTTCACGGATGCGCCCTTCGACCAGCATCACGCCCGCCCGTGCAAGGTCGTCGCGCAAGGCGCGGTCGAAGCGTTGCCGGTCGAGCAGAAACTCCTGATTCATCTGCAGCTGTTCGCCGTTCCAGCGCACCTGACGGGTCGCCGGCATCGCCGTCTCGCGCAACGCGCCGCCCAGGCCGGCGTGGCGCAGGCCTTCCAGTACCCGCTGCGAAACGCCTTCCACAGCCGCGAAACGGCGCCAGTCGGACACCACCGTGACCGGGTAGCCCAAGCGGCGCAGGCCGATGGCCGTAGCCGCGCCAGCGGGGCCGGCACCCAATACCAGAATGTGCGGTTCAGCCATCACGCGCGCCCCGTCGCTCAGGGCCGACGAATGCTGCGTGGGTTTGCAGCCAGGCCAACACGTGCTCGCGTTCGAGCTCGGGACGTTGCCGCAACAAGGCTGCGATCCGCCCAGTGACAGCGGCGCAGCCCAAACTGGCGCCGGCCATGCTGCGCTCGCCAACATAGCCACCAAAGTCGGCCTGGGCGCTGTTCAACCACGACCATTGCCCAGGGGCACAGCGGGCATCGCCAGTAATACGGATGACACCCGTGTAGGCAGCGGGATAGACCACGCTGCCCTGCGCCGGGCTGGAGGCGCAAAGCAACACGCCTGTGGCCTGAACCTCGGCACAGGCCTGACGCAACACGGGCCGGTCCTGCTGCAGCCCGAGGCTCAGGTTGATCAGCGTCGCGCCCTGCTCTGCCAGCCACAGCAAGGCTGCGGCAACCTGCAAGGCGCTGGTGCTGCCCTGTGCAGTGAATACCTGGGCCACCAGCAACGGCACCTGGCCGGCCTCCTCCCGCAAGCGCGCCAGCACGGCACTGCCATGGCCCAGTCGGTCGGGCTGCGGCTCACCGTCTCGCAGCACGCCATCAGCCAGCCAAAAACGTCGAGATGCAAATAGATCATGGGCCTGCGCGGTCGTGCAGCCACTGTCGACGACGCCAACTCGCACTTCATCGGCCATGCTTGATGACCTCTTGGGGGAGCACCCGCAACTGCCCGCCTTGCAGATGCAGGTGCAGGTCGGCGCCTGCCAAGGTCGAAACGCGATGGCTGATGAGAATGCGCGTGCGCCCGGCAAACAACTGGTCGATGGCGGCAATCACCTCGCGCTCGGTGGCTTCGTCCACCGCCGAGGTGGCTTCATCCAGCACCAGGATGGACGGGGCCTGCAGCACCGCACGGGCGATGGCGATGCGTTGCTTCTGGCCACCGGAAAGCTGCTGGCCGCGCTCACCGAGCAGGCCATCCAGGCCCAGCGGCAGGCTGTCGACCAAGCTTTCCAGGTGCGCCAGGCGTACGACCCGCTCAAGCTCAGCGCGGTTGGCCTGCGGCGCGCCATACGCGAGGTTCTGCGCCAGGGTGCCACGGAACAGCACGATGTCCTGGCTGACCACGGCAATGCGCTGGCGCAACGCAGCCAGGTCGAGTTCACGCAGGTCAGCGCCATCCAGCAGGATGCACCCTGCGTCTGGATCATAGAAACGCTGCAGCAGGTCGATCAACGTTGATTTGCCGACGCCGGAAGCGCCACTGATGGCCACCTTGAGCCCGCCTGGCACGCACACATGCACATCGTCGAGCACCGCACCCTGGCGCCCATCGTGGGCAAAGTGCACGCCTTGCAGGCGCAACTCGCCCGGGCCTTGGGGCATCGGCCGGGGCGTATCCGCTTCGCGCACCGCCACGGCCTCCTGCTTTAGCTCCATCACCCGGCCCAGGCTGACGGCCATGCGCTGCACCGCCACATAAAGGCCCAGCAAGCTCTGCACCGGGCCCACGGCCATGCCCATGTAGGTGGAAAACGCGATCAGCGCGCCCAGTTGCCAAGTGCCTTGGATGACCCACCAGCCGCCCACCAGGAATGCGCAGGCGCGGCACCAGGACGTCAGCGTACCGGGTATCGCCTGGGTGAAGAACTCGGTGACCTGCACCTTGAGCAACTGGCGCATGTAACCCTGGCCCAGCTGGTCGAGGCGCCCGGCCTCGCGGGCTTGCTGGCCGGCAGCCTGGATGAACTTCATCGCCGGCAGCGTTTCGACCAGGAACGACGACACATCCGCCGAACGCTCGCGCAGGCTGCGCACCTCGCGTTCGACCTTGCGCCGCATCCAGCGCAGCCACAGCACTTCGATCGGGACCAGCAGTGCCAACAGCAGCGACAGTTGCCACGACAGCATCAGCATCAACGCCACCGCGCCCACCAGGCCGATCACTGCAGACACCGCCGAGAACAGCGAGTCCACGGCAAAGCGCTGGATTTCGGCCACATCGCCATCCAGCCGCGACAAGATATCCCCGGTGCGCCGGCGCCCGTAGAACGTCGGCGACAGCTGCTGCAGGTGGCGATACAGATCATCACGCAGGGCAAACAGGATGCGCCCGGACAGCCGCGTGTGCAGGTAGCGGTTGACGCCGGCCAGCACGGTGCCGAGCAGGCCGGCGACGATCATGATTGCCGCCATGTGCCAGAGGGTCTGGTAATCCTTGGCCAGCAGGCCTTCGTCGATCAACGTCTTGACCAGCCAGGGTTGGGCCAGGGCCAACAGCGAAGCCCCTAAAGACAAGCCCAGCAGCACGCCGATGGCGCGCCGATGCGGACGGACGAAACCATACAGCCAGGCTAGCGCCTGGCGCATGAGTGCAGGGTCGCTGGTTTCTACCAGCCTTGCGAACAAGCCGCCCATGTCAACCGCGCAACTGCTTGAGCTTGCGGTACAGCGTCGCCCGGCTGATGCCCAGCGCCTCGGCAGCGGCCGAGACATTGCCCTGATGGCGGGCCAATGCTTCGCGAATCAGCTCCAGTTCGTTGTCCTTCAAACTGCCGGAGGGCGCCGTGCCACTGGCCAGTTCATCGAGCAGGCAGTCGGTCAGGTGGTCGAGCGTCAGCAGTGCCTCGCCGTCCTCGCGCATGGCCAGGGCAGTGCGCACGACCATTTCCAGTTGGCGGATGTTGCCTGGCCAGTCGAAACCTTCGAGCAGTGAGGCCAATGCCGGGTCGAGGCTCACGCCCTTGGCGCCGGCCTTGTCCAGCAGGCCCTGAATGATGGCCGCGAGGTCGTCGCGTTCGCGCAACGCCGGCAAACGCAACGTCACGCCGTTGACCCGGTAGTACAGGTCTTCACGAAAATGCTGTTCGTGCACCAAGCGCTTGAGGTCGCGGTGGGTGGCGCAGATCAGCGCCACGTCGATGTCCTGCTCGTCGGCTGCGCCCAAAGGTGCCACCCGACGCTCCTGCAGCACCCGCAACAGGCGTGCCTGCAGGGCCAGCGGCATGTCGCCGATCTCGTCGAGGAACAGCGTGCCGCCGTGGGCCTGCATCAGCCGCCCGACCATCCCGCCGCGACGCGAGCCGGTAAAGGCGCCCTCGCGGTAGCCAAACAGTTCCGACTCGATCAGCCCCTCGGGAATGGCTGCGCAGTTGACCGCGACAAAGGGTTTGTCGGCGCGTGGGCTGGCCTGGTGCAGCGCCCGCGCGACCACCTCCTTGCCGGTACCGGTCTCGCCCAACAGCAACACTGGCAGGCCATTGCCCAGGCCCTGGCGGGCCATGCGCAGGTTGCGCGCCAGGCGCGCATCGCCCCCGGCCAAGGCATCCAGCGCTGGCGACTTATTGGCCAGCGTCGGCTTGTTCGGGGCCGCGTTGCTGCTCAATTGGCCATGGCGTGGCAGCTGCAGGGCGCGGAAGAAGAACTCGCCCTTGGCGGTCTGTACGCTGCTCACTCCGCCCTGCCACAGGCGCGTGATAAAGGCCGGCGAGCGCTCGCCCAGCAGGTCGCTGCTGCGCCGCCCGATCAGGCTCTGGCGCGGCACCTGCAGCAGCTGGCAGGCATTGTCGCTGGCCGCCAGCACTTCACCGTCCAGGCTCAGCGCCAGCAAGCCATGCCAGGCACTGTTGAGGTACTGCGGGCGGCTGTGGAAGGCCAGCACCAGCTGCTCGGGGTGGCACAGGCCGAACAGCCGGCTTTCGATATTGCCGGCGGCCAGCATCAGCATTGTCAGGCTGTCCTGCGGCTGGGCCATGGCCCCTTCACGGGTGATGTCGAGCACCCCGATCACCTCGCCATTCGGGTCGCGCAGCGGCACCGAGGTGCAGGCGAACGGGCTGAGCCGGTCGAGGTAGTGCTCGCCGCAGTTGATCAGGGTCGGCCGCCCTTCCACCACCGCCGTGCCGATGGCGTTGGTGCCGCGCAGCGATTCGCTCCAGCAGCTGCCGGGGTGCAGGTCGCGCAGGCCTTCGCGTTCGAGCACGTGGGTCTGCCCTTCGATGGCCAGCACATTGGCCTGGGCGTCGCCGAGGATGATGATGCCGGCCTTGCCCTGGCGCGCGACCAGGTAATCCAGTTCGGGGGTCACCGCGTCGACCAGCAGCCGGTTGCGTTCGAGCAACGTGCGCAGGTCGTGCCCCTGCTGCAGGCCCAGGCCCACCTGCTCGCCCTGCAGGCAGTCCAGGCCATGGCCCAGGCTGCGCCGCCAGGAGGCGTCGATTTCGTCGCGCAGCATGCCCAGCGGCAGCTCGCCTTCGCTGGCCAGCTTGAGGCGAGCCTGGCGGGATTCGTTCAGCGGGTCTTGGGCGTTTGTTATGGGTAATTGTCGCGCCATGTTCTGCTCCAGCTGTGCCCCTCACGGTGGAGGGCAACGGGCTTTGTGACTCGCCGCAGTGTGCTTCAGATTGACGTTTGCGTAAAGCCGGAAACCGGCGCACCCAATCCCCCAAAGCTGGGGCAGACGCCCCATGGGCAACCGCCATCAAAGTCTTTTCACTTACCTCTGTAGCCCTTGCCCCACAAGCACTCCAGCGATTTACCAGCAACTTGGCACGCCAGTTGCCCCTCCCCTGCCAGACGCCCCAAGTCCATGGGCCCGTTTGCAGGAGGAATTGACTCATGCACCGACCGATACCCAACCCGCTGGCCGTGGCGATTTTCGCCAGCATGCTCCAGCTCCCGGCGCAGGCAGCGCTGTATGCCGTCGACACCGGTCCCTACAACCCCGCCAACGGCGGCTTTGCCGCCTGGTACCAGGATTCGCATGGGCGAACCCTGGACCTGTGCCTGACCAAGGCGGTCAGTTCACGTGTCGCCGGCGCACCCGGCGCACCGTCGTACATGTGCACACTGCTGCCGACGCCCGGCGTGTTCGACGACACCCAGCCGATCGTCTTCCCCACCAACTTCCCCGACGAAGCGTTCTGGTTCACCGCCGACGCTGCCATCGTTGACGCCGCTCGCGGCATCGACCTGAGCTACGGCACGGCGATCGAGGCAGCCTTCGCTGCCGAGGAACCGGTCGAAGGCGACCAGGTGAGTTTCGCCCGGGTGCGCATCCGCGTCGACGTGCCGACCGCCGGCACCTACGTGATCACCCACCCTTACGGCGTTGAGGTGTTCGACGTGCCCGCCGCCGGCCGCCGCGCGATCAACATGACGCGCGACATCGGCATTGCCGGCGCCGGCGATTTCAGCGGCGCCCTCAAGGGCGATGTCGGGCCGTTCCTGCGCAGCGTCAACGGCCCTTACACCGAGGGCAGCGAGCGTTTCATCGGCGACCCCAACCTGGACGAGCGCGTCACCGGCAGCCCGTTCAATACCAACTACGTGCGTATCGAGGGCCCTGGCGGCATCGACCTGCGCACCGAGTTGTTCTCGATCTCCGGCAAGCTCTCCGAGGTGGCCCGGCCTACCCCGTTGATGCCCCTGCGCAGCACCTACTCTCGGCATACCGAGAACGGCGACCTGCGGGCCCAGCAGGACATGTTCGTGCTGGCGCCCCCGCCACCGGCCACTGTCACCCTGACCAGCCAGACCCCGGCCCTGCCCCTGGCCGAAGCCAATGGCACCGGCACCTGGTACGCCCAGTCGGTGATCAACCCGGCACCCGACACCCACCTGCTGATCAGCGCCGACAACAGCCTGGCCATTCCCACCAGCAGCGTGACCAACGCCAGCCTGCCACTGACCGACCTGGTGACCATCACCCGCGCCGAATACAGCCTGGCCAACAGCACCCTGACCCTGGTCGCCAGCACCAGCGACGAGACCTCGCCCCCGCTGCTCACGGCCAAGACCGGCAATGGCACGGTGATCAGCAACCTGACGGGCGACGGCGCAGTGAAGACGCTGAGCACCACCCTGTCGCCCATCCCGCCGGCCAAGGTGCAGGTCACCAGCGCCAATGGCGGTAGCGACATCGAAGACGTGGTGCTGGTGCCATGAACAGACAAAGGCTCAGCCTTCAAGGAGGCAGCATGAACACTTGGCCACGCCGTGCGCTGTTCGCCGCCGGTTTTTCCCTCACTGTTACCAGTGCAGCCTGGGCTGCACTGTCCGAGGTCGACCCGGGCCCCTACACCTTCGCCACCGGCGGTTACCCGATGTGGTACAAGGACGCCGACGGTCTGGCCCTGGAGCTTTGCCAGTCGCGCGCGACCAGTTCGCGGGTCGCCGGGGCCCCGGGTGCGCCGTCCTACATGTGTACGCTGCTGCCGGAGCCGGGCATCTACGATGACGCCCTGCCGCTGGTGTTCCCCGACAACTGGCCACCGGAGATGTTCTGGTTCCTGGCCGAAGCCACCATCCCTGCCGTGGGCAACAGTGGCTATGAACTGGACGCCTACGTGGCGGGCCTTGAGGCCGCGTTTGCCGCCGAGAACCCGGTCGATGGCGATCAGCAAAGTTTTGCCCGTATCCGAATCCGGGTATCGGTGCCCACCGCCGGCACCTACACCATCACCCACCCCTATGGCGTCGAGACGGTCAACGTCGCCACGCCCGGCCGGCGTGCGATCAACATCACCCGCGATATCGGCATCGGCGCACCGGGCAACTTCAGCGGCGCGCTCAACGGTGCGCTCGGGCCGTTCCTGCGCGGGGCTGGCGCACCGTATGTGGAAGTCAACCCGGACACCGGCGCCAGCGAAACCTTCATCGGTGACCCGAACCGGACCGAAGCGGTGCTTGGCAGCCCATTCGGCACCAACTTCATCCGCATCCAGGGCCCGGCCGGGACCATTCAGACCACCCAGTTCACGGTGTCCGGCAAGGTCCTCGACCAGCGTGCGCAAACCCCGGTCACCCTGGAGCGCGCCACCTACTCGCGCAACGGCAGTGGTACCCGCGTGGCGGTGTTCGCGAAAGCCCCCAACAGCGCCAGCCTGTGCCTGCGCAACAGCCTGGCGCTGGTCGGCACGCCGCCTTCGCCTTGCCAGTTCAGCCTGCTTTCAGACAACAACGGGCTGTTCTTCAGCCAGCAACTGAGCCAGGCCGCGCCGCCGTCGGTGGTGGTGGTCACCGCTAGCAACAGCGCCGACAACACCCGGCCGACAGCGCTGTCGAGCAAGCTGTCCGACGTGGTCAAGGTGAGCACCGCGCGGTATGAGTGGGCCAACAAGCGGCTGACCATCGAAGCGCTTTCCAGCGACGAGGTGGTGGTGCCTGACTTGCTTGCCCAGGGCTACGGCCGCCTGTCGAAGTCCGGGACGTTGCAGACCCTGACGGTCAACGACGTCACGCAACCGCCTGCCACCGTCACGGTCAAGTCTGCCCACGGCGGCGTTGATGTGGAACCGGTGGTGGTGGTCGGCACCGCACCGGTCGAAGCCACCAACCAGCCGCCGCTGGCCCAGGCCGATGTCGGCAGCACCAGTGTCGGCGTACCGCTGACCCTGAGCCTGCTGCAGAACGACAGCGACCCGGACGGCAACGTACCGCTGAGCATCACCGACCTGACCCAGCCGGGCACCGGCCTGGGGGGGGTGGTACTCAACGGCACCACTGCCGTCACCTACACCCCACCGGCCGGCGCCACCCAGCCTTTGGTGGCCACCTTCAGCTACCGGGCAATGGACAGCAAAGGCCTGAAGTCCACGCCTGCAAACGTCACCGTCAACGTCGCGCCCAACCGGGCACCGACCGCCAACCCAGAAACCGTCACCACCTTGGGCGTACCGCTGACCATCAACGTGCTGGCAAACGACACCGACCCGGAAGGCAACCTGCCACTGGCGGTCGCCAACCTCACCCAACCCGCCGCCGGCCGCGGCACGGTCAGCACCGATGGCACCAGCATCACCTACACGCCACCGGCCACCGTCACCACGGCGTTCACCACCACGTTCACCTACCAGGCGCGTGACGCGCTGGGGGCGGTGTCCACCTCGGGCACGGTCACCGTCAACGTTCAGCCACGCCCTGCGGCCGAGACCTTCGCGGTCACGGCGGCAACGGTGCAGGCACGCTCCAACAACCGGTTCAACTGGGACATCAGCGGTACGTCCTCGGTGACCACCGGCAACACCATCACCGTGCGCGTGACCACCACCACCGGCGTGCAGACCTTGGGCACCACCACGGTACCGGTGACCGGCCGCTGGCGCCTGGCGGTGAGCAACAGCACCACGGTGATCCCGACAGCAGCACCGACGGCAACCATCACCACCAGCCAAGGCACCACCCGCACCGTCAACGTGACCGTGCAGTGAGGCCGGGAGAACGCCATGAAGCGCCTGTATCCGCTGCTCCTGTGCCTGGCCCTTGCCGGCCACGCCCAGGCCGACGACCTGATGGACAACGCCGACCTTGCCGCCGGCAGCGACCTCGGTGACCCGGTGATCATCCGCCTGCTGCCGGCAGGCGCCGGCCAGGTGGCGGTGATCGAACAGCAGGGTTCGGGCAACCGCGCCGCCCTCGACCAGAACGGCCAGGCCCTGTTGGGCCGCATCGTCCAGGCTGGGGGCGCGCAGGAGGCGTACATCCTGCAAGAAGGTAGTGACCTGATGGCCAGCATCAGCCAACAGGGAAATGGCAACAGCGCGTCGATCCGCCAGAGCGGCACCAGCAACAGCGCCAGCATCGAGCAGATCGGCAACGACAACAGCGCCAGCATCGTGCAGGCCGGCTCGGGTCTCAGCAGTTCCGTGACCCAGGCCGGTAATGGCCAGCATGTGCAGATCACTCAATACCGATAGACCTGGAGGCACCACCATGTTCAAGCTCGCTCCCTTAAGCGCCGCTATCGTCCTGGCCGTCGCCGGCCAGGTCATGGCGGACGACAGCACCTCGACCCAGTCGCAGACCGGCAACCAGAACATCGCCGAAGTCAAACAGACGGTCGCCCCATTTGCCGCCGCCACCCAGACCCAATCTGGCAAAGGCCACAACCACCTGGCGGTGCAGGAAAACAGCACCAGCTACATCGACCAGACCGCCAGCGGCTCGTACAACGCCGGTTACGGCGAGCAGCTGTTCGAAAACGGCAGCCAGATCACCCAACAGGCAGCGGGCACCTACAACGACGCCTTCGCCAGCCAGTCGCTGGGCGAGAACAACGAAGCGCTGCAGGCCCAGCAAGGCGCAGAAAACCGTTCGACCGTGTGGCAGGACAGCCAGTTGGGCAGCCAGGCCACCACCCAGCAGAACGGCCAGCGCAACGAAGCCTTCGTCGAGCAATTGTTCGGCGGCAGCAACAACAAGAGCCTGGTGAACCAGGACGGCCAGGACAACTACGCCGCCGCCGAGCACCTGACGCACAACGACGGCAACATCGAGATCTACCAGCAAGGCAAGCAGAACTGGGCCTACGGCGACCAGCGCGACGGCACCGGCGGCATCATCGCCATCGACCAGAACGGCACGGGCAACTCGATGGAGGTATGGCAGGACACCCAGGTCGGCAGCCAGGCCACGGTCAACCAGAACGGCCAGCTCAACGAAGGCTACATCGACCAGAGCCTGGGCAACGACAACACCGCCCGCCTTTATCAGCAAGGCAAGTCCAACGCCAGCTGGTCCGATCAGTTCGAAACCACGAACTCGACCACCAATATCTCCCAGACCGGCACCAGCAACCTGCACTTCACCTACCAGAACGGTGACAACCAGAGCCTGACCATCACCACCCAGGGCACCGGCAACAAAGTCATGGCCAGCAACTGGAAGGGCGAGAAACTCGGCGGGCAGTTCGGTAGCGACCAGACCGCCGTGATCAACCAGAAAGGCACCGGCAACGCCGTCAACCTGACCCAGAACGGTAGCTTGCAACTGGCCACCCTGGGCCAGAAAGGCACCAACAACTCGATGGAAACCAAGCAGGCCGACAGCAACAACGAGCTGTACTTCGAACAGAACGGCACCGACAACATCCTGGTCGCCGACCAGCGCGGCACCGACAACTATGCAACCGGCGACACCAACGGTACCGGCAGCACCATCACCCTCGACCAGTCCGGCTATGCCAACCAGAGCTACACCACCCAGCTGTACGGCAGTGGCAACATCGCCAACATCAAGCAGGGCGACACCGCCAACGTCGCCTACGTGACCCAGGGCGGCAACAACAACAAGGCCGTCGTCGACCAGGCCGGCGCCAACCAGAGCGCCACCATCACCCAGATGGGCAACGGCAACACGGCTACGGCCACCCAGCGTTAAAGGCTCCCCCCTTGAACCGCGCCACCTTCTCTCCCTGGTGTCGCGGTTCCTTTTTCCCGTCTCCGGGCATTGCACAGCCCACGCACAACCCTGTATCGGTGGCAGCGGGTTTACCTGCAATAGGCCAACAACACCCGCAGGGTTAGAATGGCCAGACCCATTACGCGACGTCACCTCCATGATCCAGTCCGACCTCGACCTGTTCGGCCCCCAGCCACAACGTCTGGCCAGCCATACCGTGTTGCTGCCCGGCTTCGCCCTGGCCCAAATCGAGCCGCTGCTGGATGCGCTGCGCCCGGTTCTGCGCGCCGCGCCGTTGAGGAACATGCAGACCCCAGGCGGCTTGAACATGGCCGTGGCATTGACCAACTGCGGTGCGCTGGGCTGGGTAAGTGACGCAAAAGGCTATCGCTACACCCCCATCGACCCACTGAGCGGCAACCCCTGGCCCGCCCTGCCCCAGATACTGCTCGACCTGGCCGAGCGGGCGGCTTCGGCAGCCGGTTTCGATGGCTTCGTACCCGACGCCTGCCTGGTCAACCACTACCTGCCGGGTACCCGCCTGAGCCTTCACCAGGACCGTGATGAAGCGGATTTCGGCCAGCCGATCGTGTCGATTTCACTGGGTTTGCCGGCGGTGTTCCTGTTTGGCGGGCTCCAGCGTTCGGACAAGGCTCAACGCATTGCGCTGAGCCATGGCGATGTACTGGTCTGGGGGGGCGAGGACCGGTTGCGCTTTCATGGCGTGCTGCCGATCAAACCGGGCGTGCATCCGCGCATGGGCGAGCGCAGGATCAACCTCACGTTGCGCAAGGCGGGTTAACTGTGGATGAGCGCGCTTTGCTGTGAAAGCAGCGCAGCCCGGAGCAGGACTATCAGTCGAAGTCGAAGAGCGGTTGGCACACCCCCACCGGCGTCGGATAGGTCCCTTCAGGGCAGGCTACCGGCGGCGGTGGGTTCTGCGCCTGGGCAACCTGAACCAGCCCGGCAGTGGCCAGCAGTGCAATCAATGCAATCTTTTTCATATCGGATTCCTTGTTTGAGGTTCTCGGCGTTGCCCGACAGATCCTATCCCTCGCGCCATTTAGAGGGCTTTAGCCAGAAGCCCTTTGGGTCTTTGGGAAATCCGCTTTCGCTGCGTGGGAAACCTCAGAGCAACAGGTGTAGAGTTTCGGCTCCTGCATTCATATCCAGACTGCATCCCCGTGCGGGTAATCACCGACCTACTCACCAGGTCCGCTCTAACAGGATTGGCATGGTTGCCAGCCCTGTTAGTACGGCATGGCATCGCTGTGGGTTGTCATTGCGGTTGTGACTGGCTCAGGTACTTGTCCACGCTGGCCTTGCCATCCCCTGCATCCCCCGCCACCTGCCACAGGCGCCGTTCGATACCCTGTGCCAGCAAATGCCCCACCGCCGCCTCGATCGCCGACAGCACGCACAGCTGCGCCGGCTCGTTGGTGGTGTAGCCCACCTCGGCCTCCAGCAGTTTCTTGAACTCGATGAACTTGAACACCCCGGCACTGCGGCCCACCGAATAGATGGTCTTGCTGGTCATCACGTTGGCCAGCACCTGCCCGGTACGCACGTCCACCGCGCGCAGGTTGACCGTCACCTGGTCCACTCGGTATTCGCGGGAGATGTCTATCCCTAGGTAGCGCGCGCCTTCTCCTCCGCTGCGCACGTTGGTGTCGTAGGCGATGATGCCGCCTTCGAGCATCAGGTTGGCTGCCTGCAGCGGCGGCAGCTCGGCCATGATGTTTTCCGCAACGTCCGGCTTCTTCTGCGAAGCACGGATGATCTTGCGCTCGGTCAGCAGGTTCTGCAGGCCTTCGCGCTCCAGCACCACGAACCAGCCGCTGGCACTCAGGGCATCCATGAGCATGCTCGCGGCCCCCTGGGTGACGCTGGTGGAGAACGAGCTGGCCGGGGTCGGCTTGTATTGCCCGGTCTGGTCGCGGAAACCATACACCACCGCCATCAGCCGGCCTTTGGGCCGCGGCATGTTGATCAGGTCGTAGTAGGTCGAGGCGCGCGGGGTCAGGGTCGGGGTTTCCGAGTCCTGTTCGGCCGACATGGGTTCGCGCAGGCTGCACCCTTGGAGGCCTTGCAGCGCGGCGAAGATCAGCAAAGTGCTCAGCAGACGTTTCATGGTGTTCTCTCCCCAACTAAAAGCCCTTCCCTCTCAGGGGTTCAGGCCGCTGACCTCAATGATCGAAATTTCTCCCGTGGCGCGGTCGGTGACCTTGATGCTCAGGGCACCAGAGTCGTCGAGCACATCGATCAGGAAAGCGTCGGTAGCCATGCTGCCGGTCTGGCCGTTGCTGATGTTGTCCAGCAGCTGCGACAACATCCGCGACTCCAGCTGGTTGCTGAAGCGCTCCAGGGCCGAGGTGCCGCCGAAGGCGGAGGTACGGTCCTTGAGGTCGGGGTCGTCGTAGTCGTTCTGCGCCTGGGCATTGTTGAGCAGCCAGGTGCCGTTGAGCGGGTTGCCGCCGAAGGCCGGGTTGACCGGCGTGTACACCAGTTCCGTGGCCTGGGCCGCGACGGCGCTGGCCAGCAGGCCGGCGGCGATGCAGTGCGCAATGCGAGTGTTCATAGCTCGTCCCTCTCCAGATCAGTGGTGTCCTGAAGCAGGCGCTGCAGCTTGCGCTGAATCACCTCCTGCTTGACCAGGTCGGCGGCCGCAACGGCCTCATCTTTCAATTGGGTGACATTGGGCGGCAGAAAGCGCCGGTACAGCACGTCACGCTCGAATTCCACGGTCACCAGGCTGCCCCAGCGGGCATCCGGGCGTTCGCGCACCACCAGGTTGAAGTCCAGGCGGCTGGTGGCGCGCAGGCGGTCGGCGAAGTAGTAGTAAAAGTCGTGGCCGATGTGCGAGATGGTGTTGTCGACGATGAAGCCTTTCATCTCGTCTTCGGCTTCGGCATGGGCCACACCGGACACGCCGGCGGCCAGCAGCAAGCCCATGCTCAGGCAAAACACGTTGAGGCTCTTCATGGCGTGTCTCCAGAACCTGCAGTGTGGGTTTGCGCGCCACTGGCGCTTTCGTTGAAGGCCTGTTCGGCGACGAACTGCCAGTCGCTGTAGTGCTCCAGGCCTTCAAAGCCCGACCACTGGGTGTCGAAGCCGCTGCGTTTGAACGGGGTGGCGTCCGAGCGGCTGTGCACGCCGGTGATGCGCCCGTCGATCGAGCGCAGCAGGCCCCATTCGTCACTGCCGGTGATCGGGTCGGGGTACAACCGGCGGATATGGTGCCGGGCCTCGGGGAAGCGATTGTCGTCAAGCAGGTCGGCGAGGTCCTGCGGGTACTGGGCCAGGCCCGGGGATGCGCGGTAGTAGCTGCGCAGCGCCTGGGCGTACTGGCTGCCCACCCACAGCAACTGGCGTTCGTGATCGCGCTGGGCGACGCTGGACCACACTGTGCCGGTAGCGGCCAGGGCCACGCTGCTGACCGCAATCAGCAGTAGCACCCCCAGGTAGGTGAAGCCGGCGCAGGCCTTACCACTCAGCGAAGAGGCTGCCATCACGCGCCCTCCCTGTTGCACCGCTCTTGATGTCAGCCACGCCACCCGCCACACCTTCCGGCGGTGGTACCAGCTGCCAGGCATCGCTGCGTTCGGTGATCGGATCGACCGGGGTGTTGCGCAGGTAACGCAACTCGACCAGTTGCTCCAGTGAATCGGGGTAGTGCCCGGTGTCCCCGTAGAAGTGGTCCAGCGACTCGCGCAACACCGCCAGGCTCTGGCGCAAGGTGGCCTCGCGGGAGCTTTCCAGGCTGTTGAAGTAACGCGGCATGGCGATGGTCATCAACGTGGCGATGATCGCCATTACCACCAGCAATTCGATCAGGGTGAAGCCTTGGCTGCGTTTCATGGCCGTCACCATTGCCCGTAGGGGATGTTGTTGAGGCCTTTGCCGCGGGCCTTGGAGTACACGTCGAAAACGTCTTCGCCTTCACGCGGGTTGTCGGGGCTGCTGTCGTAGGCGCGTACGCCCCAGCCACCGCCGTCCTCCCCCTTGGCCGCCAGCAGCGGGTCATGCGGGATACGCCGCAGGAAGTAGAACTTGGCGCCCTTGGCACTGCGCACATCGCGCACGCCGTCGACCAGCACCTGCAGGTTCGGCGGGTAGCCGCTGGCATCCAGGCGTTTTTCGATGAAGCCGGCGTCGAAGGCTCGCTTGTAGGCGTCGATGGCATCGCGGATCTGGTACAGCGCCTCGCGCAGTTGCTGCTCCTTGCCGCGGCGCACCACGGTTTCGGTCAGTGGTGCGGCCATGCTGGCGAGCAGCCCGAGCAGTGCCAGCGTGAGCACCACCTCGATCAGGCTGAAGCCTTGCGCGCGGCGTTTCATGGACGTGGGCTCCGGGTTGCCGGCACCACCGCCATCTGGCTTTCGACCACCGGTGCCTCACCCGGCTCGGCACTCGGCGCATCGGCTGGCACCGCCCCGGCTGGCAGCGGCTGGGCCAGTTGACGCACCTGCAGGCTCGATTCGGTGCCGGTGGCAAATTCCATGTCCGACGGGCTCTGGTACGGCAGGTTGCGCACGATGCGCGGGGTAATCGCCAGCACCAGTTCGGACTTGCTCATGTCATCGCGATTGCTGCCGAACAGCCGGCCCAGCCCCGGAATGTCGCCAAGCCCAGGGATCTTGTTGCCGCTGGAGGTCTTGTCATTGCGCACGAGGCCCGCCAGCACCTGGGTTTCACCGTCGTGCAGGCGCAGGCTGGTCTGCGCGTTACGGGTGTCGACCTGGACCGGGATGGTGCCCTGGCGGGTCGGCTCCAGCGGGGTGGCGTTGCTGACTTCCAGCGCCACCTTGATCGCCACCTCGTTGTTCAGGTGCACGGTGGGCTGCACTTCGAGCTTCAAGCCGACATCCAGGTAGGTGACGCTTTCGGTGATCACCGGGCCCTGGGTGGAAGGCACCGAGGTTGCGCTGATGATCGGTACCCGCTGGCCGATATGGATGCGCGCCTGCTCGCGGTTGCTGACGCGAATCACTGGGCTTGCCAGGGTGTTGATGTCCTTGTCCTGGGCGTTGATCTTGGCTTGCGGCGCCGGCGAGATGCTGATGCGGCCGGAGTTGATGCCGCGCAGCTGGTCAAGCACGCTGACCGGGTTGCCGTCATCGCTCAACACGCCGAAGGTGTTGGGCCATTGCAGGCCGAGGTCGAGGATGCGCGAGCGGGCCACTTCCATCACTTCCACTTCCAGCACCACCTCGGGGTTGGACTGGTCCTGGGACTGCAGCAGCTTCTCGGCCATGCGCACGGCATCGGGGGTGTCGCGCATGGTCAGGGTGTTGAGGCGTTCGTCGACGAACACGTCGCGGGTCTTGAGCATGGTCTTGACCATGTTCAGCGCGGTGTTGGCGTCGATGCTGGTCAGGTAGAAGGTGCGCATGACCAGTTCCTGGTAATCCTTGGTCTTCTGCGGCGAATCGGGGTAGATCAGCAGGGTGTTGTCGTTGATGATCTTCTGATGCAGCTGGTTCTGCTCCAGCAGCAGCGCCACGGCGTCCTCGATGCGCACATCACGGACGAAGATGGTCGCCTTCATGTCCGGGCGCAGGTCCTTGTCGAAGATGAAGTTGATGCCCGCTACCTGCGACAGCACTTCGAAGATGGTCTTCACTGCCGCGTCGCGAAACTCCAGGGTGACCGGGCGTTCCAGCTTGCTGCGCAGTTGCGGGAACGGCTGCGCGGTGCGCGCCTGGACGTTCTCGATGTCGCTGCGCAGCATGATGCCCTTCTGGTTTTGCGGGTCCAGCCGCAGCACCTCGCGCATGTAGCGCTCGGCACCGAACAGGTCGCCCTGGCGCAGGGCGGCCTGGCCCAGCGCAACGCGGTCGTCGAGGGTGCGCATCAGTTCGATCTGGCGGATGCCTTCCTGGGCACGGCGGTTGTTCGGCTCGAAAGTCAGCACCCGGCCATAGCCGATGCGGGCGCCGGCGAAGTCGTGGCGGGCACGGTCGCTGTCGGCCTGAGCAATCAGCGCCTCGACCGCTTGCTGGCGGCCGTGGGCCAGGGCGATGTTCAGGTCGGTGTCACGCGGGTCTTCGCGCAGCGCTTCCTCCAGGCGGGCGATGCCGGCCTCGTACTGGCCCTCCTGCATCAGCTCCTGGCTGTCCTTGCGCACCGCGCTCGACCCGCAGCCGGCAATGGCCACGCAGAGCGCCAGGAGCATGAATGGAGCAGGCTTGCACAACTTCGATGGCTTCATGGTGCGCTCCCGACAGACAGAGTCTGCGACTGATGCAAAGGCAGGTAGACCAGGTCCAGCTCGTTGGCCGAGACGCGGTCGAGGCGGTAGGTGTCGTCAATCACGTCGCCCTGGCGCACGACGTAGAGTTTTTCGCCGCTCTGCAGGAAGATCTGCAGGTCGTCCCGGTCGCCGATGCGGCCGATGAACTGGAAGGGCAACGCGGGTGCCGTGGGGGCAGCCGCCACTACCGGCGTGGCGATTACAGGTTGTTCGGTGACCGTGGCCAGGGTTTGCAGTGGGGTCCATTGCTGGCGGGGGAACAGATCTTTGGAAGCCTGTTCTGGCTTCATCGCCGGCAAACCAGCTCCCACAGGGGTTGGTGGTGTGGGCGCCAGCTTGCCGGCGATGGGGGCCACCTCACCTTCCTGGCCAAACCAGTGCCCCGGCGCCCAGGCCAACGCCCCGGCAACCCCCAGAAACCCCACCCACACCACTGCGCGCTGAGTGTTCATCACGACCTCGACAGGTAAAGGGTCATGCGCAGGCGGCCGTTGAGCTCGCTGTCGCCGATGCGTTTGCGTTGCAGCTCGAGGTCTTCCAGCACCAGGGTCGGCAACTGGCCCAGCAGGCCGCGCAGGAAGCCGCGGATTTGCGGGTAGCTGCCGCGTACTGGCAGGACGATCTGGTAGCGCGCCAGTTGGGTCTTGGGATCGACGCCCAGTGCGTACTCGCCTCGCGCCAGGCTGATGTGCTCGGCACTGGCAAGGTGGTACAGGCGCTCGATCAGCTCGCTGGCCTCGGGCTGCCCCGGCAGCTGCTGACGCAGGCTGTCCAGCGCTTGCTGTTCAGGCTTGACGGCAATTTTCAGTTCGCCGCGCTTTACCCGTTCTAGCTGGGCGCTGGCATCGGCTTCGGTGGCGCGCAATTCGCGCAGGGCTTGCCACTGCGGCAGCACAGCGGCCAACGCGACACCGGCAGCCAGCACGGCCACTGCGGCGGCGGCCAGGCCGACCGGGCCGAGGCGGCGCAACTGCTCCTGGAGGATCAGTCGGCTTATCGAGTCAGGGGCGCGCATGGCCGGTCTCCCAGGTGGCGGTGAGGGTAAAACGCACCGGGTGCTCGGGCTGGCCCGTCACCACTTCATGGTTGAGCAGCGACACATCGCTGAGCTCGGTGCTCTGTTCCAGGCGGTGGTGGTACTGCAGCATCGATTCCAGGTTGCGCGCCTCGGCGGCGATGCGGACCTGCCCTTTGCGTGCATCGGGGGTCAGGGTGAGCAGCGCCACGTCTTCTTGTGGTTGTGCTTCGAGCATGGCGAACAGTTGTTGCCAAGGCCGTTGCAGTTGCTGCGAAACACTGCGCATCTGTGCCAGGTTTTCGGCCTGTTCACGGCTGGCCGCGCTGTTCTGCGGTGCGGCAGTGGCTGGCCGACGGCCCAGTTGCAGTTCCAGGCCGTGTACGCGGGTTTCAAGGGCTACCTGCTCGGTTTGCAAGTGCTGTTGCAGCAGAACCAGCACGGCCACTGCAGCGCCGCCGAGCATCAGCAGCGACCAGGCCACGGGGCTGCTGCGCCGGGGTTGGAATTCCAGGTCGAGGCGGCGCATCTCAAGCCACCGCTCGCCACATGGCGCACAGCGGGTCGGCTTCGCTGGCCGGTTGGCACAGCTGCACCGCCGCCAGCTGCGGTACGTCGCACCGGACCGGGGCATGCAGGTAGACCTGCGGCATCTGCTCGCCGTACAGCTCGCAGGTGCGTTCGATCAGCGCCTGCAGGGCCTGGTCGCTGTCGGCGCAGCCCTGCGCCAGCACCTGCTGCCAGGCACCGCCGGCTGCCAGCAGCAGCACGCTGCGGCGCGGCTCGGCGAGCACGAAGAGGAAGTCGCCCTGCTGCAGCTGCGCAAGGCATCGGTTGTAGGCGGCCATCAGGTACGGCTGCACCGAACGCAGCTTCAGGCGGCTCTCGCGGCCCAGCGCCTGCAACCCCTGCAGCAGTGCCACAGGGAGAGCCGTGGCAATGCGCGCAGCGCCTGCCGGTTCCGGCGAGAGGGCGATGCGCCAGTCGTCCAGCGACTGCGCGTAGAGGTTTTCGAAACAGGCACGGGCGTAAGCGTCCAACTCACGCGGGTGGCTGATGGCGTCGCTCCACGGCACCAGGCAGAAGCGGCTGTAGCGGGCCGACAGCAGCACCTGCAGCTGGCCGCCGCGCACCGCCTGTTCGGTCAGCAGTGCGGCGAGTGCCTGCAGGGCTGCTTCCCAGGCCGGTTGCGCAGCCTCGCAGGTGAAGGCGCGGCTGCCCAGCCACTGGTGCTGTTTACCGTGCCAGCAACCCAGGCCGACACCCTCTGCGCCGAGCACGGCGCAGTATTGCTTGGCGGCATGATCACGCAATGAATGTGACACGGTTGATCTCCTCGAGTGTGGTGCGGCCCTCGCGGACCAGGTCCAGGGCGGACGTACGCAGCAGGCGCAGGCCGCGTTGGCAGGCCAGCGCCTTGATCTGCGCCAGCGGGCGGCGTTCGACGATCATCTGCCGCAGGTCGTCGTCCAGGTGCAGCAGTTCGGCGATGGCACTGCGGCCGCGGTAGCCACTGCCACGGCACTGGCCACAGCCTTGGGCGCGGACGAACGTCCAGCCGTGTACGGCGTCACGGCTCAGCCCCGAGGCGGCGAGCAGCTCGTCGTCGGCCTCGCAGGGCGTGCAGCAGTGCGGGCAGGCCAGGCGGATCAGGCGCTGGGCCAGCACGGCATTGAGTGCGGAGACGAAGCTGTAGGGGTCGACCTGCATCTGGCTGAAACGGCCGATCACATCGAACACGTTGTTGGCGTGGATGGTGGTGAATACCAAGTGGCCGGTGAGCGCGGACTGCACGGCGATCTGCGCGGTGTCGGGGTCGCGAATCTCGCCGACCAGGATCTTGTCCGGGTCGTGGCGCAGGATCGAGCGCAGGCCGCGGGCGAAGGTCAGGCCCTTCTTCTCGTTGACCGGAATCTGCAGCACGCCGGGCAGCTGGTATTCCACCGGGTCTTCGATGGTGATGATCTTGTCCACACCGTGGTTGATCTCGCTGATCATGGCGTACAGGGTGGTGGTCTTGCCGCTGCCGGTGGGGCCGGTGACCAGGATCATGCCGTAGGGTTCGGCGGCCAGTCGGCGCAGGGCGCGCAGGGTTTCGTCGGCAAAGCCCAGGGCCTGCAGCTGCACGCCGCTGACCCGGTCGGACAGGTCCTGCTTGTCGAGCACCCGCAGCACCGCATCCTCACCGAAGATGCTGGGCATGATCGAGACGCGGAAGTCGATCTGGCGGTCACCGACAGCAATCTTGAAGCGGCCGTCCTGGGGCACGCGCTTCTCGCCGATGTCCAGTTCGGCCATGACCTTGATGCGCGAGATCACCTGGTCGGCGAAGGCGCTGCCGCTGGCCTTGCCGGCACCGTTGAGCACGCCGTCGATGCGGTACTTGATGGTCAGGCCCTGGCCGGTCATGCCTAAGTGGATGTCGCTGGCATGCTGCTTGAGGGCGTCGTACAGGGTCGAGTTGACCAGCTTGACCACCTTGCTCTGGTCTTCGCTGATGCTGGTCAGCGACAGGCGCTGCAGCGGGTCGCTTTCGCTGCTGGCTTCGGCGTCGTGGTCAAGGGCATCGACGGCGTGGAAGCTTTCTTCGTGGCGGGCCAGAAAGGTGGCAAGGTCAGCGGCGTGGGCCAGGTGCAGCGGCGCGCCCTGCAGCACATCGTCGATCCACGCCAGGCGGGCGTGGTCGAAGGGGTCGGCAAACACGCCGTGCAGTTCACCGCCCTGCTCTACCAGGACGAATTCGCGCTTCAGGCACTGGGCCAGGCTGACCTTGTCGAAACGCGGGGTGCTGGCGAGCAGCGCCTGGCTGTCCAGCACCGGATAATGCAGGGTGATGCCCAGGCGGCGGACGAAGGTGTCGGGGGTGTTGCAGGAGAGGCGTTCCAGGCAGTTGAGCAGGCGCTCGTCGCTGGCTTGCAGGCGGGCCTGCGCCAGGAGTTCCCTGGGGTAGGCCGTAACGCTTTGATCGAATACATCGGACATGGCCTGCGACTCCGCTCAGGGGGCGCGTCGCAGGCTCGGTGAGGGCTGCGGGCGCCGCTATTCCCCTGTGAGCAGTTGGTCGTCGTCAGGTCCAGGAGGCTTGGCGCCATTACGGCGGCGGTCGGCCAGGACCCAGCTACCATCGTACAACTGCAGGGGGAACGATTCGTTCCTGGTATGGCGTCGTTCGACGAACCCTTCTGCCGGGTTGTCCGTGGCCCTGCGCCGGCGCTCGATGCCCATCAGGTCGAAGATCGCGCGGGCCAGTTCCACCAACGGGAACGGCTTGAACAGGACATGGGTCACACCCAGTTCGGCGGCGCGCTCACGGACCTCGGCGGTCGGGTGGGCGGTGATCAGCACGAAATGGCTCTGCCTGTTCTTGCGCACGGTCTCCAGGACCTGAAACCCCTCCATGTCGGGCAAGCGGTAATCCAGCACAATCACACCCGGTGCCAGGCTCTCAGCCAGGCCGATACCACTGGCACCATCGTGGGCAACATGAACTTCCAGGCCTTGCGCCTGCAGGTACGCTTGCAGATTCTGCGCAAGGGTCTGTTCGTCATCGACTACCAATACTCTGTTCACCAAGGTCGACTCCCAAGAACTGCCCGGTTCCCCGGTCTGCGAAGTGCGGCCTTGGTAAGGCTTGAGCAGGCTTCGTGCCAGGCGTGAATAGTCATGTTGCACCACTTTAAGTCATTGATTTTGATTGTATCTTTGAAAACCTCAACAACAGGCGCTGGCCCGGTGCCCCACATCCGGGGCACCTGATGGCACTTTGCCAAGCCGTTATTCCCCAGCTTTGGGGAAACGTCATCCGGGCTGCTAGTCAGCGAGTTCCACTGTAGCGGATTCGCGCAAACGTTGGCGCACGCTTTGCCGAGCCTGCGCCTGCAATTGCCCGATGAGCGCGGCCCTGGCCAGAACCAGGCCCTGTTCGGGTATGACTGATGTGTTATCACTTTGGTTCTGCGCTCCTTGCAGTCTTTCTCGATTGGCCTGGTAGAACGCCAGCACGTCAGCCGGGGTGGGTTCCGGTACCGCACTGAGCTGGCTGTATACCTGCTGCGAGGCCAGTTCGTGGCGTATGTAGTCCGCGTATTCTGCCCGGCTGAAACCGGCATCGGCCAGGCGCTGTTCGAACAGTACCGGGCTGCCGAAGGCAGCCTCAACTTCGCCCACCTGGGCCGACACCTGCTCATCGCTGATGACGATGCCACGCAACTGCGCCGCTTGCCACAACAGCTCCTTGTCGATCAGTTCGTCCAACGCCTGGCCGCGCAAGCGTTTGTACAGCGTCGGGTTGCGGATGCTGGTCACCGCTCGGCCCTGGGCCTGGAGGTACTCGCTGAAATAACGCTCCAGGCGCAGCACACCGATGTCCACCCCATTGACCCGCGCCGCCGGCAGATCGGCCCAGCTCGCTTTGGCGACCATCATCAACAGGCACAGCAACAGCGTCCGCATGGCAACCTCCGCTCAAGGGCTGTCCGGCACAGGCCGGTAAGGGGCTACAGAGGTGAAACGCGGCCCGGGCAGCGCCACTGCGACCACATGGGCTCCCGCCATGCCCTGGCGCCGGCCGGGGCCGAAACCGAGTGCCGGGGTCAGCCCGGTGTCGACGTCATGCAAGCCTTCCAGGGCCGCGATCAGGCGCTCGCGGCTGGCATCGCGACCGATCTGTTTGAGGGCCTCGGTCAGCAGGCGCAGGGCGCACAGGGTGTTGACCTGCAGCGACGCCTGGCGCGGGTCGAGGCCTTGGCGCTGCTGCAGGCCGGCCAAGGTCGCCATGCCCTGCGTGGTCCAGTCGCCGGGCACGAACGGATAGGCCAGGAACAGCCGCTCCGACCAGTGCGCCGGCAGCGTGCCCACAGCACTGGCCACCTGGCTGGAGGCGGCGAGCAGATAGGGGGCACGGCCTGCCGCCTGTAATGCCGCAGCCAACTCGGCAAAGGCCTGGGCGCGGCCGAGGAAGACAACCCCCTGCCCCTGCACCGCCTGGCCGGTGAACACCTCGATCGGTGGCGGTGACCAGCCCTGCTGTTGCAGCCGCTCGCGCACCTGCTCGGCCAGCCCCGCTTGGTCGTTGCCGGCGTACACCACATGCAGCCCGTCGGGCGCCAGCCCCAGGGAGGTGCGGGCATGCGCGGCCAGGCTCAGCAACTGCGTGGCGATGCCTGGCAACGGGTCGAAAATCTGTGCGCTGCCACCGCTGCGCGGCGTGTTGCCGATCAAGGGCAGGCCTTGCTGCTCAAGTACCGCGGTCAGGCGCTGGTCGAGCACAGGCGCCAGTGGGCTGATCAGGGCAAAAGGCTGATCCTGACCCAGCAGCTGCTGCAACGCTTGCTCGGCACTGGCGTGGTCGATGCCAGGGTCGGCCACGCGCAGTTCCAGACGCCGTCCATGAATACCACCTTGCTGGTTGAGCTGCGCCACGCCGTCCTCGAGCACGGCGCGCACTACATGCCCAGCTTCGGCCAGCGGCCCTTTTGTGGGCAATAGAGTGCCAAGCCGTAGCACCTCTTCTTCCACGCCCGGGTCACGGTCTTCAGCCAGGCGTTTCAGGTAGGCGGTGAGGTTGCGCTGGTCGGCCTGGGTCAGCTCGAAGCGCGGCATGGCTGAGTCCAGACGGTTGCCGGCTGGGTCGACGCCGTGCGCGATGGCGCGGGCCAGGCTGGCGTCGGCGTAGGCTGGGTAGCTACGGCCGTTGGTCTGCCGCAGGCCTTGGCCCAGGGCCAGGCGCTGCCAGTCGAGGCTCGGTGGGCGGACCCCACCTTCGGTGCGGCCGCGGCCGTCGTTGCCGTGGCAACTGGCGCAAGGCAATACACTGGCGGGGACGTTCATGTCGCTGGCGCCGACCCGGGCGGTGAGTTGGGCGTCGCTGCTGGAAACGCCTTCGCGGTAAAGGCGTTTGCCGGCCTGCTCCTGGGGGGTGAGGTCCATAGCAAAGGCTTGGCCGCATAGACTGAGCGTCAGCAGCAGGGCCAAGGCTCTAGTGGTGTTCATGGCTCAGCGCCCGGCCAGGGGCTGGGTCAGTAACTGCATCCGCTGGGCGATGGCCGCGGGCGGCGCATCCGGCCGGATCTTGCTCCAGCGCTTGCCGGCCACGTCACCGGCAATCAGCTGGGTCGAATGCTGCTCGGGGCTGGGCAGGAACTGGCCGATGCGGCCGAGCACCAGGTCGACATTGGCTTTGTCGCCGGTCAGGAACAGCCAATTGGCGCTGTCTACCCCCTGCTTTTCGGCAAACGCCTTGAGCGCCGCCGGGGTGTCGTTGAGCGGGTCGCTGCTGATCGACACGAAGGTCACCTGGCTGGCCAGTGCCGGCCCCATGGCCTCACGGACTTCGCGCAGCTTGCGGGTGATCAGCGGGCAGGCATCGGTGCAGTGGGTGAAGATCACGTTGAGCATCACCACCTTGTCCTTGAGCACATCACTGTAAAAGCGCAGTTCGCGGCCGTTCTGGTCCTGCAGCACCGTCTCGGTGAACCAGGTCTGGGCATCGCGGGTACCGCCGCCGCTGGCCATGGTCGGTGGCGCCGGTTGCGGGCTGGGTTCGCGCGCGGCGTGGCCGTCGTGGGCCATGGCGACCGAGGCGAAGATCCACAGGCAAGCGGCCAGCACCAGCCAGTCAAAGCTGCGCATGGCGGCATGATGCGAGGTTTGGCTGCTCATGGTTGCACCTCCTGATGTTCAGCAATGGCGGTACTTTTGGCATGTACCCGGCGGGCGCTAAGGCGGTTGATCTCCCCGATCAGCACGGCGGGGTCGGTGAAACCGTAGTAGCGCGTCCAGTGGCCGCTGCGCCCGTCCCCCACCAGGATCAGCGGCGGATGCTGGCGGAGGTCGGCACTGAAGCTGCCTAGGCCTTTGAGGGTCTCGGTAATGGCGTACTGCGAGCCGGTCAGCCAGCTCCACCCAGGCCCGTGCTGAAAGGCCTTGGCATAACGTTGCAGGCGCTTGGCGTCGTCACGCTGCGGGTCGACGCTGATCGACACCAGGCGGATTTCCTCGCCCACGCGCCCCCCCAATTGTTGCTGGACCTTGCCCATGATCGACGACACCACCGGGCACACCGTCGTGCAGCTGGTGTAGATGAAGCCCATCACCACCAGGTGCTCGCCGACCAGGTCTTTTTCCAGGCGCACCGGCATGCCGTTCTGGTCCAGCAGCGGGACATCGGCAAAGCGCACGCTGGCCTTTTCCTGGCGCGCCGCCGCCTGCGGTTCGGCCGGGCCGTTGTGGTCGTGGCCAGCGTGGGCCAGGGCCAGGTTGCTGAAGCCCGCCAGGGCCAGGCTCAGGGCAAGCAACTTGCAAGAATGCGTGGCGTTCATCGCACATTCCTCACTTCAGTGGGGGAAGCGGCAGACGCTGCGGCGGGCAGGACGCGCAGGCTGGTGTAGTTGTCTTCGGTGAACTTGCGCCCGAGCGACGGCGACTGCACATGCAGGTACCAGGCGCCAGCTTCAGGTAGTTGCAGTGCGGCCTGGTACACGCCCTCGCCCACCTCTTCCAGGCGCAGGTTGCGCGGCATCGATGAGGGGGCCAGGAAATAGCGCAGGGTCAGGTCGTCCAGGCCCACCCGCGGGCGGCCATCGTCGCCGACAATGCGCACCTTGGCGGTGAAGGCGCTGTGCTGCGGCAGCGGCTGATCGAGGCCGATGAACTCGGCATGCGCGCCCTTGCGCTTGCTGGCGTCGGGCGCGGCGGCCACATCGGTGCTGAAGCAGTGAATGATCTGTGGCTGGTTGAGCAGAAACGCCACATCGAAATTGCCGGCCGCCGGCATTTTAACCGTCGAGCCGTACACCCCTGGCGCCAGCTCGCGCAGGCTGCGGTCGATGACGAGGGCCGCGCGGGCCTGATGGCCGCGGTTGTTGTAGCCGGACATCGGCGCGTTCATGCCCTCGGCGTAGAAGTAGGTGGTGTTGTCCACCGGGTTGACCACGAACACCGAATTGTCGTCGCGCGACACCGACAAGCCTTGTGCCAGCGGCAAATCACCCGCCTGGCGCGGTGCGGCCGGGCCGGCCTCGAAACCCTGGACGATCGGCGTGCGCCCCTCGCCCAGGCTGCCTAGGTTGATCATGCTGACTTTCGAAGAGGCCAGGCCGCGCACGTAGGCATAGCCTTTGGTGAACGTCAGCTGGTACGGTTCTGCCGCCACCGGGATGCGGTGGATCAGCTTGTCGGTACTGGCGTCGATCACCAGGGCCTGGTTTTCCAGGGTGTTGAGCACGATGCCGTAGCGCCCATCGCCACTGAAACGCATCGGCCCCAAGCCCTGTTCGGCCTGCACCGTGTGGCGCAACTGGTGGTTGCGGGCATCGTATACCCGCACGGTGCCTTCCGAACCATCACTCACGTACACCGCCTGGGACAGTGGCGAATAGGCCACTGCCAGCGGGTGGGGGCCGACCTCCAGGGTTTTCACCAGGCGCATCTCGGGGATGTCGATGATGCTCAGGGTGCCACCGTCGCGGTTGCTGATGTAGGCGTAGCGCGAATCGGCGCTGAAGGCGATTTCGTGGTGCCCGGAGCCGGTGGCGAAGCTCTTCAGCGTGGTGCGGCCCGGCACATCGATCACCGTCACCCCGCCCTTGGCCGGATCATCACTGTTATTGCCGACCCACAGCCGGTGCTGGTCCGGTTGCAGGGCCACGCGCAACGGCATTTCGCCGGCCTCGAGGCTGGCCACGCGGGTGAAGGTCTCGGTGTCGATCACCGCCACCTTGCCGCGTTCGGGAATCGACACGAACACCTGCTTGTCGTCACCGGTGGCCACCCAGTCCATGGGCCGGCCCGGCAGGTCGATTCGCGCCAGGGTGCTGGTGACGCCGCCCACCGACACGGTCGGGTCGATCACCGTCAGGCTGGCATCCTTGTTCAGCACCAGCAGAAAATAACTGTTCAGGTCCAGCAACGGCCGCGCACCGATGCTGCTCTTGAGAAACAGCGCAACCCGGGCCTTGCAGCTCTGGTCACGGGTGCTTTCCAGCGGGGCTGCCTGCGCCGGGTCGATCCACGCCCCCGGCGCCATGCCCGACAGCGGCTGGCCGCTGTTCTGGTCGGTGACCTTGAAGCGAATGTTGGCGAAGGCACCTTCGCGCAGCTCGCCACCGGCCAGCGGCCGGGCTTCGAACTCCACGGTCACACCGTCGCGGCTGAGCCGGTGCAGGGCCTGGGGGTCGGCAGGCGCCTGCAGCAGCTCGCGCGGGTCGCACCAGAGCTCTTCATAAGCGACCCCGAGGCCGATCAGGGCCATGCTCAGCAGCAGGCCGGCGTATACCGGGCGCAGTTTGAGCTTCATGGCAGCGCCCTCTTCGACACGGGCGTACATGGGACGGCGGGTTTGGGTGGGACGACCATGCAGCACCTCCACGAGGCTTATTATTCTGTGGAGTGCAGTAGCAAACGCTATGCCATCAAAAAACTGATTGAATAAGAGCGGGTTAGCGCAACAACCGGAGAACGGTGGGGAGCAAGCCCCGGGGCATGCCCCAAAGGCGGGGGCCGTTGGCGGGTGCGCTCCTGTTGGCGGGACCTGGCATTTTTACCAGTTTCGAGGGAGTTCGAATCTGGCAATACTCAGGCCTGCGTCCCCACAGACCCCGGAGCCAACATGAATGCAATCACTGAAACATCACCTGCGACATCGTCCCGACTATCCGCGCCCCTGAACGTCAAAGTGACCAACGCATTGCGCGTCAACGCCGATCAGGAACAGGTCCTGCATCCCAGCTACATCATCGCTCGGGGACGCGTCCCGATTAGCCCCACCCCCGCATCCAATGCCTCATTCCAGACGGTTGTTGAAGGCGGCACGCCCTCGTATGCCTATTCATCGAACAACCTAGCGGTTGCAGTCGTGAGCACAACCGGGAAGGTGGTGGCCGCAGGCATCGGTTCGGCGATCATCACGGTCACCGACGACAAAGGCCGGACAGCCAGTTACACCATTACCTTCAAGGGGACAATGAGGCTTGTCGAGCAAGGCCGAGCAGTTCCCTGGTCATCAGACAGCCAGGACAGAAACCGCCCCGAGTACTATGCCCTGACTCGGGAACAAATGAGGTGGTTCTGGGAACAGTACAAGGACGAAGACCTAAGTCGATCAGTGCCTGCGATTCTGGGGTGGGCCAGCAATACCAACTACTGGAGCGGGGACAATGACCTGAGTGGCGCCGTAGCATGGGCCGTCAACTTCTCTGCACTGGCACCTAACTTCGCAGGCACTTCAACCGGCGGGGGCGTACTACTGCCTACCGTTACCAAGATCAGCTGGTAACCCAGACAACCAGGCCACTGGAACGCTCCCGTGGCCTGGTTCCCTGTGTGCATCCATCCCTGGGCATTGCTGTGCTATTGCGCAGGCGCAATGGCCGGCGGTGGGTCGTTGGTCACCCGCAAGATCCCCCACAGCCCCGAGGTGTTGCCGTAAGCGGCATAGTCGCGGAACAGGTAGTCGCCCGGCACGCCATTGGCGCCCCCGGCACTGGGCAGCATGAAGCTGAAGTGCGCGGCAGGCAGCACGCTCTCCTGGGCGCCGATGTACATCGACATCGGGTTGTAGCCGAAACGCACCGAGCCGATGCCAGGCAGGCTCATCGGGTACCCGTCAAGGTCGCTCTTCTCGGCCTGGTAAGCGTGCAGCGGCCACAGGTGCCCGTCGAGCTGGTAGGTGATGCCACGGCTGCCACCACTGGGCATCACCACGTGGTTGCGCACCGGCTGCCCAGGCTTGGCCCACAGTACCGGGGTTTGCGGGTCACCGCCCACCAGGGCATTGCTGTAGGCCATGTGCGCGTTCGGCACATCGGCGAAGCCAAAGCCATCGGCATGGCCGAACGGTGCATCCGGCGCCAGGCCAAAGCGCAGCCAGAGTGGCTCGGTCTTGTAGTTGATGGCCATGTTGCCGTTGTCTTTCGGGTCACCGGGCACGCCGTTGCCTTCAGTGGCAATCCCCTCCACCGGGCGACCGTCAGCCCAGCGCATGTTCAGCGAGCGCTGCCAGACCGTGACGAAGTCGCGGTAGTCCGGCTGACCGCTGACCTTCACCGTGGCCTGGGTGCGGCTGGCGGTGTCCTCGGCCCAGGTGGCTGTTTGCGGCAGGATGCTCATGGCGCCGACCAGGCCCTTCTGCGACTGCTTGATGACATCCGCCGGGGTCAGGTTGAGGCCACCGAACTCGATCGCCGTGGTGTTGATGTTGTCCACCGTACGGCCCAGTTGCAGCACGGGTTTGCCTTCACGTTCCAGGTGCCCGGCGTAGTACTGGTACACCTTGGTCGGGTAGGCGCCGCTGCTGCCGTTGCGCGGTGGCACGGTCTGCACCGGGTTGAGGCCGACGTTGACGCCATCGGACTTGGTGATGTCGTACGCCAGCAGCTGCGCGTGCAGGCCCACGTGGCTGGACGGCCGCATCAGGTTGTTGTTGAACGCGGTGGAGCCTTCGCTGCCGTTGCGGTCGCGCTTGACCACATTCTGCATCACCGCCGTGCTGGGCAGGTCAGGCATGACCAGCGGCAGGCGGTTCTCCAGGGTGATGCTGATGCAGTCACCGGCGTTGGCGCGCAGCACCAGTGGCTCCACGGGCACCCCGGCCTTGAGCTTGCCGGTGCTGGCGTCCAGGTCGGCCTTGCGTACGTATAGCACGGCCGTCGGGTCATGCAGTGGCGCGCTGTGGCCGCCCACGGTGAAGGTGGCGCCGTCCTCCTCGTCGGTCACCGTCACCTGCGGGATGCTCGTTCTGCGGCTGTTGAACACCAGCGTGCCGCCGTTGGCCTTCAGCGGGCCGCCGACGTGTTGGCCGATGCCGGCCGGGTCATTGATGCTGACGCCGTGGCGGTTTTCGAGGATGTCGTTGGCCAGCGCGGCGACAATCTCGTAGTTGCGCTTGACCGTCGCCCGGGTGCCGACGCCGGTGGGGTTGGCCGTGGTTTTCGGGCAGATGCCATCGAAGTTGACGGTATTGCGCATGGCCACCGGCTGCGGGTTGTTCGGCAGCGCGAACAGGTCGGCACGTTGCGCGGTGTAGTTGCGCATGACGCCCCAGATGCCGTTCCAATAGCCTTCCAGCGCCGCATCCAGCGAGTACAGGTAGTCGCCGTTGGTGGCGGCGGAGCTGGATATCATCGACACCGGGGCCATGAAACCCAGTTGCTCGGAAATACCGATCATCTGCGAGGCCTTCCAACCCGAGTTGGAGCTGTTGCCGAAGCCGGTGCCGTTTTGCAGCCATTTGACACCGTGCAAGGTGACGTTGTGCTCCTCCTCATGGCCGCCCGCATGCATACGCAGCCGCACATTGTCGCCGGAGTAGGTGCGCAGCAGGGGCGTGAACGGGTCGCCTGGCTCGCTGCCTGCAGTGTTGATGTGCGGCGGGAACAGCGTGGTGCCGCCGGTGGGGCCGACCGCCGAAGTGATCGCCGAAGGGGCCAGGTTCATCGCCGGGATGGCACGGTCGGTGCGGCTTTGCAAGGCATAGCCGAGGTCGCCGCCGAGGCCATCGGCCTGCATGCCGCGCTTGCCGTCGGGCGCTACCTTGTTTGGGTCGAACACGCGCAGGGCCAGCGGCTCGTTGCGGTAGTTGACGACGAACATGCCCGGGTCATCCACCGAGATCGCTTGCGGGCATGGCCGGCTCGGACAACCGGGGTTCAACCCACCACGCGACTCGACCACCGACTCCAGCAGGTTCGAGGCTTTCTGCCGGACCGGTGGGTTGATGGCGTAGCGGAAGCTGTCGGCGGTGGCTGGGTAGGCCTGGCCATTGGGAATGCCATCGGGGCCGGCGCCCACATACACGCCAGCTTCATAAGCATGCTGGAAGTCGCTGTACTCGAGGAAGAACTCACGGTAGCTGTCGTTCTTGCCATCACCGTCGTGGTCGCCCGTCTTGATCACCGCCTGCCACGAGGTCGGGCCGCCGTCCTGGCGGAGCGCCGGGTTGTACAGCTGCTCGCCGGTTTCGGCGTGGTACCACGTAGAGCCGGCGGGTTCGGCCAGCACGGTGGCGTACAGGCCCAACTGCTGGTGGGTCGATGGGCCGAGGTGGTCATGGGTGAAGATGGTGCCCAGGCCACGGTCGACGTTGTGCACGTTGACCAGTGGGTCGGCGAACCAGCGCTGCATGGCTGTGCGTGCGCCTACCCAGTCGGCCCGGCCGAAGCGGCCGAAGTACGGGTGCAGCTTGGCTTTCGGACAGGCGGCGGTGCCGTCGCGGCTGTCGCCTTCGGCACAGCCATTGAACGCGCGAATGGCATGCACACGCTCCACCACGCTGCCCGGCGAAAGTATGCCGTCTTCGTAGTTCCAGCCGTTGGCCGACCCGTCGGCCGCCGTAAGGTCCCACTTGGGCAGATGGATGTGCTGGCCGATCACGTCAGTGGGGGTGCGCACCTGGTAGTCGTCCATTTCATAGAACGATGGGATCAGGTTGGTGTGCTGGTACATGGTGCAATCGAAGGTGTTCATGCGCATCACCAGCGGCTCTGGCGGGCGCTGCTTGGTGATCACCGGCCAGGCGTCTTCCCACAGAGCAATGATGCGCGCCTGCGGGAAGTGGTAGCCGACCTTGTTGTACACCGCATCGAACTGGATATTGGCACCCTTGTAGATGCGTGGGCGGTCGGCGGTGAAGGTGGACGCGCCGCGGAAGTTGATGCCGCCCAGGCTCTCGCCGCTGAAGAACTCACCGGTGCCCGAAGACTGGGTCAGGCGCTTGCCGCGGTCGTCCATGCACGGCTCGAAGAACGGCGCACCGGCGGTAGGCAGTGCACCGTTGGTACGAAACGCCTTGGCCACCGGCTGGCCGCCGGGGATCAAGGCAAAGCTTGGGTGCTCGGCCTTGGCGTGGAACTGCATGGCGGCCTGTTCGACGTCGGTGCCTTCTTCGGGCAGGTAGATCGGCTTGGCCTTGTGCACCACCTTGGAGAAGTCCAGCTTGGTAGTGGTGGCTTCAGCCTCGCCACCGGCAGAAACACCGTCCAGCGCATGACGGCCGAGGCCGCCGTCCCAACCGTCGACCTGGTTGGCGTCGAGGTTGGCCCACAGGGCCTTGCCGCTGTCCTTGAGCTGGCGTGCCAAGGCGGGGTCGAGCATGTCCAGCGGTGGGGTCGGCGGGCGTTGGCCAACGCTGCTTTCCATGCCGCCGATCCAGAACGGGTAGCCTGGGTTTTTCAGGCTGCCGTCGGCGTTGCGGTTGGTTTCACTGCGGTCGACCAGTGCCAGCGAGCCGACCGCCTTGGCGGCGCCCGGTGCGTGGCCATGGTCGTCATCGCCCTGCGCTTCACCTTCGTCATCATCGTCATGCTCGGCAACCAACTGTTCGGAGAGTTTCGGTACCACCACGACCTTGCCCGGCATCGGCGCCATGGCCTTGCCCGGCAGCGGCACGATGGCTGGGATCGGCGTGCCGGCGATGATCTCACCGTCGGGCAGCGCCCGCGCGCCAGCCGCCGGCTTGCCGCTGCGCAAGGCGAACGGCGTGCCATGGAAGCCGTTGGCGCCCTGCCCGCTGACTTCCAGCCGGGTGCCCTCCTCGAACACATCGTGCACCCGCCACATGGCCCACATGCCCTGGGCGAAGTGCGGGTAGAAGTGGCAGTGGTAGATGGCGTCACCCGCGACACGGTTGCGGTTGCCCGAGCCTCCGTTGGCGATTTCGTAGCTGTAGCCCACACCTGGGCCTATGCCCTGGGCGTCGATGTAATCGGAGTTGTCGTCGTTGGGGTTGAACAGCCACTGGTGGCCGTGCAGGTGGAAAATGTGCTGCTCGTGGCCGTTGTGGGTGTTGCGGAACTTGGTGAAATCACCAATGTAGCTGTGGTGCACATTGGCCGGTTCCGATGGGTACAGCGCCATGTTGGCCTTGACCCCGACCGCGCTCGCCGGTGGCGTCTGGCCCGGGCGGATATGCTCCAGCCCGATGTTGGCCGGGACGTCCACCAGGGTGCCGATATCACCGACCGTATGCGCGCTTAGGAAGAACTCCTCATAGGCGCAGGACAGGCAGTCATGCATTGGCCCGACCCCCAGCCGGTTGGCCACGACTTCCGCGCCCATGCCGCCCGAGCCGTAGTTGATCATGAACGCGTCACGCGCAGGTTCCAGCACGTGCCCCATGACCGGGTCGGCCCAGTAACCGGGGAACGCTTGGGTGGCGGCAACTTCATCGGCGAACTGCGAGGCGAAGTCGCGGAATGCCTCCAGCCGGTTGGGCAATGCCGGGTTGCGCTTGTTGATGCTTTCCAGCGGATAGGTGGAGCGCGGGAAACTGCCGTCCGGGTTAGGGCCCATGACGATGGCGTCGGTTTCGCTGCTGAGGATTTCGTTGCCGTCGACCATGGCGATGATCGGCTTGCCGGCCTTGCCTTCGGCGATCCACGGCTGCAGTTGCGGGTAGCGCGCCTCATAGTCGACCACGGGCTGGCCGGTGGCAGCGCGGCCAGTGCTGGCCAGGCGCATTTCCTCCTCGGTCAGGGTGTTGCGGTAGGTGCGCCCGCCTTTGGGCACCACCACCACCTGGCCAAACAGGCCGTTGGCCACGTTGCCGCCGTTGCCCTGGCCACCAAACGTGGCGCCCAGGCTGGTCGCCGCGAAGGCGCCCTCACGTTCGGCATAGAGGGTATAGCTGCGGGTGGCCCCAGGGGCGATCAGGTAGTTGCCGTTGCGGCCGGTGTTGGCGGCGATGTCGCCGATGCTGGAGACCGCCTGCAGGCCGTTCACCTGGAAGCCCACATGGCGGTCGGTCACCTGCTCGTCGGCAACGAAGTTTTCGCCTCCGTCATTCTCCACTTCCGGGGCTTCTTCCCCCTCTTCACCTTCGACCTCGTTGTCATCGTGGTCGATGCCGTGTTTATTGGGGTTGGCCTGATAAGCCAACAAGTTGGTCAGGTTGACCGTCAGGCAGTCGCCAGCGGCGACCCGCAGCACGATAGGGCGCGGGCGTTTGTCCGGGCGCAGGGTGACCTTGCCGGGCACGGCGGCCCCGCCCTGGCTGAGCGGGACCTGGTGCTCGTCCACCACATCCTGGCGCAGGGCGAACATCATACCGTTGGCGTTCTGCGCGCCAAGGCGGTTGAACATCAGTGGCTGGTCCAGGGCTACCACATTGGCCACCAGGGTGCGCTGGCATTGCACAGCCGCTTCGCTGGTCGTCTCCCAGCCCAACAGGGCCAGTACAAGTGATGTCAGGACAGGGCCTTTGTTCGGGGTAGACATGCTGCACCTCCGGGACACAGGGACTCTGCAAGAGGTTCAGCAAGGACTATGCCACCAACGAATATCGTTCATATTCAAGTGGTTAGGCAATCAAACGCAGCCAAGGTGGGGAATGTTCCCCCGCGGCAAACCCCACATCAGGGGGCGATATCCATTGCCCTCAGCGGCAATTGGCTCCCCTGAAATAGATTGAACATCCACGCAAATGCGCTTTCAAACCATTGATATTGGTCCTTTGCAGGAACCCAGCCGCGATGAAGATGCCTGGCCGTTCTCCTAACGCCAACCTGCAGCTCGACTATGTGCGCGACACGCTGTTCGGCCCGGTTGCCCAAAGCGTGGAATGCCAGTGCCAGCTTGCTGCGCTGAACCTGCAGGGTCGCCCTGCCCTTCGTCTGCATATCTGCCCACCACTGCCCGACAAGGTCGAGCGCGCTCACAGCGTGGCGTTCGTCTGGGATGGGCGCAGCTATCACGGCGTGGTGCGTGACCAGGGCAAGTGCGGCGATGGCGGCCTGAACCTGCTGGTTGAGCTGCAGTAGCCGATCAACGGCGGCGAACCGGGGTGAACCTGCCACGAATGACGCGTCTCCATAACTAGAGGCCTCTGCCTTCAGGAGATCGCCATGAACAGTCCGTTGCTCAAGCTCTTTACCCACCCCTCCGACGCCTGGATGGACATTCGTCGCGCCGAGGAAGACCATCCGCAGCAGTACCTCCCCCGTCTGCTGGTATTAGCGGTGATACCCGCACTCTGCCTATTCGTAGGTACCACCACGTTCGGTTGGAGCCTGGCCGCCGAAGAACGGGTGCGCCTGAGCATGGGCAGCGCTGCGCAATTGGCCGGATTGCTCTACGCCACCACCGTGGTCGGGGTAATGCTGATGGGGGTAATGATCCGCTGGATGTCGCGCGGCTTTGACGTGCAACCCAGCCTCAGCCAATGCATCGGCTTCGCGGCCTACTGCGCCTCGCCGTGGTTTTTTGCCGGTGTTATTGGCCTGGTGCCGATCCGCTGGTTGGCGCTGATTGTGCTGGCAGCAGCTTCTGCCTACGCCACTGTATTGTTGTACGGCGGGCTACAGACCTTCCTGCGCTTGCGCAAGGAACAGGCGATGCTGTTTGCAACGTGCGTATGGGGAGTGGGGTTGCTGTTGCTGGTGACCATCCTGGTGTCGATGATCCTGTTCTGGTCCAACGGCCTGATGCCGGAATATGTGCGCCCAGCCAGCCTAGGCTGACCGGGCACGGGGGGCGGTCAGGCGAGCGCCCGCAACGGCGCTGGGTGGCTGGCACGCAGCGCATGTAGCTGGCCGACCAGGTTCACTACATCACGGCAACTGTTCAGGTTCTGCAATGACACCCCGGTGAGGGTAACGCCCTCCTCCAGGCTTTGCCCCTGGCCCAGCCGGATGGTCAAGCTGGCGCCGTCGGTGCAACTGACTTCACAACGGTCAGGCAGGCAGGCCTGTTCGATCATTTGGCGCATTTCCAGCATCGAAACTCCAATCAACGACATGTCACGACCCTCTCTTGTTATGGATGGCCTGTGGTTAAGTGAGTACGCCTTTGTCAGGCAGGGTGCCAATAGATAGTTCGCATGCCCAAGCGGCCGTCCATGCGCCAAGGCAATGATAATGCGGGAGATCATCTAGCACCTTAGTGGAAGAACGGTGCAGGGCCATGACCGTTCGATCCAATGATGGCACTTGGCGACAGGCGGTCAGCCTGGCAAAGACGCCCACAAATGCTGCGCTGCATAAGCCCGCCAGGGGTGCCAGGCCAAGGCACGGTCGGCCAATTGCACCTGCGGCCCTTCCAGCAGGCGCAATGCCTTGAGCAGGGCCACATCGCCCAAAGGGAAGGCATCGCGCACACCTGCCTGGCGCAGCGCCAGGTACTGCGCGCTCCAGGGGCCTATGCCCTTCAAGCGGCAAAGTTTGGTGACCAGGGGTTCCAACGCCTGGTCCGGGCGCAGCAGGCCGGGTTGCTCCAGCAGCGCACGCGCCACGGTTGCGAGGGTTACGGCGCGCGAACGGGGCATGCCGAGGTTCGCCAATTCGGCTGTAGCGAGTACCTGGGCAGTGGGGAATACATGCGTCAGGCCTGTGGCCTGCAGGCCCATTGGCCGGCCATGGCGTGCCACCAGGCGGCCGGCCAGGGTCATGGCACCCGCCACGCTGATCTGTTGGCCGAGCACGGTACGCATGGCTTGCTCGCAGGCGTCCCAGCCTTGAGGGACACGCAGGCCCGGGCGGGCGGCCAAGAGCTTGGCCATCAAGGGGTCGCGGGACAAGGCGCAAGCGATGCGCGCGGGGTCGGCGTCCAAGTCGAAGACGCGGCGGATACGGGCGATCAGAGCGGGAATCTTGCTACTGGGTAGGGCGCTGAGGCGGATGTTGAGACAGTTGCCGGCTGCGGGCCTGGCTTCAAGTACGGCGTGCTCGCCATCGACGACAAGGCTGCGACGGTAGATGCCGTTGCTGAAGGTTTCAATGCCGGGGATACACCGGGCTGATAAGAATGCCAGGGTTGAGGGCCAATGATAGGGCGCACGGTAACGCAGCCACAGCGAGTGGTGACCGTCAGGGTTGAAGGTGCGGCGCACTGCGTGCATGCAGTTCATTGGAATGATAATGCCAATAGTTGTGTGGGCTGTGTTGGCCCTTTCGCGGGGCAAGCCCGCACCCATACGTTTTGTGTGCGGGCCCGCCGCGCGAAGAGGCCGGTGCAGCTACTCAGTGCGCTTCGGCCTCCATCAGCCCAAACCGCCCGGCATGGAAATCATCGAACGACTCGGCGATCTCTGCCTGGCTGTTCATCACAAAGGGCCCATAGCCCACGATCGGCTCATCGATCGGCTCGCCGCTGAGCCACAGCACACTCGCGCCTTCGAGCGCCTCGATCAGCACATCTTCACCCGCACGTTGCAGCAACACCAGGCTGGAAGGCCCAGCGTCACGCTCGCCGTTGACCCGCACGCTGCCACGCAGCACCACCAGCGCAGCATTGTGGCCCGCGGCGACCGGCAGCTGCAGTGTCGAACCCGCCTTCAAGCGCATGTCCCAGACGTCCATCGCGGTGAAGGTCCGCGCAGGCCCCTGATGCCCTTGGTAGCTGCCGGCAATCACCCGCAGGCTGCCGGCGTCCCCTTCAAGCGGCACTTCAGGGATATCCGCTGCGAGCAGTGTCTGATAACCCGCCGCCGCACGCTTGTCACGCGCTGGCAGGTTGACCCACAGCTGCACCATCTCGAGCATGCCGCCACTGCGGGCGAACGCCGGGGAATGGAACTCTTCGTGGATGATGCCGTTGGCGGCGGTCATCCATTGCACATCACCCGGGCCGATCAGGCCGCCGGCACCCGTGGAGTCGCGGTGTTCCAGCTCGCCCTGGTAAACGATGGTCACCGTCTCGAAGCCGCGGTGCGGATGCTGGCCAACGCCGCGCCGCTCGGTGGTCGGCGTGAATGCGTGTGGCCCCGCGTAGTCCAGCAGCAGGAACGGGCTGATCTGGCTGGCCAGGTTGTCGTAGGTGAACAGGCTGCGCACCGGGAAGCCATCGCCGACCCAGTGGGCGTGCGGGCTGCGGTGAATACCCAGGATCTTTTTCATGAGAAGTCTCCTCTCTAAGGCTAGGTTCACCTTACCAATGAGACCAATCAACCGGTAGCCAGCGGAAATGGCTTTGATCGTTCCACCAATAGAACAGTTAGTCAGCGCTGGAGGAAATCCAGCACCTGCAGTGCAGCCGTGGCCGGGTCTTCTTGCATGAAGCAGTGCCCCCCGGCAACCTGGCTCGCTTCGACATGGTGGTTCAGGGCCGTCAGCCGCTGCACGGAATGGGGCACGAAGGGATAGGTGTGCTGACCATGCAGTACAAGGGTTGGCGCCTGGATGGCCGCCAACTGTGCCCACATTCGCGACGGGAACGAGCTGAAGATTTCCACCTCACGGCTGGGCCGGCACTTGAGCACCACGCCCTCACCGCAATCGCCGAGGGCATGTTCAATGTAGGCGTGCAGCGCGGCGTCTTTCCAGCCCTTGAAAATCCCCCGCCCCTGCAGCGAAGCCAGCGCCGCCTCGCGGTCCGGCCAGTGGCTGCGACGGCTGGCGGCTTTGCGCGCCAGGGCATGCCGGCGGTGCAGGCCGACCAGCGCGGCGGCGCCCATCACGCCGATCATGCGCCGGCTGAACAACACCGGGTCGAGCAGCACCGCACGTTGGAACAGGCCTGGCTCACTGGCCAGGATCAAGCCGGTGAGCACGCCACCGAAGCTGTGCCCCAGTGCGTAACGCGGTACCTCGCCATACTCGCCGCGGCCCGCCTCGAACGCCTCCGCTGCCAGCGCAGCAGTGCGGTTCCAGCCGCGGAACACACCACCATGGTCACTGTCGCCATGCCCCTGGACATCGCACAGCCACAAGTCGAAATGCTCGCCCAGGCGCATCAGCATCGGCTCGTAGGCCAGGCAGCAAAAGCCGTTGCCGTGCAAGAAATGCAGCAATGGCTTGCCACTGGCCGGTGAGCGCCAACCGCGCAGGGTGAAACCATCGGAGCATTCGTGGGACCAGGGGATCAACTGCATGGGTTGGCTGTACTCGACGCGTTACGAAAACGACGATTCTACAAACAGCAGGGGGTAGAGCGAAATCACCAGCAGCAAGGCCATCAGGACATTGAACAGCACCAGCCAGCGTGGGTTCTGCAACAGGTTGCGCAGGGCACTGCCGCACATCACCCAAACCCCTACGCTGGGCAGGTTGACCAAGGCGAACACGGCGGCGACGACGATCACGTTCATCACGTAGCCCTGGGCCGGCGTGTAGGTGGTAATGGCCCCCACCGCCATCACCCAGGCCTTGGGGTTGACCCACTGAAATGCCGCCGCGCCCAGAAAGCTCAGCGGCTTGCGGGCATTGGGCGAATCGGCGCTCAGCGGCCCGGAAGTGGCGATCTTCCACGCCAGGTACAGCAAGTAGGCGGCGCCCACGTAGCGCAGCACGGTGTACAACGCCGGCCATGCCTTGAACACCTCGCCCAGGCCCAGGCCGACAGCCAGCACCATGATCATGAAGCCAATGCTGATACCCAACGCATGGGGGATCGAGCGGCGAACGCCAAAGTTCACGCCCGAAGCCAGCAACATGGTGTTGTTTGGCCCCGGGGTGATCGACGAAACGAAGGCAAAAAGTACGAAGGCTGTGAGCAGGTCGACAGAGGCAAGCATGGCAGGCATTCCAGAATCTTTATAAGTGCTGTCAGACTACTGGAGTAGCCGTCGCTCCCGACCGGTACAGTTAGATTAAATTAAGCAGATACACATTACTGTATCGCCTCTGACACCCCGAACCACCAGGAAGCCTTGCATGAGCTTGACCATCCGCCCTGCCGTACGCACTGATGCCCCGCAGATCCTTGCCTTCATTACCGAGCTGGCCGAGTACGAGCGTGCGCGCCATGAAGTGATCGCCAATGTTGCCGACATCGAGCACAGCCTGTTCGACGAGGGCAGTACGGTGCGCAGCCTGATCTGCGAGCGCGAGGGTCGGACGATCGGGTTTGCCGTGTACTTCTACAGCTACTCCACGTGGTTGGGGCGAAACGGCATCTACCTGGAAGACCTGTACATCACTCCGGAGCAACGTGGAGGTGGCGCGGGCCGCGACCTGCTGCGGCACATCGCCCGTGAAGCCGTGGACAACCGCTGCGGGCGATTGGAATGGAGTGTGCTGGACTGGAACGAGCCGGCGATCGGGTTCTACAAATCGCTGGGCGCCGAGCCTCAGGATGAGTGGGTGCGGTACCGGTTGGATGGGGACAAGCTGCTGCAGTTTGCCCAAGGTTGAGCGGTCGCTCGCACTGGCTCTATCGCCGGCAAGCCGGCTCACTCAAGGGCCGGCGGTGCTGCTGGCCTGTGGAGCCGGCTTGCCGGCGATAGGGCCGGTATGGCCTACATCAATTTCCCCGCCAAACCGCCCCGGCAATATCCACGCGCTTGGGTAACACCCGGTTCTCGAAAAACAACTGCGCCGTCCGCTGCTGCGCCGCGACGATGTCATCGCTCACCGCGATCACCGGCGACGCCGGACGATGGCTGAAGCTGCGCCGCACCACCTCTTGTGGCAAGCCCATGAACTGCGCCAACAACTGGATGCTGCCGGCCTCATCGCTGCGCGTCAGCGCCTCGGCGCGGGTGATCTCGTCAAGCAACTGCTTGACGAACTCGCCGTTGGCCTCGACATATCCCCGTGCCCCTAGCATGAAGGGCCCGATCAGCCCCAGCCCTTCGCCGTCGGCCAGCAACCGCGCCTTGCCTTCCAGGTCGATGGCCGAATAGAACGGGTCCCAGATGGCCCAGGCATCCACGCTGCCACGCTCGAAGGCCGCACGCGCATCGGCGGGCGCCAGGTAAACCGCCTGTACGTCACGGATGCTCAGGCCAGCCTTGGCCAAGCTGCGCAGCAGCAGGTTGTGCGCGCTGGAACCTTTTTGCAGGGCAATGCGCTTGCCTTTGAGCTCGGCAACCGAATGGATCGGGCTGCCGTTGGGCACCAGGATCACCTCGGCTTTCGGCTTCGGCGGCTCGGCACCGATATACAGCAGGTCGGCACCGGCGGCCTGGGCAAAAATCGGCGGGATGTCGCCGGTCGAGCCGATGTCCAGGCTGCCGATGTTCAGCGCTTCAAGCATCTGTGGGCCCGCCGGAAACTCGATCCACTCGACCTGGGTGTTGGCAAAGCGCTGCTCCAGCAGGCGGTGCTGCTTGGCCAGCACCAGGCTGATGGAGCCCTTCTGGTAGCCGATGCGCAAGGTGGCAGGGTCTGCCGCCTGCACCGCACCGGCCAGGGCCAGCAGCGCAACTAACGCAAAGCGTGCAACGCGCATCGGTCACTCCTTCCAGTCGGTCGAGGGTTTTTCCCAGAGGTTGATTCCACCCTCCACGGCGTACTGGTCGATCTCGGCCAGCTCTTCGGCACTGAACGCCAGGTTGTCGAGCGCGGCGACGTTCTCGACGATCTGTTCGGGCCGACTGGCGCCGATCAGGGCCGAGCTCACCCGTGGATCACGCAGGGTCCAGGCCAGTGCCAGCTGCGCCAGGCTCTGGCCACGGCGCTGGGCGATTTCATTCAGGGCGCGGGCACGGGCGATGTTGGCCTCGGACAGGTGCTGGGGCAGCAACGAGCCGCCGCCCGCACGGTTGACCCGTGCATCGGCCGGGATGCCATCAAGGTACTTGTCGCTGAGCAGCCCTTGGGCCAGGGCGGTGAACACGATCACCCCGGCGCCCAGTTCGGCCGTGGTGTCGAGCAGGTCATGCTCGATCCAGCGGTTGAACAGGTTGTACGAAGGCTGGTGAATCAGCAGCGGTACGTTCAGCGCTGCCAGCAGCGCGGCGATGTCGCGGGTCTTGCCGGCCGAATACGAGGAAATACCGATGTACAGCGCCTTGCCCTGGCGCACGATATCGGCAAGGGCAATGGCGGTCTCTTCAAGCGGCGTGTCGGCGTCGAAGCGATGCGAGTAGAAGATATCCACGTAGTCCAGGCCCAGGCGCTGTAGGCTCTGGTCGAGGCTTGAGATCAGGTACTTGCGCGAACTGCCACCCTGCCCGTACGGCCCCGGCCACATATCCCAGCCGGCCTTGCTGGAGATGATCAGCTCGTCGCGGTGGCTGCGCAGGTCTTCGCGCAGCAGGCGGCCGAAGTTGGTCTCGGCGCTGCCATAAGGCGGGCCGTAGTTGTTGGCCAGGTCGAAGTGGTTGATGCCGGCATCGAACGCGGTGCGCAGCAAGGCGCGCTGGGTGTCGATGGGCGTGGCATCGCCAAAGTTGTGCCACAGGCCCAGGGACAGGGCCGGCAGCACCAGGCCGCTGCGGCCGACACGGCGGTAAGGCATGCGCGCATAGCGCTCGGGGTGGGCAATGTAGCTCATGGTTGGCCTCGCTCGGCAAAAAATGGGTTGACGGGGCGCACCAGCCCCAGGTGCTCGCGCAAGGTACGGCCCTGGTACTGGCGACGGAACAGGCCACGGCGCTGCAGTTCTGGGACCACCTGGGTGGCGAAGTCCTCCAGGCCCTGGGGCAGATGCGGCACCAGCACGTTGAAGCCATCGGCGGCATGGCCTTCGAACCAGGCCTGGAGCTCGTCGGCGATCTGCGTCGGCGTGCCGACCAGGCTGTAGTGCCCTCGCCCGCCAGCAATGCGCCGGCCCAGTTCGGCCAGGGTCAGCTGTTCATTCCCGGCCAGCTCGGTCAGCAGTTGCTGCCGGCTGCGCTGGCCGTCCTGGGTCGGCGGCAGGTCGGGCAACGGCCCGTCCAGCGGGTAGCCGGACAGGTCGAAGTTGCCCAGCATCCGCCCGAGCAAGGCAACGCCGACGCGTGGGTCGACCAGGTCCTGAAATTGCTGGTACTTGGCCTGCGCCTCGGCTGCACTGCGCCCGACCACGACGAACACGCCGGGCATGATCTTCAGTGCGTCCTCGCTGCGCCCATGGCGCGCCAGGCGGCCCTTGAGGTCGCTGTAGAATGCCTGGGCGCGGGCCAGACTGGGTTGCGCGGTGAACACCACCTCGGCACTTTCGGCAGCCAGTTCACGGCCCGCCTCTGAAGCGCCCGCCTGCACCAGCACCGGCCTTCCCTGGGGTGAGCGGGCGACGTTCAGCGGCCCCCTGACGCGGAAGTGCTCACCGGCATGGTCAAGGGTGCGCACCGCCTCTGGGCGGTGGAACTGGCCGCTGGCCTTGTCGCGCACAAAGGCATCGTCGGCCCAGCTGTCCCAGAGTCCCTGGACCACCTGCTGGAATTCACGGGCCCGGGCATAGCGTTCGGCATGCGGGATATGCGCATCGCGGCCGAAGTTGCCGGCCTCGGCGGCGGCATCGGAGGTGACCAGGTTCCAGCCAGCTCGCCCGCCGGACAAATGGTCCAGCGACGCGTACTTGCGTGCAACGTGATACGGCTCGTTGTAACTGGTGGTGGCCGTGGCGATCAGGCCGATGCGCTCGGTCACCGCGCTCAGCGCCGACAGCAGGGTCAGTGGCTCGAAGTACACCGAGCGAGCGCTGTGGCTGGCCAGCGCGTCCGTCGGCGCGGCGACGCTGTCGGCTACGAACAACGCGTCGAAACAGGCCGCCTCGGCCACTTGTGCGGCGCGGCGGTAGCTGGCGAAGTCCAACGGGTCGGCTGGCACATCCGGGTGGCGCCAGGCGGCGAGGTGGTGCCCGGTGGCCATGAGGAACGCACCCAGGCTCATTTGACGACTCATGTCGATCTCCTTGAAAGGTCAGAAGTCCTTGCGAAGCTGCACGCCGAAATAGCGCCCATCGTCACGCGGCACCGAGCGGTAGATGTAGTCCCCGCCACTGGCCAGCATCTGCGCATACGACTTGTCACCGAGGTTCTTGCCCAGCAGCGCCACGCGCCAGCCGTCGTTGTAGTCGGCCAGGGCGATGCTGGCGTTCCAGATGCCGTAGGCGCCCTGAACGGTGTCGGGGTTCTGGTCGAGGCTGAACTGCACGTCGTCCTGCCAGCTGTAATCGCTGGACAGCTCGATATCCAGGCCGTTGTCCAACGGGATCGAGTAGTCGGCCCGCACATAGGTTTTCCAATCCGGGGTGAACGGCAGGCGGCCTCCGTCGATGTTGCAGTTGGCCGCCGCGCCGACCGGGCAGTTGAAGTGGTCGACCCGCGCCTTGGTGTAGGCCACCGCCGCCGACAGCTTGAGTTGGCGGGTGGCCTGGAAGCTGGCGTCCAGCTCCACGCCCTGGGTCTTGACCTTGCCCGCGTTGACCAGGCGGGTGACCACCTGGTTGGCCACGGTGTCGTAGAAGTTGGCCTGGTAGTCGTCGTAATCGGTGTGGAATACCGCGAGGTTGGCCATCAGGCGGTTGTCCAGCGCCGTGCCTTTGAGGCCGATTTCGTAGGCGTCTGAGGTTTCCGGCTTGAGCGCGTCGGTGTCGCGCGGCTGCATGTTGAAGAACACGTTGTAGGCCGGGCCTTTGTAGCCGCGCGAATAGGTGACATAACCGGTCAGGTTGTCGTTGAAGTCATATTGCAGGCCCGTGCGGCCGCTCCAGCCATCCTCGTCCACCGAGCCTGCGCTTGCGGTGGACGGCTGAATGCCGGTAACGGACGTGGCCGATGTGGACACGCGACGGTGGTCGTACTCGAGGTCGTCGTGGGTCCAGCGCAGGCCGAAGATCGCACGGAAATCGTCCGTGAAGTTGAAGGTATTTTCGCCAAACAGGGCCACGCTGTCGTTGGTGGTGGAGTAATCCGCCCGGCCCGTGTTGGCCACCCCGCTGTTGACCGACAGGCGCTGGTAGGTTTCGTTGGACGTGCCGTGCATGTAGAAGGCGCCCAGCACGTATTCGTTGAACTGGCCCTTGGGCGAAGTCAGGCGGAACTCCTGGCTGTACTGGTCGTAGTCCACCGTGCCCTTGTCATGCGAGGCGGTCACGGGCAGCAAGGCGCGGCGGTCGCCGTCCTGGTACTGGGTGTTGTCCCAGCCGCGCCAGGCACTGATCGAGGTCAGGGTGTAGTCGCCCAGTTGCCAGTCGAGCTGGGCCGACAGGCCCTGGTTCTCATCTTCGACATGGGTCTTGAAGTCGCTGTTGATGTCACGGTTGTGGGCACTGGCCGTTACCGGGCGCAGCGTGTTGGCAAAGGCGCTGCTGGCGCGGGTGATCACGCCGCTGGGCAAGGTGTCCTCGCCCTTCATGTAGTCGGCGATCAGGGTCAGGCGCAGGGCTTCGCTGGGCTCGAACTCCAGCTTGCCGCGCACACCTTTGCGCTCGTAGCCGTTGACGTCGTGGCCATTGGCGACGTTCTCGACATTGCCGTCGTAGTCGCCCCACAGCGTGCTCAGCGATCCCTTGAGCTGCTCGTTCAGCCGGCCGCCGATGCCGAAGCGCAGGCGGTTCTCGTCACCACCGCCGAAGTGCGAATAGTCCACATAGCCTTGGGTCTGCTCGGGGATGGCTTTGCTGACCACGTTCAGCACACCGGCCGAGGCGTTCTTGCCGAACAGCGTGCCCTGCGGGCCGCGCAGCACCTCGATGCGTTCAAGGTCGAGCAGGTCGAGTGTGGACTGGCCGGGGCGGCCGAACACCACCCCATCGACCACCGTGGCCACGGTCGGCTCGACGCCCGGTGACGTGGAGATGGTGCCCACGCCGCGGATGAACAGCGACGTGTCCTTGTTGGACGCGCCGGCTCGGTAATTGAGGGTCGGTACCTGCTGGACGATGCTGGCGACATTGTTGCGGTTGTCGCGCTCAAGCTGCTCGCCGTCGACCACCGACACCGCCACCGGCACTTGCTGCAGGGTCGACTCGCGGCGGGTGGCTGTGACCGTCACCGCGCCCAGTGAAGTGGCCTGCGCCTGCGCGCTTTGCGCGGCAGGCTCTGCGGCCTGGGCGCACTGGCCGACAGCTGCCAGCAGCACGGCAGCCGCCAGGGGATGGCGTTGGGTAAAGGGGAAGGCGCTTCGGCTTTTCTGCATGATGCTCACTCTGCCAATCGAGACCAGACCAGGCCCACAACGGGGCCGACACGGGTGTTGCTGTGGTTGTCTGGTCTCGCTCGTGCGAGTGGCAGGCGCTTGCCAACAGCAGCGCTTGTTAGCGCTAACATGAACAAGTATCAGAGGCGCTTGCTTAGCAGGTCAAATACTAAAAAGGCAGATTTATATGCCATAAAGCTATTTGCCAGTCGTGTGGCCGTTAGCGCTAACATCGGGCCGTTTCCACCAGGATGCCGCCCGTGAGCCAAGCCAAGGATCCACCCCGCAAGCGCCGCGGCGCCGGCCGTGTCACCCTCGCCGAGGTGGCGCGTGCGGCCCAGGTTTCGTCCATCAGCGTGTCGCGTTATTTCAACCAGCCTGAACAGGTTTCAGCGCCACTGCGCGAACGGATCGAGGCCGCCGTGCAGGCGCTGGGCTATGTGCCCAACCTGGTGGCGGGTGGCCTTGCCTCGGCTCGCGGGCGCATTGTCGGCATGGTGATCCCGAACATCTCCGGGCCGATTTTCGCGCAAACCATCCAGGCCTTCAGTGACACCCTCAGCCGGCATGGCTATCAACTGCTGCTGGCGTCCAGCTACTTCGACGAAGCGCAGGAAGAAAGCGCCGTGCGTGCCTTTCTGGGATGGTCACCGGCGGCACTGGTGGTCACCAGCCGTTTCCACAGCCCGGCAACCGAAAAGATGCTGACCGAGGCCGACGTGCCGGTGGTGGAAGTCTGGGACTACTGCCCCGAACGGGTGTCGATGCAGGTCGGGTTTCTGCATTACCAGGTCGGTGTGCAGGCGTGCCGCTACCTGCTGGACAAAGGCCATCGACGCATTGCCTTCGTGCAGAACAGCGCCGCAGGCGACCTGAGTGCGCTGGAGCGGCGCGACGGTTACAGCGCAACGCTGCGCGAGGCCGGGCTTGAGCCCTGGGTGTTCGTGCCCTCTGCCGACAGCACACCGTTCGAGGCCGGCAAGCAGGCCATGGAGGCGTTGATCCGGCGCAATCCACGGCCAGAGGCGATCATCTTCGCCAATGACAACCTGGCCGCAGGCGCCCTCCTCGCCGGACAGCGCGCCGGGTTGCGCTTGCCTGAAGACATGGCGATCGTAGGTTTCGGTGACTACGCGTTTGCCGAAATGCTGTTGCCGAGCCTGACCACCCTGCGCCCGCCGTCACGGGAGATCGGCGAGCTGGCGGCATTGCGTGTGTTGCAGCACCTTGGAGCCCTGGAGCATGTCGGCGAGGTGCAGCGTTTGAACTTGCTGGAATGTGCACTGATTGCCCGCGAAAGCGCTTGAGCACACTTGCCATGCTGTGACATTTCTCGCCGCGAGGATTATGCTCTGCTCACATGTCCAACCGCCCCAATATGTGAGCGCCGAATATGAAAATCGATGACATGGACGCCTTCGTGGCGGTCATCCGTTGCCAGTCGACCAACCTCGCCGCCGAAGCCCTGCAACTGACCCAGCCGGCCATCACCCGCCGCGTGCAGAACTTCGAGGAAGACCTGGGCGCCACCCTGCTCGACCGCAACACCAAACCGCTCAAGCCCACACCCATGGGCCTGCGGGTGTACGAGCAGTGCAAGGCCATCCTGCGCGAGATCGATTCGTTGCGCGAACTGGTGGCCAACGATGGCGCGCCGTCCGGCACCTTGCGCCTGGGCGTACCCCAGACCCTTGGCGATGTGGTGCTGCTCGACGCCCTGGCGAACATCCGCGTGACCTACCCCGCGCTGCGCACCCAGGTCACCAGTGGCTGGGGCAGCAGCCTGATCGCGCGCATGGAAAACGGCGAGCTCGATGCTGCTGCTGCGTTGTTCCCGCCCGGCAAGATCTTCCCCGAGGGTATCGCCAGCCAGTCCATAGGCCGCATGCCGCTGCGCGTGGTGGCTGCCAAGGGCAGTGCCAGCAAACGCAGCTACAAACTCAGGGACTGCTATACCCGTGGCTGGGTGTTGAACCCCGATGGCTGCGGCTTCCGCGCGGGGCTGCAACGGGCGTTGAGCGAACAGGGCCTGAGCCTGTCGATCAACCTGGAGACCTTTGGCACTGACCTGCAGCTGGGGCTGGTGGCCAATGGGCAAGGCTTGGGGCTGGTGCCCGAACCGCTGCTGCAGAGCAGCCGCTACCGTGATGCGCTGGACGTCGTGAATGTGACCGACTTCAAGCCGCAGGTGGATTTGTGGCTGTTCCACCCTCGGTACCTGGGCAACCTGCAAGAGCCGGTTGAGTTGTTCGGGGAGATTGCGGGGAATCGCCTACGGCGTGTTTGAAACCTTGCGGGCGCATGCCTTGGGATCTTCAGCGCCGAAAAACTCGAGGCATGCTGCCGACGGATTTCCTCCGATCACACCTACAAAATAAACATATCGCATAACATTTAACATCTGTAATTCTACAAACAAATAATTAGCATAGAACCAAAAAGACTTTTACAGCGTTAATCCAGACGAATACGGTCTTAGAAACCCACCGTGTTCCAGGGATGAATGCACCATGAGTCACCCGCCTTCCGACACCGCCCTCGCCGAGCTGACCCAGGCCCTGGCGGCCAACGCCGAGCGTCATGACCGCAGCGGTCAGTTCCCCCATGACAACTTCCACCTGCTCCATCAACACCGCCTGCTCGGCCTTACCGTGCCACGCAATCTGGGTGGTGGTGGCGCCGACCTGGCCACGGCGCGACGGGTCATCGCGGCCGTCGGCAAAGGCTGCCCGTCCACCGCGCTGATTCTGGTGATGCAGTACCTGCAGCACTTTCGCCTGCAGGACGAAGCCCGCTGGCCCGAGCGGCTGCGCCTGCAGGTCGCGCGCGAGGCCGTGGACCACGGCGCACTGATCAACGCCTTTCGCGTCGAACCCGAACTGGGCACGCCGGCCCGCGGCGGCCTGCCCGCCACCCTGGCGCGGCGCACCGGCGAAGGCTGGCGGCTGTCGGGGCGCAAGATCTACTCCACCGGCAGCCATGGCTTGACCTGGTACCTGGTGTGGGCGCGCAGCGACGATGCCGACCCGCTGGTGGGTGGCTACCTGGTGCACAAGGACACGCCCGGCATCCGCATCATCGAAGACTGGGACCACCTGGGCATGCGCGCCACCTGCAGCCACGAAGTACGTTTCGACGACGTGCTGATCCCGCTGGACCATGCCGTCAGCGTCAGCCCCGCCAGCGCACCGCGCGCGGAGCTCGATGGCACCGGCCTGCTTTGGATGTCGGTGCTTTTACCCGCCTTGTATGACGGTGTCGCCCAGGCTGCGCGCGACTGGCTGGTGCGCTTTCTCAACCACCGCGCGCCCTCCAACCTTGGCGCGCCGCTGGCCACGCTGCCGCGCTTTCAGGACGTGGTCGGGCGCATCGACACCTTGCTGTTCGCCAACCAGAGCCTGCTGGATTCAGCGGTGGCCGGGCTCACCGACCCGCGCCACGCTGGGCAGCTCAAGCACCTGGTCAGCGCCAATGCCATCCGGGCGGTGGAACTGGCCATCGAGGCGGCCGGCAACCCCGGCCTGTCGCGCCGCAACCCACTGGAACGGCATTACCGCGACGTGCTGTGCAGCCGTATCCACACGCCGCAGGACGACGTGGTGCTCGGCCACGTCGGGCGCGCCGCGCTGGCGGAGGTGGCAGCATGAGCCACTCGATCATTGCCAGCCAGCTGGATGCAGCGGCCAACCAGTACCTGCGTGACAACCTGCCCGACCATGAGGTGGTCGACATCGCACCGGGCCAGCTGCAGCTGGATGGCGCTGCCGATGTGTTCATCGTGCGGCCGATCAATGTGCGCGGTAACCGCGTCGATAACCCTCCACCTGGCTGGCCCTGGTCGCTGCGCTGGGTGCAGGTGGTGTCATCAGGCATCGACTTCTACCCCGACTGGGTATTCAAAGGGCCGCCGGTCACCAGTGGCAAGGGCGCCAATGCCGAGCAGGTGGCCGAGTTCGCCCTGGCCTTGGTGTTTGCCGCAGCCAAGCAGTTACCGGGGCTATGGGTCAAGGATGGCGATTGGCGCCTGACGCCGCTGGCCCCACTGCGTGGCCGTACCCTGGGCATTCTCGGCTTTGGCAGCATCGGCCAGAGCCTGGCAAGCAAGGCCAATGCCCTGGGCATGCGCGTACTGGCCCTGAGCCGCCCAGGGCAACCGCTGGCTGAGGTGCCGGGCGTGCAACGTGTCGATGACCTGCGCCAACTGTTCGCCGGCAGCGATCACCTAGTCATCGCCGCCCCGCTCACACCGGCAACGCGGGGGCTGATCGACCGAAAGGTGCTGGCCGAGGCCAAGCCAGGCCTGCACTTGATCAACATCGCCCGCGGCGGCCTGCTCGATCAGCACGCCCTGCTCGACGCGCTGGACAGTGGCCTGATCGGCCGCGCCAGCCTGGACGTCACCGACCCAGAACCACTGCCCGACGGCCACCCGCTCTACCACCACCCCCGCGTATTCCTGTCGCCGCACACCTCGGCGATTTCCGAGGAGGGCTACCCGGCCCTGCTCGACGCGTTCCTCGACAACTTCGCCCGCTACCGCGAGCAGGCGCCGCTGCGCAACCTGGTCGACATCCAGCGCGGCTACTGACCATATTCCCTGGAGAACAAACATGAGCTCACTGTCCGTCGTAACGCCGCAAGAAAACACCGTGCGCCAGCGCGTCAGCACCGAGGAATGGGAGGTGCGGGTCAAGCTCGCCGCCGCCTACCGCCTGGCGGCCCTGTTCCGCTGGACCGACCACATCTACACCCACTTCTCGGCGCGCGTGCCGGGGCCTGACGAGCATTTCCTGATCAATGCCTTCGGCCTGTTGTTCGATGAAATCACGGCCTCCAACCTGGTCAAGGTGGATGTCGACGGCACGATCATCGACGACCCGCTGGGCCTGGGCATCAACCAGGCCGGCTATGTCATCCACAGCGCCATCCACCGCGCCCGCCACGACCTCAAGGCCGTGCTGCATACCCACACCCGTGACGGCGCGGCAGTCTCGGCCCAGCGCGATGGCCTGCTGCCGATCTCGCAGCACGCCCTGGCCTACTACAGCCGGGTGGCTTACCACGACTACGAAGGCGTGGCGCTGGACCTGGACGAGCAGCAGCGGCTGGTGGCCAACCTGGGGGACAGCAACATCCTGATCCTGCGCAACCATGGCCTGCTGACTGGCGGCATCAGTGTCGAGCATGCCTTCCGAGAGCTCCATGGGCTGGAGCGTGCCTGCAATATTCAGGTGGCGGCGCAGGCAGGGGGCAATGACCAACTGCTGCAGGCCTCGCCTGCGGCGATTGCCAAGGTGCATGAACAGTCCAAGCGTTTTTCCGATGGGCTTGGCGAGGGGATTCAGCGGCATTGGGATGCGCTGATTCGACAGTTGGACCGTGAAGGCCGTGATTATCAGAACTGATTGAACGGCACCCAAAATCCCAATGAAGGAACGCCCGATGCCCCCACTGCGCCTTGCCAAACACCTGTTCAGCGCCTGCACCCTGGCGTTGGCCCTCGCCGCGTGCTCACCCTCCGGCGAAGACAGCACCCGTAAAACCCTGAACATCGCCTTCTGGGGCGACAACACCACGTTGGTCAGCGTCGACCCGTTCCAGGTCTACTGGCTGGAACATCGCGTGCTGCTGCGCAACGTGGCCGAATCGCTGACCGATCAGGACCCGGACAGCGGCCGGATCATCCCCTGGCTGGCGCAACGCTGGGAAGTCAGCGACGACGCACTGAGCTACACCTTCTACCTGCGCCAGGACGTTACCTTCAGCAATGGCGAGCGCTTCGACGCCCAGGCCGTGAAGACCGCCTTCGACAGCAACAAGGCCTTTGCCGGGCAATTGCCCGCCACCTTCGGCGCCACCTACCTGGCCGGCTACGACCATGCCGAGGTGCTCGACCCGTTCACCGTGCGCCTGGTGCTGTCACGGCCCAATGCCGGCTTCCTGCAGGCCACTTCCACCACCAACCTGGCGGTGCTCGCCCCGGCTTCATACACGCTCAGCGCCCAGGAACGCTCGCTGGGCAAGATCATCGGCACCGGCCCCTTCGTGCTCGAACACTACACCCCCGAAGTCGGCGCGCAGCTGGTCAAGCGCGCGGACTACGCCTGGCCTTCGGCCAACATGAAGAACCCGGGCGCGGCGCACCTGGATGCGGTGAACATCAGCTACATCCCCGAAGAAAGCGTGCGCAACGGCCTGTTCCTGCAGGGCAAGGCCGACATTCTGTGGCCACGCAACCCGTTCTCGGAAGTGGATCTGAAACTGTTCCAGGCCAAGGGGGCGACCATCCAGAGCCGCTCGCTGCCAGGCCCTGCCCTGAACCTCTACCCCAACACCCGCAACGACCGCCTGCTGGCCGACCGCCAGGTGCGCCAGGCCCTGCAGAAAGCCATCGACCGCAGCAGCTACGCGCACACCGTGTACAACGCCGAGTTCCCGGTGGTCAGCGGGGTGTATGACGTGACCACACCGTACTTCAAGGCCCAGGCGGGCAAGCTCGGCTACGACCCACAAGGCGCCGAACGGCTGCTCGATGCCGCCGGCTGGAGCAAGGGCGATGACGGTTACCGGCACAAGGACGGCAAGCGCCTGACCTTGCGCTATAACATCAGCCCGGCGGAAAGCGCAGGCGACGTGCTGGTGCAGGACCAACTGCGCAAGGTCGGCATCGACCTCAAGCTCAACGTCCTGACCCGCGCCGAGTGGGTGGCTGGCAACGCTGCGGGCAACTACGACCTGACCTCCACCTACATGACCCGCGCCGACCCGATCATCCTGCAGACCATCCTCGACCCGCGCGCCGCCAACAGCGCCACGATGGCCACCAACACCTACGAGCCACACACCCTGAGCAAGGCCCAGGCGCTGTTCGACAGCGGCATCACCGCCATTCACGATGCGCAGCGCGCCCAGGCTTACGGCCAGCTACAGGACCTGCTGATCGACGAAGCCTCGGCGTTCCCGCTGTACGAGCGCGTCTGGCAGGCCGCCACTGCGGCGCGGGTCAAGGACTTCCGCTGGACCGCAGAAGGGTTCGCCTTGCTGAGCGACATCCAGGTCGGCCAGCCATGAACCGTTACCTGATTGGCCGTATTGGCCAAGCGCTGCTGGTGCTTTGGGGTGCGTACACCATCACCTACTTCATCCTCTACCTGCTGCCGGGCGATACCCTGGCAATCATGCTCAGTGCCTCGGGCATGGAAGCCGATGGCCTGTCGCCCGAGGACTTGGCCAAGGCCCGTGCCTATTACGGCCTGGACAAGGGCCTGTTCGAGCAGTATTTCGACCTGCTCTGGCGCGCGCTGCACGGCGACCTGGGCCAGTCGCTGTCGCTCAACCGGCCGGTGACCGCGCTGCTCGCCGAGCGCTTGCCGCAAACCCTGTCGCTGGCCGGGCTGGCCATCGTCCTGTCGCTACTGGGCGGCATCGGCCTTGCGTACCTGACGGCCTACTTGCAGTGGCGGCCGCTGAAGGTGGCGCTGTCGCGCTTGCCGTCGCTCGGTTTTTCAGTGCCGGTGTTCTGGATGGGGCTGCTGCTGATCCAGGTTTTTGCCTTCGGCCTGGGCTGGTTCCCGGCCACCGGCAGCCAAGGTTTCGTCAGCCTGGTACTGCCGGCCGTGACCCTGGCCATCCCTAGCGCGGCCGTGTATGCCCAGGTGCTGATACGCGGTTTCCAGGGCGTCTGGCACGAGCCCTACATCACAACCGCATTTGCCAAGGGCCTGAGCCGCGCCCAGGTGCAAGCCCGCCACGCCCTGCGCAACGCGGCATTGCCCATCCTCACCCTGGTGGGCCTGCAGGTGGGCAATACGGTGTCCGGCGCCGTGCTGGTCGAGACCATCTTTTCGCGCAACGGTGTCGGCCGGCTGGCCCAGGAAGCCGTGCTGCGCCAGGACATCCCTGTGGTGCTGGCGATCGTCGCGGTATCGGCCGCCGCGTTCGTGCTGGTCAACCTGATCGTCGACCTGCTCTACCCCTACCTTGACCCGCGCATCACCCACGCCACAAAGGTGACCTGACCATGACCAGCGATACCCATGTGTTGCCTAATGCCGCGCCCGCCGTGGCCTGGAAGCGCCGCACGCGCCTGCAGCGCTTCGCCCAGGTGTTGACACCCTTGCTGGCGCGCCCCGGTTTCGCCCTGGCCCTGCTGGTGGTGCTGTTCGCACTGGTTGCCGCCGTGGTGCCGCATTGGCTGACCAGCTTCGACCCGTACGCCACGTCACCGGCCGCCAAGCTGACCGGGCCCGGTGCCGCGCACTGGTTCGGCACCGACGAGCTGGGCCGCGACCTGTATACCCGGGTGGTGTACGGCGCCAGCCTGTCGGTGCAGGCGGCCCTGCTGGCCGTTGGCATTGCCCTGGCCGGCGGGCTTGGGCTGGGCGTGCTGGCGGGGTTTGCCGGCGGGCGCATCGACGCGCTGATCATGCGCGTGGTCGATGTGCTGCTGGCCCTGCCCGGCCTGCTGCTCGCGCTGGCCATTGTCACCGCCATCGGCTTCGGCACGGTGCCTGTGGCGATCGCCGTCGGTGTGGGCATCATCCCGGGCTTCGCCCGCACGACCCGCGCCGAGGTGCTGCGGGTCAAGACCTTGCCCTATGTAGAGGCCGCACGCCTGGGTGGCGCCAGCTGGCGCCGCACGCTGCTGCGGCACATCCTGCCCAACGCCTGGGGCCCGGTCGCGGTGCTCGCCACCCTGGACTTCGGCGCGGCGATCCTGGCCACTGCGGGCCTGAGCTTCCTGGGCTTTGGCGCGGCGCCACCCGCCGCGGAATGGGGCACGCTGATCGCCAACGGCCGACACTTCCTGATCACCGCCCCCTGGGTATCGCTGCTGCCTGGCCTGTTCGTGGTAGCCGTGGTGTTCAGCCTCAACCATCTCGCCCGCACCTTCGAGGAGAACCCGCGATGAGCGAACACCCCCTGATCGCCGTGCGCGACCTCAGCGTCAGCTACCACGCCGGCGGCCATGTCACCCAGGCGGTCAAATGCCTGTCTTTTTCCCTGGCCCAGGGCGAGACCGTGGCCATCGTCGGTGAGTCTGGCTCGGGCAAGTCGACATTGGCCAACGCGCTGCTCGGCCTGCTGCCGGGCAACGCGCAGGTCGAGAGCGGCCAGCTTTGGGTCGAGGGCGTCGACGTGGCCCGTGCCAGCGAAAAGCAGAACCGCCGGTTGCGCGGCCGCACCATCGGCCTGGTACCGCAAGACCCGATGGTCAGCCTCAACCCGACGCTGCGTGTCGGCCAGCAGATTGGCGAAGCGCTGGTGCTGGCCCACGGCCGGCGCTACCGCAGCCTCGACGCCGATGTGCTGGCACTGCTAGCCCAGGTCGGCCTGGACAACCCGGCCCTGCGCGCCCGCCAGTACCCACACGAGCTGTCCGGTGGCATGCGCCAACGGGTGCTGATTGCCATCGCCCTGGCCGGCAACCCGCGCCTGATCATTGCCGACGAACCCACCAGTGCCCTGGACGTGACGGTGCAACGCAAGATTCTCGATCATCTGCAACGGCTGGTGGCCGAGCGTGGCATTTCGCTGCTGATCATCACCCACGACCTGGGTGTGGCCACTGACCGCGCCGACCGCCTGCTGGTGATGAAACAGGGCGAACTGGTGGAGCAAGGCCCGCCCCGGCAAGTCGTCGAGGCCCCTCAGCACCCTTACACACGCGCCCTGCTCGGCGCTGCCCCGGCCTTCAACTGCCACCGCCGAGCACGGGCGTTGGCGCCGGGCGCTCAGCCAATCCTCAGCCTGGAGGGTGTGGGCAAGACTTTCGAACTGCCAAAGGTCAAGGGCCAGGACAACCGTTTTGTCGCTCTGCACGACCTCAACCTGCAGGTACACCCAGGCCAGACCTTGGCCATCGTCGGTGAGTCGGGGTCTGGCAAGAGCACCGCGTTACGCATCGCGCTCGGCCTGGAGGCACCCAGCCAGGGGCGCATCCTGTTCGACCAGGTGGATGTCACCGGCTATGGCTGGCGGGCGTTCAGGCCTTTGCGACGGCGCATGCAGCTGGTGCAGCAAAACCCGTTCGCCGCCCTCGACCCGCGCTTCACCGTGTTCGACAGCATCGTCGAGCCGCTGGTGTCGTTTGGCGTGCACCAAGGCCCCGCACTGGAACAGGCAGCCCGCGAGCTGATCGCGCGCGTGCACCTGCCGGTCAGCTACCTCGACCGGCTGCCGCGGGAGTTATCGGGCGGCCAACGACAGCGGGTGGCCATTGCCCGCGCATTGGCCCTGCAGCCGGAGCTGCTGTTGCTCGATGAGCCGGTCAGTGCGCTGGATGTCTCGGTGCAGGCGCAGATCCTCGCGCTGCTGGATGAACTGCAGTGCGAGCTCGGCATCGCCTATGTGCTGGTGTCCCACGACCTGGCCGTGGTGGCGAGCATGGCCGACCACGTACTGGTGCTACGCCAGGGTCAGGTGGTGGAGCAAGGCACGGTGGACGCGGTGTTCGCGCGACCGACGAGCGAATACACCCGTGAACTGATCGCGGCCATTCCTGGGAATAAAGCCGCCGCTTGAGCCCCTACTGAGCCCACCCATTAATATGCTTATCGCGCATTTAGTTAAACCATATAAATACCTTTAAATCATATTAGCATAGAACTACAAAGCCTTTCACAACACCCACCGTTAGCCGCTAAGGTCACTCCAGACCGACCCCATTTCCTGGCGGAGGCCGTCCATCACGACCACGCCAGGAGCCTCGCGCGCATGGCTGTTTCGATTTCCTTTGCAGCACAACCTTGAGGCATTCCCATGAGCACACGACAGATTCGCCTGGGCGCCATGATCCATGGTGTCGGCCACGGCTGGGGCGAATGGCGCCACCCGGCGGCGCTGGCTGATGCCAGCGTCAATTTCGGTTTCTACAAACAGCAGGCACAGCTGGCCGAGGCGGCCAAGTTCGACTTCGCCTTCATCGCCGACAGCCTGCACATTCATGCCCGCTCCAGCCCTCACTACCTCAACCGCTTCGAGCCCCTGACGATCCTGTCGGCATTGGCCGCAGTCACCACGCACATCGGCCTGGTGGCCACGGTCACGGTCAGCTACACCGAGCCGTTCCAGGTGGCGCGCCAGTTCGCCTCGCTGGACCTGATCAGCGGTGGGCGCGCCGGCTGGAACGTGGTGACTTCCTGGCTTTCCGGAACCGCCGACAACTTCGGCAAGGCCGAACACCCGCCACACGCCGTGCGCTACCGGATCGCCCGTGAGCACGTGGACGTGGTCAAGGGGCTGTGGGACTCGTGGGAAGACGACGCCTTTACCCGGGACAAGCACAGCGGGCAGTTCTTCGACCCGGCCAAGCTGCACACCCTGGGCCACCAGGGCGAGTTCTTCAAGGTCAAGGGGCCGCTGAACATCCAGCGCTCGCCCCAGGGCCAACCGCTGATTTTCCAGGCCGGCGTTTCCGAAGACGGGCGCAGCTTCGCGGCGCAGAACGCCGATGCCATTTTCGTCAGCCCGGAGTCGTTCGACGATGCCCACGCCTATTACCAGGACCTCAAGCAGCGCGCCGCGCAGCATGGCCGCAACCCGCAGGCCCTGTACATCCTGCCCGGTATCCGCCCCATCGTAGGCCGCGACGCCGAGGAGGTGGAGCAGCGCTACCAGCAAGCCGTGGACCTCGTGAGCATCGAGGACGCCCTGGTCGCCCTTGGCCGCCCGTTCAACGATTACGACTTCAGCCAGCATGCGCTGGACGCGCCCTTCCCCGACCTCGGCAGCCTGGGCAATGACAGCCACAAGGGCACTTCGGACCAACTCAAGCAGTTGGCCCGCGACGAAGGCCTGACCCTGCGCCAACTAGCGCTGCGTTTCTCGCGCCCACGACGCGATTTCGTCGGCACCCCGGAACAAGTTGCCGATGCCCTGCAGCACTGGTTCGAGAACGGCGCAGCCGACGGTTTCATCATCAACTCGCTGCTGCCCGACGGGCTGCAGTACTTCACCCAGCTGGTCGTGCCACTGCTGCAGGCGCGCGGCCTTGCCCGCGCCGAGTACACCGGCAGCACGTTACGCGACAACTTCGGCCTCGACGTGCCGGAAAACCGCAACACACTGCAGCGCGCCCAGACGGCGGTTGCCTGAGCCCATTCTTACAAGGAGTTGCGTTTCATGAGCCTCGAATTCATCGGCCTCATCGGCCCCCAGGAAGGTAGCGAAGCCCAGGCCCCACGTGGCCCGCTGGTCGACCTGGACTTCATCAAGGCGTTCTCCCAGGCCCAGGAGTATGGCGGCTTTGACAAGGCGCTGCTGGCGGTCAACACCAGCGCGCCGGACTCGATGATCCTCGCCAGCTACGTGGCCGCACTCACTGAGAAGATCGGCCTGCTGGTGGCGCACCGCCCGGGCTTCCAGGCACCCACCTTCGCCGCGCGCCAGTTCGCCACCCTCGACCAGCTGAGCCGTGGCCGCGCCTCGATCAACGTGATCACTGGCGGTGACAGCGGCGACCTGCAACGCGACGGCGACTTCCTCGACAAGGACGCCCGCTACGCCCGCACCGATGAATACCTGCAGGTGCTGCGCGATACCTGGACCCGCCACGAGCCGTTCGACCACCAGGGTGAGCATTACCGGGTCGAAGACAACCTGACCCTGGTCAAACCGGTACAGCACCTGCCGATCTACTTCTCGGGCGCCTCCGATGCTGCCGTCGAAGTCGCCGCCAAGCATGCGGATGTGTACATGATGTGGGGCGAACCCTTGGAGCAGGTGCGTGAGCGCATCGCCAAGGTGCGCAAGGCGGCGGCCCGATACGGTCGCGAAAAGCACATCCGCTTCAGCCTGTCGCTGCGGCCGATCCTGGGCGCCACCGAGGCCGAAGCCTGGGCGCGGGCCGAGCGCATCCTCGCCGATGCCCAGCAGCGTATCGGCATTCGCCAGGGCAACCGTCGCGAAAGGAACTTTGGCAAGAGCAATGCCGGTTCCGAACGCCTGGTGGAACTGGCCGGCCAGCGCAAGGTGCACGATACCCGGTTGTGGACCGAGATTGCAGCGCTGGGCGGTGGTGCAGGTAACTCGACCTCGCTGGTGGGGACTGCGGACCAGGTGGCAGAGGCGGCGCTGGCCTATTACGACCTGGGGGTCACGACCTTCCTGTTCCGTGGCTTCGATCAGTTGCGCGATGCGGTGGAGTACGGGCAGGCGCTGATCCCACGGATTCGTGCCCTGGTCGAGCAGCAAGAGGCTGGCCGGACTGCGCGCACTGCCTAGATTTGCATCGGCTGTACCGGCCCTTTCGCCGCTGCAATTTACCCGCGAAAGGGCCACCCCAGACAAACACCCAATGCTCACACCACGCCAGCCCACACCGGGCCTGGCGCCTACACGCCTGCCTGCCGTTCACGAGGACATGATGTCGAAAGCCCCTCTCATCGCCCTGCCCCTGGCCTGTCTGCTCGCGCCTCTGGCCAATGCCGAAACCAACACCGAAGACCCACGCCTGGACACCGTTACGGTGATCTCCACCGGCCTGCGCGGCAATCAGCGCACGGTCGCCGACAGCCCGGCGCCGATCGACGTGATCAGCAGCGAACAGTTGCTGCGTACCGGCCGCGCCGAGCTGTCCGAAGCCATTTCCAAACTGCTGCCGTCGTTCAACTTCGGCACCAACATCGCCGGCTTCCAGTCTGGCGTCAGGCCCCTGAGCAACCGGGGCCTGGGGCCGGCCTACACCCTGGTGCTGGTCAACGGCAAACGCCGCCACAACAGCGCCGTGCCCGCCAGCGGCTCGACCGACAACAGCGGCGCCAACGCCGTGGACATCGACATGATCCCGGTGAGCGCGGTGTCGCACATCGAGGTACTCAAGGACAGCGCCGCCGCCCAGTACGGCTCGGATGCGGTGGCCGGGGTGATCAACATCATCCTCAAGCGCGCCAGCAGCGGTGGCCATTACGAAAGCAGTTACGGCCAGCTGTTCAGCGGCCAGGGCGAAACCATCAAACTCGCTGGCGACCAGGGTTTCGCCCTCGGTGACGGCGGTTTTCTGCATCTGTCGGGCGAGGCCCGCAAGCGTGGCACGGCCAACTGGATCGACAAGGCCGACCCGGATTACCGCGCCTATTTCGAAGATGATCGCCAGGCGGCCTGGGACCACCGTGCTGTCAAGAACGGCGACCCCGATTTACGAGCGTTCAGCCTCGGCTACAACGCCGAACTGCCACTGAGCGACGACCTCACGCTGTACTCGTTCGCCACCTACGCCGAGCGCAAGCTGGAGGCGTACAACAACTACCGGTTGCCCAACAGCAATGCCTCGATCCCGGAACTGTTCCCCGATGGCTACTTCCCGCTGAACAACATCAAGGACACCGATTACCAGTGGCTGCTCGGTGCCAAGGGCGCGGCAGGTGCCTGGGACTGGGACCTCTCCACCACCTATGGGCGCAACAAGAACCAGCAGTCCAGCGATCTGACCCTCAACCCCACCTATGGCCCGGCATCGCCGACCTCGTTCGATGACCTGGCGACCTTGCAGTTCGACCAGTGGGTGAACAACGTCGACATCTCCCGTGCCTTCGACGGGTTGTTCGGCCTGGCGGTGCCCACCCGCGTTTCGGCGGGCCTGGAGCACCGTTGGGAGCGATTCCGCACCTTTGCCGGCGACCCGGTCGCCTACAGTATCGGCCCCTACAGCTACCCGGCGACCTTGGCCGATGGCCGCCCCAACCCGTTGTACACCCTGGCCAACGGCCAGACCGCGGTCGGCGCCCAGGCCGCGCTGACCATCCGCCCGGAAGACGAGGCCGATGTGAAGCGCAACAACTATGCAGCGTACGTCGACCTTGGCCTGGACCTGACACCGCGCTGGTACCTGGGCGGCGCGGCGCGCTTCGAGCACTACGACGATGATTCCGGCAATACCGCCAGCTTCAAACTCAATTCCCGTTACGAGCTGACCGACACTGTCGCCGTGCGCGGCACGCTGGGCAGCGGCTTTCGCGCACCGTCATTGACCCAGACCGGCTACACCGTCAGCGACAACCGCACCGCGCTCGATGCCGACGGCAACGTGGTGCCGGCCCTGCGCCGCACCGTGGCCCCCGGCAGCGCGGCGGCGCTGGCCTTCGGCGGCGACAAGCTCGACCCGGAAAAATCGCGCAATGCAGGCCTGGGCCTGACCTGGCAACCGGCGCGGCGCACCAGCGTCACCCTGGATGCCTACCTGATCGACATCGACGACCGTATCCTGCTCACCGAGAACCTCTACGACCGCCAGAACGGCGCCGGCGCCATCGGCGACATTCTCGAATCATTGGGCCTGGCCCGCACCACCTGGATCAACTACTACACCAATGCCTTCGACACCCGCACCCGCGGCCTCGACCTGGTGGCCGACCACACCAGCGCGTTCGGTGCCTGGGGCGATGTGCGCTGGACGCTGGGCTTCAACTGGAACAAGACCACCGTGCGCGGCACGCGGGGCACCCCGCAGGCGCTGGCTGACGCCGGCATCGACGTGATCGGCCATGGCCGCGAAGGCGACTTGGTGGCGGCATCGCCAAAGACCAAATGGGTGCTGGGCAGCCAGTGGTTGCTCGGCAATTTCACCGGCACCTTGCAGGCCACCCGCTACGGCAAGGTCGAGACCTGGCAGCAGAACCCGGCCCAGGACCGCCGTTTCGGCGCCAAGTGGATCACCGACCTGGACCTGTCGTACCTGCTGTTCGACAGCCTGACGGTGAGCGTGGGCGGGACCAACCTGTTCAATGTGCGGCCGGACAAACACGGCGTATACAACGCCAACGGCAACCAGGCGGCGTACGGCAACCCACCGTTTCATCCGGGCGGTGGTTACTGGTACACCAAGTTGGCGTATGACTTCTGACCGCTGAATTGCGGTGCTGTCCCACTCCCTGAAAAAATGCCCAGCGCTGGGGGGCTGGCTGCGGGATGTGCTGCCAGCCCCTGGTACTGCCCTCCTCGTTACTGCACGACCCCACAGGCAAACCGCGCACCGCCGCCGCCGAGCGTCTCGGGGTGGTCGCTGTGGTTGTCGCCACCGGCGTGCACCATCAACGCATGCCCTTTGAAGTCGGTGGCCTTCAGGCGTGGTGCCAGCACCGGATACGTGGCCTTGCCGTCTGCGCCGACATACAGCGCCGGCAGGTCGCCGCGGTGGCCTGTGGCGTCATAGGGGCCCTTGTGCGCGTTGGTCTTGTCCGGGTCCCAGTGCCCGCCCGCTGCACCGGCTGGCACGGCTTTGCCGTTGTCCTCGACCGGCGCGCACGAAGGGTTCTGGTGCAGGTGGAAGCCATGCACGCCTGGCGGCAGGTCCTTGAGGTCGGGCGTGAGGAGGGCGCCGTACGTGGTCTGCTCGATGCTGACGGTGCCGATCACCTTGCCGGGGCCGTCCGGCCCGGCCAGTTTGAGTTCCACCGTCTGCGCGGCGTGGGTGAGGCCGGCCGATGCCAGTAATGCGGTGAATAGCACTGCTCTCATGTCGCGTCTCCATAGCTGATGTGCGCGGGTGTCATACCCACATGTCAGATGGGACTGCACAGGTTGCCAGGCATTCCCTGCGGCCACAGAATGAAACACTTACCTGCGGAGCCCCTCGCGTGTCCCTCAAAGCCCTGCGCACCCTCGTCACCATTGCCCGCCATGGCACCTTCGCCCGCGCCGCCGACCTGCTCAGCCTTACCCCTTCGGCCGTCAGCCTGCACATCAAGGCGCTGGAAGATGAACTGCAGGTGCCGCTGTTCGACCGTAGCCGCCGCCAGGTGGTGCTGACCGAGGCCGGGCAACTGGCCGTGGCACGTGCCGAACACATCCTCGCCGCCTACGACGAACTGGCCGATGCCCTGGCCACTGGCCCGAGCTTGCGCGGGCGCCTGCGCCTGGGTGCGATCCATACGGTATTGGCCCGGCGCCTGCCCAAGGCGCTGGTGTGGATCAAGGCGCATCACCCGGACCTGCACATCAGCGTGGCCTCAGGCATGTCGGCGGAACTGGCGCGGCGTATCGAGGACGGCGACCTGGATGCGGCGATCACCACCGAGCCGGTCAGCCCCTACCCGCAGGGCCTGGATTACACCCCGCTGTTCGAGGACCGCTTCTGGGCCATCGCCAGCCCCGAACTGGCCGGCCAGAGCCTGCCGCAACTGCTGGCCAGTCAACCCTTCCTGCGCTTCGACAAGCGCGCCTGGGCAGGCAGGCAGATCGAACAGGAACTGCGCCGCCAGCACCTGCAGGTCAGCGAGCAGATGGAACTGGACAGCCAGGAAGCACTGGCGCGCATGGCGGTCATGGGTTTGGGGGTGGCGATCATCCCTATGTCCGACGACGACCTGCAGCGTTTGCCGCCGGCCACCTGCCTGCCGTTTGGCGAGCCGCAGCTGAAACGGCGGGTGGTCTTGCTGGAGCATGAGAAAAGCCAGCGGCGGCATTTGAGTGCGGTACTGAAGACAGCAATGGAGGCCTGACCCGCCTGCTGAACCATGCATTTTTACTCAACAGTCACTGCAGAATTAAGCGTTTTTCCCGATCAGTCAGCCAGGCTAACCTCTGTGCCCGTACCCGACCACGGAACGTCACCCCATGCTCCCTCTGCTGCTGACCACCTTGCTGCCCATCATCCTGCTGATCGCCCTGGGCACTTTCCTGCGCGTACGCGGTTTTCTCGCCGAGAGTTTCTGGCCCGGTGCCGAGCGTCTCAGCTACTACGTGCTGCTGCCCTCGCTGTTCCTGCATGGCCTGGCCACCGCCAACCTGGATGGCGTGCCGGTGCTGGGCATGGTCGGCGTGCTGATGCTCTCGACCGTCCTCGGCGCCGGCTTGCTGGTGCTCTACCAAGGCGCGGTGAACCACGATGGCGCGGACTTCACGTCGGTATTCCAGGGTGGTGTGCGTTTCAACAACTACATCGGCGCCACCCTGGCTGCGGGCATCTACGGCAGTGCCGGCATTGCCCTGGCGGCAGTCGCCAACGCCGCCATCGTGCCGCTGGTTAACCTGCTCTGCGTGCTGGTGTTCGCCCGCTTCAGCGCGCGCCACAGTTCCCCGGCCACCGTGTTGCGGGCAATCTTTGCCAACCCGCTGATCGTCGGCTGTGCCGGGGGCTTGCTGCTGCGGGTTACCGGCCTTGGGCTGCCTGTGGGCCTGGAACCGACGGTCAAGGCGCTGGGCCAGGCCGCCCTGCCCTTGGGGCTGCTGTGCGTCGGCGCAGCGCTGGGTGGTGCCCGTGTCGGCCAACAAGTACGGCCCCTGCTGGCGGCTTCGATGTTTAAATTCCTGGTCATGCCGTTGACCACCTGGGGCCTGTGTCGCCTGCTCGGCCTGGGTGGCCAGGCGGCGGTGGTGGCGGTGTTGTTCCAGGCGTTGCCCACCGCCTCGTCATCCTATGTCATGGCACGCCAGATGGGCGGCAATGCGCCGTTGATGGCGACCATCATCGCCTTGCAGACGGTGGCGGCTGCCGTGACACTGCCCTTGGTGCTAATGCTTTCGCTGAATTGAATGCGCTTGGCTAGACTGTGAAGCAACCTACACTTCGGAACCTCGACCATGCGCCTTTCGTGGATGGTGATCGGCTTGACCTCGGCCCTGCTCGCAGGCTCCTCATATGCCGCCGACACTGCCAAGGCTGCGGTTGCCGAAGACAAGGCCGAGATGTTGGAAGAAAAAGTGGTCAAGGACGCGCCGCCGCCGAAGAAAGCCGAAACCCTGACGCCCAGTGAAGTGAAAGCAGTCGATCCAGCAGGCCAGGCGCCGATGGACGACAGCATCACCTGCCTGGCACGCACCATCTACTGGGAAGCCAAAGGCGCCGACGAAAAGGACATGAGCGCAGTGGCCAGCGTGGTGATCAACCGCCTGGGCAAGGATGGCTTCCCCAACACTGTCTGCGGCGTGGTCAAACAAGGCGTGGAAAGTAAATCCTGCCAGTTTTCCTGGTGGTGTGACGGGCGCTCCGATCAGGTCGAGGAACCCGAACGCTATGACATCGCCAAGGAGATTGCGCGCAAGGCACTGAACCAGCAGCTCAAGGACAGCACTGGTGGCGCGCTGTACTTCCATGACCGCAATGTGCACCCGGACTGGGCCAAGGCCTACCGCAGAACGGCCCAGACCCGTCACTTCCTGTTCTACAAGCCGAACCAGGCGCTGGCGCGCTGAACCCGATGTCAGAAGTCCAGGGTCCCCGAGAACTTCACCAAACGTGGATCCCCCTGGGTCAGGTAGCCACCGTTGGCCGACGCCCAGTAGTGCTTGTCGGTGAGGTTCTCCACATTCACCCGTAGGGTGACAGCTTTCGCCTGCACCTTTAAGCGATACCGTGCGCCCACATCGAAGCGGTTCCAGGTCGGCAGGCTGAGGGTATTGGCCGGGTTGGCGTACTGCCCGCCCGTGCGCAGCATGCGTGCATTCAGCGCCAGGCCTTCCAAGCCCGGCACGTCCCAGTCGACGCTGGCGTTGAGCTGGAACGTCGGCACACCCACCGCATGATTGCCGTCGTCGGCGCCGTTGAGGGTCTTCTTCAGCTCGGTGTCCATGCGCGTGCCGCCCGCCATCAAGCGCAGCCCGGGGACCGGCTCGCCGAATACGCTGAGCTCGATGCCCTTGTTGACCTGCTCGCCATCCTGGACAAACACATCGCCCTGGACAAAACCGTCGGTGGGCCGTTCGATGCGGAACACCGCCAGGTTGGCGCCAATGCTCTGGTAATCCAGCTTGACCCCCGACTCCACCTGCTGGGTCTTGGCCGGCGGGAACACCTCGCCCGCGTTGATCACCTGGCCCGAGGCCGTTGCACCCTGGGCCAGGCCTTCTATGCGGTTGGCGTACAGCGAGATCGACGGGTTGACCTTGTAGACGATGCCGTACACCGGGGTGGTGACCGACTCGTCGTAGAAGGCGTTACGGCCAAGGTCCGGGCCCTCGCCGTCGTAGGCGTAACCCTCGACGCGCAATTGCTGGCGGCGCACGCCGACGGTGAGCAGCAGGCTGTCGTCGAACAGCCCCACGGTGTCGGACACGGCAATGCTGCGGTTGCGGGTCTTGCCGGTTACGCCCGGGTCGTCCAGCTTGCCGCCGGTGAAGGTGGGCGTGGTCGGCTTGGGCAGTGGGTCGGTGCGGTAGATGTTGGTGGCTTGCGAGTTGTAGAAGACAAAGGCGTTTTCCTGCTGGGTCCAGATGCTCGCCGCGCCGATGTTCAGCTGGTGGCTGACCGGGCCCGTCTGGAAGCGGCCGTTGATCCCCCCCATGAAGGTGGTGTTGTCCTCGTTGTGGGGGATCTTCGAACCGCCGATGGTGGCATCGCCGGTGGCCGCGTCGGTGAGGATCGGCGTACCGTAGAAGCCGTTCTCGTGGGTGTGCTTGACGCCGCCGGCCAGGTACGCGCTCCAGTTGTCGTTGAAGTCATAATCGCCACGGACCATGCCGAAACTGTCCTCGGTCTCGGTCCAGGACCAGTCCTGACCGTAGTTGTGGTCGGCATCCGGCGCGCGCGGAATGTCGGCCAGGCCGGCGCCCAGGCGCACCGAGTTGCGCATGTGGTTGACCCGCTGCTTCTGGTAGCCGATGTCGGTGGAGACCCGGAAGTTGTCGCCTCGGTAGTCGAGGCCGACGATGAACAGTTTGCTGCGTTGGTCCTGGTCGTCGACCGCCGTCTCGCCCTCGCGCTGCGACAGGTTCAGGCGTACGCCAAGGCGGTTGTCTTCACCAAAACGCTGGCCGAGGTCCAGGTGCTCGCCCAGCCGGCCATCACTGCTGATGTCCTGGGTGTAGCGGCGGGTCGGTGCATCGCCGGCGCGCTTGGGCTGCAGGTTGACGTTGCCGCCAAGGCCGGTGCCGGTCGGGCTGGCACCGTTGAGGAAGGCGTTGGGGCCCTTGAGCACCTCGACCCGCTCCACGGCATCGGTGGAGATCATCTGCCGCGGCAACACCCCGTAGAGGCCGTTGAACGCCACATCGTCGCCATTAAGTGGCAAGCCGCGGATGACGAAGACCTGTGACTGGTTGCCGAAGCCGAACGACTGGCGCACCGACGGGTCGTTGAGCAACACGTCACCGATGTCTTCGGCCTGCTGGTCCTCGATCAGCTGCGCGGTGTAGCTGGTCTGGGTGAAAGGCACGTCCATCATGTCCTGGTTGCCCAGCACGCCCATCTGCCCGCCCCGGGCCACCTGGCCGCCGGCAAAGGCTTCGGGAGGCTCGCCCTTGGGCCGGGCGGCTTCGGCATTGATGGCAGTGGCATCCAGCTCTATGGCGCCGTCGGCCGCCTGGGCGGTCACGGCAACGGAACAGCACACAGCGAAAAAGGTCGACTGATACGCAGGGAATCGTGCCATGAAAGGCTCCCGATGTACTGAGTGAGGCCTTCCTGGCGGACGAGGAATCATTAGCGTTTGCGTATTGTTTCTAGTCGAAGTTACGAATGATTACCAAACCATCGCACTTTTTCGGCGACCAGCGGTCTACTCCCTCTTTTGCTGCCTGCGCGCTTTTTAGTAGGTATTTTCATTGCTTTGCACGACACCGGGCCAAAAGCCTTGGGCTTGTGTAGGATGAGCAGCGCAAACCAAGACGCTGCCAGTCACAGGGAGATCCACATGCGCGTCCTGTCATCCGTTGCCGCCCTGTCGCTGGGCCTGGTCGTATCGACCGGGAGCCTGGCTGCCACCGGCGAAGAGGCGCAGCTGATCGATTCGATCAATACCTACCGCAGCCAGACCCAGCGCTGCGGTGGCGAGGCATCGCTGGAACTGCCACCGCTCAACAGCGACACGCGCCTGGCGCTGTCGCCAGAGGGCACCCGCGACCTGCAGCAGGCCATGACCCGTGCCGCGTACCCGATGGTCAACGTGCAGGCCATCAGCCTGTCCGGCCCGCGCGACGCGCGTGCGGCCATGCATGCCATCGAAGAAAGCTTCTGCCAGGTGGTGCTCGACCCGCAGTTCGTCGACATCGGCGTCAGCCAGGAAGGCCGTGACTGGCGAGTGGTGCTGGCCCGCCCCCTGCTCAGCGGGCGCCTGGGTGACTGGCAGGCCGAGGGGCAGAAGCTCATGCAGGCGATCAATGGCGCGCGCAAGGCGCCGCGCCAATGCGGCGGCCAGCCCTTCGCCGGCGCACCTGCACTGAGCTGGAGCAGCGCCTTGGCGGGGGTGGCGGCCAACCACACGCGGGCCATGGCCAACCAGAATTTCTTCGACCACATCGATCGTGACGGGCGCACGCCAGGTGATCGCGCCGAATTGGCCGGTTACCTGTATCAGCAGATTGGCGAAAACATCGCTGCCGGGCGGGACACGGCGCAGAAGGTGGTCGATGGCTGGCTGGCCAGCCCCGGGCATTGCGCCACGCTGATGAACCCGGATTTCCGCGAGATGGGCGCGGCCTATGCGGTGGACCCGAAGAGCGATGCGGGCATCTACTGGACCGGGTTGTTCGGCACGCCGCAGTGAGCATCACGGCGCAGCGCCAGCGCCGTACAGCCAAACCGCCGCCGCATGCATTTGCCCAGGTGGCTCGCATCGCCCAGCCCTACCTCATCGGCAATCTGCGCCAGGTTGTGGTTGGAGTTTTGCAGGCGCCAGCGCGCCTGCTGCAGGCGCATCTCCAGCCACCAGGCCTTGGCGCTCATGCCATGGCTGGCCTGGAACTGGCGGTCCAGCTGCCGTCGGCTGACCCCCAACTGCGCCGCCAGTTGCTCGATGGACAGCCGCGCCCCGAAGTGGTGGCGCATCAGCGCCAACGCACGCTGCACCTGGCGCCCCTGCCCTGCCCCGGCTTCCAGTGAACGCAAGGCATGGCGGCTGTCGCGGGACTCGTCCACCAGCATGTCGGCCAGCCCCTTCAGCGCCCGGGCGCGCCCGCACGCATCGGATAGCAGTTCGACGGCGAGGTCGATGGCTGCCGTGCCGCCCGCACAGGTGATGCGTGTACGGTCGATGCAGTACAACTGCTCGCGCAGCAACTGCAAGTGCGGAAAACACGCGCGAAACTCGGCTTCATGGCGCCAGTGCACCACCACTTTGTGCCCGTCCAGCAAACCACACGCTGCCAGCAGAAAGGCGGCATTGTCGATGGCGACCAGTTTCAAACCCGCCCTTGACGCACGCTTGAGCAGGCTTTTGTAGCGAGGTGCCAGGCGGGCCGTGGCCTCGGCATTGCGGCTGCCGAACAGCACCAGGTAGTCGTAGTCACCCAGTGCAAGCTGATCGACAACGGCCTCCATCTGCATCACAGCGCCGCTGCTCGACACCACGGGTTCGCCGGTCAGCCCGGCAAGCGTCCAGCTGCAATAGCGCTGGCGGCTGTAGTCTTCATCGTCGGCACTGAAGCGCAACTTGTCGAGGAAAGCACCGAAGGGCAGCAGGGCAAAATCCGGCAACGGCAGAATCAGCAGGCGGATATCGGGGGCCATGGCAGGATGTCCAGGATCAACCATCAGATGTCCAGATCATACCCTGCCGATTCAGCGGCGTCGCTTAGACTGACCCTCACTGAACACAGACTGAAACAAGGCACCTACATGGCTCTGGATACCTGGCTCATCTACCTGCTGGCAAGCATTGGCCTGTCTTTGACCCCAGGCCCTAACAGCCTGCTGGCCCTCACCCACGGCGCGCTGTATGGCGCACGGCGCACGCTGTTCACCATCGTGGGCGGGGTGTTCGGCTTCAGTGCTCTGATCGCCCTGGCCATGTTCGGCCTCACGGCCTTGCTGCAGGCCTCGGCGTCCGTGCTGACCGTGCTGAAGTGGGTGGGCGGTGCGTATCTGCTATGGTTGGGCATCCAGCTCTGGCGCAGCCCTGCCTTGCACCTGGACGCGCAGGCGCAGGCGGCCCCCCTGAGCAGTGCCGGTATGTTCCGCCAAGGCCTGCTGTCGGCCATGGCCAACCCCAAGGTGCTGCTTTTTTACGGGGCGTTCCTGCCGCAGTTCATCGACCCTCAGCGCGGGTTGTTGCTGCAGTTCGTGGTCATGGCGGCCACCTTCGCCAGCGTGGAGTTCGTGGTCGAATACCTGCTGGCGCGGTTGGCGTTTCGGATCAGGCCCTGGCTGGCCAAGGGTGGCAAGGGCTTCAATCGCTTTTGCGGGGGGCTGTTTGTCTTGATTGGCGTGGCATTGCCGCTCGGGCGTTAAGGCATTGCCGGCTCATTTGCCTCGCGAGACGACCAGGAACGCCAGCAGCGCCAAGCCAGGCAACACAGCGCCCAGCACTGCCACACCCTGCCAGCCATAGTGGGCGAACACCGCACTGGCCACCGACGAACCCAGGGCGCCGCCCAGGAAAATGCTGGTCATGTACAGCGCATTGAGCCGCCCGCGGCTGGCTGGGTCCAGGGCATACACCTCGCGCTGGCCGATGACCATGTTCATCTGCACCGCGAAATCCAGCAGCACCCCGGTCAAACCCAGGCCAATGACGCTGTAGCCCGGCGCAGTCAGCCCCAGCAGCAATGCCACAGGCGCCAGTACCAAGGCCAGCAGTGAAGCGGCGCGAGCATGGCCGGCATCGGCCAGGCGCCCGGCCATTGGCGCGGCGATGGCGCCGACCGCGCCCACAAGGGCAAACAGCGCGATCTGGCTTTGCGACAGGCCATGCTCGCCCGCCAGGGCCAGCGGCACTGCCGTCCAGTAGAGGCTGAACGCTGCGAACATCAACGCCTGGTACAGCGAGCGTTGGCGCAGCACCGGGTACTGCCGCAACAAAGCGATCAGCGACAACATCAGCCCGGCATAGCTGGCCTTGTGGTCAGGCACCCGGCGCGGCAAGGTCAGCGCCAACAGCAGGATGATCGCCACCATCAAGCCCGCCGCGCCAATGAACACCGTGCGCCAGCCGAAGTGGTCCGCCACCAGGCTCGACAGCGGCCGCGCCAGCAGGATGCCCAGCAGCAGCCCGCCCATGATGTTGCCGACCACCCGGCCACGCTGCTGCTCCGGCGCCAGGTGCGCAGCCAGCGGGATGAGCATCTGCACTGCCACCGAGCTGAAACCGATCAACAAGGCATAGCCCAGGAACAACTGCCCCTGGCCATGGCTGCTGGTGCCCGCCAGCAACAGGCTAATGCAAGCGAGTACCGCCGTGACGATCATCAACCGGCGATTTTCCAACAGGTCCGCCAGCGGCACCAGCAACAGCAGGCCCAGCGCATAGCCCAGCTGGGTCAGCGAGACGATCAGGCTGGCCCGCTCGGTGGACAGGCCAAGGTCCGGTGCGATCAGCCCGACGATGGGTTGCGCGTAGTAGATATTGGCGACGATCGCGCCGCAGCAGAATGCCAGCAGGCTGACCAGAGCCCGGCTCAGGCCGGGTGCTGTGGCCTGTGTGGCAGCAAGGGAGGGATTCATGCGAGGTTCCTCGGCATTGGGTGGAATATGCCGGGCACAGTAGCGGGGCATCGTTGGCAGGAGAATCCAGCGCTGGCGCAACAGGGCTTTGCGCCGTACGCAACGCACGCGCTTCATGACGCCAGCAAACGCTCGCAGAACGTGATGAAGGCCTGAACGCGACGCGAGCCACGGTGGTTGGGCAGGTACAAGGCATTGATACTGTCATTGGCCGTACCTGGGCTGGCCTGCCAGTCGCCGAACACACGCTGCAGGCGCCCGGCGGCAACGTCTTCGCGGACCAGCCAGTCGGCCAGCAAGGCGATACCGCTGCCCGCCAGCGCGGCTTCGCGCAGCAGGTCGGCATTGGCACTGCGCAGCGGGCCGCTCACCTCCAGCTCCACGGCATCGTCCCCCCGCCGCAAACGCCAGGGCCGCGCCTTCTGCCCATAGCGAAAACGCAGGCAGGCGTGATCCAGCAATTGCCCGGGGTGCTGCAAGGATTCGCGGCCGGCCAGGTAGTCGGGGCTGGCCACCAGCCAGCGCTCGAAGCGCCCCAGTTGCCGGCACACCAGTTCATCATTCGGCGACGGGTCGCCAAGGCGAATCGACAGGTCGTAGCGGCCGTCCAGCAGGTCATCGAGCCGGTCGCTCATGTCGATGTCCAGTTCCAGGGCGGGGTAGCGCGCCAGGAACGGCCCCAGGTGCGGGGCGATCACGCGTCGGCCGAACTCCACCGGCAGGCACAGGCGCAATACGCCAACAGGCTCTTCGCCGCGGTCGGCGACGCTGGCATCGGCCTCGTCCAACGCCTCGAAAATGTCCCGTGCGCGGGCGTAGTAGCGAGCGCCCGCCTCAGTCAGGGTAACCTGGCGCGTGGAGCGGTTGAGCAAGGTGGCGCCCAGCGCCGCCTCCAGCGCATCGACCAGGCGCGTCACCGACGAGGTGGCCACGCCAAGCTTGCGCGCCGCTGCGGAAAAGCCCTGCGCGTCGACGGTCGCGGTGAACATCTTCATCGCCAGGAACTTGTCCATGCGTACCCCGATTCAAATTGCGGAACGGTCCTACAATCCACGGTGCGGGTCAAGAAGCGCGAGGCAGCGTAAGCCGGTCCATAGTGGAAGTACCTCCCACTGAACGAGATGAGTGCATGACGACTGTCAACATACTGAATACCCTGCCCTCCTGTGACCCCGCGGGTGCCGAGCGGGTCGATGAACTGCTGCAGCGCCCTGGCGTGCGCATCGAGCGCATCGTCTCGTGCGGGCAGGCCAGCCCGCTCGGCTTCTGGTACGACCAGGCCGAAGGTGAATGGGTCATGTTATTGAGTGGCCGTGCGGCCCTGCGCCTGGAGCAGGAAGACTACACCCGCCTGCTCGCCCCGGGGGACTGCCTCGACATTCCGGCCCATTGTCGGCACCGGGTGGAATGGACCGCCCAAGGGGTGCCGACCGTCTGGCTTGCGGTGTTCCATAGCAGCGTTACGCCGTGGCCTGACAATTGATTTGTCTACGACAAACGTCTAAGCCCTGCATCTGAACGCACATAAACCCATCTTTTACTGCAATTTTCAGCGCGTGATCTAAGCTTTTTGGCACACCTTGGCAAGTTCAACCCTGCGACAATCAGCCTCACAATATTATGTACTAACTTGTTAATTAGCTTGCTAAGGGCTTAAACTGCGCCCATTCCACCTGCTGAGATCCCTGGCATGAACGAAACACCGCGCGCCTCTGGCGCCACAAACATCATCCTGGTCGGCTTGGGCGTGATCGTCGCCCTGCTCGGCCTTCTCCTGGCTGCTGGCGGCATCAAGCTGGCTGGCCTGGGCGGTTCCTGGTACTTCCTCATCGGCGGCCTGGCCATGGCCATCGCCGGTGTGCTCATCGCCCGGCGCAAAAAAGCCGGCGCCTGGCTGTACGCAGCCTTCCTGGTCGGTACCGCGCTGTGGGCGCTGATCGACGCTGGCCTGGTGTTCTGGCCGCTGTTCTCGCGCCTGTTCATGTTCGGCGCGATCGGCATGGTGGTGGCACTGGTCTACCCGCTGCTGGTACGTGCCAACGGTGGCAGCACTGGCCGTGGTGCCTACGGCATTGCCGGTGTGCTGGCCGTGGTGCTGGTGATCGCCGCAGGCAACATGTTCGTCGCTCACCCAAGCGTTGCGCCTACCGGCAAAGGCCCGGGCATGACCCCGGTCGAAGCTGGCAAGGAGCAGAAGGACTGGGCCCACTACGGTAATACCGAAGGTGGCAGCCGCTTCGCCGCGCTGGACCAGATCAACCGCGACAACGTCGACAAGCTCAAGGTCGCCTGGACCTACCACACCGGTGACGTGGCCATCAGCGACGGCAACGGTGCCGAAGACCAGCTGACCCCGCTGCAGGTTGGCAACAAGGTGTTCATCTGCACCCCGCACAACAACCTGATCGCCCTCGATGCCGACACCGGTAAAGAGCTGTGGAAGAACGAGATCAACGCCCAGTCCAAGGTCTGGCAGCGCTGCCGTGGCATGGCCTATTTCGACGCCACCGCGCCGATCGCCCAGCCTACCCAACCGAACAGCTCACCGATCACCGTCGGTAGCGTGCCGGCCGGTGCAAACTGCCAGCGTCGCCTGCTGACCAACACCATCGACGGCCGACTGATCGCAGTCGATGCCGACACCGGTGAGTTCTGCCAGGGCTTCGGCAACAATGGCCAGGTCAACCTGATGGCCGGCCTGGGTGATGTGCCGGACTCCTTCTACCAACTGTCCTCCGCGCCGCTGATGGCCGGTACCACTGTGGTGGTGGGTGGCCGTGTTGCCGACAACGTGCAAACCGACATGCCTGGCGGCGTGATCCGCGGCTTCGATGTGATTACCGGTGCCATGCGCTGGGCCTTCGACCCGGGCAACCCGGAAGACCGCAATGCCCCTGCCGACGGCAGCAATTATGTGCGCAGCACCCCGAACAGTTGGGCACCGATGTCCTACGACCCGGCCATGAACACCGTGTTCCTGCCAATGGGCTCGTCGTCGACCGACATCTACGGTGTCGAGCGCAACAAGCTGGACCACACCTACGGCGCCTCCGTGCTGGCCCTGGACGCCACCACCGGCAACGAGAAGTGGGTGTTCCAGACCGTGCACAACGACCTGTGGGACTTCGACCTGCCGATGCAGCCAAGCCTGATCGACTTCACCAAGGACGACGGCAAGTCGGTGCCTGCGGTGGTGATCGGCACCAAGGCCGGGCAGATCTACGTGCTCGACCGCGCTACCGGCAAGCCGCTGACCCAGGTTGACGAAGTGCCGGTCAAGCCAAGCAACATCCCTAACGAACCGTACTCCCCGACCCAGCCGAAATCGGTGGGCATGCCGCAGATCGGCGCGCAGACCCTGACCGAATCGGACATGTGGGGCGCCACCCCATACGACCAGCTGCTGTGCCGTATCGACTTCAAGAAGATGCGCTACGACGGCCTGTACACCGCGCCGGGCACCGATCTGTCGCTGAGCTTCCCAGGTTCGCTGGGTGGCATGAACTGGGGCAGCCTCTCTACCGACCCGGTGCATGGCTTCATCTTCGTCAACGACATGCGTCTGGGCCTGTGGATCCAGATGATCCCGTCGCAGAACAAAGGCCAGGCCGCTTCCGGTGGCGAAGCGCTGAACACCGGCATGGGCGCCGTACCGCTGAAAGGCACCCCGTATGCAGTGAACAAGAACCGCTTCCTGTCGGTCGCCGGCATCCCCTGCCAGGCGCCGCCATTCGGCACGCTGACCGCTATCGACATGAAGACCCGCCAGGTGGCCTGGCAGGTACCGGTCGGCACCGTAGAAGATACCGGCCCGCTCGGCATCCGCATGCACCTGCCGATCAAGATCGGCCTGCCAACCCTGGGCGGCACCCTGTCGACTCAAGGTGGCCTGGTGTTTATCGCCGGTACCCAGGACTTCTACCTGCGCGCCTACGACAGCAGCAACGGTAACGAAATCTGGAAGGCCCGCCTGCCAGTCGGCAGCCAGGGCGGCCCGATGACCTACGTCTCGCCGAAGACCGGCAAACAGTACGTGGTGATCACTGCAGGCGGCGCCCGTCAGTCGACTGACCGTGGCGACTATGTGATTTCTTACGCACTGCCATAAGCCGAGTCGCTCTTTTCGCGGGCAAGCCCGCTCCCACAGCGATCGCGCAGATGCTGTGGGGGCGGGCTTGTTCCGCGAATGGCCCCCAATAACACCAAGATTTCCCAGGAAAGCCCTCGCAATGCGCTACACACCTACTGCCCTGCTCCTCGCCCTGGCCAGCACCACCGCCCTGGCCGACGGCGACCTCATGACCCGCAGCACCATGACCGGCGACTGGGGCGGCTTGCGCCACCAGCTCGAAGAAGACGGCGTGAAGATCACCGGCGACTACAGCGGTGAAACCGCCTACAACGCCCACGGTGGCCTGCACCGCTCGGCGCGCTACTCGCAGAACCTCAAGTTCGGCGTGCAGTTCGACCTGTCGAAACTGTATGGCCTGGACAACGGTGGCAAGGTCCAGCTGACCATCAACGACCGTCGCGGCAACAGTGCCTCGGAGGACCTGGTAGGCAACCGCCTGCCGATCCAGGAAAACTACGGTGGCCTGTACACCCGCCTGACCGAGCTGAGCTACGAGCGCACCCTGTTCACCCCGGCGCTCAACGTCAAGCTGGGCTACATGGCCATGGGCAACGACCTCGGCGGCCTGGACAGCGGCATCCTGTGCAACTTCATGAACGCCGGTTTCTGCGGTCACCCGCTGAACATGTCCGGTGGCAGCGGCTGGACCAACTACCCCAACGCCCACCTGGGTGTGCGCGTGAAGTACGACCTGTCGCCTTCGTGGCAGCTGCGCGTGGCGGCGTTCAACGTCGACCCCGAGAGCAACGGCAACTCCAGCCGCGCCTGGCACCTGGGGCCCAAGCACACCACGGGCACCGTGGTGCCGGTTGAGCTGGTGTACAAGCTGCAGGGCGAACTGCCGGGCGAGTACAAGCTGGGTTACTACTACGACAGTTCCGACGTCAAACGCATCGGCAGCGACAAGGAAGTGTCCGGCCGTGGTGGGCACTACCTGCTGATAGACCAGGCAGTGTGGAACGATGCCGGCTCCCCAGGCCGCAGCCTGCATGCCTTCGGCCAGTACTCGGCATCGAGCGAGGCCGCCTCGCCGTTCACCAAGTGGTATGGCGCCGGCGTAGTCCTGTACAAGCCATTCGAAGGCCGCCCGCGTGACACCGTGGCGCTGGGCTATGGCCGCGCCGTGCAGAACCCGCGCAGCCGTGGCGTGCAGGAAGACGCCGCGCTCAATGCCGGGCAACCGCTGTCCAACATCGACGGCGCCGAGCAGTTGATCGAACTGAGCTATGGCTACCAGGCCACGCCGTGGCTGAACCTGCGACCGGATGTGCAGTACATCATCGAGCCGGGTGCCTTCTCCGGCCAGAGCATCGATGACGCGCTGGTGGTGGGCCTGCAAGTCAAAGCGACCTTCTGAGGCCTCGGGGCCGCTTTGCGGCCCATTCGCGGCGGTTCGTCGCCAGGACAAGCCCACACAGGTTCATCGCTGTTCTTGAACCTGCGCAAAAACCTGTGGGGGCGGGTTTACCCATGAAGCAGCCACCGCAGTCAGCCCTGCGTGAGGTAATCCACCAGCCTGAGCAGCATCGCATCACAGCCCTGCAACTGCTCCACGCTGACAAATTCATCCGGCTTGTGCCCCTGCTCCATGCTCCCCGGCCCACAGACCACGGTCGGGATACCTGCCTGATCGAACAACCCACCTTCCGTACCAAAGGCCACGGTGCCGAATGCTTCAGACCCACTGAGCAACGCGACCAAACCCGCCGCCTCGCTGTCGGCAGGCGTCGCCAAACCCGGATAGGCGCTAAGCGGCTCCAGGCGAATGTCACCGGCCGCATTGACCTTGCGCATGCGCGGCAGCAACTCTGCCTCGGCATAGGCCTGCAACTGGTCAGCCACCGTCTGCGCCTCGAAGCCTGGCAAGGCCCGCACCTCGAAGTCGAAGGCACACTCCTCGGGCACGATATTCAACGCTCGGCCCCCTTTGATCACGCCGGTCTGCACGGTCGAGAACGGTGGATCGAATCGCTCGTCATGCTGCTCGGGCACTGCCAGAGCGTCTCCGATCTCGCCCAGCTTGCCGATCAGCTTGGCGGCGTATTCGATGGCATTGACCCCATAGGGGGCGTACGCCGAATGGCACGCCGCGCCATGCACCTGGCAGCGCATGGCCAGCTTGCCCTTGTGCCCAAGCACCGGTTTCAGTTCGGTCGGCTCGCCGATCAGGCACAGGCGCGGCTTGTGTGAGCGCTGTTCCAGCGCGGCAAGCATCGAGCGCACGCCCAGGCAGCCGACTTCCTCATCATAGGAAAACGCCAGGTGCACCGGCATGCGCAGCGGTTGTGCCAGAAACGCCGGCACCGCCGCCAGCACCGAGGCGATAAACCCCTTCATGTCCGCCGTGCCACGGCCGTACAGTCGCCCTTCACGCTCAGTCAGCGCAAACGGGTCAACCGTCCAGGCCTGGCCATCCACTGGCACCACATCGGTGTGCCCAGAGAGCACCACGCCCCCCACACTCTTGGGGCCAATGGTGGCGAACAGGTTGGCCTTGGTGCCCTCGGGGTTATGGAACAGCTCGCTCTCAACGCCCAGTTCGGCCAGGTAATCGCGAATGAAGCCGATCAACTGCAGGTTGGAATCGCGGCTGACCGTGGCAAAGCCGATCAACCGGGCCAACAAGGCGCGGCTGCTGAACTCATTCATCCCCCGGCACCCCATAGCTTGGCGCGGTGGTGGGGTTCAGGGCGCGGGTGACGTAATCCTGCATTTGTGGGCGGTACGCCTGCCACAGGCCGTCGAGTACGCCGATCGGGTCTTCATCCGCCCAGTCCACTCGCAGGTCCACCAGCGGCCAGGTCAGCTCGCCGGCGACTTTCAGCGCCGCCGAGTGCACCGGGCCAGCCTCGCCACCAGCCGCCATGGCCGCGTGCATGGCCGCCAGCAGGCGATCGGCCAGGTGCCCTGCAGATTGTTCGAAGGCCTGCACCATGGCTTCGATCACCTGCACCGATGACAATAGATTGCCGGCTGCAGCACATTGCTCGCCGGCCACCGCATTGTGCACGCCCAGCGCTTCCTTGCCGGTGAACAGCGCCACCTGGCCGTTGCTGTCGATCACCGTGACTTGGCGAAACTCGCTCCAACCATTGGCGCTGAGCACCCGGTCCAGCGCCGCGGCTGGCGGCAGCCGGCCCTGTTCCAGGGCATCGAGAATTTGCGGGCCGAGGGCCGGCAAGGTGATGTTCTGGGTGGCCACGGCGCCGACGCCCGCACGCACCCAAGGGCAACGGGCGCCCACGGCGATGCTCGAAGAGCTGATGGCGATGCCGACCTGGCCGGTTTCCTGGCAGCGACCGATGATGGAAAAGGTCATGTGATGCTCCTGTTGTCCTGTGCGATTGCAGGCAATCTGAACAGAACCCTCCAGTGCGCGAAACCAACATTTTCCTCTGCCTTGAAGAGGAAAAAACTAAGGCCGCGGACAGCCCCTCGAAACACCTGCGCGCCCTCCAAAACCTCGCTGCAAGCCTTGCTCATCAAGGCCTTCGCCGTTTTATCGGCAAGCCCAAGCTAAATACTATTTTCGTGATTTGCACAGCGTCCCTAGTCTGGCCCCAGGTAACGGCGGTCCTCCAAACCGACCTGACAAAAACCGCCTGAACAAGGGCTCGGACATGACAATGAACACCATCGAAATCGACACCCTCGTCGTCGGCGCCGGCCAGGCCGGCGTGGCCATGAGCGAACACCTGAGCAAACTCGGCGTGCCGCACCTGGTGCTGGAACGTAACCGTATCGCCGAGGCCTGGCGCACGGGCCGCTGGGACTCGCTGGTCGCCAACGGCCCGGTGTGGCACGACCGCTTCCCTGGCCTCGAATTCAACCTCGACGCCGATGCCTTCGCCGGCAAGGACCAGGTGGCCGACTACTTCGAGCAGTATGTTCGCAAGTACAACCTGCCGGTGCGAACCGGCATCGAGGTGAAGAAGGTGGTGCGCAATGCCGACCGCCCGGGCTTCACCATCGAAACCAACGAAGGCGTGATCCGCGCCAACCGTGTGGTCGCTGCCACCGGCCCATTCCAGCGCCCGGTCATCCCGGCCATCGCGCCGAAAGACGAGCAGCTGCACCAGATCCACTCTGCCGCCTACTTCAACCCCGAGCAGCTGCCTGAAGGCGCGGTGCTGGTGGTGGGTGCCGGCTCCTCCGGCGTGCAGATTGCCGAAGAGCTGATGCGCGCCGGGCGCCAGGTCTACCTGTCGGTCGGTGCCCACGACCGCCCGCCACGCGCCTACCGCAACCGTGACTTCTGCTGGTGGCTGGGCGTGCTGGGCGAGTGGGATGCCGAAATCGCCAAGCCCGGCCGCGAGCACGTGACCATTGCCGTCAGTGGCGCCCGTGGCGGTCACACCGTGGACTTCCGTGCCCTCGCCCACCAGGGCATGACCCTGGTCGGCCTGACCCAGTCGTTCGACAACGGCGTGGCGCGCTTCCAGGACAACCTGGCGGAAAACATCCGCCGCGGCGATGAAAACTACCTGGCCCTGCTCGACGCCGCCGATGCCTATATCGAGCGCAACGGCCTGGACCTGCCGGAAGAACCCGAAGCCCGCAAGCGCCTGCCAGACCCGGATTGCGTCAGCAACCCGCTGCGCGAACTGGACCTGGCCCGGGCCGGTGTCACCAGCATCATCTGGGCCACCGGCTACGGCGTGGACTTCAGCTGGCTGCAGGTCGACACCTTCGACGCCAACGGCAAGCCCCAGCACCAGCGCGGCGTATCGCGCGAACCGGGCGTGTACTTCCTCGGCCTGCCCTGGCTGTCGCGCCGCGGTTCGTCGTTCATCTGGGGGGTGTGGCACGACGCCAAGCACGTCGCCGGCCACATCGCCACCCAGCGCACCTACCTGGCCTACCGCGACCGCGAACAGCGGGACGTGGATGAGCAGCAATCCAACTCGATCAGCAACGTCAGCACCCTCGGAGCCCACTGATGCCAACCCATACCCGCATCCGCATGTTCAACACCAAGGTCACCTACCCCAACCAGGCCCTGGACAACGACCTGTGCCAGGCCGTGCGCGCCGGCAACACCATCTATGTGCGCGGCCAGGTCGGCACCGACTTCGAAGGGCGACTGGTTGGCCTGGGCGACCCCCAGGCACAGGCCGAGCAGGCGATGAAGAACGTCAAGCAGTTGCTTGAAGAAGCCGGCTCGGACCTGTCACACATCGTCAAGACAACCACCTACATCACCGACCCGCGCTTCCGTGAGCCGGTGTACAAAGAGGTGGGCAAATGGCTCAAGGGCGTGTTCCCGATCTCCACCGGGCTGGTGGTTGCGGGCTTGGCCCAGGCCGAGTGGTTGATGGAGATCGACGTGATTGCGGTGGTGCCGGATCAAGACTGATCCCTTGAAACCACCGGGGCTGCTTTGCAGCCCTTTCGCCGGCAAGCCGGCTTCCACCCAGACGCTGCAGGGTCATTGTGGGAGCCGGCTTGCCGGCGATGCTTTTACAGCTTGCCCAGTTCTTCCCTGCAGAACTCGACAAACAGCTGCGCCGGCTTGGTCAGCTGCACCCGCTTCAAGCGCGCCGCCGCCAGCCCCGACAAGGTGACCGGCTCGGCGATGTCCAGCGTTACCAGCTTCTGCCCGTCATACGTGTATGGCGAATGTGGCCGGGTCACCAACAGCGAAAAGCCGAACCCCTGCCCCACCATCCCGCGCACCATCTCGATCGACGGCGAGCTGAAAACGATGTTCGGCGTCAGGCCCAGCTCGTTGAACAGGCTGACGAAATAGGTGCGGCTCGGCGCCACGTCCAGCAGGATCATCGGTTCCGGGCACAGGTCACGCAGCGACACTTGCGCCTGGCCGGCAAAGCGGTGCTTCTCGGGGAGCAGCACGTAGGGCTTGTGCGGCGGCATCAACGGCTCGGTCTCGATGGTGCCATCGAGGTCGTGGTCGTAGAGGAATGCTAGGTCGAAAGTGCCGGCGGTCAGCCCCTGTATCAGGTCCTGCTGCTCGCCGTCGCGCAGGCGGATATCGACACCTGGGTAGCGCTGGCGAAAACCGGCGATCAGGCGTGGCAGGTACAACGGCGCCACGGTCTCGAAACAACCAATGTCGATCTGCCCGGCCACGGTGTCGTTATCGGCCAGGGCGTTCTGTTCGAACTCGTGGGTCATCTGCAGCAGCGTCTTGGTCTTGGCGTAAAAGCGCTTGCCACTGGGGGTCAGCGACACGCCCTGGGCGTGGTGGCGGATGAACAGCTGCACACCGAAGCTCTCTTCCAGGCTCTTGATCGCCGTGGAGATCGACGGCTGGGCGATGTACAGCTGGCGCGAGGCCTCGGCGACACTGCCGGCCTCGACAGTGGTGACGAAATACTTGAGTTGTCGCAAGGTATAGGAAGCCACAGGCACCTCTCTGGCGCCGGTTGGGGGCGCCTTTGGAATTATCCTGCCACTTTACCGTGCCGCCGGGGCCACGGGCGGCTGGGTGATGAAGGATTTGCCTATGGCTTGAGCATATTTAGTCGGGGTCAGTAACTGAAGTCGTGCCCCAGTTGCCCTTGCATCCATTCCAAAAACCGACGCACCCGCGGCAACTCCGCATGGCCACGGGGAAACACCAGGTGATGGGCACTTACGGGGCTGGCCTGTTCGGCGCCGAACACCGGCACCAGCTGCCCGCGTGCCACGTAGTCCTGCGACAGCAATGAACTTTCCAGGGCGAAGCCATAGCCGTGGCTGGCTGCCTCCAGGCTCATGTAGGAACGGTCGAAGCTCAGGGCGAACGGGGCCTGGGGCAGCGACACGCCCTGTTGGGCGAACCACTGCGGCCACTGCACCAGCGCCGACTCGGAAAGGATCAGGTTGTGGCCCAGCAGGTCGGCGGGCTGCAGGATCGGCTGGCGCGCCAGCAGGGCCGGCGCGGCCAGCACCGTGGCGCGCTCGTGGCGGATGGTCCGTACCTCCAGGCTCGGCCAGTTCGGGTAGCCGTGTCGGATATCCACGTCGATCTGGTGCCGGCCAAAATGCAGCGCCTCGTAGGAGCAGGACAGGTTGATCTGGATGTCTGGGTGGCTGGCGCGAAACTGCTCCAGGCGCGGCAGCAGCCAGAGCAGGCCGAAACTCGGCGCCGAATGCAGGCGCAGGCAATCGAACCCCACCGCGCTGCCGGCGCGCTCGGTGGCCGTGGCCAGGCTCTGCAGAATACCGGACACCTCACGCAGGTACTGGTCCCCCGCTGCCGTCAGGGTCACGCCCTTGGCCGTGCGCAGGAACAGCGGGCGCCCAATCAACGCTTCCAGGTTGGCGATCTGATGGCTGACAGCCGAAGGCGTCAGGTTGAGCTGCTCGGCTGCGCGGGCGACGTTGCCGAAACGTGCGGCCTGCTCGAAGGCCTGAATCGCTTTCAGCGGCGGTAACTGGAGGGGCTTCTTGCCCGCGTCGTGATTCATCGATTTTCCGTCGTGAACTGGGGCTGAGCGCTGGCACGCAACGCGGCCGACACCTGCCCGGTGCTGAATTTTTTTCAGCATAGGCTGAAAGGCACTGCGTTGCCCAGCGCCGGTGCGCATACCAAGCTGTGCCTATCGGTTCTGCCTGGAACCGCTGCTCACAACAACAATCATCCGGAGCACTGCCCATGTTACTCGAAGGCAAGATTGCAATTGTCACTGGTGCCGCCTCTGCCCGCGGTATCGGCCGCGCCACCGCCCAGGCCTTTGCCGCCCAGGGCGCCAAGGTGGCCATCCTCGACCTTGACCTGAATGCCGCCCGCGATGCCGCCGGGCAGCTTGGCGAAGGCCACCTGGGCCTGGCCGCGAACGTGGCCGATGAAGCGCAGGTGCGCGATGCGGTGGCCGAAGTGCTGGCCCGGTTCGGGCGCATCGATGTGCTGGTCAATAACGCCGGCATCACCCAGCCCGTGAAGACGCTGGAAATCACCGGCAAGGACTACGACCGCATTCTCGACGTCAACCTGCGCGGCACCTTGCTGATGTCCCAGGCGGTGATCCCGACAATGCGCGCCCAGCGTTCGGGCAGCATCATCTGCATGTCGTCGGTCTCGGCCCAACGGGGCGGCGGCATCTTCGGCGGCCCGCATTACAGCGCCGCCAAGGCCGCCGTGCTCGGGCTGGGCAAGGCCATGGCGCGTGAGCTGGGCCCGGACAACGTGCGGGTCAACGCGATCACGCCGGGCCTGATCCACACCGACATCACCGGCGGCCTGATGCAGGACGAGCGCCGCCACGCCATCATCGAAGGCATCCCCCTGGGCCGCCTGGGCGAAGCCCGCGATGTGGCCAACGCCGCGCTGTTCCTGGCCAGCGACCTGTCCAGCTACCTGACCGGCATCACCCTGGACGTCAACGGGGGCATGCTGATCCACTAAGCGACGCGGCATGATGTTTCGCATCTGAGCCCCGCTACGGCGGGGCAATCGATAACAACAAGAGATCAGATCGACATGACTACACTCGTCCTCGACGCGGCCACCGCCGCGCGCAGCCATGCCTACCGCAAGACCGCCTGGCGGCTGATGCCGTTTCTCATGCTGTGCTACCTGTGCGCCTACCTCGACCGGGTCAACGTCGGCTTCGCCAAGCTGCAGATGATGGACGACCTGGCGCTGTCCGAGGCGGTATATGGCCTGGGCGCCGGCATGTTCTTCATCGGTTATTTCCTGTGCGAGGTACCCAGCAACATCATTCTGCACAAGGTCGGCGCGCGCCGCTGGATCGCCCGCATCATGATCACCTGGGGCATCATCTCGGCGCTGTTCGCCTTCGTCGAGACGGCCTGGCAGTTCTATACCCTGCGCTTCTTCCTCGGCGTCGCCGAAGCCGGCCTGGCGCCGGGCCTGCTGCTGTACCTGACCTACTGGTTCCCGTCGTATCGGCGGGCGAAGATGACCGCCCTGTGGTTCATCGCCATCCCGCTCTCGGGCATGGTCGGCGGGCCGTTGTCGGGCTGGATCATGGAGCGTTTCGCCGGCGTGCACGGCTGGGCTGGCTGGCAGTGGATGTTCCTGCTGGAGGCGATCCCCACGGTGCTGGTGGGCATCCTGGTGCTGAGCTACCTGAAGGATGGCGTCGACCAGGCCGACTGGCTCAATGACGAGGAAAAGGCGCTGGTACGCAAGGAACTGGCCGAGGACGAGCAGCACAAGGTGCAGCACGGTTCAGTGGGTGATTTCATCCGCGACCGCCGTCTGTGGTTGCTGGCGGGCATCTACTTCTGCGTGGTCATGGGCCAGTACGCCATCACCTTCTGGCTGCCGACGCTGGTACGCAACGCCGGCGTCAGTGACCCCCTGCATATCGGCCTGCTGACCAGCCTGCCGTACCTGTGCGCAATCGGCGCCATGCTGCTGGCCGGGCGCAGCGGCGACCGCCACCGCGAACGCCGCTGGCACCTGGCGATCCCCATGCTCGCCGGAGCCCTGGGCCTGACCCTGGCCGCGCTGTTCGCCAGCCACCTGAGCCTGTCGATCCTCAGCCTGTGCCTGGCCGCTGCCGGCATCCTGTCCGCCTCGTCACTGTTCTGGATGCTGCCCACCACGCTGCTGGGCGGGGTTTCAGCCGCTGCCGGCATCGCCGCCGTCAACAGCTTCGCCAACCTGGCCGGGTTCTGCTCGCCCTTCCTGATCGGTTGGGTCACCAGCACCCTGGGCAGCAACGCCATCGGCATGTACCTGATCACCGCCGTGCTGGTCTTCGGCGCCTGCCTGGTACTGCGCGTGCCGGCCAGCCTGGTCAACCGTTAATACCCCAACGTCCTTTGCAAGGAGTCACCCCATGAACGCCGTACCCGCTACCCCGGGTGCGCTGCCTCTGGCTGCGCGCGCCCACAACATTCGTCGCCATGCCCTGCGCATGGGCCAGGTCCAGGGCCAGGGTTACATCGGCCAGGCCCTCGGCGCTGCCGACCTGCTCGCCGTGGCTTACTTTCATGCCCTGCGCATGGACCCGGCCAACCCCGAGTGGGAGCAACGCGACCGCTTCTACCTGTCCATCGGACATTACGCCATCGCCCTGTACGCGGCGCTGATCGAAGCTGGGGTCATCCCGGAAGACGAACTGGAAACCTACGGCAGCGACGACAGCCGCCTGCCCATGTCCGGCATGGCGGCCTACACCCCCGGCATGGAGATCACCGGCGGCTCGCTCGGCCACGGCCTGGGCATCGCCGTTGGGGCGTGCCTGGGGCTCAAGCGCAAGGGCTCGCGCAACTGGGTGTACAACCTGCTTTCCGACGGTGAGCTGAACGAAGGGTCGACCTGGGAAGCGGTGATGTCCGCCAGCCACCGCAAGCTGGACAACCTGATCGCCATCGTCGACGTCAACAACCAGCAGGCCGATGGCCATTCCAGCGAGATTCTCGCCTTCGAGCCGATCGTCGAGCGCTGGCAGGCGTTCGGCTGGTACGTGCAACGGGTCGACGGCAACGACCTGGCCGCCTTGGTCCAGGCCTTCGACCAAGCCCGTGCCCATACCGCCGCACAACCGCGGGTGATCATCTGCGACACCCGTATGGGCAAGGGCGTGCCCTTCCTCGAAAACCGCGACAAGACCCACTTCATCCGAGTCGACGAACACGAATGGGACCTTGCCCTGCAAGCACTGGACGCCGGGAGCCACGCATGAACAGCCAGACCGCACCGCAGAAACGCCTGACCACCTCGGCGATGATCGCCTCGATCGCCGCCGAAGGCCAACCGACCCGGCCCGCCCCGTTCGGTCATGCCCTGGCAGCGCTCGCCGAGCAGCGCCAGGATATCGTGGGCTTGAGCGCCGACCTGTCCAAGTACACCGACCTGCACATCTTCGCCAAGGCTCATCCGGACCGTTTCTACCAGATGGGCATGGCCGAGCAATTGCTGATGAGCGCCGCCGCAGGCATGGCCCGCGAAGGCTTCACCCCGTTCGCCACCACCTACGCGGTGTTCGCCTCGCGCAGGGCATACGACTTCATCTGCATGGCAATCGCCGAAGAGAACCTCAACGTCAAGATCGTCTGCGCCCTGCCCGGCCTGACCACGGGGTACGGCCCCAGCCACCAGGCCACCGATGACCTGGCGATCATGCGCGCCATGCCCAACCTGATGATCGTCGACCCTTGCGATGCGCTGGAAATCGAACAGGCGGTACCAGCCATCGCCGCCCACCAGGGCCCGGTGTACATGCGCTTGCTGCGCGGCAACGTGCCTTTGGTACTGGACCGTTACGACTATCAGTTCCAGCTGGGCAAGGCCCAGGTGGTGCGCGGCGGCCGCGATGTACTGGTGATTGCCAGCGGGCTGATGACCATGCGTGCGCTGGAAGCGGCGGAACAGTTGCACAAGGACGGCGTGGATGTATCGGTGCTGCATGTGCCGACGATCAAGCCGCTGGATGAAGCGACCATCCTTGCCGAAGCTCGCAAACCGGGGCGGCTGGTGGTGACCGCTGAGAACCATTCGATCGTGGGTGGGTTGGGTGAAGCCGTGGCGGGTGTGCTGTTGCGCAATGGCGTGACGCCGACGTTCCGCCAGATCGCATTGCCGGACGCGTTCCTCGATGCCGGCGCGTTGCCGACCTTGCATGACCGCTACGGGATTTCCACCGAGGCGGTGGCGCGGCAGATCAAGGGCTGGCTCTGACCGGGTAGCGGCAATCCCCCTTTCGCGGGCAGGTCCCGCGAAAGGGCCGGTACTGGCGTGAGCAGAATGCCGCCTCGCTGGTGAAACAGGCCAAAACGTCTTTACTGGAGGGTAAACAGCCGCAGGAACGGTGTGCGCCTATGAAGATCGTTGTCACCAGCATTCTTGTCGACGACCAGGCCAAGGCCTTGGCTTTCTACCACTACGTGCTCGGTTTCGCCCCCAAGGACGACATCTCCCTGGGCCAGCATCGCTGGCTCACCCTGACCTCGCCCAACGACCCCAACGGTGTTCAGCTGGTGCTGGAACCTGACGCCCACCCCGCAGCCAAGACCTACAAGGCAGCGCTGCACCACGATGGCATCCCGGCGACGTCCTTTGGCGTACGCGACATCCAGGCCGAGTACACGCGCCTGTGCAAGGCCGGCGTCAAGTTCACCCAGGAACCCACCGACCTGGGCCCGGTCACCGTCGCGGTGTTCGACGACACCTGCGGCAACCTGATCCAGATCGCCCAGAAACATTGACCCTGCGCCATGGCAGGCGACGGTCGCATTCGCTACATTTGCTGCAGTTCCCGGTGCGCCACAATAAGGAAAACCAATGCGCCACGAATTCAGCGAAGTGCTCAACGACCAGATCGATTACTTTCTGGTCGGGGACATTCAGTTGCTCGACCGCTTCAAGCATGAACATGACCTGCCGGACGATCTGGCCAGCGAATTCACCCGCACGGACAGCGGCGACCGGGCGGTGCGCGAGGGCGTCGTGGTGCCGCTGGCCGGGGTCGACAACCTGCCTTACCACATCATCTTCACCCTCGATGGCAGCACACCTGCCTTGCTCGAACCGGGCAGCCGCCTGAAGCACCGGCGCGGCGGCTATGTGCTGCAGGTCGAGTACCGTGCAGTGATGGTGTACACCTGGCGCATCCTCCAGCATTTCACCAACAAGACGCTGGGCGACCTGCTGGCTCGTTATCAGGTGCCGGGGCGGCCGATCATCGAGCTGGAGAATGGGTGGTATGACGTCGAAGTGCTCGGGGGCGCGGTGGTGCGCGATGGGCTGTACGAACCCGCGTTCGAGTTCGTGATGAGCAAGCGCTGGAGCCGGGGTGAGGCCAAGGATGTCGATATCGGTTATGCCTTCAGCCTGCGCGGGTATTTCGACTGAATGGATTTTCAGTGCAGGCCTCTTCGCGGGCTTGCCCCGCGAAAAGGCCGCCACTGCCTACACAAGGCTCACGTGATATCCCGGTCCTTGGTCTCCGGCAGGAAGAAGATGCCCAGTACCGCCGTCATCACCGCGATCACGATCGGGTACCACAGCCCATAATAGATATCACCGGTGGCCGCCACCATGGCGAACGCCACGGTCGGCAGGAAGCCGCCGAACCAGCCGTTGCCGATGTGATACGGCAGCGACATCGAGGTATAGCGGATGCGCGCCGGGAACAGCTCGACCAGCCACGCGGCAATCGGCCCGTACACCATGGTCACGTAGATCACCAGGATGGTCAGCAGCAACAGCACCATCGGGTAATGGATCTTCGCAGGGTCGGCTTTTTCGGGGTAACCGGCCTCTTTCAAGGCGCCAGTCAGGGTTGCCGTGAAGGCGTCGCTCTGGGTCTTCAGTTCGGCCGCCGGCAGGCTGCTGCCGTCGAAGCTTGGGATCACCCGTTCACCGATACGGATCTGCGCCACGCTGCCAGGCTCTGCGTTGACGTTCTCATACGGGATCGCCCGCTTGGCCAGCAGGCTCTTGGCGATGTCGCAGGAGCTGGTGAATTTGGCCTTGCCCACCGGGTCGAACTGGAACGCGCACTGGCCAGGGTCGGCCACCACCACGACCGGGTTCTGCTCCTGGGCGACGAACACGTCCGGGTTACCGTACTCGGTCAGCGCCTTGAAGATTGGGAAGTAGGTCAACGCGGCGATGATGCAGCCTGCCATGATGATCTTCTTGCGCCCGATGCGGTCGGACAGGCTGCCGAAAAAGATGAAGAACGGCGTACCGATCAGCAACGAGCCGGCAATCAGCAGGTTGGCGGTCTGCGGGTCGATCTTCAGCGTCTGCAACAGGAAGAACAGCGCATAGAACTGGCCGGTGTACCACACCACGGCCTGGCCGGCGGTGCCGCCGAGCAACGCCATGATCACCACTTTGAGGTTTTCCCAGCGGGCAAATGACTCGGTCAACGGCGCTTTCGAGGCCTTGCCCTCGGCCTTCATCTTCATGAACACTGGCGATTCGTTGAGCTGCAGGCGGATGTACACCGAGATCGCCAGCAGCAGGATCGACAGCAGGAACGGAATGCGCCAACCCCAGGCTTCGAACGCTTCAGTGCCCATGGCCGTGCGGCAGGCCAGGATCACCAGCAGCGACAGGAACAGCCCAAGCGTCGCAGTGGTCTGTATCCAGGCGGTGAAGAAGCCACGCCGGCCCTTGGGCGCATGCTCGGCGACATAGGTGGCCGCGCCACCGTACTCGCCCCCCAATGCCAAACCCTGCAGCAGGCGCAGGGTGATCAGGATCACCGGTGCCGCCACGCCAATCGTTGCATAGCTGGGCAGCAACCCAACGATCGCAGTCGACAGGCCCATGATCACGATGGTGATCAGGAACGTGTGCTTGCGCCCGATCATGTCGCCCAGGCGGCCGAACACGATCGCGCCGAACGGCCGCACGGCAAAGCCTGCTGCGAAGGCCAGCAAGGCGAAGATGAACGAGGTGGTTTCGTTGACCCCGGCGAAGAAGTGCTTGGCGATGATCGCCGCCAGTGAGCCGTAGAGGTAGAAGTCGTACCATTCGAACACGGTACCCAGCGAGGAGGCGAAGATGACCTTGCGCTCCTCCTTGGTGATACCCCGTTGGGGCGCGCTACTGCCCGTGGATGCGCTGTCGAGAACCGCCATGGGTTACCTCCGGATTGTGGTTATCGCAGGCCGGAGTACCTCACACCGATTTCACCGTCGCACCCAGGCCCTAGGGCTTGCTTTGGTTGCGCGAAGCACGACGAGGCGGGCCGCCTCGGATCGCAGCAAGGTATCTGAAGCATAATCGGCTTTGCCGGGATATCCACTTGCTCGCATCGATGAATGCCATGAACCCAGAAACCGGCGCATTTCAGCCAGCCCGGCGCGTCATGCGGCCGGCAGCGCAGGGACCGGGCCTTTGAGTTCGACCTGGTTGCCATCAGGGTCGTAGCAATACAGCGACAGCCCCTCGCCTTCGGCGCCATAGCGTTTCTCGGCCGGTTCCACAGCCACACCTTGTGCTTGAAGGTAAGCGGTCAGCGCCTGCTCATCGAACGGTTCGATGCGCAAACAGAAGTGATGCAGGTTGCGGCCTTCTGCTCCCGGCCCAGCACCGCCCGGGCGCCCCAAAGGCCCACCGAGGGTGACCAGGTCGATCATTGCCGTGCCCGTCGCCAAATGGACCATGCCCAGGTCTTCGCGCTCCCTGCTGACCGTGCAGCCCAGCAGGTCACGGTAGAACGCCACACTGCGCTGCAGGTCGCTGACCCGTAGCACGAGGTGGTCGATGTGCTTGATGGTGAACGGTCGCATGCCGAATCTCCTGGTGGCGCTAGCGCAAATGTTGCGCACCACCATAGCGCATCAGTAGGTCGAGCGAGCATTCCCCGTTATTCGTTCACCAACCGTTGCAGCATGCCGCCGTCATGGCGGGTGAGGATGCGCAGGAGCTGATCGACCAGCGCCCGGTCTGGCGCTTCCAGGTGGAAGTGATGCCCGCCCGGGTGCCACGAAACCCGGGCATTGGCGGGCAACGACGCCTCACGCCGCTCGAACGCGCCCCCGGTAAATGCCCCCTGCCGGCCGATCATCAGGTACAGCGGGCAGCGGATTTCCCGTAGCAGGTCGCAGGCCTCACGCTCGGTCAATGGCATGGGCTCGGGCAGCACCAGGCGCGGATCGTGGCGCCAGCAATAGCCGTCCGCCAGTTGCAACAGGTCGCGCTGGGCCAGCACCCGGGCGGCATCCTCCGACAAATCGCCATCCAGGCGCCGCCGCCGCTGCTGCATGGCCGTTTCAAGGTTGTCGAAGCGGCTGCTGTCCGGCTCGCCAAAGCCCTGCTGCTGGCTGCGCTGAAGCATGCGTTTGAGCCGATAGGCGCGGGCCAGGTGCTGCACCCGGTCGTCTTCATCGACCGTGAACGGCGCCCCCATGCCATCTATGAAGATCATGCTGGCGATGCTGCTGGTCATGGCCGCCAGCAACGACGCGATGCCGCTGCCCATGCCGTGGGCCAGCACATGGAATTGCGCCAGGCCCAGGCTGTCGATGACCGCCAGCATGTCCTCGGCATGTTCCCAGAGGTAGTAGCCGCTGTCGTGGCGGCGATGATCGGAGCGACCGTGGCCGACCAGGTCGGGGGCGACCACGAAACAGCCGTCGAGCAACGGCGCAAGGCGCTCGAACGAAGCGGCGTTGTCCAACCAACCGTGCAGAGCCAACACCGGGATGCCGTCTTCGGGCCCCCAGGTGCGCACGGCAATCTCGATACCCTCAAGGTCTAGCAGGTGATCCCTGGCACTGGACTGCGAACGCATGAACACTCTCCCTGGCTGGCGCCTGGCGCCTGCGCGTCAGGCCTGGCGTTACCATGGCCCAGCCCACCCGCTGGTGCTGCCCCCTCAACGACGGGTACATGTGCGACACCGACCCGTGTATGGCATCGGGTACTAGATATCAACCGCACCCCAAAGCCCTATGCGCGGCTTCATGGCGACCTTAACCACAAGGAGCGCCCCATGACGACCCCACTCCCCTTTCATCACGCGCAAATAGTCAACACGTTGCCCGCCTGGAGCAAGCACCTGCACCCCCAGCATGCCAGCAGGCTCCTGCAAAGCCTGCGTATGGAATACCTGGATGCCGATGGCAAGCCCTACGATTGGTACACCAACGCGCCCGACCTCGATCAAAAAGCGCTGCGCCGGGCAATCGACCTGCGTGATGCCAGCCGCCTGGTCTTGCGCAATGCCCTGGCCGGCCTCAAAGGCATCACCGAATTCTGCACACCATTGCTGCAGGCCAGGCTTGGCGCGCACATCGCGGTCGACAAGGCACAGTACATCTATCAGGCTACCCGGGTTTCCCTTCCCGGCTTCAATCCGGGGAGCCCTCCGGTCCCTGGGGAGCTGCTGCCCGTGGTGCCAGACGGTGCGCCGCAGCCGCGCAGCCTGCTCGAGGTTGCCCTGCACAATTTCGAGGGGCCGGACGACACTACGCGGCATAGCCGCCTGCAGGTCGCAATCGGTGATATTTCATCGATCCCGGGCCTGAGCGTCGATGCGTTCATCGCGCACTGCCGGGCATTGGACCTCGGTCAGCACTATCAGAACCACCTCGCGTCGGTCTTCGACGGCGCGCAAGCAGGCGACATCAAGGCGTATGCAATAAAGGCGAGGCAAGACGAATTGCGCGTGCAGACGCGTATAGCAAGCCTGCGCAATCAGCTGTCGTCCAGCGGGTTAGCCGCGTTGCATACGCTTTGCGCGAACAACGGGCAAGCGAGCTATGCGGATAAGCCCTTGCATTGCTGGCGGGTCAACCTGTTCGAGATCCCTCTAAACGAATGGATGATCATCGGCCCGGATGCACCAAACACTGTCAATCCAGTCATCCTGTACCTGCCCGGCAGCGACACCCCCCTGCAGGAATTCGGCTCGGCGCAGCAGGCTTATTCCCACCTCTGCCAATGCCTGCTGGATAACGATTTTTTCAGCGTGACCACTGCGCAAGCGCCCCAGGCGCTGCAACCCTCCTTGGCTATCAAGTTGCGCCGCGCCCTTTACAAAACCGACGAGCAGCCCAGAGCAGCCCGCGCACAACCGCACCTGGAACTGTCCAAAACGCTGCTGCCCGCTCAGCCCTGGGCTGCCCTTGAAACCGAGCATGTACAAAGGCTCAAGGCCGACGCCCGGGTGCTCGTTGTGCCCACCGCCGATGTCGATGCCAAAGCGCGGCTGGAACGCCTCGAGCACTGGCTGGACATCGGCCTGACCGTGCTCAACGTCGCCGCCATATTCATCCCTGGGCTCAACCCCATCATGCTGACGATTGGCGCTGCGCAGATCATGGGCAGCGTGTTCCACGGCATCCAGGCTTGGGAAGAAGGCGACAATGCAGAGGCCTTGGCGCAGCTGGAGTCGATTCTGCTCAATGTCGGTACGGTTGCGCTGATCGGTGCTGGCGCGGTGGGTCTCAAAGCCTCCGGGTTCGTCGACGAGATGCAGAGCATTATCAAGGATGGCAAAAAGTACCTCTGGAGTGCCCGGACTGAAGGCTACGCAAGCTACAAAGCGCTGCCAGAGAGCCTGGAGCCCGATGAGCGGGGGCTGTACACCCAGGATGAACGCCAATACGCCCGCATGGACGCAAGCTTGTACGAAATGCAAGCCTCGTCGGACGGGCAATGGCGCGTCGCCCATCCGCAAGATGCATCGGCTTATGCACCCCGCGCGTCGAATTACGGTGAGGGTGCCTGGCGGATGGAGCACGAACAACCGCTCGACTGGGCTGACGTTCAACTGGTACGCCGGCTTGGCCCAGCCAGCGAAGGTTTGCAGGACGCTGAGCTGCTCAGCGCGCTGCGTGCCACGGACACTGAGGCGGACGTGCTGCGACACAACCATATTGCCGAACAACGGCCCCCATCCCTGCTTGCCGATGCACTGGATCGACTTCACTGTGATGCCCAGGCCGAAGACATCATTCTGCGTATTCGTGAGGGGCGCCCCCTCGTTGCCTACAAGCACTATGCCTTGGCAGCGCTGCCAGAACTGCCCAATTGGCCAGTGGACTACGCCATCAAGGCTTTCAATGGACCGGAGCCTTGGGGGGCCTATACGCTTTACGGCGGCAGCGGTGCGATAGCCGATACGGTCATAGACGTCACACTTACGGACCTCGAAGCCGGCAAGCTGGGCGATATCGTAGCCGATGCGCTTGACGACCAGGCGGCCGACCAGCTGTTGCCAACCGGCACACCTCCTGCACAACGCGCGCAGCTACTTAATGGCCAGCTGGCGGACCACCTGGTGGGTAAACGCACTGCGCTTTTCGATAGCCTTTACCGGTCGCGGCGTTTAACTCTGAGCAGCGAGGCACAAACCCTGGCGCGCCACTTCCCAGGGTTACCCACACGCACACTGGAAGCGCTCACCGAGCATGCAACCCCAAGCGAACGCCAGCGCATGTCCGCGGGCCGTGTCCCCCTTCGCGTAGCCGAGCAGGCCAGGCGCCTGCAAGCGCATGTGCGCCTGGACAGGGCTTTGCTGGGCATGAATCGCCCCAGCCTCGCAACTGCTGACAGTCAGCGACTGATACAGGCCCTGCAGGCCGAGCATCCTGGCGCGCCCCGCAGTGAGCTGTTCAACATCGCCTGCGCAGACCGGCCACGTGCTGCCACCCTGATCGGGCAACAACCCATCAAGCCAAGCTTGCGCTCGCCCATGCGAACCGGCGACGGTCGCGTGGGCTACCCCCTGAGCGGCAGAAACCAAAGTTCCAGCTGGTGGCGCGTGCGCGACCGCAACGTCGCAGATCGCCGCCTGCAGGAACTCTACCCACGCCTGACGTTGCAACAACGTGGGGAAATGCTTGAAACCCTACGTGCCAAAAGTCGAGATGTCGGTGCTCAGATCGATTTGCTTTCCGTGGAGCGGGCTGGCCTGGCCGAACGCTTGGAAAACTGGGTATCGCAAGCCAATGACGAGCAGCGAGCAGATCGCCAGCGCTTCAGCCAGCAGATCAATGGGGCCTGGCGCCAGGATGAGGGTGCCACGCTATCACTCGAAGCGATGAACATCCGTACATTGCCGCCGTTACTGGCGCGCTTTGACCACATAACACGCCTGGACATCGACAACCTGGGTCTGGAGCAAATGCCGGCAGATTTCCTTCCGTGCTTTCCCAACTTGAAAAGCTTGAGGATCGCGAGAAACCCTGTGTTGGCCGCTGATTCACTGTTTGATGCCTTGGCCCACTTCCCCAACCTTGAAACCTTGGAGTTGCCGGCCAACGGCTTTGGAGAACTGAGTGAAAGCGCGCGTATAACCCTTGGCAAGCTAAGCCGGCTACGCACCCTGAACTTAAGGGGTAATCCTCTCGTCCGGTCACCCGACCTTGCCCGAATGAATTTCCTGAAACGGCTCGACCTGAGTGACTGCGGATTGACTGATTGGCCCGAGGGATTGACGGACTTGATGTCTTGGGACGACTTCGAGCTTCGCGAGGTGGATCTAAGTAACAATCAGCTCGGCGAACTGCCAGCGCTTGAGGACATTCTCGCCACACCGTTTACCGAGAGCCTCATGCACCGTCCGGACATGGAATGGCTATTGGGAGGCAATCCGATTGACGAGAACGTGGCCCTGCAACTGAAGAATGCCGGCGTGGGCATTGACATCAACCGCTTGCGGATCAACACCAGCCCAGCACGCCGAGCCCTGTGGAACAGGTTGTTCAGCGGCAACGAAAACCTTTCCCTGAAGCAGACCATCGAAAGCCTGAGCGTATTGCCAGAGACCGCAACCGAGCACGTCTGGGGCGTCCTCGAAGCTGCCGGGCAAGACCGTGACTTGCTGGCTTACCTGGATGAATTGAGTGGCGCGTTCCAAGCCCTCGACCATAACGCGGCAGCCGATTGCCTCAGCACCCTGCACGTAGAGGCCGATACATACGCACTGATGGTCAGCTCTGAAACAACCACCGAACAGCTCTACCAGCGCTTTCGTCAGCTGTATCGCCGGGCGCGGGTCAACAGACAGGCCGAACGCATCGCGGGCCGACGCTATACCCGGCAGGCCGAACTGCTCGAACGGCAGCGGCGCAACCTCGATAACGACAACGCGCCGCCCCTCGATGACGTGGATGACATCGATGATGATGTGCTGCTGCGCGATCGCTCTCATCACCACGACATGCGCCTTGCGCTGCGCACGTCCCTGCACACCGCGCTTGATTTCCCCGAGCCGGGCCCGGACCTGGAATATGAACCGCCCGTGTCCTTGAGGACGGAACAGAACGTGACCGAGCGGGTAAGGGCTGTTGACCTGCAGGCCCAGCCACGACGGGATTGGGTGGTCGAGCACACCACCTGGAAGCATTACGTGACGAAGCGCCTCGCCACAAGCCTCACTGAGCGCTGGGGGATGGTTACAGACTATCTGGACAGCGCACTGGACGCGCAAACCGCGCCAGCACTTCCGCAAGACCCTGACGTGCTGGAAGCCCTCGGCAGGGCAGTCCGTGCAGAGCCAACACCAATCCTGGATGAACAGGGTAATGCGCTGCCTGCCCCGGCCTCACCCTTCACCGGCGAAGCTTCACCGTTTGATGAGCAGGGGCAGCTGCAACCCTTCACGGTCAAAGAGTGGGGATACAACTTCGCCTACAAGAATGCCGGGGCACTTTATAGTGCAGACGAACTGGCCCTCAGCAGGCGCACTATCCTGGCCTGTGATCCCGATCAGCCTTGACCCGCTCGCCACGCTGTTCTCTCAAGTCTTCAAAGAACGGCTGACGGCCGTCCACCAGGCTTGAGGCGCGGGGCAGCTTGGCGGCCTCTGCACTGGCGGCTTCCACATGCCAATAGCAGTGCCTGACCGCACGGGTCACCGCCACATAGGCCAGGCGCTGCACTTCTGCCTTCTGCGCCGTATCGAACGGCTGCGCATCGCCCGCCCGGCCCAGGCCGGCCAGGCGATACACCTGGTTCTTGTACGGTGAGCTGGTCAGGTACTGGCAATCGCCCAGCATGAATACCGCATCCGCCTGCAAGCCTTTGGCGCTGTGGTAGGTCAGCTGGCGCAGGCGACGCTGCTCGGCCGGCAACATCGCTTCAGCCTGCAGCACACTGTGCAGGTGCTCGCTCATCAGTGCCTTGTCGCTACTCTTGCGGTACAGCAGCATGACCGATTCACCACGCTGGTAATGCTCGACAAGCGTTGCCCCCAACGCCGCTTCATCGCGCTCGAAGACCTTCACCGGCGAGCCCGGCAACGCGGCAGCAGGCCCACTGGCCCGCGCTTTCTTGCCCGCAATGGCCGGCGTGCCTTTGACCAGGTGCTCGGCCGCGTCGATGACCAACTGCTGGCACCGGTAGTTGTCCACCAGCATCACCCGCGTGTTGGCCGGTGACGGGAACGCTTTGGTGAACTCCATGAAATACGTGGGCGAACTCCCCCGCCAGCCATAGATCGACTGCCAGTCATCGCCCACGCACAACAGCGAGGAATGCTGCGCATTGCGCCCCACGTGCATGGCCGGGCCACGGCGGCGGATCTCGGCAAGGCTGGCGCGTAGCCAGCTGACGATCTGCGGTGAAACGTCCTGGAACTCGTCGATCATCAAGTGCGCCAGTGGCCTGAGCAACGGGTCGGGCAGCAGCTGCAGGTTTTCCGGGTTGTTCTCACCGAACAGCGCGAACATGCGGTTGTAGCTCATCACTGGCGGCGACTGGTCCAGCAGGTGCGCTTCAAGGGCTTTCCAGTACAAGGCCAGGGCCTCGAAGAACAACGCATCACTGTCGCCAGAAGGAAAGTTCATCGCGGCCACTGCACTGTTCACCTCCAGGCCGAGGTTTTCGATGAAGTTGGCGGCACCGACAAAGGCATCGAGCAGGGGCGCAGGGGCGAGCTCGCCCTTGACCTTGTACTCGAAGCCGGGCCCGGCCACCGCATCGCCCGCCAGCGAAGCCGCCAGGCGCCGGGCCATGGCATAGTTGTCCAGCCAGATCAGTGGCTTGTCGCAGAATGCTTGCAGCAGCGTGCGCTTGACCGCCCATTCCGCACGCACCGCAAGCTTGGCACCAGGGCGCTGGTACTGCGCGCTTTCCGTCGGGTCGAAGCCAAGCACCACCCAGGCATCCAGGCCTTCAAGGCGGCCATGCACATGGAAGCGGCTGCCGCGGATCTCGACTGTTTCGCGGCACGGTTCAATGCCCTTGATCGGCCACACACCGGCGGCGAACCACAGGTCCTCGATCACATCGCACAGTTCTTCATCACGCTGGGCCGCCAGTTGCGTCACCTGCACGCGCTTCTGCACATCGGGGTGGTCCGGGTCCAGCGGTTTGAGCTGCAGGGCCTCACGCCTCAAGCGTGCGACGATCTCGGCAAAGCGTGGGTTTTCGGCGAGCAGGTCGCGATAGCAGAGGTTGAGTTGCTGGCGCTGGGCGTCGTTCAGGCGCAGATCGAACGGGTTGCTCTCGGCCTCCGCTTCGCGGCCGGCAGGCATCTCGTTGCCCAGGGTCTCGAACGCACGCACCTGGCCGAAGCCCGGCAGGCTGCGCACCAGCGGCAGAATGCGTGAATGAAAGGTGCGCACCCATTCGCGGGCGCGGGCCGCTGGGAGGTCGAGCTGCCACAGCGCGAACACCTGCACCAGGCGCTTGATGAAGTCCTTGCGTGATTCACGGGTGAAGGTGACCACGGTCATTGCGTCCAGCTCATAGCCCAGGTAATGGTGCAGCAGCAGGATGCGCAGCACCAGCGAGGTGGACTTGCCCGCCCCTGCCCCGGCCACCACGCAGGTGGACGGGGTGTCGCTGAAAATCAGCTTCCACTGCGCCGCGCTGGGCTGGGCTTCGGCCGGCAGGCGCTGGGCCACATCAGCCTTGAAGCGCTTTTTCAGCTCGGCGGGCAACGGCAGCCGCCAGTCGTCGAACAGATTGTCGTCCTGGCCAGGCACGGCGGCGGTGTCGGGGCGAGAATCACGAATCACCAGTACCTGACGACCCGCCTCGTACCCTTCGACCCGCCCACGCTCGAAACCATCGCGCAGGCCCTCGGCATGGCCACTGCGCTGGCCGGTGGCGTGGCCCAGGAACCAGGAGTCGCGGTGTTGTGCCTGCAGGCGGCTCAGGCCACGGCCGAGCAGGCGTGCGGCCAGCCGACGAAACCAGGGCAGTTGGGCGGGTGGGGTCAGTTCGGCGGGGGCCTGGGGTTGCTCGTGGGCCACGGTCACTCCGTTGTAAATCGAATCAACGTGCATGTTCACCGCATCGGCAAAAAATCGCCAGCGAATGCTTGCAGATCAGTGGATTAGGCGATGAATCGCACACTTTACATCGCACACTTCAATCTATTAATACGATAATAATCAGCCGATATTTACGCTTATTTTCGATCTTTCTTTGAAGCATCATGGCGTCATTCCACTGATTCAAGGAGCACGACCATGCTGCAACTGCGACCTTTCGAAGGCCTCGGCCATGCCAACCACGGCTGGCTCGATGCCCACCACCACTTCTCGTTTGCCGAATACTACGACCCGGCGCGCATGCACTGGGGCAACCTGCGGGTATGGAACGACGACCTGATCGCCGCCGGCAGCGGTTTCCCACCGCACCCGCACCGCGACATGGAAATCATCACCTACGTTCGTGAGGGCGCCATCACCCACCAGGACAGCCTGGGCAACAAGGGCCGTACCGAGGCCGGCGATGTGCAAGTGATGAGTGCCGGCAGCGGCATCGTGCACAGCGAGTACAACCTGGAAGACGTCGATACGCGCATTTTCCAGATCTGGATCGTGCCGGAGCGCGTGGGTGACGCGCCGTCGTGGGGCACCCGGCCGTTCCCCAAAGGCGAACGCGGCGAAGGCTTCGTGACCCTGGCCAGTGGCCGGGCCGGTGATGAGGACAGCCTGCAGATCCGTACCGATGCGCGCCTGGTGGCGGCTACCTTGCAGGCGGGTGAAACGGCGGAGTATCGGTTTGATGCCGGGCGCCGGGGTTACCTGGTGCCGGCCAAGGGGCTGGTGGAGGTCAACGGCTTGCGGGCCAAGGGCCGCGATGGCGTGGCGATCGAAGAAGAGGAGGTGCTGCGGGTCACGGCGATCGAAGACAGCGAGATCGTGCTGGTCGATGTGGCTTGAGTGACTGGGGCCGCACAGCGGCCCCTAATCACTGATCAATCAGGCGATTGCGGCATCCACCAGCACCTGCGCCTCCGCGACCAGGCGCTGCAGGTGCGCCTCGTCGATAAAGCTTTCGGCGTAGATCTTGTAGATGTCCTCAGTCCCCGAAGGTCGCGCGGCGAACCAGCCGTTGGCGGTCATCACTTTCAAACCACCGATGGCCTGACCATTGCCCGGCGCGTGGCTGAGGATCTGCTGGATCGGCTCGCCCGCCAGCTCGGTCGACTTGACCTGCTCCGGGGCCAATTTGCTCAACAACGCCTTCTGCCGCGCATCGGCCTTGGCTTCCACACGGGTAGCGAAGGGTTTGCCAAGCGCGTCGGTGAGGTCGGCATAGGCCTGGCTCGGGTTACGCCCGGTACGCGCGGTCATCTCGGCCGCCAGCAGCGCGGGAATCAGGCCGTCCTTGTCGGTCGCCCAGACCGAACCGTCCTTGCGCAGGAACGAAGCACCGGCGCTTTCTTCACCACCGAAGCCCAACGAACCCTCGAACAGGCCTTGGGCGAAATACTTGAAGCCCACCGGCACTTCATACAGTTCACGGCCCAGGCGCGCGGTAACGCGGTCGATCAGGCCGCTGGACACCACCGTCTTGCCAACGGCAGCGTCGCTGCGCCACTGGGGGCGGTTGCGGTACAGGTAGTCGATGGCCACGGCCAGGTAGTTGTTCGGCTGCAGCAAGCCATCGGCGGTAACGATGCCATGGCGGTCATGGTCCGGGTCGCAGGCGAATGCCACGTCGAAACGCTCGCGCAGGCCGATCAGGCCTTGCATGGCGTACGGTGAGGAGGGGTCCATGCGGATCTGGCCGTCCCAGTCGACGGTCATGAAGCGGAAGGTCGGGTCGACCTCGGTGTTGACCACTTCCAGGTCGAGCTTGTAATGCTCGGCGATGGCCGACCAGTAGCGCACCCCTGCCCCACCCAGCGGATCGACGCCCAGGCGCAGCTTGGCGTTGCGGATGACGTCGAAGTCGATGACGTTTTCCAAGTCGGCAACGTAGTGGCTCACGTAGTCATGGCGATGGGTCGTCGGTGCTTGCAGCGCCTGGGTGTGGTCCATGCGCTTGACGCCCGCCAGCCCTGCGGCCAGCAGTTCGTTGGCCTTGGTTTCGACCCACTTGGTCACATCGCTGTCGGCCGGGCCGCCGTTGGGCGGGTTGTACTTGAAACCGCCGCTCTGTGGCGGGTTATGCGACGGCGTGATGACGATGCCGTCGGCCAGACCCTTTTCGCGGCCACGGTTGTAGCAGAGGATGGCATGCGACACCGCTGGCGTCGGCGTGTACTCATCGTCCTTGGACAACATCACCTGCACGCCGTTGGCGGCCAGCACTTCCAAGGCACTGGCGGCAGCCGGCGTGGAGAGTGCGTGGGTGTCGGCGCCAATGAACAGCGGGCCATCGATGCCCTTTTCCTGACGGTACAGGCAAATGGCCTGGGTGATCGCCAGCACGTGATCTTCATTGAAGCTCAGGTCGAACGAGCTGCCTCGGTGCCCCGAGGTGCCGAAGGCCACGCGCTGGGCCGCCACGGACGCGTCTGGGCGGCCGGTGTAGTAAGCGGTGAGCAGGCGGGGAATATCGACCAGCACGCTGGCCGGAGCCGGCTTGCCTGCCAAAGGACTGAGCGTCATGCAGAAACCTCGAGTTCAACGGATGTTGGTTTTGGAACGCGCAGTGTACTGGGAGTTGCAACGCCGTGCGAAGGGCCGGCCGATGATTATTCGCCGGCCTTCTGCCACCAGCTGGGAAACATCTGCTGTACCCGTGGCTCGGCGAAGCGCTCATCAATCAGCACCAGCACGCCACGGTCCTGGTCGCCACGGATGACCCGCCCTGCGGCCTGGATCACTTTGCGCACGCCGGGGTACAGGTAGGCGTAGTCGAAACCGGCACCGAACTGCCGCCCCAGGCGTTGCTTGAACTGTTCGTTGACCGGATTGACCTGCGGCAGCCCGAGGGTAGCAACGAACGCACCGATCAGCCGCGATCCGGGCAGGTCCACGCCCTCGCCAAAGGCACCGCCCAGCACTGCAAAGCCAACGCCCTGCCCCTGCGGGGCAAAGCGTGCAAGAAAGCCTTCGCGCGCGGTTTCATCCATGCCAGGTGCCTGGGCCCAGGCGGGTATCGCCGGGTGCCGTTCGGCCAGCAGCGCGTGAACCTGCTGCAGGTACTCGAAACTGCTGAAGAACGCCAGGTAATTGCCCGGCTGGCGCTGATACTGCTCGGCGATCAGCGCGACGATCGGCGCCAGTGACGCCTGGCGTTCGCGATAGCGAGTGGAGACCTGGCTGGCGATCCGCACTTCGAGCTGCTCGGCGCGAAACGGCGCTGCCACTTCAAGCCAGGCGGTATCGGCCGGCATGCCGAGCAGGTCGGTATAGAAATGCCGAGGGCTAAGCGTGGCCGAGAACAGGGTCACGCTGCGCGCCGCCTGCATGCGCGGCGCCAGCAGCCGTGCCGGGGTGACGTTGCGCAGGCAAAGGTTGGCCAGGCGCCGCTTGCGCGGGCCCTCGCGCAGGCTCACATCGAACAGGAAATGCTCGTCGAACAGTTCGGCGACCCGGCTGAACTGCAACGCCTGGAAAAAGAACTGCAGGGTCTGGCTGTCTACCTCGGTGGGCGTCTCGTTCAGGCGCTCCTGGATCAGCCCGATGCATTGCTGCAACGCGCGCAGAAACGCCTCGGGCAATTGCTCGGTGGCCTGGTAAGGGGCGCGTTGTTCCTTGTAAAGCGCATTCCATTGGCGGTTGAGCCGATCCAGCGCGCTGACCAGCCCTGGCGGTTTGCTTTGGCGCAAGGCCAGCAGTTGCCCCTGGTCAAGGCTGGCGCTGTACATGCCGCGGCCGCGCTCCACCAGGTTGTGCGCCTCGTCCACCAGCACGGCGACCCGCCACTGGTTGGCCTGGGTCAGGCTGAACAGCAAGGCGTGGGCGTCGAAATAGTAGTTGTAGTCGGCCACGAGCACATCCACCCAGCGGGCCATTTCCTGCCCCAGGTAGTAAGGACAGACCTGGTGCGCCAATGCCACCGCGCGCAGGTTGGCGCGGTTCAGCATCGGCTGCTGCGCCGCAGCCTCACGCGCCGCAGGCAGGCGGTCGTAGAAGCCTTTAGCCAAGGGGCAGGACTCACCGTGGCAGGCATTGCCCGGGTGTTCACAGGCCTTGTCCCGCGCAATCAGCTCCAGCGTGCGCAACGCTGGCTGCTGCGTGGCCGCAGTGACCTGGCCCAGCGCCTCCAGCGCCAGTGCGCGGCCCGGCGTCTTGGCGGTGAGGAAGAACACTTTGTCGAGTTGCTGCGGCACCATGGCCTTGAGCAACGGGAACAGCGTGCCGAGGGTCTTGCCGATGCCGGTGCTGGCCTGCGCCATCAGGCAACGCCCGGTGCTGACCGCCTTGTACAGGGTTTCGGCCAATTGCCGCTGGCCCTGGCGGAACTGCGGGTAGGGGAAAGCCAGGCCCTGCAGGCCCTGGTTGCGCTCGGCCAGACGCTGTTCCTGGGCTTGGGCCCAGGCGAGAAAGCACTGGCACTGGGTTTCAAAGAACACACGCAGCGATTCGGCAGTGTAGTGCTCGCTGATCAGCGTCTGGCCGTCGTTGTCCACATCCAGATACACCAGCGCCACCTCGATCGCCGGCAGCTGCCGTGCCTGGCACATCAGCCAGGCATAGACCTTGGCCTGGGCCCAGTGCAACAGGCGGTGGTTGGCCGGTTGGCGCGCCAGGTCGCCGCGATGGGTCTTGATCTCTTCAAGGCGATTGGCGTCCGGGTCATAACCATCGGCGCGGCCGCGCACCTGCAAGCCCAGATACGCCCCTTCAAGGGCCACCTCCGCCTCGTAGCCCGCAGCACGCCGGGCCACCACCCGGCGATGGCCTTCGATGCCTTCCTGGGCAGTGGGCGACGGCGTGAAGCGCAGGTCCAGGTCACCCACCTTGGCGCTGAATTCACACAATGCGCGCACTGCCACGCGGTAGTTCACGCGGCCTCGTTCCAGCGCACATGGCACACCGCTACCGGCAGGCCGTGCTCGGCGCAGAACGCCAGCCAACGCAACTGGTTGTCCTGCAGGCGATCGCCCGGTCCCTTGACCTCGACCATGCGGTAACAGCCCTGCTCCGGCCAGAACTGGATCAGGTCGGGCATGCCGGTGCGGTTGTTGCGGATGTCCTGCAGCAAACGCAGGAAACACTGCTTGAGGTGCACGGCCGGCAGGCAGGCCAGGGCCTGCGTGAGCAAGCCTTCATCGAGCATCGGCCAGAACACGAACGGCGATTGCAGGCCTTGCTTGGCTGCATAACAGTCGAGAATGGCCTGGCGATGGGTACCGTCGTCGAGCCGCCCCAGGCAGGCATCGAACAGCGCGGCGCGCCGCTGCTGGAATTCACAGTCGTGCAGGTCCTGAGGCGCAGCCTGGAAGGGGTTGAAGAATGCACCGGGGACCGGGGCGAAGATTGCATCCCAGCACAACAGGCCGAACAGGCTGTTGAGCAGCGTGTTCTCGACGTAGTGAACTTGCCCGCCCGCTTGCGCCAGGTGTTGCCGTACGGCCTCCTCGACCCCCAGCGCGGCGTGCTCACGCGGCAGGTCCAACTCGATCACCGGCGCGGGTGTGGCACGTCGCCGTGGCTGCGCGGGCCCGCCAAGCTTGCGCACCAGGCGTGGGAGCATACGCTGCACCGCCTGTGTTTCCAGGGCATTTGCGGGGGCTTGCGCGAGTTGCAGGGCCAGCTCGTGCGCCTGTGGCCAGCGTTCGCTGCGCTCCAGCACACGCACCTGGCGGATGCGCGCTTGCGCATGGCTGCTCTGGGCATACACCGCCAGGGCCTGGTCCCAGTCGGCAAGGCGCTCGCACTGTTGGCCCAGGGCAAACAGCAGGCGCGAATGGCGACGGGCCAGCCACGGGTTGTCACTGCGCCAACCCGCCAACGCTTCAAGGATCGACGCGGGTTCATCACCCAGCACTTGGCGCTCGACGCACGCGTGCAAGGTCATCGCCAAGTCGACATCGCTGCGCTGCTGCAAGGCGCGCGAGCCAGGGCTGAACGGCACCTGTTCAAAGCGCAGCAGGCCGAGGTCGGCCAGCACGAAATCCGACCAGTCCTGGTACAGGTTGCCGAAAAACAGCAAGCGCATGCGATCGCAGAGCGGCTGCAAGCACCACTGCACGATGCCTACCGGGGCCTGTGCAAACCATTCTGACAACGCCCTGGGGGCCAGTGCCAAGGCTTGAAGCTGCTCCAGCAGCTCGCTTTTGGCCGCGCGCGGGCGGCTCAGCTGCCCGGCGAAACAACTGGCCAGCTCATCCTTGCGCAAGAGGGCAAACAGCTGTTCGAGGCTCAGTTGCTCAGGTTCGCGCACCCACCCCAAGGCCAGCAGTGGCTGCAAGGCACTCTGCGTGTCACCGATTTCGGCATACTCGAGGCGGTCGCTGCGAAACAGCTCGCCCTTGCGCATCACCATGCGCACCAGCAATGCCTGGGCCGGCGCGTCCAGCACGGCAAAGGCATGGATGAAGGCCAGCTCCTGCGTGTCGAGCAGGTCGGCATAGCGCTGTTCGACCCACAGCAGCACCTGGCGGAAATTATGCAGGTAGTACAGCGGGTCATCGACGGAATGGGCGATCACAAGGCAGGGTCAGGCAATAGGAACGGATACTGTTTATACATACAGATAACGCTCACTGGCAAGCCCCGCGGGTCGGGTGGGCACGCCGCCGACGAATGGCACCGCGGCAGGTCAGAGCGCCAGGATCATTTCATGCCAGGCCATGCCGCCGTGGTCCGATGGCGACGGTTTTACATACTGGTAACCCATCTTGCGGTACAACGCGACATGCTGCTCCTTGCACATCAGATGGATGCTCTGCTTGCCCAGCGCTTTCATTCGCTGGATAAAGGCATTCATCAACACGGTCGCGTAGCCTTTGCCTTGGTAGGCCGGGTCTACCACCACCGACATGATCACCACATTGGCGGCTGCCGGGTCATGGCCCACGAGCTCCTTGAACGCCTCATCGGACATCACCACTTCGTGGGCGCAGCCGCTGTTGATGAAGCCCACGACCTTGTCATCGACCTCGAGGATGAGAAAACCCTCGGGGTATTGCGCGATACGCGTGCCGATCTTTTCGAGAGTGGCGGCTTCATCCCCTTCATACGCACCGATTTCAATTTCGAAGCAGCGTTCGGCGTCCTGAAGGACGGGTTGGCGCAAGTGCGGGGTGCTCATGCATGGGCTCCTGGTAATGAACAATTGCGCCATGGTAAAGCAACCCTGCGCTGCTTACCTGCCATTCCTTGCCGGACGTGACACCCCCATCACCCTGGGGCGTCCACCTGCAGGCCAGAACGAGACGCCAGCGCCTGGCCCAACAGGCAGAGCGCCTCGTGTAGCGCTTCGGGCTGCTCGCCCATCCAGGTCAGTGCCAGGTATTGGTGATAACGCCCTTGCAGGCTGAACTGCTCACCCGCGACCACATGCAAGGCCGAGCCGTGCAGCGCCGCAGTGATACGCTGCGAAGGTATCGGCTGGCGCAACCGCACCCACACCACCTGCCCGCCCTCCGGTAGCGCGAAAGCCAACTGCGCACCCAGGTGCAGCTGCAACTGCTGGCAGAACTGCTGCATGCGCCCCTGCAGTTCGCTGCGCTGACGGTTCAATTGCGCGTCGATCTCACCTTTGCCGAGCATCTGTGCCAACGCCTGCTGGCGCACCGGGGCCAGCTGGAAGCAGCGCAGGGCAAATGCTTGCGCCACGGCGGCATGCCGACCCAGCACATAGGCATACGGCGCCTCGGCCCCGACCACGGCCTCCAGCGAACCGAGCACCAGCAGCCAGCGAGGGTCGACCCAATCGCGCAAACGCGAGCGCGGGGGGCCGGCAAAACAGTGTTCGCTGTCCAGGTCGTTCTCCAGCAGCCAGATCGGATGCAGGGCCAGCAGGTTGGCAACCTGCTGTTGTTCCTGCTGGGACATCAGTTGCCCCACTGGCATGCCGAGGCACGACGGCATGATCATCATGCGTACCGACTCCCGCCCGAGCAGGCGTGCCAGACGGCCCAGGTCCGGGCAACCGTGGGTGTCCAACGGTAACTCCAGCACCTGCATGCCCACCCGCTGCAACACCCGCAGCAAGCGCCAGCAACAAGGTGAAGCGACCAGTACCGTGCTGCCGTGCAGCGCCAATGCCGCCAGCAGGGTTTCCAGCAATGCCTGCACATCGGGGCCCACGTGCACATCTTCCGGCCGCCAGCACTGTCGGGATGAACGGGTGTAGCGCTCTGCCAAGGCGCTGCGAAGCCGTGCCCCCCCGCAATGTTCGAGCACGGACAACGACCGTGCCCGCTGCCGCGCAAGCCTGCGTTCATGGGCAAGCAGTACGCGCTCCATCAGTGGCTGCGCGGGGGCTGCCTGACCGGCATCCAGTACAGCAGGCTGGGCAAAGTAACCCGACTTCGGCACTGACAGCACACGGCCTTCATACTCCAGCAGGCCATAGGCGGTCTGCACGGTGGCCAGTGACACCCGCAGGCGCCGCGACAAGGCTCGCAGCGAGGGCAAGCGCGGTTGCCCTCCCCGTTGCGCCTCATCGATCAGCGCGTTCAGGTAGCGATACACGGCCTGATAGGCAAACTCACGCGCCATCAGCAGGCGCCCCGCAGGCAACGATGCTGGCACCCTTGTGGCGCGGCAGAAACGCCAGGTGCACATCGCGCCGCGCCAAACTTGCCAGAAAACGCCTGACGCTGTGCTGCAGCCGCCCTCCATAGATAGCACGCAGTTGCGTCAGTGCCAGGCCACTGGTATTCACCAGCCAATGCTTGACCGCCTCGGGGCAAGGTTTGCCCTGCAATGCGCGATGCAGATACGGCAGTGCCACCAGCATGTCGGCATGGCTGCATTGCAGGAAGCGCTCAAGCCCGCGCCCTTGTTCGGCGAATGGGCTGTACAACAAGCAGATCAACTGGGTCTGATCGATGCCATATGCCTTGGCAAACCGAGGTAGCTGGGGCACCGGCGGTTTGCTCGCTGCGCGTTGGCTAACCAGGCGCAGCGCTTGCCTGCGCCCTGAAAGTGCCCTGCAGCGTGAGCGCAAGTCATGCAATTGCGCCAGGGCCAGCGGGTCAAGGAAAGCCGCCAGGGGCATGGACTCCTGTGCGGGCTCGAAGCGCCAGCCCATCATCAGGTCCAACTCGCCTTCGCTCAGCAGTTGCGGTAACAGGTCGTCGATGGCCATGAGCCTCATCGGTATCTCGCAGGCCGGCTGCTGGCCGATTTCGCCTGCCGCAGCGTGCGGCGAACCGGCAGTACCGTGCAACTGGCCGAGGCGCTCTGCCAAGGTCGCCATGCACGCATGCTCGTTACTGGGGCCCACCAGCCCCGCAAGGCGCAGCGCCCTGCGGGCCCAGACCAGATACCGCCGCCGCTGACGCAACGGCATGGCAGTGACCAATGCATCCGCACACGGCTGGCCGCCAAGGGCGAGCCGGACGCTGTCCGCCAGCTCCAGGTGCAGACGACTGCCGAGCAGCGCGTCGGGCCGCGCGTCGACGAGATGGCCGAACAGCAGCAAGGCATCGCGTGCCTGCGCCCAATGCGCGGCCGCCGACGTGGGCCGGCGGTTGAAAGGCGCCACCGCCCCCGCCTCGACCATCTGCAACTGCACCCGCGGATCATCATGCAAGAACAACGCGTTGAAGCCGCGCTCATGCTGCTCCAGCAGCGCCGCGCTGGCAGCCGGCAGGCAGACCACCAGCACTCGCAACTGGAACGTAACCGGTGCGCGCAGGGCGATGCTTAGCTGGGCTGCGCGCAAGATTGCCAGCAGGCGGGCACTGCGACGGTCGCCACCGTGCACGACCAGCAGGCGAAAGGTACCGATGTATTCCGGGCCACCGGCCGCCACCAGCAGACGCTGAATCAGCAATTGCAGCGAGGCACGCTGCGCCTGGGACATGTGGCTCAGCAGGCGCTCGAGCACCTGCTGGTGGATATACTGCATAGCCTGATCATGAATAATGGTCATGCGCCACCTCGCAACTTCAGTTGCTCACATCACGATTAGCCATCGCTTGAGCAATAATGCAGAAATTCGAAATTAAAGAAACTTCCCACACACCGTGGAAACTCACTGAAGCACTTGATCACTGTCGCCAGACCATCGAGAAAAAACTGCCTTCGCGCGAAACAACCATCACCCGGAACCGCACGCCAGTGCCCCTTCCTCTATTCATCGCACGCTCCTTGCGCCAACTATCACTGAGCCATTATCAAGCGTTACCAGACGAATAAAAGATACAGATGCCGGTAAAAAAACCATTCACTTGAGAGATAGCACAGCTTGCATAGCGGCACACAGAACCTCAACTGAAATTGGTTTTCCTGAAGTTAACCAAAGGAACGTTATCAATATTCAAATATGTAGGACGGGCATTATATACATGTAGGAAATATCCTAATTGAAAACAAAAAAACCCGGGACTCAGCCCGGGTTTGTGCCTTCAATCGTTTTCAGGCCTGTGCCATGTCCAGCACCACCCGGCCACCACAAGGGCATTCATCCATGTACCGGTGGGCTTCAACCACCTGATCGAATGGGTACACCTTGATGATCTGCGGTGTCAGCAACTGATCGGCGGTGAACTGGTTGATATCGCGCAACGCGCGCTGCAGAGCAACCTGGTCCTGGCTGATGCCCAGTTCCGGCTTGCCGGTGAAGTTACCAATGCAGTGCACGTAGAACTGGATGTTCTTCTGGAACGCCGCACACGCCGGGAACGGCGTCTGGTTGCCACCCTGCAGGCCGTACAGTACCAGGCTGCCCCGCGGCGCAAGTACGTCGCCGAGCAGCGACATCTGCGGCCCGCCCATGCCATCGAGGACCATGTCCACGCCGCGGCCATCGGTGTATTTACCGACCTGCATGAGCAAATCCTGCTCTTCGGTGACGATCACCTTGTCGGCACCCAGCCCCAACAAGTACTCGCGCTGCTCCGGCTCCTTGGTGGCGGCAAATACCTTGAGGCCGAGGGCCTTGCCCAACTGCACGAACGCAGGCCCGGCACAATGGCTGGCATCGGTGACCAGGGCGGTTTGCCCGGCCTTGGCCCGGGCCAGGTCAACGTAGGCAAAATAGGCGATCAGCAACGGCGTGTAATGCACGCTGGCTTCGATCGGCGTGAGGATGTCCGGGTAACGGGTAATGGCCGTGCGCGGCAAGACGATGACATCGCCGTAAACGGGATGCTCGTTGGCGCTGGTGGCTGGGAAGCTGGCAACCCGGTCGCCCACGGCGATGTCTTCGACACCTTCACCCACTGCAGTCACCACACCCGCCATCTCGTGGCCGATCCCTGCCGGCAGCCGGGCTTGGGACGGTGCCAGGTTCTGCCGCCAGAGCACGTCGTACCAGCTCACGCCGATCGCCTCGACGCGGATCTGCACCTCGCCGACAGCAGGGGACGGTTCGGCCTGCTCCTCGCAACGGAGCACATCGGCAGCGCCGAACTTATGGAACCGGATCATGCGGGACATCGCATACCTCGCCTTTGTGAATCTCGTATTACCACGGACTTTATCCGGGCTTTTGCCGTTAGACCATCAGTGGCTATTAATAGTCGACATGCCTGTCATCGATTGGGCACCCCACATTCCTGTGCATTGGCCCCCACAAATCGGTGCAGGGTAACAGCCTTTGGCCTTAAGATTCACCCCTGCCCCACTTTAGGCGAAGCGCACCGATGAATCGAAACGACCTGCGTCGCGTAGACCTCAACCTGCTGATCGTGTTCGAAACCCTCATGCATGAGCGTAGCGTGACCCGCGCCGCCGAGAAGCTGTTCCTCGGCCAGCCGGCGATCAGCGCGGCCCTGTCGCGCCTGCGTAACCTGTTCGATGACCCGTTGTTCGTGCGCACCGGCCGCAGCATGGAGCCGTCGGCACGCGCGCATGAAATCTTCGCCCTGCTGTCGCCGGCGCTGGACTCGATCTCCACAGCCGTCAGCCGCGCCGCCGAGTTCGACCCTGCCACCAGCAACGCGGTATTCCGCCTCGGCCTGTCGGACGACGCCGAGTTCGCCCTGCTGCCGCAGTTGCTCAAGCGCATCCGTGCCGAAGCGCCGGGCATCGTGCTGGTGGTGCGCCGGGTCAACTACCTGCTGATGCCCACCCTGCTGGCCTCGGGCGAGATCTCGGTGGGCGTCAGCTACACCAGCGAACTGCCGGCCAACGCCAAGCGCAAGGTACTGCGCCGCAGCAAGCCCAAGCTGCTGCGCGCCGACAGCGTGCCCGGCAGCATCACCCTGGATGATTTCTGTGCGCGGCCACATGCGCTAGTGTCATTTGCCGGTGACCTGTCCGGTTTCATCGACGAGGCACTGGCAGAGATCGACCGCAAGCGCCATGTGGTGCTGGCCGTCCCGCAGTTCAATGGCCTGGGCAGCTTGCTGGCGGGGACGGATATTGTGGCCACGGTGCCGGACTACACGGCCGATGCATTGACCGCGGCGGGCGGCCTGCGGGCCGAGGACCTGCCGATGGAGGTGCGCAGCTTCGAGCTGCACATGGCCTGGCGCGGAGCGCAGGACAATGACCCGGCGGAGCGCTGGTTGCGGTCGCGGATCCAGATGTTCTTCGGGGATCCGGATAGCCTGTGACCACATCTCTGCATACGCCGTGAAACCCCATGTACGATGGGCTTCAGCCCAAACCTAAGACCCATAACCATGGCCGTTGCCCAGGATCAGCTATCTACAAGGCCAAGACCGTTGGTTTTAAAATAGGCATGGAAGTACTCCTACCTAGGTATGCGGACGACCAAGGCAGCCGCCCGCTTTTGGCCATTAAACCTGAGCTTGGCCGCCGTCAACGAACAATTCGATACCATTGACGAAGCTGGCGTCATCCGATGCCAGGAACAGCGCGGCACTGGCGATTTCTTCCGCCTCACCGACACGACCCATTGGAATCAGCGAAGCTAGGTAGTCGAGCAAACCTTGTTGCTGTGCAGCATCTGGCCCAGCGAGGTCGACCAAGCCTGGGGTAAGTGTTGCACCTGGGCTGATGGTGTTGACTCGAACCTGACGGTCTTTCAAATCCAGAATCCAGTTGCGGACGAAAGCGCGTACGGCTGCTTTGGAAGCGGCGTAAACACTGAACGCCGCAGTGCCGGAGCTACCCGCAGTGGAGCCGGTGAGGATCACTGAGGCATTAGGGGCCAGCATGGGCAGGGCTTTTTGTACGGTGAACAGCACGCCTTTGACATTGCGGTCGAAGGTGTCATCGAAGTGCTGCTCGGTGATTTCGCCCAGGGGCAGCATCGAACCACCGCCGGCGTTAGCGAAGAGCACATCAATGCGGCCATGCGCGGAGCCAATCTGACTGTAGAGCGCGTCCAGTTGGTCGAGCTTGGTGGAGTCGACTTGCACGCCTGTAGCGTTCCCGACAGTGGCCACTGCTGCGTCGAGTTCGATCTGGCGGCGACCGGTAATGTAGACGTGGGCACCTTCTTCAGCGAAGCGTTTGGCGGTGGCGAGTCCGATGCCAGTAGTGCCGCCGGTGATCAATGCGATTTTGCCTTCGAGCTTGCCAGTCATGGTGTTTCTCCCGTTACGTTAGGTAAGTTGCTGCGGTGTGGGAGAAGCTTATCGACGGTACATCTTTTTCAAAATAGAATTGCCTGAAATCTATCGTTGCAGAAATGAAATGAGCAAACTTCCGGATTTCGAAGGGTTGGCCATGTTTGCCAAGGTGGCTGAAGAGGGATCGTTCGCTGCGGCATCTCGGGTTATGGGGGTTTCTGTGCCCACGGTATCTCGAGCGGTTGCGCGCCTTGAGGAGCGCCTGGGTGGACGCTTGTTCAACCGCACCTCACGCCAGTTGGCGCTTACAGAGTTTGGCGCGAGCATGGCCGCCAGGGCCGGCGACATTTACCGGCAGGCCGAGGAGGTTGAAAGTGAGGCCCAGGAACTGTCGGTGCAGCCTCGAGGCCAGGTAAGACTCGCGGTACCGATGTCGTTCGGTTTGCGCTGGGTAGCACCACTGATTCCTCAACTGATGCGCATGTACCCAGAACTGTCGATAGACCTGCACCTATCCGATGCGTCCGTCGACCTGATCGCCGAGGGCTTTGATGCGGCTCTGCGCATTGCCGTGCTGCCTGACTCGTCTCTAGTCGCGCGTCGACTCTGTGCCGTAACCCAATACCTTGTGGCTTCACCTGCCTATCTAAGCGCACACGGATACCCGAGCCATCCACGTGAATTAGCCGCACGACCCTGCTTGAGCTATGCGTACCGCGCGCGCAGCCAGGTGTGGCGATTCACCCACGTGGACGGTACCGAAGAAGATGTGGTGCCGACCGGCCCACTTCGTGTCACCAACTCAGATGCCTTATTGCCGGCTTTGCTCGAGGGGCTGGCCATTGCCGAGCTTCCGGAGTTTATCGTCAGCGAATACCTGGCCGACGGCCGACTGATCGCATTGTTGCCGGAGTGGAGCATGATGCGCGGTGGTCTCTATTTCGTGACGCCCTCGGCGCGCACGCGCCCTGTGAAGATCAAGGCACTCTCAGACTTCTTCTTCGAGCATCTATCCGAGCCATCATGGCGTTGGTCTCGATAACCGGCCAAGGCGCTATTCGATGGCTTCGAAAATGAAACGATGGACTCCAATAATTGCCATTTTTGATGATGTGCGCTTCCCGTAACTTTGCTGTGGCGGGCACAGCAAAATGTGCCAACTCAGGCATTCTTTGCGGGAGCAGCCAATCATGAAAAACGCCGTCGAGCTACTCCATCTGCTTGGAATCCATTCAATCTCCTGCCACCGCCGCCTCGCTCTTTGCTGACGATGGTGCGCTGGAACTTCCATACCTAGAGTCGCTGAGCATCACTAGCCGCGTCCAAGGCAAGGACGCCATCGAATCCTTCATTGGCTCACTGTTGAACTAAGTGCCGGACTTCAAATTTCGGAATGTGCGCTTCCTGATCGATACCCCCGACCAGGCGTTTGCCGAATACAGCGTTGAGGCATAGATGCCGGCTACGGGACGAATTTATCCCCAGATGTATGCGGGTCGGCTGGTTGCCCGAGACGGCAAGATTCAACGCTTTCGTGAGTCTATGGACACTCTCGCGGCAGCAAAGGCTTTCGCCCCTGCCCGTTCACTTATTCCTCCAACCACCTATATTCGGCGAACTGAAAATGAAGAAGATCACTACAGTTCTGTCCGCAAGCATCCTCGCCCTGATCGTTGGCAAAGCATTTGCCGCTGCGAATGACGCCGTTCCAGAGCACCAGACTCAAGCCTTTCAAAACGACCTCGCACTCGGGGGCGCAAGCCGACGGAGCAGCTCAGCCCCAAAGACGCTCGCGCCGTTCTGACCAGTGCCCAGAGCCCCATGAAAATGGATCTGTTGATTTCGCCACCCGGAACCGTTGATGCACCGTTGACCACGGGCCAAAGCGCTCCGGCATATCTCGCCACGCAGCACCGTAGCAGAACACCCATAGCCCACCATCAAGCACCAGTCGGTGGTTCAAGCGAGACCGCCCCCGACCATGGGTTTCGATGAACAGATCGGAGACCGATCCCAGGCCTCGCCCTAGAGTTCGTAACGCTTTGCCATTGTAAAGTCTACAAAATCTCAGCTTACGAGCGCGCCGATTGGGCATCTCGGAATTTCGTACAGAGCCTATCGTCGCTCAGTATTTGATACGCCCTCACTCCTCGATTTTTCACTCAAACAGCTGAAAAAGACCAACTGCCAGGCCCAAGCGCCTAAGAAATTTTTGTGTGCCCACTGCATCGGCGCTCACCACAGCAGGTAGCGTGCCCCGCCAATTTTGTGAAAGCGGATCAATGTCAGAGCACAAATGGCTCCCCTTGACACTTTAGTGATCACCGATATTTCATTTCGACACATTCAGGTGCGCACCATCGGGAAGCCTGGTAGCAAACTCGATGGAAGTGGACGACATAAATGCTAGGAATTTATCTATTAACGCCATAAAAACGAAAAAACATTCTAAAAACGACAATATCGTGAAGGCGAGCCGGAGCGGTATGAATAATGCTTTTATGTGATCACACATAGCATTTATACGCTCATGTCCAGCAAGACGTCGTCAACACCCCGCACCGCTCGGGGCTCCGATCTTCAGCTAGTCGGGAGGTTTATCGCCTTGAACGCCAGTAAGACTGTTGCAACGATTCTCGCCACCTCGCTCGTCAGCTCCGCAGCATTTTCAGCTCCTGTTGATCAGACTTTCACTACAACACATGCCAAAGAGGACAACGCCCAAGCCAGTGCAAATGGCTTCACACACGACCAGAAACTCGGCGGTACCACCCGAAATTTCTGGGCGCATGTGCGCAGTGATCGAAACACCTACTTTCAGATACCCAATAAACAGGGTGAGTCGAAACCGACAAGACTCGCGGCGACCTGGGTTCAAGGCACCATACTGGAATATCAATCTGGCTTTACTCAGGGAGCGATCGGCTTCGCCACCCAAGCCGCCGTGTACAACCAAATCGCCCTAGAGCGTGATCATGACCAATTGGCCGGTGGCGTAAATCGAACGCTGGTTAACAGCGACGGCGATGCCGTTGGCCAGTGGAGCAAGCTCGGACTGGGCAACATCCAGGCTCGGATCTCCAATACCACACTGACCATCGGGCGTCAGAACATCTATACGCCGGTGCTTGAGGTAAACGCCGTACTTTCCCTGCCATCAAGCTTCGAAGGGATCAGCCTGCACAGTGAGGAATTGAGTAACCTGTCATTCGACCTGGGCACGTTCGATCGCATATCACCGTATACCCAACAAAGCCTGCGCCGTTTTGGCACCGAGTACGGCAACCCACAAGCCACCACGGGGCACGTAAACATTGCCGGCATGACCTACACGCCCAGCCAGGCGCTGAAGGCTGAGTGGTTTGCTTCCAGAGTCGAAGATATCTGGACCCAGCATTTTCTAGGTATCAACCATGCCCTGGGTGACCCAGACAAGCTTTCCATGAGTAGCTCATTCAGCTACTACCGAACGCGCGAGCAGGGGCAGGCGCGACTCGGGCACATTGATAACGATACCTACAGCTTAGGCCTCAGCCTGCAGCATCAGAATCATACGTTGAATGTAGGTTGGCAGCAGGTGGGAGGTAACGAACCTTTCGACTACCTTGGCGAAACTGACGCCATCCATCTCGCCAACACCTTGGTCACCGATTTTAATGGCCCCAATGAAAAATCGCTTGCCTTCAGCTACAGCGTGAACATGGCTCCGTACGGCATCCCGGGTCTGTCGTTGATGGCGTATACGGCCCGCGGATGGGGCATTGATGGCACTCATTACCAAGGCAGTGGTTACGACGTGCGGGCGATGGACGGAGAGAAACACACCGAAAGCGGCTTCATCGCGAACTACGTCATACAAAGCGGCCCGTTACGCGACACACGCTTTTTCTTTCTGTATGGCACGAACCGCGCCAGCGAGAACCAGGCTGACGGCACCATGACCGAAACCCGCCTCGTCACCACCATCCCATTCGATTTCCTCTGACCCTTCAAACCAGTGCAACGCCCTAACCATTGCGGGAGTTAGCAACATGCCACAAATAAACGCTGTGCCATTTACCGCCACCAACAGCCGACTCGACGAGTTTCGCAAAGGCTGGCCCATCCTGATTGCTGCCATGCTGGGATGCGGGTTGGGCGTTTCGTCCCTGCCGCTGTATACCGCCGGTGTCTTCATGCCACATCTGCAAGGCGAATTTGGCTGGAGCCGAACGGAGCTCTCCACTGCAGTTTTGATATTCACCATGGCCCTGGCGGCTGCCTCCCCCTTGGTTGGCAGGTTGATCGACAAACTCGGGGTTAGAACGTCCGCTGCAATTTCGATCAGCGCGGCGGCGCTCTGTTACCTGGTAATGGCCACCCAGCTGGCCAGCCTTGCCACCTTCTATCTGCTACAGGCAGCCATTGCCGCCCTGGGGGCTGCGGCTGCGCCCGTTGCCTACACCCGAGTCGTCACCAGCCATTTTCACCGTTCCCGCGGCCTGGCATTAGGTATTACTCTGCTAGGTCCCAGCTTGGCTGCAACAATAGCGCCCGCAGCACTGACCTCAGTCATTGCCAGCCACGGCTGGGCGGTCGGCTATCTCTCACTGGCGCTCATGACAAGCGCCATGCTGCCATTTCTACTGCTACTCAAACCCTCGACAGACAAGGAAACTCAGCCGTCACAACACATTGCCGCCGAAGAGACACCATTGTTCAGCGCCGCCGAGCGCAAACAAATCTTCTACAGGCTGCTTGGCGGGCTTGCGCTGTTTTCTCTTGGTATCGGTGGCCTACTTGTACACTTGGTACCACTTCTGATCGATAGTGGCCTGGACCCAATCAAAGCGGCGTCAATCGCGGGCTTGATCGGCATCTCTGGGATGATTGGTCGCCTAGCGGGTGGGGCGCTTGCCGATCGCTTGTTTGCCCCGTACGTTTTGGTTGGTATTAGCGCCGTCGCCTCCTTTGGCTGCATGTTACTTGCGACACTGGGTGCAGCTGCAGCTGCACCAGCGGCTGTAGCCCTTGGCTTCGCCCTGGGCGCCGAGGCAGACCTTATGGGTTATCTGGTAGCGCGCTACTTTGGTAAGCGAGCCTATGGGAAGATTTTTGGCTGGCAGTATGCTGCATTTATCAGTGGAATCGGCCTTAGCCCCATGCTGCTGGGATATGCCTACGATGCCACTCACAGTTACTCGATGGCATTGATGATCAACGTTGCACTCTTGCTAGCTGCTCTACTGACCTTCCTTCGCCTTCCCCGCTTCAGGGATGCGTTCTGAGCATGTGTTTGTGCGGCGAGGCCAAGCTTCGCCGCACCACAGATTCAAACAGCGGCGCCTTGGACGGCACCCGCAAGCGTCTCAAGACTGTCCATTTCGGCATCACTGAGGCGAATCGAAGAAGCCGCTACGTTTTCCGCGAGCCGTTGACAATTGCGCGTACCCGGAATGGGTACTATGTCCACACCCAACCTTTCAGCCTTAGTGTACAGCCAAGCCAAAGCCGCTTGCGCAGTACTAATGCCCAGCATCCCAGCAGAGTGCTGTAAGGTTTCGACAAGGCGTTGATTGGCTCGCCAATTCTCATCCTGAAAGCGAGGGAAGTGACGTCGCACATCATCCTGCTCAAGCACAAGCCCATTTGCCGGCCCAACCAACAACCCTCTACCCAACGGCGCGTAAGGCACCAGCGTTGTCCCCAAGGACCTGGCCACTGGCAGAATTTCACTTTCGATTTCACGTGCGAACAAGGACCACTCGGACTGCAAAGCAGCAATGGGATGGATGGCGTGGGCCTGCAGCAACTCCTGCGCACTGACCTGCGACAAACCCAACGCACGAACCTTGCCCGCTTTCACTAGGTCGGCCATTGCACCGATTGATTCATCCAGCGGAACGCTTTCGACGCGCCGATGCATGTAATACAGATCGATCACCTCAACTCCCAGACGCTGCAACGATCGATCAACTGCCTGACGAATGTACTCAGGGCGATTATCCAAACTCCAGTCGTCCGGAGACCGCGCATCGCGCGTGTAACCGAATTTGGTGGCGACCAAAGCCTTTGCGCGATGCCTGGCCAGGAATGGGGCAAGCAATTGTTCGTTGGCACCGAGCCCATACATGTCTGCGGTATCGAACATGTTCACCCCCAACTCCAAAGCTCGCTCGAGCGTTGCCAGAGCTTGACGCTTATCCGTCTGCCCGTAGAACTCACTCATGCCCATGCAACCGAGCCCCTGACGTCCAACCACCATCCCGCCACCCAGGCGCACCTTAGAAATCAACCCCACATTATCTGGCATGAGAAACCTCCGAATTGGCTGAGGCCTCATGTTATAAGTGTGGAGTTAAGTCCATAGTCAAGAGCATTTCAGATGATGATCTCAGCATTTGCTAAAGCCGCGGGGCTCTCAGTGGACACTGTGCGCTTCTATATTGCTAAAGGCCTGCTCTGCCCGAAGCAAGGGGAAAAGGGCGGCTCACGGCCTTACCAGCTTTTCGATTCCAACGAGCTTACGTGCGCGAAGATGATCCGCTTGCAGCAGTCGTTGGGCTATTCGCTAAACGAGATCGCCGATTTGAACAGAGAGTATCGCTCTGGTGCCAGATGCCCAGAACGCACGGCAGAGGTACTGCGCCTGCAGATTGAGCGACTCCAAGCAAAAAAGGACAGGCTCGACGAAGCACTGTCCTTCCTGCAGGAAAAACTCGAATGGGTCGAGACCGGACAGCGAGGAGACGCTCCAAGATTTGACGACTACCTCTGCTAAGCCAGCAGATGGATGCCCCCTCGCACCTCAAGTCTATTTAGCGCGGCGTGCGCAACCCCATAATTTCCCTGGCCTCTGCCGGCGTGGCGACAGACATGCCCATGCACTCGATAATAGTGCGCGCGCGCTCGACCAACTGACCGTTGCTGGCAAAGACGCCCCGGCTCAGGTACAGGTTGTCCTCCAGACCGACACGAACGTTACCGCCCAACAGCGCACTTTGTGCGACCATCGGCATTTGCTGTCGTGCGATGCCAAAGGCGGCCCATTGCGCATTGGCAGGAATCAGGCTGCGTTGGTAGATCATGGTTTCAGCGGTAGCAGGCGCACCCCACAGCACACCCAAGACCATCTGGAACAGCGGCGTACCATCAATGAGACCATCGGCAATTAGCGAATTGCCGAACAGGATGTCGCCAGCACTGAACACCTCCAGCTCTGGCTTCACACCCAGTTCCTGGAAGCGTTTCGCCATAGCACGCAAGGTGCGAGTAGTGTTCAGATAGACAAACTCCAGTTGCCCTTCCACCTGATTGCCAGTGGTGATGTCCAGCGAGGCGATTTCCGGCAGACATTGCTCAAGGTGCAGCACTCGCTCCGCGACCGGAATCACATCACTTTCCGGCAGTCCCCGTGACTCATCCTCCGGGTCTGGCAAGAAGAATGCGCCAAGGCCGCAGGTCAAGTTCAGAACGATATCGACACCCGACGAGCGCACACGGTCCACGACCTCCTTGAACAACGCCGGATCACGGCTACCGCCACCGGTCTTGGGGTCTCGAACATGAATGTGTGCGACCGATGCACCTGCATGCGCTGCCTCGATGCAAGCCTCGGCAATCTGCTGCGGCGTGACTGGCATCGCCGGATGCTTGGGGTTGAAGGGAGCGTTTCCGGTTACTGCACAGGTCAGAATCACTTTGCGTGACATGGCTTAAATCTCCCACTCAACGTTGCCGCTCACCGCGAGCAGCTCACCGGTAATTTTCTTGGCAGCATCCGAGGCAAGGAACAACACGGTCTGAGCCAACTCTTCGGGCTGCACTTTGCTGCGCAGCGATATGTACTTGAGATAATCCGCTTCAACCTGCTCCACCGTGCGCCCAGACTCTTCGGCGATGCCTGCAACGATTCGGGTCATGCGGGCGTTGTCGATCATGCCCGGCAAAATCGCGTTGCAACGCACATTGAAAGGCCCCAGTTCGCGGGCAGCATTGAGCGTCAGCGATTCCACTGCAGCCTTGGAGACCACGTAAGCTGTACGCATGGGCAGTCTCGTGCGTGTAGAACCGGTGGAAAAGTTGATGATCACGCCCTGGCGTTCACGCTTCATGGCTGGAATGACTTCACGCATCAAGCGGAACATGCCACCCAGGTTGACGTCCAAGGTGTGCTGCCAGGCTTCGTCGGTGATGTCTTCAATGGCGGCACGCGGCCCAGGCACACCAACGTTGTTGACCAGCACGCTAACGCTGCCGGAAAACGCCATTTCGGCCTCGCGCACGACGCGCTGAGCATCGTCACTGCGCCCGACATCCGCCACGGTGCCACTCATACCCGGGTTGGCCCGCAAGGTTTCCACCAAAGCGTCTTCACGTACATCGCAGATGTGCACATTGGCACCGCGTTGCAGGAAGCTCTCGGCTATGACACGGCCGACACTGTCCGCGCCACCCGTCACGATCACGTTTTCTTTCATCTCTGCTCTCTGAAAAAAGGGTGGCAAGCCACCCGACGAGACGGGCCTACAGCCCCGCGGAAATACCTTCATCCATCAGCAGGCAAGCGCCACGCATGGCACTGGCCTGGTCTGAAGCTAGGAAGGCGATGGCATTGGCAATGTCCTGCGGCTCGGAGAACGTGCGCGGGCTTGGGGTGCGAGCGGTCATGAAGTCTCGCAGTTCTTGCATCGACGCATCGTTACGGATGTCTTCGTTGATCGCCGTCGCAGTATTACCCGGCGCTACACAATTGACCCGGATGTTGCTACGCCCAAGCTCGCAGGCAAGGGCACGGGTCATCAGGATGATCCCCGCTTTGGTGGCGCAATAGATCGAATAGCCACCAAAGCCAGTGACGCCCGCCACAGAAGCAACGTTGACAATCGCGCCCGAGCCTTGCGCCTTGAACATAGGCACCACCGCATCAATCAGGTTCCAGGTGCCTCGCAGATTGATATCGATCATCTGCCCTGCTTCAGTCAGTCGAGCTTCGCCTGCGGGGGTTGGCTTGAAGACCCCGGCTGCGTTAACCAACAAATCGACGCCCCCGAAGGTTTCCTTGACGGCACCGACCAACTCCACCACAGCCCCCGCTTCACGGACATCACACACAAAGCCTTGGGCTGCGCCCCCATCCTCTCGAATGGATGCGGCGACACGATTAGCTTTTTCTTGGCTGGAACTTGCCACCACTGCCACCGCGTAGCCATCGGCTGCAAGCCGACGCGCAGCAGCTTCACCAATGCCCTGAGAGCCCCCTGTCACTAGCGCGACCTTTACCTGCGTAGCCATCTGAACCTCCTCAATCAGCCCGTAGAGCCAGCAATCTGTACTGGTGTTTTCACGCTAGCAATTATGTGATCACAGATCAACACAAAAAATCACAAGCCGCAGAAATCGCGGAATTTTGTCTTGATTTCGCCCGTTCAAGGGATTACTAATGTGATCACAAAAACCAAATCGAACAATAATTTGACTGCCCAGGGACATCCCCCTCCCAAAGACCACGTTTGCCTCCAGGAGACGAGCTATGAGATTTGCAGTGGATACAGGCGGCACCTTCACGGACTTGATCATCGAGGACCGCAACGGCCAGTTGAACATGTTCAAATCCCCGACCATTCCGGCGGACCCGATCAGCGGTGTGCTAGAAGCACTTCAGGTAGCGGCCAATGGGCTTGGCCTGGAGCGTCGAGCCATGCTTGAACAAGGCGAGATGTTCATCTACGGCACCACACATGCCATCAATGCGATCATCACGGGGCACACAGCGCGCACCGCCTTACTGGTCCCGGAAGGACATCGCGACATCCTCACGTTGCGCGAGGGTGGGAGGCTGGAGCCTTTCAACTTCACCGTGCCGTACCCAGAACCCTTCGTACCGCGAGCCTTGACCTGGGAAATCCCCGGGCGCCTGTTAGCGGATGGCGCAGAGCTGGAGGCACTAGATGAACAGGCAGTACTGCAAACAATCGAGCAGCTACGTCAAGCGGAAGTGCAAGCGGTGGCCGTTTGCCTGCTATGGTCGATCGTAAATCCAGCGCACGAGCTGCGTATCGGCGAACTGCTCGAAGCACACCTGCCCGGCGTGCCCTATACCCTGTCCCATCAGCTGAATCCGATCCCACGCGAATTCCGCCGGGCCTCTTCGGCCTGCATTGACGCCTCGCTCAAACCCATGATGCGCGCCTACATGCACACGCTGGTCCAGCGTTTGCGAGACGCAGGCTTCCCGGGACGTGTCGTGGTGGTGACCTCCCAAGGCGGCGTTATGGATGCCGAGCATGTTGCCGAGGCGCCTATCCATCTGATCAACTCCGGCCCGTCGATGGCACCGATCTCCGGCAAGTACTTTGCCTTGGCGGATGAGGGGGCAGACACTGCGATCATCGCCGACACCGGCGGCACCACCTACGATGTCAGCCTGGTCAGGCGCGGCGTCGTACCGCGGTCACAGGAAACCTGGATTGGCGCACCCTACCGCGGCATCATGACCGGCTTCCCTTCCGTCGATGTGAAAAGCGTCGGCGCCGGCGGCGGCTCCATTGCGTGGGTGGACGACGGCGGCATGCTCCACGTCGGCCCGCAAAGCGCCGGGGCCGCGCCAGGGCCCGCCTGCTACCGGCGGGGCGGTGAACACCCCACTGTCACTGACGCCTCCTTGGCACTGGGCTACATCGACCCGGACTTCTTCCTTGGCGGAAAAATGAAGCTTGACGCTCAAGCGTCCCGAGATGCCATTGAACAATACGTCGCCAAACCGCTAGGCATGAGCATTGAAGATGCCGCAGCGGCAATTATCACAGTGGCCACCGAAAACATGGTGCAGGCGATCAATGACATCACCATCAACCAGGGCATCAACCCGCGCGAAGCGGTGCTCATCGGCGGTGGTGGTGCAGCCGGCCTGAACTCGGCGTTGATCGCAAGGCGCCTCGACTCGCCCAGCCTGGTCATCCCACAAGTGGGAGCAACCATGAGTGCGGCGGGCGCCATGATGTCCGAGCTGACATCGCACTTCCAGCGCACTCGGTTTACCCGCACGGACTCGTTCGACTTCGAAGGTGTAAGCGCCACACTGGCAAGCCTGCTGGCCCAATGTAAGGACTTCATCGCAGGCCCGGGCCGTGGCTCGCTGCAACAAACCATCACATTCTGGGCCGAGGCACGGTATCAGGAGCAGGTATGGGAGTTGGAGGTGCCCCTACGAGGCCTTGAACTGAGCACCACCCAGCACCTAGGCGAGCTGATAGAAGATTTCCACCAGGTGCACGAAGACGTCTTTGCCATCCGAGACACTCATTGCGCCATCGAAATCGTCGGCTGGCGCGCAACCGTCGCCTGCCGCATTCGCGCCCAGGACGGCGCAACTCTGGCCAATGCCAAAGCCGGCCCGATCGAGCAGCCAATCCGCCGCGCCTACTTCGCCGGCCACGGCTACACCGAGACCAAGGTGGAGCGTTTCGAAGCCATGCAACCAGGCAACCCCGTGCAAGGTCCCGCCATCATCGAATCCTCGTTCACCACCGTGGTGCTCAACCCTGGTGATACCGCCGAACGCCGCCCTAGCGGCAGCCTTTCCATCATTCCAGGTCGCGACTGAGCTTAGGAGTTGTCCATGAAACAGACCCAGCATTCCTCTACCAGTGGCGTACAACTGGCCGTCATCACCAACCGCCTGGAAGGTATCGCCCGCAAGATGGCGAACACCTTGCTTCGCAGTGGCCGCTCCGGCGTGCTCAACATTGCTCGGGACTTTTCGTGCTGCATTGTGACCGCAGACTGTGACCTGCTGGCTGCAGCGGAAAGCTTGCCCATTCATGTTCTCTGCGGCCCGGACATGATGAGCAGAACAATGAAGGAGTATCACCCAGAGCTGCGCCGTGGTGATGCCTTCCTGCATAACTCGCCGTATCACGGATGCTCCCATCCGGCCGACCACACCATCCTGGTGCCCGTCATCGATGATCAAGGCATCCACCGCTACACCGTGGTCGCCAAAGCTCACCAGGCGGACTGTGGTAACTCGGAGCCGACGACATACATGGGCTCGGCCCGTGACGTTTACCATGAAGGCGCATTGATCTTCCCAGCGGTGAAGATCCAGTCGCAGTACCGCAATGTCGATGATGTCATTCGCATGTGCAAGATGCGTATCCGCGTGCCTGAGCAATGGTGGGGCGACTACCTGGCAATGATGGGGGCGGCCCGCATCGGCGAGCGAGAGCTGCTGGCACTGGGCGAGGAGCTGGGCTGGCAGACTCTGGAAGACTATTCCCGCGACTATCTGAACTACTCCGAGCAGCGCATGATCAGCGCCATCAACAAACTCGCCGCGGGTAAGACCCAAGGCCAAAGCACCCATGACCCACTGTTTGAGAGCATGCCGGAAACGGGCTTGACCGTGACCTCCAAGGTCACGATCGACAACCAGCAGGGTAAAGTCGTAATCGACCTTACGGACAACCCAGACAGCCTGGCGTGCGGCTTGAACCTGAGCGAAGCCTGTGCCCGCACAGCTGCTATGGTCGGGGTATTCAACAGCGTGGAACACAGCGTGCCGAAGAATGCCGGCTCGTTCCGCCGCATCGACATCCTGCTGCGCGAAGGATGCGTGGTGGGTATTCCGGTGCATCCGACGTCTTGTTCGGTTGCCACGACTAACCTTGCCGATCGGGTGGCCAACTCGGTGCAGACGGCCATTGCGGAGCTGGAGGACGGCGCGGGGTTGGCCGAGTGCGGGGCTGTGATTCCTCCTTCCATTGGTGTTATATCCGGCATCGACCCCAAGACCGGCCACGCTTTTATCAACCAGTTGTTCCTAGGCTTCACAGGCGGTGCAGGCGCCCCCTTCGCTGATGCCTGGCAAACCATCGGCCACGTCGGCAATGCCGGCTTGTGCTTCCAGGACAGCGTGGAGCTCGACGAAATGCGCCACCCCTTGCTGATCCGCTCCCGTAGTTTCGTCACCGACAGTGAAGGTGCCGGTCGCTTCAACGGTGCTCGTAGCATGTTCGTGGAATTCGGGCCAGTGGGCTGCGCAATGGACCTGGGTTATGTCAGTGATGGTCACATAAATGCCCCAAAAGGTGTGCGTGGCGGATTACCGGGCGCAGCGTCGAAGCAATACCGGCGCCATGTTGATGGTGCGCTGGAAGCCCTGCCAGGCGGAGCCCTTATTCATTTGCTCGACGGTGAGACGATACTCTCGTATTCGTGCGGCGGAGGCGGCTACGGCCACCCCCACGAACGCGCTCCTGAACAAGTGCGCAAAGATGTCAGCGAGGGCTATCTCAGTGCTAGCCGTGCTCGGGACGTGTTCGGGGTTGTGGTCGATGAGCATGGCCTAGGAGTGGACCTGGAAGCCACTCAGGCACTACGCGAAGGGGCCGACGCAATGCCGGAGCTGCCATGATCCTGGCCTATCTCGGCACCCGGCCAGAGCTGGGGAAAGACTGCTTCGTGGCTGAGAATGCCACAGTGGTCGGCCAAGTCACTTTGGGGAACCGCAGTTCGGTGTGGTTCAACGCCGTGCTACGCGGAGACGTGGAGCGCATCGAAGTCGGCACGGAAAGCAACCTGCAGGACGGCGTAATCGTGCATGCCGACCCTGGCAGCCCGGTACGCATCGGCAACCGGGTTACCGTTGGTCACGCGGCAGTGCTGCACGGTTGCACGGTCGAAGAAGGGGCGCTGATCGGTATTGGCGCCACCGTGCTGGACGGCGCAGTGATCGGTAGCCAATCGCTGATCGCGGCTGGATCGCTGATACCTCCCGGAAAACAGATCCCGCCCCGCTCACTGGTCATGGGGGCTCCCGGCAAGGTCGTCAGGTCGTTGACGCAAGACGAATTGCAATCACTGGCGTGGGCAGCAGACGAGTACGTGCACCTGGCACGCGGCTTCCTTACGCAACAACCTGACTGAACCACCCAAGGGGCGCCACGCTAGCGTGGCGCCCCGCGCTGCCGGTCACGCCGACGCAGGCCTGCGGCCACGGGGCTTGCGAGTAACCTTGATAGGCTCAAGCAAACTGCCATCTTCTGCGAAGATCTGCTCTTTATACCATCGCGCTGCATCGATGATGTCGGCGCGCATGGCTTCGCCAACAGCTTCAGCATCACGTTTGGCGAGGGCCGCGAGAATATTGTAGTGATGTGCGATACCACGCTCGTGCAAGCTGTGTGCGGCGGTATGCATGTGTTTCATCACAGCAGCGATGTAGGGGCCGCTTTGCAACCACAACCGCTCAATGATCGATAGCAATGTATCCGAACCGGACGCGCGATAAATCTCAAAATGTAGCTGTTCATTGGCCACCACGGCTTCGGCGATTAGTTCGCTGTCGACCGCATGACTGTACGCCTCGGCCGCGCGCTTGATACGCGAGAACGCAGCCGTGTCCATACGCTCGGCGGCCAGTGATGCTGCACGCGCCTCAACCGTAGCCCGTGCCTCGATTAGATCGTCCAAGCGCTGCACCGTGACCATGGGAACGCCTAAGGTCCGGTTGGCGAGCATTTCCAGAGCGCCTTCGGTGAGGAGCCGGTTAACCGCCTCGCGCACCGGCATGGTACTTGTTCCTAATTGCTCGGCCAGCCCGCGGATGGTGACAGCAGCCCCTGGTGCATAGCGCCCCGAGCGCAAAGCATTGGCAAGCGCCTCATAAGCCTGCTCGCGCAGAACAGAACTACTGAGCTTACCAAAGGCGGGCGCGCCATCGTCACTTTCAAGCAGGGACGGATCCCTCATGGAATCGGCCTTGAGCATAGAAACCTCGCTTATGTCGACGACCATCCAAGCCGCCGGATATCACAGTTGTGATCACAATTGTAGGGGTATCAGACATTCGGTGTCGACGTCTTTCACCTCAAAAACCGTGATCACATAAATTGCTGAAATGCCAAAAACCAGATAGAGGCGCGCAAAAAACCCTATTTACGTGATCACATATCTCATTATATAGTCGAGTCAGATTCCTTCACGACAATGCGAGGTAGTAATGGACAGTATGCGCAAAGGCCAACGCTGGGTTCTTGACTCGTTCCTGGCTATCGGTGGGCTGGATGTACTGCACCCTGACGCGGGTGCGATCTTTGAACAGATTGGTTACGACTCAAACGACATCAAGCGGGTATTCGACCCAGTAAAGGCAGGCTCCATGCTACCGTCCGCCTGGTCTGCGGCAGCCCGCGAGATTGAAGGCCGAGCCCAGTACTGGGAAAGCCGAGGCTGTCGAGCAACGGCCCGCCGGCTCTACGAACGAGCCACGCTGCTGTATGCCCGCACCCATTACTCGATCCTCGGCGATGATCCTCGCCGTGCGCGATACCTGAAAAAGCTCATCAGTTGCTTCGACAAGGTGATCGAGTTTTCCGCGCAGCCCATTGAGCGAGTCGCCCTTCCCTTCGAGGGCAAGCACCTTCACGGCATTCTCGAAACGCCAGCAGGTGCCAGTAAAGTCCCCTGCGTGATCATGTTGCCGGGCATGGACATGTTCAAAGAGGACTGGCACAAGCTGATCGAGCAGCGAATCCTTCCTCGCGGTTGGGCCGGTTTTGCGCTGGATGGGCCCGGTCAAGGGGAGTCTCTCACCAAGGGACTCAAAATGACCCTGGATAACTACGACCGAGCTATCAGCCGAGTGATCGACTTCCTCAGCGAGCACCCTGCCATCGACCCTGATCGTATCGTGATCATGGGTTCGAGCATGGGCTCATGGTGGGCGACCCGTGCCGCAGCAGTGGAGCCACGTATCCGCGCTATTGCCGCCAACATGTCCAATCTGGGTGACAAGTACGTGCTGCTCAATCAGGCCCAGCCAAGCTTCATGTCGAACCTGATGTTCATGACTGGGATCAGCGATACGCAGGAGATCCAATCGCTGTCTCAAGCAATGACCTTGGACGCTATCGCCCCACAGGTGAAGGTCCCGTACCTGATCATTACCGGTGAGAATGATGAACTCACTACCCTTGAGTCGACGATTGACGTTTATGACAGGTTGCAAGGACCGAAAGAACTGTGGATCTATCAGTACGAATTCCATCCGATAGGAGCGCAGTCGGATGAGTGGCTGACGGCATCATTGGATTGGCTGGACCAAGCCATGCACGGCACGTTTGAGAACAGCCATGAAAAACGCACGTTCATCACCAAACAAGGGCAATACCTTGAGGGCAATGGTGAGCCGTGCTGGTGGAACCCCTGATCCAGCAGCGGAGTAATGATCCTCATAGCCACCACTCCGACGTCATCAGCCCGTGCATGACCCAGGGCTGATGACAGGTGTATGAAGCTTACGAAAATAAAAACAACAACTCGACTTCAATTTATGGACACGACCTGCCTCCCACTCCAAAGCCAGGCGGAACCTTAAATGGACAAGACTTTTCTCCCTGGTCATCCTTCCAGGAAGTTAAAAATGCTCAATGATTCAAGGTCAGTTCTTACTGCATCACCCGCACGCTTGAAGCTCTCTAGCCAAACAAAGGGCGTGTTGCTGTTAGCCGTTGCCATTCTGATGTGGGGGGCGAATTGGCCTGTGATGAAAAGCGGCTTGAACCACATCACTCCCATATGGTTTTCCACGCTACGCTTCGCACTTGGGGCGGCTTGTCTTTTTGTCATTCAAGCAGCCACTGGAAAACTCATAATTCCCAAGCGCCATGACGTACCCCTCATCGCAAGTGTTGGGTTATTGCAAATGATGACCTTCACTGTACTAGGTGCGGTGGCGATGACACATGTGGATGCCGGACGCTCTGCTGTCCTGGCTTACACCACCCCCCTCTGGGTGTTGCCCATTGCCGTATTGCTTCTGCACGAAAGACTGAGCCGTAGAGAGTTCATGGGAACATTTATGGGTGTGATGGGCGTATTGATACTGTTCAATCCGCTGTCGCTGGACTGGAGTAACCGGCCCTTGGTCCAAGCTAACTTCATGCTATTAGCTGCATCGCTTTGCTGGGCGCTAAGCATGCTTCATCTACGTTACAGCAGAAATAGCTCATCGGCTTACCAACTGGCCCCGTGGCAGATGGCATTGGCTTGTATTCCACTTTCAATTCTTTCCTGGTGGGTAGAGGGGCCATACACCGGTGATGGCTCGCGCACGCTCTGGGAAATTCTGTTGTTTATGGGACCCCTGGCAACCGCTTTCTGCTTCTGCGCGGTTAATGCAGCCAGTAGCTGGCTTTCCAGCACCAGTATGTCCACCGCCATGCTGGGCGTGCCCGTAGTAGGGCTGATGATGTCTGTCCTCTTCACTGATGAGGTACTGACACTGCCATTACTGCTGGGCGTTTTAGCAATCCTTGTCGGTATCTTGGTAACGATTACCCGACACCTTGGCAGCGCCAACTGAGTCCAACGCTTTGAATGTCCCCCCCTGATAACGAGGCACTCATGACTTCGCAGATAATCGACTGGCCTACGCTTGGATTCAACTACATCAAAACTGACCTGCGCTACCTCTCCTATTGGCGCGAGGGTAGATGGGATAAAGGCAAATTGGTAGAAGACAACCAATTGCATATCAGCGAGGGGTCGACGGCCTTACATTATGGCCAACAATGTTTCGAAGGTTTGAAGGCGTACCGTTGCAAGGATGGATCAGTAAACCTGTTTCGCCCCAATCAGAACGCGCGGCGCATGCAGCGCAGTTGCGCGCGAGTTCTGATGCCTGAAGTCAGTGAGCAACAGTTTATTGATGCCTGCAAAGCGGTTGTACGCCACAACGAACGGTTTATTCCACCTTACGGCTCCGGCGGGGCACTCTACCTACGGCCATTCGTAATAGGTGTGGGTGACAATATTGGCGTTCGCGCGGCGCCTGAGTTCATTTTTTCTGTATTCTGCATTCCAGTCGGTGCCTACTTCAAAGGGGGCATGAAGCCCCATGACTTCGTGATATCCCATTATGATCGGGCCGCACCGCACGGCACAGGCGCAGCAAAGGTGGGTGGCAACTATGCCGCAAGTCTGATGCCGGGCGCCGAAGCCAAGCTGAAGGGATTTGCAGATTGCATTTATCTTGACCCTGCTACCCACACTCGCATCGAAGAAGTGGGATCGGCCAACTTTTTCGCCATTACTCACGACGACACATTCATCACACCGCGCTCCAATTCCGTTCTTCCAGGTATTACACGTCTATCACTAATGGAACTGGCTAGTCAGCGTCTCGGTTTCAAGGTGATCGAGGATGATGTTTTGGTGGATAACCTCGAGTATTTCAAGGAAGCAGGCGCCTGTGGTACTGCTGCGGCCATCACGCCTATCGGTAGCATCCAGCATGGACATAAACAATATATCTTCCATAGCCGAGACGAGGCTGGCCCAATCATTCGCCAACTTTTCAATGAGCTGAGTGGAATTCAGGTAGGGGACCGTGAAGCACCTGAGGGATGGATCGTTAAAGTATAGGAACTGGCTGGATGGTTTTCGAGTCCATGAAGCGTTGAGTGAGATCAGACGAGAGCGGCCTAGTCTTCCCCAAGTATTGAAGTCGGCGTACAGCGAGTGGAATCACGTGGTTGGCGACCAGCAGGTCGCTGCCACCAGCACAAATAGAAGAGCCTAGGCTACTCGCCGTTCAGCGGGCAACTGATCGGTTGCAAGGCATAGTGCTCGTCCCACTCGCCCGCACACCCAGCGCGACTGGGGGCAAAATTGGGGGCACAGCTTCAATTTTACGCGCTGAATCCACCGATCTAGAGCCATGTCCAAATGACTTCGGTCGAGCGTGAGGGTCGGCGTGAAAGCTCGAGAAACGCACATCGTCATCACGTTTCCCTGCGCCCGCTCGCTTTCACTGAGCAGCAGGTCGCGATGATCCGGCACCCCATCCAGCACCCGCGTCTCGCACATGCCGCACACACCCTGTTCACAGGATGACGCCACTTCGTACCCCGCCGCCCGCAGCGCCGGCATCATCGTGCAACCGAGCGGCACCTGCAGTTGAGTGCCGCTGCGAACAAGAATGATCGTCAACGCTTAACCACCCTGCTCCACCGGCGCCTGCACCGGGGCGAAGCGCTCCAGGTGCAGGCGCTCCAGCAACCCTGCCTCGGCAAAATGCCGTCAGGTCATCCAGCAGCGCTGCCGGCCCACAGCTGTAAACCTGACGCCCAGCCCGTGCAGCGGCCACAACGGCGTCCAGGTCGAGCAGGCCGACCTCGTCATCGGCACGACCTCGACACGACCCGCGCCCATGACCTGCAGCTCATCAATGAAGGCCATCGACTGGCGCGAACGACCGCCATAGAGCATTTGCCAATCGAAACCCGCGCGCTGGGCGGTCTGCGCCATGGCCATGATGGGCGTAACCCCGATGCCGCCAGCGACAAACAGATAGGCTTCACCTTCCTGCATCGTGAAGGCGTTGCGCAGCCCGCGTATAGCCAGTTGCTGGCCCAGACGCAAGGCACCATGCACCTCACGCGAACCGCCCCGGCCATTGGCCTCCAGCAGCACGGCGATGCGCAAGCTGCGACGCTGCTGGGCGGCGCCAAGCTGCATCGCGAACTGGCCCACAAGGCGATTGCCAATGCCAGTATCCGGCTTCAGCAAGTTTTCGGCATGGCTGAGGGGCTGGTCTGTTACACCTGTACAAACGACCCAACGGAAGTCGTGGCGTCCATCCAGGGTACTCCCATGTCCGAGCTGGATGAGGTCGAGCTGCGGGGCCAAACCGATACTGCTGGAGAACTCTGTGCCCGCGGTCCTTACATGATTCCAGGCTATTTCAATGACCCGCATGCCGATCGACAGGCATTCGATCAGCGAGGGTTCTGCCGCAGCGGGAACCTAGTACGGCATGCTCATGGCGATTATTTGGAAGTGATTGGCCGTAGCGTAGAAACCCTCAACCGCAATGGGGAAAAGATTGACCCCCACGAAGTTGAAAACGTGATAATGAAGCATCCAGCAGTGATTGATGCCGTTCTGGTCGGGCTGACTGCAGCCGATGGCACGCTGCGTCTGGTACTCTTTGCCATTGCCACTCAGCCGCTCACGCTGGTGCAGGCGCGCGCATACCTAGTATTGACTTCCCGCAGCGCTCTGGATGTCGAGCGCCTGACTTCTACCGACCACCTGATGGCCCATGGACTGACCTCCATGGAGATGCTCCAACTGGTTGACTATTTCAACGACCAAGACTTTTTGATCTCGGCTATGCCGACCTTTACCGTCAATGCTCTATCCGCGATTGGCTGGTTTTGCTGGCAGGGCGAATTGAGGCGCATGGAACCAGTGAGCCAAGTCGCGAATGACAGTACCGGCGATGGGCCTGCGGCGGGCGTAGTCCTGCTCGGGACGCCCCGACTGACTACGTTTGAACAGATGGTCCAGCCCCTCGTACGCTCGCCATTGGCAAGCAGGGCGCTGGTCGGCGGCGCTCACCCATTGCTCAAAGTCGAGCTGCGGAGAGATCTGCTCGTCAGCCAGCCCCTGCAACAACAGCAGGGGCGTATGAGTGTCGATATTGAGCCAGACGGCAGGATGGTGCTCACGTATGGCCGCCAAATAAACTGAAGACATGCCAAACGCAAGCTTTTCTGACCCACGCGGTGCGCTGGCTACTGTACGCAAGCACTCAAGATCCCGCTGCAGATCCTGCGCCTCGTTTTCGTTCAACAAGGGCAACAGTCCGTTGGCTTGTGCTGCTATAAGGTTTTCCAAGGTACGCCAGGGTGCCGCCATCGCAACGACGCCGGCAAGTGGTGCTCCTATTTGTGTCTGCCGCCAAGCAATAAGTGGCGCGACATAGCCACCCAGACTATGCCCCAGGAGATAAACCGGACTGTCGGGTAGATTGAGAGCCAAGGCGCGGAGGATCGCCATGACGGGCAAGACGTATTCTTCATGGACTGTGCCGCTAATTACCGCATTAGCTGGCATCCTTTTGTCAAAGCGCACCGTGCCGATGCCCCGCCCCGCCAGCTCCCAGGCCAACTCAGAAAAAATATGACTGGGTCCGATGGTGTAGTCGGCATTCTGAGGACCTGAACCTGGAAGTAATACTACGACGGGCATAATGCGGTACTGCCGTCGAGGCAGGCACAGTAAGCCTAATAGTTGCTGGGTATCCGGATGATGCAACCGTTGCTCTCTGAAACGGCGCCCCCTGGCAAGCCTGAAAAAGGGAACGGCAGCCAGCCCGATGATGCTGTCGGTGAAGCGCGCGGTGAAACGCACGCTGGTGCCACCTACGCGCATTAGACACTCGATGCGTCCACCTGGCCGTTCGCGCAATGAGCGCGGCACTGCCACTGTCACCAAAGCCTGTAACGGTCGTAAGACATCGTCTGTTAGGCGCTCAACAACCGTCGAGTGCGCTTCCTCACGAATCCTGTCGAAGTACCCTGCGCGCAAATTGCTCAACAATCGTCGGAACCGTTTGCGCGGTGAATAATCCTTCATGCACCACCCTAGATTTCTTGGCCCACCACTACGGTTTTCAGACAGATAGGCCGATAATAGATGGCAAGTACTTCCGTGCAATCAACCAGACGCGGGATTGCCGTTCGCTATGAGGCCAGACGGCACATTCAGCGATCGCGACCGCGTTGAATATCCTTACCGTCTGTACAAAGTTATTGAAGACTGACGACCGAGGCACACCACGTCTCATGGTGCGCCTTCACCCTTCCTGTCAGCTTTTGGGGCACGTTCCCATTGCCGAATACAGCACCGTCGTTAGTTGTCCGGCTCTATCCTCGTACGTCATCGCCATGGGGACTAGCTCACAAGAGCTGAGCGCATCGGTCATGCCAATCATTCTGGCAATATCGAGTTTTTCGCCGTAGGCATAGTCTTTTACCACCGGTTTAGCTTTTCCTGCCTTTTGCGCGTAGGCCAGCATGGCCTCGTGATGGTCTTGCAGGCGCCCATCTTGACCGGCTGCAGCCGCGCTGGCCACAAAAAATCCAAATGCGCAGATACTCATGCGTGAATAGTAAAGCCAGCTCACTGGTTCGACTCCTTTGGTGTAACTATTGGCGGACGCGCCGCCGTTGAGATGTTCTGGGCCGGCCTGTTGCGCTGGAACATTGAGCTGACAGACAGGTAAAACAGCGGTACCCAGAAGATCGCCAGCAAAGTGCCGGTAATGACGCCACCGATCACACCTGTACCAATGGCATGCTGGCTGCCCGCCCCTGCCCCGCTTGAAAGCACCAAGGGCACCACGCCCAGCGTAAAGGCAAGCGATGTCATGATGATTGGCCGAAGGCGCATACGACACGCCATTACCGCCGCATTGAGGTGGCTCAAGCCCTGCCTGTGTAGGTCAGTGGCGAACTCGACGATCAGGATTGCGTTCTTTGCAGAGAGGCCCACAGTTGTAAGCAGGCCCACCTGGAAGAACACATCGTTCGACAAGCCCCGCATGCTGGTAAACAGCAGTGCGCCGATTACACCTAGCGGAACAACCAGCATCACGGAGAACGGGATTGACCAGCTTTCATACAGCGCGGCCAAGCACAGGAACACCACCAGCAGCGAGAGGATGAACAGTGCTGGAGCCTGATCCCCCGACAGTCGTTCCTCGTAAGACTGGCCAGTCCACGAGAAGCCCACCCCAGGCGGTAGCTCTTGAGCAATTCGCTCGATCGCTGCCATGGCATCACCCGAACTGTACCCGGGAGCCGGTTCACCTTGGATCTCCAGAGCTTGCACACCGTTGTAACGCGAGAGCTTCGGCGGACCATAACTCCATTCACCACGGGCAAACGTGGTCAGCGACACCATTTGCCCACTGGCATTGCGCACATACCATTTGGCTACGTCTTCAGGGCTCATACGCGAAGTTGCTTCACCCTGAACGTAGACCTTCTTGACTCTGCCGCGGTCAATGAAATCGTTGACATAGTTTCCGCCCCAGGCAATCGCGACGGTGTCGTTGATATCAGACAATGACAGGCCGTGGGCACGCGCACGTTCATCGTCGATGAACAGGTTGTATTGCGGCTCGTCGCGCGGTCCATTTGCCCGCACGTTCGCGAGTGCTGGCTCCTTGGCCGCCAACTCGATCAACTGGTCACGAGCCAACCCCAACGCCTCGTGCCCCAGCCCTGCGCGGTCTTGCAGGAACAGGTTGAAGCCGGTCGCATTGCCCAATTCCATTACAGCCGGCGGGGCAAATGCGTTCACCTTCGCATCGCGCAGGCCGGCAAAGTGCTGCTGCGCACGCTCCGCCAGTTCGAAGACGCCCTGCCCCGGCTCGGTACGCTGCTCCCAAGGTTTCAGCATGACGAATGCCATGCCAGAACTCTGCCCGCGACCACCGAAGTTGAAGCCGTTGACATTGAATACCGAGGAAACAACCTCCCCCTCCTCTTCCAGCAGATACCGGCGGACTTCATCTATGACCGCCTGAGTGCGCACGGCGGTAGCTCCGGAAGGCGCTTGAATCTGCGCGTACAAGACACCCTGATCCTCTTCCGGCAAAAACGCTGTAGGAATTCGGGTAAACATCCAGGCCATGGCCATTACTATTACTGCATACATCATCAGGTAAGGCAGCTTGCGCTTGAGCACGCCTACGACAGCGCGCTCGTAAGAACCAACGACTTTGTCGAACGTGCGATTGAACCAACCGAAGAACCCGCGCTTGTGGTTGTGGTCAGCGGCCGGCTGTTTGAGCATCGTGGCGCAGAGAGCCGGGGTAAAGACCAACGCGACCAATACCGACAACGCCATCGCCGACACGATAGTGATAGAAAACTGTTTGTAAATGACCCCGGTGGAACCGCCGAAGAACGCCATGGGAAGAAACACGGCCGTGAGCACCAGACCGATCCCCACAAGCGCACCTTGGATTTGATCCATCGACTTACGCGTCGCCTCCAACGGTGGCAGCCCATCTTCGACCATCACGCGCTCGACGTTTTCCACCACTACGATGGCATCATCGACCAACAAGCCGATCGCCAGCACCATGGCGAACATGGTCAGGGTGTTGATGGTGAAGCCAAACATCGCCAAAACACCGAAGGTGCCCAGCAGCACCACGGGTACCGCCAGCGTCGGGATCAGGGTGGCCCGAAAGTTCTGCAGGAACAGGTACATCACCAGGAATACCAAGACTACCGCCTCGACCAGCGTCATCAGTACGCCCTGGATGGAGGCCGAAACTACTGGAGTCGTGTCATAAGGGAACACCACCTTCATGCCCTGGGGCATGAACGGTTCCAATTCGGCGACCGTGGCACGGATGGCCTTTGCCGTATCCAGCGCGTTGGCGCCGGTTGCCAGTTTTATCGCCATACCCGAAGCTGGAAGCCCGTTGTACTGGGCGCTGACGTTGTAGCTCTCGCCGCCCAGCTCAACACGCGCCACATCGCCCAAGCGTACTTGAGACCCGTCAGCATTGACTCGGAGCAGGATGTCGGCAAATTGTTCCGCCGTCTGCAGCCGCGACTTGGCAGTGATGGTGGCGTTCAACTGCTGATCAGGAGCGGCCGGTAACCCGCCGATCTGGCCGGCAGAAGTCTGTACGTTCTGCTCCTGAATGGCCGCCTTGACGTCCACGGGGGTCAACTGGTAGCTGTTCAGGCGTGCGGGGTCCAGCCAGATGCGCATGGCGTACTGTGCACCGAACACCTGGAAGTCACCTACACCTGGGGTACGTGCGATGGGGTCTTGGATATTGGCAACCACATAGTTGCTCAAGTCCTGGTTGGTCATGCTGCCATCTTCGGAGACCACCCCGATGACGAGCAGGAAATTCTTGACCGCCTTGGTGACCCGAATGCCCTGCTGCTGGACCTCCTGTGGCAGTAACGGGGTCGCCAACTGCAATTTGTTCTGGACCTGAACCTGAGCGATGTCCGGATCGGTCCCCTGTTCAAAGGTCACCGTAAGGCTCATCCGGCCATCGGAGGTACTGTCCGACGACATGTAGCGCAGGCCGTCAATGCCGTTGAGCTGCTGTTCGATGACCTGGACGACAGTGTCCTGCACCGTTCGAGCAGACGCTCCAGGGTAGTTGACCTGGATACCAATCGCTGGTGCCGCGATACTGGGGTACTGGTTGACCGGGAGCTTGAGAATAGACAGGGCGCCCGCCAGCATGACCACCAGAGCGATGACCCAGGCGAAGACCGGGCGATCAATGAAGAATCTGGACATCAGTCTTTACCTCCGCTTGCTGCCGGTAGCCCATGTGCAGGACGCAGGCAACCGCTCATGTGGGCATGAGAGTTCAGCGAGATGCTGGAGGGGATTACAACGTTCACGATGAAGGCGCTCCTCAGTGCTTCAATCAGCGCGCTCCATAGGGGCGCGCAGGTATGAGGGAGGCAATCGTGTAGCGAAGCGAGTATTGAGCGTTAGCTAAAATAAGTTAACTATGAGCGAGAACGCTGCTGCTTTACGATTGTAAGGACTACTGCTGCGCCGGAACCGGGCTGACCACTGCCCAATCACCCGAGGATCACTGTGAAGAGCGCCTTATGCATCGAAGATGATGCGATCACCGCCGAGGAAATCGTCACCGAGTTGCGGCGTGCCGGGTTTCGGGTGGAGCACACCACCGATGGACAGAAAGGGCTCGACCTCGCTCTTAGTGGGCATTATGACGTCATCACCCTTGACCGAATGCTCCCCAACTTGGACGGCATGGCAATCGTTGCTGGCCTTCGTCAGGCTGGGCTCAACACGCCTGTACTAATGATCAGCGCCATGGCGACTTTGGATGACCGGATTCAAGGCCTACGTGCAGGAGGCGACGATTATCTGGTAAAGCCGTTCGCCTCTGAAGAAATGGCCGTGAGAGTTGAATCTCTTCTACGCAGGCAAGCGCACGATGAGCGCAAGACCCAGCTGCAATTCAAGGATCTCCATCTCGATTTACTTGAACGAAGGTTGACCTGTGCGGATCGCCATGTCGACCTTCAGAGCACGGAGTTCAAGCTTCTGGAGTTTTTGATGCGCAATGCTGGTCAGGTGGTGACGCGCGGTTTGATCTTCGAGACAGTGTGGGGATATAACTTCGATCCAGGCACCAAGTTGATAGATGTCCACCTCACCCGTCTGCGGCGCAAACTGGTTGATCTGCAATGTACGCCCTCGATCAGGACGATACGAGGCTCTGGCTTTCTGCTCGACGCGGGCGATCATGAAGCCTAGCCTCTGGCGGACCACTGCGTTCAGGCTGACGGTTAGCTACGCGGGGGTTCTAGCACTGGCCATGATGGTCCTGCTGGCACTGATCTATTGGCGCTCCACCGACTATTTCAGTCAAATTGGCGAAACGTTCGTTGTCGGCCAGGCGCGCTCGCTGCTGCATGTACCTCCTGTAGAGCTTCCGCGCGAACTGGAGCAGTTGCAACGTGGCGATATCCGCGGCATCGCCCACTACGGTCTGTTTTCAAGAGATGCACATTACATTGCCGGCAACATCAAGCATTTGCCCTCGGATTTGCCGCTGGACGGCATGCCACGTGCGTTGAACGAGCCAGGCTTTGAGTTTGGCGCCAAGGCCTCTGCTCAGGTGGTCGCAAATGGCGATATCCTGGTCGTCGGCTATGACGCCAAGACATTGAGTGGCATTAGCGACATGCTGCTGGCTCTTTTGCTCTGGTCAGGGGGTTTGAGCATAGCCGGTGGTATCGGGCTGGGCGCAATTCTAGGCTTACGCCCATTGCGCAGAGTGAAGACGGTTCAATACACAAGCCAGCGTATTGCAGAAGGTAATCTGGGTCTGCGCTTGCCTTTGTCGCGCCGAGGGGATGAGCTGGATGCGCTGTCCGCGCTGGTCAACCAGATGATGGACGAGGTTGAACACTTGATGGGTGAGGTGCGCAGTGTCGGCAACAACCTCGCGCACGACCTGAGAACGCCCTTGAATCGGTTAAGAGCACAACTACGCCGAACCATCGAGGATTTTCACTCCGAGTCCCCCGAGCGTCAGTTATCACGCCTGCATGAAGCTTTTGACGCCACGGAGCAATTGTTGACGCGCTTTCGTGCTATCCAGCGCATTGCCGAAATTGACACACATAGCCGCCGAGCCGGTATGAAAATGCTGGACCCAGGCTCGCTGATCAGCTTACTCGCTGCAGACTTCAAACCTGTCGCAGAAGAATGCGGTGTTACGCTCCTGGTCGACGTGCAAGCTGGGCCACCGCTACTGGCTGACGATGAACTACTCATGGAAGCACTGATAAACCTTTTAGACAACGCGCTGAAGTTCACGCCTGTGGGGGGCACAATCCGAGTTGCGCTGGAGCAATCCACTAGTGGTTCTAACCTGATCGTTGAAGACGACGGGCCAGGCATCCCGGCCGAGGATCGCGACCATGTGCTGTTGCGCTTTGGTCGTTGCAGTCGCGATCAGCAGGTCTTGGGAGCAGGTCTTGGCCTTGCCATCGTTGCGGCAATTGTGCGGCTGCACGGGTTTCAGCTGCGCCTGGAAGATGCATCGCCGGGGTTGCGAGCAGTTATTCAATGCGCACGGGGGCGGTAGCTTCATACGGGCATTTGCATGATGTCCTGATAAGCCTGGACTACCTTGTTGCGCACCTGAACCAGCGCTTGAGTGGAAACGCTGGCCTTCTGAGAGGCGATCATCACTTGTGTGAGATCTACACCCGTCGTGCCTAGCTCGAATGCTTTAGCCAACTGCCCGGATGCCTGTTGGTTAACATGCACTTTTTCTAACGCCTGCTTGAACAAATCAGTGAAGCTGTTCGGATTCGCAGCCCCTATCGCCAGATGGGAGGTCGTCGACAGAGGGAGCGCGGACTGCATAGAGCGCATCTCCAGTAACAGCTTGTTCACTTCAAGACCTTGTACCATTGGGCTTGTCTCCATGAGGTTCGAAAGCCACAACGCTAACCTGCCAAGCTCCCCTCCCCCAGTTAAAAAAATTTAAATGGTGGCTTGCAGAGCTGGCCTTGAATGAACGAAGTCGGTCTGCATCACCCCATTGACAGAAATGCGTGTCGGCTACGGATTGCCGCCGGTCGCTGCACTTCACCAAGCCAGATTATCCGTGACACTCGGTATTGATATCCTGGTTTTGAGCGGTAATGCGAATGCCTTCTTGCTGATGCTGAATGACAGGCGCACAACATACTGAAGCACGAGCACCGCAAACGCAGCGTCCACGCATCCGACCGCTTGAGATCATAAGCGCAATCCCACGGACTGTTGCTCACAGCATATGGCCGGCCCAAATACCCTGCTCGACCAACCGGGACGCCAGATCTACAAAGGTCTCACCCACATAGCGTGTTGCCTGGCTTACCTTCCTGTCAGCCGGTGACACCATGACCACTTTACGCATCGGGGTTGGCTCCACCAGCGGAGCAGCGCAAAGCGTACCGCTCTGCAGATGACCGTAAATCGACGCCAGTGGCAGGGCGGTTAGGCCGAAGTCATTGCGGACCAGATCTATCATTGCACCAAAGGAGTCTGCCTCAACGCTGGTAGCAAGCTTGAAACCCAGATCGGCAGCGCAACGGTCCATGATCTTGCGTAAACCATGCCGTGGGCTTGGCAACACCATGCCCTCATGAGCCAGGGCTGAGAAGTTGATTGCTTGGTCCATTTTAAGGCCGGCATTGGGCGGCCCAACCAGGACAAGATTCTCCATCATGACCGGCACGATGCGAAGGGTATGCAAAGGCTCTAAATCGTAAGAGACAGCCAACTCCAATTCACCACGCTGAATCCAGTCGAGGAGATAGCCGCTGAACGCAGATGAAATGCGGATTGATAAATCCGGATGTTCTTCGCGAATGCGTTTGACCAAACGAACTGTCATGATCTCGGCGATAGTGGGCGTGGTACCGATCGCGACTGCCCCACGGAAGGAGCCTTGAGCACCGGAGACAGAACTACGAATTGCCTCCAATTCATCCATGATGCGGGTGGCATGCTGCAAAACGCCACTGCCTGCTTCCGTGATGATCATGCCTCGACCATGACGCTCAAACAGATACACGCCCAATTCCTTTTCCAGCTGGCGTATCTGGCGACTCAACGCCGGCTGCGCTATATGCAGCCGATCAGAGGCTTTGCTGAGGCTGCCGAGCTCAGCGACATGAATCAGTGTTTTGAGCTGTACGACGTCCATAGGCTGACCATAATGAGAGGCAAGAGGCGGGTAGAAAGTCTAAAGAGACTGTTCGCAGCCAGCTATAGAATTTCAGCATATCAGATAGACATCAAGCCCCCTTATTGAAGTGCTCAGCCTGGAGTAGCTTGAAATCTAGGTCGCATCTCGTCTGCGACTCCTCACAAAAATAAAACCAGAGGATTTCATCATGCTACTTGCCTTCCCACCCCCTCTTGGCAACACGCGACCTCAACGCTTGTAGCTCCAGATATCAGCGCCAGCGCTGAGCTTTCTGCCCCCCCCTATCGCCGTGCACGGAGCGCCGTTTCGCTTCGTGGTGTCTCTCGCTTCGCCAGAGGTTGACTGCCATGCCAATTCCAGCCCAAGTCGACACCGCTCTGAATGATACCCCCGCCAAACAACCCAATCGCGTCAGGGCGATCATGGGCGCGTGCTCGGGTAACCTCGTCGAGTGGTACGACTTCTTCATATATGCGTACACCGCAATTTATTTCGCTGCTTCGTTTTTCCCCAAGGGCGACACGACGACCCAGTTGCTGGCAACCGCCGGAGTATTTGCCGTCGGCTTCTTCATGCGCCCGCTGGGAGGATGGATCTTTGGCTGGCTGGCTGATACTCGCGGTCGCAAGGTGTCAATGATTATCTCTGTGTTCATGATGTGCGGCGGGTCGCTGTTGATTGCCGTGATGCCCACTTATGAAACAGTCGGCATTGCTGCGCCGATCATGCTGGTCGTGGCGCGCTTGATTCAGGGGTTGTCCGTCGGCGCCGAATACGGGACCGGTGCCACTTACATCAGCGAAATCGCAACGCCCGGACGGCGCTGCTTCTATGGTTCCTTCCAGTATTTCACGATTATCGCAGGCCAATTGCTGGCGCTGTTCACTGTGGTTGTCCTGCAACAGACGCTGAGTGATGAGCAGCTACGCGAATGGGGCTGGCGCATTCCGTTCTTTATCGGTGCCGTGAGTGCCGTCGTCGTTGTGTATCTGCGCCGGTCGATGCACGAAACCGCATCGAAGAAGGAAATGCACCGTGAAGGTGCCGGATCGTTGCGAGGGATGTTCAAACACAAGCGTGCAGTGGGCTTGGTGATTGCCTTCACCATTGGTGGGTCGCTCTACTTCTATACCTTCACCACCTATATGCAAAAATTTCTGGTCATTTCCGCAGGTTTCGATGCTGAGACGGTGAGTTTCATCATGACCTCAGCATTGATCGGGTTCATGATCTGCCAGCCTTTGTTTGGCTTGCTGGCTGATCGACTCGGCATCAAGACTCACATGCTGCTCTTTTCAAGCCTTGGCGTTCTGCTAGTCATCCCTCTGTTGTTTGCGATCAAGGGCTCACATAATCCTTTTGTAGCCTTTGCCCTGGTATTTGGCGGATTGGTGATCGCTTCGCTATATACGCCAATCGCCGGTATCGTCAAAGCCGAACTCTTCCCGCCTGCCGTGCGCGCGCTGGGGGTGGGATTCCCTTACGCAGTGGGCAACGCAGCATTTGGAGGCACCGCAGAATATGTTGCGCTTTCATTCAGGGCCCAAGGGGTTGAAGACTATTTCTTCTTCTACGTCGCGGCGGTGCTCTGCGTGACCTTCATCGCCTCGATGCTAATGCCCAATTTGACGCGCCATGGCTATATCAGCGGTGATGGCAAGATCGAGGAGAACACCGGTATGCCGCTCAGTAAAATGCAGACCGCTCAGCATTGACAAGTAGCGCCTGCACCCACTAATTAACAAGGCTGGCAGTTCCCGGGCTGTCAGCCTTGCCAACACCCCTCATCAAACGTGATGGGTCACACTCTCGCACAGTGGCGCTCTACCCACCGCTACAAAGTTGGCAGGCGATTGCGGGTCCGCGTAGCCGAAAGATATACCGAACATAAGCTTCATCTCCTCCTCAATGCCCAGCACCTCGCGTATTGTCTGGGCGTATAGACCCAGCAGGGTTTGCGGAATGCCAGCCAAACCTCGTGCATGCAGTGACAACAGAAACGTCTGTGCGTACATACCCACATCACTGGCGCTGCGCACGTAGTCGTGAATGCGTGGCATGAAAAGCAATGCGACGTGGGGTGCATCGAAGAAGCTCAGGTTGTGCTGCATGGCCGCGAGCCTACCTGGCCGATCGTCGCGAGCCACGTTGATCGCTTCATAGCGTGCACGGCCGCTGGATTGGGCGCGCTGCGCGTGGACGCCCGTGTAGGACTGCATATCAAACTCAAAATCAGGCGTAAGATCACCGCGTGCATCAGCGGCGCGAAGTGCTTTGCTCAGTACATCGCGCGTAGCACCGCTAACAACATGGACAACCCAAGGTTGCGTATTGCAGTTTGAAGGGCTGTGCTGCGCATCCATCAAAAGCGCATCAAGCAGCGCGCGGTTCACTGGCGTGGGCAAAAATTGTCGTGCTACGCGGCGCGTGCGAACAAGCCTCTGAAAATCGTCTGCGGTCATCACGGATGAGCCTCCTGAAGAAAAGAATGCTAGCCTATTCACTCATTTGAATAGGATAAACCTGCATATGGTTGCGGCATTCAAAACGCATGGTTGCGAATCTTGAACCGTTTGCGTGCCATGGAAGTATTTGTCGCCACTTGTGAAGCCGGTTCATTCGCGGCTGCGGCTAATCGGCTGGAGATGTCGCCACAAATGGTCGCGCGCTACATTGCGGATTTGGAAGCACACCTTCAGGTACGATTGCTCAATAGAACCACTCGCCGGCAGAACCTGACCGAAATCGGGCGAGCGTATTTTGACCGCTGTATCGCAGTGCTTGCCGAAGCCAAAGCGGCCGATGCCATCGTGCTGGAAACCCGGGGCCAGCCGGCGGGTGCATTGAAAGTCAGCGCACCACAAAACTTCGGCGGACAAAGCCTGATGCCTTTTGTGACTGACTTTTTGACTGATCATCCGTTGGTATCGATCGACCTGGATCTGACCGATAGATTTGTCGACCTGATTGCGGAAGGCATCGAAGTCGCTTTCCGTATTGGCGAGCCTAAGGTCGACACCAGCAGCAGCCTGGTCATGCGCTCACTAAACCCCTATCGCCTCATCGCTTGCGCCGCCCCTGCTTACCTGCGGGCAAACGGCACGCCTCAGACACCCGCCGACCTCGCCGAACATGTTTGTCTGGGGTACGTATTCTGGGAGCGGGTAATGGACAAACAGTGGATATTCACCCGCGATGGCGTGGCCTATCCAGTGAGCGTGGGCAGCCGTTTACGTGTCAATGATGCGGGAGCTCAGTTGAACGCTGCCTTATGTGGCTTTGGCATTCTTCTCGCCGCTGAAGACCTCATTGCGCCATCGCTGGCCAGTGGTGCGCTGGTGCCAGTACTGCCGGGCTTCGATGGGCCATCCAAGCCCATGAGTCTGCTTTACCCTGCCGACAGGCTAAGGACGCTGAAGGTACGCCGGTTCATTGATGCAGCTGTCGAGCGTTTTGCTTGAGGTAGACCGTTCCCCGCCTGGGGAGCGGTCTACCTCAACCACTCTATCCAACTACCCGTTCATTGATCTGTACAGGTGCGCTCGCCGAAACAACGACAGGCTCTTGTGACAGCTCGCCTTCCCACTTGGCAACCACTGCTGTTGCGATCGAGTTACCAACCGCGTTCGTGGCAGATCTGCCCATGTCCAGAAACGTGTCGATCCCTAGAATGAGCAAGAGACCCGCTTCGGGGATGTCGAACTGCACCAGGGTCGCGGCGATGACGACCAGCGAAGCGCGCGGTACGCCTGCAAGCCCTTTGGACGTGAGCATCAGTGTCAGCAACATGAGTATCTGTGTTCCAAGCGACATATCAATGCCATAGGCCTGGGCAATGAACAGCACAGCGAAGGTGCAGTACATCATCGAACCATCGAGGTTGAATGAGTAGCCCATGGGCATGACGAAGCTTGATATTTTCCGCGAAACACCAAAGCGATCCAGCGCAGCCAGCAACTTTGGATACGCCGACTCCGAACTGGCTGTAGCAAACGCCAGCAGGAAAGCTTCTTTGATCAACCGCAGCAATGAAAATACCCTGCGCCCCAGGAACATCGCACCCGCCAGTATCAGCAGGCACCAGAGCAGTGACAGGCCTATATAGAAGTCGCGCATGAAAACGGCAAACGTCACCAAGATCGACAAGCCGTTGATCGCAACAGTCGATGCCATGGCGGCCATCACCGCCAAGGGTGCAAGCTTCATCACATAACCGGTGATCACCAACATGGCCTGCGCCAGTTCATCGGTAAGCCGCACCAGTCCTTTGGCTTTCTCCCCCAATGCCGCCAATGCAACACCAAAGAACATGGAGAATACAACGATCTGCAGGATCTCGTTGGTCGCCAGCGCCTCAGCGAACGATCTTGGTACCAAGTGGGTGACAAACCCTTTCAGGGTGAAAGCTGAGGTCTGCAGGGATGTGGTGGCATTCACATCGGGCAATGGTAGAGCCAAGTGCTGCCCCGGCTGGAGGATATTGGCCATCATCAGGCCAACCGCAAGCGACAGTAACGATGCGGTCATGAACCACAACATGGCTTTGCCGAAAACCCGGCCGACCGAGCCTGCATCGCCCATGTGCGCGATCCCGACTACCAGCGTGGAGAAGACCAATGGCCCAATCAGCATTTTGATCAGGCGCAAGAACACATCTGAGACGATCGAGACATAGCCGGCTATTTCAGTAGCAGTCGCCTTGTCAGGTGCATTGAGGAAAATGCTGTAACCGATGAGTACACCCAGCAGCATGGCCAGCAGGATCCAGCCTGCCAGCGGTAAACGGTATTTCATGAACCACCTGTAATCGAGTAATGAACATGATCACCGCGTGAGCGGCGCATTACGGAACGAGGTAGGCAAGAGCGAGTTGGCCGCAAGGGCATTTAGAGGGGAACGGCATTACAGCGGGAGGCGAAAGCCAGCGAAGTACGCGATCGAACATAGTGGTGCCCTCATATTTTATTGTTGTTGGTCCAGCGCGGCCTCTGCAGAGACGCCGAACGATCACGCTAACGTAGTTGGCCGACTTGATTAAGTGCAGTTGCGGCCTAGCAGCTATCTGATTTGGTGATACCTCACCGGTTGCCGGGAACATCCGTCGAGGTATATCAATCCGGCATATCTAAAAGTGAAAAATGGTAGTCGTCGCTCCCGCAAGCTCGCTCCATGATGAGGCAAAACAAGAGCAGCATTGGAGACAACCATGTCATCGCAAGAAGCTGAACAAAGCTGGCAAGAAGACGTGTTTCGCGTCCTTAAGGCCCACGACGTCAAGCATGTCGTATTCGTCCCGGACGCTGGCCACTCGGCAGCCATCCGCATGTCCTATCAGGATCCTGATATCAAGGCCGTCGTACTGACTACCGAAGAAGAAGGCATCGGCTACCTGGCAGGTGCCTGGCTCGGCGGCGAGCGGGGCGCGCTGCTGATGCAGTCCAGCGGTGTGGGTAACTGCATCAACACCTTGGCTCTGCAGAACTGCGCCGGCTTCCCCCTGCTGATGGTCGTGACCATGCGTGGCGATTGGGCTGAATTCAATGCCTGGCAGAACCCGATGGGTCAGGCGACCGAAGCCTCCTTACAATTGATGAAGGTCATGACCTGGCGTGCAGATAAGCCAGAAGACGTGGCGCCGCTGCTCCATGGCGCCGCCACCATGGCGTTCAACGGTGATTCTGCCACTGCCCTGCTGCTTGGCCAGCGCCTGATCGGAGAAAAGAAATGGGTGAAGTAAGCGCTAACTACACGCTGTGCCGCCGTGAGGTGGTACGCACCCTGCTCGCCGATCGTAAGGACGTGCTGGTGGTGACAGGCCTCGGCTCGGCGTCCTATGACGTGATGGCTGCCGGTGATCACGACGGTAACTACTACCTCTGGGCGGCTATGGGTAGCGCTATCACCGTAGGCCTTGGGCTGGCGAATGCTCAGCCGGACAAGTCGGTAGTTGTCATCACCGGTGACGGCGAGTTGCTGATGGGCTTTGGCGCCCTAGCTACTGTCTCCCTGCAGAAACCTGCCAATTTGACCATTGTGGTGTTGGACAACGGCCACTTCGGCGAAACCGGCATGCAGGTCAGCCATGCAGGCTTTGGCATCAAGCTCGACCAGGTTGCGCAAACCTGCGGCTTCAGCTGGACGAGCGAGATTCGCGACATGGCAGGGGTACATGACCTGCGCGAGCGTTTCGCTACGCGTGAAGGCGTAAAGCTTGCCACCGTGAAAATCAAGGCAGAGAACCCCCCAAGAGTGTTGCCGCCGCGTGATGGTCATTACATCAAGAACCGTTTCCGCGCTGCACTGGGCTTCCAGCCTCTTTGACTGTGTTTGGTGTGGGCTGGCAGCCGAGCCACGACAAGGCTGCCAGCCCCCACCACCTGGAGAACAATAATGAGCGACTACGACGACGACGAACTCAATGCTATCCGCGAAGGCGTTCGCGCATTGTGCGGTGATTTCCCTGCCGAGTACTGGCGCAAGATCGATGAGGAGAAGGGATTTCCTGAAGCCTTCGTAAAAGCCATGACCGACGCCGGCTGGCTGTCGGCGATGATTCCTGAAGAGTATGGTGGCTCCGGTCTGGGGCTGGCCGAGGCGTCGGTCATTCTTGAAGAAGTCAACCGTTGTGGGGGCAACTCCGGCACCATCCACGGCCAGATGTACAACATGTTCACCCTGCTGCGTAATGGCAGCGAGGAGCAAAAGAGCCACTACCTGCCTAAGCTGGCGAGTGGCGAACTGCGCTTGCAATCGATGGGTGTTACCGAGCCCACTACAGGCACCGACACCACCAAAATCAAGACCACCGCGGTACGCAAGGGTGACAAGTATGTCATCAACGGGCAAAAGGTTTGGATCTCGCGGATTCAGCATTCTGATCTGATGATCCTGCTGGCCCGCACTACGCCGCTGGCCGAGGTGAAGAAAAAGTCCGAAGGCATGTCGATCTTCCTGGTCGACCTGCGCGAGGCCATTGGCAATGGTTTGACCGTGCAACCGATTGCCAACATGGTCAACCACGAAACCAACGAACTGTTTTTCGACAACCTCGAAATCCCAGCCAGCAGCCTGATTGGCGAAGAAGGCAAAGGCTTCCGTTACATCCTCGACGGCCTCAATGCCGAGCGCACGCTGATCGCTGCAGAATGCATCGGTGACGGTCGCTGGTTCATCGAGAAAGCCAGTCAATATGCCCGCGATCGCGTGGTATTCGGCCGTCCGATCGGGCAGAACCAAGGTGTGCAGTTCCCGATTGCCGAGGCGCACATCGAGATCGAAGCGGCCGACCTCATGCGCTGGCGCGCCTGTGAGGAATATGACAGCGGCCGTAATGCCGGTGCCGCTGCGAACATGGCCAAGTACCTTGCAGCCAAAGCAAGCTGGGAAGCGGCGAACGCCTGCCTGCAAACACATGGCGGTTTCGGGTTTGCCAATGAATACGACGTCGAGCGCAAGTTCCGTGAGACCCGCCTGTACCAAGTGGCCCCAATTTCCACAAACCTGATCCTGTCGTATGTGGCCGAACACCTGCTGGAACTGCCACGCTCGTTCTGACCGAAGTCGGCCCTTGTCGCCAAGACGGCAAGGACATGACATGACAAAAGAGATAAAAAAGCCATGAGCCAGCTCACAGGTATCCGGCCGCTCGACGGCATTACCGTCATCAGCCTTGAACATGCTATTGCGGCCCCTTTCTGCACCCGTCAACTGGCCGACCTTGGTGCGCGGGTGATCAAAGTCGAACGCCCGGGTGTCGGTGACTTCGCCCGTGGTTATGACCAACGCGTAAATGGCTTGGCCTCGCACTTCGTCTGGACCAACCGCTCCAAAGAAAGCCTGTCACTGGACCTCAAGCAGGACATCGCTGGCGACATACTCGACCAGTTGCTGGAGCAGGCCGACGTATTGGTACAAAATCTGGCACCAGGCGCCGCTGCGCGCTTGGGTTTGTCGTTCGAAGCATTGCATCAGCGCTTCCCTAAACTGATCGTCTGTGACATCTCAGGTTACGGGGCGGGAGGGCCGTATGAGCAGAAGAAAGCCTATGACCTGCTAATCCAGAGTGAAGGCGGTTTCCTGTCTGTAACAGGGGGCCCCGGCGAAGACCAGATGGCAAAGGCAGGTAACTCAATCGCTGACATCGCCGCGGGCATGTACGCCTACACCGGTGTATTGTCAGCCCTGCTTCTGCGGGGCAAGACCGGTGAAGGCAGTCACGTCGATGTGTCCATGCTCGAAAGCCTGGTCGAGTGGATGAACTACCCCCTCTATTATGCCTATGACGGGGCTGCGCCGCCTCCGCGCGCAGGTGCTGCCCATGCCACGATTTACCCGTATGGCCCCTTCCCCACCGGTGACGGCAACACCGTGATGCTCGGGCTGCAGAACGAGCGCGAATGGCGTTTGTTCTGCGAACAGGTCCTGCTAACGCCAACGCTTGCCGACGACGATCGGTTCTCTGCCAACTTCAAGCGCGTGGCAAACCGCGAACAGTTGCGGGCACTCATCATCGAGGCCTTCGCCAAGCTCGATTTCAATACTGTGATTGCGCGCCTTGACGGCGCGAGCATTGCCAATGCCCGTGTCAATGACATGCAGGGCGTGTGGGAGCATCCGCAGCTTCAGGCACGTGAGCGCTGGCGCAATGTGGAGACCGCGGGCGGCAGTATTCCAAGCTTGCTCCCCCCGGCGACCAGCAATGCTTTCAGCCCTCGCATGGACCCAGTACCGGCGCTGGGCGAACACAGTGAGCGCATCCTTGCCCAACTGGGTTTGTCTGCCGAACGAATTCAGGAACTGCGCGTTTGTGGGGTCATCTGACCCCTTTTTTAAGCTGCAGCCAAAAGAGTAGAAGGGAGTAACACAGCCCATGAAAGTGCTGGTCGCAATCAAGCGAGTCGTCGACTACAACGTCAAGGTTCGCGTCAAAGCGGACAACTCCGGTGTCGACCTTGCAAACGTCAAGATGTCCATGAACCCCTTCTGCGAAATCGCCGTGGAAGAGGCCGTTCGCCTGAAAGAAAAAGGCGTGGCGAGCGAGATCGTTGTCGTCTCCGTTGGCCCGACCACTGCCCAGGAGCAGCTGCGTACCGCGCTGGCGCTGGGTGCCGACCGTGCCATCCTGGTTGAAGCCGCCGATGAGCTGAACTCCCTGGCCGTGGCCAAGGCGCTTAAGGCCGTTGTCGATAAAGAGCAACCGCAGCTGGTCATTCTCGGCAAGCAGGCCATCGACAGTGACAACAACCAGACCGGCCAGATGCTGGCCGCGCTGACCGGCTACGCCCAGGGTACCTTCGCTTCCAAGGTCGAGGTGGCTGGCGACAAACTGAATGTCACCCGTGAAATCGATGGTGGCCTGCAAACCGTATCGCTGAACCTGCCGGCCATCGTCACCACCGACCTGCGCCTGAACGAGCCGCGCTACGCGTCGCTGCCGAACATCATGAAGGCCAAGAAAAAGCCGCTGGAGACCGTCAAGCCTGACGATCTGGGCGTTTCCCTTGTCTCCACCAACAAGACCCTGAAAGTCGAAGCGCCTGCTGCCCGCAGCGCGGGTATCAAGGTCAAGTCGGTGGCCGAACTGGTCGAGAAACTGAAAAACGAAGCGAAGGTAATCTAATGGCCATTCTGGTAGTAGCAGAACACGACAATCACACACTGGCCAGTGCCACGCTCAACACGGTGGCGGCTGCCCAGCAGATTGGCGGGGATGTCGTGATAGTGGTGGCAGGCCATGATGTTTCCGGCGTGGCATTTGCCGCCGCAGAGATTCCGGGTATCAGCAAGGTATTGGTTGCCGACGATGCCGCTTATGCGCACCAATTACCAGAAAATATCGCTCCGCTGCTGGCCAAACTGGGACGTGACTTCACGCATGTTCTGGCACCCGCAACGAGTAATGGCAAGAATGTTCTGCCACGCGTCGCGGCTCTGCTGGATGTGGACCAGATTTCGGAAATTATTTCGGTTGAAGCCGCGGACACCTTCAAGCGGCCAATCTACGCAGGCAATGCCATCGCCACAGTACAATCCAGTGCGGCGATCAAAGTCATCACGGTACGCAGCACCGGGTTCGATCCTGTACAGGAAGCAGGCGGTGGCGCAGTTATCGAAGCGCTGAAAGGCGGCACGGACGTGCAACTGTCGTCCTTTGTGGGCGAAGAGCTGGCCACGTCGGACAGGCCGGAGCTGACGGCTGCCAAGATCGTCGTATCCGGCGGCCGCGGCCTGGGCAATGGTGACAACTTCAAGTACTTGTACAGCTTGGCCGACAAACTCGGCGCTGCCGTCGGCGCCTCGCGTGCAGCAGTTGACGCAGGCTTCGTGCCCAACGACATGCAGGTCGGCCAGACCGGCAAAATCGTTGCGCCGCAGCTGTACATCGCCGTCGGTATTTCCGGTGCGATCCAGCACCTGGCCGGCATGAAAGACTCCAAAGTGATCGTTGCGATCAACAAGGACGAAGAAGCGCCGATCTTCCAGGTAGCCGACTATGGCCTGGTCGCCGACCTGTTCGAAGCTGTTCCCGAACTCGCGAAGCATATTTGAAACCTTGAGGACAACCACAATGACAACACAGGACCTCAGTAGCTGGATTGGCCGCAGCGAAATCAGCCATGACTGCATCTCTCATAACCTGGTCAAGCGTCTGGCCGCCACGTTGAGTGAGCCCTCACCTTGCACTGGCGATCCGCTACCGTTGCTCTGGCATTGGGCATTTTTCCAGGAGCCGGTTGATGCTGCCGGACTGGGTATTGACGGGCACCCTGCACGCGGTGGTTTTCTCCCACCGGCAGACAATCGCAACCGTATGTGGGCAGGCAGTCGAATCGAGTTTTTGGGCTCGCTACGGGTAGAGGCACAAGTATCCCGTCGCTCCACCATTCTCAAGGTCGAAGAAAAGCATGGGCGCACAGGCTCGCTGCTTTTCGTCACGGTCAAACATGAATACGTCCAGGACGGGCGTAATGTACTGGTCGAAGAGCAAGACATTGTTTACCGCGAACCGACGCCACCCAAGTTGAGCGGTACAGACCCAGCCCCGACGGGCAGTTGGCAAGAAACTATAGAACCGACAGCCACGCTGTTATTCCGGTATTCAGCCGCCACCTTCAACGGCCACCGCATCCATTACGACTGGCCGTATGTGACCGAAACCGAAGGATACCCAGGGCTGGTTGTACATGGGCCATTGATTGCCACCCTTAACTTGCGGGCGTTCCAGCGCGCCAACCCCACCGCACGCGTGCTTCGCTTCAATTTCCGCGGCCTGCGCCCCCTGATTTCACCTGATAATTTCGAGGTGGGTGGGCGGCTTTTGGAGGCTGGCAAGGCGCAGCTTTGGGCAACCGCTGAGGCCGGAATGGCACAAGCGGGTGAAGTCGAATTCAGTGGGGAGATTACCCGATGAATTCGGCTATCGTTCGCACCGCTCTATTTGTGCCTGCCAGTCGCCCTGAACGCATCCCAAAGGCACTGGCCAGCTGCGCTGATCGCGTTATCGTCGACCTGGAGGATGCTGTCGAAGAAACCGCAAAAGAGCAGGCCCGGGACAATCTGCGTGACTTCCTCACGAATAACCCGTTGGCCAATGTGTTGGTGCGCGTCAATGCGCCAGGGCATTGGGCACATGAAGCCGATTTGGCCCTGTGTCAGCGTTATGCGGGAGTCAGGGGCATTCTGCTACCCAAGGCCGAAACAGCGGAACAGATCCAACTTGCTCACGCCACTGCGAAGCCTGTTTGGCCAATCATCGAGAGCGCCCGCGGGCTCGTTGCCCTCCCCTCGCTGGTCAATTGCAAAGGTGTTGAACGCCTGTCATTCGGCAGTCTTGATCTGGGCGTGGATCTTAACCTGCGCACCGCAAGCGAGGCAGCGGAGCAGGTTTTGGCGCACGCGCGATATGCAGTCGTGCTTCACAGTCGCGCTGGCGGCCTCGCCCCGCCTTTAGATGGTGTTTACCCTGCCATTCAGGATGTTGACGGCCTCCATCGCCATGTCCAGTTCGCTCGCGATATGGGCTTTGGCGGGGCGCTGTGTATTCACCCTGGCCAAGTCAATGTCATTCACAGCGCGCTGAAGCCCTCAGCTTCGGAGCTTGATTGGGCAAAGCGTGTTGTCGCGCAAGCCGAGGGTGGCGCCGGGGTATTCACCCTGGATGGCCAAATGGTCGATGCACCGGTAATCCTTCGGGCTCGCGTCATTCTGCAAGTTGCTGGCCAAGCCGAATAGCCGAGTTTGCCCCTGAGCAGGCTGCTACTGTTCTGACGGACACAGCGGCCTGCCCAGGCTTTTTTGTATGCTGCAGCTGAGTTCGATAGCTATGACACTTAAACCAAGACGCTGCCGGCGAGTGTTGTGTCGGATGTTGCGTGCATTATCCAGGCTCCCAGCTTATGCGTGAGACCACTCAAGTTTTGCAAAGCCATGAGCGCTTGCTTTGCGCCGCCCGTGACTTGATCGCTGAAGTCGGCTATGGGGCCATGAGCATGCGCAAGCTGGCCGAGCGTGTGGGCATTCAAGCGGGGAGTTTGTATCACCACGTGGCCAGCAAGCAGGACCTACTGCTGGATGTTTTACTAGACACCCTTACCGAACGCCTTGCAGCTTGGCAGCGTGGCGCATACAGCCGCGACCTGCGCGGTTACCTTCGTTTCTTGCTGGCGCGTCAACGCTCACACCCCTTCGAAGTGACAATGCTCCGCCACGAGTCGAGGCACATAGAGCCTGGCAAGCGCAAATGGCTGGAGCAGGCTCTGGCCTGCTCTCAGGCGCCCTTGCTCACCATCATCGACCAAGGCAAGCTGGATGGGCATTTCCGCGTTGAGGATACTGCAGGGACGGTAGAGGCAATCCTGGCCCTGGTCGAGACTGCAGATAGCATGAGGCATCGCACGATACCGGTCGATGAAGTATGGATCGAAGCATGGATTACGCAGATGAGCCTGGCCCTGCTGTCGGCGCCCTGCGTTACAGATTCAAGCGTTTGAGAGCCCCGCTGAATGGGCTCAATCGCTACTAGCCCACACAACATGGCAGACCACGGCAGGCACCCTTACGGCCTGAACGATATATTCGCTGGATATGGCTGGTACGCCGTCGAACCGGCGCATGGGTTGATCAGCTAGCGTGGCTCAAGTGCCTTGCCACGTGCTGCGCGACCTGCGCCAGGCAGCCTTTGAAGAAGTGATTGCAACCAGGGTAGACCACCACCGCACGGCGCTGTGGCCGCGCCCAGTCGAGCAGGTTTGCCAAGGGCGCCATTTCGTCCTGCTCGCCATGCAGCAGCAGGCACTTGTCAGGCAATGCTAGCGGCTCGTACAAGCGTCCCCCGGGCACCAGTCCAACTGGCAGCCCCAAGAGTGCCACCGCGTGCAGGGTGTCATTGAGCACGCACGCGACCCGAGCAAACACGTGTGCGCCAAACGAGAACCCTACCAGCGCAATTGGCAGGTCCGGGTACAAGCGCTGAAGGTGCTTGATGACGATGATGCTGTCTTCGCTTTCGCCAATGCCTTCGTCGTGAACACCGGTCGATTTACCCACGCCACGAAAGCTCGGACGTACCACTCGCCAGCCTTCTGCACTGAGCTTGCGTGCCAGCGTCAGTGGCACCAGGTGATGCGGGCTACCGCCCAGCAGTGGCTGAGGGTGGCTGACGACCACCACGCCTCTAGGCGGGCCAATCGGTTCATCGATGATCAGTTCAATCTGGCCCGCGGGCCCTTCGATCAGACGCTCGCTTCGTTTTTCATCGCTCATGCTGAAGTTCCTCTACCGCTGCTCAGGCCGGCTGAGCGGAAGACCGTTGCAAGGACCTTAATACCAGGCCAACCAGCACCACGTTGATCACGGCCAGGCTGCACAACGTGACGAGTACGCAGATTGCCCCGAAGTGCTGCATCAAATAGCCACCGGCCAAGGGGGTCAGCGCCTGCCCGATCAACGACGGGCGCGACATCTTGCCCATCAGCGCCACATACTGCGACGCCGGCATCAACACCAGCGGCAGCAACCCACGGACGATCGCCCGCAAGCCGTTGCCAAGGCCGTACAGCAGCAAGCCAACTGCCGTGGCGCCCGGCGCGAAGGCTACCAGCAGCATCCCAACGGCAACCAGCACCGCCGACACCAGCGCCGTCCAGATCGGATGACGCTTGCCTGCGATCATTTGCAGAACCCGTGAGGCCACCTGGCTCGGGCCGAGCAGCGACGATAGCGCAATCGCCGCCGCCAGCGAATAGCCTAGCCCCTGCAGCACTGCTACCAGCTGCACCGAGATCGCCGTCATGATGATCGCGCCCAGCGCGAAGATCCAGATCAACAGCAGGTAAAGGCGCCGGTCAACCGGCGGACTGCTTGGCTCGGTGCTGCCTTTGACCTGGCGAAGCCTGCCACCGCTGGGTAACACTTTCAGATAAAGCGGGGTCGCGAGCACCAGCAGCAGCGCATAACCCACGCAGGTGGCACGCCAGCCCACGTGTTCGATGGCCAATGCAATCAGCGGCCAAGCCAGGGTCGTGGCGAAGCCTGAGATCAAGGTAATGCCGGTGATTGCCCTGCCAGCGCGCTCCGCGTACAAAGCGCCGAGGGTGGAGAACAGGGCTTCATAGAGCCCCGCCGCCATGCCGATGCCTATCACTGCCCAGGCCAGCAGAAACATCGGCAGGGTTTGGCTGGCGGCGACGATCAACAACCCCAGCGCGACAATCAGGCCACTGCAGGCCAATTGCACCCGGCCGCCATAACGGGCCACCAGACGGCTCGAGATCGGCGCCAACAGCGCCGAGATCATCAGGCTCAACGACAATGCGCCATAGACCCACTGGCTGGCCCAGCCGGTGTCGCGCATGATCGGGTCACCCATGACCGCCAGTAGAAAGAACGAACCGCCCCAGACCAGAATCTGCAGCATGCCCAGGCAAAAAATGCCCGAGGCTCCGGGAAGACGAGCTTCAGCGTGCACGGTAAACCTATGAGAAAACGTTCAATTCGCAAGCGTGGCTAGCGAGGGAAGCCTGCAAGCTCCAGGGTGACCGCTGACAGGCTGTATTAAGGCAAGGCGCGAAGCGCGCCCCTATGTTAGAGCGGTGTAGCAACGCCTGCTAAACAATGTGGGCATAACAGATATACCTGTAAGCGCGCTGGCACTGCAGGGTTGCCACTGGGGCTGGACGCAAAAGGCGGCAGGTGCCGCGTTTATCTCTCTAAACGCCTGCTTACCGCCTTTGGCTTATCGCGGCTCAGCAGAGCAACGTTTAGGACTTGCGTTGCAAGGTGTGATAACCCAACTCTTCACGCGCTTGCTTGAGGGTGCGGCCCTGGCTGATCAATGCGCGGATATCCGCTTCGATGGCTTCGATCTGACGCGCCACCTGGGCCACTTCCTGCGCCCGAGCACGCGGCACCACGACGACGCCATTGGCGTCGGCCACGATGATGTCACGCGCGCACACGCGGGCCTGGCCGATGGACACCGGCTGGTTGACCGACTCGACCTGAACGCGGTCTTTGCCTGTGCGCATGAAACGCCCCTGGGTAAACAGCGGATATGCATCGCCCAAGGCCTTGTTGACATCGCGGCAGACACCGTCAATAACCGTACCGGCGATGTTCCGAGTGCCGGCATACTGGGTCATGATGTCGCCCCACACGGTGCAATCGGTGCGGCCATCGTTATCGATGACCACGATATCGCCTTCAGCAACGTCTTCTATGAAGTCACCGACGGTGCCGGGTGGCACGCTCGCCGATACGTACTTCACCGTGAAAGCAGGCCCCACGACTACCTGTTTGTAGTTGTCCAGCGGCATGACGCCAAAGCAGTGGCCAGGCAGGCCCAGCTTGTCCAGGGCATCCGAAACCCCGGGAGTGTCCAGACCTTCGAACAGTGCGACCAGCGCTTTATCTTCTGCGTGCATCGTTAACTCCTTTCAAACAGACTGATTGATCACAACGGGTGACGCCATACACCGTGAGGTCACGCCTTGTTACTCTTCGGCACCGGCTCCAGAATCGTCAGTAACAGCACGAAGCTGGCGAACGAACCAATTGCAAGGTAGGTGAACACGTAGTTCCAGCCGTAGCTGTCAAGCAATAGACCGGTCAGGAACGGCGTCGCTGCGGCTCCTAGCTGTCCGACCATGTTGACGATCGCGTTGGCGACCGGAAAGGTTTTCTTGGTCGCTAGAGCCATCGGATAGACCATGTACGATGAGAACCCGAAGCTCAGCACGACGCCGGTCGCCATCAGCAACAGACCGTACGAGAGCGGGTCGGCAGGCGAATGGATCAACAGATACATCATCACCGACGTACCTAGCGCCGAAAGCAGCATCCCCGGCTTGCGCCGGCCAGCCAACCACCGGTCCGAACAGTACCCGCCCAGCAGGTTGCCCAACACTGCCCCTACCCACGGCGCTGCCGAAACCAGGCCCATGTTCATCAGCGAGAAGCCTTTGACGGTGATCAGGTAGGTAGGGATCCAGGACAACAACACGCTGGAGACGCCCAACTGGAAGCAGTACGCCAGCGCGCTTCCCCAGATCAGCCAAGAGTAAAATACCTGGCGCTTGGTCTCCAACGCAGACACTTCGCGGCGACGGATGAAGAAGTCCAGGCGCTTGAGGCCCAGCCCTGCCGCCTTGTGCTGGGCGGGTTCAGTGCTGGCGACCTTGTCGAGCGGTGTTTCGTCGGTGATATAGTCCAGCTCGGCCTGATTGACGAAGCGGCTTTTCGACGGGTGATCGGCAATCATGAAGTACCAGGCGATCGACAACAGGATCCCGGGTATTGCAAAAAAGTAGAACACCTCGCGCCAGCCCCAGGCCGCGATGATCAGGGCGCACAGCGGCGGCACAATGACAGGGCCGAACTTGACCGCAGACAGGAATATGCCTGAAGCAATGCCCTTTTCCCTCGGAGGGAACCAGTTGTTGATGGTGGTGGTCATGCTGATCGGCAGCGGCCCTTCGGCAAGTCCCAGACCAAACCGATAGACTTTCAACGCAAGCAGTGAGCCTGCAGTACCCACCAAACCGGTCAGTACAGACGTCATGACCATGGCGGTCGGCAGGATCCGGCTCACGCCCATGCGGCTGAACGCCAGGCCCGCGGGGATTTGCGCCAACGCATAGGCGAGCAGAAACAGGCTCATCAGCCCGCCCGCTTCGGCGTTGCTCATCTCGAACTCTTTGCGAATAAACGGCAGTGCAACGCCGAGATTGGCCCGGTCGGCAGCAGCGATGGTGTAGATCGAAAAGATCATGCCAGCCACTATCCACCGGTAACTGCTGCGCCCTTTGGCCTGGGCAATTTCAGCGGTCGACATACTTCATACCCTTGTTTTTATAATTCGGCGGTAATCTAGGCGCGGCAAGGCTAGAAAAAAAGCGACAAATACTCACCACTTATCATCGCTTTTAGTGGACAATCAGATCACTCTTACTGCCGTTTAGATCTGTCCACCCCGCTCTAATGCGGCCTTCTCGACCTTAGGGAAAGCGATGATCACGTTGAAGCAAATCGAAGCCATCTACTGGATTGTCGAGTTGGGCAGTTTTGAAGCGGCGGCGGCCAAACTGAACATGTCCCAATCGGCGATCTCAAAACGCGTGCAAGAGCTGGAAGACGCCTTTGGTGTCTCGATTTTCGATCGCTCCAAGCGCAGCGCCCGTCTCACCCAGAAAGGCCTGGAGCTGCATGGCTGCGCGGTGGAGATGTTGCGCCAGCGGGATGACCTGCTCGAGCGCGTCAGCTCGAAGGAGACACTGGTCCGACGCTTCAGGCTGGGCGTCACCGAACTCACGGCGCTCACCTGGCTACCTACTCTGGTCGAGCAGATCCATCAGACCTATCCCAAGGTCGATCTGGAACCCTCGATCGAATTGAGCACAGACCTGTTGGGCCGGCTGGAGGCAGACGAACTCGACCTGATCATCGTGCCCGACATTGTCCGCGACCCCCGCTTCATCAGCACCCCACTGGCCGCTGTCGAAAACGCGTGGATGTGCTCACCCTCCCTTTACCCAGGTAACGCGCCGATGAGCCTGCAGTCGCTGTCGTCGTTTACCGTCCTTACCCAGGGGGGCAGTTCAGGAACCGGACAAACCTACGAGCGTTGGCTGGCGGAACACGATGTTCGGTTGACCCGGACCCTCACCAGCAACTACCTGGTCGCTCAGGTCGGGTTGGCGATTTCAGGCGTAGGGCTCAGCTACCTGCCCAGGCAGTGCATGCGGACCTTGATCGAGCAGGGCCGACTGAAGATCATTCAAACCGATTTTCCGTTGCCGCAAATCAGCTATGTATGTGTACATCGGGCTGACCGCTACCAAGGCCTCAGCAACGAAGTCGCCCGACTAGCGCAACGGGCTTGCGACTTTACTCGCCTTATCATCACCTAAGGCGATGATTTTTGATCAATAAATATCGCTAAATGTAACCGCGTTTCTCTCCTACCATCGGCGTCTACCCCGCTGGTTTTGTCATTCAGGAGATTGTCATGCTGTTATCCGGGTCTCGTATCCTGCCGTCGCCACCCCTCGCCCCTGAGGCCGTGATCGAATCGTTCCAATCGGTCGTCACGCCGCACATCAGCGACAACCTCGGTCGACACATCGGTTCGCGTGGGCTTACCCGTTACAATACCTCGGGCAAAATTGTCGGTACCGCGCTGACCGTGAAGACCCGCCCAGGTGACAACCTGTTCATCTACAAGGCACTGACCCTGATCGAGCCAGGCCACGTGCTGGTCATTGATGCCCAAGGTGACACCAACAACGCGGTCATCGGCGAATTGATCAAGCTCTACGCGGAGCAGCGGGGCTGCGTGGGTTTCATTGTCGACGGGGCGATTCGTGATGTTGAAAGCTTCAAGTCCACCCCTTGCTATGCCCGTGCGGTGGTTCACTGTGGCCCTTACAAGAGTGGCCCGGGCGAAATCAACGTCCCGGTTTCGGTTGGCGGCATGATCGTCTCACCCGGCGATATCATCGTGGCAGACGAAGACGGCATCGTTGCCTTCCCTCAGGAACTTGCCGAAGAGGTGCTGGGCAAGGCACGCGAGCACGAGGCTCACGAAGAAGCGGTCAAGGCGGAGATTGCCACCGGTGTGCTGGACCAATCGTGGCTCGACAAGGTCCTAGAAAAAGCAGGCCTCTCGAACTGAAGCTAACTCGCTCAGGCGGCTGCACTCATCCTGACCAAGAGGTATTGAACGAGGGCAGATATCTCTGCCCTCGTGCTCGATCAAGCACTGCCACCAACCGTCATACTGTCAATCCGCAAGGTGGGCTGCCCTACCCCGACCGGCACACTCTGGCCATCCTTGCCACAGGTCGCCGTGCCTTCATCCAACGCCAAGTCGTTACCGATCATGCTCACATGCTTGAGCGATTCAGGCCCGTTACCGATCAATGTTGCGCCCTTCACCGGGGCGGTGATCCTACCGTCCTCGATCAGGTACGCCTGGGTCGCGGCAAATGTGAAACGCCCACTGGTGATGTCCACCTGCCCGCCGCTGAAGTTTGCCGCATAGATGCCACGCTTGACCGAACGAATGATCTCCTCCGGTTCGTGCTCGCCGTTGACCATGTAAGTATTGGTCATGCGTGGTAGCGGCTCGTGCGCATAACTCTGGCGCCGACCGTTGCCAGTCGGCGCCACGCCCAGCAAGCGGGCACTCAGGTCGTCATGCATGAAGCCGGTGAGGATGCCGTCCTCGATCAGGGTGGTCGACTGCCCGGGGTTGCCCTCGTCATCGATGCTCAATGAGCCGCGCAAACCGGGCAGCGCGCCGTTGTCGAGGATAGTCACCCCTTTGGCCGCGACTCGCTGTCCTACCCGGCCGCCGAACACCGAGCTGCCTTTGCGGTTGAAATCGCCCTCCAGCCCATGGCCGACCGCCTCGTGCAGCAGCACGCCGGGCCACCCGGACCCGCAGACCACGGTCATGGTACCGGCGGGCGCATCGACTGCTTCCAATTGAAGCAGTGCGGCGTCCACAGCGCCGTTGACATAATGCTGCACGCGGCCCTCGGTATAAAAATCATAGACTGTACGGCCCCCCCCGCCCCCCCGTGCTGTGCCTCTGCGCCCGGCACTTTCGACCACTACCGTCAACGTCAGATTCACCAGCGGCCGCACGTCTGCAGCCAGGCGACCATCACTACCTAGAATCAACACCGTCTCGTAGCTACCTTGGAGAAACGCGCTGACCTGTTTGACCCGGGCATCGCGTGCACGCGCCAGTTCATCGACCTTGCTCAGCAGTGCCACTTTTTCGGCTGCGCTGGCCAACTGGATCGGGTTGTCGGCGACATACAGGGCCGTAGCGTGCTCTGCCGAGCGGCGCGGCAAAGGCACCGCCATACGCTGTGGCCCGCTGCTTTTGATGACCTCGCGAGTAATCTGCGAGGCGCGCAGGACCGACGCGATCGACAGATCATCCGAGAACGCCAGCGCCGATCGCTCACCTGCAACGGCGCGCGCCCCGACGCCTTGCGTAACGCCGAAGCTGCCGCGCTTGACCACGCTGTCTTCGAGGTTCCAGGACTCGGCATAGGCATGCTGGAAGTACAGATCGACATAGTCGGCCTGGACGTCGAGCGCCCGCTGCAGGTCGCCGAACAGCTGCGACTGTTCAAGGCCGTTGGGCGCGAGCAGGTGGTGCAGGCCATTTTCGCAGAAGTGACCCAGCGTCTGATCGATGGGCAGGTCTGGAAAGCCCGTCGGCCATAGTCTCTCGAAGCGTATCGGCAGACACGCCCAGTCACCATGAAACTGGTCGATCGCGGCGACATCCACCCTGTTCGCGGAGACTGACGGCAACCCTCAACATGAACTAAAGCAAACAAAAAGTAACCCAGCGGCCGTTGTACTCTCGCTGGGGTCGATCATCACGCTACCCGATAGACAGCCATCTCCTCACTCGGATTCACATCAGGCCCGCTGCGGTCGAACACGTGGATAAGCTCATGCTGGCCTCGCGAGTGCCTCCTCGCTAGAGCGGCGAGACACTCGACTGTCGGCGAAGGAGCCTACTTCAAGTCGGCTTCGATGATGATCATTTCACGACGTGAAGCCCGCTGCGCAAACTGTTTAGCCTCGACATAGGCGGGATCGTGATAGCAAGCTTTGGCCTGCTGGTAATTCGGAAACTCAACTGCCAGTACGCGATACGTACTTTCTGATTCGACCAGAGCGCTTTCCTCCAGTACTTTGAGTTTGGCGCCATACTGGTCACTGATCGGCTTCCACAAACGCCCGTACTCCTGTTGAGCTTCAGTGTCGATCACGTCAGACGCAAAAATGATCCAGTAGCCCTTCACTGAGCGGTCCTCTTTTCAATGGTGTGATTGAAAGGCGCCAGTGCTTGGTGCCTAGCCGCGGTTGAACACTTGCGCGTTACTCCGGTGCCTGTGCGAGAAAGGTGCCCCCGCGAGCCCACTCGTGGGGGGGAATTTCCAGGAATAGGATGTCAACAGACTCCGGTTTGCATCCGAGGATCTGCGCCGTTACGCGCGTGACCTCTTCGACATAGCGGATCTTTTGTTCTCGGCTACGACCTGGGCTCAACTCAATTCGTACGGTCGGCATGATCAAGCCTCCTTCACATGCGAAGGGGTGTACTGCTGAGCTGCGTCCTCACGGCATTGCTCGGCGCTAGGGTTCCACTGTACGCCAGATCGTGCCACTACCCCCGGTTTGAGGCGTTGGGTCTCGTCATAGTCCTGCCACGGGTGGAAGTACAGTGGTTCCAGACTATCCAATGTGCCGAGGTGCTCGGCATAACCTTTCAGATAGGCCCCGCGTTGCGCTGCCGAAACGCGAGCCGGCATCCACGCAGCGAAGGGTGGCAATACGGTAAAGCCGGTATAGGCCAGGATTCCATTATGAATCGGCCAAAGAATGTGATGCAGATCGCCGTCAATGCCATTTGGCTCATACAGAGTGGACGCTGTGCCAGTCGTGAGGCACAGCATTGCCCGTTTGCCCTTGAAGTGGCCGCTTTCGTACTTTTTGCCCGTGGAGTAGGCAAAACCACGCGCAAACACGCGATCGACCCAGCCCTTGAGAATCGCAGGCATCGAGAACCACCATACGGGGAACTGGAACAGGATGAGATCGGCACGAGCGACTTTGTCCTGTTCTTGCAGCACAGCCTGGGCGTAGCTGCGGTGTGCAAAGGCGTACTCCTGCTCTACCGAAAGATCCAGGTAGTCGGGATCCGCCCGCGTCCCGGCGAAGTCATCAGGGCCAAGCGCCGCTTGCCAATTCATGGCGTAGAGGTCGCTGACCTGCACATGATGGCCAGCAGCAGACAGGGTTTGAATCGCAGTGTTCTTCAGCGCGGAGCTGAACGACTGCGATTCTGGATGGGCAAAAACGATCAATACATTCATTCACATCTCTCCAGATGAGGATAAGCGCCGCATGGTGGTTGTGCAGAACACCGCAGAAATGGCACGGTTTGATATCAAGCTCGGCCTGCCTGCGCCTGCGAGAATGTCAGCGATGCTTCCCAAGTATCACGTCCCGAGAGCGGCGGACATGGATGACTGGCAAAATCAGGCGCTAGTATGGTTGGATGACCATTCGCTCCAAAGCCTCCCAATCCATTCTTGGTGGGACGCCGAGCAATGACAACCGATCGTTTCTCAGTTAATAAGATAGAGTTTCTGCGCCATGAGAACTGATCTACCGCTGAAGGCCGTAGCGTATTTTGACGCCGTAATGCGGTACGGCAGTTTGGTCACCGCTGCCCAGACACTGTGCGTAACGCCGGGTGCCGTTGGTCAGCAGATACGTCGACTTGAAGAATGGTTGGAAAGCCCCCTGTTCATCCGTTCGGTCAGACAATTGCGCCCCACCCGGGAGGCGCATGCTCTCTGGAACAACGTCAGACCAGCGCTTGACCAGTTGAACGAATCCTGCGTGCAACTGCGTGATGGGATTGGACAGGAAGTACGCCTCAGTCTGCCGCCGGCACTTGCTAGTAAATGGTTTGCTCGACGAATGCCTGCCCTACTGAAGGCCTTACCTCAGGTGAGGCTGAATGTAGGAGCAACCGAGGGCCTGTTAAATTTCGATACCGATGAAGTAGACCTTGCGATCCGTCATTGCGACGGAAAAGTGCCAGGGCTGAACGCCCAGCTGCTGTTAGCCGATGATTTGCGAGTCTATTGCAGCCCACGGTATTGCGAACAGCTTCAGTTGGTGGCGATTCAGGATATAGGCCGGGCGAGGCTGTTGCACACGGCATCACACAATCACTGGTCACGTTGGCTTGGGGGTGCAGGTTATACGGGACCGGTGCCACATTCGAGTATGCAGTTCGATCAGTCGCTGCTTTCCATTGATGCAGCCCGACGTGGCCAGGGGTTAGTGCTTACCAGCCCTTGGTTGGTGGAGGACGAGCTGGAGGCTGGGCTACTCGTGCAACTTTTCTCTCACACCCTGTCAGTGAACCGGGGTTTCTATCTCTTGCATCGCGACGATTCCATGCTGCCGCCTAGCACCGTCGCGGTACAGCGGTGGTTGCTCCAGGCAGCTGGCCTGCAACCAGCCTAGTGGTTTGGCTGAGCAACACCGTTCACCTCAAGGAGCGTAGTAGCCGTGGTAACCCCGAAAGAACTGTTGCATTGGCTTGATCATGATCTGACGTTGCTGGGTAGGCTGTTCGACCGGCTGCCTGATGTGATGTTTTTTTTGAAGGATGTCGATGGTCGCTACGTGGCGGTCAACGAAACGCTGGTGTACCACAGTGGCCTAAGAGGCAAGGACAAAATCATCGGTTTGACCGCCGATGAGGTGTTTCCGGTGAGCAACACCAGCATCGGCTCGCAGGATATGCAGGTCATTCATTCGCGTCGGGACATCATCGACGCCATGCGTTTATTCCGCTCTGCCGATGGCAGTAAACAATGGTGCCTGAGCTCCAAGTTTGGAATTTTCGATGAGCGCCGCAACCCGATAGGGCTGGTTGGCATATCACGCATCCTCGCGCGGCCAGACGAAAAACACTACGGCTACAAGCGGCTGCTGGAGTTCTCTCGCCAGATCCAGGAAAACCTCGGCCAACCTGTCCTGATCAGCGATATCGCCCAGCAGGTCAATCTGTCCATGGACACCCTGCAGCGTTTGACCCGCGAGGTCTTCCAGCTCACGCCAAAGCAGATGCTGATGAAAGCCAGGATAGATCGAGCGTGTGAGCTTCTTGAAAACTCAATGACAAACATCACCGATATCGCTAGCGAATGTGGTTACTCCGATCACAGTGCATTCAGTAGGCAATTTCGTGCCGCGTTGCATTGCACGCCACAAGAATACCGGGCCAGCGTGCGGCGCCCGTAGCGCGCCGCGTCATGCGCCAGCGCTTAGTGCCCGCCCAGGTAGGCTTCACGAACTTGCTGGTTGCCCAACAACTCTTCGCCAGTACCGCTGAGGCGAATTTCACCATTGACCATGACGTAACCACGGTCTGACAGCCGTAAGGCATGGTTGGCATTCTGCTCCACCAGAAACAGCGTCATGCCGTTTCGCGCTAATTCACGGAGTATCTGGAAGATTTGCTTCACCACTATCGGTGCAAGCCCCAGTGATGGTTCGTCAAGCAACAACAGGGTTGGGCGGCTCATCAGCGCACGCGCAATGGCCAACATTTGCTGCTCTCCACCGGACATGGTCATTGCACGCTGATTGCGTCGCTCCTTCAGCCGAGGAAACATTTCGAACATCCGCTGGAGGTCTTCCTGTGCATGCGCGGTACCGATAGGAATCGTCCCCATCAAAAGGTTTTCCTCCACCGTCATATCAGGAAAAACTCGACGCCCCTCTGGGGACTGAGCGATACCATTGGAGGCCACATAGTGCGCACTGCTCTGGCTTATCTCGCGCCCTTGGTAGACGATTGACCCACCACGCGCCCGTGGCTGACCAAAGATCGACATCAGCAAGGTAGATTTGCCGGCACCATTGGCACCAATCAGGCTGACGGTCTCCCCTGCATGGATTTGCAGGCTGACTTTACGCAGTGCCTGGATTGGCCCGTAGAAAACATCGACGTCCTTGAACGCCAGCAACGGTGTGCTCATGCCAGCGCCTCCTCTTCTGCGCCCAAATACGCCGCTATCACCACTGGGTTGTCACGTATTGCTTGTGGCGGACCTGCCGCAATCACTTCGCCATGATCCAGCACCACGATATGGTCGGAAATATCCATCACCATGCCCATGTCATGTTCGATCAAAAGGATGGTCATATCATGCTCTTCGCGTAGGCGACGGATCATCTGTGTCAAGGCTACGGTTTCCGCCGGGTTCAACCCTGCGGCCGGTTCATCCAGGCAAATCAACTTCGGTTGGGTGCACATGGCGCGGGCGATTTCCAAGCGACGCTGCTGCCCATAAGACAGCTCGCCGGCCAGCCGATTTGCACAGTCCACAAGGTCGACCACGTCCAGCCAGTAGAACACCCGATCCAGGGCATCGCTTTCTGCTCTGCGGTACGCAGCGGTATTCAGCACTCCCGCCAATAAACTGCGATTGATGCCCATGTGTTGCGCAACCAACAAGTTTTCTACAACAGACATCTCTTTGAACAGCCGGATATTCTGGAATGTCCTGGCTAGCCCGGCCCGGTTCACCAGGTGCGTGCCACCAAACATCTTGTAGTGCAACCGGTTGATGAATCGCAGCGGATGGATGAAGTCTGATGCCTTGAACGGTTCTCCCAACACACCGATTACGTTCGTGCATCGACCATGTGCAAAGAGCTGAATAGCCCCGCCTGTCGCTTGGTAGAAGCCGGTTATGCAGTTGAAGACCGTTGTCTTGCCGGCGCCGTTGGGGCCGATCAGCGAAGTGATGCTGCCACGTCTGACATTGAGGTTTACGTCCGTCAACGCTTTGATGCCACCAAACTGCATGATCAGGTGTTCGACGCGCAGGATAATTTCCGAATTCATGCGACTTTCCCCTTGCGTGCCTGGTAACCAATGCGACTGATACGGACAAGGCCACGCGGCCGCCAGATCATCATCAACACCATCAGCACGCCAAACAGCAACACGCGGTACTCAGCGAAACTGCGCAGCAGCTCCGGTGCGACGGTCAGCACAAACGCCGCTATAACCACGCCTAGCGTTGAACCCATTCCTCCCAGGACGACGATTGCCAGAATAAGTGCCGATTCGAAGAACGTGAACGACGCTGGATTGACGAAGCCTTGGTACGTTGCAAAAAACACCCCGGCAATCCCGGCGGTGCTCGCGCCAATCGAGAATGCAGAAAGCTTCACCAGGACGTGATTAAGGCCCATTGCTCGGCAGGCGATCTCATCTTCGCGCAATGCCTCCCAAGCTCGGCCGATCGGCATACGTGTCAACCGGTGTTTCAAGTGCAGTACCAGCAACACGGTAAGCAGCAAGGCGCCGTAGATGACAATGAATTTGAGATTGGGTGAATACGCAATCCCCAATGCCTCATGGATCGGGGTACCACCCTCCTTCGCGATACGACCGAACTCATAGCCAAACACGGTCGGCGCGGGCACGGGCATACCGTTCGGGCCGCCTGTCACGGGTAGCCAGTTGTTGAGTATCAGGCGAATGATTTCTCCAAAACCCAGAGTGACGATGGCTAAGTAGTCACCATGCATGCGAAGCACCGGAAACCCTAGAACAGCCCCCGCAGCAGCGGCCAGAATTGCCGATAACGGCAGCACGCTCCAGAAACCAAGCCCAAGGTACTGGTATCCGAGAGCCAAGCCGTATGCGCCAATGGCATAAAACCCGACGTACCCTAGGTCAAGGAGCCCAGCCAGGCCGACAACGATATTCAGTCCCAAACCAAGCAATACGTAGATTAGCCCCAGGATCACCACTGTGAGTACGTACTTATCTGCTACGAATGGCAGTGCCAGCGCGCACATCAAAACCATCGGCGATAGCCAGCGAACGCTTGATTTGGCGCCCGGCGCCGCCACCTGCACGGCCTGGTTGCTGCTGCCGAATCGCGTTGCAAGCGGCTGCAGAACACCCGCCTGATCCAGCAAACTGAAAGTCAGCCTGCCCAACATCACAATGATGGTGAGGATTGCGACGCGACCTGGCTCCAGATTGAAGCTGTAGCCGTCCAGCACCACTCCCACGATAGGGCCGAACACCACAAGGGCAAGCAACCCAGCCACGATGGCATCCAGAAGTGCACGAGCAGGTTGCAGTTTTGGCCGCGGCTGACCTTTCACCGCCAGGTCATTCAATATCAGCGTTTTCATAGTCACACCTTCACTACGATGGGGCGGCCAAGGAAGCCCTGGGGGCGGAGGATCAAGATCAGAACAAGGAGACCAAAACTGAAAGCATCCTTGTAATCACTGTTGATCAACCCGGCGAATTGCGTCTCGGCGAGGCCCAGTACTAAGCCGCCCAACATGGCACCTGGCAGTGAGCCAATGCCGCCTAGAACTGCAGCGGTGAAGGCTTTGATGCCGATGATGAAGCCCGCATAGAAGTCGAACGACCCGTAGTTCAAGGTAATCAGAACGCCGGCAAGTGCCGCCATGGCGGCACCGATCATGAACACGTAGCTGATGATCCGATCATTATTGATACCGAGGATCGAAGCCATCTTGGCATCCTGCTGCACGGCACGGCACATGCGACCCAGTTTGGTGTTGCCGATGATGTAGGCCAACAGCGACATGCCCGCGAGCGCCGCGAACAAGATGAACAACTTGATATGAGTGACCTGGATGAACCCGCTGCCCAGTTCTATTCGCAGGGTGCCTTCCAACAATGTGGGTATACCCTGCTGGCGACTGCCTTGGGAGACCTGCACGTAATTTTGCAGAATGAGCGACATACCGATCGCGCTGATGAGGGGCGCCAGGCGCGTTGATTTTCGCAGAGGTCTGTAAGCGATCCGCTCTATGACCAACCCATACACACAAGTCACGACCACGGCAAAGATCAAGGTGCCGAAGACCAGAAATGGAAATGACTGGATTCCAAAAAAGCTCAGAACAGCGAGACCGATCGCCGCTAGATAGGCAGAGATCATGTAGACCTCGCCGTGGGCGAAATTGATCATGCCGATCACGCCGTAGACCATCGAATAACCCACGGCGATCAAACCGTACACTGCACCTAGGGTCAGGCCATTGATAAGTTGTTGCACGAATAAGGGATCCACGATTACTTGTCCTCACCAGGTTCCGGCGGGCGTAGCTACCCCTCACGCAGAGCGCGAAGGGCATGCTGCGCAAGGATTAGAGTTGTTTGTACGTGCCGTCTGCGGACCACTGATACATCACGTAATCCGAGTGAGTGAGGTCACCCTTAACGTCCCACGAGCGAGCGCCGAGCGAGGTAGGAACCGGATTGCTCTTCAACCATTTCGCAGCCTGGGCAACATCGAGATTGCCATTGGCTTGGTAGGCGGCGGCAATGGCCTGAAGCGCGGTGTAGGCGTATAGCGTAAAACCTTCCGGCTCGTAACCCCGGGCCCGGAAACTATCTACCACTGCCTTACCGGCCGGGTTTAGCCTGGGGTCTGCGCCAAAGGTAAACAGGACACCCTCCACGAACTGTTTACCACCCGCAGCGGTCACCATGTCGTCAGTCATGATGCCATCGTCCGAGATGAATGCGGCATTGAGCCCCTGCTCCCGCATTTGACGCACCAACGGACCCGCCTCTGGATGCAGGCCGCCAAAGTACACCGCGTCGGCCTCCAGCGCGCGCATCTTGGTAACCACCGAACTGAAATCTTTCTCGCCGCGGGTCAACCCTTCGTATAGCACCGCCTCAATACCTTTTTTGCGCAGCTGAAGACGAGTTGCGTCAGCGATACCCTGTCCGTAAGTGTCTTTGTCATGCAGGATGACGATACGCCTGGCCTTGAGAACGTCGGCGATGTAATTGGCAGCCACAGCCCCTTGTTGGTCATCTCGTCCGCAGTTGCGGAACACGGTATCCAGCCCTCGCTCCGTCAATTGTGGACTTGTCGATCCAGGGCTCATCGCAAGCACACCGGCATCGGCGTAGATGTCGGAAGCAGGAATGGAAGAGGAAGAGCAAAAGTGCCCTACGACTGCTGTCACCTTGTCCGCATCCACCAGTTTGTTTGCTACTGATACCGCCTGTTTGGGTTCGCAGGCATCATCGCCTTTGACCAGGCGAATTTTTTCACCGTTAACGCCACCTGCAGCGTTAATCTGTTCTGCAGCTGCGGTTGCGCCTCGCCAGAGTTGCTCGCCGTAATTCGCATAGGGTCCACTCATGGGGCCGGCGACGCCGATGACCAGGTCGGCATGGGCAACGTTGCCAAGTGCCAGTGTGGAAAAAGAGAAAGCGCACAGCAAAGAAGGTTTAAACACGTGCATTTCGTTCGCTCCAGTGCAAGGAACCGATCAAGACGTGCCGTTACAACCACGGTGGCTGAAGGCCCGGCATGCTATCGAAACAGCAGTGAATGCAGGGCCTGGGATGGCCATGCAGCTTGAGCCATTATTTGTTTGGTAAACGACGGCAGGCTCTCGCGTCGTAAGTTATTTTGCGACTCCGCCGGTGCAATAGCTTGTACGCAGCCGGCACCGTGTTTGCGGTTTTTTGCATAGCCGCCGCAGCCGGAGTGCTTAGTAGACCACGCCTTCTCGAATCGGTTGGTTGCGCACGACTCGGTCAAACGACAGCTCACTCACGTCGATGCTGCGGTATTCGCCGTGGACAATGTGCTCCGCAACCGCACGCCCGGTTGCAGGTGAGTGCATGACGCCATGGCCAGAAAATCCAGTCGCCAACACGAAATTGCTGATCTCGGGATGAGCGCCAATGAATGCGTTGTGGTCGAAGAGATTCATTTCGTAGTAACCGGCCCATGCCCGCTTTACCCGCAACTGCTCGAGGGCGGGAATGCGATGAGCCAGCAGTGGCCAGACCCTGTCTTCCAACAGGTAGTGATCCGGCTCGAAATCTCCGTCTTCGCACTGGTCCAGATGCTCCTCGGGAGCAATGCCGCAGATAAAGCCCTCGCCTTCAGGCCTGATCCACGCACCCGTTGAATCGAAGAGCATGGGAAAGCCGGCCTTTTCAAGAGGAGCCTTGATGTGAAATGCGGTCCGCTTTCGTGGCTCCACCGGCAATTGCAGCCCCGCCATTCGCGCAAGCATCCCACCCCAGGCGCCAGCGGCGTTAACGCACCAGTCACAACTCAATCGCTCGCCGCTATTGGCTAGGCGCAGACCCGTTATACGCCCCCCCTGAACGTCCAGGCCCACCACTTCGTCATGGATGTATTCAACGCCCCTTTGACGAGCAGCACGCCTGACCAGTTGCATCAAAGCCCAAGCATCGAACCAGCCTTCGTTGCGGGTGCCGTATGTTCCAATGCCGATATCCTCTACATTCATCCATGGGAATCGCCGGTTCACTTGCTCCGGGTCGAGAATATCGATCTCGGCGCCCAACTCGATTTGCACCCGCGCGGCATTGCGATGACGCTGCTCATGGCCTTTGTCACCCAAGATCAGATAACCCTGCTCCACAAAGCCTATGTCAGCATCCTGTCCGAACCACTGCTTGATGTTGCGGAACAGGTTCGCGCCGAACAGGCTCATGGCGATGTTATAAGGCTGATGAAATTGACTTCGAATAGATGCGGCGGATAATGCCGTTGAGCAAAACTGATACGTACTATCACGTTCGACTACCTTGATCTGGCCTGTGAATCCCTGTTCCCGCAGGAAGAATGCGGCAAAGCTGCCAATCACTGCGCCGCCGACGATCACTACGGTTTCTGAAGTTTCGGGCATTCCGCCCTCCTTGCGCCTTTATGGTTTCAATGAATGACTCACTGTTTTCGCAGTGAACGCTCCCTCATTGTGCGGCGTCCTCTACCCGCTGACTTGTATTCACGGCTTGGCAGGCTGGCGGTATTTAGCACAACGAGGGCGATGCACTCTCTATCGCGCGTCATCGCACAGCCAACCTGGCTTGTGCAGAAAGCCGCAGAAGAGATGGTGCGTTCATACAAGTCAGATTCCTTCTCCAGCGGCACCATATCGCTACCGCACAGCCGTGCTCCTCGTTCGAGTGCAGGGGGGCTGTGCCAAGTAGTCTTATAGGAGTAAACAGATGAAGCATGCAGGCAAAGTGGTCATCGTCACCGGTGCAGCTCAAGGGTTGGGGCTGGCGTGTGCACAACGCTTTATTGCAGAGGGCGCGAAGGTGCTACTGGTGGATGTGCAAGAGGGCAAACTGCACGAGCAAGTAGAGCGGCTGGGCGAAAATGCCGCTGCGTTCACTGCCGACCTCGATGATCTGAACGCAGGCAAAGCCAAGCAACTGGTCGAGCATGCACTGCAGCACTTCGGCTCGCTGGATATTTTGGTGAACAATGCCGGTGTCATCCACACCGCAGAGTTCGTCGATTTTCCGGAGGACCAGTTCGACCGAACACTGCGGGTCAACCTCAAGGCACAATTCCTTATCGGTCAAGCCGCTGCCCGTGTGATGATCGAACGCGGCATCAAAGGCGCCATTGTCAACATGTCGTCTATCAATGCCGAGTTGGCCAACCCTACCGCCGTGGCGTATGCCGTCTCCAAAGGCGGAATCAAGCAGCTGACTGCAGTCATGGCTGTGGGCCTTATCAGCCACGGTATTCGAGTCAACGCGGTAGGGCCAGGAACCATCAGCACGGACATGGTTCGCAACGCGATCATGTCGAACCCTACCCAGCGTCACGCCGTTCTCTCCCGCACGCCAATCGGTCGTCTTGGCGAAGCCTCTGAAGTCGCCAGCGTCGTGTCATTCCTGGCCAGTGACGACGCATCGTACATGGTAGGCCAGACTGTTTACCCTGACGGTGGCCGCCTTATCCTCAACTACACCGTGCCAGTCAACGAGTGACACGCCAGACGGCGCTGATGTAGGCAACGTCTCTGCCGGGTGTCGTAATACTTTCTCTCATGCTGAAAGCCCCCGGCTGCTGCGCAGCCGGTACCGGGGCAAGCGCTTGTTGGTTCTGGATGTCGAGTGTGTCGACATCTGCGCTCGTTCGCTCTGCGATGGAGGAGCACGGTGCTCGCGTTACCAGTCCCACGCGCACCAGGGTTATGACGATTCACTTCATCGTCGACAATCCTGGTGCTGCTGCCCCCCTTCGTATCCCATGCGTTCGCCAGTGCCTTACGATTGACGCCCTCCGCTTCCAATGCTAGCGTGCAATTTATAGAATCTTCGTTCTATTTAATGCCAATGCTGATCCGATTAACCCTCTGTAAAGGGTTTATTACGCGAACTATTGTTCTATTAGCACGGGCGCGCCGGATAGCAACGCGCTGCACCTAACAAAAATAATGAGGACGTTTTGATGTACAAAGGCACGAGATTTCCGCTTTGGCAGGGCATGAGTTGGCTGATACTGGCCGCCACACTGAGCTTGGGAAGCGCCTATGCGAAAGATTCGCCGACCCCTGAAGTACGTCGTAACAATGGACTATTGCAGCTCATGGTCGATGATCGCCCCTACATCGCACTTGCCGGTGAGGTGCATAACTCCTCGGCTTCAAACACTCAGTATATGAAAGCCACCTGGGACAAAATGGAGGCCCTCAACGTCAACACTGCAATCATCCCCATCTACTGGGAGTTGACTGAGCCTGAGGAGGGGCGTTTTGACTTCGCTTTAATCAAGGATCACTTAGCTCAGGCTCAGGCCAGAGGCATGCGGATAGTACTATTGTGGTTCGGTAGCAAGAAAAATGCGCGCTCGACCTATGCCCCTGACTGGGTGCGGGCTGATCCCAAGAGGTTCCCTCGCACCGTTATCGGCTCGCCCGGCCTGCAGCAAAAACAAGGTGAATTGCCGGTACTCAGCATTTTCAGCCAATCGACGCTCGACGCCGACGCCAACGCGTTCGCTCAAGTGCTGAAGTTTCTTGCGACACATGACAAACAACACACAGTCATCGCCGTTCAGGTGCAAAACGAAACGGGGCTGCTCGGCGATAGCCGTGAGCGTTCACCGGAAGCAGAAGAGGCCTGGAAGCGTGAGGTGCCAAGCGAATTGATGGCTCACCTTGAACACAACAAGCAAGCCCTATCGCCGTTTATCAAGGAGGCATGGGCCAAGCAGGGTTACCGGACTACCGGCACGTGGCCTGAAGTATTTGGTGACGACATGAGGGGAGATGAAATTTTCATGGCGTGGCACCAGGCACGGTCTGTCGATACAGTCGCCGCTGCGGGCAAGAAACAACTTCCACTGCCGATGTATGCCAACGCCTGGCTGGGCCCACAAGCTCCACAGGACAGCGCAGGCACGTACCCTTCCGGGGGGCCGGTGCCGCAGGTAATGGATATTTGGACCGCTGGGGCCCCCCAGCTTGACTGGCTGTCACCCGACATCTACGTAGATGACTTCGATGCATGGGCCAGCCAATACACAACTTCCGACAATATGCTGTTCGTCCCCGAGGCTCGATTTATCGTGGGCAATTTATTCAAAACGATCGGCCTCTACCGCGGCGTCGGCTTTTCACCTTTCGGCATTGAGGACGGGTTTCTGGGCAACGAGATCGCAGAGGTTTACGGCCTGTTAGGCCCTATGACAGAAGTGATTGCGCGTGCACAGGCGGACAATAAAATTCGCGGTTTCGCGCTCGAGCCCACCAGCCAGGAACAATTCACGTTCGATAATTACACCATTACGGTTAAAGGCCAACATGAAAGCCTATTGACTAAATTGCGTGACATGGGGGTCCCTCCGCCAGTGGATCGCAGAGCCAAGAAACAGCAAGCTGACTCGAGCGTTGCTCCCGACAGTAGCGACCTGCGTCCCAGCGGCTTGATCATTGAAACAGGTAGCGACGAATTTCTGATCGTGGGCCGTGATCTTTATTTGGAGTTCAAACCCAAGCAAGGCAGTCAGGAGTCTGTAGAGATTTCTCGCGTCGAGGAAGGTAGCTTCCAAGCGGGCAAGTGGGTCGCAGGCCGCGTATTAAACGGTGATCAACGCTTGCGACTGGTCCCTCCGGATCGCTTCGGTATCGCTAAGATCAAGCTGATACGTCACTAAGCCTTGGTGTGCTAGGGCTTTGGGCGGCCCTAGCATCGAACCTCACAGTTGCCCTATTCACGGTTGGCAGCGTCGAAGAACAGGTCAGCACTCCCTTGCGGTACCACCATGCGACCACACACGCGGCTAACAAATGCCTGCGGCGCTGGCGTCAACGATCACCTGTTGACGATCTACCTCCTGCTTGCGCTGCAGGTTGCCCCCCCTCCGCACCTCGATGTGATCTTACACAGCCAGGCATGGGACGCTTAGCAAGCCCAAATTGGAAGCAGAGCGCATCGGCAGCAGCCCTCGGTACGGTTGCCCGCTGTCCAGCAAAGCACGGTGTTAACAGCGATTAAAACCTAAAAAGCTGGCTAAATCAGAATTGTGATTCTAGTATTGGCATTCCAGGATTAGCTCAGTGGCAGCGCATCACTCAAACCTGCACCTGCGGGGTGAGCGTGGGAAGCCCGCGCTTCCTGGGCATCAGCTACCAGCACCTGTTGAACGTGTGTTGTTAGTCGTTTAGCTCCAAGAGGAAAATAATAATCATGTTCCGATACTTCCCCACCAACTACGCGTGGAACTTGTCCGTGGATCTTGCCTTGGAAATGGGTGCCCGTATCGGCGAAATCGTCGAAATGTGCGAACCCCTGCAGGACGCCGCAAAGCAGCCGGACGCAGCAGGTACCCAGGCGTTTCGCGAAACGTGGTCGAAAATGGCAGACAAGCTGTGCGACCTCGCAAGCGAGGACCTTGCCTTGGGCCGAAGGTTGTCTGCCGGTGAAAAGTACAATAGAGCGGCCATCTATTACCTGACATGCGAGCGCCTGCAAGCGCACAACACCCCCGGTAGGCTTGCCCTCTACCAACGGTTTCTGGACACCTTCGCCCGCGGCGTCGATCTGTCGAGAGAGAACTGCGAACGTGTCGAGATTCCTTATGCAGATGGGGTGCTATCTGGGTTACTGGTACGCGCCGAAGGTGTAACCGGGCGTGCCCCCTTGCTGGTACAGCTCAATGGCCTGGACTCCGTAAAAGAGATGAAATATCGAGTTGGGCTACCAGCCTGGCTGGCCAAGCGTGGTGTGGCCTCGCTCATACTCGACCAACCCGGGACCGGCGAGGCGCTCCGTTTGCATGGCCTCAAAGCGCGCTACGACGCTGAACATTGGGGCAGCCGCGTGTTCGACTGGCTCGAGACGCGTGACGATGTAGATACCCAGCGCATTGGCTGCGAAGGCGTTTCTCTAGGCGGTTACTACTGCCCGAGGATTGTCGCCTTCGAGCCCCGTTTTGCCTGCGGCGTGGTCTGGGGCGCCAACCACGATTGGCGAGACGTGCAGCAACGTCGCCTGGAGCGAGAAGGCGACTTCCCCGTGCCACATTACTGGGATCACGTGCGCTGGGTCTGGGGCGGTAAAGACATCGATGAATTCATGAGCATCGCTGAAAACGTTCATCTCGACGGTGTAGTCGAGCGGATCAAGGTGCCGTTCTTGGTGACCCATGGCGAGCAGGACTCGCAGATCCCAGTCAAGTGGGCGTACCGCACCTTCGAGCAGTTGGTGAACAGCCCCAAGCGCGAGTTGAAGATTTTCACCGCGCGCGAAGGCGGCGTACAGCATTCGAGCTTCGACAACTCCATAAACGCGGGACACTTCATTGCTGACTGGGTTGCCCAGACCCTTGGCGGCCGCACGGCCTGACAGAAGAGAGACAATCATGAACATCATTGGACCCGATTACCTGGTGTTTGGCGTGGACGACGTCCAGCAGTGTGTCAAGTACCTGACCGACTACGGCCTCAAGCCCGTCGATGTAGATCAGCATGGTGGTTACCTGGAGGCGCTGGACGGCACCGGTGTGCTTGTCCGTCACCGCAGTGACGGGCGTTTGCCAGCGCCCATGGAAACCGCCACTATGCTTCGCGAAACCGTCTATGGGGTCGCCGACGAACAAGCCTTGCAAGCCATCGAAGCCGAATTGAGCAAGGACCGTGTCGTTGTCCGCGGTGAAGATGGGGTACTGCGAGCCGTGGACGACATGGGCTTCGCGCTGGGCTTTCAGATCACTCGTCGTCAAGCACTCCAGCTCCCCGGCGAGATCAGTAATGCGCCGGGGGCGCAGAGTGGCCGTCCAGTCAACGACCTGGGAGCCAGCGACGCGATCGAAGCTCTCCCGCGTAGCCTGTCGCATGTCGTGTACTTCGTGCCCGACTACGCCAAGGCGGAGGCGTTCTATGCTCGACTCGGTTTCGTCTGCACTGACCGATTCACTGGGGTGGGGCCGTTCCTGCGGCCTGCTGGCACACTCGATCACCACACCTTGTTCCTGATCCAGACCCCACCCTTCCTGAAGGGTATCGAACATTTCACCTTCCACTTGGGCGGCCCGACTGAAGTGCTACTAGCCGGTAGCCGTTTCGTCAAGAAAGGCTATGAGTCGTTCTGGGGCCCGGGACGTCATCAGTTGGGGTCGAACTGGTTCTGGTATTTCAATAGCCCGCTGGGCTGCCACGTAGAGTACGACGCGGATATGGACCTGCATGATGACGACTGGGCTGCGCGCGAGGCGCTGCCGGGTGCCGACAACTCGCAGTACTTCCTGTTCAGTCACCAGGAAAAATGGGCGCCAGGGGGGCCGCCACCCAAGCATTGATCGCACATAACGACAAAGGGCTAAGTCTGTATCCCAGACTTAGCCCTTTTTTATGTCCCAGAATCAAAGCTGGCGCCTTTTTGCAGGGCCCGCTCATCACTGTTCGAAAATCGCTACCGCCCTTACGAAACCTGCCGAAGCATGCTTGATCTTGTAGGGAAAGCACGAAACGAGAAAGCCTTTGGCTGGCAACGCCGCAAGATTTGCGAGTTTTTCCATCTGGCCGTAACCGATATCCCGACCTACCTTGTGCCCTTCCCAGATCAACGAGGCGTCACCGCTTACAGCGAACCGTTCACGGGTGTATTTGAACGGCGCGTCCCAGCTCCAGGCGTCGGTGCCCACCACCTTGACGCCTCGATCGAGCAGATAGAGCGTGGCCTCACGCCCCATACCGACCCCGGCGTCCAGATAACCAGGTTGTCCAAACAATTCACCTGCGCGGGTGTTGACCAACACGATGTCCAACGGCTGCAAGTCATGCTCGATACGCAGCAGCTCGGCCTCAACTTGCGCTGCAGTTACCACATGCCCATCCGGCAAGTGACGAAAATCCAGTTTCACACCAGCTTGCAAGCACCAGTCCAAGGGCAGTTCATCGATACCGAAAGCTGGCTTGCCGCCGTCGGTGGTCGACGCATAATGCCATGGCGCATCCATGTGAGTGCCGCTGTGCGTGGTAAGGGTCAGCCGCTCTGCCGCCCAGGACTCTTTGCCGGGCAACTGCTCCAGGGTTAGGCCGGGGAACATCGCCGCCATTTCCGGCCATCCCTGCTGATGGTCCATATAGTCGATGTGCGGTAGTAACGGCGGCGGGTCGGTGTACGGGTTGTTATCCAACGTCACGGAGAGGTCGACGAGGCGTCGTTTGCCTGGAAGCGTCATGCGCTGAGTCCTTGAAGAATGAGTTGAGGGTTGGCAGCGCTCAGTCAAATACCGGCGCGCACCACACGCTGATCAATCGCGCCAAACAAGGCCTGCCCTTGCAGGTCTCTTGCCTCCATGCGCACCCGGTCGCCGAAGCGCATGAACGGCGTCCGTGCCGCACCCTGCTCCAACATCTCCATGGCGCGGCGCTCGGCAATACATGCCGAGCCGACATTGCGATCGGCATTGGATACCGTACCGGAGCCGAGCACGGTGCCTGCGCTCAAGCGCCGAGTCAGCGCAGCATGAGCGATCAGTTCATGAAAGCCGAAATTCATAGCGCCACCGTGGGGGTGGCCGAACCATTCGCCGTTCCACTCCACGCTCAATGGCAAGTGCACCCTGCCCTCGTGCCAGGCGTCACCCAGCTCGTCAGGGGTAACCGCCACCGGAGCAAAGCTGGAGGACGACTTGGCTTGCACAAAGCCAAAGCCGGTTTTCATTTCGCGCGGCCCTAGCGCGCGCAAACTCACGTCGTTGAGCTGGACCAACAGGCGGATATGGGCGAGCGCCTGATCGGCCGAACAGCCCATCGGTACTTCATCTACCAGCACGCCAAACTCGCCTTCAAAGTCGATGCCATGCGCGTCGCTTGGCAGTGCCAGATCATCCGTCGCCCCCAGAAAGTCATCCCCAGCCCCTTGATACATCAATGGTATGGACTCGATGCCATCCAGCGGTTCAAGTTGATATGCGCGCTGCATGAGGTCGGCATGGTTCAGAAAACACGAGCCGTCTAGCCACTGCCAGGCCCGCGGCAATGGTGCCATCGCCTGGTGTGGGTCGAAGGCCAGTGCATGCCCCAGCTGGCCAGCATTCAAAGCTTCATAGCGCTTCTCCAGGGCAAAGCTTACAGTGCCCCAACGCTCGATTGCTGCTTGCAGCGTGGGTGCGATATCTGCGGCGCATACCATTTGTGTGAGGTCTCGGGAAATCAAATGCAGACAGCCATCGCGACTGCCATCTCGAAGCGTTGCCAATTTCATTTCAAGAAGCTCCCTGTAATTTTGCAGAAAGACTGAACGGTCATGAGGGGGTGCCTGCCACGTGTTCGACAGTCCGTTCAGATGTCACGGAACGCAGCATGATCACACCACTCAAAAGCACCGCGACAAACAGTGCCGCCGCCAAGGCGGTTGCACTGGGCTCCAGGGCGGGGCACAAAAATGCCGTGACCGCGGCAAAGAAAAGCGTTTGCTCGAAAGACAACAGAGAATTGGCCATGCCTCTATAACCGGCGTGGCGTTCCACAGCCATCAGGCAGATGCATGGGTTGAGCAGCGCAAAAGCCAAGCTCGCCAACGCCAGTGCCAGTACAGCGAAAGGCACCTGTGGCGAATCGGTACAAATGAAGTAGGCGCAGTTGCAAGCACTGGCTGTGAGCATCAGCCCGTAGCCCACCAGCATTTGCTTGCTGCGTGACCAGCGCGAGGCCTGCCGCGCACTGACAGCGGCGCCGAGCATGGCACCCGCCACCAGGGGAATGAACACCCAGCCGAACTCGGTCACCTGCAACGCCAGTACCTGCAGAACAAACCAGGCGGCGGCGCCGATGTAGAGTGAGAAGATCATGAACGTCAGGCTGCCGGCCAGGACCATTGCCTGATACTGCGCGTCCCTGGCGACCGCCAGGTAAGTGCGGCCCATGGCGCGCATACCTAGCCTTACGCGATGCGCTGGCTGCAGCGTTTCGCCGAGCTGCACTAGTGCCCAGGCGAACAACGCGGCAGCGAACCCGGCCTGAGCCAGGAACACCGCGCGCCATCCCAGCGCGTCGAGCAGATAACCGCCTAATAGGGGGGCAATGGCGGGCGCCAGCACGAACGCCATGATTACCTGCGACATGGCGCGCATGGCTGCCGGCCCTTGCAGCGTATCCTGAATCAGTGCGCGGCCGACAACACCTCCGGCCCCGGCAGATAGGCCCTGCAAGACGCGGAACAGCAGCAGCTGCTCCGCATTCTGCGAACAGGCTACCGCCAGTGAGCAGAGGCTGAAAGCGGCCGTAGACCACAGCAGGACAGGTCGCCGGCCGACGCGGTCGGAAAGTGCTCCGTAGACCAACATCATTGCTGCCAGCCCGACCAGGTAGGCGCTGAGCGAAAGCTGCACGAGCCAAGACGCAGCACGCATTTGCTCGGTGATGGTCGGCATCGCAGGCAGGTACATGTCGATGCCCAGTGGTCCAAGCATGCTCAGCCCGGCCAACAGCAGGATGTGGGTGAACTTCATTCAGACTCCTCAGAAACTCAGGTTCAGACCCGTTTGGAAGATCAGCGCGTCATCGCGCGCTGGCGAGAACGTGGGGCCTTCCTGGTAAGTAAGACCGTTTACCCAATACACCCCACGGGTCATACGTGCCGCATAGGACACGGACAAGGCAGTCGACGTGCGCTCGGCATCGCCTCCCCCCGCCTCTACCGCATCGTGCGCGTACGTGCTGAAGTAGCTCCGGGTAAAACCAATCGACGCCATGTCACGCTGGCGAGTCTCGAAGGGACCGATGTAGAAGGCCGTGAGCTGAAAGTCCTTGGTGTAGAGGTTGCGGTCCTCTGGGGCATAGTTGATCTTGGCGTCCAGATACAGGCCTCGGGGGCCAGCCTTGTTCGGCTGCGTCAGTTGATGCGTAACGGCCGCGTAGCCACCGTAATTGTTATCGGTCATGCCGCCGTTACGCATGTCGCTGTAGTGACTGGTGTTGTAAATCGCCCCTGCCCTCGCCCAGAACGCTGGCCGATTAGCCCCCGCATCGATTTTATAACCGATCTCGTCCACCAGCAGTGCGCGAGAACCTTTGACCTTGATTTCAAAACCGCTTGGGTTCTCGTCCAGGTCGTACTGAAAGCGGTTGGGGCTAGCACTCCGTGCCACAGACGCGCGGTTGTACCAACGCTTGCTCGGGTCCTTGATGCCGACTGTAATCGCCGGGCTTGGGGTAAACAGTGACAAGCCAAGTTGCACCGGAATCACACTGGTCGGGCCAAGTGCTGCCGCAGAAGAGTTCCCACCCAAGACCATCCCGTAGTATTCACGGATCAAGTTGTAGTAGCCGTATTGAAGCTCCAGTCGGCCATCGTAGAAGCGCTGATTGACAGCGAAGCTGGACATCGTCGCGAAGTTGGGGTTGCCTGACTTGTAACTCCCGGACTCCCAGGTGCCGCCCAGTACAAACTGGGCATCGCCACCCCACCCCATGCGGGTCAGGTCGTAGGTCAACTTGAAGGTTGTCGATTGCCGGTAGGTTGGGTTCTGTCCGTTATACAACTGTGGTTTTTCATTGTGGCCGAGTACGTCGTAACGGAAGTTCGGCTGCACATTCAGCGCCAGCCCCATACCGTTTTCGGCCAGCGTCGAACGCAATCCGAACAATTCGGGAGCGATCGTCTCGCAAGGTTGTGTCTGATGAAGCACCGCTTCGGTGCGTGGCATGAATTTGGCGAAGTCCTGACAGCCATCCGCTGCGGCAGGCAAGGCACTTTGTGGCAGGTTACCCGGGCCGGTTCTGCTTTCGGCCGCCATCGGGGTCACGGCTAGCGCCACAGGAGAGGTTGCAACGCACAGCAAGGCAAACAGCATCTTCGAGAACTGCATAGCTCCATCCTTTATTGTTTTTGATAGATCAAGGTTTCAGGCGCGCAGAAGCCCGCACCGCCTGTAGCCAGGCAGTGGAGGACAGTGTTTTGAATCAGCCGGTCTGCGTAGAGGTGTGGCGCAGGTTTCGTGGGATAAACCAGACAACCAGTAGCGCAACCGACGCAACTCCACCCATGGCGACAATTGCTGTCGCCAGACCGCCGAACGCAGAGGCCAGCAGAGTGACTGCAAACGGGCTGACGAACTGACCGATAAAGAATGCGCCCGTCCAGATACCCACCCCACGGCCGCGGTGTTGTGCACTCAGGCTGCCCAGGCACCAGTTGATCAGCGCGGGGATCAGCATGCCGCAACCCACCTGCGCAACAAACGCTGCGCCAACGGCCCAAGGTATGGTACTGGCTTGGCCAAGCCCAACCAGGCCTATGGCAAACAGGGTAAACACCGTGAATACATGAACGTGGATGTCCTGTTTCGACAGCTTCGCGAACAGCAGCGCGCCCAGCGGCACACCCAACCCGGCAATCGCGCCAGCCATGCCAATATCTGCTGTGCTGGTCAAACCGAGCAAGTGGAACACCTGACTGACCTGCAACACTTCAACGTAATACAGCACCGCACAAAACAGCGTGACCAAGGCAATGACGCCCATTTTCCGCACCGGAAAGCAAGCTGCGCCGGCAAAACCTGAAGGCTCGCGATGGGCAACCGGCTCCCAGGTAAAAAACAGCAACATTGCAAAGATCGGGAACGCCAGCAGGTAAAGCAGGAAAGGCCCTTGCCAGCCATAGCCTCCGAGTACTCCGCCGAGGAACATCAACGTCGTGCCTGATAGGGAGCCCACCGCACTTTGCACAGCCAGCCACTTACGCCGCGGCTCGGGCGGATAGAAGTCGCCCATCAGGGTGTTTGCCACGGTCATGATGACTGCCTCGGTGATCCCCAGGCCAAAGCGGCTGATGATAATCGAGGTGAGGTCATGCAAAAAGTACGGAGCGAACCCGCAGATGCCATAGCCAAACACCGCAGCGAGCAACAGACGGCGCCTGCCCAGGCGGTCGGCCAACCACCCCGCCAGCGGCGAGAGCAATGCGATGCAGGCGCTGGGCGCGGTGATTAGCAGCGGAATCAAGAAGCGCGCTTCATGATGGCTACCAAACTGTTCGAACAACAATGGAACGATGGGGATCAGCGACAGCAATCCCATGATCGGCAGTTGCGTGGTAAAGACCAGTATCAGCGCTTGGGCCGCGCCAGCTTTACGCTCGGCTGATGAACCCTTGCTGCTAGAGACCGCATTGGACATGATCGACTCCTGGCACACTTGAGGTGCCTTTTGTTTTTGTTGTGGATCACACAAAGGCTTGAATCAATGATCAATCGTGAAGTACTTCAACATCCCCCTTGTGCCCCACCGCCAGGCTGTACTGAATCAACGCGTCATCGACGGCGTGTCCGATCTGCAGTTGATAACGCCCTGCGATCAATACGCTGCGGTTGGCACGGCTGTCCCAGCGGGAGAACGCATCTGCCTGCAGCGTGAGGCGAACCTCCTGCTCGGCCCCGGCTTGCACGAACACCGCAGCGAAGGCTTTAAGCGACAGGCGTGCAGGTTCATCGGCGGCTGATGGCTCCAGCAGATACAACTGGACCACCTCCTTGCCCGCCCGCGCGCTGATATTGCGCACCGTCAGCGAGATCACCAGTTGATCCACCCGTTTGCCGTGCACAGCGCCAGGGCTGTACGCGAAACGGGCATAGCCAAGCCCATAGCCAAAGCTGAATGCCGGATGAGTATCACGTGCGATAAAGCTGCGATAGCCCACCCACCAGCCTTCGTGATAAGCAAGGTCGCCATTGGCAGCAGGGGTCAGCGACCACACCGGATAGTCGGCTTCATCTCGGGCGAAGGTCACCGGCAGGCGCCCTCCCGGTTCACGCTCGCCAAATACCACGCTGGCCAGCGCGGGCCCAAACTGCTGCCCTGGATACCAGGCAACGATGATCGCCGCGGCATCTTGCAGGCACTCCATATCGACCGGATGGGCGACATTGAGTACCACCGTGGTACGGTTGTTCACAGCGCAGACCCGACGGATCAATTCTTCCTGCGCGGCAGGCAAATGGGTACTGGAGCGGTCGACGCTCTCAAGCCCGGCGTCTGCCGTTTCGCCGACCACCAGCAGAACGTGGTCGGCCTCTTCCGCCAACGCAATCGCCTGCGAAAGAAGGTCGCAAGGCTCTGGCACCTGGCAGCCCAGCCACAGACCGTGGGCAAGGCTGCGGGCGATGTCCATGGTCAAACTCAAACGGACTGTTTGCCCCTGTTCAAGGTTGAATGCCGCCGTCGTATGGGGCGCCTGCATCAATTTGCCCATTATGTCGCCTTCGGCAGTAGCACCATCGAAGGTGCCCAGCAACGCACCATCGAGCGTCAACTGCACACGCCCGGTCCCGCCCCAGTAAAAGCGATATTCACCGCTGCGCGGGGCAACGAAACGAGTGTTTACCGTCACTTGCGCCTGGTCTTTCAGGGTCAACAGCGGCCCTATACCCGGCATGTCCTTGAACCAGACCAGCGAACTCGCATGGCGGATTTCGCGGTGGCACGGTTGAGCAGCGCCGGGGGCGAAAAACTCAACCAACAAGCCTGGCTGGCCTTCCCCACACGACAAATCAAGTTCAGTGATCGGCGGTATACGGTGCTCAGCTGCAGCACCCTGGGCATAAATGACTCGTTTGCCAGTGTCCGCCAACGCCTGATTGAGGGCCTCGAGCGGCGAAACCACATCGTCGGCCAAGGCGACCTTGGCAAAGGTCCCGCCCTGATAGCACGGCCGGATCGCATTAGGCCCAATCACCGCGAGCAGCCCTTTTGAGTCAGACTCCAAGGGCAGCAGATCGCCCTCATTACGCAGCAATACCATGCCCGCTGCAGCCGCCTCTTCGAGTACTTGCAGGCGCCTGTCAGTAGCCGCTGCCGAGCGGTCAGGTGCCTGTGTCGGTTGTGCCCGTGCGGTCAGTCTGCGCAGACGTTCGATTGCATCGTCCAGACGCGCTTCGTCCACGGCATGAAGGCTAGGGTTACCCAGCAGCGCAGCCCCCATGTGTCGGCCTGGTCCAGGCATCTCGAGGTCCAGACCGTTATTCAAGCTGACGATGCCATCCTGCGTACCGAACCAGTCCGACATGACCAAGCCGTCCCAACCCAGGTCGCCCTTCAGCCACTTGCGCAGCACCTGTTCATGCTCGGCACACGCCCGACCATTGACCCGGTTGTAACCCGTGAGCATTGCCCATGCACCGTGGCGCGTAGCATATTCAAAGGGCTTGAAGTAGACATCGCGCAACGCCTGTTCATCGACCACCGCATTCATGCTGCGCCGGTCGGTTTCGGAGTCATTGCACACCACGTGCTTGATTACTGCGGCAACGCCTTCTTGCTGCACGCCCTGCGCCCAGGCCCAACCCAGTTGTGCAATCAACAGCGGGTCTTCGCCGAACAGTTCAAATGCTCTACCGGCCAGCGGGCTGCGCATTAAATTCAGGTTGGGTGCCAGCACCGCCTGAACGCCCATGCGCACGGCCTCTTCGGCAATCACCTGACCAACACGTTGTACCAGCTCGGCGTCCCACGAAGCCGCTAATGCCAAGCCACACGGGGTCAATAGGGCGACATCGCGCTCGTCTACCCGGCCACCTGTGACGCCCATCGGGCCATCGGCCATGCGCAACGCGCTCAGCCCCCATTGCTGATCCGTGCAGGTCGACCACATGTCGGCACCGGCGGTGAACATCAGCTTTTCGGCGAGATCTTCACCAGGCATTTTCAAGCTCCGCAGCCACAACCCGTACAGGGGCTGCCAACGCCTGTTCGGCCACCAGTTGCAACGCTTGGGTGACCCGCTCATCAGTGCAGCTGCCACTGGTGTCGAACAGCTTTACGCCGGCGGTGTTCAACGTCACGCCCAATGGCGTAGGCCAGCCGCGCATCGCATGGACGATCGAACGCAAGGCTCCCAACGTTGTATTGCAACCCTGCCAGCCGGCGGCGGTGACGATGCAGCCTACCGCACGCCCGTCGAAGTACACACGGGTGTCGTCACGCAGATCTTCGAGAAGGTCCAGCGCATTTTTTACCAGCCCCGAGACACCACCATGGTAGCCAGGTGTGGCGAGGATAATGCCGTCCGCCTGGCGCACGGCTTCGATCAGCGCCAACTGTCCAGCGCTGCGGGTATTATCCTCGGGGTTGAATGCCGGCAGCTGTGCAAGCTCGGCGCCGCCGAACATGAGGGTGCGGGCACCGCATTGCCTGGCATGCTGCAAGGCAAAGGCAAGCGCGCGCTCGGTGCTTGAGCCGGAACGGGTAGTGCCGCCGATACCGACGATGAGTGGCCCTTGTTTCAAAGGTTTAAGAGTATTGGCTTCTGTCATGGGAAAGGGCTCCGGCGGTCACTGAAAACGAGGCATGACGTGTTTGGCAAACAGCTCCATGGACTGACGGCCATAGCGCACTCGCTCTTGCGTGAGGGGGCCATTGGTGAAGCCCATCAGCACGTTGCCGATACCCAGCTGACGGTGCTTTTCCAGCTCTGCAGCAACGGTTTCCGGGCTACCGTGCAGGCACCATGTCTTGATCCATTCACGGCTGAAGCAATCGGGGTGTGGATGCAACTCAACGCCGCTGATCTGCTCGGCTCGCTTGTTGAATTCATACTCGCGGTCGATCGCGCGCTTGTATGCCTTGAGGATTATCTGAAGCTCTTGCTCGGCCTGTTCATCGGTTTCTGCGATGTGCACGCATTGGTAGGTGTGAGTGGTCCAGGACAAGCAATGGTCAACCACCTGCTGGGTATGCCCGGCGGCCTCCAGGGCGTCGCGGTAGCGCGTGAAGTACCGACTAAGGTGCTCGAAGGGCTCGGCGCTGGCGGGTACCGGAGGAGTGAATGCAGGGATAAACGCCGGCCAGCCCATATCAGCGGCGCGCTGCATGCTGGTTTCACGCAGTGCCACTGGCATGATGCGATTGAACGGCCGCTGGAACGCCGTAGGTACGATGCGCTGTACCACTGCCCCTTTGTAATGGCTGGTCTCGAAGGTAATCGGCTCATCTTCGACGCGCTTGTCCCAAAGCCGTTGCACCAAGTCGAGGTTTTCCTGCAAGAGAGCCGATGCTTCCTTGTAGTTCACGCCAAAACCGATCATCTCTTCAGGTGTAGTACCGCTGCCGATACCTACCAGCAGGCGGCCCTCGGTCAACTGATCGAGCAGGTTGACACGTTCGGCAAAACGCACCGGGTGATGCAACGGCACAGTGGTAACAGACATGCCAAAGTGCACGCGTTTGAGCCGACTGGCCAGATACGCGGCGAACATGAACGGGTCACTGGACATCGGTGCGTAGCCCGTGAAGTGGTGATCGGGCATGAAAATCGCGTCGAAACCCAGGGTTTCAGCCTGACAGGCGTGATCGATCAACGCGTCCATGACCGCCTTGTCGTCTTCTGCGGCGGTGGAGCGGCCTACAAGGAACACTGAAAAACGCATAGAAAAACCCTTCTTATTATTGAATCGGAATTCTGATTCTAGATAATTGTCGAAATTAGACCTGAAGTACGGTGCCAGGGAAGATCTCAGAACACGTGCGCCAACGTCTGCAGCACTGAAAACAAGCCGTCATTTGAAAGCCGCGAGAGACAAGGATGGAGGATGGTAATGGGAGCCATGGAATAATTACCTTTTCTTGTTATGCGTGAGCAATCCACCTAAATAGAATGCACGTTCTATTTGCAGAAAATAGCAGCTCGTCCAAAGCTCGTCAACACGTCCAGATGCCCGCTAATGTATGACCTTCGCGACACAATCTTTCTTGCAGCAGTTAAAATCAGCGTTTCATTTCCAACCAGAGGCAGATCCATGTCCATTGCGCCTGGCGCCAAGCAACCCAAACAAGACCGCAGTCGAGCCTCCCTTGAGCGCCTGATGGCCGCTTCACGTGAGTTACTACGCGATGGCACGTTTGAGCAGCTCACCATCGGCGCGATCAGTAAGCTCTCAGGGGTCTCGGTGGGGTCAATCTACGCGCGTTTTCAAGGCAAGGATGATCTGTTCCTGGCGGTAATGACCAATGTACTTGCCGAAATCGATGCGGAGTGGGCCACCCTCTTAAGCGCCTTACGCGCGCGCGAGCTGCCACTCGACAAGCGTGTGCCTGCAGTGGTGGAGATGCTCGCCGAACACCTCAAGACCCATGCCAACCTGTTGCGTCCGCTGATGGGCCGCGCATCGGACAAGCACGTCGCCAATTGCGGCAAAGCCAGCTACCTGAAAGCTGCCCATGGTTTTCAGAGCCTATTGCTGGAGTGCTGCGCTGATATCCGCCATCCGAATCCGCCCCATGCGGTAGAGGCGTGCTTTTCGATCACCTATGCCGCACTGGCACGATTCCTGGGGCTTGGCTCTGCGGCCGAAGCCTCTGGCGAGGGTAATTGGGAACAACTGAAAAAAGACCTCGGCATCATGTGTCGGGGTTTCCTTTGCCTGGAAATGGACCACAGTTGATCGGCTTTGCCTTGGTTTGCCGCGCGCAGTGCCCACTTAGCTGGGTCGAGTGGCAAGATATCGACATCCTGCTCTCCCCAATCCAGGTTCACCGATGCGTACCACTGCCTCAGGGGCTTCTTCGGTGATGCACGCCGCGCGTTCGGAGAGTTTGCGGTCTATCACCCTGTTTGAATAGCGCTGCATGAATTCGTCAACGTCAGGTAGCAGCGTACGGAGGCACCAAGGCTCGTACGTATTGATCGCATTCACGGCACGCAAGCTCTGCTACCAACCGAATAGCCTCGGACGAATGCGCTTGGGTATAGCTTACAACCAACGGCTGGTTGGGGATTGCCAGCCCGCAGTCCACCAGCCTCACTTGACCCGACTCGATGGCATAGCGCACCGGCGCAAGAGGAACAAACGCGTTGCCAAAACCAGCCTGAACCAGTTGCACCAGTGCGGATATCGAACTGACATGGTGCGTCTTGCCGACCGGGAGGCTGAACCTGCGGTAAAGCTCTTTAAGGACCAGATGGGGTTGTGAGTTCTGGCTCATGGTGATGGTCGGCTGCCCCAGCAAATCCAGAATGGGTTGCTGGGCACTGATCATCGCCTGGTTGCTGACTATCCACCCTGTGGCAATCGAGAGGCAGGGAATGCTGGTGATACCGTCACCTTCGATAGGATGCGTCTGCAGGGCGATATCGATCACCCCATCACGTAATGCCTTATGAACACCGGCGCTGGTTTCCGAGGTCAGCTGAACCTCGATACCCGGGTAAGTCGACTGCAGGCACTTCAGGAAGGCAATCAGCCAAGTATGCACAACGCTGTCTACCGCACCAATGCGCACTAACCCCAAAACTTCGTGACTGGGCCGACCCAGATGGCGGATCTCTTGTTCCAAATCCAGCATGCGCTCGCCATAGTCGACCAGCCGCGAGCCGACCGCAGTCAACTTGAGCTCTCGTGTTTCCCGCTCAAACAACCGAGCACCGATCTCTTCTTCAAGCGAAGCGATCCGGTTGGATATGGCAGCTTGGGTCAGGTGCAGATGCTCGGCCGCGGCTCTGAAGCTTTTCAGCCTTGCAATCTGTAAGAACGCCTCGATGAAACGCGTATTCATTGATTCCCCACGAACTCGATCCGGCGGATAGCCCCGCTACCAAGCGGGGCGTTCGATCTATGAATCGATGATCCATCAGAACAGGCTCAGTGGGTAGCTGATCACGAGGCGGTTTTCGTCGATATCATTACCAAAGGTTGAGCGGACAGTGGCGTTGCGCCATTTGATTGAGGCGTTTTTCCATGAGCCGCCCTGAATGACATAGGTGAGCTCACTATTGCGCTCCCATTCTCGTCCTTCGCCGCCGCTCGAAAGTTGTACTTGGTCGCCCCGGACGTATCGGCTCATGAAGCTCAACCCAGGAACACCCCATGCGGCCAGATCCAGATCGTAGCGCAACTGCCATGAACGCTCTCCAGCATTGGAGAACTGCAGGATCTGAACGAAGTTAACAAGGTAGGGATCGGTTCCGTTTACGTACGGATAAGCATCGTGCCCGCTCATCTTCTGGAAGCCCAGACTCAATGTGTGGTGCTTCTGGCGGAACCCTACCAAGGCGCCCACTGCCCTGTTGTCGATGTCGCGAAAGTCCTCTACCTCTTCCGCCTTCGCCCAGCGCAAATCGAAAGAGAGGTGTCGATCCGCCGTGAAATCGACGCGCCCTTGGTAATTGGCCAGCGTGTGTTGGTAAATGCCGTCCAGCTTTCCGTAATAAGCCCGGACTTGGCTTTTGTCATTCAGCGCGTAATCCGCTCCGTACAGGGTGAAATCCTCGCTGCGCCCGCCATAGCGGCTGGTCAGCCGCTCCCAGTTAGATGAATCCAAACCCATCGTTTTGGTCACGCGTGCAGCCTGAAGGGTGAGGCCCGCCAGCTCACTGGATTCCAGCGTGGTGGCTTTGAACAGCCCAGGTAGCAGCCGAGAGTCGGCGCTTTGAAGCACGGGCTTACGAAAGGCCATGACGCCCGAGCGAACAAGCGTCTTGGAGTACTTCAATTTGAAGCTCGCGCCCAGTCGGCTGAATTCATCATCCGAACGTCCGTCACGCTCAGTTGGGAACATACCGGTGCCTGCACGATCTGGGCTGGAATCGAGTTTGAGGCCGGTCATGGCGACGCCATCGATCCCCAGCCCAAACGTACCTTGAGTAAATCCGGATTGGAGTGTCAGAACGGCGGCTTCACCCCACTCCCGTGCTTGGCTTTGACCGTTTGCACTGTTACCTCCAGGCTGGCGAAAGTCTCGATCGAAATACAGGTTTCTGAAGTCGACGTTTGCCCGGCTGTCTTCGAGAAAGCCAGCGGCTCTCAGGTCCGTTGCAAAGGTCAAACACAGGACAGCAGGTACCACGGGCCAATGTGCACGCATGCAGCGACCTCTTCTTCTTGAATAGATGAATACCGCAGGAGGGAGTGCGCACGATAAGGTCGTGCGCGTGCTGGCATTCCCTTAGGAAGGGATCAGCCTTGCGATTGGCGCCCCGTAGCCGACAAGCTCGCCGTCGACCGGGCAGTAGCCGACCATGACGCCGGCAGCTTTCACTTTGACGGGTTGAAGGGACTCCCCAACCTGAATGAAGCCGATGATTGCACCCGCCTCGACAGGTTCGCCAACGGCCGCCAGAGCGACGCCCTGCAAAGGATGGGAAGACAAGAACCGGCCGGCCTTCGGAGCCTCGACTAAAGTATCCTGGCGACCCGGGACAGGCAGTTGAACCGGTTCCACGACAGATGTACGGGATTGTAACGCGAAGACCAGAACCACTGACCCCTGCTCAGTTTCGTACTCACATCTCGCAATACCTCGCCCCTGCAACTGCTCAATCAGTACCGCGAGTTCTTCAACGCTCATGAGGGCTCTCCGCAGACTGACCAAAGCCTTGTTCGAAAAGATGTTCCAGGTGATGGATGTTGTAGCCGCCAGCTGTGAACCCAGGTTCATCCATCAATCGTCTGTGCAGTGGAATGGTGCATGAAATCCCCTCCAGCACGGTTTCTTCTAGTGCCTGGCGCATCCTGTTGACGGCCTCCTCGCGGTTGCTGCCATACGTAAGTATCTTGGCCACCAGCGAGTCGTAGTGGGCCGGTACTTGGTACCCGGAATACAAGTGGGACTCGACACGAACTCCCGGGCCGCCAGGCGCAAGCCAATGGTCAACTGTGCCCGGTGCCGGCGTGAACCGCCATGGATCCTCGGCGTTGATGCGACACTCAATCGCGTGCCCGGTCACGGCGACATCTTTCTGGCCGAACGACAGAGGCTCCCCCCGGGCGATTCGCAACTGCTCCACCACCAGATCGATACCGGTCACCAACTCAGTCACCGGATGCTCGACCTGGATTCGGGTATTCATCTCGATGAAGTAGAAAGCCCCGTCTTCGTAGAGAAACTCGAAAGTGCCCGCGCCGCGATAGCCGATGTGCACGCAGGCGTCGACGCAGCGTTGCCCGATCTCTGCGATCGCCTCTCTTGAAACACCGGGGGCAGGAGATTCTTCGATCACCTTCTGATGCCGCCGTTGCATGGAACAGTCACGCTCACCGAGCCATACCGCATTGCCGAATCCGTCTGCCAGGATCTGGATTTCGATGTGCCGCGGATTTTCGAGAAAACGTTCGATGTAAAGGGCCGGGTTACCAAACGCACGATTGGCTTCTTCCCGCGTGGTGATCACCGCCTGAGCCAACTGGCTTGGCTCGCGGACGATGCGCATTCCCCGCCCGCCTCCACCACCTGCTGCCTTCACAATCAGCGGATACCCCACATGTCGGGCTATGTCAGCCACCGCCTGTGGGTCGCCAGGCAGAGCGCCGTTCGAGCCGGGCACGCAAGGCACGCCGGATTCCAGCATGGCCTTTTTGGCACTGACCTTATCGCCCATCAGGCGAATGGCTGCAGCGGTGGGGCCGATGTACACTCGACCGGAGCGTTCTACAGCCTCGGCAAAATCGGCACGCTCAGACAAAAAGCCGTAGCCGGGGTGGATGGCGCCCGCACCGGTTAGCTCGGCGGCCTCCAGCAGGCGACCGATATCCAAGTAACTTTGAGCCGAGGCGGCGGGGCCAATGCACAGTGCCTGATCGGCCAATTGCACATGGCGCAGATCGGCGTCTGCCGAGGAATGCACGGCAATAGTCCGAATCTGCAATGCCCGGCAAGCACGCAGGATTCTCAAGGCGATCTCGCCTCGGTTGGCGATCAAGACTGAGTCAAACATGGCCATCCTCCATCGATTGCAGCTCGAACAGCGGCGTCCCTGCCTCTACCGAAGCACCGTCCTCTACCAAGATGCGCACCACACGCCCGCTGCGCTCGCTTTCGAGCACGTTTAGCATCTTCATCGCCTCAATGATTCCTACCTGCTGGCCTTCCTCAATGACAGTGCCAACATCGACGAAAGCGGACTCATCCGGCGAAGGGGCGCGGTAGAAAATGCCAGTCAATCCGGCATCAATGGTCCAACTCGATTGGCGTGTCGGCGTTGCCATTGATGACTGCGCTTCAGGTGGGCGAGGCTGCAGGGGCACCGTCCACCCCGACTCTTTGACCAACCGAATACGGGTGCCGTCTGCCGAATATTCGATTTCACTCAATGCGCTGTTTTCGAGCAGGCTGACGAGCCGTTCGACAAGGGGTTTGTCCATCAGCGGGATCCCTCAGCGAAAGCACAAACCTGGACGCCGGCCAACTCCAAGGTCTTGCGTAGTACCCGTGCCATGCTGATTGCACCTGGCGTGTCGCTGTGCACACAGATGGTGTCGATATGAACTGGAAGCATGCGTCCGCTCACCGTTTCGATACCGCCTGCCTGAACCATGCGCAGCATGCGCTGGGCGGCGAATTCCACGTCGTGGAGCACTGCACCAGGCTCCTTGCGATGAACCAGATGGCCCGCCTCGGTATATGCACGGTCCGCGAAGACCTCTGCACGAGTTTCGAGGCCCATATCATTGGCAATCGGAATCATGAGTCCACCCGCGAATGTGACGCAGACGAGCTTGGGGTCGACGGCTTTGACGGCCTTGGCGATCGCCTTGGCAACCTCAGGGTCCGTTTGGGTGAGATTCCCGAGCGCACCATGGGCTTTGACGAACGTGATGGGGTGACCGGCGTAACTGGACAGCGCCACAGCTGCACCGACTTGGTAGGCAACGAAACGCTCAATTTCGCCGATCGTGTGCGGAATCACTCTTCGACCGAAACCCCACAGGTCTGGAAAACCGGGATGGGCTCCCACTGCTACGCCCTTGGCTTTGGCCTGGGCGAAGGTGGTAGCCATGATCTCAGGGTCGCCGGCATGCAATCCGCAGGCGACATTAGCAGAGGTGACCATATCGAGGATGGCTTCATCGTCACCCATTTTCCAGGGGCCGAAGCCTTCGCCCATGTCCGAGTTGATATCGATGCGTAAAGTTTTGTTGTTCATTGTCTGTTCCTCGAATCAGGCTGATGAGCTGACGCCCAGGTGTCGCTGAATGTTTGCGAGTGCCGCACGGTGCTGGGCAAGGGCTTCGATGCCCTCGGCTACAGTGACGGGCTTGAAATGGATGCTGCAGCCGACGCCTGCTTGGGCAAGGCGCCATAGGTCGCAATCGAGCACCGTGGCGATCTTTGGATAGCCGCCACAGGTATTGGCTTCTGCCAGTTGCACGATGGGTTGCCCTGCCGGCGGCACCTGAACAGTGCCCGGCGCAATGCCATGAGAGAGCAATTCGATGGGTCGAACTGTATGCAGGGGTTGGCCCTGGAGGCGGTAACCGACCCGGTTGGACTGCGGAGTGACTTCGTAGGGAGTGGAATAGAACGCGTCCAACGAAGTGGAGGAAAAGTCGTCAGCCTGAGCTGCAGCGATCGCCCGCACCGTCACCTGCTGGCCGCGCATAGCCTCTGCATGCTGCACCCGCTCAAGGGGCAGGATGGCACGTCCTGCTAACGAAAGGCTTTGGGGCAACAGTTGAAGACGGTCACCACGATTGAGGCCCCGCCCTTCATGACCGCCGAACCCCGCTTTCAGATCTGTCGCACGGGAACCCAATTGCACCGGTGCGTCAACACCACCTGAAAACGCAAGATAAGCCCTGACACCCAAGCGTGGGCGCTCAACCACAACCTGTTGGCCAGCCCTGATCTCCAGGCAAGTCCAACTGGGTACGGGATACCCATCTACCTTCAGTGCGCAGTGTGCACCGGTGCAACTGACGAGTAACTCGCGCTCTGCCTTGAAACGGAACGGAAAGATGTTCACTTCAAGACCTGCAGCGTTTTCCAGGTTGCCAACCAGCCAGTTAGCAATCATCAGCGCGGGCGCATCCATGGCGCCACTACGGCTAACCCCCATCGCCATGCACCCCGAGCGCCCGAGATCCTGGACCAGGTTCAGCGCACCACCACTCAGTACTTCGATCATGACGCGACCTCCCGAACCAGGAACCGGACTTGATCGCCGGGCAACAGCAGGCATGGCTGCTGTCTTTGAATGTCGAACAGATCGACGTCAGTACGCCCTATCGCGTGCCAGCCTGAGGGTGCGGTGCATGGCATTACACCGGCCTGGGCCCCACCAATAATCACAGTACCTTTGGCGAGCTGTGCCCGCGGCGACGCTCTTCTGGGTTTGGCCAGTTCAGGGGGTAGCCCGGTCAGGTAGGCGAAGCCGGGCATGGAGCCGACACACGCTACCTCGTAGGTCGCGTTACTGTGATAGTTGATCCACTGGTCAATGCTGAGCCCCGCGTGCTCGGCGAGCATGTCCAGGTCCTCACCGGTTTCACCGCCGTAGCTCACCGGGATTTCCATAACCCTGGGGGTGGAAGGAAGCGCGTCGGGATACAGCCAAAGGCTCTGAATCAGTTGTTCAATCGTCGACGGTGAACTAACGAGCGGGTCAAACATGACCAACAGATTGTTCACCCCGAGCACCAATTCGCTGATCTGTTGATCAGTTTTCAGTGCGCGCGCCAGTGAAAAAAACTTTCTTTGCACGCTTGGCGAAAACACCGATTGGGAACTATCAACAAGCACTGCACCACACCCTGACGGGCTAAACAGTAATTCGGCGGCAGGCGTTTCAATAATGTCTATATCTCGCATGGCTTGATCCCACAGCGAAGTTTTGACAGGCAACCCAATTGGGCATCAGGAAGTTGCCTGTCTATTTCGGATTATTCTTCCAACGGTTTCTTCGCGGTTTCACGTGCGAATGCAAGCGCTATCAAGGTGATGATCAGCCCGCCGGCGATATATAGGCTGACTGCGAACGAAGACTCGTAGACCTTGAATATCCCCGTGATAACCAGTGGGGCCAGTCCGCTTCCCACAATGCCGGCCAAGGTATAAGCCAACGACGATCCGGCATATCTGACGCGAGTAGGGAATTGCTCGGTAACGAAAGCAGCTTGGGGGCCGAACATCATTGCCTGGAAGATCATGCCGACAATGACTGCCAGGCAGATGAGCACGGGGGATGCGGTATCTAGCAAGACGAAGAACACGAACCCCCAACCAATCGATAGCACAGCTCCCAACGCGTAAACCGGCCGGCGTCCCACTCGGTCGGAGAGCATACCGAACAGCGGAACACTGACGGCATGGAACACAGAACCGATAATCGTGGCAGTCAGCGCAGTAGAGCGAGGTAAGTGCAGGACGTTAGTCACATAAGCGAGCGTGAATACCACCAGCAACGCGTAGACGATGTCCGAGCCGATACGTGCGCCGCCTGCGACCAGCAACCGCCGCCAGTGCCCAACGAACACTTCCCGCACAGGTGCGTCGACTTTGGCTTCCTTCGCCTCGATCGACTTAAATACCGGCGTTTCATCTACACCACGACGCAGCCAGAAACCGAGCATCACCAGCAAGACACTGGACAGGAATGGAATACGCCAGCCCCACTCCTGGAACGTCTCTGGCGTCATGACGAAAGTGATCAAGGCGATGAACCCGGCACCCAACAGGGTCCCGCAGGCCGGCCCCACCTGTGTGAAGGAAGCATTCCGACCACGATGGCGATCTTCGCCATGCTCCATGGACAACAGTACTGATCCGGCCCACTCCCCACCAATGGCCGCTCCCTGCAGGAAGCGCAGCAGGACCAGAAGAATTGGGCTCCAAATACCCCAGGTTTCATAGGTAGGTAACAATCCCATCAGCCCGGTCACCGTCCCCATCAAGATCAGTGTCGCCACCAACACCCAGCGCCGGCCGAGCTTGTCGCCCAGGCTGCCGAAGACGATCCCGCCCAGAGGGCGTGAGACATAGCCCACCGCGTAGGTGGAGAACGCAATGACGGTACCTGCCAATGGGTCGAACGAAGGGAAGAAGATGACATTGAAGACCAGCGCCGCCATCAGGTTGTAGACCGTGAAGTCATACCATTCGAGCGTAGTCCCAATCGAACTGGCAGCGGCGAGTCGCCTGATGTCAGCGCGCTTGCCAGGATTTTCGGTGCCGATGGGTCCTGACTGATCCACGGATGCGATCGAAGTGTTCATCAACGCACCTCCCCAACCGAGTCCTTGCTCAGTCTCTGATACACGCCAAAACGAGTGCTACCGGGGCGCAAATGGATCAGGCTGGTTTCGGCAGCCTGTCGCGCCGCACTTTCGCTGGCGCACTCCACGATGAGCATGGGAGCCATCGGCCGCGGGTTGCCGGCTTCCTGGGGCAACGGCAAGCTCAGCGCTTGCACGGGACTTATAGCGTAGCTCTGGATGTACCCTGGGATCTCGGCAAGTGCTGAATGAAGCGTGTTCAGCGAGCGAGGTTCAGTTGCTTCGGCTGCTGCGACGACTGCCACCCACTCCCCTCCAGGCTGGTCAAATTGCCCAAAAGCTTCACCGATGCGACGGGTGGGGTTCTGCATGAGCGGAAGAATCTTCTTGGACCAGACAGACTGGTACTTGAACGCATGCGCATATTCCGGGCAGTCGAAGACAGAGATGCCCTCTGCCCAATAGAGCGCGAGGTATTTGGGAGAATCGGATGGGGATTTAAAGCGTGTTGCCTTGATCACTCCGGCCATCGATGCACGGTCCGGAAGATGCTCCTCGTCGTACCAGCGGTTGAATTCAAGTTCATGCACTGCATCAATGTCAGATGCAACAAATAACATTCCAAATGGTGAGCCGTTCATTGTTATTTTCCTCAGGGTGGCTTGACCTTTTGGCTATGTTCATCGATAGAAAAAACTTAGGCAAACGAGTTTTTTTACCCATCTTTGATAGAAAAAACTTTTCAAACAGCTCGTGTTTCTGCTTCTTTTTGAGTCATTAGATAACTTGTCAGCACCTATCCAGAGCGGACATTGGCTGCGTCCAAACAAAAAGGCTGCACCACCTGTATCGCACGTATGCAATTGAGGAGGTGCAGCCTTACGCTGCTCTACTTCAGCGTCGTTATCTAGCTATCGTGCGCCCTCGCAGAAGCGGTGGATGGCCTGGCACGCCGCACGCAGCGAGTCATCATCGAGCGCGTAAGCAATGCGCAAGTACCCTGAAAGACCAAAAGCACTGCCCTGGACGACTGCAACGTTGGCCTCCTCCAGCAAGGCCAGGGCCACGGCCTCATCGTTGACCAACTCACAGCCGGCGGGAGAACGCTTGCCGATCAGCCCAGAACAGTCGGCGAAAGCGTAGAAAGCCCCTCCTGGAACTTCGCAACTGATGCCCGGCGCCTGGTTGAGCAGCTCGACCATGAAATCGCGACGCCGCTGGAAGACTTCGCGGCTATGGGCGATGAAGTCCTTCGGGCCGTCAAGGGCAGCGATTGCTGCGTGCTGCGAGATGGAACAGGCGCCTGACGTCTGCTGCCCCTGAAGCTTCTCCATCGCCTCAAGCAGCCAGCGAGGACCGGTAGCAAACCCGATTCGCCAACCCGTCATGGCATAGGCCTTCGACACGCCGTTCATGGTCAACGTCCGTGCAGCCAGACGTGGTTCAACCTGGGCAAGCGTGAGGAAATCACGATTGTCGAAAATCAGGTGCTCATAGATGTCGTCAGCCAGAATCAGAACCTGCGGATGGGCCAGCAACACCTCGGCCAGCGCTTGCAGTTCGCCGCGATCGTACACGGCGCCCGTGGGATTGGACGGCGAATTCAGGATCAGCCAGCGGGTGTTCGGGCCGATGGCTTCGGCCAGTGCTTGCGGGGTCAACTTGAAGCTCGATTCGGCGCCACAGGCAACAATGCGCGACTCGCCACCACACAGCTCAACCATTTCTGGATAGCTGACCCAGTACGGCGCGGGGATCACAACTTCGTCGCCTTCGTTGAGGGTTGCGGCCAGGGCATTGAAGATGACCTGCTTGCCGCCGCTGCAAACCAGCGTGTCCTGCCAGCTGATGTCGAGACCATTTTCACGCTGGTATTTGCGCGCGATGGCTTCCCGCAACGCACGAAGGCCGGCCACTTGGGTGTAACGAGTTTGACCATTGTTGATTGCACTGATCGCTGCGGTACGGATGTGCTCCGGCGTATCGAAGTCAGGCTCACCCGCGCAAAGCGAAATGATCTTCGCCCCTTCTGCGCGTCGCGCAGCCACGCGGTCGATGATCTTGTAGGTTGCCGAAGGCTTGGCAGCCTCCAAGCGACGGTTCAGCGTTTCCAGGCTCACGCGTGTTCCTCCGGGTGAGTAAGGCCCATCAGGTCCATGGTGGTGTGACCCTCGCGTAGCTTGGCCATGAACAATGCCTCTTTGTCCGCACGTTTCTGGCCTTCGCGTAGCGTGCGTTCGACTGCATCCGCCGGGATGATGATCACACCGTCCTCGTCCGCGACGACCAGATCGCCGGCGCTTACTTGTGCACCGCTAAAGTCGAACGGTTTACCTACTGAAGGCGTAGTCGCCTTGACGGTACCTTTGACCGATATACCACGCGCAAACACTGGGAAGCCATGCGCTTCAAGCGCGGCGATGTCGCGTACGCCGCCATTGATTACCAAACCGACAATGCCTGCGGCTTGCGCCGCCACCGTGAGCACTTCACCCCAGTAGCCAGCAATGAAGTCGGCGCAATCACAGACCAGGACGCTACCGCGCGGCGCTTTGGCCACGGCCAAGTGCAGGCCCAGGTTGTCACCAGGCGAACACTGCAGCGGGTAAGCGGGTGCGGCAATAAAGGCGCCCTTCCAGACAGCGCGAATCTCGCGGTCGACTGCAGACGGCAGCCCAGAGGCCTCGTACAGGGTGGAACTACCGAGGACCTTTACAATGTTCTGATAATCGTGTGGAAGGCTCATGGCTGTTTGCTCTGCAGGGAGTGGTAACCGAGGGCGGCACGCGCTTCTTTGAGGCTCTTGCCAGTGGCGATCTGTTCGCGGATTTGCGCTTCGACATGTTCGATACGACGTGCCGTTTCAGCGACCTCCTGAGCACGATTACGCGGGACGATGACGACACCATTGGCGTCAGCGACAACGATGTCGCGGGCGCAAACTCGAGCTTGGCCAACCGACACCGGCTGGTTTACAGCCGCGACTTCCACGCGGTCCTTACCGGTACGCATGAAACGGCCTTTGCTGAACAGCGGGTAGCCCTCGCCCAGCGCCTTGTTCACATCGCGGCAGACTCCGTCAATGACCGTGCCGGCAATACCACGGGCCAGTGCGTACTGGGTCATGATGTCGCCCCACACCGTGCAATCGGTACGGCCGTCATTGGCGATGACCACCACATCGCCTGGTGCTACTTCATCAATGAAGTCACCGACAGTGCCGGGCGGTGTACTGGCACTGACGTACTGAACAGTGAAGGCAGGGCCGACCACGACCTGGCTGTAGTTGGCCAATGGCGCGATACCGAAGGCCTGGCCTGGAAGCCCCAGTTTATCCATCGCGTCGGACACGCCCGGGGTATCCAAGCCTTCGAACAAGGCGACCAGGTCTTTATCAGAAAGGCTCATATCAGTGCTCCACCTTGATGGCTTCGAATTGCGTGTCGTGCATGACTTCTTCGACCGAGCGACCGGCGCGGACAGCGTCGACCATGCCGGCTTGGCGGCGGTCAATACGCTCGGCCAGATCAAGCACTTTCTCGATGGCATTGGCCGGAACGAAAACCGTGCCGCATTCGTCGGCGATCACATAGTCGCCCTCATCAACTTCAACACCAGCCATGCGAACTTTGACGGCTGCATCGATCTGGATGAGCCTGTTGCGCGCGCTGATCATGGTCACGCCGCGACCGAAGACCGGGTAACCGATATCGGCGCTGCCGCGGATGTCGCGGCTGAAGCCATCGATGATCGACCCACGGATGCCTTTGCGCTGGGCTGCGTTGGCGAGTATGTCGCCCCAGCTGGAAATACCGTCGACACCACCGGCGATCACCAGCACTCGGTCATCGGTGGTGACATGCTCCACGACCGGGGTAATCAGGTGAACGGTGGGCGCCACGTCCTGCTTTGGCCCCAACTGCACGGTGCTGGCTCGGCCGACGATTTTGGGGCAGTTCCAGAGCGGCATCAGGCCATTAGTGGCGCCAGGCAGTTCGAGGAAGTCCAGAGCGTCCGACACTGTGTTGGTATCGAGCGCAGCCAGGCGTTCAAGCGGGACTTTCAAGCTCATCTGTTGCAGGCCTCTTATAGGTGAGGCTTGAGTATCGGCGCTGAGATTTGATACGTATATTACGAAGAAGCTAAGCTTGTTATATCCTAAACCTATGGAAAAGCGCCGTGATCAACTTTCGCTTGATACGCCACCTTTGGCTGTTCCTGGCTGTGGCAGAAGACCAAAATTTCAGTCGCGCGGCCAAGCGGCTGGGTATGTCGCAACCGCCGTTGACCGAGCAGATCCAGGCGCTCGAACAGTCGCTACGCGTTCAACTTTTTACCCGTTCTCGCCGCGGTGCACAGCTGACCGCCGCCGGCGCCGCGATTCTTCCCGCGGTCCGGAAATTCGCTGATCAACTGGAGCGACTAGAGTTGGCGGTTCACGAAGCCGTCGCAGGCCATGCCGGCGTGGTGACCATCGGAGCGATTACATCGGCCATGATCGACGTGCTACCCCCGTTGATCGAGCGCTTCAAGCAGAATCATCCCTTGATTACGGTATCGGTTCGGGAGATAGATAGCGCGGAAGCCATACCCGCACTGGAGGCGGGTGATATCGACATTGCATTCGCACGCCTGGAAGGGAATCTCGGTCGACATATTCAATCATTGCCGTTGTCCGAAGATAGGCTGGCTGTCGCACTACCCAAAGACCATCCCTTAGCTGCAAGGGAGTCAATCTCTCTACAATCCCTCGCGGACGAAACCCTGGTCATGGCATCACGGGATGTGAGTCCTGTGTACTTCGACTACCTGGTTGGGCAGTGCAAAGCCAGCGGCTTCGCACCGCGCATCGTCCACCAGGTGCGGTCCGTATCGTCACAAGTCGCCTTTGTCAGTTGCGGTCAGGGCATCGCACTGGTACCGACGTCTATGGGTAAACTCGCGCCGGAGAACGTCGTCATCCGCCCTCTGCATCCCGAAGTAAAAGTGGTGATCACGGCCATGGCCTGGCATAGCGAACACAAAAATCCATTGGTGGAGGCAATGATCGACCATGCAAGACAAGATTTACTGTCATAGGCCGGGCGTATGACAGGGTTCGTGGCTTCGTATTTTACAAATCATTTAGCTCGTTCAAGATTGGGGACTCTGTTATAGGAGTTTGTATCCGTGTCCCATGCAGCTCGCTTCACGTACGAGAAAATCCCACTGAGCATCGATGGTGTGCAGCTCGATCTGGCTGTGATACACCGCACCGGGCCAAAAACGCCCATCCTGTTCCTCCACGGATTCGGTTCTACAAAAGAGGACTACGCCGATATCACCCTGCAGGCGTCTTTCGAAGGACACCCCTTCATCGCCTATGATGCGCCAGGCTGCGGTGAAACAGAGTGTGCCGACCTCTCGCGCATCAACATCCCATTCCTGGTGAAAACCGCGCACGCCGTGCTCAAGCATTTCGGGATCGACAAGTTTCATCTGGTAGGCCATTCCATGGGGGGACTGACCGGCTTGGTATTGGCTCACGAAGAGCCTGATCGCATTCAAAGCTTCGTTGATATCGAAGGCAACATCGCCCCTGAGGATTGTTTCCTCAGTCGACAGATCCACGATCATGACCGTGATGACGACGCGGGCTTCTTCCGTGATTTTATAAATCGCACTCGGTTGGCTTCGGATCCTGCAAGTGCACTCTATGCCGCCAGCCTCGCACATAAAGTACGGACCGGCGCTGTGCGTGGCATTTTCGAATCGATGGTCAATTTGTCCGACAACGCTCAGTTGATGGAAAAGTTTCTCGCACTACCATTCCCGCGCCAGTATATGTATGGGGTAACCAACTCACACCTCTCCTATCTCGACCATATCGCTGCACAAGGCGTGGAACTGGCGTGCATCCCTGATTGCGGTCACTTCCCGATGTATTCGAATCCCGCCCTGATGTGGAAGTACATCAAGGCTTTGCAAGATCGCTCCTGAGCGGTTCATGTGTTTACCACGCGGCTAAATTAGCCGCGTGAAGCTCGCACTACCCCCAGTAATAATAACAATGAGGTTGCGCCATGCTCGAAGCCATCAATGGTTTTCTTTCGGGAAAGCTGCTCATCGTCCTGGTCGTCGGACTAGGTACTTATTTCACCATCAAGACACGCTTTGTGCAGCTTCGGTACTTCCTGCACATGTTTAAAGTTTTCAAAGACAGCCTCACCAGCAGTTCAGCGCAAATCAGCTCGTTTCAAGCGCTCATGCTAAGCCTCGCGGGTCGGGTAGGTGCAGGCAACATTGCTGGCGTTGGGGTTGCTGTAACAATGGGTGGTCCGGGTGCTGTCTTCTGGATGTGGGTCACAGCCCTGGTTGGAATGGCGACCACCCTTATGGAATGTAGCTTGGCCCAGTTGTACAAGCGTAAAGATGCCAGCGGCCAATTCTATGGCGGACCGTCCTTCTACATTGAATACGGGCTGAACAAGCGATGGCTCGGCGTACTGATGGCAATTTTGCTCATCGTCACCTTTGGCTTTTCATTCAACGGTCTGCAATCGCATGCCGTATCCCACTCCCTGCAAAATGCCTTCGGCATTGATCCTACTCATTCGGGCGTCGTCCTGGCAGTCGTGCTGGGGCTGGTGTTTGTAGGCGGTATCAAGCGTATCGCGAAGGTGGCAGACCTGTTGGTACCGGTGAAGACGCTAGCCTACGTAGCGGTAACACTCTACGTGATTGTTTTGCAGATCGATCACGTGCCAATGATGCTGCTGACCATCATCAAAAGCGCCTTCGGCCTGGACCAGGCTTTCGGCGGCCTCATTGGCAGCGCCATCGTGATGGGAGTCAAACGCGGCGTGTTTGCCAATGAAGCCGGCCTGGGCAGTGCACCAAACGTGGCGGCAGTGGCCGATGTCAGACACCCAATTTCTCAAGGAGTGGTACAGGCGTTTAGCGTGTTCTTCGACACGTTCGTCATTTGTACCTGCACTGCTCTGCTGATCCTGCTGTCCGGCTTCTACACCGCTGGCTTCGCCGGTGACGGTCTCATTCTGACCCAGAACTCACTAGCTGCGGTTGTGGGCGACTGGGGGCGCATTTTCATTAGCGCTGCACTGGCATTGTTCGTGTTTACCTCGATCCTCTACAACTACTACCTCGGCGAGAACAACCTGAAGTTTATCCTTGGTGAAAGCCGCAAGGTCCTTCTGGGCTACCGCGCCGTCGTGCTAGCACTCATCCTCTGGGGCTCGATGGAAGACCTATCAACCGTATTCGCGTTTGCCGATATCACCATGACCCTTTCCGCCCTGGTGAACCTGATCGCCCTGACGCTACTGTGCAAGGTTGGCCTCAGGCTGCTCGCAGACTACGACAAGCAACGTAAAGCGGGTGTTACCGAACCAGTCCTGACCGCTAGTGCTTTTCAGGATGTGAATATCGACCAGGGTATCTGGGCTAAGCAAACCCCTGGACCCGTAGATAACCCAGCGGTTGTGGTTAGCCACCGCTAAATCTGGCTGTGGCGATGGAGTCACTTGCATGGCCCCATCGCCTGCATAACCTAGGAGGTTCAACATGAATGCGAGCCCGCTGCCTACTCCGAAGATCTGTTTTCCCGGGGGTAACTATTTGCACTTCGACGTAACCGCCAAAAATTTCAACTTGCCGGCTCAGGATCAGCTCACGCGGATCAAAAGAAAGGTCTTGAAAACAATCAAGGGTATTGAAGACATCAACCTCGGCCTGAACCCGCGCAGTTCGTCAAGGCGGCGCTGCTGTTCCTGCAGCAGACGGTCCTGGCGATCGCGAATCAGATCCTGCTCGCCTGCCGTAGCCGCGAAGGTGGTTTGAGCTGCGCACAGCCCCAAGGCCATTAAGCACAACCTCATCACGAGGTAGTGAAACTGCATGTAACATCCTTGTATATGTCATTTTGCCATCACTTACGGCGAATCTTAGGTTGATGGAAAAATGACGTCAACAAAAATGCGCCTAACAGTTGCGCCTGGGATATCTCATCGTTCGAAATAAGCCGTCCTGCCTCAAGGGATGATGCGCAACATCGTTGGCGCAAGCAGCGATCAGTCGCATCTACTTCGAAAATTGAGAGGCATGCTGCAGCGTTACAAGGGAGAGCGTGGCTACCTCTATACCGGCGCGACGCTTCGCAATGTGCCATGGATCTTTGCTTACATGTCGGACGCCATCCGCCTATTTGGCCACACCGTTAACCCTCAGTGGGATAAGCACGATGAGGAGAACCACGGCACCGACATGGCAGCTCTCGCAGCCTATGGCGATCTTACCGACTGCCTATCATCACTTGAACGTGTGAGCATTCATCATCGGCTTGAGTCGGTGAAGCTTCTTCCAAGCCAGGGGGCGAACGAGGGGAACGCACTGCTTCATGCATCGCTTTTTGCTGAAGGGGTGGCGCGACCAGAAATTAGCCATGCGGATCGATCCAGGGTCTTTAATTCAGCAGTTAGCGCCGAGGACTATCGCGACCGCGGTCGCCCATCCTACTGGTCTTCAAATCTGGACAGCCTAGCTGCGGATGCCGATAACGAAGGTGAGTTCCCCAGGCTGTCCCTCAGGGCAGGCAGCAAGCGGCCAAGACGGAACGTATCGGAAACGTATTATGACAAGCAACAAAAAACCGCAATACTGCACGATCTGCGAATGCCTACTCGACAATCCGGATGATCCGCTATCAGGCAATACCGGTGGAGATTGCTGGAGATGCATAGGCGCTATAGAGGCGGAAATGGGATGTGCGGAGTCGCTCGCTTACGTACGCAAAGAATACGAGGCAGGACTTCGGCCTGGCTGGATCGATCCGCTCAAGACCTGATTCGGAAGCTGCATTACGACCGCTTTGGGTTGGCCGCAGCCCTTCAAGGCCGGCAGCTTTCGACCCAAGCGGTCATTCGCGGAAGAGAGCTATCGGCCAGATGCGGCCCTTCACCGCCTGCCATCTGCTTTTCCCGCAGCTCGAAAACTCCCTACGCCATGTGCTCAGCGACGCTGGGATCGATACATCAAAACTTGACGAGGAATTACTGCAAGAGGACCGGTCGCTGAGTGCGCTACTGGGTACCCGACGAGAGCAGTTGGAGTCAGTTTTTGGCATCGACCTGATTTATACGATTGACCTGCTGTTCAATCTCAAGGGGGGCCCATGTCTACGCCACGAGTTAGCACATGGCAAGCTGGCATCCGGTAGCTGCTACCTGCATTCCAGCATCTATGCGTGCTGGCTCATGTACTACTTGGTGTGCCTGCCACTGCAGCGGTGTTGGAGCACACATGTCGCCCCGCAGCTAGAAAGGGTTTCACTCTAGGCTATGTACGAAATGTATTCGAGCTAATGCTAGGCAAGGCAGCAACAGGGGGAGGCCATCCACCACGGCAGGCAGAAGACAATGAACTCAACGACAGCCAGCACATCGTATCCAGGCCCAGCAGGTTAAAAAGTGAGGGGCCGTTCGGCGGAAAATTCCAGCGATGCACGCTGGAAGCCAGCCCCCAACGTATGGGCTAGGGTATGGGCTGAAACCGATCAGGCACAAAAAAGCCCTGATAAATCAGGGCTTTAATGAAAATTAGTGGCGGAAGCGTAGTGATTCGAACTCAGCATCATAGATGAACCGCATGCCCAACCTCGTGCTTGTAATTCAAGGGCCGAGTGGCTTGGCACCAAACCTAGCCGGCATCACTGGCCGGATACTGAAGATCCGGTCCACATGGAGCCGACCTGATGGTGATCGGTCCGCACGGTAAACTGGCGGAGTTACTTTTTGCTGTGGAATACACGTTGAGGCAGAGCAGGCAGAATGAACCTGGCTAATTTAAATCACATTGCGAGGACTTTTCTTTCACTCAATTTTCACAGCTCCATAGGGACAATCATGCCATCCCTACGTGATAGACCTCGCCCGCCTAGCAGCGGGCTTTCTTTTGCCGCGCAGAATGTGAAAGCACGGGACCCCATCCGTACCCTATCAGACGATTACCTTCAGCACCTTCCTGGCTATTCCGGCATGCACAGGCGTACTCCGCCTCCGACCGGGTGGGATAGTTCAAAACCAGCCGTGTTTTGCCATGGGTATCGTAGAGATCATACCCAGCACCAAGGACGGCTGGGACGCCGATACGGCGAGGAAACTGCTCTTTCTCTGGTGGCATGGCGGGGATTACAACAAAGCGTGTCTGCATGACCGTCCCTCTTCGCAGCAGTCCTTTAGTATTAGTCCCATTACATGAAAGCATCAAGGCAACTCAGGGCGGACTGGCGTTGAGATGTCCGCGTGAAGAAGTGCTCACGGACAGAGCACTGCTGGAGGTTCAATGTAAGGCTGCCACGCCGAGGATTGAGCGCTGTCTCCGAGTAGGGGTATAAGTAGGGGTATTTCCGCCTGACTTGGATTTTTCACCGCCCATAAAAAATCCAGTCACCGCTAAGTGACTGGATTTTTTGGAGTTATTTGGTCGGGACGGAGTGATTCGAACACTCGACCCCTTGCACCCCATGCGCTTATTTGGTGGATTTCCATGCATGTCCATGGACGCTGACGGAATCCTACAAACTAGTAAATTCAGGGCATACAGACTATATTTTCCTCCATCGCGATCCACCAGCATCCACCGACAGCCAAACGATTTGGTGGGGCAAAAGTGGGGCAAAATTCAAGGACGACCGAATCAGGCACGGTGTAAAAAGTGGCAAAACTGACGGCGAAGCAATTGGAGGCCCTCACCTCAGCCGATGACGGCAAGACGTTACGCGAAGACGGCGGCCTTGTCGCCAAAGTGCGTGCGGGTGTACGCGGTGTCACCGTCCTGTTTCGCTACGAGTTCAAGCTGGATGGAACCAAGCGCGATCACCGCTTGGGCAGTTGGCCCAAGAAATCGCTGGCGCAGATCCGTGCCGAGCGCGACGAAGTGAGAGCGACCGTCACCAAGGGCATCGATCCCTCCACCGCCCGCAAGGCCGCCAAGATCGAAGCCCAGGCCGCCATTGCCGCTACAATTGCCGAAGCAGAGCGCCAGGCCGCGGAGAACAAGACGGTCGCCGAGCTCTTCGAAGAGTGGATGCGCGACGGCGTGTCTCGCCAGGACGGCAACGCCGAATTGCGCCGCAGCTTCACCAAGGATGTGCTGCCCCTCATTGGCAAGAAGCCGCTGCGCAATCTCACCGAGAAAGACCTGCTCGCGGTCCTGCGCTCGATCAAGGCCCGCGGCCTGAACCGCACCGTCGTGATCCGCAACAACGACATCGGCCAGATGCTGCGCTGGGCCGAGAAGCGCAAACCCTGGCGTGGCCTGATGGCCGACGGCAACCCGGCCGACCTGGTGGACGTCAGCAAACTACTCGACCACGATTACCAGGAACAGCGCGACCGCATCCTCTCCCCCGACGAAATCCGGGAACTACACGACATATTCAGCCACCTCAAGCACAACTACGACGCCCTCCCCGCCGGACAGAAATACTCCGGCATCCGCCCGATCAATCGCCGCGTACAATGTGCCGTCTGGATCTGCCTGAGTACCCTTTGTCGCATCGGTGAGCTGCTCAAGTCCGAATGGCGCCATGTGGATCTGGAGAAAGGCACCTGGCTCATCCCTGCCGAGGCCACCAAGGGACACAAGGGCAAGCGCCAAGATCACCACGTGTTTCTGTCTTCATTCGCTCGGACCCAATTCAAGTACTTGAAGGAAGAAACCGGGCATACCCCGTTCTGCTTCCCCGGCAAGGACGAGAAAAGCCACGTCGACACCAAGACGGTCAGCAAGCTAATCGGAGACCGGCAATGCCGATTCAAAAACCGGAGCAAACCTCTTACTGGGCGCCATCATGACGACTCGCTATTGTTGAGCAAGGGTACCAAGGGTGAATGGACACCACATGACCTGCGGCGTACTGGAGCGACCATGATGCAGGGGCTGGGTGTCACCCTGGAGATCATCGACCGCTGCCAAAACCACTTGCTGGGCGGGTCCAAGGTGCGCCGGCACTATCTACATCACGACTATGCCAAGGAGAAAACCGAAGCATGGCGCCAACTCGGCGACAGACTGGCAGCAATCCTAGCCAACAGTGCAATCAGCAATAGCAGCAATAGCAGCAATAGCAGCAATAGCAGCAATAGCAGCAGCCAATCATGATCCGCACCATAAGCACAAGCAGAAGCCAAATACGAGCAATCAGATATTGTGTGCATCGACCGGTTGAATCCGCACCATAACCAACAGTGGACATGAGCGCTGCCCACTAAGGCCTCCACTGTTCACACGGCACATGCGCACCTCAGTGTCAGGTGGCCTCAAAAGCTCGAAGTGCTTGTCGTGCACCAAATCGAGATTGCCTCACGCAAGGGAGCAGACCACATAGAGTTTATTGAGCGTCTGAGCAGGGAGAGCCTGGAAGCTGCCCCCCAAATAGAGGTTCAAGTTTCTGTCGCTCCGGACAACGCACTTATCCTGGAAATGGTCCATGAATCGCCCCTGGTTTCGTAGACACCTCCACCTGCGTCGTAGGGGAAAGCGATGTGCTCATTCCAGGCCTTGAAACTGGTCTGGCGCAGAATGATGTCGACATTCCGTTTTGACGGCCCCTCAATGACAGCCTTCGGCACAATTCCCCCCGGCATGGCTTCCTGTGCGGCGTCAATGTTGAGCACTCTCGAGGTCAGGTGATTGATGGGGGGCCTTTGAATGCCACAACATCTGCAATCAACCGGTGCTGGTTCTGGAGTTCATTGAAGGTTTCCATGCTGACCGTTGCCATGCTGTGCCAGCGGAAAGTCTCAAGCACCTCAGCGACGAACTCATTCGCCTCTTCCTCAGTCAATCCACCCTTGGCCTCGTGAAGCTCGATGAATGCCAATGCACGTGGACTGAAAATGTTTCGTGCCTGGAGAGCTTTCTCTGCCGTTGTACGAAGGCGGGCATCGTCGATGAGCTCAAGGCGCAGAGGCGAGGTGAACACCCAGAATGGGGACTTGTTGAACGACTGCTCGTCCGCTGCCCTGAAGGCGGTTGCGTGTACAGGAACTCCAGCTGGAGCAAGGTCGTAGTAGCTTACTGGCTCCATCCTCATCACGGCAAAAAGCCGGCGCGGAGTGGACAGCTCCTGTGGGGTTCCGACACAAATTGCCCCGTGACGCTCCATGACTGCCAATTTGAGCAGTCAGACTTTTATCAGCTGCAACGTAATCGGCCACGTGCAGGATGTGGCCGACATGCGCAGTAAGGTCTCATCGTATAGCACCGCCCAGGATACTTCTGCCCCTTCCCACTTCCCGAATCCAACGCCGAGACTTGGCGACACTTGCTCTGGGAGCACCCTTACAATTCCAGCATTACCTGGTGGCCCGCCGCGTTGCGAGAACTGAAGATCACGATAGTCGACCACATACACAGGTGTCCGCCCCAGTGACAGACCTCATAGCTCGCCCCGGCTATTCCAGGCTGCCCACCGAATCCGAGCTTTAACACCAAGGCCAAGGATCGGCGCTGGGGGGTTAAGTGAAGGCATACCGCTGACGTATTGGATGTCGCTCAGCAACGATGAACTACCACCCACGACTCTCTCGGCGAGCAATCCTCCGCCTACAGTCCCCCAGGCAGCTCCTACGCCGTTGTCACAGGCCAACGCATGGACGCCATCTTCGAGTTTCCCGAAGAAGTTGGTGAAGTTGCGAGAGATCGCATAGGAGCCGCCCCATGTGTGGGTGAAGTGAACATCCTGGAGATGCGGGTAGCGCAGAAGCATGGACTTTCTATGCTTTGCCCGAACCTTGCTACGGAAGTCATCATTGACGCTTTGACCGTACTTAGGTACGTGCTGGTAGGAATTCCTGATGATCAGGCGGCGATCTTGGGTCATGCGCACGGTAGTGCCAGCGTGATCTGCGGGGGTCAGCCCCCAGTCAGCGGTGATCCCAGATTCAGCCATCTCAGCATCGGTGAGCGGGCGAGTCCAACTGGCGAAGGTCATCACCGGCAACAGTCGGTTTTTCAGGTAGCCGAACTCTTGGGTGAAAATGCTAGTGGTGAGCAACAGATTTTTGGTGGTGACTGATGCACCAGAAGCGTCAACAACCCAGTAACCATTGCTGCCTTTACGAAGCCCGCTTACTGGAGAGTTTTCAAAGAGACGAACATTGGATGGGAGCGCTTCCGCAAGGCCGCGAACGAGAGCCGCAGGCTGCATCAGGTAGCAACCAGGCGTGAAAACGGCTTGGCTGTAGTGTTGGGTTCCGAGAACCTTACTCAGCTTGTCGCGTTCAACGAGTTTGAAAGGCTCACCGAGGTCTCGCATTAGGTTTACGAAGTTTTCTAGGTAGCCCCTGCCCCGCTCGCCCACCGCCCCCTGATAACGACCTGCATGCGACCATTGGCAGTCGATGTTGTGCTGGGTAATCGAGCTTTCAAGGCTGGAAATGGCGGCCCGATTCAAACGCAGCAACCGTTGTTTGACCTCTGGATCCGGGTGTTCGAGTGCCATTTTGTGGGGCAGGTCAATCACGAAGCCCGAGTTGCGCCCAGATGCACCGAAGCCGACACATTGAGCGTCAATTAAGTAGATGGAGGCTTCTGGTTTCAGCTCTGCCAACCGACGAGCAGCTGCCAACCCCGCGAAACCAGCGCCGATCACCACATAATCTGCTCGATGATCACCTTTAAGAACAGAAGGAGCGCCAGGCGCCGGCAGAAGGTCATACCAACCACAGTTACGGTCGTCATTTGGAAGTTTTATAGATTTTGTATTCATTTCATCATTACCGGGCAGTTGGCAATTATTGGCACTTTGCAAGGAGCTCGAGCTGCTCTTCTGAGCTTGGCGATCAAGCAGGAAAAAACCAGTCGTTTTTCCAGCATCATTTTTATGGCTGGCAACTAAACCATCACTGAGCGAGTCGACATGCTACTCACAGCTACTTCCAAATGGAGGTGAAAGCAGAGACAGCGGGGCATGAGGTGTTTTCACCGTGATGGGCATCAGTGGGAACCCGACATCGACCTTTTCTCTCTGAGCACCCATCCGCGCAATAGGGGACGCCTAATACCCTAATCCCATAACAACAAAAACAGGTGCCCCCAGACACGTCCTGGCCGCCCTACGGCTGTGCCTTGGCTCGCTCCTGCGTGGGCCCAAGGGGTTTCTTTGCCGTATGGGTGCCCGCGTTAACATCCATCCCGCCCAGGAGGATGTTCGAAAGTTCATCTATCTAGTCTTCTGATGCGTGCTCATACTTCCAAAACGCCCCCATTTTAGTTTTCGACGGCCCACAGCACTTCAGATGCAACAGCCCAGGGCATACCTCTGCCCCGAGCTTAGCACGGTACTTATTGATGTGAAGGTCAAATCTCCTTCGCGACCCAGGCGTTGAAGCGAGTCTCCAGTTCTTCACTATGGTCAACCCAGAATTCATTATTGAAAGCCAGCGAATGCTCAATGTTTCCAGGAGCTGTGTTTAATTGAGCGGCCAGTGCTTGATCAAGCAGTTCGGAGGTATGGACGTTCACCGAGCCGTAGCCGAGTTTTGTTGAATGAATTCTCTGTGCTTCAGGCTGAAGAGTTGAGGCAATGAATTGTTCCGCGAGCTCCTTGTTCTTGCTGCCTCGAGGTATTGCCCAGTAGTCGATGGCATGGATGCTTCCCCCCCATACAGGCTTGATATGAGCGCCGGACTGTTGGGCAGCAAAGATCCGGCCGTTGAAAGCGGTAGTCATGACGACATCGTTCGCGACTAGGTATTGCATTGGCTGCGCTCCCGCATCCCACCACTGAATGTTTGGCTTCAGCTCATCGAGTTTGCTGAAGGCGCGGTCGATGCCATCAGGGGTGCCCAGGACTTTGTAGACCTGGTCTTGGGGCACGCCATCTGCAAGCAATGCCGCCTCCAGAGTGAACTTGGCGCCCCGCTTAAGAGCGCGCTTGCCTGGATATTTGGTGACGTTCCAGAAGTCTGCCCAACCTTGAGGAGCGGCGTTCAGTGTGTCGGCATTGTAGGCAATGGTCATCGACCAGACCAGAAGACCAGCTCCGCATTCCGAAAGCGTGCCTGGCACGAAGTCAGCAGCTTGGCCGAACCGGTGCGGATCCACCTGTTCGAACAGGCCCTCATCACATCCCAGGATAAGCTTGTCAGACTCAACCTGGACGACGTCCCAGTTCACACTGTTGGTGTCGACCATCGCCTTGATGCGGGCCATTTCTCCGTTGTACTCACCAGCGATGATTTTCACATGGTGAGCCTTTTCGAAAGGCTGATAGAAGGCTTCGGTCTGGACAGTCTTGCTGACTCCACCATATGAAATGACGGTCATTTCGGCGGCGTCGGTCATCGAGCAAAGCCCAATCATCAGGGCGAGTAAGGTCAATTGCTTTTCCATGTGCGTTCTTCCTTATTTTTAGTGGCGAAGACCGTGGTAGTGCGGGACGCCCAGTTCCATTTTTCTTGTGGCCGTCAACAGTCGCTATAACAGGCAGGACGATTTACAGCATCAATCTCATCCTGACGGAAATCTTGGAAATGGTCACCGGCGTTAGACATTGGCCCGCGGCGAGGCTTGAGTTATTCCGTCGTTCGACAGGGTAACAGTCAAGGCACCGAGCCCTTGGATATCAGCCAGTCTTAGAGCAGTTGCGCTCCCTGGCCAAGAGCTTTGCCCTTGGCTTTGATTAGTAGTAGTCCCACTCCGTTCGCAGGCCTACGGGAAAAGATGGGGCAAACAGCCCTGCTGGAGGTTTTCCTAAACTAGCCATGGGCTTCTGATTAGCATACTTGAAGCATCGATGGCGAGTTCCGATTGGCCAAACTTCAACCCTCTACGTATCCCGTCAAACGACATTCCGACCTAGGCCAGCCAGCGCGACCAGTAAGTGTGAGACGTGGAGTACAGCAACGTTGAATTGGACATGTCTTCATAGCGCACCTGGTTCAAACGGTCGCGGTACTCATGGCTGAAAACCGCCCGTACTTCATCTCCGAGCAGTAAGAACGCATCGAGGGCTGGGCCATCTCCGTCGAAGTGACGGATACGGCTCCACGGCGAACCCTGCGCGCAACTGACAAAGAGTTTGGTAACCGATCGACCTGACGTCATGCATGAACTTCGACCTGTTACCCCATTGTCGGGCTGCAATTGACGATGTAGTCGAAAAAACGGATACCGCCGCGTGCGAACATAATCTGGATATCATCGGCCAAGCCCACGAATCCTCGGCCCCCTTATGGGCCCGAGTATGGTATTTCGCTAATGCAACGTGCAGCCGATCCTTCACCACGGGAATCGAGCGAATCTGGTTATGTCAGCGTGTTCGGCGGTGGCGGCGACGGCGGGTTGTTTATCGACCGAGTTACCGGGCCGCAGCGAACCACGACGGGCACTCAGATGCCCCCGCTGGCAGCGAACAGCTCGATCACTGAAAAGCGCGCGTAAGGTAGCTCAATGATTGACGCAACCTCCTCGTTCATAGCCACGATTCCCTTGGCCATCAAAGCGTTCACACAGGCATCTATCGCGCCGGCCTCGAAGGCACCGACACCCAGGTGCCCATGGCATAGTGCATGGACACCAGATATTAGACGCTGAAGCGCTCGGCTTCGCGCGCCAAGGGGCGTGGCCAGCACTAGAGAGAAGGCCACTATGATACGCTCGATTGGCACAATTATGGGCGCATTCGCAATCGAGTAAGTGACGCTGACCTCCGCAGCGCGGGTCAATGTGATCGCGATCAAGATTGGCAATGAGCACATGCCTGCCTTGACGATATTTTTCGATTGGGCTCGAAGGCCTACTTTACCGACGCACCGATGCAAGCGAGGGCAGAGTTTGGCGCAGACCTGAGAATGCTCCACTGTACAACTGCGCACTGGGTCGGCCCGATCAAGTTCCTCAGATTGCGTAGCCTAATGCCCCCCCAGCTGTGTCGCAACCTCATGCACGCTCTGCGCACATGTTCTCACTTGGCTCACCCTGATACTCAAGCACGGCGATCACAAACGGTGTTTTGCCACTTGTGCTGTACCCAAACGTTCCATGAGTCGTCTCGCGCGTTATATTTCCCAGACCGGCTGAGTGGGATAGTGTGCAAAACAACATCGAAAAGTTGACGCACATGTACAGAAGCACCTCTACCCCGGCAGATGATAACGGTTGCGGTTGGTTCCACCTGAGCCGTGCTCGCCCCCCTCGGCCTAGCCATAGCGGCACAAGCACTGCACGTTGGGTCGTTCTCGGGGCCGGCTTTACCGGACTCGCTGCGGCACGGCAGTTGGCACTGCGCTACCCAAATGACGAGATTATCCTCGTTGAAGCTCAAGAAGTCGGATTCGGAGCCTCTGGGCGCAACTCAGGTTTTGCCATTGATCTGCCGCATGACATTGGTGCGCACGATTACATAGGCCCCTTACCAACAGCCCGGATGAACCTCAAACTCAATCTGCGCGCCCAGGAGATACTGACCAAGCAGATCAAGGACCACGGCATCGACTGTCAGCTTCGGCCTGATGGCAAATATCAGGCGGCAGTGGAGAGCAAGGGTCTGTCGGTGCTAGAGGCCTACCGTAGTGGCCTGGAAAAGCTAGGACAGCCTTACGAGATGATCGAGGGTCATGACCTGCCTGATCATCTTGGGACATCGTTCTACAAAAAAGCGCTCTACACACCTGGGACGATGCTTTTGCAACCCGCCGCGTTGGCGAAAGGCCTGGCCGACTCACTGCCAAGCAATGTGAGCCTTTATGAGCACACCGTCATCTCCGCTATCGAGCAAGGTGAACAAATTGTACTCAAACACGCCAATGGGAAGATCATCGCTGATCAGTTGTTGCTAACCAACAACGCCTTCGCCTCCCACTTTGGTTTTCTGCCGGGCAAACTGCTCCCCATCTTTACCTACGCCAGCATGACGCGGCCCCTCACCGAAGATGAGCAACATCAATTAGGCGGTAAAGCGACCTGGGGGGTGATTCCAGCAGACCCCTTCGGCAGCACGTTAAGACGCACTCCCGATCAGCGCCTGCTTGTGCGTAACAGCTTCAGCTTTAACGCTGATGGCAGGGCACACCAGCGCTACCTTGATCGGGCAGGCCGTCAGCACAGAGCATCATTCGAGCGACGATTCCCGATGCTATCGGGCATGCCATTCGACTATACGTGGGGTGGATCCATGTGCCTCTCACGCAACCACATGTCGCATTTCGGCTCACTGGCACCGAAAATTCATGCAGCGCTTTGCTGCAACGGCCTAGGTATAACGCGCGGCACGATTACCGGCACCCTGCTTGCCAATTGGCTGGCAGGTGAACGTGATGAGTTGATCGATTTTTTGCTCAATGCTGAAGGCCCAAATCGCAACCCCCCAGAACCGTTCTTGAGCCTGGGGGTTAATTTGAATCTGCGTTGGGGTCAACATCGCGCAGGTGTGGAAAGTTAAGGAGGCTGCATGCAATGCCTGGGAATACTTGGCGTCGGTGAGTTGACCGAAAAAGTCGTGCACGGACTGCGGCGCAGCGGCTTCGATGGCAGTATCGTGCTCTCCCCCCGCAATACCAAGCGGGCGCGAGCACTGGCCAGTGGTTACGACTGTGAAGTAATGAGCGACAACCAGTCAGTTGTCGATCGTGCCGACCTGATCATCCTTGGGGTGAGACCAGAGTCTTTGAGTGAACTGGTCACACAGGTCCGACTGCGCCCCGGTCAATGCTTGGTTTCGCTGCTGGCGGGTATCGGTCTCGATAAGCTCTCGACAGCCTTTCCAGGCGCACGCTGTGTTCGAGTGATGTTGTCGTATGCCGCGCAGTTCAACCAGTCCACAGTGGTTATCAGCCCGGCGGACAACCTAGCCCAGCAATGGCTAGGACCGCTCGGCGAAATCGTAGTACTGGAGGATGAATCGTCCTTCGAGTTGGCGACAGTGGCCGCATGCATGAACGGCTGGTTCTATTTTTTACTGCATGACCTCCAACAATGGCTGTGCGACCGAGGGCTACCCGCTAACCAAGCGCGCGACCTTGTGCTGGGAAACCTCCAGGACTGCTTGAGCAGCGCGCGCGAACAACCCCTGCTTACACTCAAGGCTCTGGGCCAAGCGATTGCAACCCCCGGAACATTCACCGCCGAGGGCCTAGCGGTACTTATGCATCAACCGGTCAGCGCGACTTGGGGCGCGGCCTGCGAGGTGGTGCTCGACGCCCTGCTGACCCGCACCCAGACACCAGACAATCATTGAGCACCGTCGCCTCAGCTAGCGCCCCAGTTCGACGCGCAGGCGAGACTGTCAATCACCAGACCGTACGTATGTTAAGTTGCCTACCAAAAAGTCACATGACTCGTCCGCCGCGTTATATAGAGCAAAGCAGGTTAGTGCCATAGTGATCAACGTACGGAAGCGACGGTACTTCAAGCAGCACTGAGCACGTAAGCGCTCAAGCTCTGCAACACCACAGCCACTCAACATTAAGTCTGCTTAGGCGGCCGGCAACAATGTGCGCGCGATAAAAATAAGGAGTAATGATGTCTGTTTCAAAACGTTCAGTCGAGGATGCCCCGCTTAACGGGTTCCATCGTAAACTGGCAGTCTATTCCTCTGGAGGCCCGTTCCTCGACGGCTACGTTCTAAGCATCATCGGTGTTGCCATGGTGCAGATTTCCGGGGCACTTCAACTCACTGCATTTTGGGAAGGGTTGATAGCCGCCTCTGCGCTGATAGGGGTATTTCTGGGTGGATTTCTGGGTGGCTGGTTTACTGATAAATACGGCAGAAAGATACTCTACCTCGTAGATCTGATTGCCATCGTAGGATTCTCAGTAGCACAGTTTTGGGTAGAGTCTGCCTGGGCATTGTTCGCTTGGCGCTTATTGATCGGCATCGCAGTAGGGGCTGATTATCCCATTGCCACCTCCCTACTTGCTGAGTTCTTGCCCCGTAAGCACCGCGGCCCACTTCTGGCGGCCATGGTCCTTATGTGGTTCGCTGGTGCAGCCGTAGCCTACCTTGTCGGCGAACTCCTGCTAAGAGTCGTCACAGAGGACGGCTGGCGTTGGGTTCTGGCGAGCGCAGTAGTACCTGGGGCATTGTTCCTCATTGCTCGCAGTGGCACTCCCGAGTCACCACGATGGCTTTTGAACAAGGGCAGGACTGCCGAAGCCGACGCCGTCATCAAGAAGGTCTACGGCCCGACTTATTCCATTGCGGACCTGCCGGAGCCCACCAAGGAAATGCCTGTTTCAGTGTGGTCACTTTTCCATTCCGGTTATGGAAAACGCATGGCTTTCATTACGCTCTTCTGGACCTGTGCAATTGTTCCGCTGTTTGCCATTTATGCCTTTGCACCGAAAGTTCTGCTCGCACTGAAACTGACAGGTGACTGGGCCAGTTATGGCTCCATCGCAATTACCTTCCTGTTCACTCTCGGCTGCTTGGTCGCTACCAAATTGATCAATCGCATGGGACGCAGGCAGATGCTGATCCACAGCTTCCTATGGTCAGGCGTTGCCCTTTTGCTGCTTGGCATGTTCCCTGATGCCTCCCCTTCAACGGTACTGCTGCTGTTCGGCACCTACGCTGTCATGATCGGCGGTGCGCAAGTACTGGAATATGTCTACCCCAATGAACTGTTTCCCACTGAAATCCGTGCCTCAGCCGTGGGGTTGGCAACATCGCTGTCGCGCATAGGCGCAGCAGTAGGCACCTACCTGATTCCTATCTCTCTTGCCTCGCTAGGCATTGCCAACACCATGTTCGCCGCTGCACTCATATCGCTATTCGGCGCCTTGATCTCGTGGTGGATGGCCCCCGAAACAAGCAGGCTCGACCTGCAACAAGCATCGTCTCTGAGCGGCAACACCAGAGCCAGCTATTGATGATTCGCCCTCCGTCAAATTCAAACCAAGGAGTTACTGATGAGCCACGTACTGACTGTTGTTAGAAACGCAATTGAGTCCCCGCTGGGTGAAACTGCACCTGCCAAACTTCCGCTGGGTGAACTCATTGCTCATGCGGCCACCGGCCAAGCACAAACAGATGACGCCGTCGGGGCCAGTATTGGGGTGTGGGAAAGCAGCGTTGGTGTATTCCGCCGTCATTTGAAGAACCGAGAATTTAGTCACATTGTCAGCGGCTGGTGCATTTTCACCCCAGACAACGGCGAACCGGTAGAACTGCACGCAGGTGACGCAGTGCTGTTCCCGGAGAACTGTGAAGGCATCTGGGACATCCGTGAACCCCTGCGTAAAACCTACGTTCTCTTCTAAAGGAGCTGGCCATGATCAAGCGGATCAATCCAGGTCCACGTGCCAGTCAACTGGTAGTGGTCAAGGGGCGCATAGAGACCTCGGGCATTGTTGCCGACCTCTCAAAGCGCGGTATCAGCGAGCAAACCCAATGCGTCCTCACTCAACTTGAAGAATGGCTCAGTCAAGTGGGCGCCGGGAAAGAAAACATCTCCCGGATTCAGATCTGGTTATCCGACATGTCGAATTTCGAGGCGATGAACGCCGTTTACGATGCCTGGGTGGGTGAGCACCCGCCCGCACGAGCCTGTGTAGGGGCTCAGCTGGCGGCACCAGGCTATCTGATTGAGATACAGGCGTTTGGCGAACTCTGACGCTCACAGATGGCGATATTGAGCCGCGGCCGGGATTAACCGCGCTGCGGCATCAATTACAGCTCTGGATCGAAACCGACTCGCTCGTGATGCCAGTCAAACCGCTCGACTTCGTGGCGGCGCTTGCGGAATGTATAGGGCGTTTCACCATACTGTTTGCGGAACCAGAGAATGAAATGAGACGCATCCGAAAAGCCACATGCCAATGCGATTGTGGTTATATTCTGACTAGTGTTGACCAATAAGCGACGCGCCTGGTCGAGCCGCAATTTGCGCCAATAATTCGCTGGAGGCTCTTGGGTGTTGGCCACGAACTCGCGGTGCAGCTGCCTAGGATGGGTACCCACCGCATCTGCTACCGCCTTGAGTGTCAGTGAAGCGTCTAGGTTATTGCGCATGAAAGCGATGGCTCGCTGCACACGATCGTTGAGATAAACCACACCCTCTGGGGCCACTGATTCACTCTCCTCGCGCTCTTCTACGAGCAGGTACTCCAAGCCTTTCTGCGCCCTGACTGCACCGCAGTGACGGCGAATCAAGCTAGCGGCCAAATCGATGGCGGTTCCACCAGGGCAGGTAATGATACCTCTGTCATCTACATAGTTTTTGTCGATCACCGCTGTGGAATTCGGGAAGCGCTCCTTGAACTCGTCACGCAGAGTGAAATGAAGTGCACAACGTCTTCCATCCAATAGGCCAGCCTTACCCAGAACGAAAGACCCAGAGCATAACGCGATGATCGGGATGTTGGCCGCATGCACGTCGCGCAATGCGTCTAAAAGCCAGTCGGGAGGATTTCGCGTTTCGCCAAGTAATCCACCGGCGATCACGATGTAGTCATATTGCGCCCACAAGTTCAGCGGCTTGGTAGGCAGAATCGGCATGCCGCAACTGGCAACGATGGGTTGATCGTTCAGGGTCATCCAATCCCACTGACAGAAGACCTGCTGGCTGCGAAAGGACTTGTCCGCTGCAAACCGAAGTGAATCCACAAGACCCGCAACCGGGACCAGCGTGAAATGATTCATCAGCACAAAGCCAACCCGCAGCTCCGGCTTGATGACAGGAACATTCATACTGATTTCACTGCCCTGCTCGCTCATGATTGGCCACCCCTGCTGTGCTTGAAGAGTCAACGATACGCCATCCACCAGGTCCTACATATCATATCAATCTCAACAAATAGAAAATTCATGACACCCGTACGATTGAGCGCATGCATACCATCAATTGTCATGCGTGTAATATCGCAAGGCCTACCCCGCTGAGCATCATGTATGCACAAGACAAACATGCTCAGAGGCACCCATCATGTACCGTGGATTCTGGTATGCCCAGGCGCTCGACCTGGACAGCGACCTCTCCCCTTCCCTGCAGGACTCGATCCAGGCCGATGTATGTATCGTTGGCGGCGGCTTCCTTGGCCTGTGGTCGGCCATCCGCCTGAAGCAGGCTCATCCCGAAAAAACCATCGTCATTGTTGAGCGCGACCGTTGCGGCTCTGGTGCTAGCGGTCGCAACGGCGGCGTTGCGACCAATTGGTGGGGCAAATACCTGTCAGTACGCACCATCTGTGGCGATGTGGAAGCACGGCGTATCTGCGAAGCTGCCGAATCGGCTATTGATGAGATCGGTAGTTTTTGTCAAGAACATGGCATTGACGCTCAATACCGCAAAGACGGGTGGCTGTGGACCGCAACCAACCAGCGCCAAATGAACTCATGGCGCGTACTCACCGATGGTCTTCAGAAACTAGATGTAAACCCATTCCAGGAACTCGACCGCCAAACCATCCGTGGCCGGGTCGGCTCCCCGCTGGTTCTGGGTGGAATCTACGATCCCAACGCCGCAACCGTCCAACCGGCCATGCTTGCACGCGGTCTGCGCCGGGTTGCGCTGAAACTTGGCGTACAGATCTTCGAAAAGTCACCCTTCACCCACTTGGTGCGAGGTGCCAATCCTGTAGTGCACACCGCCAAAGGCCACGTCAAAGCAAATCAAGTGGTATTGGCGCTTAATGCATGGGGCGCTCAGTTCCCAGAACTGCGCCGGATGATCGCGATCATGTCCAGCGACATGGTGGCCACTGCGCCAGTCAAGGCCAAGCTCGATGCCATCGGCTTCAGTGGCGGCGAATGCATGACCGACTCGCGCACCGTACTAAACTACTGGCGCAACACCCCAGATGGCCGCGTAGTCTTTGGCAAACCCCTGGGTCAGTTCGCGTATGCAGGGCGCATTGGCAATCTTTACGAGAAGCCTTCGCCTGCTGCCGACAAGGTAGCTGCAGAACTGCGTCGGCTGTACCCGCAGTTGGCCGATGTCCCCGTAGTCAGCAGCTGGACCGGGCCAATCGACCGCGCGATGAAAGGCTTGCCGAATTTCGGCTACCTCGACCATCACCAGAACGTCAGCTACGGCATCGGCTTCTCAGGTAACGGCGTGGCCACTACCGTCTTTGCCAGCCGCATCATTAAGTCGCTGGTATTGCATGCGAACGACGAGTGGGCCAATTGCGGCTTGGTCAACCAAAAGATGAAATTGCTGCCACCAGAACCGTTCCGTTTCTTTGGAGCGCACATGGTTCGTGATGCGTTGGTGCGCAAAGAATCGCTGGAAGACCACGATCAAGACGCTGGATTCATCACCCGTCAATTGGTGGCCATGGCCCCGGCCGGTTATGTCCCGGCGCAAAAGAAGTGAAGGATTGCAGCATGACTGAGCACATCGTTTTCTTGGATGACGAAGGCCTGGCGCCCTCCACGCGTCTGAAGCGACCTGATTGCGCGCATACTTGGCAGCAGTTTGCTTACACCCACCCCGATCAAGTTGTGGAGCATCTCAAGGATGCCACCATCGCTCTGACCTGTAGCGTACCGCTACGTGAGGAACAGCTCCGTCAGCTGCCAAAGCTGAAGATGGTATCGCTGGCCCTCACTGGTCGCGATATCGTCGATCTCGACTATTGCGCAGCTCACGGGATTGAAGTGTCGAGTGTTCCAGGCTATGCCGCCAACACGGTGGCTGAACACAGCCTGGCAATGATTCTCGAGCTGTTTCGCCGTCCGGCAGCGTTCACTCGACTGATGCGCCAGGTGCACGCGGGGGAAAAACCCCACCAGAACATCTACTTTAACCACCGCATCCGTGATGTGCGCGACAAACAACTGGCAATCATTGGCAGCGGCCCCATCGCCCTGCGACTGGCGCATTTGGCTCGCGCGTTCGGCATGCAGGTGTTGTTCGAAGACCGTGCGGGTAAACGCCCAGGTCCAGATGCACGACCATTGGCCGAACTCCTGCGCAGCTGCGACATATTGTCAATCAACTGTCCGCTCACTCCTGAAACTTACAACCTGATCGGCGCCGAGCAACTGGCGCTGATGAAGAATGATGCAGTAGTGGTGAACACCGGACGTGGGGGGGTCATCAACGAAGCTGCGCTGATTGAAGCGCTGAACAACGATCGGTTGGGCGGCGTGGCGCTAGACGTCGTCGAGCACGAGCCGCTGCATCCGAGCAACCCACTGTTCCAACTGATTGATCGCGACGACTTCCTGCTCAACCCACATATTGCATGGAGTAGCGAGGACGCCATGCAGCAATTGATGGATAGCGCAATCGCCAACATCACTGATTTTGTAAGCCGAGATACTCTTTCGCCGCTAAAAAGGACTGTTCACGCATGACCATCCCAACCAAGAGCAGCTATGTCGATGGGGCTTTTGTCGAGCTAGGCAACAGCCTGCAAATTCTAGAAAACCGTAATCCGTCCAATCCGGGTGAGGTGATCGAGCGGTTCGAACGGGCAGGACATGAGCTCACTGAGCAAGCGATCGCGGCGGCACGTCGTGCGGCACCGGGTTGGGCACGGAGCAATCCCCAGCTACGCGCCGATGCTTTGGATTTTATCGGCAACGAGATTCTGACAAGGCGTGAAGAGCTGGCAAAACTGCTGGCGCGCGAAGAAGGCAAAATCGTGCGCGAGGCCCTTGGGGAAGTAGACCGTGCAGGTCGATCTTTCAAATTCTACGCCCAGGAGGCGTTGCGTGCTGAAGGTGAGAAATATCAGTCCGTACGCCAGGATGTCGGTATCGACGTTTTCACTCAGCCGATGGGCGTTATTGGCATCATCGCCCCATGGAACTTCCCGATCGCGATTCCCGCCTGGAAGATTGCCCCGGCGTTGTGCTTTGGTAACGCTGTAGTTTTCAAACCCGCGGAGCTGGTGCCCTCCTCGGCATGGGCATTGGCTGAAATCATAAGTCGCTCAGGTCTTCCGGCCGGTGTGTTCAACATGCTGATTGGTCCGGGGCGAAGTGTAGGCGACAGCATTATCCGCTCAGCGGACATCGATGCGATCAGCTTCACCGGCTCGGAACACACTGGCCGCCAGATTGCCCAAACCGCCGCCCAAGGGATGAAAAAGGTCCAATTGGAAATGGGCGGTAAAAACCCGCTGATCGTTCTTGATGACGCTGATCTAGAGCAAGCCGTTGAAATTGCATTGAGCGGCTCCTTCCATAGCACCGGACAGCGGTGCACTGCGAGCTCACGAATCATCGTAACCGCAGGCATACATGACCGCTTTGTCGAGCGCCTTGCCGAGCGGACCCGTGCTTTGACCGTTGGCGATGCACTCGATGTCGATACGGATATCGGGCCAGTGGTAGACGACCGTCAGCTTGAGCAAAACCTGAGCTACGTAATGATGGGTAAGGAACAGGGAGCAACCCTGGTCTGCGGTGGTGAGCGAATAGAAAATGAAGCGGGAGCCTACTTCTTTACGCCCGCGCTGTTTACCGACGTAAAGCCTGACATGCGCATCTATCGCGAAGAGATTTTTGGCCCCGTACTGGCTGTGCTTAAAGTTCGTGATTACGCTGAAGCCTTTGCCGCTGCCGAAGACACTGCATTCGGCCTTTCAGCAGGCATCGTGACCAGGTCCTTGAAAGACGCCGAGCACTTCAAACGTAATAGCTCTGCAGGGATGGTGATGGTCAATCTCCCTACCGCCGGCGTCGATTACCATGTGCCATTCGGTGGAAACGGTGCATCAAGTCTTGGGTCGCGCGAGCAAGGCACGCATGCGCGACAGTTCTTCACTCGGGTGAAAACAACGTACCAACTGGCCTAACGCGAAGGCCACCCAAGCAACCGTCCTTATCTTTGGGGCCGAGACTATGGCCCCAACGATTTGCTATGCCCGAATAATGATAAATCTGAGGTATCAAGCAAAATGGCCAAGGCCGCCGATGTCGTTGTGCAATGCCTGGAAAGCGAAGGTGTCGAGTATGTATTCGGCATTCCTGGTGAGGAAAACCTAGACCTGCTCGAATCCCTGCGCAAGTCGAAGATCAAGCTGGTACTGACCCGCCACGAGCAGTCCGCAGGCTTCATGGCCGCCACTTATGGCCGCCTGACGGGCAAGACCGGCGTCAGCCTGTCGACCCTCGGCCCTGGTGCGACCAACCTAGTCACCGCCAGCGCCTACGCCTATCTCGGCGGTATGCCGATGATGATGATTACCGGCCAGAAGCCGATCAAGAAGTCCAAGCAGGGCCGCTTCCAGATCATCGACGTGTGCGGCATGATGCACCCCATCACCAAGTACACCCATCAGTTCGCCTCGGCCGACAACATTCCGGCTCGTATGCGTGAAGCGTTCCGCCTGGCCGAAGAAGAAAAACCGGGTGCCGTGCACCTGGAGCTGCCGGAAGACATCGCTGCCGAGCAGACCGATGCCATGCCGATCCCGCGCAGCCTGCACCGCCGTCCGCTGGCCGAGCATGTGGCCATCGAAGCCGCCATCGAGAAGCTGCGCACCGCGCGCAGCCCAATCCTGGTGATCGGCGCCGGCGCCAACCGCAAGATGACCGCCAAGGTCCTCAAGCAGCTGATCGACAGGACCGGCATCCCGTTCGTCACCACCCAGCTGGGCAAGGGTGTGGTCGACGAGCGCAGCCCGCGCTTCCTGGGCAACGCCGCGCTGTCGTCGGGTGACTTCGTGCACCGTGCGATCGAAGCGGCCGACCTTATCATCAACATCGGCCACGACGTGATCGAGAAGCCGCCGTTCTTCATGGTCCGTGGCGGCACCGAAGTCATCCACATCAGCTTCCGCTCCGCCGAAGTCGATGCCGTGTACTTCCCGCAGGTCGAAGTGATCGGCGACATCGCCAACGCCGTCTGGCAGATCGCCGA